>JAXMHE010000034.1:0-26098 GCA_046346945.1 Turneriella sp.
CAGAATATTGGGTATCAGGTGCGTTTCGGGTTCATGCCATTCGCCGATGTCACCGTTTACCATCGCACCCGAAGCATTGAAATAACGAAACACGACGGTGTGAAAGTCATACGCCGCACAAAAATCGGTGAGCACGGTTTCGAGCATGCGCTTGCACGCTGCATATGGATTAATTGGTTGAATCGCGTCTTTTTCGCTCAATGGTCGAATTTCACCGAGAGAGCCATAGACCGCGCAAGTCGACGACAGAATGAACTTCTTTACGCCCGCTTCTTGCAGCGCCGAGATGAAGCGAATGCCCGACGCGACGTTGTTTTCATAGTACGACCGTGGGTCATGCACTGAGTCGCCGACATTGATAAAAGAGGCAAAATGCATGGCGGCTTCGACGCCATATTGTTTCACCGCGTGAGCCACGGCCGCCTTGTCGCCGACATCTGCCTCGACGCAGTTAATCCCACTCACAAATTCGCGGTGGCCGGTACTGAAGTTGTCGATCACGACCGGCGCGTGGCCCGCTGCGCTGAGTGCCCGCACTGCATGTGAGCCGATGTAACCTGCGCCGCCGCTGACTAAAACGACCATGTCAACCTGCCACGGCAATATTGCTGATCAGCAGATCGGGTACCCGCACCGAGCTGTATTGGTCGTTATATTCCGAAGACACGGCTTCGATATTTTTCAGCATATCAAAATAGTTTGAGCTCAGCGTGATGCGGTCAACGGGTTGCGTGCGTTTGCCGTCGACACAGAGATAACCCTGCGCGCCGATGGAAAGTTCACCCGAGATTGCAGAGCAGCCGGCAGCCCCTTCGAGTTTGTCGATGACAAGAACCATGCCGGCGGCAATCAGCTGCTGCGCAGTTTTTTCTCCCGGGCTGACGACCAGGTTTTTGAATCCTGTGCCTGCTTTGGAACTTACCGAGCGTACTGCATTACCTGTTGGGCTGACTTTGTCAATTGCCGCGGCTTCGAGATTGTACAGAAAATTGACAAACTTGCCGTTGCGAATCACATCGAGATCGCGTGTTGGCACACCTTCGCCGTCGCGGGCACGTGAACCTTTTAACAGCGGTGCGTGCGCCTGAGACACCAGCGTCAGGTGTGGTGCGGCCATCACCTCGCCGAGGCGGCCCTTGAGGCGCGATTGCCCGCGGATCGCCAGTTCGGCAAAGTAGGGCGACTGGTAGAGCGACATGATCTGCCCGCTCACCCGGTTGGTGAACAGTACCGTGTATTTACCGTGCGGTACCGGTGCGGCGCCGAGTTGTTCGACTGTGCGCTCTACCGCACGGCGCGCAATACCCAGCGCAGGCAGGTCGCTGAATTTGAGCCGGCTATTGCTGTAAAAGCCCATTTTTTTCTGCTCACCCAGAATGCCGACCGCAGCGGAGTACGCACTGAATTCCTGTGATGCGTGCTCATAGCTGACCCCGCGCGAGTTCAGAAAGAAACTTCTGCCCGACGAACGACCGGCGCCTGTGTATGGCACGTTTTCGATGCGCTTGTCGAGCGAACGCGCTTCATTCTCGAGTTCGATGGCGAGTTTTGTGAGGTCGCTGAAACCGATCGCATCGTATTCCGGCGACATGTGGTCAAAATTGGTGTCAATCGCGCTTTCAGGATCGGCGACCGAAAATTGCACGGGGTCGGTGAGCTCTGTGTGTGACAGAGCGTCGCCGAGGCAAATCTTGAGCGCCTCTGGCGACAGTTTTTCCGTGAACGCGACACCGGGGCGGGAGTTTTTGAATACACGAATGCCAATGGCCGATGCGCTCTGGATTTCAGAATTACTGACTTTGCCTTCGAATACCTCGACGCTCTCGCTGAACGAATCATAACCGACGATATCAAAATCCTTGCAGGCCGAGGCTTTCGCGAGGTCGGCCATGGCTGAGATGGCTTCGGAGATCTTCACCTTACCTCCGCCCGGAGGCCGTCCATGGCCGCGTCGGTGCCGCTCATCGCCTCCGCGGCAAGGATGCCATCCGTGGCAGCCGCAGAGCCCGTAATCATCGTGATCACCTGCCCCCCACTAACATCTCATCCACTTTGAGGGTAGGTTGACCGACCGTAACCGGAACGCTGCCCGACGATGCGCCGCACATGCCGGCGGTGATTTCGAGATCATTGCCGACCATCGAGATGTGCGGTAGAATTTCGTGGCCTTTGCCGATGAGCGTCGCGCCACGCACGGGTTCGGCGATCTTGCCATTGCGGATGCGATAACCTTCTTCGACTGCGAAATTGAATTCGCCCGTCGCCGGGTTGACCGAACCGCCGCCGAGTTTCGGGGCATAGAGCCCTTCGTTCACGCCGTCGAGCATGTCGGCGAGCGTGTTTTTGCCTGCGGCGATGTACGTGTTGCGCATGCGCGACACCGGTGCATATTTATAAGATTCGCGGCGCGCAGAAGCAGTGCGGCGCACATTGCATTCGATTGCACCCACCCGGTCAGAGATATAGTTCTTAAGAATACCATTTTCAATGAGGATGGTTTTTTCGGTCGGCATGCCTTCGTCGTCGATTGCAATCGATCCCCAGCTGCCGAAGATGGTGCCGTCGTCGATCGCAGTCACGGACGGGTGTGCAATCAGCTGGCCCTGTTTGCCGGCGAACGGTGTGGCCTTTTTGCGCAACGCCTCGGTCTCGAGCGGGTGGCCGCAGGCTTCGTGGAAGATCACGCCGCCAAAGCCATTGCCGAGAATGATCGGCATCTTTTTGCCGTCGATATAGCCGGCGCTCAGCATGCGCACTGCGCGCTCGGCCGCGGAGCGCGTGTATTCTTCGACGTTGAGCCCGTCAAAAAATTCAAAACCCGCGAGCGCACCCGGCGATTCGCCGGCGACAAAACGTTCACCGTCCTTCTCGGCGGTGACTGACACAGAAAAGCGTGCGCGTGTGCGGGCGTCGCTGACGGTTAGCCCTTCGCTGTTCATGATGGTGATCTTTTTGGTCGAATCGACGAGCGATGCACTCACTTGTGCGACACTCGGGGAAATGGCATAACCGGCCTTCTCAGCGCGCAAAAGCAGCGGCAGCTTCGCCGCCTGGCCCGCGTCTTCTGGTCTGCGGCGTATGGTCTGCATTGCGGGGACGATAATTGTTTTATTTGGAGAGGTACTATAGTGCGTCTCTACAGTCTTGTTCGCACCTCGCGCCGCGACGAGCGCCTGCAGCAATTTCATCAGGGCGTCGCGCGAATCGCTACTGGTATAACCATAGACCACGTCGGTGCCATAGAGCAGGCGCAGGCCTATGCCATATTCGAGACCCGCAGTGGCGTTTTCAATCTTGTGGTCGCGCAGGCTGACTGCTGCATTACGAGTTTCTTCTTCGTACAGATCGATGAAGTCTGCCCCGGCGCTGAGCCCCGCCTCGAAGATATCATCGGCAACCTTTTGGTCCATACGTCACATCTGCGTATAATCTCAGGCGGCAAATGAAAACAAGCTCGTTCCTGGATGTCCCCGTGCAGGTCAGCACCCGCACCCAATCGCGTTTGCGCCCAGTCTCAGAAACGGTCTTTGGCGGCGATGCCGCGCGGAGAACACCCTTGAACTATCTTTCTGTCGAAAAACTCAGCAAGGCCTTTGGCGAAAAAGTACTCTTCAAAGACATATCCTTCGGCCTCGATGCGGGTGAAAAAAAGGCCCTGATTGCGCGCAATGGCGCCGGCAAATCGACGCTGATGCAGATTTTGGTGGGTAAAGAATCTGCCGATAAAGGGCGCGTCGTACTTCGCAACGGCGTCAGGCTGTCATACCTGGATCAATCCGACGAGCTCAACGAAAAGATGACCATTGCGGAAACGATCTTCGATACGCGCAAACCCATTATGCGTGTGCTCGCGCGCTATGAAGAAGCGATGCAGACGGGCAAGGGCATCGATACCGCGATTGCCGACGTCGAAGCGGCGGGCGCGTGGGATTACGAACGCAAGATCAAAGGCATTTTCACGCGGCTGGGCATCAAAGATATTACTGCGAAAGTTTCTTCTCTGTCGGGCGGCGAACGCAAACGTGTCGCGCTGGCGCATGCACTGATTGAAGAAGCCGAAATACTGATTCTCGATGAGCCGACGAACCATCTCGATCTCGACATGATTGAGTGGCTCGAGAGTTACCTGACGCGCGAAAAGATTACGCTGTTCCTGGTCACGCACGACCGCTATTTTCTCGAAACGGTGTGCGACGAAATTCTCGAACTCGATAACGGGCAAATCTACAGCTATCCCGGCAACTATTCGAACTTTCTCGAAAAGAAGGCCGAACGCGAAGAGGCCGAAGCGCTCGCGGTCGGCAAGGCACAGAACAAGATGCGCCGCGAGCTCGAGTGGATTCGCAAACAGCCCAAGGCGCGCGGCACAAAGGCCAAGTACCGTGTTGATGCGTTTGAAGAGCTGAAAGTCAAAGCGACCGCTCGCGAAAAAGAAGAGCTCAAGACGCTTGAACTCGAAATGAACCGCGTCGGCGGCAAAATTCTCGAAATCACCGGCCTCAACAAGAGTTATGGCGGGCGCAAGCTGATCCATAACTTCGAGTATAAATTTCTGCGCGGCGACCGCATCGGCGTTATCGGCCGCAATGGAGCCGGAAAATCGACTTTCCTGAATCTTTTGACCGGGCTCGAAAAGCCCGATTCAGGCACGGTGGATAAAGGACTCTCAACGGTCTTTGGTTATTACCGCCAAACCGGCGCCAATTTCCCTGAAGGGCAGACCATTCTCGAAGCGGTGCGCCATGTCGCCGAAGCCGTGGCGCTCTCGAAGGGCAAATCGCTGACTGCGGCGCAGCTGCTCGAACAGTTCCTGTTTCCGCCGTCGACGCACCGCCAGCAGGCAGCGACCTTGAGCGGTGGCGAAAAGCGCCGGCTGTACCTGCTCACGATTCTGATGCAGAATCCAAACTTTCTGATACTCGACGAACCGACCAACGACCTCGACATCGCAACGATCAACGTGCTCGAAGACTATCTGCAGAATTTCCAGGGCTGTCTTTTGATCGTCTCGCACGACCGTTACTTCATGGATAAACTCACGCAGCACCTGTTCGTGCTCGACAACGATTTCCGTCCGGGCGCCGAAGGTGAGGTGAAGGATTTTAACGGTAACTATTCGGCATACCTCGCCGAAAAAGAGGCCGCGGAAAAGATCCGGCAGGTGCAGGAGAAAGAGGCCAAAGAGCCGCGCGAACGCCAGCGCACGGCAAAATCGGCAAAACTCACGTTTGCTCAGATTAAAGAGCGCGATGCACTCGAAAAAGAAATACCTATACTCGAGGCGCGGCTGGAGCAACTGTCGGCCGAGCTTTCTTCGGGGACACTTGCCTTTGACAAGGCCGCCGAAACGGGGCGCGATATCGAAAAACTCAATCTCGAAATTGAAACCAAGACCAGCCTCTTTCTCGAGCTGCTCAGCAAATCGGAGTAGGTTAATCGCGAAACCAGTCAGAGACAATGGGCACGCGAACTTTGGCGCACGCATAGACGATTGCCAGAAAGGCCAGAATCAGCCCCAGAGCCACGAATGACAGCCCGAATTGTCCCTGTTTGAACTGGTAAAGATTATCCACAAAGATGTTGCCGAGTACCACGACGGCAATGGCGGCAAAGAGTAATCCCGGCAGCGAAACCTGGTTGCTTTTCAGAGGAGTCAGGCGTACGAGGGCGTCAAACAGCTTCGCCGCCAGAAGAACGCAGGCGAAAGTGATTAACGGCGACCCGTAAATAAACGCGGCGGCCAGCAAGAACGGGTGGCTAAACAGACCGCCATGCGGCGTGGCGCCAGCCATGATGCCGATGAACAGCGTGAGCAAAACGGTAACCGGCAGTGCGAGAATATTCAATATCACGTAACCCTTGATGAATTGGTTGAGAAACACGACCAGTGACATGCTATTCTTCGCCATAATGTCAGCTGCGGAGACTTTGCGGCGGTGAAACGGATAATTTGCCAATACGCGCCAGCACTGTCTCCGCCGCGTTGAATCCGCACATGCCGTGCACGCCGCCACCCGGGGGCGTCGAGGCCGAGCAGAGAAAGATGCGGTTATTGGGCGTCGTGTAAGGGTTGAGCCTCGCCACCGGGCGGGTCAGAAACTGCGCAAGGTCAGAGACGCCGCCGGTGATCGCACCCCCGACATAATTCGCATTGTAGGCGGCGAAGTCGCCGGCGTGCATGCTATGGCGCCTCAGAATCGTGTCGCCAAAACCCGGCGCAAAGCGTTCGATCTGCGCCTCTATTGCCGCAGACATATCGATCATCGAGGCATTGGGCACGTGGCAGTATGCCCACAGCGTGTGCTTTCCCTTGGGGGCTCGGCTCGCGTCAAATTCGCTTTGCTGCGTCAGTAAGACGAAGGGCTTCTGCGGATGTTTGCCTGACCACACAGCCTTTTCTGCTGCAGCAATTTCTGCCATCGTGCCGCCGATGTGCACTGTCGAGGCCTTGAGGATGTTCGCGTCGCGCCACGGAATGCAGCGTTTGAGCGCATAGTCCACTTTGAACACACCGGGCCCGTAACGGAACTTGTTCAGCCGTGCCACATAACTCGCAGGCAGAACATCGGCGAAACCTTCTGCCAGCAGGTTGGGGCTTGTGTCGAACAGGTACGCGCGCGCCGGCGGCAGATCGGCTGCACTCGCCACGCGGTGGCCCGTGCGTATTTCGCCGCCGAGCGAGCGAAAGTACGATGCGAGCGCTTTGGCGATACTCTGCGATCCGCCTTTCGCGACGGCCCAGTTTTGCATGTGGCCGGTGATCATAAAAATGAGCGCAACCGCGGCGGTGAGAGATTTGTCGAGCGGTAGAATCGAGTGAGCCGCACAGCCGGCAATCAGTGCCTTGGCCTCTTCGGTACGAAAGCGGGAGGCCAGCGATTCGGCAGTCCTAATCGCTTCGAGGCCGAAGCGCGCCATCAAAATCGGGTGCCGTGGAAATTTTGTTGGGCTGAGCGCACCGGCGATCAGCTCTTCGGCGCAGCAAACGAAGGGCCTGAGCGTCTTTGTATAGCGTTCGCCATCGATACCCAGACGCGCCGCGGTCTCTTCGAGCGAGCGTGTCAAAAGCGCGGCGGGTCTGCCGTTCAGTGGATGTGCAACCGAGGCTTCGGGGAAAATCCATTCGAGGCCGTGCTTGTCGAGCGGCAACTTTTTGAAGTAGGGCGAAACAACCCCCATCGGGTGCACCGAAGAGCATACGTCATGGTGAAAACCTTTGAGCGTGAGGTCGGCCGTGCGCGTGCCGCCGCCGATCTTCTCATGCGCTTCGAGAATTAATACTTTTACGCCGGCGCTGGCGAGCCTGATGCCCGCGGCGAGGCCATTGGGACCTGATCCAATTATGACTGCGTCTGCCACGGTTGCCTGTTGCGCAGACGCGCGGCCGAAATGGCCCCCGCTGCAATATTGCCGTCATGCGCATCATGGATGCGGTACTGCAAATCGGTACTAAGGAGAGGCTCAGATTCGATGAACACGCAACGCAGTTCACCGGGGGCAAATCCGCACTGCTCTTGCACTGCTTTGACGAGCTTCTCGTCGTGCAGATGGCCGTCGCCGAAGTTGTAGCCGAGTATGAGCCCCGCCATAACTTCGCCCTCGACATATTCATAGTCTTCAAAGCGCGGCACTGCGCGTGGTATCAGCTCAGAGAATGCGCGGCCGTGCAGGTGCATCAGGCGAAACGCCATCACCTTGCTCAGAATCGCAATCGTATCAGCTTCGGAATAAAACAGGCGCAGTTGGTCGGGCACCCAGCGCGCGCTGGTGGTGAGCTTTTCGAGTTTTTTGTGGCTGCCTGTCTTAAACAGCCACACACCCGCCGCCCAGTTGCCTGCATAATAACGCATCGAGACGAGAAACGACAGAGCGCGCGGGTAAATATTACCGATTAGCGGCAGCGCAAGCAGCATCACCGCGAGAAACACCGCAAGTGGCAAAGGCATCGTGAGCAGCGATACATCCGCCTGGGCCCAAAAAAGGAAGAATGCGGCATAGACGACCATGAAGTTCCATTCAATCGGCACACCCATCGGCACATTACTCGTGATATAGACGTGCAGGCCGAGCATCAGCGCCATCCCGGCGATATGCGCATAACTGCCGGTCGGCGAAAGCAGCAGAATGATCGGAATGCCCAGTTCAACGGCAGTGCCCCAGTGGCCGGCAATGCGAGCAAGCAGAGAAGGATTGACATCGTTCGGAAAATCTCTGTACATCAGTTTGCGCATCCATGCAAAACGCGTGAACGGGCTGTTCGAGGTCATGACTCCCACGACGTACGGAAAATGGCGGTTGAGTTTCGAAAAGCCCGCCCAGAACCACAGCGCGAGTTGCACTGCCTTGGCACCCGGTAACCAGCCGTAGGCACCGCCCCCGGTGGCAGCAAACAGAAAGCACACAGCAGTCGTCCAGTAGTGTTCTCCGCGTGCGGCAAGAAATAGTGTGCGGTCCATCATGCCTAAGAGCGGCAGCAGCGTGACAATCGGCAACACGTGTTCAAAGGCGATTGCCGGCGCAATCAGCGCGCGCACGATGAGCGCCAGCAAAGCCGCGTAGAGCAGCACATCGAGAATGCTGCGCCGTGTGCCGCCCAAAAGTGGCAGAGCAGGGTAAAGCGGTAGCTTAGTCGTGCCAGGTCTCAGAAAATAGAGAAATCCGCCTATAGGAGGAAAATACCTGCCAGTCAGAGGTCCGCTTCCGCAGCCAAGCCCCAGGATTTCAAACAGCATGCTCCACAGAATCGCCTTCTGGAACGCGATCGGTTGAAATATCCATGCGCGCCAGTGCGCAATCTCACCGAGCCCCGGAGTGAAGCTCGTAAAGAACGTCCACATGTAGATGTAGAATGCCACTTTGAGTATGTAGAGAGTATAGGCGCCGATGGGTGTGCCGTAGCCCTGCACTGCCCACGCTTTGCACGCGAGTTCCGCGCGCTCGCCATAGGGCTTGGTATTCCAGGCGATCGGGTCATAGGGTGGCGGGGTCGGTTTAATAAAGCCCATGGAGGCAGCGGGCTCTGGCATGTTGGCTGGTCGAGCAGAAATTAACCCGCGTCTTCTGCTGTGCTTTACGCGGCCAATGTATGTCTGGCTTCTCCACCAGAAGAATGAGTGCAGAACACAGGCGATTTCAGCGCATACTGGCGCAGCGGTTTGGCGGATGTATGGTAAGGCTCGATGTGCCGCCGATCGGAAACGCGACTCTTACGGATATTTCCGTCGGTGGCATGAAGATCCTGATCGCGGCACCACTGAGCGATAAGGAAACGCAGGTCGGTGCAGCAGTGCGCGGTGTGGTTCATAATGAGAACCCGGCATTCGATTTGGCTTTTGAAGGCCACATTGCCTGGAGTAAACAATCGGTGCTCGCCGGCGATGTGGCGACGGCTGTGGGAGTGCAGTTTGCCGATTATACATCGTTGCCCGATGCGCTGATGAACCTGGTTGAAGTCTACGACGCTTGAGAAGTAATTAAGGTAGACTGCGCAGCAGGGAAAATCGTTCGTCTCCGCATGTATATGCGCACCCTTTCGGCCCCGTTTTTGTTGCTATGGATTTTCATAGCCGCTAGTGCGCTTTCTGCCGCGCCAGACGCCTATGCCGCCTTCGGCGGCGAAACCTGCTCGATGCCAGCCGGCGCAAAACAGAATATCACCAACTACATCGTAAATTTTGCCTTTGATGACGGGCTGGCCTATTGCGGCGACAGCAGCAAGTGCTCTGCCACGATACGCAACTGGCTGGCCGTGCGCGAGTTTTCGCAGGGCAACTATGCAGCGGCAGAAAAATGGTTTGCCGAAGCCGAGTCGCTCGCAGCGGCCCATCCGCCGTCGGCGACGTGGAAAAGAAAGCGCGGATGGGGAGCACTCGAAGACGTGCGCCGCTATCTCGCCGCGCGCAAAGATTTGGGTTCGGTCACGCCTGAGTATGTACAGAGAATCCGGGTGATCTATCCGCGGCGCACGCGGGCTTCAGGCCCCGACGGCGGTAAGGTGCTCAAATATGACGGCAATGTCTGCAACCTGCGCCATCTCGAACTGAATTTTGGCCTGCTCAAGCAGTATATCGAACTCTTTTCGCGCGGTAAGGTTTCGCTCGCAGTCGACTACCAGGTTGTCGATGCAGACATGACGCGTTTAGCTAAACGCGGCAAAGGTGTGCTCGAGAGTCTTTCACCCTGGGGCGCCGAAATGGATAAGCTCATGGCAGACAGCGCGCAGAACTATGATCTCGTGTGGTTCATGTATCCCTACAAAGGTGGCATCGCATCGGGTGGTCTGGGCCGCCTGCCACTCGACAGCAGCGGCAAAAACACTGTCGGTATGCGCCGCGTGTGGTATCCCGATGGCTGGGCGCGTTATGGTAACTATCCGCAATTTTTCCACGAGTACCTGCACACGGTCGAATTCAGCATGGGGCTCAAAATCACCGCGCACAATTCGGCTGAAACGGCGCGCATTCTCAAGCAGACTGGCTTGAGCAAAGGCCTTGGCGAAACCGATTATGCCGAGTGGCATTTCGCCAACACGATTCCAGGCAAAAAGGGTTATGAAAAGGCATTCGGTTATCCTGCGCGCAAGCGGCAAGAAAATGCCGCCGACGAAGATTTGCCAGAAGAAATACCGGTGCATTCAGAACAAAAAGACAATAATGCGGATTGATAGCTCGGAAATGTTTTACGCCAAAACATGCGGCATCACGTGCTTGCCATAGCGCTCACGCAGTGTGGCGATCTTTTTTATGTCGTCGCCGCGCACCGTACCGCGGCAGAGTGGGCTGCCGCAGCGGCAGTTTAACTGAAAATCGGCACGCGATTCGCTGGTGGCATAATCGTATGTGACTTCTTCATTGGGTGAAATGTCGCGCAGCGCAGTCATGCTGCCATCTGCCTCAAACCAGGTGTTCGGGTCGCAGCTGTGGTTCATATAATCGGCATCGTCACCGGCTTTACCCTCGGGTGTACCATAAAACTGATCGGGGCCAACCTGGTAGCAGTAGTTGTAGAAATTCTTTTTTTGTTCGGGGGTGAAGCGGTCTATCTCGGCCTGCGAATAGTAACGTTCGTTGTCTTCTTTACGCCAAACCAGTTCGCCCTTTTTGATGACCGCATTGGCAAACAGCCCGCGGCCCTCAATGTCGCTGCCGCGAACCTCAATATGCGGGTGAAGCATTAAAATCTGCGCGAGCGCCGTTAGACCGGCCGGCAGCGTGGAAAAGATCATAGGGATCGCTTAAGCCCGCCGAGCGCATCACAAAGTCGGGCACGATGCCCAGTTCTGCGTAGTGCTGCTGTAATTTGACGGGCAGGTATTTGAAGTCGCGCACGCGCGAGCGGCACGAAGGGGCGCCGCAGGCGCAGTCCATTTCCCAGTGGTCTTCGGCCATCGAGGTCGAATAGTCGAAAGTGATTTCCTGTTCGGCGTGGATTGTTTTGATCGCGATCAGGAATGCCTTGCCTTTGTGGATTTTCAAGCCTGCATTGGGTTCACAGCAGTGATTCACAAAGTTATCAGGGGTTGTTGTCGGCCCCAGGAACAGGTCTGTGTCGATCTGCATGTAATGGCACTTTTCAGGATTTACTTTGCCCAGGTAATCTTTGCGGCTATAGATTCTGCCGCGGAACTGAAGGATCTTTTCACCCGGTTTGAATTCTTTTTTTGCGAAAACGCCTTTCCCGAATCGGGTAGGTCGAACCTCCAGAGGCGGTTCGCCGGCCGGCAGTTGCTGAGCAACCTCCGGATGCCGGGCAGTCGCCGGCGCGGTTGTGAGTGTCATGCATTCCCCAACATTAAAATGTGTGTGTCGCCTTCGATAAACCAATCAATAGCACAACTAAAAAATTCAATTTTCAATTTCAATTTATGCGTGTCGCCGCAGGCATTAGAGCGAACCATGACAGCGAAATTCATGCAAGAGAATACTCCAAAGCCTGCCTGGGAAGTTTATAAATGGCGCGATTCGCGCGAACGCATTCTGATCGGCGCCACCATTGCTTTTTCACGCAAGGGTTTTTACGGGACATCGGTCAGGGAAATCAGCCACGAGGCGGGTCTTGAACAGCCGAGCATCTACCACCATTTTGGCAGCAAAGAGAACCTCTACTGGGCATGCCTGCGCGCGACGCATCTTTTTATGCTGCGCAACCTGCGCCGGCGCATACCGCAGAGCCGCGATCTTTTGACCGAGATCCGTGAGATGTTCCGCGGCGTCACCTGGCTGCACCAGGAATATCCCGAGTTTTTTCGGCTGATGTTTGCACTGGTCTATGCCTCGCCGGCGGAAATCGGCGACCGTTATACCAGCCTCTATGGTGGGGATATTTTCCGGTTCGTCGACCGGGCTTTTGAGCGCAATCCGCCGGCGACCGGCAGGCTCGAGAAATACTCGCTAACGGTGCACACGTTTTACAGTTTTATCCTGTCGTATTCGGGGCGCAGACCGCAAAATCTGCACGTTTCGTATTTCCAGTCGCTGAGAAAGCTCTTTAAGACCCTGTAGCATCCTCCGGAAAAGGAAACTGCTACAGGGTTCGGTCGGGAGCCTTTGCGGATTGGCGCGCAGGCTCCTGTCCGCTTACTCTGCTGCTGAGTTACCGTCGGCCGGTGCGTCTTCTGCCGTCTCTTCGATCACATGCCTGCATTCCTGATTCTGGCAGGTCAGCGTGATGCCCGTCTTGCGCACCTTTTGGCCCATAATCGAATTACACTTGGGGCAGGTGCGTTTTGCCGGCGTTTCGAGCATGGTGAATTCGCAGCCCGTGGTGGCATAGTTCGCGCAGCCAAAAAATCCACGGCCTTTTTTGCCTTTCTTCTTTACCACGTTGCCGCCGCAGAGCGGGCAAACACCCAGAGGAATACTTTCTGAAAAACGGCAGCCACCCTGGAAGTTGCTGCAACCAATGAAGTAGCCGTTTTTACCCAGCTTTTGCATCAGTTCATTGCCACATTTAGGGCAGGGGCGACCGAGCGGAATGCGGACTAGGTGAGTCTGGTCGGCGATCTCGTTACCCGCGCGCTCGACGGTGCCGTGGAATGCGGGATAAAAATCGGTGAGCATTGCGCGCCATTCGCTCTGGCCCTGCGCAATGCTGTCGAGCTTCTCTTCCATGTTCGCGGTGAATTTCAGGTCGACAATGTCGGGAAAGTGCGCCGCCATGATGTCATTCACGACACGACCCAGTTTGGTGGGTATCAGCTGCCGGCCCTTGCGTTCGATATATGCGCGCTTATCGAGCGTGCCAATCGTGGGTACATACGTTGCCGGGCGACCGATGCCCGACTCTTCCATCGCCTTGATGAGCGATGCTTCGGTATAGCGCGGCGGCGGCTGTGTGAATTTCTGCTGTTTGTCGAACTGCAGAATTTTCAGGGCCTCGCCCTCGTTGAAAGTCGGTACATAACCGACCTTCTCTTCGCCGAGAGGATAGATGGCGCGAAAACCCGGGAATGTCTGCCGCGAGCTCGAGTAGCGAAACGTAAAAGCGTTGTCTTTGTCCTGAATCTCGAAGGTGACGAGTTCGTCCACGCCCGGGGACATCTGTGAAGCGACAAAGCGGCGCCAGATCAGCGCATAGAGGCGGTACTGGTCGCGGTCGAGATACTTTTCAACGCTCTCGGGGGTGCGCAATACATCGGTTGGGCGAATCGCTTCGTGAGCATCCTGCGTGTTTTCAGCTTTCTTGCTGTATTGTATCGGGGCTTCGGGCAGGTAGGCGGCCTCGAAGTTAGCGGCAATATAGCCGCGTGCCTGTTCGAGACCGGTCGCCGAGATACGCGTCGAGTCGGTACGCATATAGGTAATCAGACCCTGCGAACCTTCTTTGCCGAGTTCAACGCCTTCATAAAGCCCCTGCGCAATCGACATGGTCTTCTGCGCGCGAAAGCCGAGTCGAGTCGAGGCGTCCTGCTGCAAACGGCTCGTGATATAAGGGGCGAGCGGCTTGATGCGCCGCTCGGATGTCTTGCGGGAGGCAAGTTTATATTCGGCGGCAAGTATCTTTTTTTCGAGGGCTTCCGCATCGGCTTTGCTGGTGACGCTGACTTTTTTGCCATCGATCTGCGACAATCGGAACGCGGTTTCCTTGTCTTTGGCCTTTGCCGTTGCGCTTGAAAAGAAACCGTCAAATTCCCAGAATTCTTCGGCAACGAATTTGTCGATTTCGGTTTCCCGGTCGCATAAAATTTTGAGCGCTGCGGATTGCACCCGACCGGCAGAAAAACGCCGCGAGCCGAATTTTTTCTGCAGCACCGGAGAAATTTCATAGCCCACGAGGCGATCGAGAATGCGCCGTGCCTGTTGTGAATCGACGCGCTGCATGTCGATGGCGCGCGGGTGTTCGACGGCTTTGAGCACCGCGTCTTTGGTGATTTCGTTGAATTCGATGCGGCTGATCTTCGGGTTCACTTCTGCCAGCGCACGGCCGAGGTGCCAGCTGATCGCTTCGCCTTCGCGGTCGGGGTCGGTTGCGAGTAATACTTCAGAAGAGTTTTTCGCGGCTTTCCTGAGTTCACCCAGGGTTTTTCCCTTGCCGCGAATCGTTATATAAAGAGGCTTGAAATTGTCCTGGATGTCGATACCCATGCTCGAGCGCGGCAGATCGATCAAATGGCCTTTGGAAGACTCTACGCGGAATTTACCGCCGAGGAATTTGCCGATGGATTTAGTCTTCGCGGGTGATTCGACTATCACCAGGGATGGCTTTTTGGCTTTGGTGGCCGTTTTTTTTGCTTTGGCCGGCTTCTTCTCTTTTTCTGTATCTGCCATCAGGGAAACTCCTAAAAAACGATGAGGCGCCGGATTGGTTTTTGAAAACAGGCCGTCGCTGAATTATTCAATCAGTCTTCATTACCCAGGAAATCTTCGAGGTGACGCTGCTTGCCGTACTTTTGCAATTTGAGCAGCGTCAGTTTTTCAATCTGCCGCACACGCTCTTTCGACAGGTTGAATTTTTTTCCCGCCTGCGTCAGCGATAGCATCTTTTTGCCATTAAGACCGTAGCGGTGTTCGATAATCTCGCGCTCGCTCGGTGTAAGCTCGCCCAAAATTGCCTTCAGGGAATCAGCCAGCGCACCCTGCATCACCTGGTCTTCGGGCGACAGGTATTTGTCGTCGCGTACCTGCGAGATCTGCGTGTTCTCAGAATCGGCGTTCGCCGGTACATCGAGTGAAACATAGTCTGAAGAAATCTGTTTCAGCCAGCGCACTTCCGCTTCTGGCATGTCGAGTCGGTCGGCGATCTGCGTCAGCGTGGGTTCTTCGCCGAGTTCATTTTCAAGATCTTTTTGTATCGCGTCGATGCGCGCGACGTCGATGGTGCGGTTCATCGGCAGGCGAATCATCGCCGCCTTCTGGTTAATCGCGAGAATAATCGCCTGTCTGATCCACCAGACTGCGTAGCTGATAAAATGATAGCCCATGTCGGGATCGAAGCGTTCTGCCGCTTTGATTAATCCCAAATTACCTTCGTTAATGAGATCGAGCAGGCTAATGCCAAATTTCTGGTACTTCTTTGCCACCTGTACAACGAAACGCAGGTTTGCCGTGATGAGGCGCTCTTTTGATTTTGGGTCGCCGGCAATCGCCCCACGCGCAAGCCGGTCTTCTTCTTCGCGCGTTAAGAGCGGTATCTTATTGATTTCTTCGAGATACCATTGTATGCTCGATTCTGTGTACGGGTTTTTGCTGAGCGTTTTGTCGACGACGGGCTCTTCTTTGCGGATTTCTATCTCGGGTCCGATTTCCGCGAGGCGGGTACGCTTTTTTACCTTTTTTCCGGATGACACCGCCACATTGCCTAAAACGGAGTTTCGGCCGAGGCGTAAACAAATTGGCTATTGGGCCGCGCAGCCCTGTGTGCAGGCTGCTTCTTTTGTTGCCATATTCGATATGTTCTCGTCTAACCGATAAATGGTTGCGGTCTCAGCGCGCGCCGAAAAAGCTGCGGCCGTGGGGCGGCTTCTCGCCTGTATCGCTCTTGCAGCTAATTCGATGGTGGGCGGCGGCTGTGCCCGCTACCTGAGCCAATTTACCGACGAAGACCGCGAAATTGTGCTCAATTATGTTGGTGATAATTCTTCGACAATGCAGATAGACGCCAATGGCGGATTTATCACGGTGCAGTTTTATGCCGACCGTTACGTGAATTATTCGGTTCGCTACGGAGCAGACTGTACCAGCGGTACATTGGCGCAAATTCTGCCGCAATCCGGCTTCGCAGGTGCAGGAGATACAGTTTCGGTCCGCATGAACTATTCCGAGCTCATGGCAAACTCAGGCAGCGGAATCATCTGCGTAGCGGATAAAGCCGCTTACAAGAAGACCTCGCTCGTGAAGACATTTTCCACGAGCGCCATCAACAGTTATGTGACTCAGTACAATGAAACTTACGGCGCGAGCGGAACACCGCTGTCGACGGGCCAAACCAGTGAGTACGAATTGTTCCAGGTGGAGCAGGCGTCGCCATCGTGGTCGAATAACCTTGTGAACCGCGATGGTGGCACGACGAAGCAGAATGGCGTCAGTTTTAATTACGGCATGGTCACCGCAATCGATGTGAACGACGGCTACAAACTCAAGCTACTCGTGATCGACCGCAACAATAACCGGGTGCTGGTGTTCAATTCGATACCCACCTCGAATGCCGCAAGCCCGGACGTGGTGATCGGTCAGGCAGATTTTGTCACCGGGACTGCCGGCATCACGCAACAGAATTTTGACCAGCCGGTGGCAGCGGCGGTCTGTGCGAACGGCAGGCTCTATATTTCAGACCGTACAAACCACCGCGTTGCCGTCTTCAACAGCATACCCTTAACGAACGGCGCAAATATGGATTTTGTCATCGGCCAAACTAACTTTACCACGAATACCCTTGTCGCTGCCTCGTCGTCTTCATTCAATTTACCTTACGGTGTTTCCTGTATCAGTAACAGGCTCTATGTCGCCGATCGCGGTAATAATCGTGTGGTCGTCTACAATCCTGCGCCTTCATCTAACGTCGCTGCCAGCTTCGCCATCGGGCAACCCGACCTTTCTTCGTCGACGGCGGGTGCGGACTACACGATGATTTCCAATTACCTGAATAATCCTGGTCAGGTGCTCTACACTGGCAGCCAGTTCTTCATCGTAGACATTGGCAATAACCGTGCAATTGTCTACAATGCTCTACCCGTCGCGGCTGGTGCCTCGCCGCAGTACGTGATCGGCCAGCTATCCTCTTCGGGGACAACGGCCAATCAATGCGGTGTCTGCCCGGCGCCACCGGGACAAAATACCCTTTCGGGTCCCCGGGCATTTGCCTATCGCAGCGGCAAACTTGCGATCGCCGATACCGGAAATCACCGCCTGACCTTTTATAACCTGCCAATCAGCTTTAATACTCCAAACGCGACGCACCAAATGGGACAGCCGGATTTTTCTACCGGCACGGTGCCTGGTACAACTGCGGTGGGTACATTTTCTTCACCGAAAGATATGATCTTTGATGGCAACTTCATATGGGTGCAGGATGCAGGAAATAACCGCCTGCAACGCCTGCTATTGCCTTTTTGATTTTTTTGCTGAAAAAGGGGCTCAAGCAGAGGTACGGCCAAAGCCATGCTCGGCCATAGCCTCGCGAAAGAATGCGCGCAAACGATACGCCTGCGCTCCTAATTTTGGCTATTGCAGAACTTCCTTAGCTATGGATTTTCATAGCTAGGTGCATGAAATGGTAAACAAGTGTTAATCATGTTCGATTCTCATCGACGCCGCGTCGGCGATGCCTGAACAGGCATTCTCGCATGAAAAACCTTCCCGAAGTCTTCGCTTTCGCTGCGCAAAAATATCCTCAGCAGGGATTTTTCTCCAAAGACTCGCATAAGTTTTTCAAGCCTACTTCATTTGCCGAGCTGCACCAGAGGGCCGGCCAGCTGGCAATTCACATGATTGCCGAAGGATTAAAACCCGGCGACCGGGTGGCTGTTTTTGGCGATAATTCGGCCGAATGGCTCATTGCCGACATGGCGATCCAGATGGCGGGAGCCATCGTCGTGCCGCGCGGTTCTGATTCAACCGCACAGGAACTCGAATTTATTTTATACCACTCCGAAGCGGATTTTTGCTTCATCGAACACCTGCGGCTCTATAAAAAAATTGCAGCAGTGCTCAAAAAGCGCAAGGCACATGTATACGTGCTCGATGCGGCTTTCCCGGAAAAAATTGCGGCAGAAGAAGGTTTTGAAATTCTGCCGGTGCTGCTCAAAACTCTGCCTGCGACGTCGGCCGCAGACGAGCAGACTCTAAAAACGCTGCGTGAAGGTATCGCGCCGGGCGACCTTTTTACTATCATCTATACATCCGGCACAACAGGCGAACCAAAAGGTGTGATGCTGACGCATGCCAACATGCTCTACCAACTCGAGATCGCGCCGAAGATTCTGCAGATGTCGTCGCTCGACCGGGTGTTGTCGATTCTGCCAGTGTGGCATATCTTTGAGCGCTTCATGCTCTACAGCGTGATTTTTTCGGGCACGCACTATTACTATTCGAACATCAAAGACCTGATGGAAGATTTCGTGCGCATCAAGCCGACCTTGATGGCGTCGGCGCCCAGGTTGTGGGAGCAGATCTACCAGAAGCTGCGCGAACGCATTGATAAGACCGAGGCGTTCAACCGCGAGCTGTTCGATCTCTCTTATGGCATCAAACAGCGCCTGCACCGTGCGCTCAACACGGTCAACGGGCAGTCGGGCGAAACCGCCGAGAAAGGTTTTTTGCAGGGGCTGCTCGAACCGATCACCGCAGGCCTCACGGCACTCGGCCTTAAGGGGCCCGATCTCTACATGGATTCGATTTTTCTTGTGCGCGTGCGTTCGATGCTGGGCGGCGAACTCAGGGGCACGATTTCGGGCGGCGGAGCGTTACCTGCGCACATTGACGAATTTTTTAATGCGATCGGCATTCCAGTCTATGAAGGTTATGGCATGACTGAAACGTCGCCCTTGATTTCGATGCGCTCACCCGGCAAGGTGATTATGGGCACGGTCGGCTTCGTGCCTGAAAAAACGACAGTGCAGATTCGCGGCGAAGATGGGCGCGTGCTGCCGCAGGGCGAAACGGGCGTCATTTTTGTGAAAGGGCCCGGTGTGATGCAGGGCTATTACAAAAACGGCGAAGCGACGCTCAAAGTGCTCAAAGACGGATGGATGGATACCGGAGACATTGGCGTCTTTACGCGCAGCGGCGCGCTGTCTATACGCGGTCGCGCGAAAGACACGATTGTTCTGCGCTCGGGCGAAAATCTCGAACCCGTACCGATTGAGACTCTGCTCGCACAACATCCGTTGATTGAGCAGGCAGTCGTTGTGGGGCAAGACCAGAAGAACCTCGGCGTATTGATCTGGCCTGACTATGACCGCCTGCTCGACGCAGGCCACGATGTGGCTGAGTTTAATATCAAAGATGACCTCAACAAAAAACCCGAACTGCTCACCATCTTCAAAGAAATCTGCCATGGATTAATCAGCGAAGAAAACGGTTTTAAAAGCTATGAGCGTATTTCGCATGTGCGCTTTTTGCCCGATAAGTTACGTGTCGGCGAAGACATGACGGCTTTGATGAAGATCCGCCGCAATGCAGTGCATACAAAATATGCAGCGCTGATCGCGGAGATGTTCGCCGAATAATACGGCAGCGGAAATACCATGAAAATTACACGCGAAAATATCACGATCCAAACTCCCGACGACTGGAAGATTGCTCTCTACCGCTACCTGCCAGAAAGAGTCACGCGCAAACACCCGGTGCTGTTGTTGCACGGCATCGCCTCGAACCACCGTGTATGGGATTTCGGCCACGAAGAACTCAGTTTTGCGCGGCACATGGCGGCTGAGGGCTATGCAGTTTACTCGATGGATTTGCGTGGCCGCGCGGGCAGCGACGGGCCGCACACGGGCCGCGGTAAACAGTGGTCGGTCGATGATTACCTGCTCTGCGACCTGCCGGCTGCGACAGAATACATCATTGCACAGCACGGAACCGAAAAGCTGCACTGGGTGGGCCACAGCATGGGTGGCATTCTGGGTTTCTTCTACCAGATTCGCCACAAAGCCGCGAACCTGCACAGTTTCACCACATTTGCTTCAGCGCTGAACTACACTTATTCGACGATCAACCACTTCCGTACGCTGCTCGACTATGTCAGCGCTCTGCAGTATTTTCCTGTGAAGCAGCTATGGAAACCCATGGCCCCGTTTGCCGGTCTCAACACGGTCTGGAACCGCTTCCTGTGGAATCCTGAGAACATGCGCCCCGAAATCGGCGAAGCGATCATCAGCCAGATGATTGAACCGATTTCGGTCAATGAATGGAACCAGATCAAACTCATCTCCGCAGCCGAGGGTATGCCGCGTCTGTCGGGTGGCTTTCCGCACCGCGCGGATGATCGTCGTATACAGGTCCCTGTGCTCATGCTCGCGGGCGACCGTGATTGGCTCTGTGCCCTCGACGGTGTCGAGTGGACAATGGACCAGCTGCAATGCCCCAAAAAGCTGATTGTGTTCGGCAAAGAATACGGCAGCGCGACGCATTATGGACACATGGATCTCGTCTGCGGCATCGAAGCGCCGCGCGAGGTGTGGCCCAAAGCGACGGCGTGGATTGAGCAGCGGGATAATATAAATTGAATTAGATTGCGAGCATAGCTCGCAATCTAATTCAATAATTTTTTATGAATTTTTTCACCACCGACGTTCAGAAATTCTTAGCACACCTCGAAAGTACGCACCGTGTGCGCACGCTGAAAGAGCCTCCGCGTGGACTCCTCGACTTCTGTTCCAATGATTACCTTTGCCTGTCCAAAGATCCCCGTATCACCGAGGCGCTCAAAGCCGGTATCGATATCTATGGCGCCGGCTCGACGGCGAGTCGTCTGGTCAGCGGTCACAGAGATGTTTTTTCCGCGCTCGAGGCTACCTATGCAAAATGGGTGGGCAGCGAAGACGGGCTTTTCTTTGCCAACGGTTATGCAGCGAACGTGGGCTCGCTTTCCGCAATTATGGACGGTTCCTATGCCGCCTTTGCCGACCGGCTCTGCCACGCGTCGCTCATGGACGGCATCAGGCTTTCCGGTGCGCGCAAGGTCTATTTTCAACACAATGACCTGGGGCATCTCGAAGATTTGCTCAAAAAGGCGACGGAAAAAAAACGCATGATTGTGACTGAATCGCTGTTCAGCATGGACGGGGATTTTGCGCCGATGGCAGATTTGGTTGTGCTGGCGAAAAAGCATTCAGCGCTGCTTTACGTCGATGATGCGCATGCGCTGGGCATTTATGGCAATGCGGGTTGCGGCCTAAGTCAGGGGGCGGATTTTCGCGTCGGCACCTTTGGCAAAGCGCTCGGGCTTGAAGGCGCGGCGGTGGCCACAGATTCGCTGACCAAAAAATACCTGGTGCACACAGCGCGCACATTTGTTTTTTCGACGGCGCCCGTGCCGGCGCTGGCGCACGCAGCGCTCGAAGCGATTCGCATCGTACAAGGTATGGATGCCGAACGGCAGCAAATTCATGCCGTTGCGGAGCAAATCCGCAATGGCGCTGAAGCTCTAGGCTACCCGACGGGCAAGTCTCAATCGCACATTATTCCGTGCTCTGTGAGTCGAAGCAGCGCTGTCTGCGGCGAGCTTGTCGGGGCCAGTTCATAGCGCTGAAAGCAATAAGGCCGCCGACAGTGAAACAATCGCGTCTCAAAATTTCGGTAAACGCCGGCATCGATAAAACTGTCGCAGCAGGGTTTCTTAAACAGTTGGCAGGCTCCTGAAAAAGGACATGTTAAACCACTAGCGAAAAACCCCCTTCAGGGCGTGCGCCGCACCACGACAAACTCAGAAGTGAAAGCCGATGACGCCGCCCGCAAAGTAGAGTGGCGTCGGTTTGGCCATGAACATATCACCCTCGCCAAACAGGCCGAGGGATAACCAACTGAAGATTAAAAAATTGGCGCCCGCGCGCGCGTTAAAGTATGGATTTTGAATTTTAAAGGATTCGCCGCCGCTGCCCGCAGTGCAATTGGTTAAACAAGTTGAGTTGTTGTAGTACCTGCCGGAATAATATCCTGCCGAGCTGCGCAAACAGATCCACCGCGCTGAAAGCCCTGCCAGTGGTATGCAAAAAGGCCGAGGGCGGTAAACAGATCCATCGAAATGGATGATACTTTCACCGACATTGCAGTACCCCGCAAACCCGCATAAAAGCCGCCCCATAGCCTTCTTTCGGCCGAAACCGAAAGCATGCCCTGTGGTACACGATTGCCGGCGAAGGATGAGTTGAACGGCAGCAGAATAGTCAAGCCAGGAGTTATATTCCAGTTCGTTTCAGACCAGGCGGTCGCGGTGGTTTTCTTCAGCTCAATCTTATCAGCCTTATTATTACCGCCGGACTTCGCCTGTTTTTCCGGGGCTTGTTCTTTTGCGATTTCCGTCAGGTTGCGCACGATATCGTCGGCAACCAGATCGGCGAGTTTGAAAATCGTGGCATTCACGGGGTTGCGGCGTTCGGGGAGCGCGCGGAACTTACTCGTGGAGCCGAGGGAGATCGAGGTTTTTACGACAATTTCATTGGTCAGAGCATCAAAAGAGAATTCGCCATAGATCAGAATATCGGTGTTGTGTTTGCGGCAGAAGTCTGCCGCAGTCTCGGCGTTAAGCTGCGGATTTTTTTTGCGGAAGAGCGCCATCGCTGCATCGGTCTTTTCTGGTTCTTCCCGGCGGTATTCAAAACGGATCTGCAGTGATTTGTCGATGGCTTCGGTTAGTGAGTCTGGCATGTAGCCGAAATTTTTTGTGCCAGTCACGTCGGCGTAGCGGACAATCGAAACCCGTGCGAGGTCAGGTTTGTCCGCCTGCGATGCGATATTGCCGCGCTCATTTGCCGCCTTATTTTTGCGGGGAGCGGCGTATGTGGCATGGCACATGCACAGCAGGCTGATCAAAAAAATGCTTCGGCTGAAACGGCAGGTCATAAAAAGTCTCAATCCGCCTCAAAGCAATAAAAACCCATTGCGCCTGCGCAACTCTGGCTGCCGCCGTTCCAGAAAGGCGAGGTGTTGGCGGTGTTGATGCCATCGACACGCCCGTATTGTGCAGTACCACCGGTAATGGTCCAGTTTGTGCAATTGCCTGCGGCACCACCGGCGAGCCCCGTCGGATCGGTTCCACCCCAAACGGTTATTGAACCCGCTGTTGTGCCATCTTCGAAATATTGTATTGCCGACTGCAAAGGCTGATTGGTGGCAACGTTCACCGCGAGCAGACCCTTTGCCGTGCCGGGACCCATGTCTTCTGCCACAAGATTACCGGCCATGTTATACCACGGACCACCGTCGTACTGGGTGGGGGTGCAGCTTTTACCCACGATCCCTGTCAGATTGCAGCTGGCGTCGATGGCGCTCGAGCTTAGCCAGGCTTTATACTGTGCTGATCCGGGAATTCCCTGCGCTTTGGTTACTACCGAACAACGGCAATTTGCCTTTTGCACTGCGTCTCCGCTGCTACAGGAGCTGTAATCGTTCGTGCCGCCGGTATGCCATTGTGTGCTGTCGAAAGTAATCACATCTTTGGTGACTAACACTCTTTTCAGGTGCACCTGAAGCGTCCCAGAGACTGTCTGCACATCACCTGTACTATCTGTGACTTTGAGTTCAACGGTCGGCATCTGCGGCAGTGAAGCCAGAGTTGTAGGCATTGCCGTCGCGGTATTTCTGCCCACAAACAGGGCACCGTTCACAAGGCTGATCGTCATGTATGTCTGAACCGTGCCGGTAA
Source organism: Turneriella sp. (assembly GCA_046346945.1). Lineage (GTDB taxonomy): Bacteria > Spirochaetota > Leptospiria > Turneriellales > Turneriellaceae > Turneriella. Next base: position 23,800 of record JAXMHE010000034.1, read on the forward strand.
TTGTCATAGAATATTGATAGGGAGCTGTGCCACCGGTTGTGTAGGCCGATAGATTTCTTGTGACGCCTTTGTTACTGAGCGGAATATCTGTAAAAACCGTTGTACTGATCGCGAGGCCCGGCTGCAGAACGGAACGGATTTTGCCGTCGAGGTTATAGGCATTGCAGGCAATAAGAATGAATACCGGCAGTGGCATAGCGAGCCTCAACAGACTGTGAAATGCTGAGAGCGGAGTATTTTTCAGAATAAAAAAATGAATAGGTATTTGCACATCATCCTCTGTATACTTGTACGCCCCAGCGCAAAGATTTTTACACTTTTTTTTGAATATTCGCGGAATGAGAATCTGTTTCATCTGGCTCAAGCGAACTTTCGGATTGCGTTTACGCTTTGTCTGATTTCTGCAAGGCTACGAACAGCAGCAAATTATGCCTATCTTTATTTCTGGTACCAGCACCGATGTTGGCAAAACCCTGTTCTGTGCACTGCTCATGGCGCGCTATGGAAGTGAATTGAATTTGCACTATCTGAAACCGGTACAGACCGGGCAGGTTTCTGATCGCAAAACCATCGAGCACCTGAGCGGCCTGGAGAAGGGGCATTTTCTGCCCGAGTTCTTCAGCTTTCCGCTGCCGGCTTCCCCGCATTATGCTGCCGAGCAGGCGAATACGCAGATCGATACAGACATGCTTTTACGGCGGCTAACCGGCCTCCATCATACCCGCACGATTGTCGAACTGGCGGGCGGTCTTTTGGTTCCTCTCTCGCGCCATTTTACCAATCTCGACATGATGCAGAGAGTGGGATTTCCCGCGATACTGGTAGCGGCGACGGGACTCGGGACTATTAACCATACTCTGCTGTCATTGCGGGCGCTGAAATCAGCCGGCGTTTTTTGCCGCGGTGTTTTTTTCGTGGGGGAGGACAATCCTCTCTATGCTGACAACGCGCGCACCATCTGTGAAATGGGTGCTGTGCAACACCTCGGCGAATTTTTTCTCACGCCAGAAGAGATTCCGCCGCGGGCTTTTCAGTCCCGCGCGGCATCTTTTGATTCATCAGGTGTAATCAGGCAGGTACTCTTATGATCTGGCATCCCTTCACGCCACAGCTCGGTGCAGAGCAACCGCTGAAAATCGTGCGCGCAGAACGGGAGTACCTCTTAGACGCCGATGGGCGGGATTATGTCGATGCGATTTCATCCTGGTGGACGATGATCCATGGTCATAACCACCCGGTTATCATGCGGGCGGTAAAATCACAGCTCGATCAGCTCGATCATGTTTTACTGGCCGGGTTTACGCATGAGCCGGCGGAGCAGCTCGCGGCAAAACTCATTGAGACGACCGGCGGTATTTTTTCACACGTACTCTATTCGGACAACGGTTCGACTGCCGTTGAAATTATGCTAAAACTCGCAGTGCAATACTGGCGCAACACCGGGGAGCCGGAAAAACAGGTCTTTATCAAATTTGATGCGAATTACCATGGCGATACGGTAGGAGCCATGAGTCTCGGCGGCGATTCGGTCTTTACACGTGCATTCGCAGCATTATTGTTTGAGACGCAGAGTTTTTCTTACCCGACAGAGGGCAGTCAGGCCGAATTTGTGCTCTCGCAGCTCGAAATTTACCTGCAGCAGCACTCGACCCGCGTCGCAGCGATTGTACTCGAACCGCTGATTGCGGCCGCGGGAGGCATGGTATTTCAATCCGTGGCCACATTGCAGCGCATTGCAGAGCTGGCGGCAGAGTACAACGTACTGCTTTTATTCGATGAAGTTTTTACCGGTATGGGGCGCACCGGTGAGATGTTTGCGCTTCAATTCGCGGATGTGAAACCCGATATGGTTGCTGTCGCGAAGGGACTCACTGGTGGCGCATTGCCCCTCGCAGTCACTCTGGCTTCGGAAAAGATTCATTCTGCGTTCGTTTCCGAAGAGGCGGCTAAGACATTTTACCACGGGCATACGATGAGCGGTAATCCACCCGGCTGTGCAGCAGGCCTGGCATCTTTCAGCCTTTTGGAAAGTGAGAATGGTCTTACGCAGGTGGGCCAGCTGCAGAAACGCATGGAAGCCGGCTGGCAACAGATTGGCGCGCGGTTTCCCGGCAAGTTGCACGATATCCGTGTGCTTGGCGCGGTCAGCGCGGCCAACCTGGTCAGCCAGAGCGAAGAGGCGGGTTATGTGTTTTCGGCGGCGAAGCGCTTCAGACAAATCTGCCGCGAGCAGGGCGTCATTCTCAGGCCATTGGGGAATGTAATCTACGTGACGCCACCGTACAATATTTCAGATTCT
>JAXMHE010000035.1:0-25943 GCA_046346945.1 Turneriella sp.
GGCTCGTGTATTCCGCTTTCACGGACACTTTGCCGCCGGTGACCTGTTCTGAATGGATCCGCAGCAGGTAGCTCAGGCGGCGCAGCAGCAGATTTGTCAGGTTACATAAATCGATGCGCGGATAAACGCGGTAGATCAACACCTGTTCGAGAAAATGTTTTTCTCCGCTCGGCGGGTTGAACGCTTCGAAGATATTGGCGATCTTCCACCACTGGTCGGTGATTTCGGTATTGAACTCCCTGATGACTTCGTACGCGCGCACGAGTTTCACGAACTCCATTTTTGGATCTTCGAGTTCCGGGTCTGTAAAGTGATTGTAATATTCGCGTTGTGCGGCGGTTTCAAGATTTCGCGGCGCCAGCTCGCTCTCGATGTGCCCGTAAAGGCGCATGATTGCGACGAGTGCGCCGTCTATCGTCTTGATATTCTTATTGATTTCCTTGCGGGTCTCAGCGGGGGCGCTTGCGAGAAATTTTTGTATGTTGTCTGCATTGACGAGGTGTGCCTCGAGGCCTTTGAGAAATCCACCTTTAAAAGGCAGCAGGTGTTTTGTGATCTCAACAGAATCTGACGCGTTCACCGCATCATAGTTGTATTCTGGCTGGTAGGTGTAAGAACTCAAAGATTCACCCCGCGCTGCATATCAGTTGTTCTGTGCCGCCGAAGGGCTCGTATAGACGCTTGCCTCGTTCGAGATGCGCTGGAAAAATTCAGGGATATTGATGCGCCGGTTGTTGATCTCGCTCGGTGAGTAAAATAACTGGCCGATGATTTTTTTCTGCATCGGGATATCCGTCGACACCAGCCCGTCTGTCAGAATGATATTAATGCGCTTTGGCACCACGGTATTGGCCGCTACCGAGTTGACGAGGCCGGTATCTTTTGGCCTGATAGCGCGCATCAGTGTATCGGCGAATTCCGGGCCAATGCGGAAAATAGAAATATATCCGCTGAGGTTTTCAACGGGCTTATCGAGACGGTTACCGGTAAAGAGCACATCGAGGCGCAGTTTTCCGTCGGTAATTTTTTCAGCTTTGTCTTTGGGCATAAGCTGTTTCAAATCGATATCTTTCACCTGTATTGTTGAGGAGTATTCCATCTCGTTTAGTTCCAGCCTGCCCAGGTTGAAAAGCGTATCCGAAACCGTCACCACGCCGTTGAGGGTATAAAGCTGCATGACTGGCATGACAAAAACATTATCTTTGTATTCCATGGATGCGCCGATCGCGGGGTAGGTGCCGCGTGAATAGATCAGCTGCAACCATTCTTTGTCACCGCTGGGGTTTGGAATATCAACGCTGCGTATGGAAAAATTGTATGGCTTGTTGAAACTGTAATTTTTGATGATGCGTTCTTTATTACCAGCGCGCAGGTTCAGGGTCTTTTTCAGCCGCCTGTCGTGCTTGAATGGAAAATCCAGGTTCACCGTATTGATGCGTACCTTGGGATTTCGGAAACTCAAATCTTTGATCTTAAAATGCCCTGAAACGATGTCGCCCTTTGCGGTGCCTGTCAGCGATAAATCCCCGAGCAGGAAAGTGTCGTCGAGAATCTCGCTTTCCTCACCTTTTGCAATCGAGAAGCGATATTTCACATCGGGTGAAATGTCAGCCACCCACGTTGCCTTCCCGGTTATGGGATCCGCCCGGGTTTCGATCACGTTTTTCAGGTGACCCGAGGCACTCACAGACAATGCCTGGCGCAATCCTGTTACGGTGAACTGGTCGATGCGCGTGAATGGCGGGCTGAGACGCACTTTTGCATTGAGTTCAATATCGTCGACGTGAGCGTCGGGCAGTGCGATGCGTGTCAGGTGGATCACCGCCGTATCCCCGTCGGCAATCGTGACAGCTGTCTCACCGTCGGCGCGCAGCGTGCGACCGGGGTCGAGAAATTTCACCTGCACTCCGAGTTTTTCCTGCTCGGCCGTCGGCAACGTTCCGAGAAGTTCTTTAAAATGGAGTTTGAGCGCGTCGAGGCCAAAGACCAGGTGCATGTGTTCTGCCCGGTCGAGTTTCAGATGCGATTTGATATCGAGCGCCTGCTGGTATTCTTTATCTTTCTGGCTGAACGTAATCAGTGGCAGGCGTACCGCGTTCTGGGTGAAGTCTGCGTTACTTTTTACATCCCCCCTGACATTGAAGTCGATGCGGTTGATGCCCGATTTACCGCGGTCGATAAAATACTGTACCTGGGGAGAAAATACGCGCAGCGCTATCGCGAGATTTTGCGGCGAATCGCCCACGGCTGTAAAGGTGGTGCTGATCAGGCCTTGCAAGGAGCCGGCAGTAAATGAACCCGGGTTCAGCGAGCGTACGGAGAAATTCACGTTGGTTTTGCGCGAGGCTTCGAGCTCCGCATCGAGGCTCACCGGAGCGCCATTGAGAACTGCACGCAGCTTTGCTTTGCCGGATTTGAGAGGAATCGGCTTCATGCCGGTTATGATATGCGCTGCGTGGTCGAGTTCGAGCGTCGGCAGGGAGACGTTTATTTTGCCCTGGCGAAAACTCACCCGTTCGAGTTTTAATCCGCCTTCGTCTTCAATCTCTTTATTACGAACCACCAGGCGCGTCGGTTTGACTGAAAAGAAACCCGAGTAGAAAGCATCGCGCTTGCCCGTAAGTTGTGCGAGAATATCGTGCACGCGGCCGAGATTCACGCGCGAATTGCCGGTCTGCAGGCGGATGGTGCGCTCTGTGCTGATAACTTTTTCTCCCTCACCGGTCAGCGATAGCAGCGTGTCGCCCAGGAATTTAATATTGAAACTGTCGAGTTTGAAGCGGTCTGCTTTCGCATCATATTCCGCACGGTGGTCGGCGAGAAACGAAATATTTTGTTTCGTGCCATGCGCGAGTGCAACCGGGAACTGCTCCTGCCCGATCTGCATGCGTGATTTAAACTCCGGGCGCACCGACTGGCCGTCGTAAAATAACAGCCACGAGAGCTGTAGCGGCGAAGCGAGGCTCGCCTTGGGGCCTTCGTATGCCACGTCGATTTTATTCTGCGGGTTCAGCTCAATCACCAGCGCGTTCAGCAGCGACACGAGCCCTGAATAATCTGCCGTGTCGACTTTGCTGAAGTCGCGGGTCAGCAGCGAAAATTTGAGCGAGAAATTGCGGATGTGCGCGTATTCGCGAACCCTGTTCGATGCGTCGCGTGCGTCGTAGGTGAAATGCAGGTTCTCGAGTAAAAAATGCGTGAACAGCTGGATGTCGAAAAACCAGGAGAATTTTGTTTTGGTCGATTTTTCTTTTTCGATCTCAACCTTTGGCTCAGACGGTTTCAGCAGAGCCATGACATTGAGCACGTTCTTTTTCTTCTCGAGGTGTATCTTCGGTTCGCGTAAACCGATTTCATGCACGCCGAAACGGCCGCGAAAAAAACCGTACAGGTTATAAAGCAGCGTGACTTCTTTGGCGGAAAACAGCGGCGTCTGCGAATAGCCGGCCGGCGAATGCACGACGACATTCGCCAGTTTAAAGCCACGGAAGAGCGAGGCCTGCTCGATCTTGAGTTCGATCGTGCCATTGGTATTCGCCGCAAATTGCTTTTTGACCAGCGGCTCGAGAAATGCCGGCCGCATTACATAATTATACGCAACAACGACGGCGATGATAACTGCGATAAACGTGTAGAGGGCGGCATGCGTCCGTTTTCGCATTTTGAAACGGGGCCGAGACGGATTGACGCTGTCGGCAACGGTTCCGTCGGGGAATTCAGGCATCTATTTCAGTGGTTAAGCAGTTTCTGGTTTAAAACGCGCAGGCTGGCGCGTAAAAATGCTTCTTCCCTGTAAAGTTTTGTGCCGTTCATAGAGATACGAAGGCTTATATCGTTATGATTGCCTGTAAAGCACGATTCATACGCCAGAAATGCCTGCTTTTGGGCATTTTTCTTGTGCTTTTACCTGCCGGTGCGGGCGCGCATGACTACATATACAATCCCATCTACGAGTTTGATCGTGGCCCGAGGGACTATACCGGAAAGTATCTCAGCGATACGGTGAGGGCGCTGCTGTTCCATTCTGAGTTCACTGTAAAGCAGACAGGCTATTCGAGCAACTCGGGTAACCTGACCAACCTGCAGTTTGCGACCGATTTTTCGCAGATGGTGACCTCACGGTTTTCAGCAATGGCGCCCGATGAGATCGACCGCGATCTCTATAATGCTGAGCGTTTTACCGTGCGCCTCTATGAAAGTCTCGCCCGACGCTGGGACAGGCTGAATCCGATTCCGGGTCTTTATTATGGAATCATTATCCGCAGCCCCGCTTACCCGTTCATCGTTCTCGACGGCTTGAATAACTATGCGCTCGACTTGGGTACATTCCCGTTTACCGACGACCAGCGTTTTCGCCAGACGATGCTCTGGCAAAGACAGTATGGCTTCGAATTTCGCATCATTTTCTGACGCGCAGGTGCGCGTCAGAATTTGAGCAGGTCGAGCGCAAACCCGCAGGCGCCGGCCTCGATGTCTGCGTAGCGTTTGACGAGATGGTTGTAAACCCCGCCGCGCGCCATCGGCTCGGTGAAACCCGGTACATAGGTTTCAAAGAATAGACCGCTGTAATAACTGCTGCGCGGTTCACACAGCGGCTGCCAGTACGCGTCAATGCCGCCCTTCTGCAGTGTGGTAATCATTTCGCGCGCAACCTGCGCAGATTGTTCCAGCTGCTTGCGGGTTTCTCCCGGAAGCGAACCTGCCGCCGCCGGAATTGTCTGCGCATCCGATGCGTAGAACAACCAGACTGCGAATTTTCCCGCATCTGCCGCGGGTATATTCATGCTGCGTTCCAGGATCTGCGCCAGGTGCGGTGCGTCGCGGCGGCGCTCTGCGTCGATATAGTCGTCTCCTGCGACCTGCACAAATGTATCGCGCAGGCTGACATCAGATACCTGTGTCGCGGATGTCAGTTGAAAAACATCTTTCAGGATCTTTTGGCTGATCTGGACCAGCGAGGCAAGCTCGCCTTCGGCTTTTTCGCCGATTACTTCGCAGCCGATCTGGTGGATTTCGCGCGGTAACGGGTAATTCTTGCGGATGTCTTTATAAACAGGTGCGGCATAATAGAACTTGCGCAATTTCTGTTCTGCACGGCGCTCGATCTGGCGCACGTAACCCTTGATCACCTGCGCCGTAATGTCGTTGCGCAGCGAAAGGCGCTCGCCGCTGTTATCCTTCATGCTGAACATCTCGGCATGCGAGTTCTCAGAAAAGGTGTCGGGAAAATCGATCGTTGCGGGCATGATGCGCTCAAAGCCGAACGAGCGCACGATTTCCTGCGCGGCGCGGCTCGCCCGCTCGAGGCCTGCGGTCGCTTCAACATCGAACATGCTGAAGCCATAAGGCGATGAGACTTTTCTGTATTCTGCGTCTGTGCTCATGATAATTGCTCCAGGTCGAGCAGGCTGTTCACGGCCGACAAAGTATATCCGAGCAGCGCAAGGCGGTTCGTGCGTATCTTGGCATCGTCGTGGTTCACCATGACCGAGTTGAAGAATTCGTCGACGGTGGTTTTGCCGGCGGCAAATTCAGCGAACAGGTTGCGGTAATGCGGCAGCGGGTCGGCGGCTTTTTCTGCCGCGAGTTTCTGCAGCTTTTCAGCCAGCGCAAACAGGCCTTTTTCCGCAGCTTCTGTGAAGAGTTTCGCATCGGGCGTAGCCGATGTCTTTTCGGTGCTGATATTTGCCATGCGCTTAAAAGCGGAAAGCAGCGCGTCAAAGTTTGAACGGTCTTTTTCAGCGATGCCGCGCAGGGCCGAGGCGCGTGCATAGAGGTCGAATGCATCGTCTGAGCCCGAAAAGATCGCAGCGCGTGTCAGTTTTTTATCGAAACCGTCGGCTTCAAAAATTGTCGCGAGTCTTCCTTTGACGAACTGTAAGATTTTATCCTGAACCGCTGCGGCGTCACTGATTTTGGCCGTGGCGTCGGCACCGAGGATTTTCAGCGATTCTGCGATCAAGGCACCCAGCGGCAGGCTGATTTTCTGCGCCACCAATATCTGTATGAAATAGAGCGTCTGCCGGCGAATCGCAAACGGGTCCTGCGAAGCGGTGGGCTCTTTGCCGAGCACAAACGCGGCGACGATATTATCCCACTTGTCGGCGAGCGACATCAGGGCGCCCAGTTTGCTTTCGGGCAGACTGTCTCCCTGGAAACGCGGCAGGTAGTGTTCGTGTATCGCCGTGCAGATATCAGGCGATAATCCGGCGCGCGCGGCATAGACCGCACCGATCTCGCCCTGCAGGTGATCGAATTCATAGACCAGCGCAGTCGTGAGGTCTGCCTTGATGAGGCGCGCGGCTTCGCCGATCGTCTTTTCGGGAATGGACCCTTTCGCAAAAAGTGCAGCGAACTTTGCAATGCGGCCGGTTTTTTCGAGCAGCGTGCCGAGCCCGTCGTGGAACACAATCTGCTTCAGGTCGTCGACGCGGTCGGTTAAAGGCCGCTTCAGGTCTTCGTCAAAAAAGAATGCACCGTCAGAGAGACGAGCGCGCAAGACACGTTCATTGCCGCTTTTGATATTCGCGACAGTGTTCGCGGCGGATGTGTCTGCGTTGGCAACGATCGGAACTGGTTGCTGAGCTCACCGGCGGCGGCACCGAGGGCCTCGTGCCCGCCGCCGCCCTTGAGACCTCGTCTTTGTGCCTTTGCGCAGGCCAAAGTAGCGCTGGTGCTGGTTCATCTCTGACAGAATCACACCATCGGGCAGGCGCAGGTAATCTGCGGAAAATGAACCGACGACCACCTCGGGACGCTCGACGATGAAGTTCACTTCATCGAGTAGCGCCGGGTTCTCAATCAGCGCCAGTTTTTCTTTTGCCGCGGCTTCTTTCAGAATTGTGGCAACACGTTCACGGCGGATTTTCGCGTCGACGATGATATGGTGTGCAGACAGGGCCTTGGCATATTCTGCCGCATCGGCAATCTCTATGGCATTCTTGTCGAGAATGAAATGCCCGCGCACAGGGCGAAACGGAAGATGCTCGAGTATCGTACCCGCGACTTCGCCGCTTGCGAGATCCCACCTGGTTTTACCGTACTGCAGATAATAGCCCGCAACGGGCCGCGCATAAACTGTCGGCAGGTCTGCCCAGCGCATCGAGCGGGGAAAGCGGAACTGGCTTAAAAGTTCGTGCAGGAGTTTAGGCAGAATCTCGCGCAGTGCCTTGCCTTTGTGTGTCACTGTAGCCGAGGCGTACTCGCCTTTGCCGGTATCGCGGAAGGTGATCTGTTCGGGGGCAAGGCCCGCTTTCTTTGCGAAACCGATCAGCGCAGCAGACGGTTTTCCGTCGGCGCCAATGGCCACACCTTTCGCCGGACCCTGCAGTGTTTCGGTCGAATCTTCACCTCTTTCGGCGATGTTACTGGCGACGAAGGCGATGCGCCGTGCGGTCGCATAGATAGTAACCGACTGGAAAGGCAGCCCTGTTCCCTTGAGCAACTGGGGAACGCGTTTTTCCCAGTCGGCAGCAAGGTTTTTCTGGTACGCGGCGGGAATTTCTTCCGTCGCTAATTCAAACAGCAGTGAGTCCGGCACCATGCAAAAATGCGCGCCGAAACACAGCGTAAAGTGCAAAGATATGTGCTCGTAGGCCGGTTTCTGCCTTGTTCGCTGTCCATATGGATACCGCACAGACCAGTGGCCGCAGCGAGGCGGCAAAATACCGCGTCGCGCTGACAGCCGGCGCAAACACAATCATTGCCGACGAGCCTGAAGACAAGGGTGGCGGCAATACGGGACAGACTCCGTATGAGTTGCTGCTGTCGTCGCTTGCTGCGTGTACTGCCATCACGATCAGGATGTATGCCGAACGCAAGGGTTGGAATCCCGGTGAAATAGGCGTCGATGTGCAGCTCGAAACAGAAAAAGGTGACACGAAGCTGATCCGCCATATCTCTTTCTCTGCTGCGCTCGATGCAGAAAAGCGTGAACGCCTGCTTGCGGTGGCGAATGCGTGCCCGGTGCATAAGCTTTTGACCGGTAAGATTGCGATCGAGACCGGGTTGAAATAGCGTCCGGTTTACCCGTAGCACCCGTCTTTTTGGGGTTGCGGTCGGCGGTCATATGCCGTTGCTGCCACAGAAAATGACATTTCAATTTTAGGAGAATAGATGAAAAAGAATATGAAATTTCTTATCGTCGCGGCCTGCGCATTCCAGTTCGCTACAACGGGCCTGGTTTTTGCCCAGGAAGCAGAAGCTCCCACGGCCGCTGACCCGAACTCAAAAGAAGCAAAACGGGCTGCACGCCGTGCAGCTGCGATCGTCGAAGTGAAACAGCTTCTGAATGATCTCACCGGCGAAACCAACAAACTGACCGACGCACTCAATGCGTCACAGAAAGGGAAAGAAGTGGTGAAGGCGCTCGATGCATGGGCGACTTACCTGGATGGCTGGAAAGAAAAAGCCAAGGCACTCGAGGGTAAAAAAGGTTTCAAATTTCTGGTGCACCAGAGCCACCAGAAGAACTCAAGGGTGATATGGAAGCTTTCATGGCGTCTATAACAAAGATGTCAGAGGTGCTGCAGGCAAAAGTCGAGCTCAACAAAGACAACCCAAAATTCCAGAAGCGCATTGAGGTGGTTCTCGGAAAACTAAAAGACATGTAAGTTTTCCGCGCGCATGCCGCGCGGGAGAATTCTGCGTGACACAAGGGTCAACGCTTCGCGTCGACCCTTGTGTCACGCGATTGCGCATCGGAAAAATGCGCCACTTCTATCGCATTCTGCTTTACAATCAATCTCCGACTTCGTCGCTGTGAGCGATGGCAGAAGGTGATTTTTACGTACTGGCAATCGATCTAGGCACATCGGGCCCTAAAGTAGCGATCGTCAGCGAACAGGGTGAGTGCTCGACTGTGAAGTCGAATCCACTGAGCTGGTGCTTCTGCCTGATGGCGGTGCAGAGCAAGATCCCAACGATTGGTGGGATAAAATCTGCCGCGCTTCGCAAAAACTCATGGCGAAGAAACTCGTACCACCCGAAAAATTTGGCCAGGGCTGTGACCTCGCAGTGGTCTGGTACTGTTGCCGTCGACCGCGAAGGCAAACACCTGCACAACTCAATCATCTGGATGGATTCGCGCGGCGCAAAGCATGTTGCGAACGTGATGGATGGTCTCGTCAAATTCAGGGCTACGACGTCGTTAAACTCGCGCAATGGATTCTGCTGACTGGGCATGCCGCCTTTCGGGTAAAGATTCGCCGCACACGTTCTTTACATAAAGAACGAAATGCCCGACCTGTACTCCAGAACTTATAAATTTCTCGAACCCAAAGACTATCTGAACGTGAAGCTCACGGGCAAATTTGCCGCCGCGCAAGATTCAATTGCACTGCACTGGCTGACCGACAACCGCGATCTGAAAAAGGTTTACTATCATCCGAGCCTGCTCAAGGCGACTGGCATCGATGTCGAAAAAATGCCTGACCTGTACAGTTCGACAGATGTGCTGGGGAATATTCTGCCGCAGGTCGCAAAAGAACTCGGGGTGCCCGAGAATGTCAAGGTTGTGCTTGGCACGCCCGATGTGCAGTCTGCTGCTCTTGGGTCTGGCGCGGTCGACGATTATGCCGCGCATCTTTATATAGGCACGTCTTCATGGCTTACCTGCCACGTGCCCTTCAAAAAAACCGATGCCGAGCACAACATGGCGACGATCCCATCGGCGATTCCGGGTCGTTATCTCATTGGCAACGAACACGAAACCGCAGGCTATTGCCTTACTTACCTGCGCGACAAAGTTTTTTATCCCAAAGATGCGATTACACCCGAAGGTGCGCCGGCAGACGCATACCAAAAATTCAATACTCTTGCCGAGTCGGTACCGGCAGGCAGCGATAAACTCATCTTCACGCCGTGGCTGATCGGCGAGCGCACACCGGTTGAAGACCACACGATCCGCGGCGGTTTTTTTAATATGTCTCTGAATACCACGCGCGCGCACATGGTGCGCTCTGTTTTTGAAGGCGTGGCATACAATTCACGCTGGCTGCTCGAAGCGGTTGAAGACTTCATTGGCCGCAAGGTGCAGTTCATCAACATGATCGGTGGCGGGGCCCGCTCAGACCGGTGGTGCCAGGTTCACGCGGACATTTTGAACCGCGAGATTCGCCAGGTGAAAGACGCCGTGCAGGCAAACGTGCGCGGCGTCGCGCTTCTGGCCGGCGTTTCGCTCGGGCGCTTCAAATTTAAAGACATCTCAGACCGCGTCGCGATTGCCAAGTCATACAAGCCGAATCCGCAGAACCGTAAGATCTATGACGAACTCTATGCGGAGTTTAAGAACGTCTACCAGGCGCACAAAAAGATTCACGAACGAATGAATAAGGCGCAATAACAGAGTTGGCGAAGCCAACTCTGTTAATGCGCAATTTAAGGAGTAAAAAATGGATCCCGAAATCATTGCAGAATACCAGAAGAAATTTCCCGAGCTTTTCAGCTTTATCGAAGGTGTGCTCGAGCGCTTTCCCGAACTCGATCGGCTGATTAAGTCGCAGGGTGCAGTGAAGTCTGAGCTGGCCGCACAGACAAAGCAGGTGATGGAAACTGTTGCGAAAGACATGAAACCCTACCGCGACCAGTATGAAACTTTCCGCGACCTGCCGAAAGACGGCAGACCGCGCGCAGATGTACTGAAAGAGCTCGAAGAAATGCGCGATGTGGAGCGCAACAAATGGCATGACGGCTATGTTTCGGGCGCGGTGTACCATGGCGACGATGGGCATATTGATTTTATGAATAAGGCCTACACACTGCACTCGCAGGCGAACCCGCTGCATTCAGACCTGTGGCCCAGCGCCAGCAAGTTCGAAGCTGAAATTATTTCGATGACTGCCGGTATGTTGTCTGACGGTGCTCCGGCAGACGTTCGCGCAGGCCTCTGCGGTTCCGTCTCATCGGGCGGCACCGAAAGCATCATGCTCGCCATGAAAACTTACCGCGACATGGCATTCCACGAAAGGGGAGTTCGCAACCCGGAAATGGTTCTGCCGACGACGGCGCACGTCGCTTTCAACAAGGCCGCGCAATATTTCAAGATTAAGATTCGCCCTGTGCCCTTCGATTCATCTTTCCGCGCCGATCTCAATGCGGTACGCAAGGCCATTAACAGCAACACCGTTGTCGTCGTGGGTTCAGCGCCCGCATTTCCACACGGCATGGTCGACCCGATCGAAGAAATGTCAGAGTTGGCGCGCGCGAAAGGTATTCCGTTCCATACGGATGCGTGCCTTGGCGGCTACATTCTGCCGTGGGCGAAAAAGCTGGGGTACAATGTACCGAAGTTTGATTTCTCACTGCCTGGTGTGACTTCGATATCAGTCGACACGCACAAGTACGGGTATGCGGCCAAGGGCACTTCAGTCATCCTTTACCGCAATGAGCAAATCCGCCACCACCAGTTTTTTACGGCGACAAGCTGGCCGGGCGGCATGTATTTTTCACCGACATTTGCCGGTTCGCGCCCCGGTGGCCTGAGCGCCGCCTGCTGGGCAGCACTGGTGTCGATCGGGGAGAAAGGCTACCTTGACGCCGCGAAAAAAATTCTCGGCGCCGCAGACTACATCAAGGCTGAAATAAAGAAGATTTCCGAACTGAAAATACTCGGCGACCCTCTCTACGTGATCGCCTTTGCCTCTGACTCGCTCGACATTTACAAGGTCATGGAGCAGATGACACACAAAGGTTATTCGCTGAACGGACTGCACCGCCCGGCGTGCGTGCATATTGCACTCACGCTGCGCCATGCTGAACCCGGCGTGAAAGAACGTTTTATCGAAGATCTGAAAGAAGCGGTTAATTACGTCAAAGCGCATCCGTCAGAGAAGGGTAGTTCGGCACCAATCTATGGCATGGCAGCAACGTTGCCGGTGCGCAGCGTGGTGGGAGATATACTCAAGACGTACATGGACGCGTATTACAAAAAGCGTTTAATTTAGCACGGGCCTTAAGGCCCGGCTAAATTAAACGACAGTGCGCTTTCTCTGCTGCGGATATTCAGTTAGCCACGGGCTTAAGCCCGTGGCTAAGGTCGCGTTTGAATTCCACTTTTTCCCCAGCTTCCAGTAGAAAAATCTTTTCTTCTTTGCCTGAAATCGCAATCGCGTCTTTGATCATTTCCATCTCACGACCACCGCGGCGATAAAATGTACTGTGGTGAATCGGTATCATGTAGCGCGCGCCGCAGTCGCGCATAATCTGTATCGCACCGTAAGGGTTTACGTGTACCGCGTTACCGAGACCGCTCCCGGTACCAAAACCGCCGGCCGGGCCGACGGGTATCAGCGCGACATCGATTTTAAAGAAGTCTTTTAGCTCGCGAAAATAAGATTCGTGATAACCTGTGTCGCCGGCAAAAAACACCGTTACTCCCCGGTACTGGATGACATAGCCCGTGTAGGGTTCTCCATCCCAAAAATTATCGATGAGCATGCGGCCGCCAAAGTGGTTCACATTCACGGCGGTGATTTTTAGACCGTCTTCTTCGTAAGAATAGCCCGGGCTTGCAGGGTGTTCATAACGCGCCACAGAGCGCGGCGTGTAGGTAAAGCCGCTCGGCGGTGCAAACAGGTGGCGTGAACCCCTGAGTTGCAAGAGCGATGGCGCGTCGAGGTGGTCAAAGTGGTTGTGCGAAATCACAATCGCGTCCACGGGCTTCACGCTGGCAACATCGATTCCAGGTTCTGTGAGGCGTTTGACCACAGTGCCAGTGCGCATCGAAAAATTTGGGTCGGTGATAATCCACTTGTCATAGATGCGCATGAGTACCGTTGCGTGGCCGACCCAGTAGAACTCGATTTTGTCTGTTCTGGTCGACCGTTGCGGCTGTGGTTTGCCTGTCTTAACGGTGCTGGTAAAATTGCCGCAGGCAGATAAAAGCAGTAAACCGGTTAAGTAAAGGAGAGTTTTGGCGTGCATGAAAAATCCAGCCTGAATAATACATCCGAACACCGCAAACGGCAAGCGCCCGGAAGAGAAAAATGCCGTAACTATTCGAGACCGATGCGCTGTGTGCCCTGGTAGCGGTAATGGCCCTCGGCCTCTTCGACGGCAATCGAATCGGCCTCCGCCCCAAAATATTTCTTACGCAGCTCGGCGATTTGCTCGGCAGAGTTGGATTGACCGCTCTTCAGTATCTGGTCGCGTTCGGCGTTATAGGCTTTCCCGGCGTTCCAGCGCTGCTCACGCTCGTGGTCGAGATTATCCCAGCGCTCGAGCGCTGCGTTGTCCATGCCCATTTCACTGCGTATTGAGCGCAGCGCATAACGCTGCTGCGTGGGAGACATGCCGCGCAGGTCTCCCTGTACAGAGTCGACGATCGCATTCGTGAGCTCCTGCTGGTGGCGCTCAATATATGCTTTCGCCTGGTCGCCGTAGTTTTCGCGTAAAACGTCTTTAAAATAGCCAAGTTTGGCGTTGATGTCTTTCCCTTTGGCTTCTTTTAGCTGGTCGAGTGCCGTTCGTATGCTCTCTGCCTTGGCTTCGGCAGCCCAGATGTCTTTGGCGTTATCTTCGCCGAAGAGTCCATTGCGCATTTCAGCGAGGAATTTTTGCCTGTCTTGCCGTGTCATTTTATCCAGGCGTTCTTTATTGCGCGTCAGCCAGTCATTGTATTTGACCAACGACGAGAGCTGGTTGAACAGCTTTCCTGCGAGTTGTGGAAAAGCAGCCGCGGCGAGTTCGTTCACGCAGGCCACCCAGTCATTCGGCTGTTCTTTCTGGCACAGGTTGATCAGGTCTTCGAGCATCTTGATCTGAATGTAGGGGCGCTGTATGTGTTTACCCCATTTTTCACGGATGAGCGCGAGCTTCTGTTCAAAGGTCAGTTCTCCAACGATGCGCTTGTTGCCGCTTTCGGTTAGCTCATAGCGTATTTTCTCGACGGCAGATTCTTCATACGCCCGCACCGATCGTGGGTGCGCTTCGAGGCGTTTCAGTTGTTTGATGGCATCGGAATCCCGGGTGAAGAAAAGGTATGCCCCGATAATGAGTGCTACGCCGGCGATCGCAATAAATACATTTCGCTTTCTGCCAAAGAATTCCATGTTGCATCATGCCTGCGGGGCATCAGCGTGTAAACTCTGTAAGTCGCTAAAAGCCCAAAAAAAAGCGCAGCCAATGGCTGCGCTTTTTGCACACCGTAGAGGTGTTTAGTCTTTCACAGCGATAAAATCAATGATCGCCGCATAGAACTCCATCTCGTCAAAAGTATCAGGCGGTACGCCGACAACATCGAGGTGATCCTGATCGATCACGCTGGAAGTCGAAGTCATTTGCGTAGAAGTCGGTGCATTCAAATTGCCGACATAACCCGTGTTTGCATCTTGCGTGATATAATCGAGGCAAAGCGTGCATGAGTTGTGCTTGAGACGATAGCCCATCTGCTGAGAGTTGATGCCCACCAGACCATCGTCATCCCAATCTGTTTTTGTGCCATTGCCCTTGCCAGCCGCACCGTCGTTGTCGCAATCATCGACGCAATAGCCGTTACCGTCGATGTTGAAGAAACCGTTTCTGAGCAGAAACAGCGCCGGATTCACTGAAAGGCCGGTCTGTGCAGTTACGAATGAACCATAATAGGCTGCATAACTTGCACTCACCGGATTATTCGTATTAAATAGTTTGGCGCCGGTTGAAAGGCCGTCGGTTGCACTGTAGTCATTATACACCAGTTGCTTTGCGCCGGCGTATGCGTCGTTACCGCTACGGTAAATCGAGTTGCCGTAAATTGTCGCGAGGGCAGACACCACGCTCGATACACCTGGACCGAGGTCGAGAATGTATTTCGCCACAGGTGAACCACGGTGCGGAGAAGAAATCGAGATCAGCACTTTGACTACCTGACGACCCTTACGCTGGTACAAGACCTTCGCAGCTTTGCGGATATCCATGCCACCTTGTGAGTGGCCGACAAGATTGATGTAGCTGACACCCTGCGATGCCATATACGATTCAATTTGGTTGGCGATATCTAAACCGCGAACTTCTGAGGATTGAAAGGGGTAAGTCGATGTCTGGTACGCCTTCTGGCCGCTGTTAATGTTGCCATTACAAGTGACTTCGAGGAATTCATCGCAAGGATCGCCCACAAAAACACCATAATCGTCACCCCAGTATGAGTAACCGAGAATGTCGTCAAAACCCGCCATCCCATGTGCGAAAACCACCGGGTATGTGGTTTTCTGGGCCGCTGCTGAAATCGCTGCAGGTGCTGCAGCAGAAACGATTAGAAATGCGAGTAAAATTTTTCGCATCTTTGTGTTCTCCCTCACGTATTGATAAACGCCATGTAGAAATCGTCTTACTACCCCGTAATGCGCCAAAAAAAGGGTGAACGGATGTTCACTTGTGATTCGCCGCATAATGCTTTACGTAAGGTATTGCGCACCGCTGGCATCCGCAAATAGTGCTGTCTGTCCACCGTTCAACCTATCTGCTGGTGGTGGCGGGGTTTGTCTTTCAAACCATGCTTTCTGCACAGAATGCGCCCAATTTCAAAACCGACAAGGCAATTGTCATCCAGTCTGAAAAATCCCCCGGTCCTTTACCTCCGGTTAAGAAGCTGATTTTTCTCGATTTTTATAACGCATCCAATAATGCCAATGTGAAATGGCTCACCGACTCGATTGGCGAATCCATTTTTGAACTCACTAAAAATAAATACAAATACATCCGCATTGAAAATCGGGTCTGGCGTGAATATGCTGTGTCGAAAGGCTTCAAGCCGCAGGATTTTTACGATGTAGAAAAACTGCAGGCGATGGGCTTTGCGCTGAAGGCGGATGGTATCGTTTTCGGAAAATTTTCCACTACCGAAGAAAATATCGAGATCAGCGGCAAGATTCTTTCGGTCGTCGATCGCGAGATTATCGCTGAAAAAAATGTGACGGTACCGTTTTCGAGCCAGATGTTCGAGGACGTACAGGAAGTTTCAGAGACCCTAGGTAGCCGCATCAAAGATCTTTTCTTCCCCTCAGACCGCGGTGCGTTGTGGCGTTCGTCGCTCTTGCCTGGCTGGGGGCAATTTTATAAGCAACGGAAAACCTGGGGTTATATCTACAGCGGGGTGATTGGTACAGGGGCGGCGTTTTCGCTGTTCTCTTTAATAATGTGGCAACAGGCGAACCGTAATTACAAAAGCTACAATCCGGAACATGTTGTCACACCGCAGGATGAATTTGGAATCAAGGATCCGGCTGCCGCGCAGGCGCAGTTTTCATCTTTAATACAGAAGAGCGAGCAGTGGGAGCAGATTACACTGATCAGCGCAGCGGTGACTTTCGGTATCTATCTCTGGCACCTGTTCGATGCCTGGTTTTTTGAGGGCAATTATGTCGAGCTCACCAAAGGCACAGCTATGGAATTCCATAGCAGCGACAAGGCTCTCGGCGCGCGGATCCGCATTTCCTCTGACCGCGAACCCATGTCGCTCAAGATTGGCATTGCTTTTTGATACGTCCCGGCTTGCCTGCGGCCTGAGGCAACCTCGCTGAACAGTGCCAAAAAAATACTGGACGGCTGGCACTTTTGGAATAAGGTTCTTATGACAGTCTAACCCATATACTATTTATGTGCCAAGCCCAGTTTGTTACGAAAATACCCAAAATCGCAGCTTTTCGGCTCTTCTTATTTGCCTTTCCTTCTTTAATAGCGATGCTCTCCTGTTCGGGGCTGAAGCTCGACCGGGAATCCAATTGCCTGAACGATAAAACGGCGTGCTTTAAATGGGATGTCACCCGGCCAAAGCTGGACACTGCGGTCGAACCCCAGGCAAACCAGATTGTTTCCCTTCTGCCCTATATTGACCTGCGTTTTTCCGAAGAACTCAAAGAGCCAACGGCGGCAGATTTTCAACTGCTCGACGCCGGGGCTTCGGGGTTGACAATAACGTCTGTTGAAAAAATCGCGAATTTTACCTACAGGTTGAACCTGAGCGGCGGCGTTCAAAACGGGCCGATTCGCGTGCGGTTTACCAACGTTAAAGATTATGCCGGTAATGTCCTTTCAGGTATCGACGAGGTACAGTTCACGGGCAACGTTGACATTAGTGTTGTCTTTGATTTTAGCTCGATAACGAATCCCAATTTTCACGCGGGTGTTTCCAATTGGGTCACCGGTGGCTATCGCAATACAACGATCAAATGGTACCATGATTTTACCAATGATCCCAACAATACCTACCAGGTATTTGTGACCACGGGGTCGATTAGTTGCCCTGCCACGCTGGCGAGCGGGCCGCTGGCTGGTGGCCTGGCAAATACGCAGTCGCAGGTCTTTGACAGAACGGCAGATTTTACCTCCGGGCCGGGCAGCTACCGCATTGTTGTCTGCGTCAGGAATGAAAGCCAGAACAAGAAGGGCGTCGGCTCGGTACTGATCGTTCGCGATGATGATCCGCCGGTTGTTAGCCACCTGCCACTCGACGGTGAATACAATGCGCCGCAAAACCTGACGATCAGTTGCACGCCCAACAAAGACAAAATTTATTATTCGCAGAGTTCTTTTCCGAACTGGACGGGAGTTCTCACGGATCCCGCAAACCCCGCTGACCCGTACAGTAATGCGACAGGCGCACTGACGGGCGGGACGGAGTATACGGGTCCTGTGACGACGCCGAATCCGGCAAACCCGACGCGCACCAAGTACCGCTACGGCTGCTTCGATATTGCAGGCAACTGGAGTACCGTTTCCGCATCTACCGCACCCACGTACGTTGTCGACACAACTCTCCCCGAGGTGTCGGTCGCTTTAGGGGCAGGTTACCGCGGTTATGTTTCGACCGGTGGTTACACTTCCACGACGCTCGAATTTACCACAAATCAAAGCGGAACACCGTACCGTATTGTCGCCGGTGCGACAAGCTGCGCGGCGATGGACGGTACATCGCTCATCGGCCCGGGGCCATTCAGCACACCGGCCGCGGGAACTCTCATCTCGCACACGATTCCGGCCACCAGTTTTTCAACTGCCTCTAGCGGTGTGAACAATGTCTACATCTGTGTGCAGAATGCCGCAGCGACAAAATGGGGAGCTGCTTCACTGCAGGTGATTCGCGATGACGTGCGCCCCACTACTGTTGTCTCCGTCAGTACGGGCAGCTATGGCGCGCAGCAGAGCGTTGTCGTGACATGCGACAACAATGCGGATAAAATTGCCTACACGACCGATGGAACCACTCCGTCTTTTTTTGCCAACGGTGAAATCCAGAATGGATTTTCTCACACGGGTCCTTACACGACACCTGAAGGTGTAACGACATTCAAGTACCTATGCCGCGATAAAGCCGGTAACGAAGAATTGGCGGTTTCAACCCAGGTTTATACCATTGACAGCCTTCTGCCGACAATCACCGTCGTCAGTAATTCCAACCCTGCTATTTCTACGAGCGGCAGCAAAACCTCTACGACAATCTCGTGGCGCAGTTCGCGCGGTTCGCGGCCTTTCTCGTTCCGTACCGGCGGAACAAACTGTGCCACGGCAACGCAGTTGGCGCCTGCTGGCAGTTACAGCGGCACAACCTCAGCGGATACAAATACGGTGCATACGACACAGGTGAATGCTGCCGACCTGGGGGCAGATGGCAACTATTCCATCCGTATCTGCGTAACGAACCTCGTCGGTGATTTTGGCTCGGCAAGCTTCACGGTCACGAAAGATACTGTTGGTCCCGTGATTGCCGCGCTGGACGCTTCCCCATCTCTCAGCGCCATAGATGCGACAAACTTTACGCTCTCGTGGTCGCCTGCCAGCGACACGGGTGGCTCTGGTGTGGCCATGTATCGAATCTTTCGCAGTCTGAATTCCAACAGTTATCCCGGGTATCCGAGTACACCCGATTATTCGGCTCCGACGAATCCGGCCACAATTACGATGCCCGACAGCCAAAAATATTTTTTGCGGATTGTACCCGTGGACGTTGCGGGAAACATTGCCGGCGGGGCGATTCCCTATTACAATGAACTGAGCACAAAGCCGTCGGTTAACATTGTCGTCACCGGCAATTCGGGTTCTTTGTCGCTGACCGACGGCAGCCAGACACCGGTTGTCGTTGCCTCAAGCATGGCATGGACAACGAATCTGGGTACAGGACAAACCTATAATTTTAATATCACCAGTCAGCCAGCGGGCCAGGTGTGCGCGATTAAAGAGAAACAGTTTGGTACATTGAGCAGCGATCTCACGATCAACATCAATTGCCTTACCGGACAAATGGTGGGTGGCCGTTTTCAGGCAGTTGCCGCTTCGGGAATGAATTCGATGCTCTACCGCACGCGCGCGGATGTCTGGGTTTCTACCTTTCCCATTGGCGGCGAACTACCGAACTCAGTCGCTGTTGCCGGGGGATTCGTCTATTTCGGAACAGATGGTGATTGCGATGCCGGCGCGCCGGTGCGCTATTGCATCTACAAGCGCGATGTGAATTCAGCGGGTAGCCCTACGCAACTCGTGAACAATATTCCCGGTATTGTGCGCGGCATTGCGACCGATGGAACAAATCTCTATTTCACAACACTCACCGACAATCGCCTGTATAAAGTTCCCATAACGGGGGGAACTCCTGCAGAAATAGCCTCAGGGTTCACAAACCCATTTGGCATTGTACTCGATGGTAACGATGCCTATATCTGTAATCGTGGCACGAATGAAATTTTGAAGGTCGATTTGCTGACCGGAACCAAAACCAGCGTCGTTACCGGGGTGTTTGCTCCCCTCGGCATCAGCATCGTCGGCAACCAGCTGTATTTCACGCTCTACGCGACGCACGCCATATTCCGTGTTCCGAAAACAGGTGGCAGTGTGGTAACCGTGTTTGGTGTGGCAGGCACGCCAGGTGAAATCGACGGCAATACCACAGCTGCCCGCTTCAACGAGCCGCACGACCTGGTTTATGATGGCAAGGATAACCTCTTCGTATCCGATTATTCGGGGCACACGGTGCGCCGTATAAGGCTTTCGTCCGGGCGGGTGACGACGATCGTGGGTGACAGCTCGATTTCTTCAATGACGTATTCAAACGGCACTGGTCCGACAGCAAAGCTGCCGAGGCCCGTGGGGATTACCACCGATGGCCGAAATCTTTTTATCAGCCTGCACGGCGATCGCCGCATCGTCAAGCTGACAGAACAAAAGCTCACCGGGCATTGGCCGCTGGCAAACACAACAGAGGATTATGCTAGTGACGCGACTCCAACCGCCGGTGCGTGGGTGGGCACCGCTGCATACGGTGCCGGACGTTTTAACGAAGGCGGTGGTGCTGCGGTGTTCGACGGCTCGAATCACATCACAAGCAAAGACATCGCCATTGCAGCGAACCAGCCATTCACTATGGCTGCATGGGTAAACGTCGCTGATTTGGCGGCTTCCCGTCCGATTATTGGCAATCTCAGCAACTATGAATTCCAACTCTATATTGCGACGAACGGCTCTGTGAATTTCCAGAACTGGTACAGTAGTGGCGGACTGTCAAATTATCTGGCGGGCACCTCAGGTGGTGTGATTAAGCCAGGCACATGGGTGCACGTCGCGTACGTGTACCGCAATGGCAGCGGGCCACAACCCGGCGGGCGTATCTTCATCAACGGACATGACATGACCGTTGCGTCAACGCAGGCGAGCTCGGCTTCGCTCGATTCGTTTGCTTCCAGCGTGACGATTGGTGCGACTCTTTCTGCCGCGAGCAAGTTCAAGGGCTCTTTGGCCGATGTCAGAATCTACAATCGATTGCTGACCGATGCAGAGATCAATGAGCTTGCACAAGACGCGAGTTCAGGTCTTGTGGGTTCTTCATACAATACCGGTGCGACAGAACTGATCAGCTATTTTCCGATCGATTCGCTGACGGGCAATGATTACGGCCCGGCCGGTTTGAATCTTTCGAACTCTTCCGCGTCGCCGGTCAATGGCATCGATGGCGATTATCCGGGTGCGGTGGATTTACAGGGTACAACAGGCAGCAACCTCAATGTCGGTTCTGCCGCCGGTTTGCCGAGGATCGATGCCCCGCGTTCGTTTTGCGCCTTTGTCAGGCCGACGGCGCAACCCGCGGCTGGAATGCGCTATCCGATTATCAGCTATGGTGGCACAAGCGCGAATTTTCAGGGAGCAGAACTCGTTTACTTCAACCAAAGTGGCACCGATTACCGAGTTGCGATGACCAAGATCGGCGATTCGGTCGACGCACAGATCAAACTGCCTGTCTATTCATGGAGCCATGTCTGCGGCATCAATGACGGAGCGGTCTCGCGCATCTATGTCAACGGAGTGGAGCTGCCCGCGACTGGCAGCAACGCGCAGGTGTTTGCCTCGACCGCCGGAGTATTGAAAATTGGCACGCGCGTATATGACCCCAGCAACACGTATGCTTTCAAAGGCAACATCGACGAAGCACGCATCTATAACAAGGCGCTTTCCGCGTCTGAAATCCGGCAATTGTCTGCTATCATTCCCGCGGGCCTCATCGCGCGTTACGACTTTGACGGCGACACGCAGGATGTCAGCGGTTTCGGCAACGGCATCACGAATTCGGGAGCGACACCGACCGATGACCGATATGGCCTGAACAGCCGGGCTTACAAGTTTGATGGCAGTGCATTCTTAACAGGGCCAACTGTCACGCAGGCGACGACAGACATTACCTTTGCCGCGTGGATTCAACCTGCGAGTCTTGGCAGTGCATATGTTGGCATTGTGGGGAACTATAATGGCACAGACGGTGTCGGCGGCAGCGGCGGTGGTATTTTCCTCACCCCCGCAAACCAATTGTTATTCATTTCCAAAACCGGGGTCGGTGCGCCGAATCCGAATAATGATTGTTCCACAACATATACTCCTCCTACCGGTGTGTATACACACGTTGCCGTAACGCAAAGCAGCTCTGGCCCGACTTCACGCGTGTACGTCAACGGTTCGCTCATCCGCACCTGCACACCGAGCGCCGCGGTTTCGTTCTTTAACGGAGGTAATCCGTTTAAGGTGGGTGAGGTGGTTTTTCCGACGCGCTTTAACGGCAACATTGACGATGTGCGGATTTATAACCACGCACTGCCTCAATCCGCCATTCAGGCATTGGTACAGCAGCCAAACCGCAGAATTTTCGTTACCGCAAATACTTACACGGGGAATCTTGGCGGTATTTCCGGTGCCGATGCCAAATGTAATAATGTTGCTGATGGGAACAAGCCACCGGGTGTTTATAAGGCAATGCTTGTCGATGCTGCATCTTCGGGTTTGCGCCGGGCGTGCACCTCGGCGAACTGCGCAACATCAGGTGTGGCTGAAGGCAAAGATTGGGTGTTAGTACCGAACCTTACTTATGTGCGCGCAGACAATACACCAGTCTTTACGGCAAATTTTAACGGAGTCTACAACTTTCCCGGCCAAACGTTTTATGCGCCCATATCGACATCCGCGTTTGATGTCTGGACGGGAATAAATTTTGGTGTGGGTGGTGAATGGACTGTTGACGGCGGTCCTGGACAATGCAGCTTTGGCGGGGGAGCCGGGTGGATGAATTCTCTTCTGGGCGGAAGCAACGGTGTCTTCGGCAATGCGAATGCGATTTCGCAGTCGGTTTCGGCTACGCCCGTCGGGATCTTTTATAACGGTTTTGAGACCCTGTCTTGTCTCACCGCCCGTCGGCTGTATTGCGTTGAGCAGTGATCCCTTTTGAAACAAACGAAGTACAAAATAGGTCGTAACCGATCATGAGAGAAAACAAAATTATTCAAGCAGTCAAAAATATCCATTGGGTGTTTTTGCTGATGCTGGCAATGAGCACTTGCGCGAAATCCGGCGACAATGCCGCGGCAGGCAATTCCACAGATTCAGGTGATACTACTCCACCGACTATTACAGCTTCGCCTGTTTCAGGTGCAGTCGTCAGATTCAATCCCATAATAGACATTACATTTTCAGAAACAGTAACCGGCGCCACAACCAACGCCAATTACGTGTTGAGTGGATCGCCCGGTACGCTGAGCCTGACGAGTGCTGTGCTGGTGTCGGGCAACAAATACCGGCTGACTTATACAGGTTCACACACCGGATCATTGACTCTGACAGTAAATAATGTCAAAGATGCAGCCGGTAATGCTGTCGCACCAAATACGGTTACTTATCCTGCTCCGACCTGCTCTGATGCTAACAAGAACGGCGACGAAACGGGCGTCGATTGCGGAGGTTCTTGTGGCACCTGCAAATGCAACAACTGCGCGGGTATTGCCAATGCGAATTGCTTCAGCAATAATCTGACCGGCGGGATGTGCCAGCCGCTGGCAAGCTGCGGCAACTCTGTAAAGGACGGCAATGAGTCCGATGTGGATTGTGGCGGTGCGGGAACCCCTCTGGGCTCGACGGCCGGTTGTGCCCCATGCGCAGCGACGAAAGCTTGCACCGCACATTCGGATTGCGCAAGTTTCTTGTGTACTTCAGGCGTGTGTAACTGACCTTCTCGGCAAATTGCCTACATTGGGTGATGCATGCTAGAAAAGTGCTGGCTTTGTGAGTGGTTCGGCATCAGCGCAAAAATACTGGACGACCTGACTTTTTGAGGTAAGCTATGTGAAGGTGGCCCTGTTGCCGCCGGGACTGACTAGTGCTTCAAAGCATTGTTAAGGGATTCTTGCCAGCGGCGCTCTTACGTGCCTGTTTGATATTTCCTTTGTTGAGTCTGCTTGCCTCCTGTTCTCTTTTTAAACTCGACAAAGAATCCAATTGCCTGAACGACAAGGCGGCGTGTTTCAAGTCAGACAAGACGGCACCGCAGCTGGCGGCAGGCGGCGATGTTTACCCGAAACAAGATCAACTGGTTTCGGTACTCAATTATATCGACGTGATGTTTTCAGAAGAGTTGAATAATCCTCAGCCAGCGGATTTCAGCTTAACGGGTGCCGGACAGGATCTCGAAATTACATCCGTGCAGCTGCTGTCGGGGTATACTTATAGGTTGATGGTAACACAGCGCACGCTGGTTTCGGGCAACATATTCCTCAGTTTTCCGAATGTAAAAGATTATAACGGTAACAAAATTACGGGTACCACAACAATCAGATATGTCGGCAACATTGACATCCCCATTACTGTTCCTTCCGTAGATGCCAATGGCGTCTCGATGGTAAATCCTACTCACGGCGGCCTCAGCGGTGGCACAGGATATTCTTCGCTCGATATTAGTTGGTACTATAGTTATACGCCGCCGGCATCGAACCCGGGCACAACGGTTTACTCGGTGAAGCGCACGACTGGTTCGCAGGACTGTAAAGACCCGGCAGCGTTGGATATCAGCAGTTTGCTCGTCTCGCCCTCGCCGGCGGCAGGTGCAGTCACTGCATACGATGGTACTGATGCCACGACGCGCGCCAATACGACGCATAAGTTTACACTTTCAAACATCAACGCTGCTCTGCCTTATCCGGGTTCTGCAATTTCTTATACGGTGCTGATTTGTGTCGACAACGATGCAAACAACAAGCATGGCAAAGTGGCGCTTAATATTATCAGGGCAGATTCTGCACCAGCAACAACCGTGAGCCAGGGGCCCGGGTCTTTTGCCACGCCTAAAACTCTCGCCTTTAGCTGTTCCCCGTTCATGGATAAGATTGCCATTAATACAGGGGCGACCAACGACAATGCAACAGACCCCACCGCCGCGGTAAATCCTCCCTCGTTTAATGCGTCGACTGGTGCAATCACGGCGGGAACGCAATATGATTCTGCTGCCCCATGGCAAACGACGTATACAACAGACCCGACATGGTCAGCGTATAAATTCAGTTGTATCGACCAGGCAGGCAATATCGAGGCCGTCAAGACGAAGAGCATCTATAAAGTAGACAGTCGCTTTCCGAGCGTCACGATTACCAATGTCTACAATAGTGGCACTACCGTCTCTGTGACGGGTGCGAGCACGGCAGTTGGCGCCTATAATAATATCGATATTATCTGGAAGACAAACATTGCCAACACGGACTGGGAAATGCGCCTGGATGGTGCGGCCTGCGGTAGTTCGAGTCCCTATAAACAATCTCCGCCCACCACGCCTGCAGCGGCCAATTCCCTGATCACTACATCTGTTGCCGCGAGCGCGCTGACAACCGGCGCTAACCAGGTTACGCTCTGTGTTTATAGCAGCGGTGTAGGCGCCTGGGGGCAAGATTCTGTCACCGTGGTGCGCGACGACTCTGTCCCGACGATCAGTTTCAATATTGGTGCGGGAAGTTATGGCAGCCTGCAGAGCATTGTGCCGACTTGTTCCACGAACGGCGATAAGATTATCTATAGCATGGCCTCGCTGGCAGGCGGCACGGCACCGACGCCCCCAACCGCACCGACGTTTGACACCAATGGCCAATTAGCAACGGGGTCGACATTCGCGACACCACTCGTACCTGCTGATGGCTACACGACAACATATGTCTTCCGCTGCATTAATAAGGGAGGTGTCGTCAATGCGGCGCCTGTCACGGCGACGTATAAGATTGATTCGGTGTTGCCGACGATTACGATCGTTTCAAATTCGCGGGACTACCTTTCCAATGTAACCGGCTACACCTCGACTGCACTAGTCTGGCAAAGTTCCCGTGGTGGGTTGAGTTATCAGATTCAAAAAGCTGGCACAACCTGCAATGGAACAAATTTAACGCCTCCGCCGGGAACAAATCTGAGCGGTACTACTCCAGCGGATACATCCCAGACGATTACTACCACGATTGACAAAACCAATCTGGGTTCAGACGGTTCTTACAATATTCAGATTTGTGTTCAGAATTTCATACTGCAATGGGGTTACACGAGCAAGACGTTGGTTGTCGACACAGCCTTGCCCACTTTTGCCGGATTAACTTCGATCGCTCTGCCGGCTTCCGGTAGCGCGACACTGTCCTGGTCTGCCGCGGCGACAGATGCGGGTTCTGGTGTTGCATTCTACCGCGTTTACCAACGCA
>JAXMHE010000036.1:0-25408 GCA_046346945.1 Turneriella sp.
ATGCAGATTTTCTACCCACCATATGGCGGGCAGTTCCGCGAGACCTTCCAGAAATTTATTCGTCACATCATGTAATCTGAAATCGGTTCGCCGCAAAGCGGCGAACCGATTTCATGAAATTTGTTGAGCCAGCGCGGCGCCGGCAGGCGCACGCTCGGTATGTGCTGTGAGTTCAATTACGATCATATCACCCGAAAGGAAAAATTTTGCCGCGCGGTCGGCGATGCTCTTGCTCAGCCGGTAGAACCACCCTGCTCCTTCGCGGGTTGTATAACCCGATCCATACGTGAATGCGCGCGTAAGCTTAAGGTCGCACTTTTGCGCCAGCTCGGAGAGGGATTTCAGGTTAAAATAGAACACGTGTTCCGGCACGTTCAGGTACCGCCAGGCCGTACCGTAACGGCGCGCGAAATAGCCGGTATTACACGTGCTCAGATAAATTTTGCCGCCGGGTGCCAAATGCGCGCGCATGCGGCGCAAAAAAGATTCCGCTTCGGGTAAATGTTCGAGCGTTGCCCAGTGCGTGACGAGGTCGAAGCGCAGCGTGCCGAAATCATGGGTCAGAAAATCCGCGCACACCAGGTTGCGCCCGACTGTGCGTCCCGCCTCGACCATTTCGCGCGCGACATCGATGCCGATGGTCTGCCAGCCGCGCACCGCGAAATAGTTCACCGCGTGCCCTGCTGCACAACCGACCTCGAGAAGTTTGGGCGGTTTCGGGAGTGTCTTTTCCCATTCGTAAAAGGCGAGGTCCTGCAGGTTTTTGGCAAGCGTCGCAGTGACCGAGCGGTAAATCTTTTCCGAAGTGTAGTCGGCGTAGCCGCGGTCGCTGCGCTGGTGAAAATATTCGCTCTGGTAAAGACGACTGAGTTCTTCGCTGGTGGGCATCGGCACAATCTGCCAGACGGTGCAGTCATGGCAGCGGTGAATGGCATAGTCTGCGCCGTTAATCCCCCTCTTGCTAAACAGGGGTTCTGTCTTACCGCCGCAAAGCCGGCAATTCATTGTGGCGCCTTTTGCGAGCGGCTGATTTCATAGAGCGCGATTGACAGTGCCGACTGCGCATTGAGTGATTCGACATTGCCGGCAATCGGTATGCGCACCGGGATCGTTTTGCCGTGGCTTTTAAAGCCATAGCCTTCGACGCCCGGTATCAGACCGACCTTTGGGCCAAATTCGATATCGCGCAGATCTTCGCCCTCAATATCCAGGCGGTAGAGCGGCAACCCCAGCGCGACCAGTTCGTCGAGCGAAGGTCCGCTCAATAGCTCCACGTGAAAAAGCGCATTGGCGGCGGCGCGCACGGCCTTGGGCAGAAAGGCGGATGCGGATTCGCGGAGCAGCACCACGCGGCTGGCACCGAACGCTGCGGCAGAGCGTATCGCCGCGCCCACATTGCCAGGATCCTGGAATGGTAAAAATACCGTCACACCGTCTTCGAGCTTGCCCTGCCACCCGGACACAGCGGGTGTGCGCATGAGCGCCAGCGGAAATTTGGTGCCCGAAAAATCCACTTCACGGAAAAGCGCCGGCGCAAGCATCACACGATCGCAGGGTGCGTCTAGCACGGGCAATCCCGGTTCGGTAATGATACTGATTAAAGATGCGCACAGTTTTTTATCCCCCGCGATTTCGCGCACCAGCCTTTCGCCGCTGACGAGAAACTGTCCGCTCTTGCGAATGGCGCGCGCCTCGCCCAGGGACAACAACGATTTGAATTGGTCGTTTGCCCGCGAAGTAATTTCGATGCTTCTTGGGCCGCGCTCGGATTTGGCCCCCGATACAGCTTTTCCGGCAGAAGAAGCGCCCGGAGCTGATTCCCCTTTTGCCCTCAGCGATTCACGCGTGCGCGTGAAAACCACCAGCCGGCGTTCATTGCCGGTATTGCCGAGATTATAACGAAACGTCTTTTCATGCTGAAAGTCCGTGAGCTCCTCCACAGCCTCGGCAATCTCTTCGTCGCCTTTAGGCCCCTTCAGAAGAATCACCTTGCCGCCTTTCGGCAAAAACGGCTGCACGCGGTAGAGCGTGTCGCGGCTCGATTCGAGTGCGCGCGTCACCACCCCCTGTATCTCGAGCGGAAACTGCGGCCCGATGCGGTGCGCGAACACTTCGACCCCGGTAAGCCCCAGGTCGGCGATCACCTGTTCGAGAAAGCGGGTGCGCTTGGGTCTCACCTCGCCCAGAATCACATGCGTTTCGGGTGAAAGAATCTTGAGCACGAGCCCGGGAAAGCCTGCACCGCTGCCAATATCGAGAAGCGGCGAGGGTAATTTCACGAACTTCAAGGGTAGCGCGCAGTCGAGGTAGTGCTTGATCGCAATGTCGCGCGCCGATTCGAGGCGGGTTAAGTCGGTGCGGTCTTCTGACTGCACGAGCGCCAGCCAGTGCCGGCGGATTTGTTCTGCCTTTCCAGCATCGATGCCGGGTATATCACGCAGCAGTTCGAGTATTTCAGCAGTTGAAAATACGTTTGGGTTTCTGTCGCGGTTTTGAACCGGGGTACGTGTTCGATGCGTCACGGATATACGGGGCAGATGACGGCTTTGATCTGCGTCGCATATCAAAAATCATCCGCGCTGGTGGCGACATTGTGGCCGCCGTCGCCCCGCTCGTCGTCCATGAAGATAACCACCAGCTGATTGTGTTCAAACCCCCGGGCTGGCTGTCGCAGGGCGACGACACAGGTGATTTGTCGGTGACCGACGTCTTCGCCGAGTACCTGCGCATTAAGTACCACAAACCCGGCAAAGCCTTCTGCGCCGCGGTGCAAAGACTAGACCGGCCGGCGTCGGGGCTTATGGCACTCACGCGCACATCCAAGGCGGCGGCGCGCATTTCAGAACAACTCAGGGAGCGTACGTTTGAAAAGAACTACCTCGCGCTGACAGATCGTCCCCTCATGGGAAAAAGCGGCGCTGCCCGGCAGATAGTACTGACGGCGAACATGGCAAAAATCGACCGCACAGCGGTTCTCAGCGGTGCCACTGAAGACGGCGCGGCAGCAAAAAGCGGCGGATCGCAATATGTGCTCACTGCGCGGCTTGTTGGGCACGAGAAAGGCCTTTATCGCTACGATGTCAGCATCGAGTCGGGTAAATTCCACCAGATCAGGGCACTCATGGCGGCGCATGGCGCGCCGCTCGTGGGGGATGTCAAATACGGGGGGAAAAAACTCTCGACCAGGAAGAATGCTTTGGGCCTGATCGCCATCCGCCTCTCTTTCAAACACCCCACGACCGGTGCGCAGCAGATCTTCACGGTCGATATGCGCACGCTGAAGGCCATCGACCGCTACTTTATTTGACGCTGTATCTTGACGCCCTGCTGTAAAATGAGTGCTGTTTTTCAGGTCGCGTTCGGGCTGCTCTGCGCGGCACTCCCTTCTGTCTGTTCTGGCACTGCTGTGCCTCAGCGATACCGCTCTTGAGGCGCAAGGCGCCGAAAAAAAAGACGGCGGCGGCAGCATTGAGATCATTCGCGCCTCAGAAGCCGAATATGTAACGATCGCCGAAGGCGATGAGGGTATCTTCATTCTGCGCGGGGGCATCATCGTGCGCTCCGGTACCGCGTTTTTGCGCGCAGAGACGGTAAAAATCAATACCAAAACGGGCGAAATTTTCGGCGAAGGCAAAGTCTCTTTCGAATCGGGCGAAAGCCGGCTGTCGGGCGAAAAATTCTATTATGACAATACGCACAATGCCGGCGTGGTCTATTCGTCGAAGGCCGCGGCGGATCCTTTTTTTCTTTCGGGCAGCGTCATCAAACAGGTCGAAAGTAACCGGTACATTGCACGCGATGCGTTTTTTACCACCTGCAACGAGAAATATCCGCATTACTATTTCAAGGCGAAAAAGCTGTGGCTTTATAAAAATAATGAAATAGCCGCGATTTCAGCGGTGTACTATGTCGGGCAGACGCCGGTTTTCTACTGGCCGCTCATTCTGCAGTCCGACAGCGGCACGGGCATCGTCACACAGTACGGGGTCAACCCGTCGCGCGGGCATTTTTTGCAGAACACCTGGAATTTTTCGAACCCGCTTGCAAACAACAGCCAGTGGCTGCCGCAGCGCGGTAAGCTGATGTTCGATATGTACGAAAAGGTCGGCTACCTGTTCGGCACAAACCTGAGGCGCGACGGGGATGCGCTGAAATATAATTTCGACACAGCCATTGCCAACTTCAAGGCGCGCGTGCAGACCACCGACAGCAGCGGTTCGACGGTTTTTACCAACCAGGTGCTGCAGCCCGACGGCAGTTACGGCACCACCCAGTACTTCTGGTATAAAATCAAGGCCGACATGAAAGGCAACCTGCATAAATCGAGTAAAGACGATTCCGTCACTTCGGCGTACGTGCGTTTCGAGCACTATAAGCACCGTAATTTTGAGCTCGAATTCGGAGAACGCTACGAACCCGATCTGACGCTGAATGCCATCTACCGCCCGCGCTTTTCGCAGAATAACCTGCAGACGAATATGCTCAACTGGGAAACCGGCATTGCACACACCAGCAAGGACACGCAGCTTTCGCTGCGCGCGCAGCGTCAGCTTGCATGGTATCAGGCCGCAAACGATTCAGATTCGAAGTACGCGCCGGTTTATGATCTGACGCCTGAGCTCAAGTTTATCGACCGCACGTTCTTGTTGCGCGGCGGCGAAGGCGTTTTTAAAGGCATCATGAACCGCGTTGAAATCAATACGCAGTACAGCCGCTATTACCGCGACATCACCTCAACGCCGATCAAGGCCTACCTGCGCAACGAAGCTTTCGACCAGGTGAGTTTCTATTTCAGTTTTTTCCCGTGGCTCAACCTGATTCCTTCCGCGGGTGCGGGCGGAATCTATAACTATACCGACCAGGAAGACGAGCTATTGAAGCGTGAAATGGCGCGCCAGAGTTATGCCTATATCTTCACGACGGATACGCTGCGCGTGGGTTATCCGTTTTTGTATGCGCAGGGTATTTACACGCGGCGCTATTCGTTTCTTGACCAGAACCCCGATCTGACGTTCTACCACGACCGCGCGCACGCCGTCACCGCGTCGGTGATCTCAGACCTGAATCCCTACGCGCTGATTTCGATCGCCGCGACGCGCGACCTGCGCCCCTACCCCAATGCGCTCAAAGAACAGGAACGCTGGTCTGATCTCGTCGCGCGCACGCAGGCCGACTACGATTTTACGCGCGGCTTCACGGCAAACCTGTACGGGCTCAACCAGCGCAAATATAACCACTTTAACGGTATCGGCGTTCTCGACACCGCGGCGTACTCGCTGCAATACGATACGATGAACACTAATGATTTCCAGTTCTATTACCGCCTGGGTGGATACAAACTGCCTTTGATGCGTGAGTTGTCCTTATTCAAGATTACATCCACCTACCGGCACAACTTCATCAACATCGCGGAATCGAATCTGAGGCTCGGTTTTGAGACCGATATTCAGCTGCACGATTACTGGCGCTTCCGCTTTGCCCTGAATGCGATCGCAGACCAGTTCGAACGTTACCAGCAGATGGTCGGTAACACGGTTAACCCGGCATATGTTCCCTTCTTTGACGACGCCCTGAAATCGCTGAATCCATTCGACCCGAATGCGCGGCAAAACCGGATTTTGAATCTCGAAAGCTTTTACGCCAGCATCGAGCACGACCTGCACAAATGGCTTTTGCGGCTGTCTTTTTCAGCCCAGCGCAAAACCGTCTATACAGGTACGTACCTGCGCGACCGCACCAGTTTTCTCGAACAAACGATTTATATCAGCTTCACGCTCAAAGACCTGGGCGGCGTCGGTCTGCCCTACACAGAAGTCTATCGCTACAACCCGATGGATGCAGGTACGAGGTAATACTCTTCACCAGTCCGCAGTGCATGCAGAAAAAAATTATAAAATTTCGAGGCTAAAATCGGGTGGCTCAATCACGTTGGTGATTGAACCCAGGCTGACGAAATCGACGCCGGTGTCCGCCAGGCGGTCGAGGTTATCGAGTGTGAAGCCGCCCGACGCCTCCGCGGTGATTTTAGTTCCCTGCCGTGCATTCGCCGCGCGAATCAGCTGCATCGCTTTCGCCATTGTCGGCTGATCCATATTGTCGAGCAACACCATATCGGGTTTGAGCGGCAGCACTTCGTCGAGCTGCTCGAGAGTATCGACCTCGACCTCGAGTGGCGTGAAAGGAGCATGGCGGCGGAATGCAAGCACCGCGGCAGCCACCGAACCTGCCTGCGCAATATGGTTATCTTTAATAAGGCCCATTTCTGACAGGTCATGGCGGTGATTAAAACCACCCCCCCGGACAACTGCATATTTTGAGATCGAGCGCAGCATCGGTATTGTTTTGCGCGTATCGAGTACACGCACATTAAATTTACGCGCAACCCCGGCGACCCGGTGCGTGCGCGTCGAAATGCTGCTCATAACGGCGAGAAAATTGAGTGCCACGCGTTCAGCCCTGAGCACCGCGCGGATGTCGCCTCTAAACTCAAGCACCGTTTGACCCGGCTGTAGTTTGTCTCCATCAGCGGCGGCATGCGTGATTTCCATCGCCGAGTCAAAATAACGGAATGCCTGTTCTGCAACGCGCGCGCCGCAGAGAATGCAGGGTGATTTGACGAAGATTCGGCCCTTCGACTGCATCGGTTCGGTAAAAATTGCCTGCGTCGTGATATCTGCCGACGCCTTGTCTTCCGCAAGAGCATAGCGTACGGCTTTGCCGATTTCGACGTCGCTCAGGCTCGGCACCGACGAGGCATACACGGGGCGCATATTTTCGCGCGGCATCTGCGAGGTGAATTCAAATCCCTGCGCCAGAATCTGGCTGGCATAATATTGCAGAATCGCCAGGTCATTCTGTGTAAAGAAATTCAGAATTTCGCCCTCGGCTTCGGCGGGTTTGCGCTCGCGGATCAGCTTCACGACAGTGCGGTAGACGAGAATCGCGCTGCGCATATTCCAGAAATTCTTGTTGTATGCGAGAACCGAGTCGAGATAGTCGCGGCGAATACGGTTCAAGACAAAGCGCGCGGTGGTGAAACGCGACAGGTTGGCAATCTCGAGAAAGAATTCAAATTCGGTTTCATGAAAACTCACCCAGTCCCATGAATTGTTGTCGCTGAGATCCTGCATTTCGTCGAGCAGGTCGTCGAGCCGGGCGGATTGTTTGCGGTTCAAAAACTGGGGTTTCCAGTTCTGTGCGGCCTTGTAGACAATCGCGGCCGTAAAATAGCGCCGCATTTCGAGAAATTCGCTCAACAGATCGGGATGCACCGGCTTATCTGAGGCAATACCGTTCTCGAAAGCCGCCCTGATCGCCCGCAGGTTTTCGGCAGCGACAATGCGCAGTGTGACCAGCGCCGGGATCAGGCTCCAGCCGATGTGCCGCTCTTTCGCGCGGTCGCGCACGTAGTTGACCACCTGGCGGAAGAGTTGCGTGCCGCTCTGCGCGATCTGTGCATCCGGTTTTTTACGGCGGCGCAGGCCGGAAAAGAGCGGAATGATTTTGCCTTTCTTTTTTTCGTCCTGCGCCATATAGCCTGCAGCCATTTATCCTGAAGTTTTGGAAAGCGTGAGATCCCACAGGTGCGAAGGCTTTACGTTTCCCATCGCTGCTTTCGCAGAATGCATCAGAATCGGGTTACGCGACACTTCGTCGGCAATTAGCTTTTTAATGCGCGAGCGCTGCAGGCCTTCCTGGTTATTGCACAGGTTGCAGGGCAAAATGGGAAACTGCAGCGCCGAGGCGAGGCCGGCCAACGCGTGTTCTTCTACCTTCAATAGAGGCCTGATTACCACGTTCATGCCATCGTCGCTCGTAAGTTTCGGCGGCATCGCAGCAAGTTTACCGCTGTAAAATAGATTCATCAGCAGGGTTTCGAGCGCGTCATTCGCATGGTGGCCCAGTGCAATTTTATTGGCGCCCAGCCTGTGCGCTTCGTCGTACAAAATACCGCGCCTGAGGCGCGAGCATAGCGAGCAATAGGTACTGCCGGGCTCAATTTTTTCTGTAACGATGGAATAAGTATCCCGCTGGCCGAGCACATACTCGACCCCGAGCTCTTCGTAATAAGCGGTAAGCGCGGTCGCGTCAAAGCCCGGCTGCTTCTGGTCGAGCGTGTACGCCACAATCGAAAACTCAATCGGCGCTTTCGCCTGAAGATCAGCCAGAATATGTAGCAGCGCATGCGAATCTTTACCGCCGGAGACCGCGACCATGATGCGGTCGCCGTCTTCAATCAGGTTATGCTCGGCAATGAGCGCACCGGTATTGTGCAGAATATCTTTATACGGTTTGCGGAAATCTGCGGGTATTTTGCGCAGCCTTATGGCCGCACCCGCGCTCAGGGTCTCAGGGAGCATTACCAAGTGCCCGGCTGAATTTTGCCCGGGCGCGTGCGGTAAAGGCATAGAAGCGTGGATTTCCACCGCGCCAGGGCAGGTATTGCATGATTGTGAGTGCAAGGTAACCAAGAGCAAGAAGCGAGCGGGCTATACCGAGAAACATCGGCCAACCGCTGAAAAAAAGGCTGTCGAGCGCCTGTACAAAAACCAGCGCGGCAATGTAGCCGGTGAATATCACCAGCGACTGAAAGCCCGCCTCAAACGCAACGTGGCGTGGCGGGTATTTCAAAATCCCTATGATAAAACCAATCAGCATCGGACCTGCAATGAGAAATTTCTCTAGGTGCGGCCACACGTTCTGCCTGAAATTCGCCACCGCGGGCACGGCCGCGAACCTGGCGTAAAGATCAGAAACAGCTTTCAGCAGTCTATTCACTTCACCTCACCAGGTAAACTGCGTCGCCTTTTTTAGCACCGGATTTTACTGCGGTCGCTTTGATTTTGGTATGCAGGGTTTTCGTCACCGTCGCGCTGATTTCGCCGTCATCCGTTTTGATTTTTAGCTTAGTGCCGTCTTTCGCAGACTGGATGCCTTCACCGCGGATTTCCAGTTTTTTACCGTCGGCGCTGAAGACTTTGCCGATCAGCTTGCCCAAAGATTTTTTCTCCGGAGCGCTCAAGAGTGCAATGGTGCGCTTGAATTCGTCAGCGCGGTAGGTCTGGTTTGCGGCCTGCGTTTCACGCGCAAGCATCAGTGCCGTTTTTTGTTTCGCCGATTGTGCCTTCTTATCCGCGCCCGCATCCAGAAGTGCCTTCACGGTTTTATCGTAACCCTGCTGCGCTGCCAGCATTAAGGCTGTTACTCCGCTCGAATCCGCCTCTTTAACGTCTGCACCTTTGGTAATCAGGTATTGCACCACTGCTGTTTGCCCATGGTATGCGGCGCGCATCAGAACGCTGCGCCCCATGCGCGTGCGCGCCTTCAGGTCTGCCTTCTGCGACGCAAGGTATTTCAGCACTTCGAGGTGGCCGTTGTCGGCCGCCGCCATCACAGCCGTCCAGCCGCCTGACGTGCTGCGGTTGACGTCGGCACCCGATTCGACGAGCGCGCGCACGGCTTTCAGCGAACCGCGGGTTGCGGCGATACCGAGATAATGGCCGCCATAGGTTGCCCCGTTCGGATTCGCGCCGGCCTTTACCGCGACTTTAATGTCAGCGGCGTTTTCCGCGTAAATTGCGGCTTCGAGTTTTTCCTGCGGGTTCTGGTTTTGCGCCGAAACGCCGCCCAGCGCAAAAAAGACCGTTATCAGTATTGCATATTTTTTCATATTTTCTCCAAAGATTGGGTACGCAGTGGCTAACGCGGACAGGCGTTCAACCGCATTTCAAATCAGCGAAGTTTATCCGTAACCGGTGTGCTCAGGCGCCAAATAGCTTCTGCGTCTCAGGGTTTACCGGCACTTCTTCGGCGAGAAAAGCTTTCTGCAATAACGCGCCCGTATCGTGAGCAGCAGAATCGCCCTGTATCGCCGGTGTTACCGGCGCTTGCTGCACTGGTACCGGCCGCGGTGTTTCATGGCGGATTTCCGCTGTGGCGTGGGCAGGCGGCACATCTGCAGCCGGCGTATCATCGAAAGGTTTGCCGGTTTCAATGGCGGTTTTTAACCGTTCGATCTTCTGCACCAGCGCCGAGACCGAAGGCTCTTTTAGCTTCTGCACCAGATCGACGAGTGAAATCTCGAGCGCCATGCGCAGCTCGCTGCTTTTGGCAGACAGCATCTGGCCAAAATCCTGGTTGAGGCGAAACAGCTGTTGGAACACGCGGATGAGCGCATTACGGTCCCACGCATGCGCGGCGCGGCCGATCTGCTCAAGGTCTTCTTTCGAGAGCGAATGGACCTGCACTTTTTCGCTGACCAGCACCATCGCGCGCAGGTATGCGAGCAGGTCTTTCAGAAATACCCTGAGGTTCGCCCCGCCCTGCGTGAGCTCGTGCACGGTATTGAGTATCGCATGCAGGTCGCCCGTGCGCAGGCCCTGCACAAAATTATTATAGGTTTCGACCGGCAGAATATCGAGCGAATCGCGGACCGCCGCAACCGTGAGTGAATTCTGCCCCGAGAACGCGAGTGTTTGGTCGAGCAATGAAA
Organism: Turneriella sp.; assembly: GCA_046346945.1. Lineage (GTDB taxonomy): Bacteria > Spirochaetota > Leptospiria > Turneriellales > Turneriellaceae > Turneriella. The sequence goes on from JAXMHE010000036.1 coordinate 10,493, forward strand.
TCGCGTCGCGCAGCGAACCTTCACCGCGTTCGGCAATGGGCAAAAGCGCATCGCGCTCGAATGCGATCTGCTCCTTTTCCAATATGTGCGCGAGGCGGTCGGCGATTTCGCGAGCATTGAATTTTTTGAACGTATAGACCTGGCAGCGCGAGGTAATCGTTTCCGGAATCTTGTGCAACTCGGTCGTCGCGAGAATAAACACCACGTGGTGCGGAGGTTCTTCGAGTGTCTTCAAAAGCGCATTGAACGACTCGGAGGTCAGCATCTGCACTTCGTCGATGATGTAGACCTTGTAGCGCGATTTCATCGGCGCAAATACCGCCTGCGCCCTCAGCTCGCGTATATTATCGATGCCGCGGTTCGAAGCGGCGTCGATTTCGATCACGTCGGTCGAGCGCCCTTCGGCAATTTCGACGCAGTGCTCACACACACTGCAGATCTGCGAGGTTGGCCCATTCGCGCAGTTGAGGGCTTTTGCGAGAATGCGTGCCATTGTCGTCTTGCCCACACCGCGTGCTCCATGGAACAGATATGCATGGCCAATCTTGCGGAAATCGAGCGCGTTCTTCAGGCTCTGCGCGGCCGAAAGCTGGCCGACGAGATCTTCAAATGTCTGCGGGCGGTAGCGGGTGGCCAGACTCACTCGTCTTCCCCTTCGAAAAATTCTTTGGTTCGCGTCGGGTTCTTTCTTTCGGGCAGCGCCGGTGCGGGTATGTTGATCACTGTTTCTGCTGCATCGCCCAGGTTGATATTGTTGCCGGTTTCAGGGCCCGTGTCGTCGAGGAACATCTCGCGGTATGGTTCACCGCAGCTATCGGTCGCGGGCAGGCCATTGCTGCGGCAATAGGTGATCTCGGTCAGTTCGGCGGATTTCAGATATTCTTCTTCTTTAGATACAATGGTTGAAAGGCGGCTCTGGAAATTTGCCCAGATCGGCGCGGCGACGCCAGCGCCCGCCTGCCCCGGCCCGAGCGACAGGCTCGGCCTGTCATAGCCCACCCATACCGCGGATGTATAGCGTTTATTAAAACCGACGAACCACGCATCTCGGAAACCGTTGGTGGTGCCGGTTTTGCCCGCCGCGTAACCGCCATAACCCGTTTTACGCACCGATTGCCCGGTACCGGTATTGACCGCGGTTTCGAGCAAAGAACGGACGATTGTTGCCGTGCCGGCGCTGATCACCTGCTCTTTCTTTTGCTTCGGGGTAAAATCTTTGATGAGTTTTTTGTTGCGGTCATAAACCTGCTTCAAAAGCACCGGTTCGAGACTTTCGCCACCGCGCGGAAAATGTGAAAATGCGCGCGCCATGTGCAGCGGGGAAACCTCGAAGGTACCGAGCGCGATCGACAGGTTATACGGAATCTGCTGCGGTTTGACGTAGAGCTCGCGCGCGAGCGTGGGAATAATGTTTCCCAGGCCCACTTCGCGCGCCACGACAATACTGACGGTATTCACCGAATAGCGCAGCGCGTCGCGCAATGTAATAAAGCCCCGAAAACCCGCGGAATAATTTTCCGGCATCCATAAATCCCCCTGTTCGTCGATCGATATGATCGGCGAATCAGGAAACTGCGTGGCCGCGGTGATTTTTTTGGTTTCCAGCGCGGCCGCGTAAAGCAAGGGTTTAAAGGACGAACCAGGCTGGCGATCCATCTGTATCGCGCGGTTGATCTGGTTCTGCGTACTAAAGGGTGCGCCGCCAACCACCGCGGTGACTTCACCTGTCGCATGGTCGATTTCTGCCAGCGCCCCCTGCACTGCCAGGTACCGGTTCGCAAACGGATTGTCATTGCGCAGCGACACCAGCATCGCGTCCATTTTATCGTCGCCACCAAAACCCAGATTCACGAGTTCGAGCGGGTCGAGAAACTCCTCGAAGAAGTTCATGTGCATCTCGTACTGGTCGAAACGTTTTGACGGATTCAGTTCGGGCAGATTCATGCTCATCTGCGCGAGCGATAGTAACGCCGAATATTCATGCGACAATTCGAGTTGCTTCGAGAAGAAGTAATTGCGCGAGATGGCGTTCTGCGAACGCAGACCGCGCCACAGCGCTTCCTGCGCGGCTTTCTGGTGGTCGAGATCGAGGCCCGAGTGAATCTTTAATCCTTCGTTGTATAATGCCTGCTTGCCAAATTCTTTTTCGAGAATCGGGCGCACATATTCTGAAAAATACGGGGCATTGTCGATGCGGCGACCGAACGCTGTCTCGGTCGGTGAAATATTGAGAGAGCCATAATACGAAATTGCATCCGATTCGGCCTTCTGCGCTTCGACGATGGTGATAAAGCCAAGATCGACCATTTTCATCAGCGCATGCTGCACGCGCGCGCGCGACATATGCGGATTGCGAATCGGCGAATAACGGTTGGGCGAACTGGGCAAAGTAGCGAGAATCGCTGCCTGCCAGACAGCGATGCGACTCACCGGCATTTCAAAATAGAACTGCGAAGCCGCTTCGACGCCATAGTTTCCGTGCCCGAAATAGATCTGGTTACAGTAAAGGTGCAGAATCTTTTCTTTGGGGTACAACGCATCGATAAGCAGTGCAAGGGCGGCCTCTTTAATCTTCCGTGTGAATGTACGCTTCTGGTCGGTCAGCACTACTTTTGCCAGCTGTTGCGTGATGGTTGATCCGCCCTGCTTTACCTGGCCTGCCTGCAGGTTAATCAGAAATGCGCGAAAAATACCCTGCGGTGAAATACCAAAGTGTTCGTAAAAGTGGTTGTCTTCCATCGCAATGAAAGCCTGTTTCACGTGGCGCGGAATATCTTTGTCGGCGACGAGGATACGCTGGTCCTGGAAGAAGGTCGTGATGAGACGGCCCTTGCGGTCATAGAGCTCGCTGGGCACCGAGGGCTTGTACGCCTCGAGGTTAAACGCGCGCCACACCTGGCTCAGCACCGAAAGCGAGAGCACAAAAACGGCGAAAGAAGACAAGACATAGAAGGCAAGCGAACCGATTTTTCGTTCACCCTGCAGGTTATATATTCCGCGGGAAATACCGCAGGCAAATTTGGCATAGGCACTGAGAAGGCGCCGCATCACACGACAGGGGTTGTCGATTCGACTCGGTGTAAACAGTTATGGCAGCCCGGCATCTCCGGTACAGTTATAGAGCAAATTGACAGGCAGAACACGATCAGGGCATAGGCCCCTATGCCTACTGAAATCGCCGCAGATAAACTCGCTGAACTGAAAGCCCTGGGCGGCGACGCACTGATTAGCAAATTGCTGGGCAAATTTCTGGAAAATTCGGGAAAACTGCTGAGCGACGCGCTCTCTGCTGTTGCTGCCGGCGATGCGGCCAAGGTTGACTATTGCGTTCACACGCTCAAAGGCAGTGCCCTCAGCCTGGGCCTGAACGACATGAGTAACATTCTCGTAGACCTCAACATGCGCACCAAGGCCAAGAATCTCACCGGTGCGGAAGAGGACCTCAAAAAGCTGCAGCAGCTGTTGATCGAAGTGAAAGATTATAAGGCAAAAATTTTTCCCTGAATAGCCTGCTATAGCCCTGCTAGTCCCGACAGCATTTCCGTTACCCCTAAAACGGGTTCGGGCCCGGTTTCACCGCGCACAAAAACCGCCTCGAGTACTGCCATGTATTCATCGAGAATGCGCGAAACGAAATATTCACCGCTGCGCGCATTCGCATAGCGCGGCGCACCTGTGTATCCCGGGAACGGCTGCAGGTTCAGCCAGGCCATCGCTTCGGCGGCAAATGTGACCTCGCGCGCAGCATTAGTCTGGCCCAGCGAACGCATACCGCGAATGGCGGCTTTTTGCCATGCCGGTATTTCAATGGCCGGGCAATCGGGTAAGTCTTTGTACGATGTGTCTACCGAATCGGGTGCGAGCGCGAGCGTCAGTGAACTTTCAAAAAAACCCGCGTGGTAGTCGCGCCCGAGCGTGCGCTCGATTTTTTCACGCTCATCGGTGTCTTTTATGTGCGTGAGCGCTCCCGAAAAATCCCCCGGTTTATAGTCGAACATTCGCTTGAGCAGAATGTTCATCGGGTTCACAGCGGCAATGCCTGCGGCGCGCAACTTAGTCGCAAACCGCTGCAAGGCATGGTTGTGCCGCGGAGCACCGTGGAATGTCATGATGACTACCCGCTTCGCGCCATGTGCCGCCAGTTTCGGCACAAACTGAGACAGGTGGTAGTCGAACACGGCGGCTGACGTTGCAATAGTACCCGGGCCCGGGGTCGGGTCGAGCCCGAGATTCACCAGCGGAGCGATCACGTACTTGTCGGTAATGCCTTGTTCCCTCAGGCGCACGAACAGCCGGTCGGCGAGGCCACGACTGATCAGGTAATCGTTGGCCAGCGGCAGGTGCGGTCCATGGTACTCTGTCGGATTGATAAAGAGGAAAAGCACATTTTCCGAAAGAACGCCGGCAACCTGTTTTTCCGGCAGTTCATCGTAATGGATCGCATGGGACTTTTTCATGAACAACCTGCCCTCGGCGGCGAGATCTGTGCTGTCAATGAAATTGAGATGGCGGCGCCTCATACCACTTTACATCCTGATTTAAGGCCCGGGTCTAACCCCAGATGAAACCCCAGGAAACCAGCGGCCCCGCAGTGCCGAAACTATTCTATATCAAGCACCTGAGCCGCATTCTGCTTTTTTACTTCATAGGCCTGTCGGTCTTTTTTATCTCAGGCTTTGCTGTTTTTAAAGTGCTGTTTGCCGATACCGAAAGAACTGTGGTACCCGACGTTGTGGGCCGCATGTTTTTGGGCGAGCACAATAAGCTGCGCGACGACTTTAAGGTAGAGATCAAAACCGCTTACCTCGTGCAATATCCGTACGGCTATATTCTCGCACAGGACCTCACCCCGGGCAAGCGCGTCGACAAGATGACCAAACTCGAACTGCTGGTAAACCTGTCTGACGCGATTGTGCAGGTGCCAAAGCTCGTCGGTTTCTCCGAAGACCTCGTTGATGGCTCGCTCGCGAGCCTGCCGGTCGGCGGGCGCATCTTTTCTCTGCGCAAAGGTGTTATCACACGCATACCCTCTTCGCAACCCAAGCGCGAAGTGCTCGCGCAATTTCCGCCGCCGGGAACCCCTGTTATACCCAATGCACCCGTTTCACTGCTGATCTCCGACGGCCCGGCAGCTTCACCGGCGCGCGCAAGCCTCAACATCCGCATTGAAAAAGGCACACCCGCCGCCATCGCGATGGCCGCCGCCTACCACCTGAAAAAACCTGCAGCAATCAAACTCACTCAGACACAAAAGGCGGACGAAAATGCCACGCTTCTCAACGATGCTAAAGTCACCGCCGATTCGCTCGAAATCGAAGTCGGCCAGTTTGTCGAAACGCTCGCGAAAGGCAAATCGAAGATAGATCTCGAAGACCTGCCATTCGCACAGCTGTTCGTGCCCGAAAAAAAATGGGGAGAAAAGGGCGCTGTGCTGACGATTGCCCGCAAAGAGCCTGTCGCCAATGAAGATGGTTCCTTCTACAGTGATATGTTCCTCGTTCGCAATCAATCCCCCCTGCCGGTTTTTCGCCGCCGAGACGAAATCTTCGATGTCTACAAAGACGTCTATACACCGCCGGTGAATAAACCCGTTGCCGAAAAAGCGCCCGACAAAAATGCTGCGGCAACAACCGGCGAACCCGGTAAAACCCCGGCCACGGTTCCAGATACCACAAAAGCCGAACCCGTAGCGAAAGCCCCTCAGGTAGAAAAATCAGTGCGGCTGAAAGCCGATACGCTTTGACTTAGCAGGCAACAGACACCATGCCCGTAAAAATTTCGCCCAGCATTCTTGCCGCACCGCTCGCACACCTCGGCAAGGCAGCCAAGGACATCGAAGCTGCAGGCTGCGAATACATCCATATCGACGTGATGGATGGCCATTTCGTGCCGGCGCTGACTTTTGGTGACCAGATCACCGCTGCAATCGCGCAGGAAAGCAAGGTGCCGCTCGACGTGCACCTGATGGTGGCAAAACCCGAAGCCGAAGCCCCCAAGTATTTTCCACTCAAACCCGGCATCATTACGTTCCACTATGAAGCGACGACCGCACCCATTAGGCTCGCAGAAGTAATACGCGAGCAGGGCTCAAGGCCGGGCCTTTCGCTCAACCCGCGTACTCCCGTTTCCGTGCTGAATGACCTCATCCGCTATTTTGACGTCGTTTTACTGATGTCGGTCGAACCGGGTTTTTACGGCCAGAAATTCATTGAAGCATCGTGGCAGCGCCTGAAAGAACTCAATGCGCTGAAACAGGCCGAGCGCGCGGCAGGCCGGCATTTTGAAATCGAAGTCGACGGCGGTGTGTCAGACCAGAACGCCGCGGCGCTTGCGCGCGAAGGCGCAGACATTTTCGTTTCCGGCAGTTACCTTTTTAAAGGGAATATGAAAGAGCGCGTACAAGCTCTGCGCGCATAAGAACACGGGGGATCGATGAAACAAAAATGGGTCATTCTCTTTTTGGCGCTGACAATCCTGAACTGCAAAAAATCGTATATCTTCACTGAAATTGACGCGGGTTTCAAGTCGCTCGACGACGTTTTTGTCGCCGAATTCAAAGGCCAGCCCAAGTTCGTCGGCAAGAACGAAGATCTGCCGCTCAATGCGCAGGCGGCAATGACCGGCCGCTACGGCACGGCTCTTTCGCTCGACGTGTGGGAATTCGGCAGTGAAAACGAAAGCCGCGCCGCGTATGAAACCCTGGTGGCAGGCGAAAAAGCCAACTCGCCGCGCGAATACGACCAAACCAAATCAGGCGAATACCGGTATATGTGCTTGCGCGCGTCGGGTGTGACCGGTGAAATTTTCACCGTCAAGAAGCTGCTATTCCGCATCTTGGCCGAAAACAAAGACACTATCCGCGAATATCTCACAGCCAGTAAACTCGCGCGGGTTCGGTAGTTGCTTTTCCCTGCTGTTGCGATTTCTCCCTGCCCCAACGACACCTTTGCTTTTTTTTCGGTAGCAGAAAATAAAATCTGCCCGCTCGAATACCTCGACATTGAACAGCTGAACCTCGCCCTGCTCCAGGACAAATTCGCCATTGCAAAAGGTTCATTCGCTATCATGGAGAAATTGCGGGATACTTATGAAATCCTCCCTGCGGGGGCCGCGATCGGCCGCGGTGTCGGCCCCGTGTTTGTCGGGAAAATTTTTGACGGCGCACAGGTTGGCCTTCCGGGCGAGAACACCACGGCGCACCGCCTGTTCCGCTTCTGGCAGAAGCGGAACTCGGTTAATCCGAAGATCGTGCAGATGCCGTTCCACGAGATGCTGCCCGCAGTTCTCGCGGGCAGGCTCGACGCCGCCGTGCTGATCCACGAGGGGCGCTTTGTCTATGCACAGCACGGCATTGCGCTCATTGCCGATCTCGGGGCTTACTGGGAAGGCGAAACGAATGCGATGATTCCTCTGGGATGCATCTATGCGCGCAAATCGCTCAGCAGCGAAACCAAAGCGGCTTTTGTGCGCGAACTCAAAAACAGCATCACCGCGAGCCGTGAAGCCTATGCCGCGCGCTCGCCACTCTACCGTGAAAAGATTCTGCCGCACATGCTGTCCCTCGCGCAGGAAAACACTGCCGCGGTGGCCGAGGCGCATGTTGACACTTATGTCACTTCTGACACGCTTGAACTCAGCACTGATGCCCTGAAATCGATTGACGTGTTCAGGGAAAAATGCCTTTCCTGAAAAGTCATTTTCGGCGAATGTAAAGCGCACACGCACTGCGTGTGTGAGCTTATTTCCCGAAAAAGACAGATTTTTGCAACCGCTGTTGCCGAAATTGCATCAAATTACAGGATACGTATGGAAGCTGCGCAATTCAAGACTTTAGAAGGCATGCTCGAACGCTGCATGCACACCTCGCACACGGCAGATGTGATTCTGTCGATTGTACCGATGGTGGCAGTCGTGTTCGGCTCCGTACTGGTTTTCTTTCTGTTGCTCTACAACTACCGGTTGCGCAAAGAAAAAATCCGCCAGCAAATACCCACCGAAAGCGCACTCGAACACCTGCGCTTTATCAGCCTGCTTGCCGGCTGTCTCAGCGTTTCGGCGGGTATACCCCTGGCCCTGTTCTTTGTGTTCACCAACCCGGCAAACCCCGGTATTCTGGGCGGATTAATCCCGCTCTTCGCGGGTGCCGGGCTGATCGTGTTCTTTTACCTGTCACAGCGGAAGCCCGGAGTCCATGGTAGCCGATGAACACGCCCTGTCTAAAGAAGATTTTGACCGTGAGTTTGAGAAGGCGCTCGATATGATCTATTCGATCGGCATGAAACTGTACCGCGGCAATGAAGACGACGCCGCCGATTTTGCGCAGTCGCTTTACCCGTTTGCGCTGAAACAGCTCTCCAAATTTGCCGGCCGCTCGGCGTTTTCGACATGGCTCTACCGCATCGCGTGGAACTTCGGTCTCGAAGACCTGCGCCGCAAAAAACGGCTGGTGACCGATTCGATGGAAGGCGTTGAGATCGCTGCCGAAGAGCATGTCCCCGAATTCGACGACCAGGAAATCGAAGCGCTGCGCAAACATATCAGCGAACTTTCCGACGGATACCGCATTCCGCTGATTCTGCTATTTTACGAAAATATGTCGTATGCCGATATTTCCGCCGCGACCGGTGTGAAAGAAGGCACTCTCAAAGCGAATGTTCACCGTGCCAAAAGCCTGCTCAGGCAGAAACTCGGTAAGACATAAGGAGCAACGATGAAAAAACAGACTTTACCCGAAGCGGTTCACAGGGCGGTTGCGCTCGAGTACACGCATAAAGCACCCGAATCGTTGCGCCTCAGGATACGCGCGTTGATGCATATTCCGCTGGTCAAACCCTGGCAGCTCGTTGGCAGCATTCTGCTGCTGCTCGCCGCTCCGCTGAGCCTTTACCTTTTCCGCACGCAAATCGCCTACTCTGACAACCTGATGCTGACGCTGAACGTGAGTTTCGGTGCTGCGGCATTTCTGCTGATATTTGCGGGCGTCGCGCACCGCTACTCTGACCCGCAGAACAAAGCCGACCTGATCGAAAAGCTGAATGCGCTGAGAGCGAAGATTTAGCTTTTTTGTGCGGCTTCGCCGCACAAAAAACTACTTCGCGTTGATGGCTTTCGCGGCGGTGGGGGCGTCGGCAAACACCGTAAAATGCTGGTCTGACTTTGTGAGCTTGAACACCATCTCAATCGTCGAATTAATACCCACGAGATAGAGCGCGCCGCCATATGCGTGCATCTTTTTCTGCACCTGAAACAACACACCCATCGCCGACGAATCGAGGTATTCAACCTGCGTGAGGTCGATGATCAGCGAATCGGGTTCCTGCGCCACGGTGGCCAGGAGCTTCTCTTTCAGATCGGGAATAAAATACATGTGCAGCTGCGTCGCGGTAATGAGCGCACAAGGCACCCCCTCGATCTCCTGCATTTTGACCACAGCGGACGTCCGACCGAGCCCCGCGCCGTGTCAATTAATGTTTGAGCAATTCAAACTTCAGCGCCATTTCGAGCGGATCGGCCTTGACCAGCCTCACCTTGAAGCGGTCGCCCAGTGCGAGACTCTTCTGCAGGCGCCCGGCAAAGATGGTGAAGTCGTCGATGATCTGTATTTCACCGCGCTTATCCACCTGGATCGCATCGATTTCACCTTCGACCGGAAAATCGGTCAGGCCGATAAACATGCGGTCTCCCGTAAAGGAACTCAGCCAGCCGGTAAAGGTCTGGCCAATTTTGCCCTCCATCGCGCGCACCGCGAGCATCTTCTTATCGGTGCGCTCGGCTTCACACGCGATGCGCTCCAGGCGAGACGCTTCACGGCCGAAAAACTCGAGCTCTTCTGCGTTGAAACTCGACCGTTCGCGCCTCAGGTGTGTCGCAATCTGCAGATGCGTGATCAGGTCGGCAAAGCGCCTGATCGGCGAGGTAAAGTGCGCATACTCGACGAAGGCCAGACCCCAGTGTCCCTTCGATTCGGGCATGTAATTCGCCTGCATGAACGATCTCAAAAGCAGGTACTGGAACACATCGCGCACCGAATTCAGCGCCTGGTGCGAAAGCACCCTGCTGATTTCGCGCTGGTCTGCACCGCGGATCTTGAGGCGCGAGGCATATTTTTCGAGGTAACGGTTGAGGCGCTCGAGCTTATCCAGAGGCATACTTTCATGGTTGCGGTGCAGAATCGTGATATTGCGGCTTAAGGCAAAATTGGCTACCGCCTGGTTGGCGCTCAGCATACACTCCTCGACCAGCCGGTGTGAGTTGAGGCGTTCCTGCGTTTCGAGCTTCACAAATTTGCCTTTCTTGTCATAGACGGCTTTCTGTTCGCTGAGGTTGAGGTCGATGCGGCCTTCGTTGTCGCGCCGCGCGATCAGAATCTCCGCCAGGCGCATCGCAGCTTTGAGCGGCGAACTTTTTTTCGCGATATCTTTGTGAGCTTCTTTGTAGGTATAGCGTTTGTCAATATAGATTACCGATTTGAATACATCGTAGCTCAGCATTTTGCCAGCGGGGTCGAAAATCATGCGCACTGAAAACGCGAGGCGGTGGGTTTTCGGTTTCAGCGAACAGAACTCATTCGAGAGAATCTCAGGCAGCATGGGTATCACCCCGCCCGCGAGGTAATAGCTGTTTCCCCGTTTCAGCGCCTCGTCGAAGAGCGGAGTGTTCGGGGTCACGAAAAACGACACATCGGCGATATGCACATCAAGCTCAAAGCCCTGTGCAAGCTCGCGCACCGAAATCGCATCGTCGAAATCCTTCGCATCTTCGCCGTCGATCGTAAAGATATAGCGATCTTTGACTTTTTCCCGGTGCGGATTTTTCATTTCCTTCTTTACCATGTCATTCAGGTGCTTTTTGAGCGGAATGACCTCTTTGGCAAAGTCGCCGGGCAGCATAAAGCGCAGCCGCAGCCGCTCCATATCGCCTTTGCGGTCATGCGTCACCTTGCGAGGCGAGGTTTCGAACACAAATGCCTGCGTGCGGCTATAGCCACCATCGGGGTGTTCGCGCAAAAACTGCAGTTGTTGGTTCGTGCGGTGCAGGTAAACCAGCTCCTGCGCCGTATTCTTGCCGCGTACCAGCACGTGTGGCCTGTCAGGCAGATCGATCAGCTCCGCGAGGTACAGATCTCCGCCGCCGCCTGCCGAGCGGGCAGGGCCTAAAAGCCGCGCCATGTATTCGCCCGAGAAGGGTTCGACAATTTCAACCACGCGCGCAGTAAAGCGCCCGCGGCCAAAGCCGGTAATGCAGATTCTGACCTTGTCGCGGTGCAGCGCAGCGCCGCGCTCGCCGTGCGGGATAATCGCTTCGCCGCGCAATCCGGCCGGCACGAATGCGAGTCCCGATTTTGCCGAGCTCAGGTAGCCGACGAATTTATTCTTAATAACCCATTGTTTCTTCTGCTGCTCGACGAGCCCCGCAGTCTGCAAAAACTTAAACGCCTCGGCGGCACCGGGTTGTTGCGCCATTTCGCGCACCGGGGGCTTCTGTTTCTTTTTATCTTTGTCTTTATGAGAATTTTTCTTTCCCTGTTGCTCGTGTTGTGGCGGCTTTGAAGCCTCCTTTTCGTGACCGGGCGCCGCCTGTATCGGCACGCGCAAATCACCTGATTTATAGGCGTGGAATAACCATTTATCCATCACCTTTTCTGCTTGTTTATCCATTGTTTCCTTTTGCTAATGTAAAATTCAGCTCATGCCCGTAGATCGGGTTTAAATCCACGGGGGATTTTGGCTGTGTCAGCGCGAGATTTTCCGGCGTCAGTGCACCGGCGGCGATCTGCGCATCGCCCATGGTCAGGTATTTCCAGCCCTGACCCATACCTTGGCCGCCTTTTTTCGCTGGCGCGGCGGATATCCATGTGTCGGTGAAGCAATACACTTCACCGCGGGGCCTTTCCCCTTCTGCTGCAATATCGACGACCAGGGTTTCACGTGCAGTCGTGAAGCGATCGGCATAAAACAGACGCGCGTTGGTGCGCGTCATAAGCCATGCCGAGGGAGCAATGCCAAACAGGGCACGCCACAGCCGCGACGAATAAAACGTGCGGCAGGGTTTTCCCGTGAGCATCGCCAGCATGCGCACATAGGCAAACGAAGATCTCAGCCCTACAAACGAACCGGGTCCTTCGCCCAGCCAGATTTCCCCGATGTCATCGATGTGCGAAAAAAGTTTCGCGACGGCATTATCGACTGCATCTTCGCTGCGGCCGTCAGGCAATTCTATCAATACCTGGCCCGCGCCGCGGCCATCGAGACGCGCAAAAACCAGATGCCTGCTCGAAGTATCGATCAGCAAGACCGGGTATTTCATTCTCTCTGCCACAACATATGCCGTGTTCCGTCGGGAGAAACGCGGATTGCGAGATCGGCCACGTTTTCAAACGCGGTGAAAACAGCCGGCGCAGCCTTTTCTGGCCATTCGACGAACACAACTGCGTCAGAATAATCTTCATCGACTGGCAGCAGGTCGAAGCCGCTGTCACCGGGTTTCAACCGGTAAAAATCGAGATGTACCGCCCGCCCGGCACCAATGCGATAGTCATTGCGCAGGTTAAACGTCGGAGAAGTTGCCGACGCGACACCCCAGTTGCGCAATATTTCCGCAATGAGCGTCGTCTTGCCGGCGCCCAGGTTGCCAGTCACTCTGATCAGCAGCGGGGGTTTGATTTCAGCGGCCAGGCGGGCCGCAATTCGTTTCATTTCATCCAAATCATGAGCAGAAAGCTCCACTGCTGTTTTCTCCATTCTTCGGACAGCGCGCAAAGTACTTTTGAAAGATTCGCCTTCGCATGTCGAGCCAACCCCCGAAAGCAAACCTGGTCTCAGTCGAATATCAATTGCTGACTTGTCCGCATTTTGTACAGTTATCCCCACATGGTGAAAATTGGCCAACGCCAGACCCGCCAGCGCTCGATCATCCAAGATATCATCATGGACTCCGACCGGCCGCTGACGATAGCAAACCTCGTTTCGCTCGCGCAGGAACGCAAGGCCAAAATCGGCCAGGCGACCGTATACCGCACTGTAAATGCGTTGCTCGAGGCAGGCGAAATACAGGCGGTGCAAATGCCGGGCGGCGAAGCGCTCTACGAAAAAGCGCACTTGCACCACCACCATCACTTCAAGTGCCTGAATTGCGGAAAAGTCTATGACTTGCCGGGTTGCCCGGATGGCGTCGATCTGAAACAGTTTCTGCCACCGCGCTTCAAACTCGCGGCGCACGATTTCACCTTCTATGGTACGTGCGCTGAGTGTTCCTGACAATCGCACGACTGTTTGCGGCTGCCGGCGTGCATCCACAGATTGCGCAGATGCGCTGAAATCAAAAGTGCCGTCCCGGCGAGGCTAATATAGTTGATGCCGGTCAACGCGATTTTTGCCTCAAACAGCTCACCCGCTACCAACAACGCAAATCCCATTGCGCCGAGCGCAACAATGGCATAAGAGCGGTGCGCGCGATAGCTGTGGTAAAACGCCATACTCGCGGTCAGGCCAATCAAAGGCAAAAGCAGCCAGTGCAGCTGCTGCGCCCACGCGACACTCGAACCCAGACCGATCAGCGCAGTCGAAAGCAACGGTAAAACGAGGCAATCAATCAGGCAGAGACCAGATGCGAAGATGCCGAGCTTATCCCACACCGCGCTGAAAGCCGACACAACACGCCGGTGAGAATGAGTAGTACGAACCAGCAAACTGACCGCCATAATGATAAGGAAATATCATTATACACAGCGTAAAGCCTAATCTCCTATTAGTCGGGGCCTCAAGGCCCGGGCTAATAGAATTTGTGGGAAAAACTGGCGGTTACGGGAATCCGTTTTCAGCCATATTCTTCATTTTGAGGCTCGCTTCACGGCGCTCGTGCACTTCGTTCCAGAACTCCCACATCAGGTCGTTGACCGCAATGTCGCGCGTTGGTTTTTCCGTGCCCAAAAGATTTTCACCGCCACCCGGCCAGGTATGGCCTTCGTCGTTAATGCTCACGACCATGAGCCCGCCGCTGTCACACACATAGTTTTGCACCTCAGCCTTGCCGCGAAAGCGTATACCGCCCGGCACGCATTGGTTATGCCGCGACCAGAAATCTGCAGCGTATGCCACCGGCCTGTCTTCATTGTCTGCAAGGGGTTTTATCACCGCCGGAATACCATTGCCATATGCGACATTGCGATCTGCACGGCCATGCGAGATAAAAACAGCCACCGGCTTGCGCGGCAGGCAGGGTTCAAAATTGAGCGCACCGGAAATATCGGCAATCCCCGCAAAAAGGTCTGCGGCGTCGCACGCGAGCCGCTGTGCCATCATGCCCCCTTTCGAGAAGCCCGCCACGTAGACGCGATGGCGCGCCGCACCGTGGTGCGCAATAAGGTGTGCTGCGAGGGCGCGGAAATATCCAATATCGTCGACATATTTGAGCGCCGCATGCCCGCAGCAGTGCCCCGTGTTCCAGTTGAGAATCGCAGGATCGCCTGCACCCGTGCCGTCGGGGTAAGCAACGATAAAGCCCGCACTGTCGGATTTCTGGTTCAAGCCTGAATTTTCCATCAGGTTGCGCGCATTGCCCGGCCAGCCGTGCAGCGCAATCACCAGCGGTAAATTGTCTTCATCTTCGCGCCCCGCAGGCAGGTGCAGAAAATACCGGCGCGGGCGAGCATCGTGCAGCAGCACATATTCGCCCGAGGGCATGCGCACCTTTGAAATCGGTTTAAGCGGTTGCGGCGTTTTGCAGGCGCCGGCAAGCAGAAGGGCCATGGCCGCCAGGAACAGGCGCGCATATGCGTGCATCGGTTGAAAAAGAGATGATTGCGTTGCGATGGCAAGTAAAAAGCGATTGTAGTGCGCTGCGGGCGGCAGATTCTGTTCCATGCCGGATAAAATTCGCAGCCGCGTTTCCTTTATGCACCAGATGCGCACGGGAAAC
>JAXMHE010000037.1:0-25416 GCA_046346945.1 Turneriella sp.
ACAATGGTTGAAACGGCGAACAGCACGGAAAGAGATGCGCTGACCCTGAAGGTCAATGAAATTTTCCATAGCATTCAGGGCGAGGGCACCTATGCCTTATATCCCTGTATATTTATCCGGCTGACCGGATGTAACCTGCGCTGCACCTGGTGCGACACGACCTATTCATTCTTTGAAGGGCAGGGACAATCTTTCGCCGACATCGTCGCGCAAGTTGCAGGCTTTAACGCGAACCTCGCTGAAATCACTGGCGGCGAACCCCTGCTGCAGAAGAACGTTTATGCCCTGATGGACATGCTTGCAGAGCAGGGCAAGAAAGTATTACTCGAAACCTCGGGTTCAATTCTGATCGATCGCGTGCCGCAATACGTGCACATTATTCTTGATATGAAAGCTCCGGCCTCAGGCGAAGACAGCAAAAACAAATATGAAAATCTTTCCCTGATGAAAAGCACCGATGATCTCAAGATTGTCATTGCCGACCGCGCCGATTTTGACTTCGCCATCGATCTCATCGGCCGCTACAGTCTGGCCACAAAGCTCGAGCGCCCCGCAATCGTTCAGCCGGCGTTCGGCCAACTCGAGCCGATCGAGCTGGGTGAGTGGATTAAAGCTTCAAGCACGCCTTTGCGTATGGGTATGCAACTGCATAAATATATCTACGAACCGACACTAAGAGCCGTCTGATGCTGATAGAAAAAGAATTTATTTTTGATTCCGCGCATTTTCTGCCGCTGGTTGCCGAGAACCACAAATGCCGCAAGCTGCACGGCCACACGTATAAAGTCACTATCGGCGTCGTGGGTGAGCCCAATGAGCAAGGGTGGATTATCGACTTTGCTGAAATTTCTGCCGTCGTAAAACCGATCTTGCACAAGATCGACCACACGCTGCTCAATGCAGTCGCAGGCCTCGAAAACCCCACTGCGGAAAATATCGCAGTGTGGATCTATGAACGCGTGAAAAAAGATCTGCCGATTCTACAGTTTGTCATCGTGCAGGAAGGCATGGCCTCGCGCGTGGTCTATCCACACAAATAACCTGTGGTGAGCGTAGTCGAACCATGAATAAAAAACGCGCAGTCGTTCTACTCTCAGGCGGTCTCGATTCAACGACCTGCCTCTTCACCGCACGCGCCGCGGGTTTTTCACCCATTGCTGTTTCGTTCGATTATGGCCAGCGCCACCGCAATGAAATCTTGGCCGCTGCAAACATTGTGAAAGCCGCTGGCGCCGAACACCGCGTGCTCACTGTGGATCTCCGGAAAATCGGGCGCTCTGCGCTGACCGGCGACATCAATGTGCCCAAGGGTGGCGCACACCTGGGCAGGGCGGCGCAATTCCTGTGACATACGTGCCGGTGCGCAATTTGATTTTTCTATCCCTCGCATACGCCGTGGCCGAAGCCGAGAGCTGCGAAGCCATCTTTATCGGTGTCAACGCCGTTGATTACTCGGCCACCCTGATTGTCGCCCCGATTTCATTGATTCATTTTACAAGACGGCGGCATTGGCTTCGAAAATTGGCCGCGAAGGGCATGCCCCGGAAATACGCACGCCGCTCATCGAGATGTCGAAGGCACAGATCGCGGTCGAGGTTAAACGCCCCCGGGTGTGCCGTTCGAGCTCACCTGGACATGCTATGACCTGCAAATTGCGAACGGCACCTACACGCCCTGCGAGCAGTGCGATGCCTGTATTCTGCGCCGCAACGGCTTTGCCGAAGCGGGTTTAACGCTCTCTAAAGAAGAAATTTTTTGTCTGCCGATAAAACTTGCACAAACTGGCCTGCCGGAAAGCCCATCACGTTAAAATAACAACCCTCCACACGGCGAATATACGCCATGCCAATGCATCCTGCACGCCATAACCGCCGGCTTTGTCGTACGGCGCATCGGTCGCGATATAGTCCGCGATGACCTGGTCTCGATAGCGGCAAAAAACACGGCTGTTTCTTCGAGAAAACTCGCGTGCTCACCGCCAGGAAATTTGAGTGAAACAGCGGTATAACTTTATGGTCGCGCCCCGACAGGCGGCGCAGCACGCGATCGGCGTCGGGTTTATCGACCGGCTTCGAGCACATCGCCGTCGAGCACCACCACGGTGTCTGCTGCGACAGTAATCATGCCACGTGACCAGATTGCATCCGCCTTGGCCTGCGCAATGAGCCGCGTCTGTTCAGCCGCATCGCTATGCCTGATTGCCAGCTCTCGTCATCGCCGCCGGCCGCACCGAAATGCGAAAACCCAGGCGTTCTATGATTTCGCGCCGGCGCGGTGAGGCGCTCGCGAGAACAGCGGCCTGTGGCGGGTGAGCTTCAGGCAAC
This sequence comes from Turneriella sp., assembly GCA_046346945.1. Taxonomy (GTDB): domain Bacteria; phylum Spirochaetota; class Leptospiria; order Turneriellales; family Turneriellaceae; genus Turneriella. Next base: position 2,325 of record JAXMHE010000037.1, read on the forward strand.
ATTTGCCGGGCATTGACGCACACTCTTTCGCACCGCCTCTGCGCCATGCGTTCATTTGTTCTCGCGGGCATTGCGGGCGATTTCTTTGCCGTGTTTTTCGGTGCATTCGGTTCGCACGTTCTGAAATCGATGCTCAGCGAAAAATCGTTTTCGGTTTTTCACACCGCAAACCAATACCACTTCTGGCACACGCTCGCAATCTTCGCGGTGGCGATTTTGCGCGACAAATACCCGCACAAGTTCTTCACATTTTCGATTTCTTTTTTCTCAGTAGGATTGATCCTGTTTTCGGGATCTCTTTACCTGTACGCAATCTATAGCCTGAAGGTTTTTGCGATGCTCGCCCCGTTGGGTGGCACGGCTTTTATGGTTGGCTGGCTTTTTCTCGTCTTGGGTAGCATTCGCGTTTTTTCGAAAAAATAGGCTTTTTCGAAACTGCTGGTTTCGTCTGCTATGGAAATCCATAGCAGGGGCTGGAGCCAGCTCCGGTTTTCCATAGCAACAAAGACCATGCCACCGGCATCCCTTCGCCAATATCAGTTTCATGACCCCACACACAATGCAGGGAACCCTGAACTATGAATTTTTTGGCGGGGATTCCCGCACGACGCAATAGTTATGGTTGCGTGCCGGTTCACAATTAATGCAACCTGCAACTTCCCATAAGATACATTACGTCGCATCACAGAAGAGGTAGTTTTGAGAGTACCGACACATAGTTTACACTTTAGACTCAGCACATCCTTTACAAATTCCTCTGTCCAAATTCTATAATGGCTTTATCGGCATTGGGTTTCGATACTGCAACACTTTACCCGTAAACATGTCGATTACCCCGAGGGCAACCGAGGCAAATGTATTCGTGCATGCCTTTCAGATATTTCCCTCCGTAAGCCGACAAGTTCGCCAGCAAGCGCACCCGAGAGAAATATGCGGAACCCTGCGTGTAGCCGATGTTACCAGCATCATTGACCCGGCAGGTTTCGATGAGTGGCATATGCAATTTCCGGTAGCTTTCCTTCTGGATATTCTCGCGGTGACCTCTTGTACAGCTCCGACGGCAATTTATCCCGTAAGGCTTCATGCGGCCGTTCGTAGTTATACCTCCATGAATAGGTCACAAAAAGGCCAGTTGCTGGTCATCCAGCGAGGACCTCGGTGGCAGTGCTGTGGCTTCCTTCAGTGTCTTGTGCATTCGCTCGTGGCGTCCGTTCTGCTGTGGTTTGCCGGGTTCAATGCGCTCAAGTCCTATACCAAGCTTCAGCCACCAAACAGATAGTTCACTGAGGCCAGCAAAGCTGGTTGAGGCAAACGGCACTGCATTGTCCGTTCGAATGGCGTGAGGCATGCCAAATTCACGGAAAACCTCAGTGAATATGGCCTGAGTATTCTCTGTGTTGGTCTTGCACAATTTTGCAGCCTAACAGAAAGTGGCTGTGCGCATCCGTTATAGTCAAAGGATCACAGCGCAGACCATTGCCCACGGTGAAATGGCCTTTGAAGTCGGCGCACCAAACATCATTGGGCTCCGTCACATGCGATAACGGATACACCGGCACGGCTTTGCGTTGACGCTTGCCTTCGGGTCAGCCCCTTGCGACTAAGAATTCGGCCAACTGTGCTTGGGCAAGGCCAGTCTGAGACACCGTGATAGCGCCGCCCATCAGGGCTGAAAGCTTTCGGGCACCCCAGGTTGATGGCTATCCCGTGCCCTAACAATCATTTCCCTGACCAACTTAGGTCGTACAGCCTTCGGCTGCCTTTTGGGTGCCCGAGACCGGTCTTTGAGTCCATCCAGCCCTTGGGATTCATACTGCTCCAGATACTTGTATCCTGTGACCCGGCTGATCCCGAATTCCCGGCAAAGGTCTGTCATCGACCAGCCACCCTCTTTCCAGGCGACCACGAATTTCATCCGCTCTTCATACACATTAGTCTCTTCCATGGCATCGAATACCTCCGATGCCTGAAATGGACAAATGGTTGATTTGTTAAGTATGTGCTGAGCGAGTTCTGTTAGCTATGTGATGCGACCGTACCGTTTTGATTGCAGTCTTACAGAAATTGCACTTTGAACACAGCAGAATCTTTACGGGTATGTGTCTCTATTTTCGCCCATGCCATTCTTTGCTCAGCGTGCCATTATTGCCGCCCCCGGGAACAACATGTTCCCTACGGCGCCGCCCAAGATTGGTAAGTCAATCCTGCGAGAACAGCCACCACGCCAACAGGCACGATAAACCAGCCACAGCAAACGGCAGCGGTAGCCAGACGGCATAGAGGCTGGTAGCTAATAACGGAGCCGAAAAGCGTGCGAAGGCCGCGAGGCCCTGCATATTGCCCATCGTCTGGCCCTGCTCATTATTTGGCGCATGGATCGATGCATAGGCGTTGAGTGACGGCGTGCCAAACCCAAGAGCGACCGTCAGAACTGCGAGCATCAACCAAAGCACGATGAGCTTGGCCGAAACACCGGCAATCGTGGCTGCTGGCAAATACCCCACCCAAGGCAGCGCCGCCAAAGTGATAAACGACAAGAGCAAACCCATTTTGACCCAATATTCGGGCGGCTTGCGTTTCTCAACGCGGCGGTATATCCCCCCCTGGACCACGGCCAAAAGCACGCCCTGGAAGCCAAAAAAGTAATAAGTGTCTTTCAGGTCGAAATTGTACTGGTGTTGCAGAATCCAGGCGAACAGCACCTCGAAGCTGACAAACGCAATCTGTGACAATAACTGGGTTTTATAAACTGGCCTGCCGCCATTGCTCTTGAAAGAAGCTGCCACAGCAGACAGAGCAAAAGCGCGCTCGCCCTGCTCTGCGCTGGCGGATTTTCCAAAATGACTAATACTAATCAGAGCCACAGCCACTCCTGCAAAGAACAGTGGCGGCAACCCAATCATCCAATATGGATTACTTTCAATTAATCCGCCAAATAATGGACCAATTTTAATCATCAAGACGCCTAAGAATGGCCCAAAGACGAAGCCCATGCCGATCGATGCACCCAATAAACCCATCGCCCGCGGGCGTTGTTCGGGCGTCGTATTGTCTGCCAGAATGCTCTGCGCAATGGCGATATTACCGCCGGTGATGCCGCTGAGAATGCGGCCGGCGAGAAATGGCCAATAACTGCCGGAAAAAATCCACACAACGTAGCTTGCTAGGTTGCCAATCGCTGAGAACAGAAAGACCTTTTTACGGCCAAAGACGTCAGAAAAACGACCCAACAGCGGCGAGCTGATCATCTGCGAGCCTGAATAGACTGCCATCAGTATGCCCATATAGATTTCGGGCGATGGCCAGCTGAGCCCTGATTGCTTCACCAGGTATTGCGTGAGATCCCGAATCACTGGAATTAGAACACCAAAGCCCAGCATATCGAGAAAAATCACCAGATAGACCACAAATAGCCCTGTTCTCTTCACAAATGCAGTGTAAGAAAGCGAGACAGCAAGTCAAAGCAAGCGCGGCAAACAAAGGCTTGACGCTGTATTCTGATAAGAATATTCGATATAGAATATGAAAACCACCTCAACCCTGCAGCTAATTACCCTGGCCCACCTATCCCGAACCCAAGGTGAGCGAAAGACCCTGTACGAAATAATGATTAAAACTAATCAAATCTTCGCCCTGATCGACAACCCCTACTCTCCGGGCGCATTTTATCCAGCAATGAAAAGCCTCGCAAAAGTAAAAATGATTAACATTAATCAACATGGCTGCTGCATTGAACCAGTGGGACTGGCCCATCTGGAGACGTTATTGCTGAGCCAGCCTCTTCCTGGATCATCAATAGGCATCTTGTACCGGCTTCTTGCTGCCAATATGCTGGCGGACACAAGAACTCGCTCAGCTGCAATAAAACGGATTGATATTGAGCTGATCAAATTCGATCAGAAAATAGGAGTTGCTGACCAACAAGCTGGACAAACAGGACAAGCGCTCGATATTGTGCGCCAACAATTGGGCTTATGTTTGCGGAAGATATTGCTGGATTTGAGAGACGGTAAATAAGCGGCCAAAAGTTAGCATGGCTGCAGAGAAATCTATCCGATAGTTTGGACAAAATTTATGGCGCCCAATTCTTGGTCATGAATCGTCGCACGCTGCAGAGGAACCAAAATCTCCTGCCCGCCGGGGTGAATTTTGGATCTGACATACACATTTTGACTAAAAATCATCAACTCAAGGGGCTGCACAAGGGACCGCTGTGGGTACCCGTTTTTATCAAAAAAGTCGACCTTTAGCATGGCTTCTTGCCGTATCTTTCCGAGGAAATAGTGCTCTATCTGGTCGAAATTTTTTGGGAAAAGAATTTCATACTTCTCGGTTTTTCTCTGCCAGCGTTTGATTCTCTGGAATTTTGTTTTTGAAGTGAAGATGTCGGGTTCGTTTTGCAGTAGGTGCATAAACGCGAGCGCCGTCGCCTGCGCATCGGCCAGGGCACGGTGAGCCTGCCCTGTATCGATGCCTAATTCTTTTTTGATCGCCTCGAGCGCGTGCGATGCACGATCTGCTTTCAGTTTGCGCGAGAGCTGCAGGTTATCATAATAGGTGCGATTCGGCCAGGGCATTTTCACGGCAGCGTAACTTTGCTTGAGAAAACCCAGGTCGAAAGGCGCATTGTGAAACACCCAGCTGCCGTCGGGCATGAACTTATTGAATGCCTCGAGACCTTCTGCAAGCGACACTGCATGCGACGCAAGCTCTTCGGCAGAAATCTGGTGAACCGCCCTTGCCTTCGGGTCCATTTTTTTCTCTGGCTTGATCAAAATGGAAAAATCTTCGCCCAGGTCGTCCAGGTTGAACGCCACGGCGCCTATTTCGATGATTTCGTGCTTATACGGATTGAGACCGGTGGTCTCGAGATCGATGGCGACGAAGCGCAGATCCCTCACCCATTGATCCATGGGTCAGCAGCGCTGCAGGCTGTGCCGGGTCTATTGTTAAATGGTTTTTACCCATAGCTGTCGCCAGATCTGCCGTGCTCGGCGCGATAGAATGGCTGTCAGCGAGGTTTGGTAAGGCGAGCAGTGCGGCACGACCGGCATCCACAGCTTTCTGCTGAGCATGCGGCGATCTCTCAGGCCTCAGCGCGCCACCTGGCCGCAGAAGGTCTAACAGGCGGCGCAACAGGGAATAGTCCTCTTTCAGGCCAGCCATGCGAACAGATTGCAGCAAAAGGGCCTGATCTACCCCCTGTGGGGGCGGCAGCGAGCCTGTCTTGGCCTCAAAAAGGCGGACGTATAGCGCATCGGAAAGGGCTTTTGCCAAAGCGGCGGGCTTTCCATGGCTATGAAAATCCATAGCAGCAAAAAAAGCCGGCTGCAAACCGATCGCCGGCAGGGCAACGCGCACATCCGACTTTTTATGCATTTTTGCAGGCAGACTTACCACCCGCTTCACAGGGCTCTTTTTGGCGATTTTGACGCCATTTTGGCCACGTGTGCTCACGGCCGCCACGAATGACTGGCCCAAACCGCTCGCCGAGCGCTTCAAAAATGCCACAAAACCGGGCCTGGTTTTTTTATCGGCTTTTTGGGCTTTTGGTACGATATATAGATTAGGGGAAAGCTCGGCCGCGCCGCCCCCAGAGGCAGATAATTGTGCAGACCCGGCTAACATAAGCAGGGCGGCGAAAGCGAAAGTTGTGAGCTTTTTCAGGGCCACTGGGGACGACACCGCCTCGGCGAGGCAAAAAGTCAACAAAAAACGCATATTTATTATACAACATGCTTAAGATTTATCAATAGTGCGCCGCACTATTCTGAACAAGTTTCTTATGCGGCGATCTGGTTCTGCGGAATGTCTTTAAGTATCTGGCCGATGTCACGCAAGAAGCCGGCAAAACTCAGATTTTTATCGAGCAATGCAAACTTGCGCTGAAACTCGCATGTCGCAATCAGATTCGAAAGCACCACGCGCTTGTATGACTGGTGTTTACGCTGCCATGATTTGACGCGGGCGAAATCGGCCGCAATAATTGCCAATACGCCATCAAAATAATCAATCAAATCTTCGAGCGCATCGACAGAATCTTTCAACTCAGGGTTGGCGCCGGCATTTTTGTACATCTTCTCCATAAAAGAGATGATGATTTCAATTTCAGATGTTTTGACCCGGGTAAACATGGGAATCGAATACATTTTGCGCCATTCGAGGCTGCGCAAAAAGTAGCGAGCGGCAAAGACCGGGTTTTGCGAAATCGCGTCATCAGAGAGCGTTTCTACCAGGTCGACTGCCCTCGCCTTCCCCTGCTCTTCAATTTTTTCCCGCTCAACGCGGATTTTCATGAAGTCTTCCGGTTTGAAAACAATGAGGCGCGAACGCGGATATTTCGACTTAATGCGCATGATGTTCTGCCGGGGTATGCCCTGGTCAGAAATGAAATACCGGCGGCCGTCGCCGATCGCCGGCAACACATTGGGCCAGTAGCCGGTAAAATGGAACGCCAAGCCCGGCAGAAAATCTAATCCTTCGTACTCCAGCGGAATGCGCATCGAGCGCGACTCAGACTCGTCGCCGTATTCGAACGGAATTTTGACGAAGCTGCGCTCCATCGGGAAAAAGATCAGCGGCGAATCTTGGCGGGTATGGATACGGAATTTGTCACCGAGAAAGATGGCGTGCAGCATCGGGTGGATCTGCGTTTCGACGCCGGCGGTCATCCAGCCTTGCGGCTTGCCGTTCTTAAACGCAAGAAAGGTTCCGTTGCGCATATTGACGCGCAGCAAAAAACCAGCCGGTGTGCGATGCTCGATATAGTCGTCAAATTTCATTGTCTTCCGGCGCGCAAAGACGCCGCGTTGCGGCACCGAAGCTTACCTACTCTTCTTCAGTATCGGCATCTGGCGACGCGTAACTTTCGAGTTGGTATTTGCGTAATTTATGCTGCAGTGAACCGCGCGACACCTTTAGCAGGCGTGCAATCTTGTGCTGCGAACGCCCGACACGCGCCTGCGCCCTGAGCATCGCTTCTTTTTCAAACTCGGCAATAACACCCCTGAGCCCCCTGCCCTCTTCGAGAATTGCCTCGACCGACAGACCAATTTGGCCCACAGTCTTCTGCTTCAGGAATGCCAGATTTGCCTGCGCCACACCTTGTTGCGCGCCATGGAGCGCCACCCAAAATGCAGCAAGCATTTGCAACTCAGCGGCTTCACGGCGCGCAACAGCCGGCAACAGAACCTTTGACTCCGCCAGCATATCCACTAAAATGGGAGCAAGTATCTTTCGGCTCTTCAGCATCGCCAAATCATACACGGTCGCCGCCCAGAGGATATCGCCTTTGCGCATGCCTTTGACGAGAGCTTGCTGCTCTTCCATTTCGAGCATTGCCACCTCTGGCACCACGACTGCGCGGCGCTTCCCGAAAGGCAAATTAAGCGCCACTAGGCGCTGCGCTGGCAGGCGGCACCCAGCATGACGCAGCAAAAGATACTCAAGCAGCGTGCGCTTTCCAGTGCCCGGCTGGCCATTCAAAAGCAGAACTTGCGGCGGCGCAAACAGCAAGTCATTCAATGACTTCGCCAGCTCTGACACAGGGAGAAACGCAGGGAAAAAACTATGCCCACCTGAAGAGCGTTGTGATTCATAATATAGGGTCGCAGACCAGCAATCCGCAGCTGTCGGATCAACAGCAAGATCTGCAAAAATATCCAACGCGAGCCCAGCCTTCGACATCCATGAAAACGCAGGTTTTTGCTTCGATGGCGACAGCAATTGGGGCTGAGGCTCACCAGCAGAATAAACGCAGCGATAGTCGTCAAAAGACACTGCGACAGAGAAGGGCTGCTCTGCGCCGAAATAGCTACGCCAGAGGCCCCACATGCCAAGTTCTTCGTATTGAGCCCAGAAGGACACCCATGCAAAAAGCTTAATTTTAATCGCCCGTCAATCAATAATCCTGCACTGTTCCAAGTGTCGGATATCCGACACCATTGCGAAACACCCTCAGTGTCGGATGTCCGACACCAACACTGTTTATCCGCTTGACGCGCCATAATCGCCCCGTCTCTCTGTTCGAGATGCCTGCCGACATCATTGCAATCGCCAACCAAAAAGGCGGAGAAGGCAAGACCACCACCGCCATCAACTTGGCGCACGGCCTGTCTTTGACCGGCAAAAAAACCCTTTTGGTCGATATGGATCCACAGGGAAATAGTTCAGGCATCTTTGCAGACATTGAAACACTGACCAAAACCGTTGCCGATCTCTTCACTAAGAAACATACCGCTGAAGAAATTATTGTCCGTACCCGCTATGAAAACCTCGACCTGCTTCCAGCTAAAATCAGCCTTGCGGAAGTCGAGCTCAGCGCGCTCAATGTGGACGCACCTTATGTGATGCGCGACGCGCTGGAGTCTGTAAAAAACAAATATGACGCGGTCGTCATTGACTGTCCGCCCAGTTTGTCGATCTTCACTATCAACGCATTAGGCTCGGCTGGCTTTGTCGTTATCCCCCTCCAGGCTGAAAAATTCAGTATCGATGGCATTAAAGGTTTGCAGGGCACAATAGAAGGAATTAAGCGCCGCATCAATCCCGATTTAAAGATTCTCGGTGCACTGATTACACAGCTCAAAAGCAATACTGTGCTCACAAAGACAATCCTACCTGTAATTCAAAATTACTTCCCAGTGTTCAACACCTCGATCTCGACCGGTGTTGCCGTGGGCGAGAGCCATCTTTCACGGCGCTCGCTGCTGGATTATAACCCGACCGTCAAGCAGGCAAAAGAATACCAGGCGTTCGTCAAAGAAGTGATAGATGGCATCAAAAAGTAAGAAGCTTTCGTTTGCCGCCGATATCTTTGAGCAGGATATTGAAGGGATTATTCGCAAGATTCCCATGGGTGACATTGAACCATCGCCTGATCAGCCACGGACGACGTTTGACGACACGATCCAGAGCCTCGCTGACAGCATTAAAACCGAAGGCCTGCTGCAGCCCATAGTGGTTACTAAAGAAGGAACAAAATACCGTATCGTGGCAGGCGAGCGGCGCTATCGCGCGGCAACACTGCTCGGCCTGGGTGAAATCGAATGCCGCATTCTGCGTAAAAACGCGAAAGACACCTACCGCCTCGCGGTTATTGAGAACCTGCAACGCGAGAATCTCGACGCCATCGACGAAGCCAAGGCCTTTCGCAAGCTGAAGTCGGAATACGGCTATAACGACGGCGACCTTGCTAAAATCGTGGGAAAATCCCGCAATTACGTAAACGAAATTCTGTCCGTCGCTGACATCCCCGCGACCTGGCTGACTAAAGCCAAGACTGCGGGCATGGAGTCGAAAAACCTGTTCATCCAATTTGCGCAGGCGGTGAAGTCGGGAACAGGAGATCACTTTCTCGATGCATACCAGAGTGGCGGCGTCAAAACCGTCGCGGCCGCTAAAGAGTTTAACAAGAATAGCAAACCCGGCAACAACAAGAAGCCACCGGCTCAACCCTTGGTCTCTGAACTGAGCAGCAAGGGAGAAGGCAAAGACCGGCAGTGGCGCTTCAATACGTCTTTTACAGCGCTCAAGCCGCTGCAACCAGAACAGGTGCGCAAAATTGAAGCCGCCCTCAGTGAAACCATTAAGCGCATCCTGAAATAACAGAACCTGTCTTTTGGGTTTTTTCCGGGATAGCTGGCGAAAATCTGCGGCGTAAAAGGGTTGACGCTTGTGAATTATGTCACATCTTTGGCAGTGAAAATCAGGGCTTGTTGGATTTCTGCGCAATAAAAAAATAACGCGCGACACCCCTTGTTTTCAGTCGACGGCCATTTGGAAAGGGTAAAAAAAAGGCATGTTGCCATGCCCGAGTTTTCCAAAGGGAACTTGTTGGATGATGAGACATAATCATCTGCCAACAATCCGTCAACCAGTTTTTGATTATTTTCAGTCAGGCGAGGGGAGATGGACGCAAACAATATGTATCTGGCTATCATGTCCGATATTTTGGACAGCGGAACCTGGGCAAAAATGGGACCCGCGGCAAAAGCGTTATATCCAGTGCTATGCAAATTTAGCAACCACACATTCAAGCCTGTCTGGCCAGGGACAGACGAGCTCTTGCGCCTGACAGGATTCAAAACCAAAAAATCACTGCAAGAAGCCAGAAAGGAGTTAATCCACCTCGGGCTATTGCATGTTGTCGCAGGCACTGGAAGAACTTCTTCGCATTATTATTTCCGCTTCGACTACCCTGGGAGCAGGGTGGATATCGAGGCACACCGGGCGAACGCAAGCTCCCGCAGAGGGGTACAGGAATCACCCCCTGCAGATTACGCCAGTATGCCGCTGGGTGGCACAGGGATATCCCCAAACCACATCAACATCCATATCAATAAACTTACCCAAACTACAAACAACAACAACCCGGATGTGTCGTCATTGTTGAATGAATTTTTCGGCGCTGTGAGACCACGGGGAGATTTCAAAGACCGTCTCGTGCAGGAGATGCTGGAGAAATATGGTTCGCTCGAGGTGGGGGAAGCTGTGCGGATTGCCATTAGTAAAGGCAAAGATGGCGACATTCGCTATCTCGAAGGTATTTTGAAAAATCGGGGCGCTCAACAGAAAAAAGAGTCTGGAGACGTTGCAGAATTCCCCTTTGAGTCGGCGCCGGACTCGCTCAAAATTTGGCAGGGACATCTTCAGCCGCTGGGCAAGTTCCAGAATACCTGGTATTTTTCTGCAAAGACAGAGGTTTCGCCGTCCTTTGTAGAAGAACAGTTTTTACGCTCTGGCTTTCAGGTGAAAATCGTGCGCGGACAGACAGGCACCGCAGAGCGGGGTGAACCGCTTGAATTCAGGCGGGCGAATAGCTGAGCTCATTTTTTAGCAAGGAAATTCGCCGGGATTATCTAATAAATTGATTGAAGTACTATTCAGGCTTTCATCATGGGGCAGAATTCTGTAGCTTAATCGGCTGCAATCTTAAAGAGGGGGCATTATGCCATTGATGTTGTATACTGTTGTGTTTTTCTTCTTACTTTGCTTGTTTGGCCTGTTCTGGTATCTGCAGAGTGGCTCGCCGGTGCGCGACGCATATGTCTCTCCTTTGTTTGGCGACCATGAAAAAAACCTCAGCACCGAAGACCTTTCCCTGCTGCTTGGGTTGAAGCGCATCGAACACCTCGCCGATCGCGGTCGCTGGCTGCTGTTTATTTCTATTCTGTTGCTCATTATTGAGTTCTTCGCAGTGTTGGGTATGCTCATCGAAAGCCGCGGCCAGATGTACTGGGTTTCTACGGTGAATCACGGCTATGTCATTGGCGGATTCATTTACCTGCTGGTTTCTGTAGTTGCAGTGATTTTATCTGTTCGATTGGTTTCCGCAGAAAAAGGTCTCTCGATTAACAATCCCTTTGAACGCCTCGAAGCATGGGAGCACAAAGTAGTGCAGGCAGACCCTGAGCAGAAGAAGAGAATCGCTCTTTACCTGAACCAGGAATCAGGTCGCCTCGAAGGTTATTTCGCATTTGTTTTTGCGCTCGTGGGTTGCGCAGTCACCTTGCTCATGTTCTGGGTCGCCGGCTGGCTGATGCAGTTTGTCCGCTGATCGAAGACTGAATGGATCTTACACGTTCGCGCGACGCCGCCGTAGCGCATGTTCACTCGTTGTCCGAAGCGCTCAAAGTCGAGCGCCATGGCGACTCACTCACACTACACATTGAGCGCACCGCGCCCTTGTGCACGGTGCGATTGGATTTTGATTCTATCAACTTTGTGAATCACGTGCGCTACGACAGCGCATTACATGTCCTGGCCGATATATTCTGGTCTGACGACGGCAAACGCTTCTACCGCGTGCATGGTGTAAGGCATGAGAGTCACGGTGAAGCGCGGGAGTTTTTCTTTCCGCTGGTAGAGGCCCGTTTTCTGCAGGTGAATCTTTACCAGGAAGGTGGGTCGATCCATAAAAGCGATCTTAGAAAATTTCAGGCTGGTTTTGTATCACGTGCAAAACTTTCGGCTGGCAGCGAATTTGACCGGTTATGGGTCGCGGAGAATCTCATCGATCGCCGTGAAGACTATGGCTGGGCATCGGTAATCAGAGACAAGAACGACGCTGACTTTGTGCACGTCGATCTGAATGATCTCTTCTTTGTTTCAGAGATTCAGCTGAAAGCGGTGCATGACGAGTATAATTTTTTTCCGCAGGCATTCCAGCTGCAGCTATCAGAGGATGGTGGCGTCTGGCATACAGTGCAGAGCGAAGACCATTTTATGGCAGCATCAGGCATCTGGCATGCATGGCAATTTGCCGGGACACGCGCGCGCTATTTTAGACTACAGATCGACAAGCACGCGCATTATAAAAAAGGCGAATACCAGTCAAAAATTCTGGATCTTGCTATCATCGCAGAAGCTGATTCGCATTTTCGGCGGGGTGCGGGAGTGCCGGCGCAACAGCGTATGGCGAGCGAAAACGTACCCGGTGTTGTGCTTTTGGCAGCAAATAACATTGCCGCTGCCAGCCGGGTTGTGCAGAGCAATGACGCACGCCTGCGCAATGCCAGCACCGAATACCGCGGCATCATGCAGTTTGCGCGGGACAACGAGGCTGTTCAGGAAAAAGCAGTCCAGGGCAGCGACTCACGCCTGAAGGCTGCGACAGAGCTTACGCCAGGAATTGTGCAATTGGCCAAAAACGGCGAAGCTCGTGCTGCCGCAGTGGTGCAGGGTAATGACGCACGCCTTGCTTATGCGACGCAGGAGGCTCCTGGTATTGTGCAGCTGGCGAAAGAAGGTGAAACCCGCGCAGGGGTTGCGCTGCAGGCAAGTGACGGTCGTATAAAAACCGCGACGACAGAAAAAGCCGGCATTGTAACTCTCTCGCGTGATGGCGAAGAGCTTGCAGGCAAGGCAGTCCAGGGCAACGATTCCCGGCTGCGTGTTGGTACGCAGGCGTGGCCCGGCATCTTGCAGCTTGCCGGTCATGGCGAAATTGCTTCGGCGCGTGCCGTGGCTGCCGATGATCCGCGCCTGATTGAAGCGGACGAAGCGCGCAAAGGTCGTGTGCAGTTTGCCCGCAAAGGTGAATCGGCAGACTTGAAAGCTGTTCAGGCGAGCGATCCCAGGTTGCAGTCCGCGAGCGAAGAAAATAAGGGTGTAGTGCAGTTTGCGCGCGACGGCATTGCTGCATCCGGCCAGGCGGTGCAATCCACGGATTCGAGGCTTGTGAACGCGCGCGAGCCAAAAGCGCACACGCATAGCGAGTATGCAAAGCACGAACATGAATTAAATTCCCATACAGGCAACCTGCATTTGCGGCGCGCGGCGAAGACAGTCGCTGCCGATGCATTAACTCCGTCTTTTGATCTCAATCTGCCACTGCTCGTCGAGAACACGCAGGGCCTCGCGGCAAGCCTTACCGGTGGCGTAGTGCTGTCGGCCGAAGGAACGGCAAGCTATCACGTTTCGAAAACGGCGCCGGCGATTCAGGCGAGTTCGCGTGATCAGTCCGCGGCAACGCTGATTTCCGCTAACGCTTACGCTTTGCACTTGCCGAAATCGGTGCCCGGGCTTAAGGGTTCTGAAAAATCCATGCATGCCGAAGGGCATGTGCAGATAGACGGATCGATAAACCTGAAGGGCGGTGCCTCGGTAACTGTGGCATTGCCACGAGCGTCGAATGAGGCATTTGTCGACGGCGATCTTGTCGCCATTGAAAACGGGGTTGCTGCAAAAATGCGCAACGATAGTCAGACCTGTGTCGGCATCGTTGTAAAATCCGGAGGAATTCAGCTGGAATCGGGGGCGGTTGCCGTGCGTGTCGCGGTCGCGGGTGTTGTTTCTTTGCGGGCCTATGGCATCGTAAAAGCCGGCGACAGGCTGGTGTTGAACAGCGGCCAGCCGGGAACCTGTAAGCCGGGGCAGGGCAGTGAAAAGACGATTGCGATCGCACTCGAAGCCGCGAATAGCGACCGTGAAAAACAGGTTTTAGGTATTCTTGTCCGGTGACAGAACGCGAGCTGGCAGAGCACCCCTTAACAAGCGAGCTGGCTGCGTGCGGCAACCTGTTCCACCAGTGGCAATGGTCGCTCTCCAGCAGCAGTAACTACTCGGCTTTAATTGATGCCGACTCGGTAATAATTTCGCGCTCTGGGGTAGATAAACAGTACATGAAGTCATCCGACTTCATGTTGGTCGATCTTCACTCTAAACCCATGCCGCCCTTTGAAGCGATACGACCATCGGCGGAAACGGAGTTGCATTGCCATCTTTACCGCCTGGCTTCCATGCAGGCGCACCCGCTGAAGGCTGTTTTGCATACCCATTCCAAATTTGCCGTTTATTATTCGCGCCGTTGTCTTTCGGCCGGCGTCATTGTTTTTTCAGGCTTTGAAATGCAGAAAATCTTTGAAGGTGTTTCGACACATGAAAGCACAGTAGCGATTCCGGTTTTCCGTAACAGCCAGTATATGCCCGATATTACGCAGGATTTCGATGCGTACCATGAGAAGCATCCGTTTCCGCCTGCATACCTCATCGAAGGGCATGGCATGTATGCCTGGGGGAAAACTGTTTTACACGCCAAGCAGAAACTCGAGGCGCTCGAATATCTATTGGAATTGAAGTATATGGAGGAGAACTAAATGCAGAGTACACTCACAATCAGCCCGGAGAATGATCCTTCAAAGCAGGAAGTGCACACCGATTTTGAATCGATCCGCAAGGTTCTCGCCCATTATAAGATTGGTTACGAGCGCTGGCAGACAGATTCTCCGCTGAGCGAAAATGCAACCCCGGAAGAAGTCGCGTCGGCATACAAATCGTCGATCGATAAGATCATGAAGCAGGGATACAAAACTTTTGATGTGGTCTCACTGTTTCCAGACGCTCCCAATGCGGCAGAAGCGCGGAAAAAATTCATCAATGAACACACGCATGGTGAGGACGAAGTGCGCTTTTTTGTCGATGGTTCGGGCATGTTTTATGTTCATGCGGATGGAAAGGTTTTTATGCTCCTCTGCACCAAGGGTGATTTTATAAACCTGCCGGCAGGCACGACGCATTGGTTCGACATGGGGCCTAAACCTCACTTTAAAGCCATTCGCGTTTTTAACAACCCGGACGGCTGGGTGGGTAAGTTTACCGGCAGTACTATTTCGGAAAATTTTCCCAAATACGAATAGTGGCAATCAGGGCAGTTGTCTGCGATATCGAAGGCACGACATCTTCGATATCGTTCGTGCACAAAGTGCTGTTTCCACTGGCGCTCGAAAATATCGATGCGTACCTTGCAGCGCATGCCACGGACAAAGATGTAGCCGAGCAGATGGAGAATCTCTGGCAGCGCATGGGAAAAACGGCTGCATCTGAAGCAGAGAGGCTTTCGGTGCTGGCAGAGCAGCTGAAAGAATACATCCGCAATGACGTGAAGGATACCACGCTCAAGTGGGTGCAGGGAAAAATCTGGAAAGAGGCTTTCGAGGCGGGTTCGGTAAAGGGGCATACGTATCCAGAGGTGCCTGAATATTTCAGACGCTGGAAAGAAACTGGTCTAACTCTCTTTATTTACAGCTCGGGATCGGTGGAGGCACAGCAGCAGATGTTTGGTTATTCAGAGGCCGGCGACCTGACGGTTTATCTGAGTGGTTATTTTGATACAACAACGGGCATGAAGCGCGACGCGGCGTCGTATGCCAAAATCGCCTCGGCGACCGGTTTTGCTGCGGAGGAGATGCTGTTTTTATCCGACATCGTCGAAGAGCTGGCGGCAGCGCAGGCGGTCGGCATGCAGACTTGCCTGCTGTTGAGAGAGGGCGCACAGCCAAAAGCCGGATACAGCGGAGCGAAAGCCGTCGATTTCCGCGAAGTCGATGAACAATTTTTTCGTTAAATAGTTGCCTGTTCCGCCGCGCGCGAGAAATCAGCGCATGGCAAAACCGTTTATCATTACTATTGACCAGGGGACCACTGGCTCGCGCGTGTTTCTTATCTCAGACCGCGGCGAAGTGATTTCGAGCGCGTACGAAGAATTCACTCAACATTTTCCGCGCCCCGGCTGGGTCGAACACGACGCAGAAGAAATCTGGGCGAGTGTTTCAAAACTGTTGGGGAAAGCGCTCGAATCATCGGGGCTCAAGGCCGCAGATGCGGCCGCCATCGGCATCACGAACCAGAGAGAGACTACTGTTGTCTGGGAAAAAAGCACGGGCAAACCGATACATCCTGCTATCGTATGGCAATGCCGGCGCACGGCAGACTATTGTGAGCAGTTGAAAAAAGAAGGCAGGGCGGATGTATTTCGTGAAAAAACAGGCCTCGTGCTCGACGCCTATTTCTCAGGCACCAAAATCAAATATATTCTCGATAATGTCAGTGGCGCCCGCGCGCGTGCGGAGAAGGGTGAATTGCAATTTGGTACAATCGACTCTTTTCTTTTGTATAAGCTCACAGGCGAACACAAAACCGACTACACGAACGCATCCCGCACTTTGATTTTCAATATCCACAAACTCGCGTGGGATGAAGAGCTCTGCAAAATTCTCGATATTCCGCAGAATATTTTGCCGACCGCGCAGGCCTCAAGCAGCCTGTTTGGCAAAACGCGCGGTCTGAAGTCACTGCCCGACGGCATACCTGTGTATTCGATGATTGGCGATCAGCAGTCTGCACTCTATGGCCAGCTATGCCACAGCCCTGGCGAAGCAAAAAACACTTATGGCACCGGTTGTTTTGTCGTGATGAATTTGGGAAAGAAATTTCTGCAGAGTAAGAATGGTTTAATCACGACGCTCGCGTGCGACGCAAACGGGCAACCGGTCTATGCGCTAGAAGGTTCAATCTTTATCGGTGGCGCAGTGATACAATGGTTGCGGGACAAAATGCAGTTTTTTGACGACTCCAAAGAATCTGAAAGCATGGCAAAGAGCGCTGCAGCCGAGTCGGATGTTGTGTTTGTTCCGGCTTTCGCTGGTCTGGGTGCGCCGTATTGGGATCAAAACGCCCGCGGAGCAATTCTGGGCCTGACGCGTGACACGACTGCGGGACAGATCACACAGGCGGCATTGAAGGCAATTGCACTGCAATCGCTGGACGTAATCACCGCGATGCAGATAGACAGCGGTCTGAAATTGCCGATGCTCAAGGTGGATGGTGGCGCGACGCGCAATCATTACCTTATGGAGTTTCAGGCGGGTGTCCTTGAGGCGCCAGTGGTCGTGCCGCGAAACGCAGAAACTACCGTTCTTGGCGCTGCATATTTGGCAGGGCTCGGTGCAAAAGTCTGGGCGTCTCCCGATGAGCTGAAAACTTTGAATCCACCTGCGGCGACTTATCACCCGGTGATGAATAGCGCACAACGCGAGCGAGAGTTGAAATTGTGGAAAGACGCAGTAGGGCGGGTGCTGACGAAATAGCGCCCGTTTGCGTCAGCTCTGAACGGCTTTGAGTATATCGAGCGCGTGTGTTTTGACTGAGACCTTGTCGAAGACGTGAGAGATTTTTCCTGTCTTTTCGATCACAAAAGTCGAGCGCAGAATACCCATGTATTTGCGGCCGTACATCGATTTCTCAGCCCACACACCGAATGCCTCGGTGACTTTACCGGTGTCATCGTAGAGCAGGGGAAAGTTTAAGTTCTGTCCTTCGATGAATTTTTGGTGGGCTTTTTCGTTGTCGCGCGAGCAACCAACAACTGTGTAGCCGGCTTTCTTCAAAGCGGCACTGTTGTCCCGAAAGCATTGAGCCTCAGTTGTGCAGCCAGGAGTGTTGTCTTTCGGATAGAAATAGAGAATGAGCGGTTTGCTTTTGTAGAGCTCTGAAAGCTTTACCTTGTGCGGCTCGCCGGCGCCGACCAGAATCCCGGTGAGCGCCGCCGGCACTTTTTTGCCAGTTTCGAGCATGTGTTCAGCGAGTCCTTATTTGATCTTGCTGAGCACGCCTTTTTCCTGCAGGTACTTGTAGAATGTGTCACGATTCTTCGGTTTGTATTTTGCTCCTGCGTCTTTTTTCCATGCGCGGCATGCATTCTGCATTTTATCGACGTTCTCTTTTGAAGAACCTTTTTTAAAATATTTCAGCACTGTCACCATTTCATGTTCTTGCTCGCAAGCAACCAGATGTTTATCGGCCATATTAAGCCCCCTTTTTTCTTTTCGCGCTGCCTGCCTTTTGCCCCGGCACCGTCAATTGCTTTTGTCTGAATTGTTTCTTCCTGAGTTGAAGCATTTGCATTTGTATCGCGCCAGTAAGTGTTTCAATTTGCGTTGCTATGCTCTTAATCTCCATCTGCGCGTTTTCAACAGAAAGTGCTGGGACATGAAAAAAGATGCAGGGTAAATCCGGCATTTGGGAGAGTACCTTCCAATAACTGAAATTGCAGAGATAACTACCCGCATTATGGCTGATCGTCCAATTCGAATGCCCTTTTTTCAGCGCATTGATGAGTCTTGCCGCGTCCAGACTGGTGTGCAGTTGCTTACGGGGACTTTTTTCAATGGGCATAGTTCCATTTTTGTACCTGCGGATATTAAGTGCCCTCGTTTCAAGGCATGGCCTCCGGGCATTCTTTTCTCCCAGTATGAGCAGGGCATCCGGAGTGAATCGCAGTATGGCGCCTCGCAGCTCAGGCCACGTAGAGCGAAAGTTTACTGGCAACACAGCAAAATCCAGTCGCAAATTCTGCTGCACATGGCAGTTCTTCCTTAGCCAGACCAAAATATCTTCCGAGGTATTGTTTTTGCGCCGTCCAAACGGGCGGAATGCGGTAATCAGGACTTTCAAAGCAGTAGAATTTAATTAACGACAGTACTGCCAATTAGGTCGTCAATGAATTGTCATAAAAAGTTGCCGGCATGAGCATTTGCAAATATTTTACCAAGTATGAAACAATACTTAGTATATTTTATACTCCTTGCAGCAGTGTTCCACTGCGGTCCCAAAATTGATTACGCTGATGTTCGCACACGTGCAAAATCTGCCTTCGGCACAATACCTGCAAAGATGCCCGGTGGTGACAAAGACACGCCCGAGCTGGTTGCCCTGGGTAAGATGCTTTATAATGAGCGCCGCCTGTCGGTAAACGACACACAGTCGTGCGCCAGCTGCCATATTCTCGAAGGCAAAAAGGGCGGCGTAGACAACACGAAATTCAGCCCCGGTGCGAAAGGCAGCCTCGGTGGACGTAATGCTCCCACGACTCTCAACGCCGGTTTTCATTTTGCGCAGTTCTGGGATGGTCGCGCTGCTACGCTTTCTGACCAGGCAAAAGGCCCGATTTTGAACCCAGTAGAAATGGGCATGCCCAATGAAAAGGCTGTGACCGATAAACTGTCAAAAATCCCAGAGTACAAAGAGGCTTTTGCCAAAGCTTTTCCTGAGGCAAAAAATCCGATCACCTATCAGAACCTCGCCGACGCGATCGCCGCTTTCGAAAGAACATTAATCACCCACGACCGCTTTGACGATTTCATCAACGGCAATGATAAGGCGCTCAGCAAAGAAGAAATAGAAGGATTACAAGCGTTCATGAGCCAGGGATGCACAACCTGCCATATTGGTCCTTTGCTGGGCGGAAATAGTTACCGCAAGATGGGGCAGGCTCGCCCTTATGAATCTAAAGACCAGGGTCGTTACGACCTGACTAAAAAAGAAGAAGACAAGATGATGTTCAAGGTGCCGTCGCTGCGCAACGTTGCCCTGACTGAACCATACTTCCACGACGGTGGTGCTGCGACTCTGCAAGAGGCGGTTGTGAAAATGGCATTCCACCAGCTGGGCAAGCAACTCGGTGAAAAAGAAATTGGCCATATCGTTTCATTTCTCAAAGCCCTGACCGATAAAAGCCGCGAATAAGACAAGTGCTTACGCCCGTGCCACATCATGCCGATAAAAAGGCATGGTGCGGCGGGTTCTAGATCTGGCGGGGCAGTATATCGTCTATACCCTGCTGTTGCTGGGTATTAACTCCCTGCTGCCGCTTTTTGCCGTAAACCCCGACAGTGATTATAAAGATGCGCTGACCTTGTTTGAAAAACGCGATATCGTATCGCGCAGCCGGGCGATCTCCATACTGGAGAAAAATCTCGAGCAAAAGGCAGATCATCTCGATTCACAGGCGCTGATTTCTTATGCGTATGTGCACGAAGCGTATGTCATGGGGCAGATTGGCGAAAAGGCTACCGAATACCAGAATTCAGGCGAAGCCTTCGCGAAAGCAGTCTTAGCACAACAACCGCAAAATCTTTATGCGCGCAAAACGGCATTGCTGCTGCAGCTCATTGCAGGCAATCATATCGATGCGCGCAAAATTCTCGAGCGCGACGTGACTGACAAAGAAACCGACGCGGATCTCTGGTATATGCTGGCTGTCGTGAGCGAGGGCGAAAAGGCCAACAAGGCGCTCGCCAAAGCATTAACTCTCAACCCCGATCACGTGTGGATATATTCCGACATGGCGTTTCGCGCGGTAAAAATGGGCGACCTGGCTGTTGCGGAAAAATGGGTCAAGGCGCTCGAAGCGCGCAGATCTGGTGTGGCGGAAATAGATCTTTTGCGTGCCGTGATTGCCGCACACAGAACGGACAAAAAGCGCGCCAAAGAACATTGGGCTGATTTTGCCCGCAAAGTGCCCGATTCGGCTATCGTGTCAAAGCTGGGTGCGCCTGGCAAAAAGAAGTCATCGTAGGGGGAGCGCTTCGCGCACCTCGGCATCTGCCAGCAAAACAGAACGCAATAAGTCCAAAAGTTCGCAGTGCGATAAGTTTGCACGTTCCCGCCATGCATCTTTGATTGCCTGTGGTGCAATATGTTTTTCCGCGCCAGTCGCGCATTTTTCTGGCTCGGCCATTGCGCTGGCCAGTGGTTCAGAAACAGAGTAGGGGAGAATCTTCCAGCGCAGATCGAGGTAGAGGTGTGCGAGCTCGTGCATCAGTGGCTGCAGTTTTTCATCACGGCGCAGAATTCTGCTCTTTTGCCGATCTAGAGCCGAAAGCATTTTAGCGCCGCCTTTGATTTCAAAAAAGTAACTCCGCCCTGTGCACACAGAGAATTTTGCAGGAAAAGGGGTGTCGCCCAGCTGGTCTGTGAAATGTTTCCAGAACGTCTGAGATCCGGCTGTTTTTGCCAAAGGTTTGCAGTCGGGCCATAATTGCCCCGAAACTGCGGCGCTAAATATCGAAACGGCAGCGAGTTTCGCAATTCGGGCAGACAATGGTTACCTCGCCTTTCACTCTTGAAGAGCCGCTTTTGTCGACGAGTTTGCCGACCGCGGTGAATTGAAAATCCAACCCTTCGGAGTTATAGTGGCCCTTGCCATACTTTGCGGTGCCTTCCATGACGTAACCACATGCATGGCATTTGACTTTTAAGCGGATTTTTTCAGCCATTAATTGTTGAAGAAAATTCTGTAAGGAGCAGATGCCATGTCATTCAGTTTTTCGTTCGCATAGATGGTGTAGTCGAGTAGTAAATCATAGATTGTCTCTTCATGCAGCAGCCGCGCACTGAAGCTCTGGCTGTCATACGAAACGCTTTGCTCGAGCTTGGCCATATTTGCCTTGATTGTGGGCAGATTTTTATTGAGATCGTACACCAGGTATTCGCTCGCGCTGTTCACGCGTGCCAGCATGGTGTACAGGTCATTGCTGGTAGAGCTGATGATGCCGAAAAAGCCGTTCAGCATGCCGGTTGCCTGGCGCACGCTTGCCCTTGCGGCGTGGCGCTGCACATAAGGCATGCGCCTGACATCGGAGACCGCTTTTTTGAGTGATTCGAGGCGCTTCGCCAGAATACTCATGTTGCCCCCGTCTGTTTTAATCACATCATAGTACTGCTGGAACATGATCGATGAGTTTACAATTTTTTCGAGCGGCATTGAATGGTCGAGAGAATACACGACGTCGTTAAATGTCGACGGCACAATTTCAATATTGATAAATTTCGCGCCGAAGTATCCCCATGAGCTGAGCGAAGCACGGCTGCCGAAAACCGGTATCGGAAAGTCATGGCGGATCTTGGCGAAAATTTTATGGCCTTTCATATCGGAAACGAGGTACTCGACTTCGCCGATTTCGAGCGCCCCCTGGTATCGTATTTTGGTGCCCGGCCGCACATCTTCGATAAAATTCGCAGAAAACGACATGCGGTAATAATCGAAAGAACGCACGATAGAGCGTGTGCCGAAATACCCCAGGAAGACGACGAAGAACATGAGAACTACAAAGCCGATCAAAAGCGTCATGCGGTTCGGGTTGCGCAGCGAATCCCAGAACGAAAGCCATTCGGCAACCGAGGTCTGTTCAATTTCGCTTTTGGCGCCCATAATCTGACAAAATTTTCAGTGCCTGCATTGCAGCCTGCGAGCCGGTTTTTCCTTCTCATAGCTGATCAGCAGAAGTCTTTCCCCTGCGGCACGTGGTCAACCAGTAAAAAGACCACGCCAAAGTTGCGTTTGCCTTCCTGTACAGTGCCCGTTTTGCCGAGAACGAGCCTGTATTGCGGCTGCTTCGCCAGCTCGCGGCAAAAATCGTTCAAAGTACCCTGGCAGATTTCTTTTAAAGCCCCCGTCACCGTGACGGCGTGCCTGTTTCCGGCAGCGGATTCATTCAGCAAACGGGAGTACATCCTCATCAGCGTCTCGGCTTCGATGCCAAATTCGAGATCAAAACCATAGACGTTTACCGGTTTGGTGATGTGCAGATTTTCGGGCCAGTCATAGCGCTGCCTGAGCCAGGTTTCATAGGCCCCGAGGTTTCGCCCGCGAAACTGCGAAAGAAAATAATAGTTACAACTCTGCACCAGAGCTTTGCCCATCGTCATGGCGCCATGCCCCTCGGGCGTCCAGCACCTGAGCGCGGCGGATCGTTTGCGTTCAGGGGGGCAGAAGATCTCTTGCGCGGCATTCACACCATTTTCGAGAAGATACAGAGCTGCGAAAGGTTTCAGCAGCGAGCCGACAGGGGCCAAAAGATCTGCTCCCGAGCGAGAAATGATCTTGTAACCTGCCCCGTTTGTCTCGGCGAGCAGGTGGCCGCGGTTTGCCGCAAAGAGGCGCTCGGGCGCCAGAATGGCCCAAGACAGCACAACGGCAGATTTCAAAATTCGATTTACGCGAGCTCTAATTTTGCCCATTTTTTGCACTCGG
>JAXMHE010000038.1:0-25193 GCA_046346945.1 Turneriella sp.
CATAATTTTTGCGGCAATTTCGGCATTTTGCTCCTGCAGGCGCTTAAAGCCCCGGTGGCTGATATATTCGGCCGCAATCATGCTGATGTCGTCCGGGCGTTCATGCAGCGCGGGCAGTTCTGCGGCCGCCTTTTTCAGCAACGAATACAGGTCTTGCCTGAACTTGCCTTTACGCACTAGTCCCGTCAAATCGTGAGACGCCACGAATATATACCTGCTGCGCTCGGCACTGCGCTGCTCCGCCCTGGAGGCCGCATTATTGAGCTGCCCGAGCAGGGCAGTCTGGTTTTGCCAACTCATGAGCTGCAGGTTATGGATACACGTGACAGGTGCCTCAGTTATTTTTTTCTTCTGCCTCGCAGGCCAAATCGCCTGCGCCTGCAGGTGGCGCGGCGTTTTTGCCAGATCGACGAGGCGAAACGCGGGCGGATTGTCTGGCCTGATGAGCGCGCTGTAGTATTCGAGAAAACCTTCGACCGGTATGAGGTCTTTTCCGGTTAAGAGCAGGTAGTTCTGTGAAGCCGCGGCGCGCAATACCTGTTCACGGAAACGGATAATTTCCGGGGAGCGGCCGTGCATAAACGCGGGAAATCGTATCGAACCCTGAACTTCAGATTTGAGCTGCGCCAATCTGTCTGCCAGCGCCTGGTTTTCACCCAGTGTGAGCAGGCGGTCGGCAATTTGCTTCAGCTGTTTCTTTTGCGATTCAAGAAACCAGCGCCATTCGCTGCCGATGAGCCCCTGCACCTTGCCCGCGTTTATGCGGTAAGGCAAAATCGTCTGAATGAACTGCAGGTTTTCGGGATAGAGCGAAAACGACTGTGTGCGGTGTTCTTCATTCATCAGTATATTCAGCGACACGCCGCCGTCGCGTGCGCCGTAGCGTTCCGCAGCGGCTGCAATGATACCGTCGGTCTGTTCTGCGATATAGACAGAATCAAACACGATGATGCCCTGCGGAGCATCATCGCGCAGGTTAAGCCGCGTGAGGACTTTCAGGCGAAAACCATCTGGCAAATTCTTACGGCAGAATTCAACAAGAGATCGGTTCTTCGTGATGAGCAAAACACGAAACATTCGGAAAACCGTATCCAGAATCTGCACAATGCGTCAACCATGAGCAGACTTTTTATTTTTTTCTGCACTGCCGCTTCAGCATTTTCGCAGCGCAGCTGCGAAAATGGTAGAACATTCACTTAAACATTTGTGTGATTCGAAATGCGCTTTCGGCTATATTGGTGTCAGAAACGTCAACGACCATGTGAGCGACCCTGAGATACAGCGGTTCGCGGCGGTGGAAAATCGCCATCAGGTTTTCCGGAGTGTCGGCAGAGGGCAGGTCGGGGCGCGAAGCATTGCGGGCAAGGTTTTTGAGGCGCTGTGTGAGTTTTTCTTCGCTCGTTGAAATATAGATACAAAAAAAAGCCCCGGACAAAATCTGTAATTTGCGCTCGCTGGGCGAACCATCCGCCTCTTCCACAATACCACCGCCGCAATCGAGTAAAACCCGGTCGAGCGCAGCAGCCTCGGCCAGTTCTTTATGCTCGAGGTCGCGAAAGTGCGCCCATCCGTGCGCTTTGACGATATCTTCGATCTTCATGCCGGCATTCCGTTCAATCGTCTCGTCGAGAGAGATTAGCGGCATCTGCCAGTGTTCGCTGAGCCTGCGCGCGATCGCTGACTTACCCACACCGCGAAAACCAATCAGGGCGATGCGCGGTTTGCGCGGCGGCTGTATTTTCGGCCGGTTACCCTGCCGGGCGCCGCTCCGGCGCTGCCTAGCCATCAGGAAACCTTCCTTATTTCAGCAATGAGCGCTTTTTCCATCGCCTTAATGGGCGCGGTTTTGCCGGTAAAGAGTTCGAATTGCAATACACCCTGGTAGAGCAGCATTTTATACCCAAGGACAATATTGCACTTCTTCGCTTTGGCGATTTTTAAGAGCGGCGTCTGCGCTGGGTTGTAGACAATATCAAACACGGTCTGGTGTTTGAAAAGCTCGCGGGCGGCAAGCGGGCTCCCGGCCGATGCTGGGGAGCCTTTCATGCCCATCGGCGTAGTATTAATGATGAGATCGTATTCCCTGAGCATTTCAGGGTCATTGTAGCGCAGGCTCGTCCATTTATGACCGCTTTGCGGAATCAGCTCGAAGATCGATTTTTGCAGCGATTGTTTGCCTTCGGTGATGAGCAGGTTAACCTTCGGGTTTTTCCGGTTTAGCGTCAGGTTGCGCGCAAGCTGCATTGCCATCATCGGGTTGCGCGCCATAATGCCGATTTCCGCCGGTTTCTCCTGCGCGATTGCAAAGGCAATGCTGCGCGCCGAGCCCCCCGAACCGATAATCAGGATTTTTTTGCCCGCCAGAGCCACCTGCGATTTTTTAAGCGCCATCACGGCACCCGGGCCGTCGGTATTATAGCCTTCGAGCAGGCCGGTTTTTCCCCACAGGATTGTGTTCACCGAGCCGATTTGCAGTGCCAGTGGGTCAATGCGGTCCAGCAAGCGGCGGATGGATATCTTATACGGAATTGTCACCGATAGGCCGCGTATATTCCACTGCTTCATGAAATATTTCAGCTGTATCAGGTTCTTTACCGGAAACGCGAGGTAGACGGCATTGATTTTGCGGTCTGCATAAGCGGCATTGTGCATCGCCGGCGAAAACGTGTGCCCCAGCGGATTGCCAATAATGCCATAGATCTGGGTGTGCGCGTCTATTTTCATGATTTCCGGTTTCCGCGCAGCACGTCGCGCACCAGCATGTCGCGAATAAAACGCAGTGCGGGTTTTTCTGCGTGTTCGTCGAGATACGTACACAGGCGTTCAACCTGTCGTGACTGCAGCGAATTTTCTTCGTGCAGAACCGGCGAGCGTTTCATGCCCATCGGGTTGTCGCCGTCGTCGACGCTGGCAAAACGCAGGCCGCGCTCCGCCGCCCAGTCGATGGCGACCTCTTTGTACGATACCTGGAAGCGCAGCATTTCACCGTCGTCGTCATCGGGTAATTGCCAGATGTAGATTGCAATGCGGCTCGTGGCATCCTGCAGGAAACGCTTTTGCAGATACCTGTGGTCCTGCCTGACGAGTTCGCGCCGAACCTCAACGAGCATTACCTTCTGGATTCTTCTGCCAGTATCTTTTCGAGAATTCCCGGAACATACTCGAGCGGCGAACCCGGCAGTCGACGGTCATTGACGATCGTCGTCGGTGTCCCGGTGATTTTTATCCTGTTGCCCGCGGCGATATCGCCTTTCACCTTCGCCATGGTTGACTGTGCACGGAAGCACGAGCCCATCTGTGCACTGTTGAGGCCTGCGCCCTGCGCAATCGAATCGATGGCTTTTTCAGTGACCGGGTTGCGCATGAAGGTTTCCTGCTGCGCGAAGACCGCGTCGTGCATCTGCCAGAATTTGCCCTGCGCTTCGCCGCACTCGATTGCCCGTGCGAGGTCGCACGCGCCGACATGGAATGCGCGTTTCATCGCGTCATTGCATTGAATGTCGAGCGGATAATGGCGGAAAATCACGCGCACTTTGTCCCCGTGTTTTTTGACAAATTCATTGAGCACGATGCCCATGTCTTTGCAGTGCGGGCAGAGCGGATCGGCAAATTCGACGATCGTCAGCACCGGCCGTGCAGCGCCCTTGTTGCCGCTCGCCGGAACGTCAAGGCGGAGAGCTTCGCCGGCTTTCCATTGTTTATAGAACTCGTTGTTGAGCTGCTCGCGCAGTCTTGCTTCCTGGTCAGAAACGCCCGCTGCGGCCGTTTTGCTCTGGCTTTCGATCGCGCTGTTGTTGAAGAATATACCGGTTACAAAGGTGGCTGCGAGAAGCACGCCGAAGAGCGCTTTGGCCTTGAGCGACAAAGATTCAGGTTTAATCATTTTTTCTCCTGTTTTACTGAGCAGGTACGCGCCGGCGGCTATTGCTGCAGATGCAACATAAGTAATCGCGCAAAGACGGCAAATGCCGCCGAGCACGACAAAAGAGTAGAGTAATAAAAAAATGTCGAACGCAAATGCGGCTATCGCTCCCCACAAGAGCAGGCGCATCGCGGTGTCGTTGAGCTCGAGTGCGAGCATGGCTGCGAGAGCAATAATACCACCATAAAACAGGAAGCCGATGAGCGCTAAGGGTATACCAAAAACTTTACCCAGCGCAGATTCTTTCGCTTTTTCGCAGCTATTCGTTGCGCTCGCGTCGCACACGGTCGAGCCAAGATCTGTTTTGGCTCCATTGTGCTCATAGACGAGTACGGTAGAGAATACCGCACCCAGAAAAGCGCCGGCAAAGACGAGAGAGAAAGGGAGAAGCAGCTTCTTGCGTTCCATTGCGCAGGAAATCCGGCTGAACCGCACAAGCGGACAAGCACTTTTGAATCTGTAATTGGATTGACACAGCGCCGCGAATTTCTCCGCCTATGCCGCTATGCCTTCCAAGGGGCGGGAATTTATTGAGGCGCGCAAATCTGACGCCGAGGCGCGGGAAGAAAGCCTGCGCCGTGCGCTCGAAGAGCAGCTCGCGCGTTCAAACAGCGCCGAACATGCGCTGCCGATCGAACGCCTGATGGATCGCCTTAGCGCAGGTGAAAAACTCAAACCCGAAGAATACGCACTCATTTCCGAAGAAATTGCGCGCATCCAGGCGCGCAATCAGGATCACCTTTCGCGGCTTGAAGATCTGCTCGATAAATCGGTGAGTGACACCGCCCAAAAGGGATAATATGAAAATCTGGTTAATGCGCGCAACGGCAACAGGCTGCCTTTTGACAGCCTTTGTGATTTCTGGCGCGGCTCCTAAAACATTCGAAGAAAAAGAAAAAATCGCGGTAGAAATGAAAAAGATCTCGAAGCAACTCGACGTCAAATGTGAATACTGCCATACGGACGCCGAACGCGGCTTAAAAGAAGGCGATTATACGCTGCTGACGAAAGAAGGCGAATACGCGCATGAAGAAATGTTCCCGATGAGCGAAAAGTTCAAGGTGGAGTGTTCCTTCTGCCACCGCGGCGGTTCTGACATGACAGCGGCCGGCGAACAGGCGCACAAAGACATGAAATTCATGAGCCGCTATAAAAAGCGCACAAAAAAGGCGCTGGCCTGCACCAGCTGCCACATTCCGGGCCCTGCGGGTGAGGAATTCGCGAAGCTGACGGCACAGGCAAAAAAGCTGAGGCAATAGCCGACCGTCAAAGTAATCCTGAAAACCGAAAAGCCCCGCGATTCGCCAGGGCGAACCGCTTCTAAAGCGGCCGAAACGGCCTGCCGTCGGCTGTTAGCACGAACGGCTGACAGCTTTCCGGTTTTCAAGTTTGGCGGTCGGCTTCTAAACATATTAGCGAAGCTCACGATGTTTAGAAGCATCGATTCCAAATCCGCAAGGTCGGCAACCTCGCCACCCGGGCCTTCCCATTCGAGCAATTCAGGTGGCAGTTCGTCGAGAAACCGTGAGGGGGTGCAATCGGTTACAAGGCCGCGGTTTTTACGAGTGCGCGATAGCGTAAGATACAGTCGTCTTTTCGCGCGCGTCAGCGCGACGTATAGCAGGCGGCGCTCTTCTTCTATCCCCTGTTTGTCGGGCGATTCTTCGGCGGCGTCGATCGATCTTTGGTGCGGCATGATGCCGTCTTCGAGTCCGGTGACAAAAACCGTGTCGAACTCGAGCCCCTTCGCCTGGTGTATGGTCATCAGCTGCACGCGTGGCAGGTCTGAGTCACTCTCTTTGTCATCCGCGGTGAGCAAGGCCACGAAGTGCAGGTAGGTGAACAAATTGCGCTCGGCTTCTTCGCCGATCTGCGGCAATTGCCGCTCCCCGCTTTCGAAATCCTCCATTGAGCGCATGAGTTCGCGCACGTTGAGCATTTTGTTTGTCACTTTCTGCGCATCCAGCCCCTGCCTGACGTATTCACGCTCGAGGCCGAGTGCATCGACCAGGTTATGTGCTGCCTTAGACAGATTGCCCTGTTTGCGCAGTTCCTGGTTATGCTGGTTGATAAATTCCTTGAATTCGAGAATGCCTGCGAGTGTCGCGGCGTTAATGTCGAGTTCGCACATCTCGATTTCTTCGAGCACTTCCCACAGGTGCTTTTTGTTCAGCTGTGCGTACTGTGAAAGTTTCTGGATCGCGGTCTCAGAAATTCCGCGTTTCGGCATGTTGAGAATGCGCATCAGCGAGCGGTCGTCGGCATGATTGGCAAAGAAGCGCATGTAAGCGAGCACATCCTTCACTTCGCTGCGATCATAAAACTGGTAGCTGCCGCTGACGTGGTAAGGGATGTTGCGCTGTCGCAACACCTCTTCGAATGAACGGCTCTGAAAATTCGTGCGGTACAAAACACAAAACGCAGAATATTGCAGTTGATGGCGGACTTTCAGCGCCACGATGGTGTCCGCGACATATTCGGCCTCGCCTGTGCCATCCCCAGCCTCGAACACTACTGCGCGGTTACCGGTTTTCACAGCGCTGAACAGGTTCTTCACGTGCCGCGCGGTATTATTGGAAATGAGTTTATTGGCGATATCGAGTATATATTGTTCTGAACGGTAGTTCTGCTCGAGCGCCACCATTTCTGCGTCAGGAAAAGTGTGTTTGAATTCGAGCATGATGCGCGTGTCGGCGCCACGCCATGAATAGATGGACTGGTCGTCGTCGCCGACCGCGCATAGATTAAAAGGTGGCGTCATCAGCTGTGTCAAAAAACGGAATTGCAGCGGGTTGGTGTCCTGGAATTCGTCGGCGAGAAAAAACCGGAAGCGAGCGCGGTATTTTTCCCTGACTTCTTCATTGTTGTCGAGCAATCGTTCGGGAATCAGAATGAGATCGTCGAAGTCGAGCGCATTCATGGTTGTGAGTCGCTCGACATACTGCGCCGCAATTTCGGTGATCGGCCGCTCGGGCACCCGGAGTTTCCAAACATCGTCAGAGAAGAAAATGTCGCGCCCTTCACCACTGTTCTTCCAGTCTGAAACAGCCTTAATCAGGTTTTTTTCATTGAAGCGTTCGGTATCGACGCCGCTCTGCACCAGTACTTCGCGCGCGAGAGTCAGCTGGTCGTCCTGGCCCATGATCGAAAAGTTTTTGCCCACGCCGGCAGCCTCCTGGTTTTCACGCAAGATCAGCAGACCGAGGCTATGAAACGTGCCGATGAAGATCCCGCGCGGGTTCTTACCCACGAGGTCGCGCACGCGTTCGCGCATCTCTTTGGCGGCCTTATTCGTGAATGTAACCGCGCAGATCGAGGCGGGTGCCACACCGCGCGAAATGAGTTGCGTGATTCGGTTTACGATCACGCCGGTTTTGCCAGAACCCGCACCAGCTAGCACGAGCAGCGGTCCTTCGCCATGGCGAACGCAGGTCAATTGTCTGTCATTGAGCGGGTATGCCACCGGATGTCACAGCGCTAATGCGACATAATACGGCGAGTGGAAACGCAGTTGAATGCGTATTTTTTGGGCCGCGTTGCGGCCCAAAAATGCCTGTTAAATCTTATAGCGGAATATCGGGGGTAAATCCGTCTGCTTTTTGAGGCTTAATGGCAGTTCTTTGATAAGCCCGGTCGCGATGTCTACCACCCAGCCGTGGATCTCAATTTGCCGCTTTTTCCATGCGCGCTGCACAATAGACGTCTTTGCCAGATTGCGCACCTGCTCCATGGTACTGATTTCGACCATCAGCCGCTCGCGCTGTGCAGGATCTTTGACCGCCCCGAGCTCTTCGGCGTGCTCCTGGTAGGTCGCCTTGATGCTGCGCAGCCAGTTATTGGCAAGACCAAGGTCAACATCCTGTAAGGCCGCACGCACGCCGCCGCATTCATAGTGCCCGGCAACAATGACGTGCTTCACTTTCAGGTTCTCAATCGCATACTGCAATACCGACAGCATGTTGAGGTCGGTGTGCACCACGAGGTTTGCGATGTTGCGGTGGATGAATATCTCTCCTGGTTTAGTCTGCGTGATTTCATTCGGCGGCACCCGGCTGTCGGCGCAGCCTATCCACAGAATTTCAGGCTCCTGACCGCGCGACAGCTTCGTGAAGTAATCCCGGTCGTGTTCGAGAGTTTTTTGTACCCAGTTACGGTTGCCGTGTATGAGCCGCTTATAGGTTTCAGTCCGCTTTCCGCCATGTTCACCCTCGGCTGCAATATAGGGCATGTTTCTTTCGATGATTTTTATTTTTCGCAACGCGGCCGTTTCGCGGAACTCGCGTATCAGCTCGGCGATATCATAGTGGATCGTGCGCGGGTTTTCTGCGTGCAGGCTGACGGTCGAACCGTCGGAGAGGCGGCGGAAAGCTTCGCTTAAACTCGGCCGGTGAATAAAGTTGATGTCTTCCGCGAGTTCGATGTGAGATACGCCGTCGCGTTCTGATACATAAAACCCTTTTTTATGGTCATTGATCAGCAGAAACGCCACCGAAAAAACACCCCCGATCGCCACACCAATGAGAATGTCGGTAAACACGACCGCAACGACAGTCACAGCAAAAGGCACAAACTGCTCACGTCCTGAATTATACGCGTCGCGAAAAATCTGCAGACTGCTGAGCTTATAACCCACGATTGCAAGAATTGTCGCGAGCACCGCGAGCGGAATCAGGTTGAGTACCTTTGGGAAAATAAATACCGCCGCGGCGATGAGCACGCCATGCCAGATCGCAGAAAAGCGGTGCGTTGCTCCCGAGTTGACGTTTGTCACCGTGCGCACGATGACAGCGGTGATCGGCAGACCTCCCAAAAGGCCGCTCAGGATATTGCCCGTTCCCTGTGCAAATAATTCGCGGTTTTTGTTCGAAACCCGACGGGCCTTGTCGAGTTTGTCCGCGGCTTCAAGGCTGAGTAGTGTTTCAATGCTGCCGATGACGGCTATCGTGAGCGCAATCGTCCAGATTTCTTTCTTCTTAATTAGCAGCGAAAAATCGAGACCGGCAAACTGCGCCGCAAAATTCTGCCAGCCGACATCGACGGGAATCTGCACCAGGTGGTTCGAGCCGAGGTCGCGCAGCCAGTCAACTTTGGCGGCCAGAAGATTTACCCCAACCGCGACAAAGACTGCGATAAGCGAACCCGGTACATTGCGGAGCACTGCGTAACGCCTCGCAAATTTTTTATCCCAGTACAGAATAACTGCGAGCGATACCGCTGAGATCAGCACCGCGGTCGGGTTGAGAAAGCGCAGCATCACCCAGAGTTCGGTGAACGTATTACGGCCGTCGGGCTGGAAAAACTCCATGTCGCCAACATAGTCTGAGTCATAGCCCAAAAGATGCGGAACTTGTTTGAGTACGATGATAATCCCAATGGCGGCGAGCATGCCCTTGATGACCGAACCCGGAATAAATTTACTGACCAGGCCGAGACGCAGAAGGCCGAAGGCGATCTGCATCACACCCGACAGTAAAACTGCAAGCGTGAAGGCCTGAAAGCCGCCCAGCTGCGAAATTGCCCCGACCACCACCACGGTAAGTCCGGCAGCGGGGCCGCTGACCGATACCTGCGACGCGCCGAAAAAACCGACAACGATGCCGCCAATGATGCCTGAAACCAGCCCAGATAAGAGCGGCGCATTCTGCGCGAGCGCAATGCCGAGGCAGAGAGGCAGCGCGACAAAAAAGACGACGATGCCCGACGAAATATTTTTTTTGAATAATTGACCCATAAATCCTCCTGAAATGTGTCGCGCCTGCTTAATGTTGCGGGCGGTGGGCATATTGCGAGATGTGTTTCGGGCAGCTGCCCGACAAAGCACGCTCTATGCAAACGCCAGTTGAAAGGCTGTTAGTCCAGCGGAGGTGGGGTGGGAATTTCGGGAATATGGCCGTCAGGCATCAGGTTTGAGCCCAAAGACAGTGAGTATTGCGCTAAAGAAAGGGCGAAATCCTGCTCTTCGCAAAAAAATTTCAGATTTACATCGCTGTGTTCGTCTTCTTCTTCGGCAAGCGGACCGGCACTCTGGACGTTCTGGTTTTTGGTCACGCCTGTGTCGGCGCTGAAGACAGCGTTCGGAAAAACCGCCTGCAAAAACAGCAGAAGGGAAAATACAGCAAAAAACCGTTGAAGCCGGCTAAACACGGGCGTCAGTGTGCGGATGATTCACACAGAGGCAAGTGTTAGTTACCCTACCAAATACAGGCAACAGCAGGCGCAGCGGCTATGGCACGACGAGAATTTCAACGCGGCGGTTGCGCGCACGTTCCTCCGCATTGGCGTTTGCATTTAAAGGCCGCAACTGTCCCCAGCCGCGCGCCGTAATGCGCTGCGGCAATATGCCGAGGCCAATCAGCTGTCTCTTCACCGCTTCCGCACGTTTTTCTGACAGCGTGCGGTTATAGGCTTCCCCGCCGATGTTGTCGGTGTGCCCTTCGATGAGTACATTCAACAGGGCATTGCTGCGCAGGCGGTTTGCGATGTCTTCCAGCTCGGGCCGCACTGCGGTTGAAACACCGGCTGCATCTTCGGCATAGTTCATCTTCACTGCCTGCGGTGAATTTTCGATGCTGAAGCGTTCGGTGGCATAGTTCATGCCATAATTCTGTGCTGCAGTCGGCACGCGAATGCGGAAATGCAGTGGCGCGTTTGCCGGCCCGGTAAAACGAATTTCATATTCCGCTCCACTGATCAGGCGAATGCGATCCGCGGCCACAGACGCAGAGTAGGTGATTGTCTGGCGTGTATCTCCGCTCAGTGGGTGAATGCTGATATTTCGCGGTGGCGCAGCATTACCGTTATACGCAATGAAACGGTAAGACAGGGTTTCAGCAATGCGGATTGCCTGCACATAAGGTGTGGTCTTTCCGGTAAGGCCGTCTTTTTTGCCCTGTGCTGAAAACAGTATTCCTTTCGCGAGCGGCGAAAGCTGCAACGGAAAATTTCATTGTGGTACGTGTTTACTTGTGGGCCAAAATTAACCGGCTGCTGAAGGCCGGTGCACCGGTACAGTCTCCTGTCCCGCAATTCTGCGCATACTCGATGCGGCTGTAGTAATAGTCGAAACCGCCGTAACCCGGCAAACCGTCGGAGGCGAAAAACAAGTAGCGGCCATCAGGCGAGATGCGCGGCGAAAGTTCGTCAAAGCCGGTGTTGACATGAGCCGATATCGCGCGCTCCTGCCAGGCGCCGTCGGTTTTTGCATATAAGAACAGGTCGTAACTTTTGGCGCGTTTACAACTCGCAACGAGAAAATCCCCCCACGGTGAAATCGCGGGCAGCGAACAATCGGCGCCGAGGAAACCCAGCCGCTCTTCGCTGCCGTCGGCATGCAGAATGCGTGTGTTCTTTGTATCCCTGACAATGAGCGGTAACGCAGGCTCCTGAACCAGGCCATAGTCAGATTCTGAAGGAAAATGCAGGATGTCGGTTTCGATTTCGGGGTTTTCCATGTCGGGCAGCGGCGTTTTTGTTTGCAGCCACAGTTTGGCGGGCACCGGGTTATTCGTGCGGAAATCCCATAACCCGGCGGTGTCATCGTTGCGTTTAAACAGCAATTCAGGCGCCTGCATCAGTTGCAAAAATGAATCCCTCCTGTCTTTTGCGGCAGCATAGGGAGAGACAGGCAACGGCTTCGGCAGGGCCTTGCTTTTTTCAACCAGCGAGCGTTCGGCGACAAGTGCCGGCACCGCATCGTCTTTTGGGTACGCGGCAATGTAGGCATCGATTCTTTTCAGGCAATCGTCGAGCCGCCAGCTGTAGCGCAACGCGGCGATTTCTATGGTTGCCAGTTTTTTCTCGTCGCCGTAATTTATTTGCCTCAATGCCTCGATACTTTGTAATACGCGCGGAAAGTCTTCGTTGACCATAGCAATGTCGGTTAACTGGCGCATGAGTTCGGGATTGTCTTTTTCTACGCGCACGCGCAGTTCGAGGTCGTGCTGCCAGCTCTTGTAGTCACGCTCCTGCAGTATCTTTTTTTCGACTGTCGAACCGCAACCGGCCAGCGACAATGTTAGGGTAATGAGTACCGTGTATTTCATAGGCGTAACCCGGCAGCGATATTCAGGTGTATCGGCAGTTCATCGCCGGTTTTACCCTGCTCGGCGGTTGACACCAGGCTGTTTGCGAGAGCACTCGTGCTCATATATTCGCTGCGCCGCGGAATTGCAAGATAACGCCACGGCAGGTTTAAGATCTGTCCGATTTCAGCGGTAAAAAAGAAGCCCGAATCAGAGGTAATCGTCCAGCGGTAGTCGAGCTGCACAACAGGGTTTAATCCGTCGCCCTTGGCGCCTTCGATGTCCCCGGGCAAAGACCAGACCTTGAGCTGCACGGTATGGCTCATGCGCCCTGCGCTATAAATAAAAGCCGCGTTGGCAATGTGGCGGCGGTAATAGAACGACCACACGTCGCCTGCAGGCATGTGCTGGTAAGTGTACGACGAACGCAGGTAATAATTTCCCAGCTGCAGAATAGCCGCCGCTTCGACGCCGCTTGTTTCGGAACTGCCCGAATTCTGGAACAGGTATGTGTTGCCCGGGTCGCTCACAGAAGCCGTGTCGCTGCGCAGCGAAATGAGAGTCTTCCAGTGGGTATAAAACAGCGTTGTGCTGAATTTCAGAAAGCGCAGCGGCGAAAAGGCGACTCCGGTTTCTACCTTGTAATTCGATTCGGGAACGAGCGCGGGGCTCGAAATCAGTGCGAGCGATTTATAAGGGTCTGCGCGGCGGTGCATATTGGCAGCGCCGAGATAGATTTTTCCGCCCTGCAGAAATTCGAGGTAAAGCTGAAGTGCGCTCGCCGCATACGGTGCATCATACTCGCGGTACTTGTCTATGCGCGCGCTTGCATCGGTTCCGAACCGGCCGAATTTTCCGCGGTACTGTAAAAATGCG
Source organism: Turneriella sp. (assembly GCA_046346945.1). Taxonomy (GTDB): domain Bacteria; phylum Spirochaetota; class Leptospiria; order Turneriellales; family Turneriellaceae; genus Turneriella. Next base: position 12,820 of record JAXMHE010000038.1, read on the forward strand.
CCGGCATTCACGCCATAACCGGTGTCGAAGCCGCCGAGCGAATAGCCCTTGAACTGGTCTGCGTTGATGCCGCTGATACCCTGGTTTTGCGCGAGCGCGGCCGAGCGGCTTTCGTAAAAGAGGTCTATGCCGGCCGCGATAAATTGTTCCCTCGCAAAATACAATCCGAACTGCGGAGAAAGGCTGGTGATCTGTTTCTTTTCGCTGAACGCAATCATGTCGCGCCGGTAAGAGCGGTTCTTTAAATCGAGCGAATAAAACCATGCCCCGTCTGTGTGCGCATATTTCACTTTCTGCGCATGCGAGGCCATGCCGAGATTTTGCGTGTTGCTGAGGGGGATGCCATCGGCGGCGCCCAAGGCAACGACTTCGAGCGAGTCGGTTTTGCTGATGCGCCAGAAGCTCTTACTCTGGTAGTCAATGGGGGCGGTAATCGTTGAGCTGCCGGCATCGATATAGGCGTCGATCAGCGTTCTGCGCAGCGAAACAGTGCCCCAAGCCCTGTCACCGATCTGGTAGTGCCCCGTCGCATCGGCAATCAGCGGGTTGGCGTAGACTTCAAAACCATTGCGTCCACCTTTGCCGGCGGGTAAAAAAGTTTCGATGAGCGCCGCGCCCTGTGCGTCGCGTTCGGTGACCGCATAGACCCCGCGGTTCAGCTGGACTGCCTCGACCTGCCTGAGATTCACCGTGCTATAAACGCCTGCCGAATGGAACGGCATGTCTGCGATGAGGCCATCGGTCACGTAACTGTTCAGAACCGGGTTCTGTGCGCGTACGACAGGGGGCTCGAACAGCACACCCATTTTGCTCACCGAGGGCAGAAACGTATAGTACTGCGGCGATAAACCAAATACTGTTACCGCATTGCCCACAACCGGCGCCGCATCATAACTCTTGCTGGTCGCGGTAAAAAACGGTGCCGGCGCCGTGGCCGAACGGAAAACGGTGACTTCTTGCGCGAGATTGCGGTCGATACGGAAATCACGCTTAATAAAAACGGGAAGATCGGCGCGTTTAGCCAAAGGATGGCTGATCGATAGTTCATACTCACCGCGCTTCACCGGGTAAAGGTCGTACTCGCCGTTTTCGTTTGTGAACGTGGTAACATTGACCGCGCGTATACCCACCGCCGCAGCCGCGAGCGGCTTGCCTTCGAGCAAAATGCGCCCGCGAATATGGTAGCGGTCGTTTTCTGTGTCGCGTGCGGCAGAAAGCGGCAATGCAATTACGCTCAGCGCCGCCAGTGCAAAGATCAGGCACAGCCGCTTAATGCGCTTCATACTCCACCTGAAAATGCACCTCAACTTCGGCGGCTAAATTTTTCTCCGCGATCCATGCCGGCTTAAAAGTCAAAGTGCGCAGCACCGCCTCAAGCCGCCCGGCGAGCCACTCGGGAGGAGGTTTGACGACAGTGATGCCAAATTTTCCGCTTTCTGCAATCCGCAGTTTGTACACAAAACTGCCCGGCTTCAGTTCGCGTTCGCTCTGAAAATCGTGCGGCAAAACAAAGCTGGCTTCGAGCACCGGGGGATGTTTGTCGTGGTAGAAGTTAAAATTCGTGTCGTTGAGCTGCTGCTGCAGAATGCGCGCTTCGCGGTCGAAGTTCAGCGCCGACTCGGTGGTGCTGCGGCAATGCGGCAGCAAGCACATCAGCGATAGTATTATGCACCTATTCATTGTAGAGCGTGTTCCTGAAATAATAACCCGCGCTGAGCCTGAGCGTTACCTCTGTCTGGCCGAACGAGTAATCGGCATTGCCCACGGTGTAAGGCGTGTCGAAAAAATTCACCATGCCCTGCATGACGACAAAAAAGCCACGCGGTTCCTGCTGCAGGCGCAAACCGGTGGCGAACAAAACTGCACCTGGGCCGCCACCCTGAATAATTCCGCCCTGTGGAAATTTGAGGCCGAGGCTGAAATCGATCGGCAGGGTCAGTTCATAGCGGCCGAAATAGGCCAGCAGCGGTTCAAACGTAAAACCGAGCGAATAGTAGCGGTACGTAATGCCCTGCGCGGCATAATCTGCTGCTTGTCCGCTGAGTTCAGTCACCACACGGCGGTACACCAGGCCCGTGTTAAACGCAAAAATTTCCCGGTGGCCATAATTAAACCGCCGCAGCTGCACGTCGCCGCGGTAAGAGATCGCGCTCGAGAACGCGACACCCGACTGCTCAGTCTGCTGCTCAGAAATAACCACCTGGTTGGGCGCAGCCTGAGTGCTCGATCTGGTTTTCTGCGACCCGGTACCCGCAAAATAATAATCGGTCATGAAGCGCACGCCGATCCACTCGTAGTGTGCCTTGCCGGTAAAAGACAGCGCATGCCGCCTTCCCGAAATTTCACTCTGGTATGAACTGTTATTCTTGCGTAAATTTTCATTGTAATACGCAGTGGGATTTCCCCCGATTGCCCCTTCAAAGCCCCATTCGGCGAATAGATACCTGGGCGTAATGAGGCCGGCTAAAACCAGCACGCGGCAGAAAAATTTTCGGACAAGGGACAGATACATTGCAAAGCCGCGGACAATACAACTTATACCCGATGGCGAAAACGTCCGGCGCAAACGTAAAAAAAACGGTAACGGCCTGGCGTGTAGGGCTATCTGACCTTCTTTAAAGTAGATTTTTGTTGACGATTGTGTCAAGTTTGTCGAAGGTCTCCATAGATGAACAATTGTTCATCTTGGAGGATTTATGGATTTTCTGAGCATTTTTAACGAAAAAACCCCGGAAGGCACCGAATCGACAGTACCACACCCGAAGGTACGCTCACCCCAATGGGATTTTTCGGACTATAAATTCGAATCGCCGAATCCCGATGCTACAGAAAACAACGTTTTCCGCCGCGCATACCTGATTGGCCTGAGCCTGCTGTTTCCCGACGGCGAACGCTTCTTTATTCGTGCGGTCAAACGCTACGCCGATCAGCTGACCGATGAGCAGCTCAAGAAGGATGTCAAAGGTTTCATCGCGCAGGAAGCGCAGCACGGCAGGCAACACGAGCTTTTAAACAACAAAATTTTCGGTTCGAAATACGAGGTGGAATCGTTCCTCAAAAATTGGAACGCCTTTGCATTCGGCTTTCTCGAGAAGTTTGCCGCAGACTACATTCCTTATGGCGGCGGCAAACTTGAGGTCGCGGTCACCGCTGCTGCCGAGCACTTCACGGCCGTGTGGGGCACTGCCGCGCTGAAATCCGAGTCGTTCGCAAAATTCGACAGCCAGAGCATTAAAGACCTGATCTACTGGCATGCGATCGAAGAGATCGAGCACAAGCACGTGGCGTTCGATGTCATGCGCGCAGTGGATTCCAACTACTTTCTGCGTACCGGTGCCATGGTGATCACCGCCGGTCTCATCGGCGGCCTGTCGCTGTGGGGCTTTCTGCACATCTTCCGCCAGGAAAAGAATGTAGATTGGCTGCAGGTCTTGAAGGCGCTGGGCTATGAGTCGTTCGACAAGGACGGCATGTTCCGCCAGTTTGCGATTGCGTTTGTGCAGTATTTCAAACCCAACTTCCATCCATCAGACACCGACGACCGCGAACTCTTCGCCGAGTTCTCGAAACTCGTCGATCAGAGCATAGAAAAAGTAGCTTAGATACAAAACCCTGCCGGACGCGTAGCGTCCGGCAGGGTTTTGTAAAACTCACATGACGCGCTATATCGCGCATAAAAAATGCGCGATGAAGTTCATTCCCACGATCGGTCTCGAAGTCCACTGCCAGCTCAATACGGCGAGCAAACTCTTCTCCACCGCGGCAACTTCGTTTGGCGCCGATGCCAACACAGAAGTGCAGACCGTCTGTCTCGGCCTGCCAGGCGCTTTGCCGGTGCTCAATATCGAGGCGGTGAATAAAGCCGTGCGTGCGGGGCTTGCATTAGGCGGAGTGATCCACGAGCGCAGCAAGTTCGACCGCAAGAATTATTTTTATCCCGACCTGCCGAAAGGTTACCAGATTTCGCAGTTCTTTGAACCGTACTGCACGAAGGCACACATCGACATCCAGATCGAAAGCGGAAAGAAGACCGTGGGCATCACTCGCATCCACATCGAAGAAGATGCGGGCAAGCTCATGCACTCCGAAGACCCGGGTGTGCACGAAAGTTATGTGGATTTAAACCGTGCCGGCACACCGCTCATCGAAATCGTTTCCGAACCGGAAATCGACAATTCCGATGAGGCGGTGTTATACCTCACCGAACTCAAAAAAATTCTCGAATACATCGACGTGTCTGACTGCAACATGGAGCAAGGCTCACTGCGGGTCGATGCGAACGTGAGCGTGCGCCCTGTAGGTTCTGACAAACTCGGCACGCGTGTCGAAATCAAGAACCTCAACTCATTCAAATCGGTGAAAGCGGCAATTGAATACGAAATTTCCCGCCAGTCAGAGTTGATCGAATCGGGCGGCAAAGTTGTGCAGGAAACCCGCCTCTATAATGCCGCACGCGATTTTACGCAGTCGATGCGCAGCAAAGAAGAGGCGCACGACTACCGCTACTTTCCAGACCCTGACCTCGTGCCTCTCATTCTGAAAACTGCCGATGTAGACCGCATTCGTGCGGGCCTGCCAGAACTTGCGCACCAGAAGCGCGCGCGTTATGTGACCGAATTCGGTTTGCCTGAATACGATGCGGGTGTGCTGACTGCCGAGCGCGATACGGCGCTTTATTTTGAAGAAGTGCTCAAAGCCGGTGCGCCGGCAAAAAAAGCTTCGAACTGGGTCATGGTTGAGATGCTCGCGATTGTCAAAGCGCAGAACAAAGCTTTGAGCGCGCTGTTCCCGCCGACGAACCTCGCAGAGCTGATCCATCTGATCGACTCAGGTGTGATTTCCGGTAAAATAGCGAAAGAAGTTTTTGCTGATATGGTTTCGTCGGGCAAAAAGCCGAAGGCGATCGTCGACGAGAAGGGCATGTCGCAGGTGAGTGACGAAACCGCAATACGTGAAATCGTCCTTTCTGTAATGGCCGAACATCCGGCATCCGTAGCCGACTTCAAAGCCGGTAAAGACCGCGCGCTGAAGCACCTGCAGGGCGAGATCATGAAAAAGACGCGGGGGAAAGTGAACCCGCAGGTAGCCAACAAACTGCTCACCGAAGAACTGACAAAGTAAGCGTGCCGCGAGATACGCTTACTTTGTCTGACTAAACCTCCCGGTATATTCCTGAAAGTTGCTTAACCGGCGCGCGTAAGTGCCCGCGAAAAGCGGCGACGAAATCACAAAATCTGCCGTGGCGCGGTTCGACGCCGTTACAACATTGTAAAGCACGCAGATTCTGAGCAGGGCTTTGACATCCACGTCGTGCGCCTGCGCATGCATCGGGTCCCAGAAAAAAAACACTACATCGATCTTTTCTTCGGCAATGAGTGCGCCCAGCTGCTGGTCGCCCCCGAGCGGCCCGGATTTTAATTTGCGCAGCGTAATTGCACCGGCCGGGTTTTTCTTTTTGAGGGCCTGTTCCACCAGGCTACCAGTAGTGCCGGTCGAAATGAGTTCATGCCGGTGCAGCGTTTGCCAGTTGAATTCGACCCATTCGATCAGGTCTGCCTTGCAGTTGTCGTGCGCGACGAGGGCCACGCGTTTGCGTTCATCCATGAGTCCGGGTGGCGAGCGGCGACCCGGTGGCAATCTTTCCCTATGGGGCTGCACAGGTAGTGCACCAGACCGCGAGCGGACTCTATTCACCTTTACGCAGCCGCTCAGAATCGGCGGCAATCCTAAATGCTCTGGCTGCTGTTTATCATCGCAGTGCTCTTCATCGTGGGCCATTATGGCATGCCTGAAAAGGTCAACCCGCAGGCATACCAGGAGCCGCCGCCTGCGATCAAGATCATGCGCGGCGCTGAGCCATTTCGTATCCAGGGTAAAACTGATGTTGGCTTTTTGCTCGTGCATGGCTTCGAAGATTCCCCGTACACGATGCGCAATATCGGCGAACTATTGAACCGCGAAGGGCATACGGTGATTGCTCCGCTTCTGCCCGGGCATGGCACCAACGTCAAAGATTTCGCGAAAACCCGCTATGAGCACTGGCTGACTGCGGTGCGCGACACATACCAGCGCGAGCGCCCGCGCTTTCGCCATTTTTTCCTCGTCGGTTTTTCTATGGGGGGTAACCTCTGTCTGACTCTCGCGAGCGAGGTGGCGCGGCAGAGCCCTCCCTCAGGCATCATCTGCATTTCTGCACCGGTTCTGTTGAACGGTTTTCTGAACGGCCGTTTTATCCTGAAAGACCCGCGGTTGTTTCTTTCGGGTGTGATGAAGAATTTTTTTACGCATATTCCGAAAGCGCAGAGCGGCGTGTCTGAAAAGGTGATGATTCCGTGGGTGGGATACGGCGAAGCTTATACCCTGCCGCCGCTGCATTCGTTCAAACTGGGTGTTGCAAAAGTGCGCCACCGCCTGCACCGCATCAAGCAGCCGACCTGCCTGATCCACGCCACGGGAGACAAGACGGTGCACATCGAAAACATGCACTATATTTTCCGCAAAGTATCGTCTTCTGAAAAACGCGCCTATGTTTTTTCCCTCAACGAAGACCTGAGTACGCACCACGTGCTCGTGACGCACCAGCTGGCGCGCGAAAAGGTATTCCACTACCTGCTGAAGTTTGTGCACGACACGCTGCGCGATTTTGATCTGAAGCCGGTGATTTTTAACCCGGGCCGCAACAAGAAGGGGTGGATTGATAAACTGCGGCGCTTCCGCGGCATTTTTGATGGCTGATTTTTTTCTTCCCTGGACATGCAGAACGCGGGCGCCGTATATTTCATTCGCGATGAGATTCGCGATGAATTTTTTGACGAGGCGCGGCATTACAGGGTTAAACTCACCGAAATTTCTCCCGGCATTTTTTTTTCCCCGACCGCACAGCGCCTCTATTGGGTGCTCGATTATTGGCCGGTAAGCCGTGTTGCCGTAACGTCGATTTCCGATGCCGCGAAACAACTGCGCCGCCTGGGCAAACGCTGGGTTTATGCCGGCGGCGCAAATTTTCGCCGCGGTGCGCTGATTGCGGCAGAAGTGCGCGCAGTGAAAGAAAAAATTCTGCATTTTCCCGTCGAGGCGTCAAAAGAAGATTTTCGTGCGTTCACTCTCGAGGGCGCCGATTCGCTGTTTGTCAGCGAAGCACCTCTCAAAGGCGAAAATGCCGGCGGCAAGGTGCGTTTTGAAGAGGACAAAATCGGGCCGCCGAGCCGTGCCTATCTGAAGCTCTACGAAGCGCTTACCCTGGCGCAGGTTTTGCCCGGTGCAGAAGACCATGTTGTCGATCTGGGCGCCACCCCGGGCGGCTGGAGTTACGTGGCGGCTTCACTCGGGGCCGGGGTGCAGATGATCGACCGGGCAGAGCCAGACCAGAAACTATTCAAAAAATTTCCGCGACTGCGTTTCCAGAAAGGGGACGGGCTGAATCCGCCGCAGGCGATACTCGAAGCCGCCACAGTGATTATGAGCGATATGGCCTGCGAACCGGCTAAACTCTTGCCAGCAGTGACGGCCTGGTTGGCGTTACCCAGAGTCAAGCTGATGGTCTGTACGCTCAAAATCCATGGAAAATCAGATAAAGAGCTCATTCGAAAATTTGCGGCGATAGAAGGCAGTGAAATTTACCACCTGTGGCATAATGGCCATGAACTGACCTGGGTGTGGAAGCGCGCATAGCCTGCGCAGGAATGTCGGGCGCTTAGGCGCGCTTGTTAAGATACTGGTGAATCAGGTTGTGCAGCGGGTTAATCGCTGCAGGCTGGCACTTTTCTTCGAGCCAGAGCACCATCTGCACAGAGAGCTTATTTTCGCAATTAAACTCGTGTTTAACCACGTATTCGGCAATCATATACTTGAAGCTGTCAAACAGCTCTTCTGCCTGCATCAGCGCCTTGGTGTCGGTACCAATAAAAGAAGACATCTGCCGAATGATCTCATGCTTGTGCATGAGCGAAACTTCACCTTTTACCTCATCTTGTTCGACCGCAGACAATTTCTCTTCAAAGCCCGAACAGTTTTTGCATTTCGGGGCGAATAGGTTCTCTGGCTGAACGGTTTTTTTGCTGGTATTGCGGAGTGTCGGCTTGGCAGTTTTTTTGTTCACAACGGACTCTACAGCTTTAGGGTGACAAGAATATACTTAGACGCTGAAATTCCGTCGATTTTTTCTGTTAACCAATTGGTTAGCCTGTGCAGGCGTCCGGTGGCGTGCCGAAGCTACCAGCGAAGATCCGGGTAGGCACGAAATTTGATTGTAGTGCCAGAGGTGCCTCTTAGCCTGCCGTGTATGCGTTTCTTAGGCTTTATTCTTTTATCCTGTTCGGCTGGCAGTCTTTGGGCCGCAAAAGAAGCTCCCAAAGACAAGCAGCCTGAACTTGCCCGCGTGGCGATCATGACGTTTTTCAACGCCAGCAAAAGCGACCACCATGAATGGGTTGAAAAAAGCCTGCCTGACGCGATCAATACTGCTATGCAGGCACGCTTTGAGTTCGTCAGGCAGGACGAAAACCGTGTACAGGCCGTGGCAGATAAATACAAGCATGTAGGCGGTGAATACACGCAGGTTGATGCCGACAAAATCGCCAAAGAGTCCCAGTCAGATATTCTGATCTATGGTAACTTCAGCCTGAGCCCCGATAAAAACGAGCTGCTGTTTAAGGCGATTATTTATAACGCGCAGGGTAAACGCGTGATTGGATCTGTCGAAGACAGTTCACCTGCCGATACCAAGATTTTCAAATCGATCGACCGCATGGCTGCCGGTATTGTGGAAAAAATCTATTCATTCGCGTTGGCCGCGGAAAGGGAGAAGGGTGGTGTAGCCAAAGAACTGAAAATCCTGGTGCTTGTACCCACTTACTCGACCCCTGAAGAAGAAAAAAAGGCCATCAAAGAGCTCGATGTGCTTAAAAATGAACTCGCCGACACCTACATGGGCCGGTACCTCACGATCTATGAGTTCTATAAAGAGTATAAAGTTACCAAAGATGAGCAAGACAAAGCCAATGGCTACGCCAAAAAGCGCGACCGCGACAAAATCATTAACTGGCTTGAATACTTTGGGGTAAAGAATGCGTTTATCGTTCTGGTCAGCGATAAAAAGGTGAATATCACCCCCGTGACGCAGGGGAAAGCGGCGCCGCAGGTAACCTACGCGGTTAACGCGAAACCCGAAGAAAAACGGCAGAGTATTGCGCAGGCATCGCGCGAGGTCACCCCCAAGGGTGAAAAAGTGGAACTGAAAAAAGACACGCTGACTTCTTCATCGGTGGCGATGCTGCATATCGGTGCGCTTGGCGGCAAGGGCATTCTCGATGCGGGCAATAACCTGGGTGTGCTGACGGGCCTGAATGTCCATTTTGGTACCCGTGTCTGGAAATCCTGGCTGCAGCCGCAGTTTAAACTCGAAGGTTATTTCGTTACAAAAAAAGATCCGGTGAATTACCTGGCGGGTGGCACAGCATCTGCCGGTCTGGGCTACACTTTCCTGTTTTCGGGATCAAAAATGGCGCTGACGCCTTATGCGATGGGGGGAGTTTTTGCCGGGGTAATTAAGAATACTGCCACCAATATCACCTTTTACCTGCCTACCGTGGCCGTAGGCCTGACTTACACGCTGTTTTTTGGCGCCCGCTGGGGTATCAGCGTTAACTCGCATACCCAGTACGTCATCGATAAGACCGCTGCAGGACTGTTCTTTACCGGGGCGGTTTCGTGGGTATATCGGTTTTAGGGAAAAGTCCGATTGGCTTTCGGCGCGCCGAAAGCCAATCGGCTAAACTACAGGCATAAGACTTGACGATATAGAGAACAGAGAGGAGCTAGACCATGGTTAAATCTAAAACAATTGCATTTGTATCAGTATGCGCGGCATTCGCGGTACACTGCGGAACTTCAGCGAAAAGCACAGTCATGAAAGACCCCAATGGCAAAGTCATCGGCCGTTATGACACTTTAAGCGACAGCGAAGCGAAAGCCAACTTTGACGTGAACCAGAACGGTGTGAACGAAAAGGTTTCGTCTTATAAAGACAAAAAGCTGGTCGGTGTTGAGTATTTCGACGACAAAACCGGAAAAAAAACAAAGGCAGTAGCTTTGAAAGACGGTAAGCCCGATTCAGTAAAGGTGTTTGATAAAGAAGGTAAAGAGGTCCGCGGTGACGTGGCATTTGATCCGGCAAAAAACACTGCAAAAGAAGTTACACTTCCCGCAAAAAAGAAGAAAGTGACCTTTAACGGCGACGGCACAGTTTCAGTCACTGCGATCGAAGCAAAAAAGTAATGGCTTAAGCCGCAAGGCGAAAGTAAATGAGGAAAGCGGCTCAGGCCGCTTTTTTTATTCGTTGAGTTTCCAGTCGTAAGGCAACTCAATGCGTTCTGCCTGCGCTGGCAGTTTTTTCACATAGCGTCCCTGGAATTTGGCCACATCTTTGAAGTCGTCTTTAAACCAGCTGAAAATTGCGGATTGAAACACCCGGTTGCCGTCTAAGCGCAGGCCCTTGGCGGTGTTGGAAAGAAAACGCCGCGTCTGGTCATCGAGCTGCGCGTTCAGCTTTGCCGCGGTGTAGGCCTCACGGCGCAGATCGGGGCAGCTGAGCGAAGCGCACACAATTGCAAAGTGCATGCGTGCATCGCCCATCGGGCGCAAAATCTGGTGTTCGATCGCATCGAGTGAACTCGCTTTGCCCGCAAGTGTGATCGCATTCTGTTTCCACACACCGTCGCCGGCATCGCGAATGCTCGCGGTCGGGTACTTTTCGAGCACCTTGCGGACTGCCGCGACATTGTACGCATTGATATAAAATGCGAGTTTTTCATTGCGCGTTTTGAGCTGCGTGGTGTCAAATTCGCTGATCGCCTTCACAGCTGCAGTAAAATCCGCATCTTTGGAGAGCTTCTTGTAATTCACGAGGTTTGCAGGTATGCCCGCGCGCGCACCCGCTTGGACATGCTTTGCCAGCACCCGGTTCAGTGCGCTATAATCCGGTTCAGCAGCCGCCAGTGGGGAAAAGAAAAAGGGGCTGAACACGGCAGACAAAATTGTTGCAGATATGTACATCCGACTGATTTTCATATTTTTCTCCGATGATACGAGTTATCCGGGAGGCGGCAGGCAAGGCTGCCTTTTATGCCGCATCCCGGAGAGTATTTGTTCAACCCGCCGGACTCAGCCTATCAGCTGAGCTCGGCAAGCAGAAACTGCAGTTTCGCGGCGTCGAAGTCGTCGTGGAAATAAGACAGCATCGTATTGCTGTCGATTTTCACGCCGGGGTAGAAGCCCTGGCCCACGCAGCGTTCGATAATCGAGTCGAGTTTGTCTGAACGCCATGCGACTTCGTGGAACACCGTCGCCTCTGGAAACAGCAATGCCGAAGGATTTTTTGCCTTGAGTTCGCTGTGGAAAGCGAAGGCTTTTTCCATCGAAAGCGCGATGAGTTTCTGCATGCCCGTCCAACCGAGGTTGGCCATAAAGATTGCGGCGCGCACTGCCATCAGCGTCTGGTTACTGCAGATATTGCTGGTGGCTTTTTCGCGGCGAATGTGCTGCTCGCGTGTAGCGAGCGTGATGACGTATGCCTCGGTATCGCGGCCGTCGGCATCCTTTGCGGTAGTGCGGCCGATGAGGCGACCCGGCATCTGCCGCATGTATTCGGTACCCGCGGCGATGAAACCAAGTCCCGGGCCCGAATAGTTGACCGGCAGGCCGAGCGACTGCGCTTCGCCACAGATAATTTCGGCACCCCATTGGAGCGGGCCCTCAAGCATCACCAATGACAGCATTTCTGTGGTCAGGTAGATGATGGTGGCGGATGGATATTTTGCATGCAGGTTCTGCACTGCTTCGGCTATGCCGAGATAGTGCGGATTCTGCACGACAACGATGTCGGGTTGTCCCGCAATCCACAGGGTATTGCCGGTCGCTTTGTCATAGGCGAGGCGTTCGGTGGTGACGAACGCTTTGCCTTCAGCATCTAGAAAGTAGCTGTGAAACACCTCTTCGTAGCGTGGATTAACTCCCGAGGAGAAAAAGACCTTCGCAGATTCGAGGCTCTTCTGCCGCATCGCCATGCGCACTGCTTCGACCAGCGCAGTGGAGCCGTCATAGAGAGACGCGTTCGCAACGGGTACGCCGGTCAGTATCGACACGAGCGACTGGTATTCGAACAGCGCCTGCAGCGTACCCTGCGCAACTTCAGGCTGGTAGGGGGTATAGCTGGTGACGAACTCACGACGGCTGCCGAGGTGATCGACAGTCAGCGGAATGCGGTGGCGGTAAAGGCCGTAACCGCACGCATGGTCAGCAAGCGGCGATTTGCCTTCGGTGACGATCTGGTGAAAGCGTTCGAGCAGTTCATATTCGTCGAGGCCGCGCTCGAGATT
>JAXMHE010000039.1:0-24032 GCA_046346945.1 Turneriella sp.
ATTTGCGTGGGAATATTCAACGCAGTTTTTACCTTTCCCCAAAGAAAAAATCTGGATCAGTATTTTTGAGAATGACGACGAGGCGCACGATATCTGGCACAAGCACATCGGCGTACCCAAAGAACGTATTGTACGCCTGGGACGTGCGGACAATTTCTGGGGACCTGCCGGAGATGCCGGTGCCTGCGGCCCATGCAGCGAACTTTATCTCGATCGCGGTGAAGAGTTTGGTACCGACGAGCAAAACCGCGCACCCGGTGGTTCTGGCGATCGCTTCATGGAGTTCTGGAACCTCGTCTTTAACCAGTTTGATTTCCAGAAGGGTGAATACCTGCCACTTGCGCAGACCGGCATCGACACAGGGGCAGGGCTTGAGCGCCTCGCAACACTGGTGCAGGGGGTCGATTCCGTATTCGATACAGATGAGCTGCAGCGCCTGCGGGAATCTGCGGCCGGCATTTTTTCAGCTCAATACACCGGCGATGGTGTGATTCCGCTGCGCGTGCTGACCGACCACGTGCGCACTCTGACCTTTGCGATGTCAGACGGTATTTTCCCGTCGAATGAATCGCGTGGCTATGTGCTGCGCCGCGTGTTGCGCCGCGCGATGCTGTTCGGGCGCAAGCTCGGGCAAAAAGAACCGTTGTTGTATAAACTCTGCGGCACGGTGAGCGACATCTACGGTAATTTTTACCCCGAGCTTAAACAGAACATTCCATTTATCGCCGACTATGTGCGCGAAGAAGAGAACCGTTTCTTAAAGACTCTCGATTCGGGCGCGGCAAGGCTTGAGCAGCTGATCGCCGACACGCGCGGTAAAAAGACTGCGACGCTCGACGGCAAAGAAGTTTTTCAATTATACGATACATTCGGCTTTCCACTCGAGATGACCGTCGAGCTGGCCGAAACCGAGGGACTCTCGGTCGATACCTCCGCGTTCCGCGTTGAAATGGAAAAGCAACGGGAACGTGGTCGCGCTGCATGGAAAGGTGCATTGCAGCTGCCGGTGCAGAATAACCTGAAAACCGAGTTCACAGGCTATGTGAACCTTGCCGGGGAAGGCAAAATTGTGTCGATAATCCGCTCGGACGCCGTGGCTGAAACGGTCACAGGCAAAGATGCGGGTCAGCTGTGTTTTGTCCTGACTGACAAAACTCCTTTTTACGCCGAAGGCGGCGGGCAGTTGGGTGATAACGGTTTTATCAAAACAGCATCGGGCAGTGCGCGCGTCGTGGATTGCCGCAAGCAGGGAGAGGCATTTGTGCATCTCGTGAGCGATATCGAAGGTGCTCTGAAGACGGGCGAAATCGCCGAACTGACCGTCGATGCTGAACGCCGCAATGCGCTCGCGCGCCACCACAGCGCAACGCACCTTTTGAACGCCGCATTGCGGGCAAAGCTTGGTGCGCACATCAAACAGAGCGGCTCTTTGGTACACCCCGATTACCTGCGCTTCGACTTTTCGCACCCCAAGGCGCTGAGCGCTGAAGAAGTTGTAGCAGTCGAAGCCGCGGTCAATGAAGCAGTGAACGCCAAAATTGCCGTGGCGACGCTCGAACTGGGCAAAGCCGATGCGGAGAAGCGCGGTGCTGTAATGACGTTCGGTGAAAAATACGGCGATGTCGTGCGCGTTGTCGAAATGGGCGATGTTTCGAAGGAGTTCTGCGGGGGTACGCACGTTTCCAATACCGCGGAAATTGGCAGCTTCCTGGTGCTCAAAGAATCGAGCCCGGGAGCGGGCAACCGCCGCATTGAAGCAGTGGCCGGCAAGGCCGCGGCAGAGGTATTTCAGCGTAAGGTTGTGGAGACCGAAACCATGCTTGCTGAAGGCGGTGATCCGAAAATCTCCGAAGCGCAGGCCGCTCTGCAAAAGCTTGCGCACGCTTCTGCCAAAGGTGTCAATGAACGCCTATGGCGCGAGCTCTTGGCGCTCAATGCCAGTGCGCAGCAACTGCAGCAAGAGTTGCGCAAGCGGGCGCGCAAAGACCAGCAGTCTTCTTCTGCATCCGGCTTTTCGGGAACCGCCGATGAACTTGTAGCAAGCCTTGCTGCAACGGCAAAAGGCACGCAGTTTGCGTTTCAGGCAGTTTCAGGAGCAACCATCAACGACCTCAAAGGTATCATCGATAAAGCAAGGGAAAAGAACCCGGCGGCGGTATATGCGTTGTTTGCAGAAACGGGCGGCGAAACGGTTTTTGTCTGCGGCACGGCACAGAAATATGCCGGCGAACGCAACCTGCAACTGAATGCAATGCTCAAGGCGGCGCCGGCGAACCTCGGAATCACGGGCGGTGGCAAAGGCGAACTGATCCAGGGTAAAATCAAAGCAGCGGTTGCCGCAGCAGTGGAATTCTTCAAAGCGGAGCTCTGATGGTCATCGGACTCGGTATCGATATTTGCGAAAATGACCGGATCTCGGAAATGCTCGGCAAGTACAAAGAGCGTTTTCTGAATCGTGTCTTTACCGAAGATGAAGTCAGGTACTGCCTGAAAAAAAAAGATCCGACACCGCACCTTGCGGCCCGGTTTGCCGTGAAAGAAGCCTTCATTAAAGCCCTCGGCATGCCGCGCGACCTGACGATTTCGTACCGCGACGTGGGGCTCAAGGGCAGCGAAGGCAAGAAGGATATTCACGTGACCGGTAAACTGGCCGAAATGCTGGCGACCAAGCATGTCACCAGCATCCTTTTCAGTATTTCTCATGCGCGCGATTATTCGAATGCCTGTGTTGTGCTGGAGCGCGGCGCGCGTACAGACGGCCAATAGGCGTGCACGAAAAATGGCTCCGCTTGAACCGCATCTGAAACTGGAGCGCAGCGAACAGGAAGTGCAGGTGCGTCCGTCGCGGCTCGCGGATTTTATCGGGCAGCGCGACGTCGTCAGCAATCTCGAATCGTATCTCAAGGCCGCGCAGATACGCAAAGAGCCGCTCGATCACATTCTGCTCTCAGGCCCGCCGGGACTGGGTAAAACCACGCTCGCACGCATTATCGCACAGGAAATGGGCGCGCGCTTTTCGCAGGTGACTGCACCGAATATCAAACGCCCGGGCGACCTGGCGAAGATTCTGAGCGGGCTGGGCGACCACGATGTTCTCTTTATCGATGAAATACACAGGCTGCCGGCTGTCGCCGAAGAGCTGCTCTATGGCGCTATGGAAGACCGCACGATTGACATCGCCGTCGGCGACGGTATGCTCGCAAACTCAGTGCAGATCACGCTGCCGCCTTTTACCCTCGTTGGTGCGACAACGCGCCCGGGTGATCTGACTGCGCCGCTCAGGGATCGTTTTGGTATTCGCTTTCACCTGGAATTTTATGAAGAAGCGGATATTGTACGCATCATCGATCGCGCCCGGCAGATGTGGAATATCGCCTGCGAGAGCGCAACCCTGAATGAAATTAGCCGCCGCGCGCGCAGCACTCCGCGTATCGCGCTGCACCTTTTACGGCGTGTGTGGGACTACGCGCTTGCGGAAAGCGCAGACCTCTCGCATCCGATTACGGCGCTCGCGGCCGAGAGCGCGTTCAACAAAATGAGTATCGACGCTGAGGGAATGACGCGGCTTGACCGGCAGTTCATGCTGAGTATTGCGAAACACTATGACGGGGGGCCGGTCGGGCTAAAGCCGATCGCAGCGGTGCTCGCCGAAGATCTTGCAACGCTCGAAGAATTTGTCGAACCCTACCTCGTGCGCCGTGGATTTGTCAGGCGCACGCCGCGCGGCCGCATGCTGACGCGCGAGGCGTTTTCTCACCTGGGCCTCGCGCCCGGCAACCGGGGAGATCTGTTCGAGGTATGAAAAAACTCTCGTCTCTCATTGCCGCTATATTTTTTTGCACGACCATCAATCTGCAGGCAATAGAAGTGAATCCCGGTTACCCTGGCCATATCGACGTGAAAGAAGGCGAGCAGGAATCTCCGTTCCGGCGCGGTGAAGTGATTTTTTTTATTTCTTATCCATTCACGTTTTTAGGCAGTTTTGGTGCGTATTACCTTGCTGGCTATGCGATGCGCTCGCTCGAAGCCGGAAAGCAGGATTTCTCGCCGCAAGGGCCATTTTTTGGTCTTGTTGCCATCACGGCAGCGATGCTGAGCTTTGGCATCGCCATGGACGACTATTACACCATCAAGGCACAGACGCGCACAATCGACGGCCAACCGTCGGGCATGCTCTCGTTAACTCTGAGATTCTAAAATCTGCGGGCTGCGAGCATGCAGCCCTGCAGAGTTTTCAGTCTGGTGCTGCGCGGCGTGCGAGCGTGAAGAAGAAAAGCGAAGTGATTGCTCCGATAACACCGAGCGCCGAAACGCTGCCGATCAGCGGCAGTGTCCACTGGCCGGGTGACAGATCTTCGCGCACGAGGAAAAGCACAGCGAGGCAGAGGGCGATGAAGCCCATCGTGCTGAAATGGTTACTGCGTTCGCGTGTCTCTTTTTCAGGTGGGCGCGTGACTTCAATCTGGAACTTGCCGGATGAAATCATGCCGATCGTTTTCAGAATCTGGTCGGGGATTTTTTCTGCATACTCAAGATAATCGGGCAGCGCGCGCAATATCGACTTGCCATAGCGCGCGAGCGACATCTGCTCGGCAAAAATCTGTTCCATCATCGGCCGCGAAACTTTGGCGAGATCCATTTTGGGGTCGAGGATTGCACCGACCGCTTCGATGGTAATAATGCATTTGGATGAGAGCACGAGGTCGCCGTGAAAATACAGGCGGTGTTTGGCGCCGATATTCATCGTATCGAAAATCAGGCGGCCGAGAGAATATTCTTTGAAGGCAGAAGCGCTCGACCAGCGCTTGATCTGTTCGGCGAGTTCTGCTCTGAAACCGACCACGTCTGCCTTGCGGCCCGGCTCGGTGAGTTTGACGAGGTAACTCGTTGCATGGTCAAATTCACGGATCACAGTGAAGTAATAATAAAGAAACATGTTATTGCGCGTCTCTGGCGTAAACGAACCAATCATGCCGAGGTCGATCAGGCAGAGTTTCGTGCGATCAACAATGAACATGTTACCAGGATGCGGGTCACCGTGGAAAAAGCCATCGATGTACAGCATCTTGAGCACCGCCTGCGCTCCGCGCGCGGCAAGTTTAGGGCCGTTGATACCCAGGCGCTTCAGTTTTTCGCGGTCGTCGGGTTTGACGCCGTCCACAAACTCCATCGTCAGTACGCGGCGTGAGGTATAGTCCCAGTAGATTTTCGGAAAAGTAATGTCATTCCATTCTTTGAAGTTTTCGCGGAATACATCCGCATGCTTGCCTTCTTGCGCAAAGTCGAGTTCGCGCATGGTATACTTGGCAAATTCTTCGACGAAGTGTGCCGGACGGTAGTCGCGCAATTTGGGAATGCGTTCCATCAGGAATGCCAGGCGCCGCATGACGTTGATATCGTCGCTGATGAGCCGCGTGATACCCGGGCGTTGCACCTTGACGACGACCTTTTGGCCGTTACGCAGTTTCGCAATATGTGCCTGCGCGAGCGAGGCCGAGGCGATAGGGGTCTCGGCAAATTCGGCGAAAATGTGACGGATCGGAGTGTTAAATTCCGTTTCAATTACTCCTTTCGCTTCTGCGTAAGTGATCGGCGGTACCTGGCTTTGCAGCTTGCGCAGTTCGAGCGTGATGCGCTCGGGCAGCATGTCGTCACGCAGCGAAAGAATCTGCCCCAGTTTTACATAAGTTGGCCCGAGGCGTTCGAGCGTTTTTCTCAGCTGTACCGGGAAGCGCGCAAAGTTTTTCGGGCGCCGGAAAATACGGCGCACAATGCCGGCGATGAAACGCCGCGAAAATGATCGGGGTCTCAGGCCCCGCGGCCGGTAAAGGTATGCAATCAGCACATCGATCAGCAGGTCGACGACGATCGAATTAACCGCGAGCATACGGCGGATTTCATAATAGGCGCGGCGCATTGCACATGCAAAAGCATCCTCGATGTGCGCGTCAAGATTTAATTGAATTTTGGCCATTGCAGGGAGGTTTTAGTTGCCACCCTGTAAGCGTCAGACGAGTTACCCCATGCGCCGCCAGCTCATCAAACATGAGCAAACCATTTTGCCCTTCGTTGTAGAAACGCAGAATATTTACCCATCAGAACTGCCTATGCAGGCTTCCCCAGTGCCTTTTCACTGTGACGAAATTCTGCCCGTAACCGGCAGCAATCATGGCTTTCTGCGCATACATCTCGGCGGCAAAAGTATATCGGCGCACTACCAACTGACACCTGTGGGTGTCGATCTTACGATAGATGGTTTTTTTTACCGCCTGCAAACCGCCGTTTTTAAAGGCAAAGGCGGCGGTGGGGCAGCGGCGAAAGAACTGCGCTCCGAAATACCCGGACGCATTGTAAAAATCCGCGTTGCGGCCGGCGATGTTGTCGAAGCCGGACAGGTGCTCATTGTACAAGAGGCAATGAAAACCGAAATGCCGCTTAAGGCTACTGCGCGTGCGCGGGTGCAGGAAGTGCTCGTCCAGGAAGGTGCGCAGGTTGAAGCCGATGCAATCCTGTTGAAATTTGACACGGTTTCTGCCGAAGGCGCGGAGTCATAAGTGGCAGTGCCGAATTTTCTCTCTATGAAGCCTGCCATCAGGCACCGTATTGCAGGTATCTATGCACGTGGCGGAAAAATCCTTTTGGTCAAGCACCGGAAGGCCGGGCGGGAATATTATCTGCTGCCGGGCGGCGGGCAGGAAATCGGCGAATCTGCCGTGGAAGCCGTCGCGCGCGAATGGAAAGAAGAACTCAGTCTGAGCGTGCGCGTGGGACAGTTTCTTTTCTGCGGCGAATCGGTGCCGGCAGAGTCCCGCCGCACACAGGTCTTCCAGATGGTATTTCAGATCGAAGCGATAGATGGCAATATTGAAGTCAAAAAAGAAGGAGCGCTTGCCGGTTATGACTGGGTTCCCATCAACAGCCTCGATGATATTGCTTTTTTCCCCGACTGCCTCGCGCAGGTGAAAGCGGCTTGCCGCGGAGAAAGGTTCGACACTTACCAGAAGTACCGCTGGCTGACATAGCCGAAAAACGATTGCAGAGATGGCAGACAGCATCACCAGAAAATATCTCGCAGCTGCGCTACTTCTGGCTTTTGCGGGCCTGAGTTTTTTTGCCGAAAAATTCACTGTTTTGCACCGCCTTTCAGACCTCGCCGCAAAGCGCCTCGAATCGTTGCAGGGAGATATTGAGCGGCTCGATAAATCTGTCGACGAGCGTGTCAGGGCGGGGGATTATTTCCGTTTCCTCGGTGTGCGCCCGGGAGCGCACACCGACCAGGGCGAGCTGAACCCAAACAACGATCTTGTCGAAACGGCAGTTGTTTTAGATAAAAATTTTGCAACACTCGCCCGCTCAGGGCGCGACCTCGATGCAGCGGAACGCGTTCTGGTGCGCGAAAAACGGCAGCGCAATACGCTGTCAGATCGCGGTGTACTGCGGCGCTTTGACGTGGTTGATTTTGAAAAAAAAAGAGTGGGTTACCTGGTGATGGTTATTCGTCCCGATCTGCACAGTAACCTGCATGGGCTGGTGGCCACTAACTATAATTTTTCGACGATTACCGACTTTTCACGCGACCGTTTTAACGGGGATGAAAAACAACTGATTGCGGCCCTAATCACCCGGCAGACGGCACCGCGCGAAGAATTTACCGTGCGCGGGCACTCTTACCTCGCGACTCGGCATACCTGGCTGACAGAAAACCTGATCATTTTCCAGATTTCATCGCTGCCGCCTCTGTACACGTACCTGAGCATCTATTTTTTCCTCATTGCACTCGTGGCTTCGTTAGTGTGGATTATCCACGCGCATGCGGCGGCGCGCCATACACGGCGCGAAGTTTCAGAGCGCATTCTTGCTTCATACGGACGTGCGCTGAATGACAGGGAAAGTGCTGTTGCAGAATCAGGCAAGCTGGCCAGTGAAAGCAGCGGCGTTGCCGAAAAGCTCGTTTTCAGCGATGAGCCGCGCCAGGCTCAGCTTGACCTCGAATCGCGCCTCGCAGCCGCCCGTGCCGCCGAGACTGCCAGGGCGGAAAAAATTTCACCCCCGATCGTCATCGATATTCAGCCCGAAGAACGCCATTTCCGCTTCATGAATCCGTCGGTGACGCTGAAGCCAGCGGCGACGGCACGACTGCTTGATGAGCGCGATCAGAAACTGCGCCAGCGCGCATTCAGCGAAGAGCTAAAAGGACTGATGGCCGCCGTGTCGCAGCCAGCTGGCGAGCAGGTTCGTCCGCCCGTACCGCGGCACGACGATCTGATGTCGCGCATTGCCTCGTTCCAGGAGAAATACCGGTTTCCTGCGATCGACCAATACCTGTATTTTTTAAACGAACTTTATTTCGACGAAGTAACGGGGGCCGAGGTCGCAGAGGCGATGCGCGTGGCTGGCGATAATGTGCAGTCGGGCAGTTTCGCGATTCTGATTTACGACAACTCGCTTGCGGCCTACCGCACCGGCTTCACTCACGGCGTACCACCACAGCTGGCGCAGACTTTTTTCCTGCTGCCGCGCGACTCGGTATTATCGAATGATTTTGCCGACTACGGATATATTGAAATTACCACGATGCTGCGCAAGAATCCGTTTTTTAGCAAGCGCTTCCCCGCGGGCTTCACAGACCAACTCAAAGGAATTCATTTCTTTACGCTGACGGAAAGTTTCCTCAAAGCGCGTATCGTGTTCTTCGACAGCGACCGCGGCGGTGCGATGCACGACGAAGCCACGATCCGCACGGTGAAAAGCTACCTGCGGCAGATCGCGCCGGCGATCCATATGTATTTCCTGGAAATTGCAGAAGCGAAAGGCAACCCCAAAGATCTCGCAGACTGGGCGGTGCATGAACTCAAAGAATGCCTGTCGCTATCAGAAGGCGAGCCGCCGCTTATTTCGCAGTATGTTTTTGAATCGTCGCTGCCGCTGGATGTGCACCTGCATATGATCCGCGATATTTCTCACCTGCTGCGCGAAGGTGAGAAGATTCTGATGCTGAGCCCCTCGCGCGTCGTCGCAGTTCACATGCAGAACTCGGGGCGCGCAATCGAAGAGATTATCGCGCGGCAGGGGAAAAAATATATCGTCAAGGAAAGCGAATTCGGGAAGGCCTCGCGCAACCTGTATACGTTTATCGAGTTCTGAAATCAGAACCGCCATTCCAGACCGAAGTACGGTATCAGCGTCAGCGCCCCATCGGCGATGCCGATTTTCGGGTTTGAATCCGAATAGGGCTGGTTGTAGTTCCACTTCTGCTGGTTCGCCGCGGTATAGTTGTAGATGTTGATGACCTCGATATACCAACTGAAATAACCCCATTTATACGTGGTTTTGCGCGTATAGCGGATGTCCAGGCGGTGAGAATAGGGATAGCGGCCGGTAAACTGGTTTGAATCGTACGAAGGCGAATAACGCGCCGTTGTGCTCGAACTGCAGTCATAACCCGTCGTGCACGAAGCACCGGTAATTGGATTGTAAGGATAACCCGAATAGAGCTGGAACTGCGCGCCGAGGGTGTTCGCGCCCCAGCGGAAACCGGCAACGAGTTTGAGCGAGTGCGGCTGTTCGTATTCAAACCGGCCCCAGGTGCCGTAGCGGTACCTTTCTCCGTTTGTGTAAGTATAGCTCACCCAACCGTAAAAATCCACTTCTTTATCTTCTTTATCTTTGCGCAGCAGAACTTCGACACCCTTTGCCTTGAGCTGACCGCTGTTGGCAAAAAACTGCCCCGAAGATGCTGCCGCCGATTCGAGCAGGCGGTCAAAATCGTTCATGAAGCCTTCGACCTTGAGTGTGTAGACACTGAAGCGCTGCTCGATGCCCGCAGTCCGGTGTATTGCCCGTTCAGGAACGAGGTAATCCGCCACAACAACCTGTGGCTGGTAGTTAAAAACCTGGTTGAAATAGAAGGTATTGGTCTGCGGGTAAGACTGGTATTGGCCGCCGGCCACCGAGATCGTGGTTTCGCTCGGGAACTCATAGCTTATAAGACCGCGCGGATCGACCGTGGCATTGCGTGTGCGCGAGAGAACGTCGGTACGCACACCCGGAACGAATTTCAAACCGCCGAATTGGAATTTATTTTCCGCATACGCCGAGACGAGATGGTTCTGGTCGTTGAAATCGACCTGCACGGTACGGAAATTTGCGCTGTTCCCGAGGTCGGGTTGACCCGTTCCCGGCAATGCGGTTGTCTGTTGCTGCGTTTGCCCGGTGGATTTAAAATAGTAAAGGTTGTATTCGACAGCGGTGCGCAGAGTGGCAAAGCTTGCCCAGTCAAATTTGGTTTTGTCTTTCAGGCCAAAAATATTCGGGTACACCTGCAGGTTCGTGGCGCCGATGGTACTGCCCGAGCCGAGGTCTGCGTAGAAATAACTATAAGTATAGCTGTTGTAAGCGATCAGGCGGTTCGTCAGCTTCGTCGATGGCAGGTATTCATAGTAGAGTCCCTGGCTATGCGATGAAACGTCGTTGCTGAGATTAAAATTCGACAGCACGGGATCTTCGCCGTCTGCCTTGCGCTTGGCTTTTTCTTCATCGGAAAGATTGCGTGTGAATTTCAGCGTATCGTAGCTGCCGAAGAACAGCGCCGTCAGCGAATGTTTGCCGTTATCGTCGAGAAACACTTTGCCTTTGAGCTGGTAGTCATAGTACTGCGGCAGGCGATCGATGGTTTTGCCGGTGATCAGTTTATAAATCGGAGGCACAAGCAGCGTCAGGTAGCCAATGCGTCCTGAAGTGATCCAGTAGCCCGTCGGGCCGGATTTCAGCGGCGGAAAAGTTGCCACACCCAAAGGGTTAGGCGCACCTTCTTTGCTGTCGGCTGCCGATGAAATTCTGACTTCACCCCCTGAGTTCTTGCCCCATTTGTTTTTCAGCAAAAAGTTCGAAGAAATCAGCGACACGTCGACTACTCCGCCGAATTCTTTGACTTCGTCGATTGTCTGTATATCAATGATTGCACCGACTGCTCCGCCGAATTGTGTGGGAAACGCCGACGAGTAGAGATCGACTTCGCGCATCATATCGTTTGAGATGATCGATTGCAGACCGCCGAAGTGCTGCGGGTTGGGCACCGGAATGTCGTCGATGAAATACCGGTTGGCCTTGTCGCCGGCACCGCGGATAATGAGCGGGCCAAAGAACCCACCGGGGCGAATCACCCCGGGCAGGGTCGCCAGTGCGTTGATGGCATCACCGAATGTTGCCGGCGTTTCTTTGAGCTGCTCAACCGTCAGGGTATTACGGCCCAGTTTTTGAATATCGCGCTCGGCCCGCAGCTTTACGGTCTGCGTGCGCGTAACCGGCAGACTCATGCGGATGTCGCGTTTGAGGTTCTTATCGATGCGCAGCTTCTCGCTGTAGGTTTTGAGTCCCGGGGCAGTGATGATGACCGTAAATTCGCCGGCGTCGGGCACTGCTGCAGAATAAGTGCCGTCACCGTTTACCCGGGTCTTGAACTTGGCCTCGGGAATAATCACTGTGCCAAATTCAATGGTTTCCCCGGTGCTCTCATTAAAGACGCGTCCGGAGATAGTTAAGGGGGCGGCCGATAGTGAACCGGCAAAAGCGGTTACCGCCATGGTGAATGATAATCTCTTAACCATTTGGTTGAAAAGTAATAAAAAGTCAGCGCGTAAACCAAAAATTGTCTCATGTTATTTAAAAACATTGGACATTTAATGCCGGCCAGACATTTCATCGGGGGGGATGCCCGCTGCCGGTTTTCTTTTCCAGGAAACTGCTAGTATTCCATGTTAAAGAATCTGCGCGTCTCAATCAGTTCTTTTGGCAGGCTCTTGTTTTCGCGTTCATACTTGGTATAGCGCGGGGTGAGCTCATTTGCCTTCTTCTTACGGATATTGATCGATTTCTGCACCACATCGGTATAGCTCGGCAGTTTCAGCAGGCGCTCGCGTATGCCCTTCGAGAAGGGGACATGTTTCGTGAAAATCTTGCGCGCTACCCGGTTCATGCGCTGTGAACCTTCAGATTCGAAGCGCATATAGACCGTGTAGTCATTCACGAAGCGCGCGCGGTCGTCGCGAAAACGTTTGAAGTCTTCGCCGAGTTTCTCTTTGATCTCTTCGGAAAGTTCTTTGCTTTTATAGTAAAACTGCACGTAGTCGGTATAGTCTGCCGTGAGCGAAGAAACCGAAATATTATTCCAGTCTGGCCCCATAGTTGTTTTGCACATTTCCCAGCGGTAGGTGCCGATTGCCCTGAGCAGCATCATCTGTAAGTCTGCGGTAACCATGAGCGGGGCAATGAGGCGGCCGCGCGACATACGGTCGTTGCCTTCGCGATCCTGCCAGAACTGGATGACGGTACCGATTGAAGGCACCAGCACGATATTTGGCGTGATCTGTACCTGGATGAATTCGCGCTGGATATTCATGGCCTCGTTGCTGTAGAGAACCTCGCGGTGGAATGCCCCGAAGTCGGTCTGTACGATCTTTTTGACCTGTTCAACAATAGTGTCCTTGGTGATAATTACCTTGGACAAAGGCTGGGTGATCTGGTGTCGCGTGAGAATATTCAGGTGGCTCGATATATTTCCCGAGCACAGGCGGCAGTTCATCTGCAGCATCTCTTTGATTTCAAACTTCACGCGCGCTTCGGGCGAGTTGACTTCGGGCGGTAGGTCTGATTCGCGCCGCCATTTCTTGTCGCGGTTCGACGGGTCTTGTCTCAGCATTTCAAAAAAGGTAAGCCCCATCTCGCTGATACTGGTTGAGACTTTGCGTTCGTAGATTGCGGTGAGCCATTCGGTGATAGTATAGATCGGTAGCCACGGGTCACCCTTGCCATAGCTCGCATTCATTAGCGTCGACAAATGCTCGGCGTCGAGCTGTGTTTCATCCATGAATCCATAATCGAAGAACAGGCGCATGTAGCGCGGTAGTTCGCCGCGCTTTTTCAGGTATTTCAGAATACCGCGCTCAAATACTTCCCAGTATTGCAGGTTCACGCGGCGGCGCAGTTTTCTCACATCGTCGTCCGAACCATCGAGAGGATTTTTGAATTTTTTGAGCGTGTCCCAGTCTTTTTTGAATTGCGTCGCCTTGTCAGCGGGGGTGTCGCTCCACTCGAGTATCTTATTGACCGCGTCCTGGAATTCGCTCAGGTCGCCGACGAGTTGCGTCTGGTCGGTCTGTGCCGAGGCCGCAGGTTTCACCTGTTCCTTTTGCGTTGCGAGTTTTTGCAGTCGTTGCAGTGCAGGCAGCGGGTAGGGCGGGTATGCGATTTCGGCAAAAGATAAGAGTTTGTCGCGTATGGCTGTGAAGCCTTCGGTAAAATAGGCGCACGCCGCGATAATGTCTTCGCGCGCCGCGCTGTTCGAGTTGCTTTCCATCAGCTCGGCCTGCAGCGCAAACTTTGACAACCAGGCATAGTCGCCGACCAGCATACGCTGCAGAAACTGCTGCATCTCAGACAGCCGGCGCTCGATATCGGTGCCGATCGTCGCAGCGAGCTCGCTGACCGCTTCAGCGGTCGTGTGCAGCAGTTGCGGGTCTCGCACGGCGATGAGTCCCAGTGCGTCTTGCGGCAGCGCGACCAGGCGCCTCAATAGCAAGACTGAATTGCTGTCAGTTTTTTTCTCGGCGATAGTTTCAATCTGGTTCTTTGCCGACCGCAAAAAGTTAATATTCAGCGGCTTGACGATATTACCGCCTCGCTCGGTGAAATCCTGCACCTGCGCTCGTGCCGCCGGCAACAGCGGATCACTGAAACCCGCTTCATTTTTGATTTCGCCCGAGAATTTTTCGGGCATGAGTGCGCTCAGCGAAATCGAAAAACCCAGCTCATAGCTGCTCAGCTGCTGCCAGGTTGCCTCGGCCTGATCGGCTTTGGCTTCAAGATCGGTGAGGTCTTTGTAGACAGATTTGAGCGCCAGCACACCGATGTTGGGCTTTGCGGCGATCAGTTTGAGGATATATTCTTTATTACTCGGGTAAACGCTGAGCTCGCTCTGCGCCGAGGTGATGATATGGTAATTGTTGCGTGCCTGTGAAAACAGCGAGGCTCCCGCAAGTACTGCCGGGGCATTGATATTATACAGCGGGCGCAAAATGGGCTGGCCGACCGGGCCGGTCTCAACACTGTTTACCGAAACCTGTCCCTTTTGCAGAATGATGAGGGATTTGACCACCTGTCCCTTGGCGGCCACCACCTGCCCGGCCGGTACTTGTTGATTGGCGCCGCTGCGGTCTGCGATAGTCTGCATCAGATAGCCAACAAGGGTGAAACCTGAGCCTGCATGTCAAGCCTTCGAAGGGGCAGTGAGAAAATCATAGAGTAGGCAAAAATCCGCCACGTCCAGATCGTCGGCGCGTTTTTCCAGTAAAGCGGTGAAAGCGGGTGGGGCGGCGGCCAGTCGGCCATTCCAGTTTTGCGCCACGGCATCCGCTTCCCAGAACGGGTTCTTTTTGAGCGCCGTACCCAGGGCTTTCCTTTTCCCCCAAAAAGCCGCCTTGAGCAGGGTTCTCAGGTGTGGCCGCGCTGTGCCGGTGACGCGTTCAAAACTGATCATCGCGGCATCCACGTTGGGAGCTGGGAAAAAACTGTGCCGCGAAATTTTTCCGGCGATCTTGATTTTACCCTGTGCAGCGAGCGCGATTGCAAGCGAAGAACCTTTTGCCGCGGCCAGGCGCTCCGCAACTTCGAGCTGCACTCCGAATATCCCATGCGTGATGCGGGGGCTGTCGACAATGATGCGCAGCAAAAGTTCTGAAGTCACGTAGAACGGCAGGTTGCCCACCGCCGCGGCGCAGTGGCTCAATGGCTCGCTGTGAATGTCGAGCTCAAGAAAATCTCCCTCAATGACAGTCACGCGTGAGTCGGATTGATAAATTTCGATGAGCCTTTTGGCGAGCGTGCGGTCTTTTTCCACCAGCACCATGGAATGGCCGCGTGCATGAAAAATTTCCGTCCACGCCCCGAGCCCGGGGCCGATTTCGAGCACCGTCGCCCCGGCCGGAATAAAGCCGGCCGCATTGGCAACCACGTGCGTGTCCACCTGGAAATTTTGTCCAAGGTGCTTGAGAGCTGAGATCCCCAGTTCTTTGAGGATTTTTGAAGGATGGATCATTGGATTTGATGCAGCAAGGAATGCAGCGCATGGCGCTGCATTCCTTGCTGCACTTACATCAGACTTTTCATCTGCGACAGGCGGCCACGCAGGCGCATGATCGCCTTGGTGTGCAGCTGTGAGACGCGAGACTCGGTCACTTCGAGAACCTCGCCGATTTCTTTGAGAGTGAGATCTTCGTAGTAATAGAGCACGATGACTTTTTTTTCACGATCGGGCAGCTTCTTGATGCACTCGACGATCATGTTCTTGATTTCTTCGCGCTCGACGATCGTGTCGGGGTTCAGTGCTTCGGGAGATTCGAGCGTGTCGACAAAAACCATTTCTTCGTTTTCGTCGTTACCGTGCCATACGTCGTTGAGAGAAATCAGTGACGTGCCGGAGATTTTCGACATCAGGTCGTGGAACTCTTCGATGTCGATATCGAGTTCGTGCGCAATCTCTTCGTCTTCCGCAGTGCGTCCCATGCGGTTTTCGAGTTCGAGAATAATCTTCTCTACCTGCTTCGCTTTTTGCCGGATCGAACGGGGAATCCAGTCAACGTTGCGTAACTCGTCGAAGATGCCACCGCGCACGCGGGTCATCGCATAAGTTTTAAATTTAACTTCTTTTGTTGGATCGTATTTTTCGATCGCATCGAGCAGGCCGAATGTACCATAACTGACGAGGTCGTCGAATTCGACGTTATGCGGCATGCCCACCGCAACTTTGCCCGCGACATATTTTACCAGTGGAGCATACTTTTTAATGAAATATTCGCGCAGCTTGGGTTCGCGCGCCTTTTTATACTCTACCCACAGAACTTGCTCATCGGTTTCTTCATATTTCTTGGGATCAATGGGCATTATGTCACCCGTGCTTCGTCTTGCACGGGTACGTCAAGTGTTTTCAAACGGGTAATGGTATGTGTGTGCAATGCACACAGGCAGCCGGGGGCTTCATGGCGCAAGGCGCATCAAGTCGAGCAGCTTAAACCCCTGCGGCAATTGTGACAGCGTCGCCACTGCTCCCATCATCGCACCGGCAACGCCGGGCGAAGACACGTCGGCCCCCGTGAGATACAGGTTCTCCACGGGAGATACGGGGTTGCACCATGGCGATTCCGTTGACAAAAAGCGTTCAGGAACGCAGGCCACCCCGTAGATACTGCCGCGCGGGTGTGATGAGAAATGTTCAGTCGTGATCGGGGTCGAAAGTTCGGTGTACTCGATCAGGTCTGGCAGGCCGGGATAGTGCTTTGCGACAAATGTAATGAGCGCGGCGGTAATTTTTTCTTTCAGCGCTTTGTATTCGTCATCGCGTTTTTTCCAAGGCTGGTCTTTCCAGCGGGCAAAAAACTCATAATCGGTGAACGCAATAATTTCGGCAGTGTGTGCCTTGGCTTCGCTGTTTTTGAGAGAAGGGAATGACAGGTATGCCCCCGCAGCCTGTCCCTTTTGAACCCAGTCTGCCCCCTGCGCAAAATTAGCGTCATGATCGTAAGAGTCATAGATCCAGTGGTTTTCACCACCGAAACCCAGCTCGCGGGGGTCGCTTTTAAGCCCGAGGTACAGTGTGACATTGCTCACGACTGGGTGGTGTTCATAAAAAGAGCGCAATTTACCGGCGAAGGGAACAGGGTCTTCTGACAACAGGCGGATGTAGGTATTATACGCGCCCGCGTCAGAGATGATTTTTTTTCCGAAGTATTCTTTGACAGGTGCGCCCGGTTCGCGCAAAGCGCGCACTCTGACACCCGTCGCCTTAGCGTTCTCGACAATGATCTGTTCAACCGAGTGCGAGGTCAGTACATGCCCACCCTTTGCGAGAATGCTGCCTTCCGCATGATCATAAATATTGTGAGAGCCGCCGCGCGGGTAGTAGCCACCGGCGAAGTAGTGCTGCACCACCGCGGCGTGTATCATGAATGAACTCTGCGAAGGTGGCAAACCGTAATTGCCCCATTGGGACGTGAGTATTGCCTTGAGTTTGTTGTCTTTGAACCGTCTGTCAAGATAAGCTTTAGTCGACAGGCGCGGGTTGAAGCCTTCTTTTTCAGCGAAGCCGCCCTCAACACTGTCGGTAAACGCCGCGCGGCCGCGTATCGAGATATGCCGGCCAAACCAGGTGTTCACTTTTTTGATGTCTTCAAAATAGCCGTCGATATTTTCTTTCTCTGCGGGAAACATCGCGATCAGGTCTGCCGCATAGCGCTTCACGTCGTCGTAGACGGCAAAGGTCATGTCGGGATAGACAAACTTTTCAAACAGGGGCGGCATCTTCTGCCACTCGAGTTTTCCGTCGGAAATCAGATCGAAAAGTTTCCGCAGAATCGAACCTTCCTGCAGGTCGCCGATGTAATGAATGCCGACATCCCAGAAGAATTTGTTCTTGCGTTTGAAGGTATGCGTAAAACCGCCGGGGGTGAAATGTTTTTCAAGAATAAGTACTTTTTCGTTGCGGTATTTTGCGAGAATCGCGGCGCAGAGAATCGTACCAATGCCAGAGCCGATGAAAATGGTATCATATTGTTCAGACTTCATGTTGCCTCATTGGAATATCTGAACTCTGCATGTTCAGGTATAATCAGAAAAGAAAGTTTAAGCTCACGATATGTATCTGCAGGGTTTTCGCCGTGGCTGCATCGTACGCTTCGCTGGGGAGAAAAAGACCGTATGCGTAGAAAAGTTTCACGTCACTGCGAAAATCCCACACTGCCTGCAAATCGAGCCCTTGGCCGACTGTCGGCTTGTCGAGTTTCGCGTCGTTGTCTGAGATGCTGTAGTCGGCTTTCACTTTGCGATAATAGGTATATTTGAACGCCACCATCAGGTTGCGTGCGGCATAAAAATAGTGCAGTGGCCTGAACTGAAAGCCTGCGCGAATGATGTGCAGATTCGACAACTTGGGCTTGAGCGCGAGACCAGCGGAATAAGCACCAAAATAGAAAAAGTTATTGTCGTTGCCGTCATTGGCTTCCTGCGCAGGATTGGATGGGTTTGCCGTCTTGGAATCCCGCCCTGAGCCTGTAGCATACTGCAGCACGAGGCCCGGTTTCAGCAAATGCTCCAGCCACGGAAGGGAGTAGTTAAGATCGGCAGTTAATCCCCACGCGCGTACATCTGTCTGGTTGTTATTCGCGTCATAGGTTTTGCCGGTTTCATAGACAAATTCGGATAGGTAACGCAGGCGCGGAGACACGATATAGCCGCTCAGCCCCAACCCTATGTAGAGGGGGTCGAATGCATAGTATTTCCCGGAATTGGTCGTGCCGGCAGATTTGTCGCGGTTCATATCCCGCGAGTATAAGGCCACTACGTATCCGCTTGATCCGAAAAGCTGCGGGCCTTGTACCTCGGCGGCGAGGAAGTAGCGTTTTCCCGCATCGGCAATATTGGCGTCGGCCGGGCGGCCTGGCACGATGTCATATGGGCTTTTTTGGACGATGTCGCCATTGGTCGCGCAACCGCCGAGCGATATGGTGCAACCGGTGTATTGCCCGGAATACGCTGCCCAGGCCTTCACGTTCGCGTATTTGAAATTCCCGGAATATTCGGCTCCATCGGCAAAATTGGAAAATAACAGACCTCTGCCCAACTTGTAAAATGCGCGGCCCGCGGTTATTTCGTGCCTGTCGAAGTGCAACTCAGCGTTAAAGAGCTCCATGCTATACTCGCCCGTCGAACGGTAAACGCCCGCCTTTTCCTGCGCGTCGGTGATGCTTGGGTTGTTTTTATATGCAAGCTTTGCCCGGATATTGAATACATGCTCTTCGTTCCACAAATACTTAAAGTACGGGCGATAATTACCCAGGTAATACCCTTTCGGGAGGCTTGCTTTGTCTACGATGAAGGTGTTGGCAGCAGACAAACCGTAAAGAAAGGTATGCCTGTTTTTGTAACCGCGTGTCGGTGCAAGGGGCTTCATTTCTGACAACGGCACAAACTCATCGTTGGCCGCATCGACGCGCTCTTCGGGCCTGTCGGGCGCTTCTGCAGGTTTCTGCTCTTGCGCGCTCACCCCGTGTGTCAGGCAAAGAAGAATAATGATAAAGATCTTACGGAAACTCAATTTCAACATGGCAAAGGTCAGAGTTTTTCGAAAGTCACTGTATTAACGCCAAATTCATACGCTTCGAATAGGTCGAACAAGTCAAACAAATCCTGAATGTCTGAAAGATTTCCCGAGAATGTAAAATCTCCGGCTGTCATTGACATTTCAGCTTCCCCTGCAGTAGCGCCTTCGCCACCGGCCATAACAACCGTGTTTTCTTTCGATTGCATCTTGTCAGAAGTGATCGTTTCATTCTTTGAAATCTGCGATTGGCCACCCTGCGGAACCGTACTTTGCTGTCCGTGGCTATCCCTGACTTCCATGCTGTGCTCATTCATGCGAATCGTTGTGGATGATCCATTAGAAATGTCGGTATTCGATCCACGCACGCCCGCAACAACGGTCGGTGTCCGCACCCGGAAATGGTTTCGCGCATTCGCGTCGTTAATCTTTGCAATATCTGCATTCATTCTTCCGACGCGGAGACTCATATTCGTCTGCGTTCCATATGCGCCGGCAGTGTATTGATCCAGGCTGGCGAGTGTGCCCGAGTTCAGGGTCACTTTCGTGCCATTGGGAAATAGTAAGGTTGCCTTACCGGTCGGTCCGGTTTGCA
The DNA here is from genome assembly GCA_046346945.1 of Turneriella sp. GTDB lineage: Bacteria > Spirochaetota > Leptospiria > Turneriellales > Turneriellaceae > Turneriella. The sequence goes on from JAXMHE010000039.1 coordinate 19,740, forward strand.
ATTCGGTGTTCGCGGTGAGCGGTGACCCGATCTTCGCATTCTGCCATTTACCATTCTTCTCGCGAAATTGCACCAAACCGGTTATCGATTCAAATTTTGCGGCGACCTTTGCGCTCAATGCCTCGAGGCCCAAAAGGGTGAAAATTATCAGAATACCGGGTATCTTGTTTGTTGCTTTCATTTTGGTTGCTCCTTATTCTGCCACTCGCGCTTTTTAGTTACGAATTCCTCTGCATCTGTCATGATCGCGAAAAGTTGTTCGCCAGACAGATGATGGCCGGGCGCGGATTTCGCCGGCAAGATGCCAGCTTCCTGCACATCGCGAAGCGCATAACGTTCCCAACCGGTCAGCCAGTATAGTAAACCCTGTTCGGGGTGGTAGACTTTCATGATGGCGTATGCGAGCGTACCGCGATCGAGTTTTTCGTCGCCCTGGTGATCCTGAATTAAAGCCAGTTCTCTTGCCCGCGCCAACCGACCCTTTGCATCTTTATACTTGCCATATTCGCTGCGGTACATCAGCAGCAGGTCAGCGAGATCCTGTACGGTAACTTCCGGCCGGTTCTGTATCGCCCGATAGGCATCCATTTCATTGCCTGCACCTGCGGCGGATTCAGGCTCTTTCGCTTCAGTTGTCTTAACCTCTTCGGGTTCGGATTCATCATTGCGCACAACCTTCTCAGTTTTGGTTGCGGCTTTTGCCTTTTTCTTTTTGGCTTTTTTTCTCTTTGCGGCCTCGGTCACATCGGCCAAAAGCAGCACCATAAACAGACTAAGGATCGCGCGCCACATAATTCACGCTGGGCGTGTTTTCGGTGTTGTCAAGAAAATTGCGGTAGCCCCCGGCAGGGTATGCATTGACGGGGCAGGCAGCCATGCTTTCGTGAGGCATGTTTCCAGCTACATCGGTATTTGCCCCCGTGAAAGGGCCTAAACCACCGGCACCGCCGTCTTTGCCGCTCATAGGCAGTTTCTTCTCCCTTAAGAACAACAGCCTTGAGTTTTTGCGGCGTGCGGCGCACGATCATGGCGACGTGGTAAGAATCGAATACCTGACACAGGTATTTTATCTTCTGAGTAATCCCGAATATATCGAGAGAGTGCTGTTGACAGAGAATGCTTTTGTCATGAAAGACCTCGGGGAGCAGATGCTGAAAAGAACCCTGCTGGGCACAGGGCTTCTGACCGCAGAGGGTGAAGAACATAAGCAGATGCGCAAAATGGCATCGCCGGCATTTTCGCGCGCGCGCATTCTCGGCTATGGCAAGGTGATGACGGCCCTTTCCGAAGAAGAAAGCGCCGCGTGGCAATCGGGCGAAGTCAGGGACCTGCACCGCGATCTTTCGCACCTGGCACAGCGTATCGTTGCTCGCACCCTGTTCGATTCGGACGGTAACGATAATTCGCTCGTTATCGGAGAGATTATGGCTGAAATTATGCCCGTTATTGCGCTGCGGAATTTTGCCGAGTTTGTTTTTCAGTTGCCGAACGGCGTCAAAACGCGCGTGGAAAACAGTATTGCCAAGCTCGATGCGATCATTTACGCTATCATAGACGAGCACCTCGCCGGCGGCACAGACAGGGGTGACTTCTTATCGATGCTGATTGAAGGCAAAAGAGCCGCGGGTAAGGATGTTCACAGTAAAGAAGAGCGGCAGCGCCTGCGCGATGAATCGCTGACGATTTATCTTGCCGGTTTCGAAACCACAGCCAATGCGATGACATGGGCGCTTCATCTTCTGGCCCGCCACCCTGAGAAACAAAAAAAGATGGCAGAAGAGATTGCTGCGAGCCTGCAAGGCCGCAGCGCGCAGGCAGAAGACGCGGCGAACCTGCCGTACACGCGTGCGGTAATATCTGAAGCGATGCGGCTCTTTCCGCCCGCGTGGGTAATCGGTCGCGTGCTGCTCAGAGATTTTCAGTTCGGCGAATATACGATTCCGAAAGGTGCGGAGGTATGGATGAGCCAGTACGTGATGCACCGCGATGCGCGTTATTTTTCCGATCCCGACGTTTTTTTACCAGAGCGCTGGCTCGACGCAGACTTTCAGCCCTCGCGTTTTGTCTATTTCCCGTTCAGCGCCGGGCCGCGTAACTGCATCGGCGAACAATTTGCCTGGCTCGAGGCGACGCTGGTGCTCGCAACCCTCGTTGGGCGCTTTTCTTTTGAGGATACCGGTGAAAAGGTGGAGACCGAACCGCTGGTGACGCTCAGGCCGAAAGGAGGTCTGAAACTACGGATTTTACATCGTCGTTGACGGTGCGTCTCAATGCTATGAACTGTTGCGGGGCTTGGCCCCGCAAAAGTTCAAAGCTTTAGCAAACTCGGGGGTTTAGCTCAGTTGGGAGAGCGTCACAATGGCATTGTGAAGGTCAGGGGTTCAACTCCCCTAACCTCCAAAATTCAAAGGCAACATGCAGATTTCAGATCGCACGTATAATGAATCGTTCAGGGATAAATCCACACGCATCGCGGTGATTACCGCTTTGTTCAATCAACAAATCACAACCGCGCTCGCGCGCGGAGCGGTGGAGCAGCTGCAGAAATCGGGCATTTCCCGCGAGAACATTCTTTTAATTGAAGTGCCGGGAGCCTGGGAGCTACCCGTGGCAGCGAAGCGCATTCTGACTGCTCGTAAGGCGCAGGCGGTCATCGCGTGCGGTTGTGTGATACGCGGTGAAACTGGTCACTACGATATCGTGGCCAATGAAAGCGCCCGCGGCCTTATGGCTGTTTCGATAGAAACCAACTTGCCGGTAATGAATGCCGTACTCACGGTCGAAAACACTGCGCAGGCAGAGGCGCGAGCGCGCAGCGACGAAAGCAATAAAGGCGCCGAAGCAGCCAGGTCGCTCGCAGAGCTCATGAATAATATGCAGGCAGCCGGGTTGCCTTTCTCCCATGGCTAAGTCACTCAGGCAGAGCCGCCACCGCTCACGCATTCTCGCGATGCAGGCGTTGTTCCAGTATGACGCCCGTCAGGGTGAAAATCCAGGTGTAGAAGAGTTAAGCTCCTTTAAATGGATAGACTATGCGGTGCCCGACGACGAGCGCGAGTTTGCGAAGGTAATAATCCGGCATACTCTCGAACATATCCAGGAAATCGACGAACTCATTACCGAGCGCCTCGTAAACTGGGAGTTTTCCCGCATATCGCCGGTGAGCCGCGCGATTTTGCGCACGGGAGTTTCGCAGCTTTTGTACATGGCAAATGACGCCGATGCCGCAGTGGTGATCGATGAGAGTATCTTGCTCGCGAAACAGTACGACTCAGCGGAAACAACCGGTTTTATCAACGGCCTGCTCGACGACGTCAGGTCGATGAAAAATCAGCAGTCCGAGCCGGTAAAAAAGGCCGCGCCCGGCGAAAAGATCAAGATTCGTAAAAGAGCTAAGTGATTTTCCTTTCGGCCAACCGGCCAGGATCAAAAAGTTAAATCTAAAGTGACCGTCGTTTTTTCGAGCCGCGGTTCGGGGAAAATCGTGCAGAAGTAGCGGATGCCTTTTTCGCGGCAGACATCCTCAAGATATGAGTTATACAAGAGTCCCAGACCGGCACCGAGTTTGCCGCTCTCTGAAGGTTGTTCATAAAAATCAGCAAGACCGATGCCCGCGGTATCTGTCTTGAGTTTTTGCGCGAGGCTTGCGCGCGTCGCTTCATTGATCAGGCCATAGTTCGAAAGAATCACTTTGACGTTATAGGCTTTGCCGGCGCTCACGCGGTCGGTATGAAAATGCCAGGTCACTTCGAGTTGCTGTTTGTTGCGTGCGGCGAGTGATATTGCCTGTTCGCGGTGCGCCTTGCTTCTCAGGTATTCATCTACTTTATCACGCGGTGCAAGGTGGTTGCGCACGATGACGCGTTCAAGGTGCGCTTTCTCGGCATTCTGGATAAATTCCATGACGAGGTTGCCGGTGTGCACCGCGATCTGTGTGTTGTCGAGATATTGAAAGAACAGGTCGACGTAGGCCTTTTCGATCTCGGCTTTAAGCGGTGTCTGGTAGACGATCAGATAAAGATACCAGATGCGCTTATCGACCCAGCGCACAAACTTTTCGAGGCTGCGCATGCGCACGATCTTGTCTTCTTCGGGAAGTTTCGTGTCAGACGTAATGCGGCTTAAGACCGCATCGATCATCTCGTGTTCGATGCGCGCAAGCACAGCTTTGTTCTTCGTCAGGAAATCAGCCATCACCTTTTGTGGTACGCTCTTGAAATCGAGAATTGCAGCCTTAGGATTGCGGCGATTGTATTCGCGCAGCACCGGCGATTCGATCACGCGCTTCGCCAT
>JAXMHE010000004.1:0-200732 GCA_046346945.1 Turneriella sp.
GAAGGTATTCTGAGTGCCTTTCCAGCCGTCGTTTCTTCGGCGGTTGCTCACGCCGCGGTGTCACATTTGCTGAGGCCTTTAAGCGCAGGCATGCTGTGGCTGTTCGAGAAAAATCATTGCCGGACTATTCAGATTAAAAAAAGACAGGATTGCGATCGGCACTGAAATGAATAAAAAGAAGACTCACCATAAGCCAAAGGCGAAGAAGACACCGAAAAGACTGCCACGCCGCGGTCGCTACGCGCTTGCGCTTTCGGGTGGTGCTGCACTGGGTTCATACCAGGCGGGTGCGATACGCGCTTTTTTTGAAGCCGGTCTCGATGTGCGCCACGTTGCGGGCAGCTCGATCGGCGCGCTCAACGGATACCTGACCGCAACGGGCCAGATCGACGAAATGCTGACTTTCTGGCAGAGAATCGACCAGAAAAAGCTCATTACCATTAATTCCTTCACACGGTTATTCTTCTCGGGAATGCCATCGCTGCTGACCGATGACCTTCAACGTCAGCTCGTCGAAGAACACGTGCGGCTCGAAAAATTGCGTACGGCAAAGCGCGAATACCTCTGCGCTGCGATCAGCCTGAATACTGGTAAACTGCACTGTTTCAGCGCCGCGCATGCGCACACCGATAAGGAACTGCAGAATTTTATACTCGCTTCCGCCGCGGTACCCGGAGTATTTCCGCCGGTTAAGATTGGTGATGAACTCTATATGGACGGCGGCCTGGTGCGCAACACGCCGGTAGAATTACTGGAGCAGAAGAAAGTCGATGCGATTATAGCGATCAGCATGGAACCCGAAGCTTATCCGCCTGAACCACTCACCAATACGGGACAAATCGCGCTTCGCACCCTGAGCATTTTTTTCCGCAACCAGGCCAACGATGCCGTTTCCCGTTCGCTGGTCTCGCGTAAGCGCAAAGCCAGGCAGGTACTGATGCTGAGGCCACACTACCCGCTTGAAATGCAGCAATATGAGTTCGACCCGAAAAAGATCGCGGCACTGATTGAGCAGGGGTACACCGAAGCAAAGGCCTTCATCAAAAGACACAAGCTGCGATAGGAAAAATCTCATTGAATCCATCCATTAAAAACCTGCCAAAACTCGACCTGCACCACCATTTTGACGGTGCATTTGATATCGACGCACTGTACGCCGAAGCAAAGCGCCGCAACCTGCCTCAGGGTAAACTATCCGCGCAGGATTTTGCCGACCACTGCCGCGTAAAGCCCACGTGCACGACGCTCACCGAATTTCTTGCCGTATTTGATTTTTTCTATGACATCGCGCAAGATCTCGATTTTCTGCATGGGCAGGCAAGAACGCTGCCTGCACGCATGGCCGCCGACGGCGTGATTTACCTCGAGACACGATTCGGGCCACATCTCTTTACCGGGAACCGCTATTCTGCCGCCGAGGTGACCGAAAGCGTCGTGAGCGGTATTGCAACCGACAAAACTACCCCGGTGCGGGTAATTCTGTGCGGCATGCGCAATGCCCCTGTAGAGCACATCGCAGAGCTGATTACCCTTTATGAAAAATTCATGCCGCGAGGCGTTTGCGGCATCGATCTTGCCGGCGACGAATCGCGCTATGCTTGCCATGAATACGCTCCCGTATTTGATCGCGCGCGCGAGGCGGGCATACCCGTGACAATACATGCGGGCGAAGCATCGGGTGCCCAATCGGTGCGCGACGCGCTCGACCTGTTCCATGCGCGACGCATAGGGCACGGTATTCGCTCGATTGAAGACGCCGCGCTGGTAGAAAGGCTCGCAGACGAAAAAATCGGCGTGGAAGTCTGCCTAACGAGCAATCTGCAGACCGGCAACGCCACCAGCTACCAGCAACACCCGTTTATGCAACTCAAGCGCGCGGGTGTAACCGTCACCGTCAATACGGACGATCCGACTGTGTCGGGCATTAATCTCAGCCACGAATGGGAAAAAGCGATCGCAGAATACGGCCTGAACTCGGCCGAACAGAAAGAACTTTTGCTCAATGCGACGCGTGTTGCGTTCTGCGATGACGCGTTGCGCGAGAGCCTCGCAAAACGCATCACTGCGCACTTCACTACATAGGCTGAGTGGTTGAACCGCCGGTTGCAAGCGGCGTTGCGGTTGAACCGGTCAGGTGAGTGGCATAGAACGCGAGACCCGATTTATCCTGAAAGATTGTGCTGCCCTGAACGAGAGCCAGCGCCACCGCTTCGCGCACATGCGCAATAAAGTGGAACTGCATCTGTTGCCTGATGCTCTGTGGAATCTCTTCGAAATCTTTCTGGTTGTCTTTCGGGCAAATCACATGCGTGATGCCGCCACGGAAAGCAGCCAGTACCTTTTCTTTAAGCCCGCCGATCGCGAGCACATTGCCGCGCAATGTTACCTCACCCGTCATCGCAATGTGGCTGAGCACACCGCGCTGTGTAAGCGCTGAAATGATCGCTGTCACCAGCGTAATGCCGGCCGAAGGCCCGTCTTTCGGGATCGCCCCCTCTGGTACATGAATGAATATGTCGTTCTTTTCGAAGAAGTCGTCGCTCAGCCCGAGATAATGCGCCTGCGAACGCACAAAACCGAGAGCGGTATTGGCCGATTCTTTCATGACGTCGCCAAGGTTGCCGGTGAGTGAAAGTTTGCCTTTGCCGTGCGCCAGCGCTACCTCGATGTTGAGAATATCGCCGCCGGCAGACGTCCACGCAAGGCCGCTGACCTTGCCGACCGGGTTTTCACTTTCTTTGCGGGTATACAGGTATTTTGCCGGTCCCAGGTATTGCACGATCGATTGTTTATCGAGCACGTATGAACCTTTTTCTTCGGGTTTTTCAACCACTTCGCGCGCAATTTTGCGGCCGATCTGCGCGAGTTCGCGCTCAAACTGGCGCACGCCCGCTTCTTTCGTATAATGGCGCAGGATGTACGCGAGGGATTTATTGGTGTACTGCAAATCGACGCCATGAATTCCATTCTCTTCGATCTGGCGGGGAATCAGGTACTTATTGGCGATCTGAATTTTTTCAATTTCGGTATAGCCCGAGAGCTGAATAATTTCGAGGCGATCGAGCAACGGGTCGGGTATCGAATGTGTAACGTTCGCGGTCGCCACAAACAGCGCCTGCGACAGATCGAAAGGAATATCCAGATAATGATCGCTGAACTCTTTATTTTGCTCGGGATCCAGGACCTCGAGCAGCGCAGCCGCCGGGTTACCACGAAAATCCGACGAAATTTTGTCTATCTCGTCGAGCAGGATAACCGGGTTTTTCACTTTGGCTTTTTTCAGTGCGCTGATAATGCGACCCGGCATCGAACCGATATAAGTGCGGCGATGGCCCCCGTATTTCCGCCTCGTCTCTCCTCCGCAGCTGTCTACGCACAAACTTGCGCCCGAGGCTATCGGCAGAGATTTTGCAGAGCTGGTCTTACCGACGCCCGGAGGACCAGCAAGGCAGAGAATCGGTCCCCGTAACTGCGATGAGAGCTGGCGGACGGCGATAAATTCGAGAATACGATCTTTGATTTTTTCGAGGCCATAGTGGCTCTCTTCGAGAATCTGCTCTGCCTTTTTGATATCGGCGTTGTCAACCGTCGCTTCACTGAACGGCAGGTCGAGCAACCAATCGAGATAATTGCGAATCACACCCGACTCGGCAGACATCGGCGGCATCTTTTCAAGTTTGCGGATTTCAGACTCGGCGCGTAATCTGACCTCGTCGGGCCACTGTTTCGCTTTCGCACGCTTGCGCAGCGTCTCAAATTCGTCGGGCTCGGTCTCGCCCATCTCTTCGCGAATCGCCTTAATCTGTTCCTGCAGATAATACTGCCGCTGCATTTTATCGAGCTGCGCTCGCACTTTGTCGTGAATCTGCCCTTCGAGGCGCGAAAGCTCGAGCTGGTTTTCCATCGCAGCCTTTACTTTTTCTGCGCGCTCCCAGAGGCTGTCGGTACCGAGAATATCCTGCTGTTCGATAAAAGGAATGCGCAGCGACTCGGCGATCGCATGCACCATGCGTTCTGCATCGTCTTTCGCGCGCAATTCGCGCCAGCTATCAGCCGAGAGAAATGTCTGCTGTTCGTTCAGGCGCTCAAACGCATCCACCAGTTTCACGATGGATTTCTCATAGAGATGTTGTTCTTTCTCTCCCTCGGGATAGACCGCAGGCGACGGGATAGCCACTGCTTCGGTGCATTTTTCGTCGCTGTCGTCGATTTCAACGAGCTTTAAGCGGTAGAGCCCTTCAATGAGTATCTTGTACGTGTTATCGGGCATCTTGAGCAACTGCAGAATCTCGGCCGCGACGCCGGTTTCATATAGGTCGCTGAGACCCGGAATCGTGATCTCTGCGTTGCGTTGCGTTGCCAGTATGATTTTGCGATCGCCGTCCATCGCACGGCGCGTCGCTTCCATCGACTTTTCACGCCCGACAAAAATCGAGGTCACGCTGCCCGGATAGATAACCATATCGCGCAAAGGCAACAGGGGATAACGGATCGCAGCGTTTTCTGACATATGGATTTCCCGGTGATTACGCCATTTTTTCCGGCGGAATCACATATGCATCATCGGCAGTTTTACTCTTCTTCGTGCGCTCTTTATCGGTTTCCGCGCGCGTAATGACGCGAGCCTTTTCACCCGATTCGATCATCTCGCGCGTGATGATAACTTCATCGACACCGATCATGGTGGGTATCTCAAACATGAGATCCATCATCGCATCTTCGACAATTGCCCTCAAGCCCCGCGCGCCGGTTTCGCGCTTGAGAGCTTTGGCCGCAATCGCGTGTATAGCACCGTCTTCAAAAGTAAGCTTGATGCCTTCGAGATCGAAGATTTTTTTGTATTGTTTGATCAGCGCGTTACGCGGTTCGGTGAGAATCTTAACCATCGTGGTCTCGTCGAGATTCTCCAGCGAGCGAATAATGGGCAGACGACCGATAAATTCGGGAATCAGGCCATACTTCATCAGGTCGTCGGGATTCACCTGGCGAAGATATTCCGAAGCCTGGTCTTTGCGCTTTGGTGCCTGGTAATCGAAACCGAGAGACGATTTTTCGACGCGGCGGCTGATGATCTTGTCGAGGCCTTCGAACGCGCCACCGCAGATGAACAGGATATTGCGCGTATCCATCTGGATAAAATCCTGGTGGGGATGCTTGCGTCCGCCTACGGGTGGCACGCTGGCTACCGTGCCTTCGATGATTTTTAAGAGCGCCTGCTGCACGCCTTCACCCGATACGTCGCGCGTGATTGAGGGATTGTCTGATTTGCGCGCAATCTTGTCGATCTCATCGATATAGATAATGCCCGTCTGCGCCTTTTCGACATTCGCATCAGAGTTTTGATAAAGACGCAACAGAATGTTTTCTACGTCTTCGCCGACATAACCCGCTTCGGTGAGCGCGGTCGCATCTACAAGCGCACAGGGCACTTGCAGAATGCGCGCCAAAGTTTGTGCCAGAAAGGTTTTTCCCGAACCGGTCGGGCCAATCAGCAGGATATTCGATTTATCAATTTCAACGCCGTCAGCATCGGCCGAGTCGTGCTTGCGCAGAAACTTGCCGCCCTGCTTGGCCGTCTGGTCTTTTTCGTATTGCAGGCGCTTATAGTGGTTGTAGACAGCCACCGACAGAGCGCGCTTTGCGGAATCCTGGCCAATCACATATTCATCGAGAATTTTTTTGATCTCTGCGGGCTTCGGCAGTTTTTGCACCGGTGCCGGTGTAGCTTGTTTTTCGAGATCGTCGGCAAGAATGCCGTTGCACAGCAGCACGCATTCGTCGCAGATGTGCACACCCGGGCCGGCGATCAGGCGGTTTACTTTAGACTGTTCTTTACCGCAAAATGAACAATGATTACCCGAATCGTATGACCGCCTTTCTGCCATGTTACCTCTTTATTATCGATTAACTGGCGATTTCTTTCGAGGCATTTTCAGGGCGGGCTGATATGACATAATCAATCAGTCCCCATTTGACCGCTTCGGCGCCGTCCATATAAAGATCGCGTTCAGTTTCGTTTTCAATCTTCTCGAGCGTTTGCCCCGTGTGTTTTTGGTAGAGACCATTCAGCGTGTCCCTGATGCGCAGTACTTCGCGCGCCTGGATCTCGATATCAGATGCCTGGCCCGATGCGCCGCCCATTGGCTGGTGCAGCAAAATACGCGAGTGCGGCAGCGCCGAACGCTTACCCTTGGTACCGGCAGCAAGAATCAGCGCCGCGATGTTCGACGCCTGCCCGGTGCAGACAGTGCGCACTTCGGGGCGAATCAGCTGCATTGTATCATAAATCGCGAGGCCCGATGAAACGTACCCGCCGGGCGAGTTAATATAAAGATAAATATCTTTCTCAGGATCTTCTGATTCGAGAAACAACAATTGTGCAATCACCACATTGGCGTATGCATCGTCGAGAGGAAACCCCATAAAAATAATGCGGTCTTTCAAAAGCCGCGAATAAATATCATAATGCCGCTCACCGCGGTTAGTTTGTTCAATTACAATTGGGGCATATGCCATCTTTTGTCTCCTTGAAATAGAAACACACACAGCCGTGCGGCTGTATGTGTTTCTATTTCCTCAATATGTCGTCCATCACAGTATGCATAATTCTATTGCTCACGCCCAATCTTTGTCGGAAATAGTCAGCCATTCGCCGGCCGATTTCCGTGCGGTTTTTCCACAGGTATTCCACATGCGCTGCGAACTCTTCAGCATCGGGCTTTTGCACAACGCGCAGTATTTGCATCTTTGCAAGATCGAGCGCTTCTGCTGAATTACTGATCGCAGGTCCCGTGACCGTCGGCACACCGGCAATTGCGGCTTCAATCACACTATGTACAGACCCCTTAAATCCGCCTCCGACATATGCCAGGTCGGCCAGCGGATAAAGATACGCGAGCAGACCAAAGCCATCGGCGACGAGAACATCCCAATCTTTTTTGACCCCCGCACTCAGCCGCGCAGCACTCAGACCGGCATCAGTGCAATTTTTCAGCACCCGTAAAATATTCTCTTCTCTCAGATGGTGCGGCGCCAGAATCAGTCGGATGTTTTTCCCAGCAAGCTTCCGGCGCGTGGCCGTGAATGCAATCAGCATTTCCTCTGAGGCAGCGTAAGTCGAACCACCGACAATCACCACGCAACCACTGAGGCGCGCCGAAATCGCGGACAGTTGTTTTTTCTTATCCTGATTCTCTTTCAGTCTTTCGGCAATTGCATCGAAACGCGTATCACCGGCAACGCTGACATTCTGCGGTGAGATCTGCCTTAGCCGATCGGCGTGCTCCGCATTGACGGCAAAAATCTGCCGCATGGGCGCATATACCTGCCGCAGGAAATACCGCAACGGAAAACGGTAGCGCTGCGATTTTGCCGGCAGAGTCGCGCTGACAAGATAAACCGCAACGCCTGCCCTTGTGGCGGCAAGCACCTGGTTAGGCCACGCATCATATTTGCCGATAATGAGTGCCGCGGGCTGCATTTTCCTGACGAGACTCTTCATGCTCCAGGGAAGATCATACGGCAGCGCAAACAGCAGATCAGGCACCGGGTCGTTTTTGCGCGTGCGGTAGGCGCTGTCCGAAAAATAGCTGAACGAAAAAAACAGCCGGGGATTTTTCCGGCGCATGGCCATCGCGACCGCGCGCACCTGCTCGAACTCGCCGGCCGAAGGCGCGTGAAACCAGATATGCGTTTTGCCGCGCGCCGCGGAGAAATCGGGCAGCGTTTTTCTCAATTCGAAATTCAGTTTCAGGCGGCCATGAAAACGCGAGGCCAGCCACAACAGCGGATACACCGCGCACAAAAGCGCATTGTAAAACAGCATCAGCGGCGCACCTCAAAGTGCGGCGGCAAATCGCCTCCGGCTTCAACTTCCAGTATCTGCACCTGGTCGACCCGGCTGAGAGCAGGCCCGGTGTGGAGAATTTTTCCGAAAGCCTGCAGCTGATCTTCGCTGCCTTCTGCCTCGGCTTCGACGCTGCCATCGGGCAGATTTTTGACCCACCCTGAAATTTTCAGAGCCCGTGCTTTTTCGGCGGTGAACTGGCGAAAGCCCACACCCTGCACCCTGCCGGATACGACATAATGCCGGCGCATTTCAATGGAGTCCGTGGCGGGAAGCGCCTTTTCCGTTGCTATTCTGCGCATCGAGGCTGATTTCATGCGCCGCGGCCAGGCGCAGTGCGTTGGAGAGAATTTTACTACGCGCTTTATCAATGCTGTCGAGGCGTGTGGTCTTGATTTCGCTCATCGCCTGAGCTATTAATCCGGCGCGCTTGACCGGCAGCTTACCCAGCATCGATTTGCGTTGCGATTGCTCGACGGCCTTGAGCGCCCGCGCCCACAATTGCTCGTCAGGCATCGAACTGAATAGCCGGCGAAAATCGCGCGCGTTCAGGTGTACAAGATCTTCGAATGCATAACGGCTTTTTTCGAGCGTGCTCGCCAGCTGTTCATCGTGCTCAGCAACTTCGCGTGTGATGCGATCTGCTTCTTCTGCCCCAAGAAGCTTCAATATTTCATTCACATGTTTCACACCGTCTATACGGCCCTCTGCCTGCGTCATCGGAATCGCCGCCACTTTTTCAGATATTTTCTTACCGAGGGCCAGCAAAACTTCGCCGCTGACATGCCGTTCGGTGGCCATCGAGCGCACGATTTCGCCGCGCCGCAATTCAGGCATGACGCGCAGCACCCGTGAGGCAAATTTCTGGCTTAACTGCAAAAGCGCCATCGCAGCAATCGTGGCGGTTTCGGCAGCGAGCACCTCTGCCACCGCCAAAGGCTCACGGTGCTCTATCTCAGCGAAAAGCGTCTTTAACTCGCGCAATTCTTTCAATTGCCGCAGGCGCGCGATTTTCCGCCTGTCCTTCTCGGGTAAAAAATCTTCCGCCTGCCAGGACGGTTCTTCGCCGGCAGACTGAACTGCCGGTTTGGCCTCTGGTGTCAGCAGTTCGAGAAGCCTGGCTTTTTGTTGGTAATCGAGCGCAGAGAACAATTGCGCGCGCAGACTCAGGCATACTCTCATAAACGCTTAAGAATTCTGCGCGTGTCAGCGGGCGATCGAGCGAAGCAGGAATGTTTTCGGTATTATGTCTCTTCTTTCCGCCCGAGAACAGGTTCGCCAGCGACGAAAGAAAAAATGCCATATATTACTTAAGAGCGTCTTCTTCGGAAGGATAGATATCGAACATGTCCATCAGTTCGACGACTTCAAAAATTTTTTCACCGCAACGTTCATATTGCAGAGCTTCATTTTACGGCCTTTGCTTTTCAGGTGGCGCATCAGCGCAACCAGTACCCTGAGGCCGCTTGAAGACATGTATTCGATGCCCTCGAGGTTCAGGACGAAATCAGATTCAGGATTTTTTTCGCTGAGGAGCATCAGGTCTTTCTCGATTTCACCGCTGATGTGGACATCGAGCCTTCCTTTGAGGTATGCTACGATGTAATTACCGACTTCTTTGGTTCTGAGCATTTTACGCCTTTACTTCCTTGACAAGCCTCGTAATGTTGAGTCGTCGCCGTGCGCTGTAAACTATTTTATCAACCAGTTTTCTTATCAAAAAAACACCATATCCGCCGCGTTTGACGCCGGCAAGGTTCTTGCGGATATCAGGCTCTGCGATATCCCGCGGATCGAACGAAGTCCCCGAGTCAAAAAATGTCGCTGTCACCCGGCTTTTACAGCAATTGAGCGCCAGAACGAAATGCGGTTTGGCACCCTTGCCGCCATAGGCATGCTCGACGATATTTGTGGCCGCCTCGTCGCAGGCGAGCACAATATCGGCCTTGGGCACGCCAGCAACGCCGTTGGCGCGCAGGGTCCCCTCTACAAAATCGTGCACCTGGGGGATTGCGGAAGGCAGGGCAACGAATTCTTTCTTGATGCGGCTCATTTCAGTACTTTAATTATCATCAGCGTAAAATCATCATATTGCGCTTCGCTGCCGGCAAAGGTCTTTACTTCACGAAAGATCTTCTTCACCAACTGGTCTGAAGAAAGCAACATATTGTCGCCGATAATGCGGCAGAAGCGGTCAAAGCCAAACTCTTCCTTGCGCTCATTAATCGCCTCAACAACACCGTCAGTATACAAAATAAGCAGGTCGCCTTCATTAAGAAATGCACGTCCCTCGCCGAAAGGGCCATGCAGTTGCGAATCCACCACACCCAGCGGCCGCCCTTTGGTGCCGAGTTTCTCAAACGTGCGCGTGTCGTGACGGAAAATCAACTGCTCGTTATGCCCCGCCGATGCATAGAACAGCTCGTGGTTCGGTGCGTTATAAAATGCATAAAACAGCGTGACAAACATGCCCGACTGGCTGTCCTGATAGATGAGGTCGTTGGCCTTATAGAGCACCTCGGCAGGTGTTTTAATTTCACGACCATAGGTGCGTATGATCGAACTTGTCACTGCCATAAAGAGCGCCGCGGGAAGACTTTTGCCGCTGACATCTGCAACCGAAAAGACGTATTGATCGCCGTCAAAAGCCAGCAGGTCGTAAAAATCGCCGCCCATAAGCTTCGCAGGTTCTGAGATAACGCCGAGATCGAACCAGGCCGATTTCTGGAAGTGCGAAGGCAGAATCGACTTCTGTATGCTCGAAGTGATCTCTAGCTCTTTTTCATACGAACGCTTCTGCAACATCTCGTTGAGTAGCCTGAAGTTCTGTATACTGCGCGTGATCTGGCTCGCAATCGTCGACACCAGTCGCAGATCGTCGTCGTTAAAATCTTTTCCAGTAGGTGACTGCCGGTCTGAAATATTCAGCACCCCGTAAATTTCCTGCCCGTGCATCAATGGCTGAATAATACATCCGCCGGTATGATAACGCTCAACGTCACGGAACAGCGCGTACGGTGATTTCTCGAGCGAATTGGTGTAGATGAGCTTGCGGTCATGGTAAGCTTTGCCTGCCAGAGATTTGTCCAGCGACACGAATGTGCGCTCGAAAGGTGAAAGATCCAGACCGAAGTGTGAAACAATTTCAAGCGCGTCGTGGTCGGGCGCATAGATCATAATCGACACCCGGTCTGCCTGCATCTCGTCGGCGATAATCCGCACTATCGAATCAAACAGATCCTTTTCGTTGAGCGTCGACATCAGCACTTTGCCGATTTCGTGCAGGCTCGAAAGCTCATGCACTTTCTTCTTCAGCTCACGGTTGATGTCTTTCAGCGAATCGATGAGTTCGCGGTTATGGATCGCGAGCGCCGCCTGCTCTGAAAACGTATTAAACAGTTCGAGGTCTTTTTCGGTAAATTCGGTGCGACCGATCGAATTGATCACCTCGATGACTCCGATAATGCGGTTGCGCACCATCAGCGGGGTCGCAATCAGGTTATTGGTGACAAAGTTAATTTTTTCGTCTGCCTGTTTGTAAACGCGTTCATCATTCTGCGCGTCGTTCACGACCAGCGGCTTGCAGGTCTCCGCTACTCTTCCCGCAATACCCACGCCCATCGGTATGCGTATTTCTTTGAGATCGCGCTCCTTTTCACCAGAGATGATATTAAAAAACAGTTCGTTCGTCTTGCGATCAATCAACATCAGCGAAGACGCCTCTGCCTTGAGAACGATCTTCGCCGAATCCATAATCGACTCGAGCAGGCTGTTCAGATCGAGGGTCGAGTTGATCATCTTCGACACTTTGATCATCTCTGAGAGCAAAAAGTTATTCTCGATATTCTTACGGTACAGGTACAGATTCTCAAATACCGTCACCAGGTTGCTGGAAAACTTTACGAGCAACGTCGTTTTGTCGGGTGAAGCAATACAGTTTGCCAGCATGCGCGCAAAGGTGCGGCTGAAAGTCGAAGCCAGGCTCAGATCTTCTTCGTTGAAATTTTCTTCGCCGAGTTTCGTCGCCCACAACAAAGCACCGAGCACAACCTTGCCATCAGTGATCAGCGGCGAAGCAAGATAGGACGTTTCAGCTTCGCCTATCTTCGCCTGCGACCTGTTGAACAACTGCTGGTGGTTCTCGATGATCAGTGTCTCGCATTCTGCGAGACTTTTCTGCATGATACTCTTTTCCAGGGCCGTCAGACCGCGGCGTGCGATGCGGTAGGTTTTTACCCCCTGTTCGGTCTTGAGCGCAAGAAAGCAGTTTTCCGCGTGCATCAATCCGCAGGCTGCTTTGAGAATATACTGCGCTGCCTTATTCAGCTCTTCGGTTGTTTCGATATACTGCCGGCTGCCGTCATTTTTCAGAAGCAGATTTCCGTTGTTCACCAGGCTGACCGAATGCGCGGCTTCCATTCTAGTTCCTGTATAAATAATAGAGCGGGCGTGTCGAGGCTTGCTTGCCCTTCAGGTGTTCAAACGACGCAAAATAGGCTTCTTCCACCGACATTTTCTGAATGGCCATTTTTTCCACCAACGTGTGAGCAAAAGCAGCAAAACCGGCATAACTTTCGGACGGGTCGCAGAACAGGTGATAGCCAGTTGTCTTTATTTTCGGCAGCGAATCCGGAGAAATGGCGTCTGCATAGATCTGCAATGCGCCGCCTGCCTTGTGGAAAGCCGGCTTGACGACCACCGAAGCTTTGCCAGTCTTTTGAGCATTCCCCCACTTCGCAACGAATGAAGCATAAAGCGTATCGTTATTGGGTGAGCCAAATGAAATGGCTTCTGGCGCGAGAGTCAGTGCAGGTGCCATAGCAGGATTTACCGCGGTCACGAGTATCGCATCCCTGCCAGGATAGAGCTTTCTCTGCTGCAGCGGGCCGCCGCGTGCATTAAAAAGCAGATACCGGGATGCGGCCGGCGCTGCGGCATCGTTGCGTAGCACCGCTTCGGGCAGGCTTTCAAAATAGGCCCGCCGGCCATCGAAGCGCCAGCGATAAATTTCCGCCGGGAATAACTCAGCGTATCCAAAGAGGGCGACAGAGGCATTTTGCTTTTGCGAAAAATCTGTCTGCAAACCCTGCGATTCAAAAAACAATTGGAGTGCAGTTTCGGGCGCCCCTGCGGTGAGGTAATGCTTGATGAGCAGATTGCACTGCGCCGGCGGGCAATGCGCAGTTTCGCCACCGGCAGCAACGCTGCGCAGGTGCACGGCGAGCTCACGCTCGAGGCCCACATTGGTCGCCAAACCCGAATTTGTTTTCCCGGCCGCTAAAACCTGCGGTGCATGTACAGAAAGTGCCAGTCTGTGCAGCAGATTGCGCGCAGTGATGACACCCGAACTTTCGACAGTGTTCTGAGGAGCAGCCGGCAGTGCGGCGCCCCCCTGCGTCCAGACAGCCTGCGTACTGGCAAGCAGCAGGTAAAACTCTTTCGCCTGCGAATTCACCACTTTGGGGGATGCTGCAGATCCGTACGCAAACAATTGATCGGCAATTTTTTTGCAATCGGCCAGCGTACACTTTCTGAGCGCCAGTATTCGTAAAAGCGAAAGCGCCAGCAGGTTTTCAGTCGTGCCTGTTTCCGCGTGCGACAGCACGCGCTGGCTGTAAACAAGGCCATCTGATATAAATCCGCCTTCGAGTAGCGCGACTGCATGATCGGCAAACATTTGGCGCGCATTTTCAGCTGTCCTGACCGCGACCAGTTGCCCTGAAACCCAGCGCCCGATGCGCAGCCTCTCATTCTGTGCGGCACGATCGATGCGTGCATCAGACGCGCATGACGAAGCAACCACGCGGTATTCGAGGGCGCGCACCGCAGCATTGCAGATCTCATTTCTCAGCAGGCCATTTCCCATTTTTTTATGGATACCTTTCAGTAAGTCGGTATGGTCTTTTTGCTTTTCCGTGTCCCAGGGAAACAAAGTGTTTAGTAAATTCAGATTGCCGTCGCCAAGACTGCGCAACTGCATCAGCGCATCGTACTCAGTGCGTTTTTTGGCTATGGCTTTACGCAGATCGGGATAATCATTCAGCAGGCTTTCCAGTTGGCTATACTCACCGGCGCGCAGAAGCATACGCACATAGGGCTCCCGGCGCTCTGTGTCTTCTTTAGCCGCAATCGACACAGCATCCATATGCGGCTGGGCTTCTTGTCTTTGCCCCTGCATCAGGTGAAGACTGCCCGCCTGGTAGTGAAAATAACTGTCTCCCGGGAAAAGCGAGACTGCGTCCTCGGCATACGAAGCCGCCTCATCGATCAACCCCGCTTCGCGGGCCACGTCGATTTTGCGGGTATACGTACCGCGCTGCACTTTAGCCGATACAGGCGGCAACTCGCGGGCTTTGCCGGTTGAGATTACCGCGTTTCCGGTCATCATGCCGCCGGCCGATGGCATCCCCTCGTTGAGATAAGTTTCAATGGCCTGTTTTGCCTGCTTGCGGGGAGAAAAGGTATGGTACACCTGCCCGGCGCCCATCGCAGAAAAGAACAAATCGACGGAAAGAGCATAGCGGAAATCGTCAGCAGTCTGAAGCTTTTCGCGCGATTGCCGCGACGCCACGACGAAATTCGGGTTGCTGCGCAGTTTAAAGAGTGTTGCCGGAGTTAATTGGGCATTATCGATCAGTATACTCTTGCGTGCGAGATCGCCTTCATAGTCGACAACATTGCGATGCATTGGTAATTTTGCGACATCTGGTTGCGTGCGCACTCGCACCAGTGGCTGAGAGGCATTATAGTCGACTTCGTTGCCGGTTGAGAAACTGAGCAGCGAACCACCTTTGGATAATTGCAGCAGGTTACGTTTGGCCAGATCAGGGTTATTGGAGAAATTGATGGCGGCCCGCAGCGATGTCTGCAGCGAAAAAGACAGGAAATCCGCGTCGCTGAGCACCTGCGCGAGAATCCTGGGAGAGACAACCAGTATGGCGGGCTTTTTTTTCTTCAACCAGTTCATCATCTCCTTCTGCACTACAGCTTCGTTGGTAGGGAAAAACTTATCGAACCGCCATTCGATGCCCTTGCGCGTGGGTATTGCTGAGAGATAAATTACGTAAGTCTGGTCACCGGGCTTTAATACGTAGGCGACTCCCGCCCGCGAAATTTTGGCCAATTCTGCTTCGGTGATACCGGGGGCAAAAAATGTGTCATACCGGTAATCCAGTCGGTCGGGTTCGCGCAACTTGCGGCGCAGAGCCACGATGACCGCTTCAAGATCCAGCAGTTCCTTTTCATATGTCTGAACCGACTGGCGGGCAAGGCGGCCGTTACGGATGCGCAAATCCAATACCCGCCGCTTCTGTTCAGCAATGAGTAACTGCCCAAACTGGGCCTCTTTTTCTCCGAACAAAACCAGGTCATCGAAGTACATCTGCAGGCCAAGCTGCTGTCGCTTCAGATCTTCGAGCTTGATTGCCTGTAAAAAATTGCCGGCACGGATTGACCTTTCTATCACAATATTGCAGATGCGCTCGAAGAGGTCAGTATTTTCCCTCAGGAAACCGGGGTTGGAGGTAAAGTAGGCAATGAGATTCTCATAGGCGCTGACACCTATCTGCTTTTCCAGCTCTGCATCTTCATAGACCCGGTGCATTCTGTAAGTCGCAACAACGTATTCGAGCTGCGCGCGGAATTCCTGGCTTTTCTCCTGGATTTCTCTGAGCTCTGCAATCGACTCTTCAAATAAGTCCATCTCCTGAAGGATTTTCGCCCGGTTCATCGCCAGCTTCAGGCGCAGACCGTTATTTTTGACATCGGGTTCGAAAACAGTGTCTACCTCACCCAGTGTTTCCCTGGTATAGCCGCGAAAATACTTCAGGGCCCCGGCAAAGCGGGAAAAATCCTGCTGTTTGCGCTGCATGAACTGGTCAAAAGTCTCTTCGCGCGCTTCAAACCTGCCGCGAAAATCGGAAAGCTCGGCTTCATGGGCACGGTTTAATCCCTCAAAAAACAGCAATGGCTGCTGCTCGCTGCGTACTTTTGCCGTAATTCGTTTTCTGTCTTCATCTGAAAGATCGGTTTTAGCCGGGTCTCCGTTTTTTTTGATCTGTTCGCGTGCAGCTTCAAAGTGCTGGTCGAGTATTTTTTGTACATATTCGCGCACCTGACCGGCTTCACGGCCAGCCGTCTCGATTTTTTCTGCAATTGGCTGGTTGTCGGCTTCCAGCTTGCGCAGTTTACAGAGCTGGATGTTTTTTCTCAGCGGCAGAATCGCGCCAGAATTACCCGTTTTTTCCGCGGATTTCAGCGCCTTGGCATACAACTCGCGTGCGGCGTCCCAGTTTTTGAGCATGAATTCCAGTTCTGCCCGGCGGCTGACCGCTGCACTAAGCGTTTCGGCACCGTGCTTGGTACTGTCTTTTTCCGCATACTCAACCAGGCGACCCAGCGATTCGGACGCTTCTGGCAGCAGTCCCTTGTTTCGGTATATTTCTGCCCGTATCGAGTACAATAACTGGTAGCGATTTACCGTCGGCAGATCGAAGGCAAGATGGTTGTCGCCAATATAGACGTCGTCGTAAGAAAGTTTATAGAGGAGCCCGACGAGAAAGCTCCAGGGTTCGTACACCCAAAACCATTTAATGCGCAACTTAAATTTAGGTATTGCGACGTTCGGTTCTTTTTCGAGCGCAGTTTCGGCTTTTAGCGTGTCTTCGAGTGAAGTGGCAAAATCGCCCTGTTTCAGCTGCAGGCGCGCCAGTTCGAGATGAATCATGGCGACCGGGGTTTCTGCAGCAACCATCTGGCGTTCGCTGAGAATAATGCGCAGGTAGGCGATTGCAGCGGGGACATTCTGAGAATATTCGGCGTTGAGTGCAAAAGTTTTATAGGCGATTTCGCGGCGCCCCTGGTTGATTTTCTGCTGCTCGGCATTCACCCCGTTGATCGGGTACCGCGCATCCAGATTTTTTTCGACGAATTGCAGATAGCGAGCGGCCACATCATTCTTTCCGCTAAAATAGAGAGACCTGCCAAAATGGTAATAGAACATCATCTGCTGCTCAGGAGTTTCGAAGCGAAAATCCGGATTGCCTTTCGCATCGAGAATAGAAGCGTAGTGCTCTTCGGCCTGGCTGTAATTATTGAGCAGAAAATAGTTATTCGCAATATTCAGATGAAAACTATTGCGTATGCGCGGCGACCCGGACTGGCCGAAGAGCGCCAGCGTCTTCTGGTAGATGCGTATATTTTTTTCAAACAGGTAATCGGGAAAATACGTCCGGTACAGCGACTCGAAAATCTCCCGGTCCTTTTTGCCGGTAGATTTTTCAAGCACCACTTCGCGCTTCTCGTCGATAAACTGGTACATCCATCCCAGCATGATATACGCGTCGGCAAAACGCGAATTTGCAAAAAAACACCAGTTGAGATCGATTTCAGCCTTGCGAAAATCTTCGAATACCTGTTTCTTTTCTGTATTGGTCAATCCGTCGGCTTCGGCGTACAGATGCCGCTGTATTCCCAGCTGCGCGCGTAAAAAACCACGGCCAAAAATAAATTCAGACACCAGAAAACGGCGGGCAAGATCGATGCGATTATCGTAAAATTGCATGATTGAATTCAGCAGGTCGCCGTTTGTTACCGCCGCCCGAAGGGCGATCTGGTCGAGATTCAGCGAATAATCGAGCAGATCACCTGCGGGAATTTCACTCTTGAGCTTATTGGCATGCGCGGAGAGATAGAGATCGAGCAGAGACTGGTATTCCTGCGCGGCTACCGTATCGTTGCCGTTGTTGCGTGCGATACTGGCGCGGTCGCTGTAAAACTGAGCCAGTTTCGTGATGACTTCTTTTACATTTTCAGGAGCTTCGCTGTCGCGGTAACCCGAAATTGCGGCCGAAAATTGCGCGACGGAGGCTTCTGCGCCGACAGTCACTTCCGCGGCCTCGGCTGCAACGCTGGCCGCCAGAAAATGCAGCAGCGAACCAGGCACGCTCAGCGCCTTGGCACGCTCGGCGGCCGCGATGGCCTCAGGATAAAGCTCTTCGTTCTCATCGTCGCGCGCCGTCGCCAGTGCGTAAATTGCATGCAGAGTGCGGTGGCGCGCTTCGGGAAAACCTGCCAGAAACTGCTCTTGCGCGTCTTCGTTTGTCACTTCGTATTGCCGGTCGAAAAAACTGAGCAAAAACTTTTCGGCGCGGCGGCGAATATGTGGTCTGACCGGTACGATGGCAGTTTTGCCACCAACGGCATACCCACGTAACAGCTCTGCATCCGCCTTTTCAGCAATGAGATAAATGAGTTCGACAGCCGGCAGGGAAGATGAATCAGCGATGCCCGCCTCAAGCAGAATCTCATCGAGTGCAAGGTAAGACGGATTATCGCGCATGATACGCCTTACCGTATCTAACATTTCCTTTCGCCGTCCCTGCCGAATCTGTAATTTCGCTAATTCATGCCGTACGAATGTCTGCACGGCCGTAAAATCTGCGACCTCATATTCGTCTTCGAGATGTTGCCAGTAGTCTTTGTCGGCCAGCAAATCCGCAAAATACTGGTTTGCATTATTGATCTCTGCCATGGGCTCGAGAGTAACAACATGGCGTAAATCTGCGTATTCCGGGTTAATTAACCCGATATCGTTGAGCAGACGGTAGATGCCAAGCTCCCCCGGACCAACATCGGTAAGGTATTCCTGCAGCTCGCGGCCCGCAGTCTTGTCGCAACGGCCACGGCGCAAAGCACTGACCGCATCGTATACCACAAGGTCTGCCGAATTGCGGAACGCCGCCGGCAACTGCTGCAGGCCCATGCAATACCGCGCCTGGTTCTTTTTTTTCGACAATGTCTGCAGATATTCCTGTTGCTGGCGTATATCCGGTTTAATCGGAATCGCTCCGGAAAGCGGAATAAATGCGACGTTAATATCTTCACCTTTAAGCTGAGCATGCACGACACTGCCGCCAATGAAATTACTGACGCGCGAATCGAAGACATGATCTGAAGGCGAGGTTAGCGGCACATAATCGTCATCGTCGACTACCTGACCTTCATCGGCATAGACACGGATAATCTGTCCCGCATCTTTTCGGTCAATCTGGCCGTCACCGTTCGTGTCGGCCGAAATACGCGTGAGCACAATACCCCCGGCCGGCGCATACGTCGGATAAAAATCGAGCGCATGTCCCGAGGTAATCTTACGCGATTTACCACTTGCGATTTCTATTTCATAGACAGCACCCAGCGAATTTTTGTCCTGATAAGAAACATAGACAATTTTCGTACCGTCTTCCGAAAAAGACGGCATCACGCCACCCTGCGTGGTGAGCTGTCGTTTTTCTTCGGGATTGCCAGCGGGCATGATCCAGATATTCTGCATCGCGCCGGCACCCGGGCCGAGATCATCCGCTTTCTGCGCTACAAGGTCAGAACTCCACGCGATAAACTTTCCGTCGGGTGACCATGACGGGTTCGCATCGCGCGCGCGAATGCGGTTATTTTCACTGTTCGTCAGATTTTTAGCGCGCGAGGCAAACCACTCGTCGCCGGGTTGCGCACGATCACGGTAAAGTTCGATGAGCTTTTTAGGATTTACCTTGAGCAGAATAATATCTCCGTCAGGATCGAGTTCATCGTCGACGTAGACGAGATATTTACCGTCGGGGCTGATTGCAGGTTCGCGCTGGTTCGTTACCGTGCTGACGACCGGCACGGAAAAAACATCACCCAGATCGCGCAGGTAGATGTCATAATTACCCGAGGTATTCGAGGAAAAATAAAGGTACTTCTGGTCTTTACTGATTGTGCCACTGTACGATTCGCCCCGCTCGAGAGTAACAGGAATAATGCCGCCGTTGCCGCGGGTATAACGATCCTGGTAAAGATTTTCGTAACTAAAACGCGCATCGTCGCGGGTCGAAGCACTCGAACAGTGACCGGCGAAAAGCAGCGCGCCAAAGATGGGCGCGATGTGCCGAATTTTCAGCAATCGGATTCTGAGTCTGGGCACCCGGCGCCAACCCTCTATTGAACCCGGAATTCCTGCGATGCGAGAACCTCACCATTGGGTGAAATAACATGAATACGGAAGCGGCCGGCATGGTCGAAGTTTTCTTTCTGGAACTGCGTGGTAAAATACCGCCAGTTCGCCTTCACGCTGCCCTCGATCTGCGCTATCGTTTCTTCTTTCATCATGTTGCTCGAATCGGCATAAACTTCTGTGAGGCGCGTCACCAGTTTCTCCTGGCCAAGACGACCGCCGCTCGAGAACAATAGATAGATTGTTTTGTTGCGCGGGAAAGACAGATTTGCCGTGACCAGGTTCTTTGCGTTCGTCTCTTCGATCGCCGTGTTCGACAGGTAGATTGTCGGGCGCGCTCCGGGAGAAAAAATCGCCCAGTAAAGCAAACTTAGAACAAGAAGGCCGAGTACGCCGAAAACAGCAAATTTGCGCCACCTCGGTGGTTCATCATCATCCGCAAATGCGGCGGGCTGGCTCGGGCCTGCGGTCAGTCTTTTGAGACGGCTTTCCATAACTTTACCAGATTCTTTTTCTTCTTTTTGTTCCGGCAAGCCATTTTTACCTGCCCGGTTATCCGTTTGTTCTTCATCGACCCCGCTCCCGGGAGCAGAGTCGTTTTGCTGCGCGTCGCTGCGGGATTTTTTCATATCGCTGACAAAATCGCCCAGATCTGAGTTTTCCTGCCCTTTTTCGTTCAGGTTATCGGCCACTGCCTTGCGGAACAGGTCTTTTCTGGATTTTTTCATGGCTTTCAGCCAACTCCCTCGGCGGCAAAGATGCCTTCGAGTTCATCGGCGAGCTCCTTGTACGCAGTGGAAACCTTGTTATCGGGCGCGTATTCGAAGATATCCTGTCTCAGCAGATGCGCCTCTTCAACGGCCACCGAGCGCGGCACCGTTGTTTTCAATATGGGCAAAATTTTCTCCACTTCGGGAATCATTGCCTGCGAAAGAGTCGTGCGCGCGTCGTGCAGAGTGAGACATCCGCCGGCGATCTTCAGGTGCGCATTGTAGCGGCGGTTGACCGTTGTGACTGCGTCGCGTATATTCTGGATACCATCGATCGAGAACTTCGAAATTTGCAGCGGGATCAGCAAAAAATCGGCAGACACCATTGCGTTAATGGTTATGACCGACAGCGAGGGCGGGCAATCGAGAATGATAATATCAAATTCATGGCGCAGCACCTGCAATGCATCGTTCAGGCGGAAAAAACCGTCGAGCGCGCCGGCGAGCTGAGACTCAACCTCGACCAGGTGCAGGTTAGAAGGTATAAGGAAGAGATTTTCGCGTTTCGTGGGATAAAGCACCGCGCTTTCGGGTTTTTTCGTCTGGAACAGCGCATACACCGAGCGCTCCGGTGTGATCTCCTGGTTGCCGAGCAGGATTGAAGTGGCGTTGCGCTGCGAATCGAGATCGATCAGCAGAATTTTTTGCTGCGGATGTTTTCGCGCGAAAGCATGTGCGAGCGACAGCGCAGTCGTCGTTTTAGCGACTCCGCCCTTTTGGTTCGTAATGGATAAGACTATCGCCATAACCGTGCGCTACGGAAAAAACCATTAACCACGGGCGCTAGGGCTCTGCTGCGCCGAGCCCCACGCAAAGCGGCCGTACCGGCCTGCGCGCGGTTAATGCCCCCGCAAAAGCTGAGTATGGAGCTTCTTTTTTCCGTAACTTAATCCCAATTAAACTTCTTCGCATCAGAAAGAAATTTCTCTAACCCTGAATCGGTCAGCGGATGCTTTACCAGCTGGCCAAACACGCTGAACGGGATCGTCGCGACGTCGGCACCGATCATCGCCGATTGTTTCAGATGAATCGGGTGGCGAATGCTGGCGACGAGAATCTTCGTTTTGAAGTGATAGTTATCGTAGATCGTTCTGATCTCTTCAATCAGTTCCATGCCGTCGGTGCTGATATCGTCGAGACGACCCACAAACGGTGAGATATATGTTGCACCGGCCTTTGCCGCAAGCAGTGCCTGGTTTGCAGAGAAACACAATGTGACGTTGGTTTGAATGCCTTCACCCGAAAAAACCTTCACGGCTTTGAGACCTTCGGCAATCAGCGGCACCTTGACCACGACGTTTTTCGCGAGTTTTGCCAGCTCCCGACCCTCTTTCAGTATCGCGTCTTTTTCGGTAGCGACAACTTCGGCCGAGACAGGCCCCTCGACAATCGAGCAGATTTCACGGATCACCGTTTTGAACGACTTGCCGGTTTTTGCAATGAGCGACGGGTTTGTTGTGACACCATCGAGAATACCCAGTTCATGAGCAGCTTTGATTTCATTTACATCGGCCGTATCTATAAAGAATTCCATAAGGCGGACTAACTGTTCAAATGAGGTCGTCAACTAAAGAGCAGGATGCTCGTAGTCTGCGCGCGACACGAGGTCGCTCGGTGCGCGGACCAAAACGCATGGATGCGCCAGGGTCGGCGGCTGACAGGAAGTCATCCGCGCCGCCGACGATTTAAGCATTGTTACCGCGTAGCGGTTACGACTACTTCAATCAAGAGAGTTTTTCACGCAATACGAGACCAGCTCCTGGATATTATGAAAATCCATCTTGCGCATAATGCTGGCGCGGTGCGTTTCAACCGTGCGCACGCTGAGATCCAGAAACAGTGCAATATCCTTGTTGCTTTGCCCCTTTCCCAAAAGACGCAGAATCTCTTGTTCGCGGCGGGTGAGGACCTCATAGGCAATCTCGCTGCTGTCAGAGCGCGTATAATCGGCGGCAATGAAGTTTGTTAACCGCGGCGAATAACAATTTTCGCCTTCCATGACTGTTTTAAGGCAGTGGATCATCTGCTCAAAAACATCTTCCTTTAATACATAACCATTGACTCCGACCTGCACGGCTTTTTTAAACAGGTCGCGGTCTTTGTGCATAGACAGCACCACGATCTTTGAATCGGGCAGCAGTTTACGCAGCTTCTCTACCGCTTCAAAGCCGTTGCAATAGGGCATCGAAAGATCGGTGAGAATCAGGTCATGCGGCACCGATTGCGCCTTTTCTATCAAGACTTTGCCGTCTCCCGCCTGCGCCACCACCGTAAAAAGACCGGAGTCTTCAAGCATGCGCTTCATGCCCTCGCGGAACACCGCGTGGTCATCTGCAAGAATGAGGCGAAATTTAGAAGATGGGGAGTTCGATTCTGACTTCTGTTCCATGGTTTTCGGAGCTGTTAAATTTCACGACCCCCTTTAGGGATTTTGCGCGTTCGGTAATGAGCGAAAGACCGAGGCCTTCGTGTGCAGCGGCAGCGTTAAAACCGACGCCGTCATCCCGGATGCGAAGTAAAAGCCTATGGTCGTCACGATTACATTCAATCACAATATTTTCCGCGTTAGAGTGCCGTAAAGCATTGTTGAGTGCCTCTTGCACCATGCGAAAAATATGGAACGTCAACTTACCATCGAAGGCCATGTCGATGTTTTGTGCCGTCAATGTCACCCTTGCGGCACCGATTCTGTTTGCCCTTTCGACAAGGCGGCGCAACATAGTAGCTAGGCCGAGTTTTTCAATCGCTATGGGACTCAGGCTGTGCGACAGGTTTCGCGTCAGTTCAATCGTATCGTCGAAATTGTGGATGAGATTTTGCACGTCTTCTTTTCCGGCATTACCGGCCGCAACGCGCTGCGCCTGCAATTTAAGCCAGACAAGATTCGTGCCGAGCGTGTCGTGCAGCTCGCGCGATATAGCATCCTGTTCCTGGTCTTTGATTTCGATAATTTTATGCGTCAGGCGGCGAATGGTGTCTTCAGCATGCTTGCGTGCGGTCAGATCGTGTAACACGATGGTAGTCAGGGCATTTTCGTCCAGCTGTTTCTGCCCGCAGGTGATGCTCGATGGAAAAGTGTCGCCGTTTCTGCGACGCAGTTGCACAATCGTGTCGGGCGCAATTTGCAGATTTTGTTGCCGTATCTTTTCCAGCACCGTGCCCGTGTTAAGATCTTCACCGTTAAACAGCAGGGCAAAATCCTTGCCTTCGACTTCGGCCCGTGTGTAGCCCAGCTCACGCACACCAGCAGGATTAATCAACCTCACTAAGCCGCTGCTCCCGATAGAGAGTATGATATCCTGCGCAGAGTCGACAACGGCTTCGGTCAGCAAACGGTGCTTTTCGAGTTCCTGCAGAACCGGTCGGCTCAGCCTGAGAAACAGATAGACGCACACGAGAATAACGAAGCCTATCGCAACAGCAATAATCACAGCGCTGTAAAGATAAGGCCTGATAATTTCGGACATAGAAACGCGAATCTCAAGGCCAATTTTGAGATAAGGTATATAGGTGTAGGCTGCGAGCACATCCTCACCGAGAAGATTACTAAACTCGCCGACGCCGGTTTCACCAGACAACGCCCGATCCATGGCTTCGAAACGGCGCCTGTCATACGGCAGAACAAGATTAGGATTTATCTGCCTGTCGCGGTAGCGCAGAAAAATTGCCACTTTTTCACCCTCGCGCCGACCGAGCAGTATTTCACCCGTATCGCCGAAACCGCTCTGATCTTTGAAGGCTGCCTCGATCTGGCTGAGCGTCGCCTTGGTCGCCCTGCCCTCTTCGCGAAAAGTGCCACGGTCGAAATGCGCAACGGCGTCGATCAGCCTCGCGAGGTTGCGCACGTTATTGAGCAAAAACTCCGATTTCTGGCTCAGCGCCGTCCGGTACAAAATCGATGCGGCTATCACCCCGGTTAAAGTCGAGGCAATGATCAAAATTAACACCAGGGCACGTAAAGACCGTCGCTCGCGCTTCACTTTTTTTAAGATACTATGCGAATGGACTGAATGCAAAATTCTTGTCTGCGTAGTTTACGGTAGACTCAAGGGCACCCCTGCCGATTTGTTTCGCCAGGGGTGCGTAAACCACACAGCGTCGGTTATTTACTGCATTTCCAGGCAATACCGCGAGCCGTATAATCTTTGCCGAGTTTTGGATGCACATGGGTGATCAATTCCACGGTCACCTTTTGTGCCCCGAGTTTTTCGGCATCTTCCACCACCGACTGGCGGGCGATATCTTTCGAATGGCGGTTGAACAAATCCCCCGTGCGAATTTCCGCGATCTGTTCACAGCCGGCAGGCTTTGCATCGCCCCCAAGCACCTCGATTGCATTTGCCGCAGAGGCGAGTGCCAGCAGCGAAACGGTTAACATCATTGTTTTTTTCATATATCCTCCGTTCTTTTGATGGTGTGAATATCGCACGTTTCGCAAGGCTTGCCCTCAGGGGCTTACGGGGGAATTCTACGTAATTTTACTGATTCTGAGAAAAAACATAAAAAAAGCCGACCCATCGGGTCGGCTTTGAAGAAAAGGATGTATCCGATTCTTAGTAAACGCCTGTGAAGGCCAGAAGAGCAGTGATGTTATCTTTTTTCAGATCACCGGCAACACCGAAGATCTCATACTGCGCCTGGTCGTATTTGACTTCAGGGCGAATCAGGAAGTGACCACCGTACATGGAGATCGTTCCTGTCAGCGTATGGCCCATTACGGTCATGCCATTCGCTGCCGTTGTTCCCAGCAGGCCACGGGCACCTTGACGATCATCAAAGTAATCGAGGCGATAGCTAAGAGTAAAACCATCGACTGGCGTCAGGCTAACATAACCTGCAGCACCACCCCACTTGCGGGCAGCGGTTTCAGTGTTTACTTTGTTTTCGCCGTAGACTACGTTCACGCCGAGCTTCAGCATTTTGTTTACCTGATATTGGATAACCAGGTCACCGATATGGCGCATACCACCCACGTTTGAAGTTGTCGCATCATACTGGCTGCTTTCGTTGCCGCCCACATAGTTCAGAAATACTGACAATGCAGATGTCGGCTTCAGAGAGATTTGTCCGATTGCAGATTTAGCTTTATTGTTATCGGCCTGAAGATCCCAACCGTTGGTAATACCGGCCATGAGACCGATTTTGCCATCGAGCAACGCGTAGTCGAGTTTAGCGCCTGTGTGATAGAATGGACCATACCCGAACAGGTAACCAAGAGTGTAGTTTGCGTTCTGGTAGGATTCTACAACTTCATAACCAACATGCGTACTCCACTGACCCGCGGTTACTTTCAGATTCTTAACAAGAGTGCCCGAAACATAAGCCTGTTTGATCGCAGTTGATGAGGTAGATGTTGTCGGACCAGTACCGCCATTACCGCGCAGGTTATTGAAGTTTGTCTGTTCTGCATTCGGCCCGTGGATCAGGTCGGCAACAACTTGCCAATCTTCATTGCCCATTTCAAACTTGGTTTGAATCAAACCCAGTGAGAACTGTTGGCCTGGACTTTCGAACACGCGGCCAGTTTGTGCCGTACCGGTACCGAGGTCTGCGCCTGCATAACCGTTGGGAATGGTGCTGGCAGCGCGTGTATCGCGATCACCGCGTGTGTGGTAAGCATAATATGCATCGACGTAACCACCGAGACGCATAGTAATTTCTTTACCGTCGCCTGGGGCTTTCACTTTTTTCACAAAGAAACCTTCAACTGGTGCTGGTTCCTCTGCTTTGGGTGCAGGAGCCGCGGCTGCTGGCGCTGCCGGAGCTGCCGGTGCTGCAGCGGCAGGCTTTGCGGGTGCTGCTTTTTTCTTCGCCTGTCCGAACACTGCGGGCGCGCTGAGCGCTGCAATGGCAAGAAGGCTGATTGCTTTTCTTAACATAAAATCTCCTCTCTAGTTTTCTATTTTGCATGCCGCCCGGTGCTTCGCACTGCGCAGGAGATGCAAACTTGCCCTTAGTTAGCAAAATCTGTGCCAACTATGAGAAAGAATTTAATATACCGCGACAATGGCAGCGGCCAGGGTCACATGCACAGAATTGAATATAGCCGAACTATTCTGGGGAGATGGTTAGATATGTGCGAAGAATTATGGACAACGC
This sequence comes from Turneriella sp., assembly GCA_046346945.1. GTDB lineage: Bacteria > Spirochaetota > Leptospiria > Turneriellales > Turneriellaceae > Turneriella. Next base: position 26,705 of record JAXMHE010000004.1, read on the forward strand.
ATTAAAAAACAGCAAATCTACGCGATGCACAATAGAGATCTATACTTCGAAAGCCCGGAAACCAGGCTCTAAGCAGTTACTCTTAAAGAGACTTGTGTGTACCATCGCAAAAGGGGGGCGTTGTCGTATGTTTGCACCGGCATATCCAGGCTTTGCCATCTTTTTCCGCCGTAAAACGGAGTGGCTGAAAGTTTTTTCTGCCTTCGTGGGACATTTTGCCGAGTTCCTGGTGCGACCCGTCGCAGAAGAGTTGCGTCTTTGCGCAGCCGCACAAACACCAGAGATAATTCTTTCCGGCCTCGAGTTCAATCGCTGCGGGCGATGCCATGGCCGCTTTCGTTTCCATGCAGGCGCATAAAACGCCCGCAGCAGCCGTCAAGCAGGCCGTCCGAAACTGTGGTACAACGAGCAAACTGGCTGCGAATTCAGTTGACTCTGCGACTCATTTCACTTGCTCAGAGCAGGTTCTGAAATCCGTCTCCGTTCAATCGCCATGGCACGCACAAAGCAGACTATCCACGAAGTTTTTACCGACTGGCTGACGCGAAAAGCAGCAAAACACGAGTCGGTTATCGAATATTTTGGTGCCTACAACGATTTTCTCAATCAGTCGGATTTCGGCATCTTCCGGGCCAATTTCGCCAGCCGCTCATTGCATCCCCAGTTCGGGGCAATTTCTCTTATCTGGTCAAACCGCGATGATATTCCCTTACCGCCGCCGAATACCGGTATCGCCGACATGCGCAAAATCCAGGTGAAAAATGGTTTTGTTAATCTGCTGCGCATTTTGCGCGTCAATACAGAAACGGCGGCATTCAAAGATTCCCCGATGGCACCCGTCATTCTGCACGGCCGCAACGTCAGGGTGAAAATCCGCCCGAACATGCGCAAATTTCCCTACCCGATCATCAAAGACCTGAGTGAACTCGGCGCCACCGACTACATCGCTATGCCGGTCTTATTTAAGGGAAAGATCGAAGGCTTCGCCAGTTTTGCCTGCAACCGCCGTGGCGGCTTCACAACCTCGCAGGTAAGCGAGCTGATGCGCATGACGCAACTTTTCACACTCGCGCTCGAAGCGCGGCTGAAAGACGATTTGCTCGACACGCTGCTCAGGCTGTACCTGGGCGAAACCACAGGGCCGCAGGTTCTGGCCGGCCGCATCCAGCGCGGCGATATGGAAAGTTTCGAATCGGTCATCTGGTTTTCGGACATCCGCGGTTTTTCGGCGATGAGCTCGATCATGCAGCCGCAGGAGATTATCGAAGTGCTGAACACCTATTACGATGCAATTATTCCCGCGGTCCATAAGTATGGCGGCGAGGTACTGAAATTCCTGGGCGACGGCCTGCTGGTGATTTTCAGCGCGCGCTCGGGCAAAGAGCGGCAGGTGAAATACCAGTCGCTGATTGCCGCGAATGCCGCGGGCAAGGCATTGCAGCGCCTGAGCCGGCAGCGCGTCGAAGAGGGGAAAATCCCCCTCGAGCATGGTATCGGCCTGCACTACGGTCTCATTCAATATGGCAATATTGGCTCGAACGAACGCCTCGACTTTACCGCGATCGGCTCAGCGGTGAATATTGCGAGCCGCATTGCCGCGCTGTGCTCAGAGTTGTCGGCACCGGTGTTAATCAGCGGCGATCTGGCGCGCTTTCTGCGCATTCGGCTTGAATCCCGCGGGGCACAGGAACTTAAAGGTATTCCAATGCCGGTGGAAGTTTTTTCTCTTCCACGGAAAACCTGAATCTGCCATGCGGCCTGCGGCCGCATGGCCAATTCAAATTATGCTTGATACCATGTTTTTCCCGTGCTTTCTGCCATGCACATGGTTATCATCGAAACGCTGAGTCATATCAATATTCCGGCAAAAAATCTGCAGAAAGCGGTAGAGTTCTACACGCAATTCCTGGATTTTGAGGTCGTCGAAGAAGGCGCCAACCATGCGCTGGTGGCTTTTGATAACCTGCACCTGCGGCTCGACACGGGCATGGAGCCCTTTGCCAAGGTGCCCGTGTTGTCATTTTTGCTCGATGTAGACGATTTCACCGAAGCGCTGCAAGAAGTCGAACAAAACAGCATCGAAGTCGCAAAAGGCCCGTTTGAAATCGAAGGCGGCGAAAGCGTCTACCTCGCCGACCCGAGCGGCAACCTCGTCGAACTTTACTACCGCGAAGATTGAGCTACCTGACGGCCGCGTTCTCTGCAGTCCACTGGCTCGGAGTCGCCGTCTACACGGGTTCGTTCGTTTTTTTGATCCTTGTTTTCCAGAAAACCTATAACCGGTACCGGTCTTATAAATACGTCGATAATTTCCGTGCCGAAGCCATTGCAGCTTACTGGAAAATTCTGCACGTGGCTTTTCTCACAATCATCGTGAGCGGGGCCGCGCTGGCGGGTACGGGGGGTAAGTCGGTACTCAAGGGCCTCTATGGCCTGTTGTTTTCGGCGAAGCTCGCGCTGTGGCTCGCGCAGATCTACCTTACACAACACCTGCTCAAACCGTTCACGCCTGAAGTTAATCTGAGCGAAAGCAGCGAACAGCCTGGCAGCGAAGCGCAGCGTCACTATGCAATTCTCGTGCTTTTGTTGTTGATCGCCGCCTGCGGCTTTCTGCTGAAGTATGTGTGATGCGCAAAGCCGGATGTTTGATTCTAACGTTATTCTTTCTGGTGTGCAGCCGGCAACCGCAGAACGTCGCAACATTCTGCCACGACTTTAACGCAGGCGGCTGTATCGGCCCCGAAAAAGATTCGATTGTATTTGCGCTCGAAAAGTCAGAACGAAAAAAAACGTTTCGCGACTTCTGGAACTCTGTCTACTTTCGCGGGGACCGTCTTGCATTTGCCATAAAAAACGCGGATGCACGCCGCGAGGTAACCTTTGAATGCCTGCACGGGCATTATAATTTTGCGGAGGATACGACGACGAAACTCGAACTCGAATATATCGAACTGCGCGACAAAGACGTGTATGGGCTCGTGATGCTCGGTGCGATGCTCGAAAAAAGATTTCCTGAACGGCGCAATACTCCTTACGCACCGCCACCACCCTTCGAGGTTACTTACCACGTCTTTTGCGGTAAAGACCCGCTGATGCAGAAAAAGATCCGCGTTGAAATGAAATAGGCACCGGCCACGGGATAAATTGTGCTCGAAGGCTTTCCGCAAATAACCGGCATCACCAGCGAAGGCCGTTTCAGCGTCCAACACGGCGGCGAAACTATCACGGTATTCACAGCACGTTCTGCGGAACGCGATCTGACACAGCTGAGAAACCTGCTGCAATCTGCTGCGCCCGGCAATATTCCGGTGATCGTTGCACCGTACCGCAGTGAATTTTCTGCACTATTTACCGGCCAGGATAGTTTCGTCTTTATTGCCCCTGTTGCGTTCGCCGCAGAGTTGCCTGACGACGAGCGTTTAATCGCCGGGCCTGCTTCACTGGAATACTTCGTCAACAGCATCGACAAAGACGATAAATATGAAATCCATGTGGCACCGCAGTGGCAGGCGCTGGCAGGGGCGATGCGCGAGGCAACGCAGCAGTTATTCGAACGCGCGGCTGTGCGGCTAAAAACCATCGGCCATTTTGGCCGCCTGTGGCAGATCAATTTTCGCCTCAACGCGGTGCGCGAGACTCACGACATTACAGGTCTGAAACAGCTGCGTCCCGATCTTCTGGTAATGGCAGGGCCTTCTCTCGATGCCCGGCTTGGCGAAGCCGCAGCAGCAAAACTAATCTGGTGTGCAGACACAGCACTGCCCGCGCTTGCGGCGCGCAATATTTACCCGCGGGTGGTGTTTTCGGTCGATGCCGGCTTTGCCTCGAGCGAACATTTCTGCGGCCTGAGCGCCGAAATTGGCAAAAGGGCAATGGTTCTCGTTTGTGATCTTTTGGGCAACGCGGCTGTGCAGCGCCTGCCGTTTGCACAAAGACTCACTTACCAGAGTTCGCATCCGCTGGTGCAGCATTTTTGCAGCGGAAGCGGGCATTTGCTCACGGCACTCGAAAACCCCAGGGGTGATGTCGGTTCGCTGATGCGCATTGCCTATCAGCTGCTCTTTAGTACTCAGGAGGTGGGTGTAATCGGTCATGATGGCCGCAGCTGCAAAAAAATCACGCATGCGCGCGGTACTGCATATTTTAAGCGCAGCTATTCACAGCAAAACCGGTTATTTACACCTGAAGCGTATCTCGCACGTCTGAGCCGGCGTTACGGCTAAATCTGCATCAATTGTGCTGGGACGATTCGAAGGGCATTGCCGGCGCCGACATGCGCGCCGCCAGTTCGTCGGCCTGCCGCGCAATCTCCGGCGGTAAGTCAGCGTTGATTTTCGGATCTACTGCATAAGAGCTGATAAAATTGCGCAGCAAAAATCTCAGCAGGTCTTCTTGCGAAACATTGTGATAAAGCTCATTATATATGTCGCTGCCCTTGTAGGTTTCACTATGCATAAAATAGAATGCGACCTGTGAAATCAGGCTCCAGACGGCGAGCGTCGGATTTTCGCAGCGCAGCTCTTTTGCCTCAATGCCGCGCCTGATGACATCGGTCATCGCCTTGATGCGCGGTACCATATATTTCTGCGCGACGCGCTTGAGATTATTTTGCCCCGCCGCGAGCTCCCATGCGAGAATGCAGCGGAATGACTTGCTGCGCGGGTCGCCGTGTTTCTGCAGAATCACCTTCAGAAAAATATGGACGTGCTGCACCGAGTTCACCGGCGCATCGCTGAGGCGTTTTACAAGATCTTCCGCTTCGCCGACAGAACCATACAGGGTCTCGAGAACCGCATTATAAAGAGTTTCTTTATCGTGATAATAGTAGTGCAGCATCGCCTTGTTGACATGCGCGTTGCGAGCGATGTTTTCGGTGCGTGCCCCGGCAAAGCCCAGCGCGGCAAATTCATCAATCGCTGCGAGCAGAATCGCTTCGCGCGTCTTGGCTTCGGGTAATTTGCCGGTTTTTTTCGCTGCGGTGCGCATATTCTCTCGCATACCTGCCACGGTAGCTGACAATAAGAATATACACTGCGTTCAACTTGTCTGCCAAAAAATTAACCATTTGGTTAATTCAAGCCGCTGCCGCACCTTGAGTGGCTGCGCCATGCACACTTATCAGTGTGCATGGCCAGGACATAAAAAAAGGCCCCTGTGGGGCCTTTTTCATTAACGGGATAAGTCCGTTTAGTTTGCGGCCGGATATACCGAAATTTTCTGACGATTTTTGTCGAGACGCTCGAATTTCACGACACCCTGGACCGTGGTAAACAGGGAATCGTCTTTTGCGCGCAGAACGTTTTTGCCTGCGTGAAAAACAGTGCCGTGCTGGCGTACGAGAATCGAACCGGCTTTAACCACTTCGCCACCGAATGCCTTGAGCCCCAGACGCTGGGAATTTGAATCGCGTCCGTTCTTCGACGAGCCGCCGCCTTTCTTGTGTGCCATGAGCCAGTTTTGACGGTCGAAACGGGGTGTAAAGCCTGATCGGGATGCAATTGCCCTCCGAGGCAAAAAACAGTCGACGACCTCACCTTGGGCTGAATGCCACTACCTGCCGGGCCTTGGCCCGGAAGGTAGTGGCATGAACCGTGAGAAGGCCCTTTGGGAAATCCGCAATGAAAAGAACAAGGCCAGCGTGCGCTGGTTGCTGGTGCTTGCCATCGGCGCATACCTGATCTACCTGCTCGACCGGGGCATTACCAGTGTTTCGGGCGGTGCGGCGGTATTCAACGCCACCTATGTGTTTTCGGTGCTGGCCTTTGCCGTCGCGTTCAATGGCGCTCTGACCGTGCTGCTGTGGCGCTCGCTCAAAAAAGAACGCATCGGCCGCTGGGTCAAATATGTCACGATGGGCTGCGACTTTCTGCTGGTGGCGCTGGTGCTGATTCCTACCGGCGGCAGCCACAGCCTGCTCTACCCGATTAACTATGTCATCATTGTCTCCAATGCGCTGCGCTATGGTATGAGCGTCGCACTCGTCGGCACCTTCGTCATGAACCTGTTCTACCTGGGTGTGCTCGCAAACCAGTACTGGCCACAGACGCATATTCCTGGTTTTCACCAGGAAGTCCTCAAGATCGCGGGGTTCTGGCTGGTGGGTGTCTATACCGGTTACCTCTCGCGCCGCTATGAAATTCTGCGCGGCGAAGTCGAACGCTACCAGAAACTGCTGAGCGATGAGCTGGCGAACAATGCAAGAGACAAATAACGACAGCGACTACCAGGAGAAGGTCGAGCGAGCGCTGAGGCGCGGCAATATCAACTTTGATTTTCTAAATCCTGTTCAGCTGCCCGATGAAAAGAGCGACAGCAAAACCGACCGCCGCGGCGGCACGCGCACAGGCAAACGCGGTCTCTTCAGCCGCGGCTGGAAAGCGAGCGTTTTACCCGGCTGGTACACATGGCTGTGGCTGGCTTCGGCGGCGGCAAGCGCAGTGGGATTAATTTTTGTGTGGCGATCAGACAATTTTATTGCGTTACTCGCCGTGCCATTTCTGCTGAGCGCCGCACTGGCGTCGCTGATTATGCTGGGACTGTTTTTGGCGCGGCCGAGATAATTTGCACACACTATTTCGCCTGCGGCGAAATAGTGTGTGAACTTTTTTTCAATATTTCATTCGCCCGAAAACACAGTTTATCAAGCACCTCTTCGACTTTTTTGCTCTGCTCTGCGAGCGCCGCTTCGCTCAGATCTTTGGGCGGGTAAATCGGTTCGCCGATCACAAACGCAACGCGTGAAAAAGGCAGCGGCAGCGAAAAATCATCCCAGTTGGCACCGACGACGCGCCGTGAAAAACTCGCCCCGATGGGAACAACCACACTGCCGGCCTTCGCCGCCATGTAGATCACGCCGGGCTTCGCTTCATAGATCGGGCCATGCGGCCCGTCGGGTGCCACAATTGCCGGCGTGCCGTTCTGGATTTTTTTGATGAAGTTGAGTACTCCCGCCGACTGCTTACCGAGCGAAGCGTCGAGTACGTCGAAGCCGAGTGCGCGCAGTGTCTTTAAACCAATTTCGCGGAAAAAATGTGTCCAGCTGCGTTCATAGGCTTCAGTACGGGGATGATCCGAATAGATACAAAAATGCCGGTGGTGCAGTGTAAAAACTGCGGCGGTGACAAACGTATGCCAGACCGCAACAATGTAATTCTGCTTCTTTGCGCGCAGCAGGCGAAGATGGTCTTCGCCCTCAATCTCGAATCGCAGAGTCGACTCATAGATCGAAATCAGCACAGCGGCCAGAGCAGCAAAAAAGCTGGTCACTGCGCGATAGAGTGTTCTCTTAACCGGGTTCGCGGGCAGCACTCACCGCTTGTAGGCCTGCTTAGCAGGCCTACAAGCACTTTAGGCTTGCTATTTCAGCTGGCTATCCCGTTTTACCCTATGCTTTCGCTGGCAGAACGCATCGACAGTGCGATACAGAAGAACCAGACCATCAAGGTCAGGGCTTATGCACTGCTGCCCGAAACGGAAAAAGACCTCAACCTGATCATTCTGCGGCTGCTGAACCGCTATAACAAGCTCGACATGACGGCCACGCTCTATACCTGCATCAAAGAGCTCGCCGTCAACGGCGCCAAGGCCAATATTAAGCGTATCCTGTTTGACGAGGTCAAAATCGACCTCGAAAACGAATCGGACTACCGCCGCGGCCTCGAGATGTTCAAAGAAAAGCTGACCGATAAATTCATCAACGAATATGCGCAGAAAGCGAAAGACCGCGGCCTGTTTGTCGACATCAAGTTCGAATACGACGACACGAAACTCATCGTTGAAGTACTGAACAACAGCGCGCTCACCAAGCGCGAAGACGAACGCATACGCGAGAAATTCCGCGACGGGCTGCGCTACGACAATATCGGCGAGCTATACATGGAAATGCAGGACAACCAGGAAGGTGCAGGCATGGGTATTGCGCTGATTCTGATGATGCTCAAGTCCGAAAATGTCGATCCGCATTTTTTCACCATCTACAGCGACTACCAAAACAAAACGATCGCCAAAATTATTTTTCCGATGGCGACAAATTTCCAAAGCGACCGCAACGATTTCAAGAAGTAAAAGGCGTGCTACGGCTTAAAGGCTGTGGCGCGATCGCAGCGATCATTCTTATCGCAGGCCACTGCACGAAATTTGACGGGCACGTGGACGAGATTCCACAGGAGATTTCCGCGGCGCTGACAGTTCTGGAAAAGCTCTCTCCGCACGACCGTGTGGCACTCGGCATATCGCAGGAGACGGTCAACATCGGCACGATTCGCATATTGAACCAGACCGTTTTGCCCGATTCCGATTTTTTTGCGCCGCTTTTGAATAATTTACATTTCGTAACCCAAAAAGATGTCATCTTCGACGAACTCAATCTGCGCGAAGGGGAAACTGTTCCACTTTGGCGCATCTACGACGCCGAGCGTTATGTACGCGCACTTGCCCCCATCAAGCAGGCGGTGATCGTCAGGCAAAAAAACAAAGAGACAGGAAAGACAGACCTGGTTGTTGTGACGGAAGACAAGATCACCGCGCAGGTGAACGGTTCAGCAACGGGAAGCGGTGGATACTCGAACTTTGGCCTGCTGGCTACAGAATCAAGCCTGTTCGGTCGCCTGTACTCGCTCACGGGATCTTATACGCGGGAAAATTTCCGGGATTTTGCCGGCGCCTCTTTCGGCAAACAGCGCATCAACGGCTCGCGCTGGCAATTCTCGACATCGGCGAACGCAGGGTTTTCTGATTCCAAATATAATTATATTTCCCAGGGAGTCACGATCGGTCATCCCTTTTTGCGCGACGGTCAAAAACACTCATTCACTCTATCGACGAGATACACGAATGGCGTCAGCTATGACTATCTCGGCAGCGGAATTCGCAAAGGCTCCGATGGAGGACAAGAATTTGAACTCATCTACCGCACGCGTGTGGAGCAAGTCAGCGCACAATATCTCTATGGAATCGGAAAAAATAACCGTATCGAGTTCGGCCCGGGTATTCAGCACTATGTTCGACGGGACTATTACATTTTCCCCGAAGACCAGTACACGCAGGGAGAAACAACAGAACGCTCTGTGAGTGAAGCTGCCAAAGCCTATTACCGGCCACAGCAATACTCTTCGCGCTCGGTATCGTTTACCGTGAATACGCGAAACGGTAATTTTGTGCCGATGAAAAATTTCCAGCGTTACCTTTTTGTCGAAGACCAGTTCGAAGGGCTCCGCACTGGCACCACCATCTCGCATGCAAATCCGTCTCTCGGACTGCCCGACCACTTCACAGCAACCGCCTTTGCGGCGAGCTGGCAAAAAAACTTTCTCGAGCAGGCGGCGCGCACCGAGCTATCCGTCGGGCGCGGCGCCACCTTCTGGCACAATGGCACAGAGTATCCCACCGATGACAGCTGGTCGGCAGAATGGAAAGCTTTCTATTTCACAAAACTGGGTACATTGGCTATACGCGAGTCTGCCACAATGGGTTACCACTTAACTGCTGAAAAGCGCAGTCAAATTGGCAGGATGTTTGGTCGCGGTTTTTACTACGGCTCGATTTTTCCCGATGCAGGCTTTCTATCTTCGCTCGAATACCGCTCGCCGGGGCTGAAACTGCCGTATATTCTTCTCGCGGGTGTTGCCTTTTTTGACTATGCCGGCGTCGGCACAACGCTCGGTACGCTGTCGTGGAACCCGATCGTAGGCCTCGGCCTGCGTTCAATGCTCTATGAATTCGATAACAATGTATTTCGCTTCGATGTCGGATTTAACCTGAACGAGAGCAAATTTAATTTATTGAATTCTTTACAATTTGGCCTAAGCCAATCCTTCTAGATTAGAGCAGCAGTGTGTTTCGAGGCATACCCTCGCAACACACTGCTGCAAATTTTTTCATAAGGCCAGTGCTTGGCTTGACCCACCAGGCGCAAGCTTCAGTTCAGCGCCATGTCCTGGCTCAAATCGGCGCTGGTCTATCTTGGAATCACAGGTCTTATTGCCGGCGCCATCTGGCTGTTCTGGGGTAAATCCATCGAAACCGCGTGGAAATCTCATGGCGAAAAGCCCACCAAGGCCGCGCGCGAAGTGAAAGCTGCGGCCGAGAAGAAAGCGGCAAAGGCAATGCCTGAATTGCGCGAAAAAACCGCGCCGCTTTCGGCCAACATCGAAAAAGCAAAGAGTGGCGTAGCGGGTATTCTCGAACACCACGCCGACGACAATCGCAAAAGCATGAACTATTTGGCTCAGCAAAACGACAGGCGCTGGGCAGAAATTCTGCGGCGTGGCGGCAAAATATCTGCGCCGCCGCTGACAAAACCGGATTTGCCGGCTGCGGCAGCGATCAGGCCAGAGATGGAAAAAAATCCGCCGAAGCTAAAAAACCGACGGGAAAATCTAAGCCGGAGGCACCACGACGTTCAAAGCGCCTGGAAGAATTGTAAAATCAGCCGGGCATTCGCCTGGCATTTCACCGTCGCAATCCAAGAGCGCCTTGATATCTGATTTAATGCTAACGTGCTTCGCACGATGCACTGTAATATTTTTTTCAAATATGTGAGTGCCACTACGCACCTTCTGCATCTTGGCGATCATTTCGAGTTTGCTCATTTCACCTAACATCACTACATCAAAGTAGCCGTCGTCTGGTACCGCGTCGGGCGCAATTTTCATACCGCTGCCGAAATATTTTCCGATCGCAACAATCACACCGTTGTAAACGCCGTCGAACTTTTGTTTTTTGTCGAGCGTGATTTCGAGGTTCTTATTTTTGTAACCAATGAGGCCCCGCACGGTGGCAAGCTGGTAAGAGAGAAACGCGCCGAGTTTTTTGCCCTGCCGCTCAAGAATATCGACAACTTCACCGCCGATACCCACGTCTGCGATGTTGATGAACATGCGCTTTGTCGGCGCGCCATCGGTGCCCGTGAAATCAATCATGCCGACATCCATCGCTTTTGTCTTGCGTGTCTGCAGAATCTGCAGCGCAATCGCCGATGAACGCGGTATACCGATTGTGCGGGCATAGTCGCTGCCAGAACCTGCCGGGAGAATGCCGAGCGCAGGTGCCTGCTTTATGGGCTTTAATGGCTTGCCTTTCGCATCAAAAAAGCCAGCAGCAACTTCGCTGATAGTTCCATCACCACCGACAGCCACTACAAGCTCTGTGCCTGCCTGCACCGCCGTGCGCGCAAGTTCAGTTGCATGCATTTTGCGCTCAGTGAACTGTATTTTTGCGTTGCCGTAGATTGATTCAATATCCGCCAGCAGCTGCTTCAGCTCTTTGTCTGATTTACCACCGCCTGCCTGCGGATTGACAATAAAAACTGCAGGTTCACTGCGCTGCTTGCGGCGTGCCATGTATCAGTTCTTGTCCGCGGCCGCAGGTTCGGCTGGTGTGTTCTCTGCCGGCTTGGTTTCTGCAGGTGTTTCAGCTGCGGCAAGTGCGTCTTTGGCTACGCCCACGAACTGCGATTTGCCATCGCTAACGATTGCTTCGAGTTCTTTTTTCCCTGCCTTTTTTTTGCCGGCGTCAGAATCCAAAAATTTGCGCATCGCGTTTTCGAGCTCGATGCCCTGACCGATTGCAGCCGGATCATAACTCACAGCGCTCAGCTGTGCCCATTTCTGGTCGATCCATTTCAGGCTATCGGCACTGGTATTCCATTTTTCATTGATCTTGTAACCGAAGCGGACTTTTACCCAATCGCCCTTCTCGTCGACCACAAAGCCAACATGCCCTGCGGGCACGGTCGCGAGCTTCTTGGCCGATGCCTGATTCACATTAAAGATTTCGAGAGAGCCCACAACGACAAATGCTTTACTCTCCAGGCTCGCCGGGTCGACAAAACCCTGTTTACCGGTAGTGCGCTCGATCTTTGCCATCTCTTTGGTTTTGCCTGGATTTTTCGCATCGGGAACCTTTACGGTTTCAAGGACGGTCAGCATTTCAGCGCGGTTGAGCCACTCAGACGCTTTCTTCGCATCGACCGTATCAAATACACCGACGCCATAAACCGCATAGGCGATTTTGGCCTGTGGTTTTGAAGCGTCGTCTGTCTTTTTTTTACCGCATGCGCTGATCGTCAACGCGAACGCCGCAAGCAGATAGATTTTATGGGCTTTGATTTTCATGGACTGAATTTGGAAATACGATGAGATATTACGTCAATAAAGAAAACGGGCCCCGGTTACTGCTCCGGCAGTTCCGGCTTTAGTTCGTGGGCAAAACCGGCGGAAAACGCAGCCCGGCGAAGAATAACAGCGCGCAACCGCCGAGAAAAATAAGGTACAGATAAAAAACCCATAATGCAGTTTTCGGAGGGAACACGAGATTTTCCGCGGGTTCGAGCGCAAGCTGACGCTTTACTGCAGGGTGAACAACAAGGAAGTAAGAGGCGATCGCAATGGCAGTGCCCGCGAGAACATCAGCGATGAAATGCTGCCTCAGGGTCGTCGTCGATATCGCGATAAATGTGGAACCAGCAATGCCCCAAAAACCGACACGCGGCGAAAGTTTCACACAACAGGCGGTGGCAAACACCGCGTTGGCCACGTGCAGGCTCGGAAAGCAGTTTACCGGCTTATCCAGTATGTAGTTAAATGCAACGCCCCAGTAAAACAAGCTCTCCTGCGTCGGAATGCCGGGTCGCGGCATGCGCACGGGGAAAAAGATAAAAAATGGTAATGCGATAAAGCTGCAGAGCAGAAAACCAAAAATCATGCGAATGAAAATCGGACGGTGCTTGATCGTGAATACCGGCAGGAAAATAAAAACGTAGACCAGCGCATAACCGAGAATAGTCCAAGGCGCGAAAGGCACCAGGCTATCGACGAACGTCGCGAGATTCGCACCGGGCCTTTCACCAAACAGAATATTGGGCACAGTATAGATCGGCATGCCGATTGCCATAGTCATCAGACCGAGAAGCAAATTCTGCCCCAATAGCGGCATGCGCCTGAAAAACCTGCACCATCGAACGCGAAAAATACAACACAGAATTCAGTGTGTAAACAAAAAAGTTGACGACGCCGAATGCATTGCGCCGTTTTGTGTCGTAAACCCTGCATTATTTGCGTCATGCACAAGATAGGGTCGGGATTTATGCCGAACCGAATACTTTTTTTACAACGCTGCTGTTTTTTTCCACACCAGATCTTTTCGCAAGCCGAGGCGGAAAAATTACAGGTCATCGAGGTAAAGCGCGGCGACACGCTTCCAAAATTTCCAAGAAATATCTTGAAGACTCCCAGCCAGTGGCCGGCACTTTTGAAATATAATAAGGTTGATAACCCAAACCTGATACAGCCCGGGATGAAACTAAAGGTACCCGCGAATCTCGGAAAAAAACCCGCAGCGGTCGTTATCTATAAAGCCGGCAAGGCGCAATATGCGCGCGCACAAGAAAGTGTATGGAAAGACGTGTTCGTCAAACTCGGATTATTTTCCGAAGACCGGAAAACCGGCCCTGCTTCGACAGTGCATCTGCAGCTCAGCAATATGGCGGTACTCAGATTACAGGCAGATAGCTCATCATCATTGTGAATAAAGCGGATAAAAATTCGAAAGAAGCCATCTTTACCCTGCAAGAGGGCCGGCTACAGGCACAGGTCGAAGGCCTCAAAAAAACCGGCGGTCAGCTTTCCGTCCGTACGCCGACCGCAGTGGCCGGTGTACGGGGTACGTATTTGAAATGAGTGCCTCAAAAAAGACACTGGCCTCGCGTGCTTTGAAGGCCGTGTGGATGTATCTGCGCAAAAGGTAACTGTGCAGGTGCCGCAGGGCATGGGTACTTACGTCGAAAAGGGCAAGGCGCCTGTGAAACCCTTTGCACTCCCGCAGCCGCCGCAGATCGCGCCGGCAGATATTTAACGCGCCGCACCCCGGACTTAAGTCCGGGGCTAGCGGACAGAAAATCCCGCTTAACATAGTTCTCTGCCGCGATTTTTGACGTATCCGCATTTTAGCCCCGGGTTTAAACCCGGGGACAAAAAACGGATTAACCATTTGGTTAATTTTTGTGGGCAAACGCCTCGGCCGTGCGTATTTTGTAATTTATGAATATAGCCGCGTTTTCTATCAAACGCCCCGTCTTTGTGGCAAGTCTTGTCATTCTGATGCTGGCCACCGGGTGGATGTCCCTCAAGCGAATCGGGGTAGACCTCTTTCCCGACGTGAATATCCCCTTTATTACCATTACCACCACCTACCAGGGTGCCGGCCCAGAAGAGATCGAAACACTGATTTCGAAGAAAATCGAAGAAGAAGTCTCATCGATTTCAGGCCTCAAACGCGTGAGCTCCGACAACATGGAAGGCGTCTCGCTGGTTATGTGCGAGTTCTATCTCGGCCAGGATATTAAAGAAGCCGAGCAACAAGTTCGTAACAAACTGGGCAAAGCGCGCCGCGAACTGCCCGAAGGTATCGACGAGCCGCTGATCCAGCGCTTTGACCCGGCAGACCAGCCGATTATTCGTCTGTCAATCGCGGCCGATATGCCGCCCGCAAAACTCTATGACTACGTAGACCAGCGCATCAAACCCCGCTTTGAGCAGGTGCCGAACGTCGGCGCCGTGCGCATTTCCGGTGGCCAGAAGCGTGAAATCCAGGTCGAGGTCGACCGCAATCTTCTGAACTCGAACCAGATGACGATGACCTGGATCGCAAACAACCTGCGCTCTTATGGCGCAAACGTTCCGATCGGTAAAAAAGAAAGCGGCGACAAAGAGATCGCGTTCAGAACTCTCGGGCGCTTCGAAGCGCTCAAGCAGATTGAGAATACCGTGGTTTCGTTCGGTGGTGACGCCGGTAGCGCACTTTTACTCAAGCGCGTGGCGAAAGTTTTCGACGGTGTCGAAGATCCCAAGTCCAAAGCGTTTCTCTATTTGCCGGTCGAAGAAGATCCTTATGATTTAAATGGCAAAGAGATCGACCAATCGAAGATGGTGCGCGAACGCAAGCCCGCTCTGCTGATCGACGTCTATAAACAATCGAATGCGAATACCGTTGCCGTGGCGGATGGCACGCTCAAACTCGTGGATAAGATCAATGAGGATCTGCGTCCTCCCGCTTTGAAGAGTCTCAACGAAGTGAAAAATATGCTGCGCAACGGCGATAAGCCTGCAAAGATCAGCGCAGAGATCAAAAAAATCGAAGACGATCCGCTGCTGAAAACACACCCCGCGCTCGCAGAAAAGCTGAAGATTCTGACCGACCAGATTGCAAAATCACCGAAGGCCAATGAAACGGCTGACGCAATCCGCAGCCTCAAGAGCGATATCAAAAAAGCGACCGGCGCTCCCGAAATGGCGCTGATCCGCAATACTGCACACTGGATCAAAATCAACGTCGAAGACGTGCGCGAATCGATCATTATCGGTATTTTGCTCGCGGTACTTGTCGTGTATCTGTTTCTCGGCAACGCTCGCTCGACCATTATTACCGGTCTTGCTCTGCCCAACTCACTGCTCGGTGCTTTTATCCTGATGCTCGCGATGGGCTTCACGATCAACGTCATCACACTGCTCGCCCTCTCGCTTTCGATCGGTCTACTCGTGGACGATGCGATTGTCGTGCGCGAGAACATCTTCCGCAAAATGGAAGAAGGCGAGCACCCGGTCAAAGCCGCCGAAACCGGCACGACTGAAGTTTTACTCGCGGTAATCGCGACGACCGCAACGGTCATTGCGGTTTTCCTTCCCGTCGGATTTCTCTCAGGCATGGTCGGGCAGTTTCTCAGGCAGTTGGGTTTAACCGTAGTTTTTGCGATGATCATTTCACTGTTTGATGCGATCACCGTTGCGCCGATGCTTTCCGCATATTTCGGCGGCCACGTGCACGAACAACCGAACTGGCTGATCCGCAACTTCAATCGATTCCAGGATTGGCTCGAAGCGACTTACGCGAAAATTATGAAATTCACGCTGCGCCGTCCACTGGTAACAGTCGGCATCTCGGTCGCCGTCATGCTCGGTAACTGCGCCTCTTGCGGCGCCGTTAAGAAAACCTTCTTACCCCCAAACACACAGCCCGAGTTTCTCGTGAGCTTTGAAATGCCGCCGGGCACCAGCCTTGAAGGCACACGCAAAATGGCGGAAGAAATCGAAACGCGCCTGAGAAAAATGCCCGAAGTGCACCTGATCGCTTCGGTTGCGGGCACGTACACTGCGCTCGCGAATAAGGGCGAGCTCGGTGTGGTACTCGTGAACCGCAAATGGCGCAAACGCGAAACCTGGCAGCTCAAAGACGCGGCACGCGATATGTTCAAAGATCTCGCGTACGCCAAAGTTTCCGTAAACGACTACAGTGCGGTTGGCGGTGGCGTACAATATCCGCTCAACCTCAACGTCAGCGGTGAGAACCTCGAAGAGCTCGATAAATATTCGCAGCTCGTCATGGCCGAACTGCGCAACATTAAAGACTTGAGCGATATTTCGGCGGATTTTCAGACCGGGAAACCCGAATTCCAGGTGCAGCTCGACCCCGAGCGTATGCAGCAGGTGGGCGTCGGTCCGTCTGCCGCCGGTAACGAGCTGCGTCTGCACGTCGCGGGCGGCATTGTCGGCAAATTCTATGAGAACGGTCTCGAATATGATATCCGCATGCGCCTGAAAGAAAACCAGCGCGACCTCAAGGGTGCATTTTCACAGAGTTTCGTACCCAACCTGAGCCAGCCGTCGCGCCCGATTCCTCTCGGAATTCTGGGTAAAGGCGAAGTGAAATCTGGCCCGTCAAATATTTCACGCCAGGATCGCGCGCGTGTGATCAAGATACACGGTAACCTCGCGCCGGGTGGTGCGATCGGTAACGCGGTCGATGAAGCGCGCAAGATTCTTGAAACCAAGCTCAAGCCACCACCGGGCGTGCGCTACATTTTCTGGGGTCAGGCAGAAGACTTGAAAGAACTGATGGAGAACATCGTCTTGTCGTTCGGCCTTGCGCTGCTCTTCATCTACCTCGTGCTTGCCTCGCTCTATGAATCGTTCATCACACCGATCACGATTATCTTCGCGATTCCACCGGCAATTTCGGGAGCCTTTGCCTCGCTGGCGCTTTTCCGTGAGCAACTGAATATCTTCAGTATGATCGGATTGATCATGCTGATGGGTCTCGTGACGAAGAACTCAATTCTGCTCGTAGACTATGCATTGCAGCGCGTGCGCAAAGGCATGAGCCTCAACGACGCCATCTTTGAAGCGGGCAAGGCGCGACTCAGGCCGATTCTGATGACATCGTTTGCGATGATTGCAGGTACTTTACCGCTGGCGCTCGGCCTCGGCGAAGCAGCTAAGCAGCGTACAGCGATGGGTATTGCGATCATTGGTGGCCTCGTGGTTTCAACGATCATGACACTGTTCTTCGTACCGGCGGTATTCGGCGGCATCGACCGTTTCCGCGAATGGATTGAAAAACGCTTCCGGCCAGACTATGACATGAGCCTCGTGGGCGAGCACGGTCATGACGCGCATATCACCATGCCAAAAGATATGGTGACAGCAGAACCCGTTGCACCGGCACCGGTGAAGACGAAGAAGCCGAAGTCTAAATAACGAATTTCCCGGATCGGGCACTGCCCGATCCGTTTTTTTAAGACGCGCTGCGCGTCAGCGTCGGGCCCCCGGCTTCGGTATGCAATATATCGGACACTTCAGTTTTTTTCGCGAGCTCAAGCCTTGCCCCGCGTTCCAGCGTGTAGAGCACGATCCGCTGCATCTGCATCGCATCCCTTTCTTCCACAAATGACCTGTCGTGCAGGTTGAAATTGACGGCAATCTCGTCTTTTTCTGTATCGATGCGGGTGATAAAACCACAACCGATGCGAATCGCGACCTTGGGTGACCTCAGTGTAACCTGAACCGCCTCGCGCAGATCGAGGTGGCGGTATTTCGTGTCTTCCATCTTGATGCTCATGCCGTTGAGGCTAAGATTGACGAGCCGCGCCGTGAGCGTTGAGTCGCCGGGCCTGCCCAGGTTTTTCATGAACACGCGAAACTCACCCACTTCTTTAGGCACGATGCGCAGGTAGTTTCTTTCGGGGCGTTCATGGCGATGAAACAGCGGCATGACATGCGTGCGCAAGAACTGGAAAAAAGGTTTCTCATAGGTGAGATCTTTTTGCGCAAAACATACATCCGCCTTATGAAAAACTTCTTCAACCCTTGGAGAGAGAGTGCGCGTTACGACGATGCTGTTATGGCTACAGAATGAATTGATATAGCGTGCCAGCTTTTTCGCCGCCGCGACCTGTGCCGCTTCGCTGTGTGCCCTAAGCGTCGGCGCATAGTGGTCGAACGAATAAACGTAGGCTGTCGTTCGGCCGTTGAGCTGCGGAAATGCATCTATATCGGCACCCGTTGCCGAATGCAAATAGATGTCGTGCAGCAACAAATGAAACCGCTGCGCTTCGGTCAGCAGTATCGGTAAGCCATACCAGCACAACACCTTCGGTGCAGACTGCACCAGTTCGTTCTGCAGAGCCATAAGCCCCCTACGACGGCAGCCAAGGTAGGTAAATATTGTCGGGCAGGCTACCGTCATCTCTATATAGCCTGGGAGGAATGGCACGTGCCATTTTTAGAGTACGACGGAGTACTGAATTCGACATTTTGTTCATTTTTATGACATTTTTTCTCACGAATTTTGGCCCTTGCTGATGTTGATGCGCGGGTCTCCGGCTGTTCGATGAGTCACTATGAATTCCTTTTCCTTGACGCGGCTTGCTGAATAACACTCTTGAAACATGGCTGCAAAGCAAACGCCGAAAAAAAAGGCAACACACTCCGAAACAAAATTTGATCCCAAAAAAATCGCACCAGCGCTCGTAAAAGACGCACATATCAAAGGTATGGATGCGTATAAAAAACTGTATAACCAGTCGGTGAAAAATCCGCAGGCTTTTTGGGCAAAAATCGGCAAAGAACAACTCACGTGGTTCAAGCCCTTCAAGCAGGTATTAAAATCGAATTTCGCCAAAGCCGAGAACCAGTGGTATGTTGGTGGCAAAACCAATCTCTGCTATAACGCACTCGACCGCCATCTCACGACCGCGCGCAAGAACAAGGCTGCGTTGATCTGGGAACCGGACAGTCCGACGCATGCATCGCGCACATACACCTACCAGCAATTGCACCACGAAGTTTGCCGCATGGCGAATGTGCTCCTTGCCCACGGGGTAAAGAAAGGCGACCGCGTTACGATTTACATGCCGATGGTGCCCGAACTGGCGATGGCAACGCTCGCCTGCGCGCGCATCGGCGCGGTACACTCCATTATTTTCGGTGGTTTTTCCGCCGACTCGATTAAAGACCGTATCATCGACGCGGGCAGTGATTTCGTGATCACTACCGATACCGGTTATCGCGGTGGCAAAGTCGTCCCGATTAAGGCGAACGTCGACGAAGCGCTAGAAAAAATGTCTGGCCATGTGAGAAAGGTCCTCGTGGTGCGCCACACCGGCGACGCAGTAAATTTTGTCGCGAAGCGCGATCTGTGGTGGCATGAAGAGGCGGAAAAAGTTTCCGGTGTGCACAAAGCCGCCGAAATGGACAGCGAAGATCCGCTGTTCCTTCTTTATACATCCGGCTCAACAGGCAAACCGAAAGGCGTTTTACACACCACTGGCGGTTACGGCGTCTATGCGTCGTTCACGCACAAGATTGTCTTCGACATCAAAGACGAAGACACCTACTGGTGCACGGCGGATTTAGGCTGGGTCACAGGGCATAGTTATATCTTGTACGGGCCACTGATCAACGGCGCGACATCACTGATGTTCGAGGGAATACCCACTTATCCTGACGTCGGTCGTTTCTGGAAAGTCATTGAAAAACACCGCGTGTCGATTTTCTACACTGCGCCGACAGCGATTCGTGCACTGATGCGCTTCGGTGATGACCCGGTCAATAAACACGATCTGTCTTCACTGCGTCTTCTGGGTTCAGTCGGCGAACCGATTAACCCTGAAGCCTGGCTGTGGTATCACCGCACCGTCGGCAAAGGCAAGTGCCCGATTGTCGATACATGGTGGCAGACAGAAACCGGCGGAATCCTCATTTCACCAATACCCGGCGTGACTCCGACGAAACCCGGCTCTGCAACTTTGCCGTTCTTCGGTGTGCAGCCACTCTTGGTCGACAGCGACGGCAAAACTCTCAAGGGTGAAACCGAGGGCAATTTGTGCATCCAGTTTCCGTGGCCGTCGATCATGCGTGGGGTTTATGGCGACAAAGAGCGCTTCTATAACACGTACTTCTCGACATTCAAGGGATACTATTTCACCGGCGACGGCTGCCGCCGCGACAAGGACGGCTATTACTGGATCACCGGCCGCGTCGACGACGTGATGAACGTGAGCGGCCACCGGCTGGGCACTGCAGAAGTCGAGTCTGCGCTCGTGCTGCACCACCATGTGGCCGAAGCCGCAGTCGTAGGATTTCCGCACGACATCAAGGGCCAGGGTATTTATGCATATGTGATTCTGAAAGAGGGAATTTTACCCAGCGATGACCTCCGCAAAGAACTGATTGCGCAGGTGTCGAAAGAAATCAGCCCGATTGCCAAACCCGATGCAAGCCACTTCACTCCGGGTCTGCCGAAAACCCGCAGCGGCAAGATCATGCGCCGTATTTTGCGCAAGATCGCGGCGGGCGAAATCGACTCGCTCGGCGACACGACAACGCTGGCCGACCCAAGCGTGGTGGAGATACTTGTGAAGGATAGGCAGAAGTAATTCCGCTATTAGCCCATGAATGAATTCATGGGCTAATAGCGAGCAGCAGCTCCTTGCCATGCGGCCAGTCACCCAGATTTGAATCACCGTTAATGTGGCCGCAGGGGCCTATATTAACTAAATCCGCCCCCCATGCATCTGCAAACTCCGTTGCCCGCGCGAGCGTCACAAAAGGATCGTTGCTGCTCGCCACCACGTAACTTCTGAACGGGAGGCGCTGCAGCGGCATCGGCGCAAAGCTGCGCACGCTGTCGGGGGTGTGCTCGCGCGAGTCGACGTCGCTCGGCGAAACCAGAAACGAGGCACGCACCTTGCTGCTATCGAATTTCATAGCCCAGTGGGCGACCAGTGCGACGCCCAAACTGTGTGCGATCAGCACACAATCGCCCGCCGCCTGCTGCACGGTCACATCGAGCGACCGCAACCATTCGTCTTTAGTCGGATTTTCCCAGTCACGCTGCTCTACACGTATCGCGTTGGGCAACGTATTCTGCCACAGGGTCTGCCAGTGATGCGGCCCCGAATTGCCGAGACCGGGAATAATAACGTAAGTCAACGAACTTTCACGCCTTCGCGGATTTTTTCCCCGGGGAATAAAATCACCTCGTCTCCCTCCGTCACGCCTGATTCAACGAGCGCAGTGTTGCCGCTGGTTTCCGCAATCTTCACAACCGTCTTCACTGCGCGCTGCTTCACCACGCGGTAGAGCGCCCATGCCTCGCCTTCGCGGAACAGTGCACCGACCGGCAACGTGAGGCTTGCGGCCTTGCGCTTCGAGATCAACCGGCAACGCACCTGGAATCCCTCACCCATGTCTTTCGGGCGATCAAAATCAATCAGCACCCGGATGCGCTGCTCTTCAACACCAAGCGTGGAAATTTTAGTAAACGCCGAAGGTTCAATGAGGCGGATTTTCCCCGTGAGAGAGCCACCGCCCCAGCCGCTGATCACCACGTCGTTGCCCGGCTTCAGGCCCACCACATCACGCGTCAAAACCTCGGACACAATTTCCAGCTTAGTGGTGTCGCCGATATCCATGATGGGTGAACCCATTTCAATCGGGCCCTCGCTCTCGCGGTACACTTTGAGTACAGTACCGGCAATCGGCGATTTCACCGGCCGCATGTAATCGAGCATGACGTGCGTGATCAGTTCATTTTTCTTTAAGATATCGCCGGCATGTTTTTCGACGCGCATCAGTACTCCCGAGGCCGGCGAAAACACCGTGAATTTTTCCTTCACGCGCGTGATGCCGTCTTCTTCGATGAATGCTTCGTATGTGCCGCGCGCGACGCGGTATATTTCGCCGGGCACCGGTGGCTTGCGGTAAAACAGTAGCAGCACAACCACCAGCGCCGCAACGATAGAACCGTAGCGGATGTACCGATTCTTCCAGCCTGATCTAAACGTGTCTTTCAGTTGCATATTACTCCCTGATTTTCAAAACAGATACCAGATCCATTTTTCGGATACGGAAAAAAACGATAATAAAGCTCACAACTGCCGTGGTGAGCGATGTCAGCACCGCAGTCACATACGTGCGGCTGGTAATGACCACCCTGAAGTTAAATTCTTCGGTATCGACGCTGCTCATCAGCAACCAGGAGAAGAGATACCCCAGGACACATCCCGGAATAATCGACATCAGTATCACAGAGCCGAGTTCAGAGGCAATCATTTCAAAAACTTCCGCCTTGGTGAATCCGAGGATGCGCAGCGAACCGAGTTCAAATGTACGCTCAGACAACAAAATCATGGCAGTGTTATAGACCATGCCAATCGATATGGCCGCGGCAAAGAACAGGATAATCGTAACCATCGCCAGCATGCTGCGGGACATCATGTCGTAATAGACCTTTAGCGTATTTTCGCGCGTCGTGATCGATGCGATTTGTGATGAATTCTTCAGGTGATTCATGATATCGTTTTCTTTTACCGGGTCTGTTTTGAGCGCCGCGACATTAATGCTCTGCGCCTCGTCGAGCAGGTGGCTTAGAGTGTTCATGCTCATGTAGCATCCCTGCCCCATAATCTCATCGATCAGCTGCACTACGGTGACCGTGATTTTGCGCCGGTTTCCCTCGAGCAGTTCGAACTGGATTTCGTCGCCGGGTTGGATTCCCATTTTTGTGGCAACGACTGAATTCAACAGCACTCCAGCCGCAGGAATCGGCACCACCTGGCGGTTCTGGTCTGCGACGCGCCGCAGCACAGCATCGCTCTGAATACCTGTCACGACCATTTCCTTCGTAAACTGGCGTGACCTCAGGCGCACCGGCACCTGCCTGTAGCCCTCGGCCATCTGCACACCGGGTCGGCTGCGTATTTCATCGAGCGCGGCCGAAGACACCGGGCGCAGAAACGAGACAGTCATGCTCTCGCGGTTCAAAACATCGAACTGCAGGCTCAGCATCGAATTCACCGCATCGGTCGAAAACAACCCTAATACCATGATCATGACCGATGTAGACAGCCCCAGGATGGAGAGAACTGTCCTGAGTGGTCGGCGCAAAAGGTTACGCAGAAACATGCGGGAAATTGCCGGCATATTTTTGAACCAGCGCTCCACAAAAGTTTGCGAAAAACTCTCGGGCACCGGTGGCCGCATCGCCTGCGCCGGCTGCATTTTCATCACGCGTTTCACAGAAAACCATGTACCGCCGATACCCGCAAAGGCGCCGATCGCGAGCCCAGCCAGCGCAACCAGCGGGTTAAAGATATGCCGCAGATCGGGAAAACGGTAGAAATCTCCATACAGGGTGGTCATCGCCTGCCCGAGCCATGCACCCACGGCAACGCCGAGGAGTGCACCGCCCCCGCTGATGAGCACCATGAGCTTCAGGTAGTGTGCGGCGATCTGTCCGTGCGAATAGCCGAGAGCCATGAGCGACGCGATCTGCTCGCGCTGCCGCGCAATCAGCCGGGTAGCAACGATGTGCAACAGGAAGGCCGCCACACCGAGAAAAATCAAGGGTAGAAAAAACACGTTCGTGCGCAATTGCTTGAATTCATCGCGCAGAAATGCATAGGATGCCAGTTTGTCGCGGTCATAGGCGCCAAAACCACCGTATGGTTCAAGCACTGCATCGATGGATTTCAATACATGGCGGTGGTTGGCCCCGGGAGCAAAGGTAAAAGCGAGGTCGTTGAAAGCGCCGCCATAATCGAAATAGTTCTCCATCGCATCGCGCGTCATCCATAGAAGGCCATAGTGCTTATCATCCGGCATCAGGCTGCCCGGCCGGAAAATATAGACAAACTCGGGGGAAAGTGCAGTGCCCGAAACCTTGAGTACCTGTCTGCGACCGTTGAGCACCGCCACCAGCCGGCTGCCGGGAACCAGTTTATTCGCGAGCGCAAAGGATTCGCTGAGCATAACTTCATTGCGCGTCACGGGTAATTTACCGCTGCGTACTGCAAGCCGGCTTAGCACATCGGGCAACGAAACAAACCGGCCCGCCGACGGCACCCTTTCGTCGGGAAAATCGAGCGCGGCCTCTTGCGTGATGCGTGGCTCAACCAGCGCAACGCCGCTCGTTTCGGAGATGCGCCCGGCAACATGGCGCGGCGCTTTTTTGAGTGACACAAACCCTTCGGCAAAGGCCGATGAAGAATAGAACAGGTCGCGGGCACGGCCGAGCGATTCATATGAGGCCAGCGAACCCGCAAACAGTGCCACGCCGGCGGCGACAACAATCGCGATCGTCACCGTCTGGCTCTTCATTCCGGAAATTTCCCGGAAAACCTTGCGATCGATTGTTTTCACCAGCTGAGCTCTGCAATCGACTGGCGGCGGCGGTTTAACCGGTCGGTGATGATATTACCGTCGCGCATTTCAATTACCCTGTCGGCCATGCCGGCAATTGCGGCGTTATGTGTGATGACGACCGTCGTCGTGCCGAGCGAAAGATTGACGTTGCTGATCGCTTCGAGCACCACGCGCCCGGTTTTAAAATCGAGCGCGCCGGTGGGTTCGTCGCACAGCAGCACGTCGGGTTTTTTCGCGATTGCGCGCGCAATCGCCACGCGCTGTTGCTCGCCGCCCGACAGCTGCGCGGGAAAATGGTCCATTCGCTCCGCGAGACCGACGAGGCGCATTGCTTCGACCGGCGGCATCGGTTCGCGCGCAATGTCGGTTACCAGGGCAATATTCTCACCGGCAGTGAGGCTCGGTATCAGGTTATAAAATTGGAAAACAAAGCCGATGTGCTGCCGGCGAAACTGCGTCAGCTCGTCTTCGCTCATTGTGGAGATGTCTTTGTCTCTGAACAGCACGCGACCTTTGGTCGGTGTGTCGAGACCGCCCAAAATATTCAGCAGGGTTGACTTGCCCGAACCCGACGCCCCAAGCAGCACCACGAACTCTCCTTCATAGAGAGAAAGATTGACGGCGTCGAGAGCAGGCACTTGCACCTCGCCCATCTCATAGACTTTCGATATCTGTTCTGCGCGAAAAACCGCGGTAACTTTCTGCCTTTCGGTCGGTGGAGATTTCTTTTGCTGTCTGCGCATGCGGGCCGCGATGCGTTAACCCTTTCTGCGCAGTCAGCGCGTCACCTGATTTAGAATGGGACTAAAGCGCCGTCGCTTACGCCCTGGGGCGCTTTTTTCGCCACTGAGCAGCAGGTTTTTTCTTTGCGTCTGGCTTTGCGCGTTTATGGCCGGCGACGACCCGGTTACGCCCGCCATATTTCGCCTGGTAGAGCGCCGAATCTGCTGCTTTGAGCAGGTCATTGATGCTGTTAATACCCTCCGCCGGAAAACACGCGACACCAAAACTTGCCGTCACCTTGACCGGCTTGCCATCGACCCACACTTCATGGTCGGCAATCGTTTCGCGCAGGCGCTCGGCAACCTGAGTCGCTACGTCGAGCGATGTCTCTGGCAGCAGAATAGCAAATTCTTCGCCGCCATAACGGCCGATTTCATCGTAAGGTCGTGCATTTTCGAGCAGCAGCGCCGATGTCTGCACCAGCACCGCGTCGCCGGCGTGGTGGCCGAGTGTGTCGTTGATTTTCTTGAAATGGTCGATGTCGATCATGATGCACGAAATGCCTTCGACCGGCAGGCGGCGCGCGCGCGCAAATTCGGTTTCGCTGCGCTCGATGAATGAACGCCGGTTCGTCAGGCGCGTCAGGCCATCGATCGTGGACATCTCGCGGAACAGGTTCTCGCGTTCTACCCAGCGCCGCGTCGCCATAAGCCCGATGTGTGTGATGACCAAAAGCGCAGCGATCTGCGTAACCTGCACCACAAACCAACCCGCAATCGGTGAACCATCGGCGTTATAGGGCGGCCGCGTGAACAGCGGCGCGTAACGAAAGATACCGCTGCTTTCGATAAAACCCAGTATGATAAAGATCACAGCGGCAGTAATATAGGCACGGTAAACCTTGCGGATATCCGCAAGAGCCGAAGTCATGTAGACCCCGATCATGAGTAACAGCACACCGCTGGTAAAATGTGTGCCCGAAAGCCATGACTGCACAAACGTGACGGCAACATACGAGATGATAATGAAGGTTTCAAAGAGCGGCCAGCTCTCTGTTTGGCGGCGCCGCCTGAACGCGAGCAGCATGAAGCCCAGCACCGCAGCCCCGTAGGCCGCGTATATCAGCAACAAGGCCGTGGCCACGCTGCGGTTGAGCCAATTTGGCGAAAAGATCAGCGTCAGAATGAGAGATCCGCCGAAGAACACCGGCACCAGAATCACCATGACAGACAGCAGAATCATACGATCGATCTGCGCCCAGTCGAGCGGATTGGAAAACCACGAGTGCGCGCGCTCTTCGCCCTCGCGTTGCCCTGCTCTCGGTTTTGCGGTCATGCTGTACCGTTTTTACCGACCGGCACAGAAGCGCCACCGAATTTGTAGCCCTGGCTCAGCGAATTGTACTCTGCACTTCACCCAGCCAACCGCCTGAAACGACGACGCGGTCGCCCGGCTTCAAAAACCGGCTGTGGTCTCCTTTGAGCACAAATTTGAGCTTGGTGAAACGTCTGAAACGCAAGAGCTTAGCGAGCCGGCCTTTCCAACGCGGCGTTGCGAGCGCGATGCCACCAGGTGTGCCCATGATGAAGATATCGCCCTTCTTGAGCGCAAGATCGGGGTAAGTTTTACGCGCGGCGCGCAACATCTGCAGGGGCGTGTAGATCATGTCGGCCGTTGTCGCATTCTGGCGCAGCTCGCCGTTGACGCGTGTCTGTAGTGTAACGCAGGGAATTGCATTGTTACGGTGTTCGTCGGGTATCCAGATATTCTTGGTCGTCGGCAAAAAACCGGCAAAACTTTTCGACATGCCCCAGTAGGCGAGCCGGTTGTGCATGCCCTCGCCGAGAATCTGCAGCGCGCGCGACGAAAGATCATTCGCAATGAAGAACCCCAGCTTTGGCACAAATGTGCCATCGGCCAACTGGTTGTCGCTGATGTCGGTAAGCAGGATGTACGCAAGTTCTGCTTCATAATCCAGCAGAGGCGGCAGGTCACCGAATTTTTCTGTGAGCCCCCTACCCAGACCGATGGACATACTTTCTGCTGCCGAAAAAATTTCGGTACTACGGGGAAAATCCGCCGCGCCGCCACCGGGTCTCAGCGTCACATTGGCTTTGATAAACACAGCGGGGTCAGCCTGCGGATCAAATTCATGCGCAGTCTCGGCGATGTGTTGCGCATAAGACAGCCCGATACCGAAAATATGCCGCGGTTTGAGCGGCAGCTTTTTGAATTCACCGTCATCTTCGTTCAGGCACACTGCCCGCGCTGGCTGTGGATGCCGCGTGAGCGGTCGGAACAGATACCAGGTGAAGGCAAGGCCTCCAAAGGCAATGAGGTAAAGAATATCAAAAAACAGAATTTTCATGATGCAAGCCTCCGGGCCGGTAGTGCCGGCTTAACGTTGTAACCCAACTGTTCGAATACCTGCTGTAAAGCTGGTGCGCTGGCTTCGACCTGCGCAGCAATATGGCCGTCAGGGCGCACCAGGAGCGCACCACCCGACAGAATGTTCCGCGTGGCTTTGCTGTGTCCTGCGGTAAAGATAGTATCGGGCAACGCTATGACCTGAAGCTTTGGCTTCAGCCGCGCGGCCGTGACCGCAGCTTTCCATGCCGAAGCATCTGCGGCGGCAGCGAAAATTGTGAAGCGGTCATAACGCAGAACGTCTGCAGATTGCTGCGTCGCTTTGCCGCTGCGCCAGCGAAACACAGGTAGACGCGCACCCGGCGAAAACGACGGCCGATAATCGGCGACACCGCTGAACTGCGCCCTTTCGCCGGCTGAGACTATGGCTCCGTCGTTGTACACATAACCCAGGTCGAGGCCGATACGGTCGAAGTGTTCGTGCTGCCCTTCGATCACAGTGCGCAGGCGCGCAGCCACACGGGGGTTCTGCCAGCGGCGCTGTAGCCGGCGGTCGGCCAGTGCATAAAGCAGGCGCAAAGCTGCGTCGCGGAATTTTCTGCCGAACCAGCGCAACGGTACCGAGGACAACAGAGCCATCGCGCGTGGCAGAAGCGTGGGATTAATGCCGAGCGCGCGCGGAATATCGTAGAGCTTAAAAAAATTGCGCCGACTTTCATCGCAGTTCAGCGTGACGACAGGCTTGCGCTCCGTTTCATACGTCGCCGCAAGGCTTTCTGACGCGCCATCCCTGATGATCGCGGCAATTTTCCACGCGAGATTGTGTGCATCGCCGACCCCTGAATTGAGCCCCAGACCGCCGGTCGGTGGAAAGCGGTGCGCGCTATCCCCAACCAGAAAACAACGCCCGTTCTGAAACGTGGTGGCGATCTGCGCCGTCATGCGCCAGCTGCTGACCGACTCGATGTGCGGTTTGAAATCTGCGTCGCCGAGTGCGCGCGCAATGCGCTCGCCAAAAACCTCTTCGGTATAGTCTTCTATCTTTTCATGCGGCGTCATCACGGGCACGTGGTAGACCCAGCGCCGGCCGGCATGGTGCGCAATAAACGTGCCCGCCGCGTCGGGTTTCAGAACAAAAAAGAGTTTCGCTTTGGTTTTCAGCCGGGACCGCAGGTCGTCGGTGAAGTATGCATTGGCGAAATCCTGTATTTTTTCGGGGCCTTGCATCGTTATACCCAGTTGCGAACGGCATGCACCGCCGGCCCCATCGCAGCACAGCAGATACTGGCTATGGATTTCGAGCGCTGCACCGGTCTCATTATTCTTAGCCACGGAATCGACACCGTCGGCGCTCTGCCGCAATGAACGCCAGTTCCAGCCTGAGAACAGGCGAATCTGCTTTGAATGCAAAATTTTTTGCCGCAGAATTTTTTCGAGTTCTGTCTGCGACAGGTTGAGATACGGTCGCTCAGTGTGTGTATGAGCCGCGTACTTGGCAGCAATGTCTTTTTCGCTGAGGTCAATCCGCCCCAGCTCTTCATCCAATGTGCGACAAAAAAGAATGCGCGACGCGTCTTCGTGCGGCGACGATTCTTTGATCATCTGCCGCATGCTGATGCCGAGAGAAACCAGAATCTCTATGGTGCGTGCGCTGATCTCATGCGCTTTCGGATGCCGTGCCAGAGTCTGGCGCTTTTCCAGAATCACGCTGCTAACCCCGCAGGCCGCGAGGCACAGGGCGGCCGTCATGCCTGAGGGCCCGCCGCCCGCGATGAGAACCGGCGTTTGCAGGCGTTTTACGCTGCCCGCTTTCATACCTGTTTCAGACGCGGCGCCACGGCGAAATGGAAATAAGCGAAGGCGATCGCGGTCAGGGATGATAGCAGCGTGAACGCAAGGATGTTCTCGTTGATACCCAGTATTTCCACGTGGTATTTTCCATCAATCACGGCACCTTTGTAGAGCGGCGAGAAAATGACCGCCGACCAGAACGCCGCAATGTTGCACGCCTGCCAGACAAAGGCGAGATACAGATTCTGCAGCGCAAATGGCTTTCTGAACCAGATCAGGTAGATATTAGCCATGCCCGATGTCACCATGTAAGAGATCAGCCACATCATGTGCACACGCGCATGGCCTGGCCATTCGGGGTTCTGCAGGTGCGAGATGTCGATGTCGCGCAGTGCCGGCCCGAAAAACTCGGCGGCAGTGAGCGTGAGCAGTATCTGAACGATACGTAGTTGTTTTTTTGCTTCCATTTTTTTCTCCTTAAAGACTCAGAAATGGAATGAAACAGCAAGCCCGGGAGTGACTGCCCACGCACTGGCCGCCGAATAAGTGTTATTTCCCGACGAATCTTTGTTCGTGCTATAGAAAACCGTGACGAAGCCCTTTTACGAACAGGTCGACTGTCACGTCGTCGCTCAGCAGCAGGCTGTCCCGAGCGTTGCCTGTGCAAAAATCCTGTGGGGTTCGACACCTGCCTGCCGCTGACTGAGTTGCCGTTGATGCTGAACTCGTAGTTCGTGATGTTGATCGCAACACCCGCACCGATGCCGATGTAGAAAAACTTCGGGTGAATGCGGAATTGCGCGAGCAGCGGAATAAACTGCGAATTCAGCTTCTCAGTGGTTTTCGTGGTAATGGTCGAACCAGGCAGAACTCCGCTCGTGGTTGTGCTCGAGTTGCCATCCAGAGAGCCGGCTTGAAAATACTGCGCTGCGAAGCCCAGCTGTGCCACGTTGCCCATCCACAGGTCGATGCCACCCGCAAGCCCACCGAGCTTATTCGTGCAACTGCCGCCTGCGTTCGTGTAGACCTCGCATGCGGATTTATAACTGTTCTGGTCGACCGCACCCACATAAGGGGTATATCCACCCCACAGCGAAATGCTCGCCTGCCGGCCTTTTGCATACGCCGGTTTCGCCGGTGCTGCCTCTGCCCACGCATTCCCGGTCGATGCCGCAAGCAGGGCTAAAACTATCGTCTTTTTCATATATCCTCCGTTTTGAGGCTCTGAAAAACACGGGGGATACCCCCCGCAGCGTTCAGGAGCCTGAATACGGAGGTTTATAGCGGAAAAAAATGGCTTTGTCGCCTCGGCTTGTAAGCCAAGACATAGAAAAGAGAATTTATTTCCGGGAATGGCAGGCCATTCCCGGAAATTGTGTTATTTATCTTTGTAGGTTGAGCCAGGGAGTATCTTGTCGCAGACGCCTTTCAGCTGGTCGGCAGTGATCGGGTCATAGGTATAGACTTGTTGGTCGGCGTCCTTTGCATCCTGGCAAAAACCTGGTGTCTTAGCTTTGCCTTGCGCATTTTTTTCGGGACACTTACCCTCTTTAAAGGTAGATTCAGCGCGGCCGCCGCGGCCCTGCTGGCATGTCGATTCATCGACGAACATGTAGAAATCTTTCACGCAGCCGGTGAAGATAAAAGCGGCAGCGATCATGAGTCCCAATACATAACTTTTTTTCATCATTCTCTCCTTATTATTTGCTGGTTCCGCGACTGTAAGCCGCGAAATTTGTCGGCTGTGCTGGCAGACTGGAAGGCGGCTACAAGCATTTATCCGCGGTGCCGGGTGCCGGCACTGGGATATATTGCCCATGGCCGGCGAAACTGTGGATGGATGAGACACAGGCTGGAGTTTTTTCAGTCCGTATCGCCGCATTATCGTCGTCTATCCTGAAGCCTGGAATTCCAGGCAAACAATAATGGAGGATTATTCAATGGAAAAGATCTTTAGCAGCCTTTGCATCTCAATTTGCCTGGCTTCCATAACCACGGCATATGCGAACAAGAACAAGAACCGCGCCGCTGCCGCGTCACAGCGTGCAGCCAAAGATGGCCAAATTAAGAAAGAACGCCAGCGTTTGAATCAATACAGCCCACACCAGGGGGCCAACAAACCTGATAAGAAGGCCAAAGGCTCGAAAACAGAAGAAAAATGATACCTGTCCCACTGGCTATGGAAATTCACAGCCAACGGCCTGGCTGCGGATTTCCATAGCCTGGGGCAACCTATACCCAGCTCAGGAAATCCATAGCTACAACATGAGACATAATATGCCTTTTTGGCAAATTATGTCTCAGCCAACGCGCCAATCCGCACGATAATCAAACATGCTACGCGGTATCTATACCGGCGCCTCTGGAATGAGCGCCATGCAGATCAAAATGGATACGGTGGCGAACAACCTCGCCAACGTCGACAAAACTGCTTTTAAAGAAGATGTCGCGATTTTTAAGGCGAACCCCGAGGTACTGATACACCGCACGCGCGACGATGGTGTGGGCTGGGTGCCGATGGGCGGTTTCGACATCTCGCCCCTTGTGGGCAAACTCGGCACGGGTTCAGAAGTCAACGAAGTTTATACGCGCTTTGACCAGGGGGCGCTGAAACGCACCGAACGCGATCAGGATTTAGCCATTAACGGAGATGGCTTTTTCGTGGTGCAATCACAGGCCGGGCCAAGGCTCACACGCAGCGGATCATTTATTCTCGACCGTAATGGCATGCTGGTGACACCCGACGGCTTTCCGCTCATGGGTGAAAAGGGGCCGATTCAGGTTAACCATAATAACTATATCGTGAAGACCAATGGCGAAGTGTGGATCAACCAGGCCGTCGGTAACGATCCGAAAAACTTCACCTCGAAAGACGTGAACCAGTGGGAAAACCCTGTGCTGCTCGACACGCTGCAGATTCGCACCGTCGACCACCCACGCCACCTCGATAAAACCGGCCAGTCATTCTACAACACCACTCCCGAGTCGGGCGACATGCGCCCGGTCGATCAGGTAAAATCTCCCGAAATTCTGCAGGGTTTTCTCGAAGCCTCGAACGTAAACATCGTCACCGAGATGGTGAACATGATCGAGGTGCAGCGGATGTATGAAGCGAACCAGAAGGCGATTCAGTCGCATGACGGCATGCTCGGCACGCTGATCAACCAGGTGCTGCGGGTCTAAGCATTTGAAGTGCGTATCACTGCTAATGCCTTTTCGTCATTGACTTTGACATAATCGCCGCCGCTCGCATTGTCGAGGCCATCACAGTCCAGTGCTTGGCCCCTTATACCCTGACGATTTTTTCCTGGCACGAGTTCAGTTTCGCCCGGCGGAAAAAAACCATGAAACCGGTTCCCGCTGGAATCATTGGCATCGCCATACAATATATACCAGCAACAATGCCTGCATTCCGGGTGCAAGCGCAGCTGCACCAAAAATGAGATGACAATCCGCCCCCGCATGGTCGGTAAGGGCAGCTTATCAGGTTTGGAGGTTATTATGTCTTCAGTCAAAAACACCAGTTTTCTCGAAGCGGTCGCCGCAGGCATTCAGCATGAAAAAGATTTTTTCGATTTCTGCATGAAAACTCACGACGACCTCGGTGAAGGTTCCGTAAAAAATTTCTTTTTCGATCTCGCAGAAGATAGCGAAGAGCATATCCAGCTGATTAAAAACATCTATGAAACTTATTCGGGCAGCAAAGGCCTACCTAACCTGAAACACCTGGGTCAGGTGCACAAGTTCCACTCCACCGCAATCCAGAAACTGATCAAAAAGCTCGATCGTAACCTGAAGAAAAGCGCGCATGGCAATGAAGTCGAGGCCTTGCGGCTGGCTCTGCAAGAGACAGAAGACGCTGCGCAGGCCTTTGCCAAACTTGCGGACAAGTTTTCAGACACCGGCATCAAAATGCTGTTCAGGCAAATGTCTCACTTCAACAAAGAACGCTCGGTATTGCTCGAAGGTTCGATGGTATTCCAGCACCCGCACATGGACGACAGCGCCATGCGCAATTATCACGACGAGCTCATGAGAGTGAAGATCGAACCGGAAAAGAAATCCTCAGCGAAACCTGCAAAGAAGCCGGTTAAAAAGGCCCCGAAAAAAACGGCGAAAAAAACAAAAGCCGTGAAGAAAACGCCAAAGAAAAAAGCCAAACCGAAAAAGAGCCAGAAACGAAAATAGCAGAAATCAGATAACCCGGTATTTGTGCGCAATGCCGGCCAGTTCGGCCACGCTTGATACCTGTAGTTTGTCTTTGATATTCTGCTTATGAAACACGAGTGTTCGCAGCGCAATACTCAGATCTTCGCAGATCTTCTCGCTGTTCACACCTGATGCGACAAGACGAAAGATCTCCATTTCCCGGCGCGTGAGCGCTTCAAGTGGGTTCGACATTGCCGTCGCCGCATCAAACACGATCTGCTGTGACTTGGGAGACAATGCCTTGCCGCCCTTGTGCGCTGTTTTCAACGTCTGAATGATATTTAAAAAATCATCATTCTTCGAGACATAGCCAACCGCGCCGCGTGCCATCGCGAGGTTAAGAAATTCGGGCTCGATATTACCCGTCATGATAACAATTTTCGCTCCGGGAGACAGCTCGAGCGCGCGCTGCAATACCTCGAGACCATCAAGCGTCGGCATAAAAATATCGACCAGCGCAAGATCAAATTCGCGCTCCTGCATATGCGTCAAAAACTCTTCGCCATTCACCGCCCGAGCGACAATCTGGAACTCAGGATATTGTTTAAAATTGGCAACGAGCCCATCGAGAAAGACAGGGTGGTCTTCGGCGATAATGAGTCTGATAGGCGGATTGCTGCCCACGCGGCAGACCGAATAAACTGGCGCAGCATGCTATCGTTTTTATCATCAGCCCGGCCACCGCTCCCGCGGTGGCTGGGCTGATAATACTTTGACTAAAGCTTCTTTGCTCAACGGTTTAGGTATTGTGGCATCAAAATAATTCTGCGAAACCCGACTGAGAATTTCCTGCTCAGAGAAGCTCGAATGGAAAATAACCATAGGCCGCTTATTCAGTGTCGAGATTTTTTCGGCCAAGGCAAAGCCGTCGAGCACAGGCAGTTTCCCGTCGAGCAGAACAAAATCGAATGGCTCCGACTGCAGCAGCTCCCAGGCAGCCTGACCGTCGCCCACCATTTCGGCTGAAATGCCGAGCTCTACGAAGACCGACTCGACGAGCCGCAGGTGAATCGCGTTGTCTTCGACAATAAGAGCCTTGAGCCGTGCGAGATTTTTTTCCGCAGCCGATACATCCGCCTTGCCACTGCCCCTGCGCTGGGTAGCCATATTCACCCCGCGGGGTATCTCAAACCAGAAGCAACTACCCTGCCCCTGAACGCTGCTGGCGCCGATTTTGCCGCTATTGGTTTCGACAAATTCTTTGCAGATAATGAGCCCAAGGCCCGTGCCTTCATTGGCGACAGGCATCGTTTTTCGGCCATGCGCCTCCTGTGCCGTAAAGAGATCTGCGAGCCGTTCAGCGTCTATGCCCGCTCCGCTATCGCTGATTTCGAAGCGCACCGAATCGCGATGTTCTGCGGCAGTGAGGGCAATGTGTCCGCGCTGCGGAGTGAATTTCATGGCATTGCCGAGCAGGTTGCGGAGAATTGTTTCGAGCATACTCTGGTCTGCATGCACCCACAGGTCGCCCGGTACATCGAGAGTAAAAGTGATATTTTTTTCTGCCACAATGTGTTCAAACAGCGCGGCAATTTTCTGCACAGTCGGCAGCGCCTCAATGTTGTCGGGAAAACTCTTGAGTTGATTCTTCTGGCTGAGCGCCCAGTTGAGCATGTTCTCGAGCAGGTTCACACTCTCGCGCACGGTGCGCGCCATAACGGGAATCATCTGCCTTTCGATCTGCATGACCCCCGTTGCCGCAGCTTCAAAGATTCTGGCCATGCCCACGAGCGGGCTTCTGAGATCGTGCGCCATAATGGACAGAAATCTTTCGCGCGTGTTGATCGCCACCGCGAGTTCGCGGTTTTTCTCCTGCAGCACTTCGGTGCGTTCGGCAACTTTGTGTTCGAGGTTTTCTTTCAGCTGCGTGAGATCGCGGTTGGTCACCGTCAGCGTCGCAGAAAGGTTTTCAGATAACCTGTAAGCATGATAGAACTTGCGCGACAACAGCACTGCCTGCACAAATACGAAAACAATCAGGCCAAAGGGCAGCATGCTCGTCGTGTAAATGTACTCCATCGAGAACAGCAGGTCGTTGGTGAGCGCTGCGCCCAAAAGAACCAGCAATAACAACGAGACCAGTGCGTTCTGTTCACGGCGCTTCACGGCAACTCCCATGATACTGAATGCCCATACAACGATCGTCATCAGGTATAAATCGTGATAAACAATAAATCCCGTGAATATGAATGGGGGAAAAACAAGTATAGTAGAGAAAAACAGCAAGGCCACGATACGCGAATAATAGAGGATGAATCTGCGCGTTTTTTCTGCATAAGAATAGGCGATAAAAGAGATGATAAAGACAGGCGTTATGTAGACGGTGGTATATTCGAGGCGCAACTGCAGATCGAGAGGAAAATCGGGAAACAGTTGCGTGAGAAAGAACTCGCCGGTGAATGGCACGCGAAATGCAACCATGAGGCAAAACAGGCCGAAATGCAGTACAGGTAGTTCCTGCCGCCGGT
The DNA here is from genome assembly GCA_046346945.1 of Turneriella sp. Taxonomy (GTDB): domain Bacteria; phylum Spirochaetota; class Leptospiria; order Turneriellales; family Turneriellaceae; genus Turneriella. Next base: position 62,739 of record JAXMHE010000004.1, read on the forward strand.
TAAAAAACAGCGCGAGGTGATAGAAACCGATGATAAAGAGAGCACCTAAAAGAATTGCATCAGCAAACAGCCCTTTCTCCCGCATGCGGTTGATCTGCTCCACTGTGCCCAGATGATGACTGAACCACAGACCACCCGAACGGTGCAGGTAATTGGAGATATGGACAACCAGTTCGATCTCGCCACGTTCGGGCATTGCAGGCAACGTGAGCACCTTGTAAGTGCCCCGCGATTCTGAGAGCGAAGCGCCGGGTTTGCCCGCCGAAACAGCGTGCCTGCCGTTGATAAAAAGCGTATAGGCTGTACCCGCGGTATCCAGCCTGAGGCTCAGGGGAAAATCCGCCGGCGCAGCTTTGGGCAGACGAATGCGTAGCCGATACGTCGCAAAATGGTCGGCGCGCATTTTTTTGCCCTCGAAGGTATGGTGGTTCCATGAGTCAGGGACGGGAATAAACATGCCATGCGGCTGCGGCGTCGAAAATTTCTGCGGCGCGACAAACTGCCCGTAATAAAATTCCCATTGCCCATCAAGCGCAACCGGCCCCTGGCGGGAAAAATCATAACTCTGCAGGTCAAGCACGCCCGCTTCTGCCCGGGGCTTTGCCGTGGGGCTGTTGGTGCGGCTGCACGCAAGCCCGGCAGTGACCAATGTAAGCAGAATTGTGAAAAACAGGCGGATGGTCATCGAATCGACGTTTTGTGCCGCGCGCATAGCTTTTTTCGTGTTTCGCAGGGTCAATCTGCGCGCGAATGCGCAGGTTGACCCTGCGCTTACTGCCGTTGACAAGACTGCATTTCTGTGCTATTTTCGCACCAACGCATGCGCATTCTCGCCCGAATCATACTGTTCTCGGCACTTTTTTCAGCGGCATTTTCGGCCGCACACGCCGAACTTGCGCGCATCGGCATGGTGCACTTCACCGGCAACGTTGAAAGCGCGGGTTATCTCGGCAGTTCGCTTTCTTCGGCGATCGATGACTCTCTTAAGAAAAAGTTTGCCTACCAGCGCATCGGCGAAGACAAAATGAAGAGCGTGCTCGACGATCTTTCGAAAGTCGGTATCTTCGACCCGCGCAAAATTCCCGAAAAGAACAACCTGCTGCGCATCGCGGTCGCGCTCAAGGCCGACATTCTGATCTATGGTTCTTATGGCATTATACCCAAAGCGCCGCTGCCGGCAGGGCAAAAGCCACCCGAACAAGACTCGACGCAGATCAGCATGAAGACCTATGTCTATTATGTGAACGAAAACCGCACCGCAGAGCTGCCGGAGCTCAAACCCTTGCTCGACGGTTCGATCTTCGAAGCGATCAACACCTCGGCTGAAAACGTCGTGGCTGAATTCAAAAAAATTACCGTTGAGACCGAAACCGACGGCGATATGGGCTCGATTCCCACTGCCGCGACGCTGCGCATGGTTTGGTTACCCGTTGTCGCAGAAAAGCCGAAGGATGCAAACAGCAAAACCGTAAAAGCGCTCTATGAAAATATCGCGGAAGGCGTGCACGAAGAACGCGACGCGATTCGCATCTCGGCCGAGAGCGTGCAGGAATATGCTGCACAGAAGGGCTGGCGGCATGAAATATCAGCGGCCACAGCTACCCATACGCAGTTTTTCGGCGATGCCGCAACAGATCTGAAATCAGACCTCGTGTTCTGGGGTCAGGTCGAAACGCAAGGCAAGAAGAAATACCTCGTAGTCTCGGGTTACCATGCACAACTCAGGAAAGTATTGTTTTCTTTGCGCGAAGAGCTGAGTAGCAAAAGTGCGGCAAAACTTTCACGCGCGATTCTGGCCCAGTTAAACTCGCTGCGTTTTGCCGTGACCGCGCAGATTGCCGGGCTCAAAGGTTCGGGCCTCGTACTCGAGTTTGGCGGCAATGAATTTGCCATTCAGCCGGGTGAGACGCTGAAAGATTTCGGCAAAACTTTTGCTTCTGGCGAGCAGTTTGATCTCTCTGTCAAAAGCCATCCCAAAGAGCCGCGGCAGGTCTGCCATGTGCGCAATGCTCAGGGCAGTGTCACTTTCAAGAACGTAGAAATCCTCATCACCTGCATCACTGAGACCGTGCCGCTCGTCGTGAAGACGATCGGCTTTTTCGGCGACGAACTTTTGCTGTCGCTCGACGGTAGAGAAGACATGAAGGTTACTGGCATCGGCGAGCAGCAGTTTAAGAGCCGCGTCGAAGACCTGCAGGCATTCGACCTGTCGATTCTGAGTTTGCCCAAACGCCCCGCACAGAGCTGCCGTGTGGGTGAACCGTCAAAACTCGCCGACGCGAAGGCCATCGAAGTGGCAGTCGAATGCCGCAAGTCCGTCGAACACCAGCTGTCGGGTTATCTCGGTTACCCTGCGATGGGCAGCCTCGGTGCGAGCACGAGTAGCATTCAGGTCGATAACAATTTTCCCATGGGAAAAATGTCATCGTTGCTCGCGGTCGGTATTGTCTACCAGGTGAAAAATCTTTTGCCTTATAACTTTTTGCTCGGCACTCAGGCGAATTTTTCTGCAGCTTCGGCGACGCTGCCCGTGCAGATGTTCGCCGGCGACACCTCTGCCGACACGGTGAAGACCAATTTGCTGCGCGCCGACCTCTCTGCCTTCACGGCCTACCCGTTTCCTTTGCCTTACCGGCTCGAGCTGCTGCCCTATGCCGGTTTCGGTTTTTCGTACCAAACGCTGTGGCGCAGTGGCGGATCGACCTTATCATCGGGGCTGACACCGCTGGTGAGTCTCGGCGCGATTCTGCAATATGACATTCAGCCGCAGCTCAAGTTGCTCTTTAAAACCGGCCCCGATCTTTACTTTTACAAGAATGGAGAAAACCTGATGGTATGGAGCTTCAGCTTCGGCGTCGGGAAACAATTTTTATGAGGGTTTCAAAATGAATTCTATACTACTCAAAGCGGATTTTCTGCGTCTCGCAGCCTTCGCGCCGTGGATGCTGCTGCTTTCGCATTGTATGGCGGTCAATGTGCCCGAAGACTATGTCTCAGATGTGTACTTTCCAGCCACACCCGGCATCGCCAGTCTCACGCCCGCCACGAGTATGTCCTGGACGACTTTGAGCGCGCCGGTGCTGGTTAAATTCAACAAACCGATGGATGCCTCGACTGTAACAGTCAATACAACCGACACGACGTGCTCGGGCAGCATTCAGATCACTACGGCCGCAGATAATTTTGCGACAACCTGCCTGCAGTTCAGTTCGCTCACAGCGACCACGCGCAACTCCGTCTTTTCTGCGTCGCTTGCGGCAGACCTCGACCCGAACAGCGATTATATCATCAAGGTTCTGGGCACAGTCACCGACTTTCAGGGTAAAACTTTAGGTGCCGATGCGACATACCCGTTCAAGAGCGGTGTGCCATCGGGGGCAGAGCCACGTGTACTCAGCGTTACTACCTCCGGCGGTTTCTCACCAGGGTTTGGCAATCTGGATTTCATCGTCACATTTTCACGGCAGATGACCTTTGCCAGTATCGGCGCATTGGGAGCTAGTAGTTGCAGTGAAATGTTCAATTTTTCCAACGATAATTTTGTATCCAACTGCAATGTGAGCTATAACTCCATCACTCCGGCAGGCGACTCAACAACGTACACGATACGCTACAAAAATCAACCGTCCGGAACCTACGTGTTCAAAGTGAAACAAGGCCTGATCGACAAATTCGGTATTGCCACGCAGGCCGACTACACAATGAATTATCCGTAGGGGAACCAGCGCGATAATGCTCGCCGGCATTGTGGATAAAAAAATAAATCCCGCGTGCGCCCCAAAATTTTTCTGCCTATCATTTTACTCTCCGCCAGTTTCCCGCTGAGCGCGGTTGATAAGCCCGTCAGCGACCGCGAAGCCGGCGAGCGCATCGCGCATATTCAGCAAAAACTCGATGCTGGCAGCAAAGCCGCGTCGCAGTGGTGGTGGGGCTGGCTCGGGGGCTATTCGGCGGCTGCAGCGGGCCAACTCGTGGCCTATTCGGCAATGGATAACTCCACCGAAGACTCAAGACAATTACGCGAAAATCTGCTGGTAGGGTCTGTCTCGTGCCTGCTCGGCGTCGCCGGGCAATTCATCGACCCGATGGTGCCGATGTACGCGGGAAATGAATTGCGCTCGCTGCCTGAGGGCAACGACGCCGAAAGGCGTTCGAAACTGACGCGTGGCGAAGCATTGCTCGAGGCAAGCGCAAAGCGCGAACGCGACGGTCGCTCATGGCTGCCGCATACGCTTGCATTCATCGTGAATCTGGGCAGCGGGCTCACTGTCTGGCAGGGCTTTCACCAGCCGCTCGCGAACGGCGTTTTGAACCTGGTATTTGGTACGCTGGTAGCAGAAATTCAGATATTTTCACAACCGACGCAGGCGATCGACGATTGGGCGGATTACCAGCGTAAATATGGCAAGTCTTCCGGTGCGACAGGCCATCGATCGTTCAACAACTATTTTATCAACCGCAGGGTTCAGCAGCTTTCGCGCCGGGTGTATTGTTAACCAGGTTATCAGACCGAAACCAGGTCGCAGCTTTCCACACCATCCGCAGGCGCCGATGATGTACTGAAAATCATTGGTGTCAAGGTATTCGGCGACTGCCGCATCGGCGGCACCCGGCTGCAGCCAGACCTTTTTATAACCCAGCTCTTTCGCTTTTTTCAGGCTTTCGAGGGTCAGCGCGGGTGGAATCACGTATACCAGCAAGTCTACGTTGGTCTTCTCTTTCAGTTCTTCGAGACTGTGCAGTGCGGGCACGCCTTCAATGGAAGTCGCTTTCGGGTTAATCGGATAAACGGTATATCCTTTGGATTTCAGGTCTTTGAAGATAATGTTGCCGTACTTGGTCGAATCGTTGCTCGCGCCAATCAGTGCAACGGGCGGCATCGTGCGAAAATGCTTAACCAATGCATGCATGTGACATAATCCTTACGCCGTATCGGGCGTCAAGTTCAGGCTGCTTACTCTTTGCCGGCAAATTTCCCGACTGCAGCCCCACTCTTATTTAATTTTCTCCAGGATCCGTTCGACATTCACTCCATAGCGTTCGAAAATTTCGTTTTTGGCGAGATCGAATTGCAACAGCGCAATGTTGTAGTTCACCAATGCTTCTAGCTCGCGCTGGCGGTTCGACACCATGTTATTCAGCGCATCGCCCACGAGCTGAAAGTTGAGTTTACCCGTGCGCGTGCGCGCGAGCATGCGGTTATAAAAAGCTTCTGACTCTTTGCGCGATGTACGGCTGTTCTGAAAAATTTCGTAGTTCAGGCGTACGTTTTCCAGACGTGTGAGCACCTCATCCCGGATTTCCTGTTCTGCATTCTGCAGTTTGATGCGGCTCTGCGCGAGCTGCATGTTCGCATTGCGCTGGTTAACTTTGACTTCCTGATCCCAAAGCGGGTAAGACGCTTTCACTCCGACCTGCCACTGCGGGCTCTGCAGCGCACCGGCCGCGGCAAAACCGGGAAACTGGATAAACTGGTTGGTACCTTGCGATACGAGGTTAAAATACGCGGTGAGCGACGGCATCGCCTGGTTGTCATAGAGATCGCTCTGCAACTCGGCAATTTCGAGGTCGAGTTTTGCGTTTTTGAAATCGACGCGCCTTTCCATCGCGGCCTTCAGCGCAGCGTTCGAATCGAGATCTGGCAGTTTATCGATCAGGTTGGTGATACCTTCGATCTTCGTATCGACTGGCATGTTCACCGTGCGCAGAAGTTTGCGCGTCGCATTTTTGAGACTTTGCTCAGTCATCGCGACTTTGGCCACAGAGTTGGCGACGCGCGCATTATAGTTGTTCAGGTCATAAGATTCGCCGAGGCCAAAGCTGACGTTACGCGCCACGATCGCGCGCACCTGACGGTTGGATTTTTCTTCGAGCTTCGCGTTTTCGAGCGCAAACTTCTGTATCGTTACCTGCCAGTAATCGGTGAGCGCCTGCACGACCAGCGCCGAGAGCAGGTTCACAGTATAGGCTCTCTGCGCTTCAGCCTGTTTGTTCGCCACTTTATCCATCTTGCGGTCGGCATAACCGAAGGCATTTTTGAGCAGTTCCTGCTGCACGTTGATGAAATAACCGTTAAAAGTACTGGTTGCAGCCGGCGAAGGTATGCCGAGAAAGTTCGGACCTGCTTCGGTGTGCAGCTGCTGGTAACGGTAACCGCCGCCCACCGTCGTGCCGGTGACGAAGAGTTTTGAGATGCCCACGCTCGCATTATACTGGTTACCTTTCGTGTCTGTCGCAAGGGGCGCAGTACTGAAATTCAGGTGCTGGCCTTCGGCGTTGATAGTAGGCGCATATTTTTTCTCGAGTTTACGCGCTGCAGTATCGCTCATCACGACATCGTATTTTGCCGCCTGCAGGGTCAGGTTCTTCTCCAGAACAATATTAATAGCATCTTGAATCGACAGTTGCACACCGCCAATGTTGAAGCTGGCTTCGGCAGCTTTCTGTACTTCGGGCTTTACCAGCTTCAGCGTGCTATCTTTTGCCGCGTCTTTAGCGCTCAGCGCAGCGGCTTTTTCTTTGCCCTCTTTCTTATCCGCCGGTGCGACTTTCGTTTTGCAGCCAGATTCAGCCCTTTACTGCAGAGGGCTTCGCATCTTCGAAAAATCACCGGAAATAACGGGGCTGCTCTAAAGCAGGTCACATAAATTTTCAACATCGCAATTCTCCAGAACGAGATTAACTGAGGCCAAGGTGGCGAAAAAAATTAACAAATGGTTAATGTGTATGTATACCCACCGCTCTGCGGTCCGAGGCATACATGCACGAACATTAAATCGGTTGCCGCCGCGTGCACAAGCAGAAACTCCCCCGCATGCCGCAAAGCCACCGCATACGTGCCGCGCTTTTCATCTCTGTCTGTGCCTTCTTTATAATCACGATTGCGCTGACGCTGGTGAATCCGACCATCGCGCGGGCGCTGCAACCCGGGGTCAACTCGCCGATTATCGGCCTCGAAATAGCCCTGCAGCCCTATGAAATCTGGAATATCATCGGCGACGCAGACGCAGGATGAACAAAAATCCCGTGCGGCATTCATGCTGGGCACCTACATCGATTTCGCCTATATCGCTGCGTACGCTTGACGCTACATTTTTCGACACCGGCTCATGGTTGCCGCCATTCTTGCGAGCCAACTATTACTCTATGCCGTGATACTGTTTGCCGCTCACGTCACCGGTGCCGCAGACGTGATGGAAAATATTGCCATCATGCGCATTCTTGATGCGGGCACCGAATCGTTGATTGAGCAGCACATGACCCTGCTCGTTTATCGACGCGAAATTGAGTGGATTTTTCTCGGTCTCGCGGGCCTGCCGGCAGTCGCGCTGTTTCGCCGTGAACGAAACGCGGCCCGGCCTTTATTCTGACTGCGGCATTCGCGCTGGCGCGCTCAGCATCATGAAACAGTACTCGGTAGAAATTATGACGCTGTTCCTCGCGTTCTTCTGGGTGTTTAATTTGTGAAACTGTTGCCCCTGAAAAACCGGTGGTGGCCATAAAATCTGGCCACGGGCTACGGTTCGGCTGCGCTCACCGCGGCTAGCCCGTGGCCAGATTTTCCCAGCTTGAGGTAGATGGGCCAGCGTAATGTCCGCTTTTCCGCATCGCCCCACACCTCTTTTAATTCGGATGCAATCACTTCGAGCGGATTTTTCCCATGCTGTTTAATATAACCCTGTGTTGCCGACCAGGATGCAAGATAACCGCGCATTTCACCCAGAGAATAATCGGCGGTAATTTCGTATTGCGGGGTGTCTATTTTTTCAAAAGGAAACGGTAAGGTCTCATACTTGTCTTCGATAATTTTTCTCTCAGCAGGCCAGAACGGGCCTACAATTTCAGAATAAAATTTTTTGACGACTTTATCCACCGCGTCGTCAACGGAATGCAGGCCATAGCCCCACACCGCGATCAATCCGCCGGGCTTGAGCACCCTACGGACCTCGGCGTAAAAATCTTCTTGCCTGAGCCAGTGTATCGCCTGCGCCACAGTCACGAGATCGCATGAGCCGTCTCCCAGCGCGGTTTTTTCAGCCGGTTCGACCGCGTAGCGTATGCGCAGATGCGGTGTCGCGTGCTGGACCTGATTGGCGCTCGCGTCGCTCGCATAGACGTGCGAGAAATGTTCGACCAGCGACTGCGCAGCCTGGCCATTGCCGGTCGCGGCGTCCCAGCAGAATTTTGCCTGCGCACACTGCGACGCAAGAAAGCGGAATAATTCGGCCGGGTACACGGGTCTGAACTCCGCATAGTCGCGCGATCTCGCCGAAAAATGGTCTTTGAAACCGGTCATGCGAATTCAGGGGCCAAAATGCACTTTACGCGATCAATAACAAACCGGTTTTTTTTGTTCGCTCCCGGGCGGGCACAAAAAAAATGCAGGCGCGCAAGACCCGAATTCTCGTAGTCGAAGACAGCGAAACAGTCGCCCTGTTACAGGTTGCTCTGCTGGAAAAGAGCGGTTACGATGTGCGCCATGCGGCCACCGGCACCGAAGGCCAGCGCCTTGTTGCCGAATGGGTACCGGATATTCTGGTGCTCGACATCACGCTGCCTGATATCGACGGTCTCGAAATTCTGAAAAAAATACAGCTGAGCCGCGCCGAAACACGGCCCGACGTGCTGGTGCTTTCAGGCCACGACGACCCCGAGGTGACGTTTGCTTCGCTCAGGGCCGGCGCGCAGGATTTTATCCGCAAGCCTTTTCACCACGAAGAATATCTGCTGCGCATTTCGGCGATCGAACGCCTGCGCACCTACCGTCGCTTCAATGACGCGCTGCAGGCCCAGCTTGAAGGTGACTTAAGGAAACTCAGCCGCTATTTTTCGAAAGACCTGATCCATGCGATTCTCGACGGTTCAATCGCCACCGACCCGGGTGGTGAAATCACCACCGCGACCTTCATGATGTTTGATCTGCGCAGCTCTACGGCAATCGCCGAACAGATGGGGCCACAGGTCTTCTTCCAGTTTCTGAGTTCTTTTTTTGCCGACATCAGCGACCTGATCTATAGCTGTAACGGTGCAATCAATAAATTCACCGGCGATGGTTATCTCGTGACTTTCGGCCTGAGGGATTACAGCGAAGAAGCTACACTCAACGCAATACAGTGCGCTCTCAAAATACGCGAGCATATCGCGATGTATAACGAGCTACGCCCTGAAAACTTGAGAGAACCGATCGGTTTTGGCATTGGCATCACCACCGGCGAAGTCTTCGCCGGTAACATTGGTAACGTACACAAACTCGAATACACGATTCTCGGCGATGCCGTGAACCTTTCGGCGCGGCTCGAAGCGTTGACCAAACGCGCTCACGTCGATATACTGATCGATAGCACAAGCCGGCGTATTGCTGGCGAGCGCATCGCAGTCAAACGGCTGCGCACCACAGTTATCCGCGGAAAATCAGAACCGGTCGAGATATTCTACCTGGCCGGTCTGAAATCACCCTAACCGGCAGCGAGACTGACACCGCAGTCGGTTAGGCTGTTTCTTTATTACTGCTGTTTATTGAACAGATCTTGCTGCTTTTTGCGCATCTCTTCAAGGCTGCCGCCTTTGGCCTTTTCGAGAGCATCCTGGGTTTTGGTATCTTGCCCCTGCACCTTTTCTGTCGCCTCTTTCATCTTGGTGTCAGTGGTGGCTTTCATTTCATTGATTTTCTGGTCGGTCTGGTTCTTGATGTTGCCGATCGCTTCATCCGATTTTTTCATCTGCTCCTGAACTTTGTTATCGCCGCTGGCCTTTTCGAGAGCTTCTTTCTGGTTCTTGAACAGGTTCTCAAAGATCTGCAGTTGTTCCTGTTTGATCTTGTCTACACCCGCAGCGAGTTCATTCACGCGCGCCGCAGTCGCGGGATCAATCTTGGTCTCTGTTACACCACCGTTTTCAGTGACCTGCGCCTGCTCGCCCTCGCCTACTTCTTCGCTTTTGGTATTAGAAGCAACCGCAACACGCCCCTCGATCACGGCGACTTTGCCAGCACCCTTCTCGTCGGTTTCAGTCATGAACTTCGTACCGCGCACGCCCGCAACCACGGTTGGCGTCTGAATGGCGAACGACGAACGTGCATCGAGTTTTGCCACTTTCGAAAAAACCGTTCCTTTCGCGAGCACCAAACGGTCTGCCTGCACGCCGCCTTCACTCAGTCCCAGCTGTTCCAGTTTCAGAGTTGTCTTTTCGTCGACGCGCAAAAGAATATTGCCCGGCAGCGCAAGATCGACATGCGTTTTGGCGCCAGTCTGAACCCAGTCGTTTTCATTCAGAATTGCGCCTTTGACGGCTTTTACATCACCCTTCGGGGTGCGCACTATTGCATCATTACCGCCGACGAACACAATCGCGACAGTGTGCGAACCGAGTTTTTTCGGTTCTTTTTTACATGCCGCGAACAGGATAACCGCAGCGGACATCACAGCAAAAAGGGATTTCATAGTCGCAATTTTCATGCCTACGTCATCCGGTCGAGTGGTTTTGCTGCACAGGTAGGATTTATGTCGAAACTAAAGCTTCCGCATCTGTGACGATCATCTGCAGATTTCCCTCGCCGGGGGCGACCATCGGCAGCACCTTCTCTGTAGCGGCGATTCTGACGTGCAGCAAACCCGAGCCTTCGGCCGAAAGAAAACCAGACAGGCTGTCTGGGTTTGCCTCGTCATAGACCGCCGCTGCGATGCCGAACGCACTTGCTACACGCTTAAAATCCACCGCATTGGTGAACTCGCATGCCGAGTAGCGGCCCGCAAAAAACAGGTTCTGCTGCTGTCGCACGAGCCCTAAGTGTCCATTATCGAGCACGATGATTTTCACGTTGAGGCCCTGCTCGGCAAGCGTCGCGAATTCCTGGATATTCATGAGCAGCGAACCGTCACCGGTGATACAGATGATGCGCTTGTCACCTTCTGCCAGTGCGGCGCCGATTGCCGCAGGCAGACCAAAGCCCATCGTGCCGAGGCCCCCCGAGGTGAGCCAGCGGCGCGGAGTGTCGAAATGCAGAAACTGTGCAGCCCACATCTGGTGCTGACCAACATCGGTCGTCACAATGTCGTCGCTCGTAAGGTTCCGGTCGAGTTCTTGCATAAACGTAATCGCCGTCAAACGCTCGTCGTTCATCACCGGCAGCGGGTGCGCTGAACGCAAAGCCTCAATCTGTAAATGCCAGTCATGGCGCTCCGTCGGATTTTCCATGGCGGCAAATAAGGCTGCGAGTGCGCTTCGCGCATCGGCGAGAATCGCCAGCTCGGGCCGGCGCAATTTACCCAGCTCGCGCGCATCTATATCGATGTGAATGACCGCGGCCTCTGGACAAAACTCGCTGAGTTTTCCGGTCGCGCGGTCGTCGAAGCGCACACCCACTGCAATCAGCAAATCGGCTTCGTGCATAATCACGTTTGTGTAGGGCGCGGCATGCATGCCGAGCATGCCGAGAAAAAGCTCATCGCCGGCGGGAAAAGCTCCGAGCCCCATCAGGCTCGACACCACGGGAATAAGGTATGCGCGCGCGAAGTGTGTGAGATCTGCCGCCGCGGCCGAATGCACAACCCCGCCACCGACATAAAGCAGCGGGCGGCGGCTCGTCTGAATCATCTGCGCGGCCGCCTGAATTTTGTCAGAAACGGGTAAAAATTGCTTAGGAGCAATTTTACTGAACCGAAGTAAATCCACCTTTTGATTCTGGACATCTTTCGGTATGTCAATGTGTACCGGCCCCGGGCGACCCGAGGTCATGATCTGCCACGCCTCGGGCAGAATGTCGTAGAGCTCAGCCGCCTCGCGCACGAAATAACTTTTGCGCGTGATCTTGCGAAAGAGCGCGCACGCATCAACTTCCTGGAACGCATCGGTGCCGATGAGCGACTGCGGCACCTGCCCCGTAATCGCCAACAGCGGAATCGAATCAGCATACGCGTCGGCCACGGCGGTGACAAGGTTGGTCGCCCCTGGCCCTGAGGTTGCGAGCGTCACACCGGGAAAACCCGTTGCGCGTGCGATGCCCTGCGCGATAAAACCCGCACCCTGTTCGTGGCGCGCGAGAACGTGCGCGATGCTGCTGCCATGCAGCGCATCATACAGAGGCAACGCTGCGCCGCCCGGCACACCGGCAATCGTGGTCACACCACGGTGTTCGAGAAATTTGATAAGGAGCGCGGCTCCGCTGATCTGTGTCATTGTACCCTCTTTAATCCGAGGGCTTTCAGCTGGCGGAGCTTTTGTGAATCCCCGCTGGCTGAGAGCCGCGGGGATAGATAAAATCTATGCCCCAGCGGCAGAACACACCACGACCACGACGACCATTACATTTAGCCAAAGTGATTGCGGTTTGTTAACCATGGAGCTCGCTGACGGCGCCGGCGCATATTCTGCGGCGTAAAGCGGAAATCGAAATGCAGTAACAGTATTCTGAAAACACCTTTGTATCTGTAAACGGTTTTGCTCTGATATAGTTTACCTGTCCGGATGCTATCCGGAACAGGTTGCAGAAATTCGGCGAACCGGTATGGCACCTTTATGGAAATTCAAATTGCGCAGGTTGCTGAGTCAGGCTATCTGCCATGAAGATTGCCGGGAAAAACTGCGCTCATCTGCGGCGGGCCACAATGCATTTTTCCAAAACGCTCAGATTCCGATTCTTTTGATCAATCCTGAAAATGGAGAGATCGTCGATGCGAACATTGCCGCCTGTACCTATTATGGCTATAGCGGAAACCAGCTCAGAAATATGCGCATCGGTGATATCAATGTGCTGAGCCCGTCTGAAATTCAGGCAGAAATGGATCTCGCCGTGAAACAACAACGTTCACATTTTTTTTTCCGCCATCGCCTCGCAGACGGCAGAATCAGAGATGTGGAAGTCCATTCTGGCCCTGCCCAAATAAAAGAAAAGAAGATCCTCTATTCTATAGTGCATGATATCACCGCCCGCCGCTGCGCCGAAGCAGCCCTGGCGCGCAGTGAATCTTTTAACCGCCAGATCGTCGAATCTGCGCATGATGGCATATGGGCAATCGACACCCAACGGCAGACTACGTTCGCTAACCGGCGGGCGCTCGAGATTCTCGGCTATGCATCGGGCGAAGGCAATAGCCTCTCTATGGATAATCTGGTATTCGCGGAAGACCTGCCGGTCTTTCTGCGGATGCTCGAAGCCTGCCGCGAGACGGGCACTTCAACAGGAGAGAGACGCCTGCGCGCAAAGAATGGTAGCGCAGTTTGGGTCACTATTTCGTGCACGCCCATGCAGGACGAAGCGGGTAACTATATCGGTTCGTTCGCGCTATTCACCGATCAGACCGAACGCAGAAAGCAACAGGCAAAACTGCGCGAAGCATTGCTTCGGCAGGAAAAAATTGCCGATCGCGTACCCGGCCTTGTTTATCAATACCGGCTGCGGCCAGACGGCTCGACGCATTTTCCCTATGTCAGCCGCGCATTTGCCGACCTGTTTGGCCTGGAACCAACTGCAGTGTTCGCCGATGCACAGCCGCTGATCAGCCGCTGCCATCCGGATGACGCGCCAATTCTGCTTTCATCCATCGCTAAATCGGCAGCAAACCTGAATATCTGGCAGGCTGAGTTTCGCATGCTGCGCAGCCCCGGCAATTATCGCTGGATACAGGGGAATGCGCGGCCCGAAAAAGAGCCCGATGGCAGCATTCTGTGGCATGGTTTCATGACCGATATTACCGAGCACAAGGCAACGGAAGAACAGCTGGCTAATTTGGCCGCACACCAGCAGGCAATTCTGCGCAGCACGCGCTATTGCGTCATTTCGACGGACAAATCCGGAATTATTACCAGCTATAACGAGGCAGCAGAAAAAACATTGGGTTACACAGCCGACGAAATGGTCGGAAAAGCAACCCCCATCCTGTTCCATCTGCCAGAAGAGCTGGAGCACCGTGCGGCAGAATTAACGGTGGAGCTCAAAAGAAAAGTGGAGCCAGGTTTTGACGTCTTCGCGCAACAGATAGAAGAGTTCGGCCACTCGAAATCTGAATGGCGCTATGTGCGAAAAGACGGATCTACATTGCCCGTCGAATTATCCCTTTCACCGCTGCGCGCGGCGGATGGCAAAATACATGGTTATCTCGGTGTATCGGAAGATATTTCGCAACGCAAGCAGGCCGAACAGGAATTGCGCGTCGCGGCGACGGCATTTGAAACACAGGAAGGCATGATCATTACCGACGCGCAAACGCGAATTCTGCGCGTAAATCGGGCCTTCACCCAGGTTACCGGCTACGAGCCAAATGAAGTGCTCGGAAAGTTTCCCTCGATGCTCAAATCGGGAAAGCACTCACAGCGGTTCTATGGCGATATGTGGGAGGTGCTCGGTCGCCAGGGATACTGGCAGGGCGAAATCGTCAACAAGCGCAAAGATGGGGAGATGTATCCCGAGAGGCTGGTCATCACTGCTGTCACCGACACCTATGGAAAGGTGACCAACTATGTGGCTACTTTTTCCGATATTTCGGAGAACAAAAAATCCGAAGAAGCCATTTTTAATCTCGCCTATTTTGATGCGCTGACAAACCTGCCGAACCGTCGCCTGCTCTTTGACCGCACGGGGCAATTACTCTTATCTATGGCCGAAAGGAAGGCATTTGGTGCAATGCTTTTCATCGATCTCGATAATTTTAAAGAACTCAACGACACGCAGGGGCATGAAACCGGAGACCTGCTACTCATCGAAGTGGGACGCCGCATTCAGAGTTGCCTGCGCCAGGAAGATACGGTCGCGCGACTTGGCGGTGACGAGTTTGTGGTATTGCTGCATGAGCTCAGCGAATCGCAGACTGAAGCGGCAACTCAGGCAGAAACAACAGCGGAACAGATTCGGCAGCAGATCAATATGCCATATAATCTCAAGAACCGTGAATACCGCAGTACACCCAGCATCGGTATTAACCTTTTCCATGACCACGAAACCACACTCGAAGAACTGTTCAAGCGTGCCGATTCGGCAATGTATCAGGCAAAACGTGCCGGCAGAAATGCGATATGTTTTTTTGATCCCGAAATGCAGGCCGTCATGGAGTCGCGGATATTTATGGAATCGCGCCTGCGCGCAGCAATACCGGACGAACTGCGAATCCATTTTCAGCCTCAGGTGAATAATGCCGGCCAGATCTTCGGTGCAGAGGTACTCGTGCGATGGCAATTCGAGGGGAAGGGTTTGCTGCCGCCCAATGAATTTATTCCACTGGCAGAAGATACGGGTCTGATCGTCAATATCGGCGAATGGGTGATTCAGGAAGCCTGCAATCAGTTGAAGATATGGCAGGCCAAAGAATCAACGGCGCAGCTGACGCTGGCAGTGAACGTCAGTGCTAAACAGTTCCGGAAAACCGACTTTGCCGATTCAGTCAGACGCGTCATCACAGCCACGGGAATCGTCGCGTCAGGGCTCAAGCTCGAATTGACCGAGAGCCTGCTTATCGACGATTTTGAAAGTGTCATAGAGAAGATGAAAACCCTGCGGGAAATCGGCGTCAGTTTTTCTCTCGATGATTTCGGTACGGGTTTTTCATCACTCTCATACCTGCGAAGAATGCCGCTGAATCAGCTGAAAATTGATAAGTCTTTTGTCACCGACCTGCAAACCGACCCGCAGAACGGAGCCATTGCGCGCACGATCGTCACTCTCGCCAAAAGTCTCGATCTCGACGTCATCGCAGAGGGCATCGAGACCGAAGGACAATTACGCTCTCTCGAAGAATATGGCTGCAACCGCTTTCAGGGTTACCATTTTGCGGCACCTGTACCAATTGACGAGTTCGAAGCACTGCTGAAGTCAAATGGGATTTGCCTCTAAAGGACACTCCGCAGCGCAGGGTGAGACACCGCTTTACGCGGTGTCTCACCCTCCCTTTATGCCATATGAAGCTCAGCCATTTCACCGCCCATCCGTGGCACGGCGTTGCGATCGGCGAAGACGCGCCGAAGATCGTTACCGCATTTATTGAAATCGTCCCTTCTGACACCATCAAATACGAAATCGACAAAGCATCAGGTCTGATGAAGGTCGACCGGCCGCAGAAGTATTCTTCGCTGCCACCTGCCCTTTATGGTTTTATTCCGCAGACCTACTGCGACGAAAAGGTGCGCCTGCTCGCAAACGACAAAAAAGTGCTGCACGGCGACCACGACCCGCTCGACATCTGCGTGATTACCGAACGCAATATCGCCTCGAACGGCTTTCTCGTGCGTGCGCGGCCGATCGGCGGACTGCGCCTGATCGACGACGGCGAGGCCGATGACAAAATTATCTCGGTGATGGCCGACGACCCGATCTATGGTGGCATTGAAACCCTCAAAGACGCCCCCAAGTCTCTCATCGACCGCATTCGCCACTACTTTCTGACCTACAAAGATTTTCCGGGACAAAAACGCAAAATAGAAATGGGCGAAGTTTATGAGCGGGACATCGCGTTCAAAGTGATCGAAGCCGCGACCGCAGACTACAAGGCGAAGTTCCACTACTGATGATCAGTCTGCAGAACATCGGCATGTCTTACGGTGAACGCGACCTGTTCACCGGGGTTTCGCTGCAGCTCAATGAAAACACGCGGTACGGCAT
The DNA here is from genome assembly GCA_046346945.1 of Turneriella sp. GTDB lineage: Bacteria > Spirochaetota > Leptospiria > Turneriellales > Turneriellaceae > Turneriella. The sequence goes on from JAXMHE010000004.1 coordinate 79,324, forward strand.
CACAGGGGCCAACGGTTCCGGTAAATCGACGCTGCTGAAAATTCTCGCGAACCGAGACCAACCGAGCGAAGGCAAGATCGATATCCAGAAAGGCACGCGCATCGCATACCTCGAACAAAACCTGCCGCTCGATTCGGGTGAAACCGCGATCCAGATTGTCATCGCCGGTGACGAAATTCTTGCAAAGGCGCTGGCTGAGCGGGACAACCCGAACGCCGACCCGGCGCACGCAGGTGAAGTCGAAGAAATTATCATGTCGCGCGAAGGTTATCGCGCAGAATCTGAAGCCGCGCGCCTGCTCTCAGGTCTCGGGCTGCCCGACGAAGTGCACAACATACCGGCAAACAAACTTTCGGGCGGACAGCTGATGCGCGCACTGCTTGCGCGTTCGCTGTTCGCGAAAGGCGAAGTGTTGCTGCTCGACGAACCGACCAACCACCTGGACATGCCGGGTATCAAGTGGCTCGAGAACTACATTCTGAATGAGTTCCAGGGCACGCTGCTTTTGATCACGCACGACCGGGGTTTTCTCTCTGCACTGTCTGAGCAGATTTTGGATGTCGACTACAAGACGATCACCATCTTCAACATGAACTACAATCGTTTTGTCGGCGCGCGCACGCTCGCCGCAGAACAGAAAGAACGCGAGGCCGAAGCGGCAAAAAAGAAAATCGCCGAGCTCACGGAGTTTATCGACCGCTTTAAGGCAAAGGCATCAAAAGCCCGCCAGGCGCAATCGCGCGTCAAACAGGTTGAGAAGATCGAAGTTCCTGAAATCATTCCATCTTCGCGCCGCAAGCCATCGTTCCACTTTCGTTATGAACGCGAATCGGGACGCGATGTACTGAATGTGCACAATGTCGCAATGCAGTTCACGGAGACCCCGCTGTTCAGCGGCGCCGAGTTTCTGCTGCGCAAGGGCGACAAAGCTGCAATCATCGGCCCGAACGGCCATGGTAAAACCACGCTGCTCAAAATCATCGCAGGCGAACTGAAGCCGATCGCCGGCACCGTGCAGTTCGGCCACGAGGTGCGCATGGGTTATTATGCGCAGGTACACGAAGAACTGCGTAAACTCGGCGAACCGTTGCACGAACACCTACACCAATTGCACCACCAGAAAGCAGTGAAGGATGTGCGCGGTTCTTTAGGTCTCATGCTGTTTGAAGGTGACGAACAGAAAAAGAAACTCTCTGCCCTTTCGGGTGGCGAAATGGCGCGTTTTGTCTTCGCCGACCTCATGCTTCAAAAGCCCAATTTTCTCGTTCTCGACGAACCCACCAACCACCTGGACATCGAAGGCATCGAAGCGCTCGAAGACGCGCTGGCCGCATACGAAGGTACCGTGCTGATGGTGAGTCACGACCGTGCATTCATCAAGAAAGTCTGCAACCGTGTATTCGAACTCAAGAACGGTTCGCTCAAAGAACTCAATGCCGGCGTGCGCGCGCTCGATTCGCTCGACGAAAGCGAAGACAAGCCCGAACCCACTGCGCGACAGAAGGCCGAGGCAGCCGCCGCCAAAGAAAAAGCGGACGCCGCCAGCGCCGCGCCCGTACAACTGAGTTATGATGAGCGCAAGCGTCTAAAGAGCGAGGCGAGCAAGGCGCAATCGCGCATCAAACGCCTCGAAGACACTATTGCGCAGCATGAAAAATCGATTGCAGGTATCGACGCGCTGTTTGCCGACGGCGAAAAACTGCAATCGCTCGGTGCAGAAGAAATCCGCCTGAAAACGCAGGAACGCGCCACACTGCAGAAGCAGCTCGAAGAGACGATGGCCGAATGGGAAAGCCTCTCAGAGCTCACCTCGCAGTCAGGCTGATCGTCTGCTGTGGATACAGAGCCGCGGCAAAGCCCGCATCATGGCTGGTAAAAATCACTACCCCGGGAAAAGCCATTAGATAGTCGATCACAGCTTCTTTCGTTTCGACATCGAGACCTGCTTCGGCTTCATCGAAAAAAATTGCCGCAACATTCTGCGGCGATTTGCTGATGAGCATCAGGTAGAGGCGCATTTTCTCGCCGCTGCTCAATGCGTGAAAAGGTAAAAATACCCTTTCCCCGGCATAACCAAATGCACCCAGCAGGCGACGGGTCTCTGTTTCAGCAGGGGAACCGAAAAACTGCTGCGCGGTCTGCAAGACCTGTTCCCCCGGTGCAACCGCGGAAAAGCCCGCATCAATCAATAACAGATCGCCGCCGCGCTTAAACAAGGTTCCTGAAGATTGCAGGGCACTTTTCCCGATCAGCGTGGCCAGGAACTGGCTTTTCCCGCTGCCATTTCTACCCCGTAAATACAGCCGGTTGCCTGCATTCAATATAAAACTGACAGGCGCATTCCAGAGAGGTATTTTTCCGTTGCGATAGAGTTGAAAGTTCTGCGCCTCAAGGCGTACATTATTTCCGGTGCGCGGAGTTGCGCCCACGAATGTAAAGTGCAAATCGAATCCCTTTTGACAGCGCAGCGTTTCGAGCTCAGCCGCATTCGCTTCCGATTCACTGCGGCTGCGCGCGATAATTTTACCGAACGTCTTTTCGGCGTTACGCTTCATGAGACCTCGCGCAATACGTGGAATGCCCGAGAGCGGTGCGCGCCGTGCAGCATTGTTCGTGCGCCGCACCTGGCGTTCGAGATCAATCTGCCTGCGTTTCTGCAGCACGCTCAACTCATGCTCCCGTTTCACTACGGCTGCGTGTACCCTCTGCCGGCGTGCGCAGATTTCATTCCGGTACTCAGCGTAGGGAATCGAGAACAACGTTAACTGGCCGTTCTCGATATGCAGAATCGAATCCGCAACGTCGAGCAACGCTGCATCGTGCGAAACCACAAGCACTGTGCCGGCAAATCGCCGCAGCTGTCGCACCAGCCAGGCGCGGTTTTGTGCGTCGAGGTGCGTCTCGGGCTCGTCGAGCAGAAGTATTCCCGATTGCAGGCCAAACAGCGCAGCGAGCTTGCGCATCTTATTTTCGCCGGTGCTGAATGCACGCGCATCGCCATCGGCAGGGGGCGATTGCGGCATGTAGCGCAGTTCTGTGCCGGCACTTACCGAAATGCGCCCATGCGACGGCGACAGCGCGCCAGCAATGAGTTTCAACAGCGTCGATTTGCCCGCGCCGTTTTTGCCGGCAAGCGCATAGATGCCCGCTGAAAGGGTTAGGTTGATTTCGGCGAACAAAGGTTGCTCGCCGGTGTACGCAAATTGCGTAGAGAAAAATTGAATGGTATGCATAACCGCTCCTGTGGATCATAAAAAGGCGGGGGCCAATGCCCACCGCCAAAACTCCTGGAGGAACGGTTTAGATCATCATGGCAGTGTTCAACTGCGTTCAAAGGATAATAAATCCAATCTTAACTGGCAAAATAAAATGGCACCGGAGTTCCATAAACATGCAATCGGTCGCAGGCATTACTTGCGCACCAGCTTGGGCAGTTTTTCGACAAGCTTTTCGCTCCCCATGCAGAGAACCACCTGCATCACCGTGACAGCCTGCGTGGCGGTTTCAACCTGGGTCTCTACGCACTGGTTCCATGCGAAAAAGCTCGAACTGCACACGCGCACGGTATCGCGCCCCGCCTTCGTGTGTATCGGGTAATAGCCCAGTTGTGGCAGCAGGCCAATCGATTCGTTTTTGTCGGAGTATTCGAGCCGGCTGAATGGAACACGGCTTGGAGTCGTGTTGCAGGCGCACAGGAAAACGGTTAGCCCTCAGATGATCGGTAAAACGCGCATGGCTTGAGCTAATCCAACTTACCGCCATTGTCACGCGAAATTTGGATCGCTGCCAGCACAAAGACGTTTTTTTTTATTCATCGTTTGCAAGAAACCAGCTGCGGGCTATGCCAGTAATCGCGGCGAGTTTCTTTTTTGCATCGGCCAGATCGGCAATGACGATTTGACCCCGGTCAGGTGCAACCCAACGAATCAAGCCGCTGTCGTCGGGAAAACGGAATTTACCCAAAGCTTTCGGCCGTGAACCGCGGTGCAAAATCAATTCAACCCGATTGCCCGGTTGCAGGCGAAATGTCAGGCGGTTGTCACCGGCATAGATAAAGCTGGGGGCATTCCATTTAACCTCTTCAGCCACCCCTTGTGTACATCCTAGAATCTTTTTTCGGAGCAGCTGAATCGCGGCGATCTGCGGATGTTGTGCCTGCTGCAGATATGCATCGACGCTTAACCCGGCCGCGCGTTTCGATACCAGCTTTGTCTTACCAGCAGTTCCGTTTTTTTTCGCAAGATTTTCTTTCACCCTGAACCTGACCATCTTTTCGATGAGTTTAACCGGCAATGGTTCGCCCAGCGGAAGCTGCACCGACCCCTTACCCGTTTTATAACGCGCGAGCTCTTTCGCGAAAGCCTCATGGCCGGTCGGTGTCGCATAAAAACCAATATGCGTTTTGTAGCCCGCAAAGTAAACCAGCGGGCCCGAAAGATCGAATGCGGGCATGCCATAGCTGAATTTCTCCGTTGCCTGCGGGGCATTGCGTTTTATGATCGTGCGCAGCTGAGTTAAAACCTTTTGCACCGCGGGGGGAAAAGTCTTTATATAGGCATCGGCCCCAGTCGCCATTGTGCTTTTGGTGGATTTCGGCTTTGCAGATTTCTTTGCGGTGGCTGGCATGGCTATGAAGTGTCTGCTGGGCCGTTGCCCCGGCAAGCAATTACAGAACTTCTTAGCTATTTCAACATGGGCCGCCATACTAAGGCCATTTACCTAAATATGTTGACATGCCCCTGTAGCCTCACCGCTATGCTCGCCATCCGCAGTACCCCGGGGGTTTAACAGGAAAAATATGCAGGCACGAATTTTTGTCCTCTTATTGCTTGCGGGCTCATTCACAGTCGTGGCGCAACGCCTGAATCCCGAAACGGCTAAAGCGCCCGCCACCACTGAGATGGGCGACAAGGTCAAACTCGAAAAACCCCGGAGCGACGGAATTGTACCGGAAAATACCCAGCAAAGTACGGCTCCCGGCGACGAGCTGATTCCGGCAAGGAAGCTGAAAGCCGACGGAGAAAAAGAAGCCGATGAACTGCCGTTCGGCGCGCCACACATCGATAGGCGCGAAAGCGTTTTCGGAGATAAAGCGGAAAAAGACGCCATCATGAAAAAGATGGAATACCAGATCGGTTTTATCGCCGAGGGTGCCGGTTTTAACAATACCGACCTGAGGCAACTCGATGAATCAACGGTCGCAACGATACAGAACACCGACGACAAGCAGACGTTTGCATTTTCGCGGTTTTATGTAAACATGTTCTTTCCACTGACCGACGATTTGTATTTCAGAATCGACCTGTTCAAAAACGGCTTTTGGGGTCACGACCAGCTCGCGGGTTCAAGTTCTAACAACAGTTCTTCATCCACGCCGGTTGGCGCCGACCCTTTCAACTTTGGCGAACTCTACCTGCACTACATCATCTGGAAAAATGAGAAGAACGACTTTTCGGTAAAGATCGGCCGGCAGTTCTTTGAAATCGGTGGCGAAATCTATGACTTTTTCATGAAAGATTATGTAGATGCGGTGACATTTGCGTATGCCAACTCGACAGTCGGCGGGTTTCGCCTGATGGCGTTCGATGCTTTCCAACTGGGCGCAGACCCGACGACGCATGCAAACTACGTGCGCTATTTTTCGCACGACAACCAGCGCGTGCGCTTCTTCGACGGCGACATCAACGTACTGCGCATGGGACTCGTCTACGACTCGCGCAACCTGCTCAACTGGAAAGGTCCGCTCACCGGCACGATGCTGCAGAACAAACTTTATGCCTTCGGTGCGCGCTATGGAGCAGTGGCTAAGGGTGGTTCAGACCGCTCAAACCTCGGCGCATCGGGCAACTTTGCCGACAACGACTACAACTTCATGTTTGGCACACGCGTATTGTTCACGCTGCCGAAGCCGCGCTATATAATCAAGACCTACGCCGATTTTGCCGTGTCGACGGGTCTCGACCGCCGTCTACCGACCGCTGCCAATGAAAGCCAGGACGTCGACACCAACGGGTATGGCCTCGGCGGTGGAGCCAGCCTTGAGCTACCGCGCGTGGTGCCGGTGCTCGATCTCGATCTGAACGCCGATGGTTTTTATGCTTCGGGCAGCAAATATGACCAGTATGGGGCGCAAACATCGCACGGCTTCACCAGCTTCAAGGGCAGCCGTGCAGGTGGCCTTATTATGAGCAAATTTTATGGCGTGAGACCGTCGAGCTATACCGATTCCGGCGGCTTTGCCGACTTTGCGCACGACTATGAACGCAAGGCACCGACTGCAATCGGTCATGTGGGCTTGGGCACCACGCTATGGCAAAGGCTGCGTTTTGGCCTTGATTACTGGCTCGCAGTCGATACAGGTTCGAGCACACTCTACACGCAGGCACGCGCCAATGGCACAACTTCGAGCATCACAAGCACGGTGCTCAAAGCGCAAGACCGGCTCGGCAAATTACTGGGGCAAGAGATTAACTTTTCAATCGACTTTGCCGTGAACAAATACTGGACCCTCTATTTTAAGACGGGCATCTTTCTGCCAGGTGCATTTTATTCCACTCCGGGCATCGTCACCGACACTCCGTACGGAACCGACAATGCCATGGGTGTGCAGCTCGGCTCGAAGCTGGTTTTTTAAGAAAATTCCGCCGCAGACCTGCTTAATTCAACCGCGATTCGACTTCGGCGCGCGAATAGTGAAATTTGTTGTTGCAATAACCGCAGCGCACCTCAAGCTCTTCTTCGTTGCCAAAGAGTTCGGCTATATTCTGCCGCGCGAGTTGCACCAGCTTTTCGAGATAACCTTCACGGTGGCAGTTACAGCGATACACCAGGGAATACTCTGAGGTTTCAATCCACTGCTCGCCCGGGAAAATATCGTCGAGCAGATCCATCACGTCTTTCTGCTGCGCGCCTTCGGTGGTATTTCGCGCACCCCCGAAGTATTCGGTAAGCGACTCGAGGCGTTCGAGGTTGTCGGTGAGAATAAATTTTTTCTCTTCAGAGACATCGGGCAGGGCTTCGATCAAAAGACCAAAGCAACGATCGGCTTCGACTTTTCCATTGTCGCCGGTTCTCAGGCGCATACCGGTGAGCATCAGCGTCGAGATCTGTTCACTTTCCTGCAGGTATTGCTGCACCAGATTGGGAACCGATTTGCTGCGGCTGCCGACGCTGCTGCGCGTCGGCTCAGCAATTTCGGCATAGCGCTTTGTGGTATGCAGAATACCACCAAAAATACTTTCATCGATTTCTGACGGATTTTTGACCTGCTCAATTTCGTCGGCCACATGGCAGGCGGCGCGAAACACCCCTTCGGGTGTTGCCTCGACAACAAGGCTCTTCAGATAACTTTCTGTCGCCAGGTCTAGCGTCACATCGTGCACGTCCCGGAACAATCCGGCGAGCAGGTTGGTGCAGATGACCAGTTCGCTGAAGTGGTAAAGCGCATGTTCGTGCACCTGCACCTGTTTGGTTGCAGCATTGATGGCACCCGCCGCGCTCACAAAAACAGCGCGAAAATCGGCGCCGCGCGTATGGAACGACATGCAGTATGAACGGTCTTTGTCTTGCACTAGCTCCTCACTCAGAGCCGCGTCCTGCGGCATTCGGAGCACGCACGTCCTGTGCTCTGCTCCTCACTCAGAGCCGCGTCCTGCGGCATTCGGAGCACGCGCGTCGTGCGCTCCGTGTCTAGGTAGAAACCGCGCAGGCGTCAGTGCGCAAATCATATTTTCATCCGCTTCTGCCCGACCTGTAAGCCACCGCGCTACCTGCTCGGCAAGATAAGGCGCGTACGTCATTGCATGGTAGCCCATGCCCTGAAACAGAAAAGGTGATAAATGCGTTCTCGCATCTGCTACCAGATTGTGGTCTTTGATATGCCAGCGGAATTCGTTGTAATCGGCATAGACTGGCGCCGGCGCAAAACCCACAACCGGCAGGCGATCGCGCGTCACAATGCGGTAGTCCCCGAACAGCGCATAGCGACCCGCAGTGATAGCAATCCTCGCTTCCGCGTAAGCTATCTGCGCAGTGGCCTCGCGCCGGTGCACAAACGCCAAGCGACGCGGCAGCAGCAACAGCGCCTCAGCTGCCGCCGGTTCATGCGCGCTCGTGCGCGAGGCATAAGTCTCATAGCCCCTGATCAACTGCTTGGCCGGCGCGAGGTGGCGAAAGCCCGACAGGGCAGTTGCGGCACCGCTCGCTATAAAATGGAAATCAAAGTCCGCGGCGGCGGTACGATCAAACATCTGCCGGCGCAGCTCGACTTTTTGCTCCGCGAGCATAGTATAGAGGCCGCGCAGATGCCGGCGTGCTGCCATGGTAAAATATTTGCCCTGCGGCGAATCATTCTCCACCACGGAAAATCCGCGCGCGATGAGCTCTGCATACCAGCCGCGCGAATATTCTGTAGCCGCCTGCCATAGCCCAACCCGTATCTTCGGCGTCTGGCAAGCGTGCATAACCGGTATGCGCACCCCACCGGTTGCCGCAGGTTCAAACAGTGTCACGCCACAACCCTCGCGAGACAGCGCGAGCGCCAGGTGCGTGCCGCTGATGCCGCCGCCGGCAATGGCAACGCGGGGTCTATCGCGCAACATGCCGAAGCAGTCGCGCCAGATCTTATGGTAGAATTGCCGGCGGTTCAAGAGTGTTGCGCCCCATCTGTCTGCCTGAAGCCTGTCAGCATCTCACGCTTGCTGCCATAACCGGAAACTTTGTTCACGACAAAACCGGCAGCTTCGAGATTTCTGCGCACCCAGCCAGCGGAAGTGTAGGTCGAAAAAGTTCCGCCCGGCCGTGTGAGCGCAAACGCGCGCGCGAAAATTTCTGCGCTCCACATCTCAGGATTTTTTGCGGGAGAAAATCCATCGAAGTACCAGACATCGGCGAGAAAATCCATATTCACGAAGGAAGCGACGCTTCCTTCGTGAATATGGATGGCAGAGTGCCCTTCAGTCTGCCGCGTCCAGAAATTCACATACTCCTCATGGCAAATTTTCAATTTCTCTGCCAAAGCCTGGATCTCGTCCTGCGGCGGAAAATTTTCCTCAACGGAAAAATATCGCAGTTTGTGCAAACAATCCGCCTTGTTAGCTGCATGCAGAGTCAGCGCACAGTTGAGACCGAAACCAAAGCCAAGTTCTGCGACGGTCAAAGTGTCGACCTGCGCAATACGCTCGGCTATGCGATTCGCTTCGATAAAAACGTACTGCTTTTCTGACTCGGGATCATCAGGCGTGAAATAGATGTCGTTGTATTTGGCAGAAAAGAAACGCGGAATATTTTCTTTCACATCTTCGGTATATTACGACCGTAGAAGATTTCGTTCATCTCACGCTTGAGGCTTTGTTTGATCTTCTTTTTTTCGCCCGGTGGAAAATCTTTTTTGGCTGAGCCGAAGAGATAGTTATCAAGATCGAACTCTTTTAGCAGCATCTTCGTGTGGAAAATGTTTTCCTGGTACACGTTAATATCGGTCAGCTGGTACATCTGCCGCAGGTCTTCGGAGATAAAATTCTGGATTGAGTTAATTTTGTGGTCGATGAAGTATTTTTTGCCATCGACGTCGCGCGTGAACCCACGCACACGGTAGTCGCTCATCACGATATCAGGGCTGAAAGAGTGCAGCAGGTAGTTCAGCGCTTTGAGCGGAGAAATCTGTCCGCAGGTCGACACATCGATGTCGGCCCTAAAAGTGCTGATGCCGTGGTCGGGGTGGCTTTCGGGATATGTATGCACGGTGATGTGGCTCTTATCGAGGTGCGCCACGACGGCCTCTGATTCGGGGCCGGGTATCTCGCGCTCGGTGTCGAAGATATTGCGTTTTTCGACTTCGATGTGGTTCTCAGACACCAGCATCGTCACCGAGGCGCCCTGTGGGTCATAGTCTTGCGACGCAATGTTGAGGATGTTCGCGCCGATGATCTTGGCGACGTTAGTGAGAATCTCGGTCAGGCGTTCGGCATTATAGACCTCGTCGATGTATTCAATGTACGCCCGCTGGTTCTTCGCGCTTGCCGCGTAGCAGATATCGTACATATTGAAGCTCAGCGTCTTCGTCAGGTTGTTAAAACCATAGAGCTTGAGCTTTTTCTTGAGAGGTTTAATTTTCATTGCCGGTTATGGCGCGATGGGGTTAAAAAACAGGGGGTCAATCGTTTAAGCCTTGCGTGTTTGGCAGATACCGGCACTTAAGCATTGTTTTGCCCGTGCCGATATTCATGGAGAGAATCAGGTGACAAAGCTGCCGGCCAAAAAGATTGACAGCATATTTTACTTACCTGATTGCAAGCAAATACAGGGCTCGACCCTGAAAACGCGCATTAAACAAAAGAGGTATTGAATGAAAAAAATTCTGGCAATATTCCTTTTGGCTGGCGTTACCTTCGCCCTGTTCCCACAGGCTGCGGATAACCAGCCGAAAGAATCACAACCCATCGTTGTTGGCGGAACCGACGCAGGTCCAACATCAACTCCAGTGGTACGTACAATTACGACAAAAAAGGGCTATGCGGCAACTACAACCGTTCCCGAAACAACGACAACTGTAGCTTCACCCGAGAAGGTGCTGGTTCGCGAAGGACTGCTCACCTGGTTGAGCATTGGTCTGCGTTCTGCTATCGACTACCACCTGACACCAAAAGAAGGCTCTCTGAGCTGCTTGTGGCTCTATGGTGAAATCTATAACACAGTTTGGGGCTTCCAGGTTGGCGTCGGCTACATGCAGACACCTGTAACGACCTATACTGACTTCCGTGGTACAACATACACCGGAACAGGTAACCGCGGTTATATCAACCTCGATGCAATCTTCAAGTACTATATGTGGTTCGCACGCTGGTGGTGGTTAGGCGCAGGTATCAACTACGCTGCGCTGCTCGGTGGCCAGCTCAAGTTCGTAGACAGCACTTCAGCAGCGTTACCCGTTGCATCTGCTACAAACCCTGCTGATGGTCTCGTAGCAAACCCTGCACGCTGGATCGACGTGCTCCCCGGTGGCGGCATTCTCTATGCACAGGTCGGCACAGGTCTCAAAATCGCTATGGGTAGCGGTTTCAATGTCGTGAATTTCGAACCGGAATTCCGCGCGCTGATTCCAATTAACGCACCGACAGGTTACGGCTCAATTCTGCGCTTCAACCTCGGTTTCTCATACGCTTTCGGCCTTTAATGGCAGTTTAATCGTGTGAACAAAGCTCACACGATTAAATCAAAAAGAAGCCCCGCAAGGGGCTTTTTTATTTGCGACGTGACTCAAACAGTTGGGGTGGATGTATATGGCTGACGGTGAAAAATTCGGCGCGGTAACATCTGCCGCAAAAATCGCCGCGAAGAATGCCGCACTGTTTGCGGCCCAAAAAACCGCACTGGCAAAGCACGGTATTGGCGCAAAAATTATTCGCCAAACCTGGCCAGAAGAAACACTAGCGACGGCAACTCAGCCTAATACCCAGGCCGCCGAAGCAACACCCGTTGCCTCCAGCACTCCAGCGCATCCTGCGAAAACACCCCTCGAAAAAGACGGTGTCAAAATCTTCAGCACCGATATGCCAACCTTTGTTGTCGCCGCAGAGAATGCCGTCGAAGTGCTGCGCTTCTTCCGCGACAACAATGATTTCGCGTATGACTTTCTGCTCGATCTGACCTCTGTCGACTTTCTGCATTCACCGCGCGAAGCAGACCAAACCGATAACAATGGGAAACGTTTCCAACTGGTTTACCTGCTGCGTTCCATGCAGAATGACCGCCGCGGCGCGACGCTGCGCGTCTGTGTGCCCGCCGGCGAGAATGAAGAAATACCTTCGATGACGGCTCTCTGGCCGGGAGCAGACTGGCCCGAACGGGAAGTATTCGACCTGATGGGAATTCGCTTCAGCGGCCACCCCAACCTGCGCCGCATTGTGTTACCCGATAATTTTCGCGGGCACCCGCTGCGCAAAGATTTTCCTGTAAAGGGCATCGGCGAAGATTACCTGATCGAAGACCTGCTCTATAAAAGACGCAATGTTGACTGACATTCTAACCCGTTGGGCAAAAACCGCATGAGCGCGACAACGCTGCCAGCCCCTTCATACCGCGGCAAAGTCCGCGATGTCTATGACCTCGGCGACAAACTGCTTTTAGTATCTTCAGACCGGCTGTCGGCTTTCGACGTGGTGTTCGAAGACATGATTCCTGACAAGGGTAAAATCCTTAACAGTATCTCGGCGCACTGGTTTTCACTGCTCAAAGACATACCAACCCACTTCATATCAGCCAAAGCGGATGAATTTCCCATTCCGTTCAACGCACCTGAATTCGCGGGTCGTTCGACCCTCGTGCGCAAATCGCAACGCATCGATTTTGAATGCGTCGTGCGCGCATACCTGATGGGATCAGGCCACAAGGAATATCTCGCAACACAGACCCTGGCAGGGGAAAAACTACCTGCCGGTCTCGTGAAAGGGGCGAAGCTACCCCAGCCGGTTTTTACACCTGCAGTGAAGAACGACACAGGCCACGACGAAAATATTTCGTTCGCCGAGATGGAAAAGCGCCTGCCGCAGCTTGCGGCAAAGCTCAAAGAAAAAAGCCTGCATATATTCCAATTCGCTTATGACCTGCTCGCGCAAAAAGGCATATTGCTGCTCGATACCAAGTTTGAGTTTGGCGTGATTAATGATGACATTATTCTGATCGACGAAATTTTCACCCCCGATTCGTCGCGCTTTGTTGAGGCCGCCGAATACGAACGCGCGCTCGCGGCCGGTCTTGAGATACCGACGATGGATAAACAGATTGTGCGCGACTATGTAGAGTCTGTCGGCTGGAACAAAACGCCGCCCGCCCCGCGGTTGCCGAAAGAAGTGATTGAAAAAACCGTGCAACAATATAGGAAGATGGAAGAAATTATTTTATCCCTCCGAAACGGAGACCCGCAGACGGGTCTCACCCCCCAAGGAAGAAACACATGAAACATTTCACCGCGACCGCCACCGTGCGCTTCAAAAAATCTGTGCTCGAACCACAGGGCAAAGCCATACAGCTCTCGCTGGCAGAAAAGGGTTCGCATGAATTCTCGCTGGTGCGCGTCGGCAAATATATCGAAGTCGAACTCGAGGCCGAGTCGCTCGAAGCCGCAAAACAAAAAATGGACAAAATCGCGGCCGACATGCTGTATAATGATGTGATGGAAACGTGCGAAATCCACGTCGCTGAAAAGAAACAATGAAAGCCGGCGTACTGACATTTCCTGGCAGCAACTGCGACCACGATCTGGTCGAGGCGCTGAAAAAAGAATACAAGGCGGATGTAGAATTGTTATGGCATACTGCCCCGTTTGAAACGAGCCACGACATCTATTTTGTACCGGGTGGTTTCTCTTATGGCGACTATTTGCGCACCGGCGCATTGGCAGCCCAGAGCAAGTCAATGGACTCGCTGCGCCAGGCTGCTGCGAAAGGAAAACCGATCATCGGCATCTGCAACGGCTTCCAGATTCTGTGCGAAGCAAAACTCTTGCCGGGAGCGCTGATACGCAATACGAATCTACAACACATTTGCGAGTGGTCTGGTCTCGCCGGCGACGGCGACTGGAAAGGTGCGTTTCCCGCCGGATATGCATTGCCGATTTCGCACGGCGAAGGAAACTTCATCTGCTCAGACAGCGAACTCGAGGATATTAAGCAAAACGGTCAGGCGCTGCTGCGCTACACGAATAATCCCAATGGCGCGATGTTTGACATTGCGGGCCTCGCGTCGAAGAACAAGCGCGTCATTGGCCTAATGCCTCACCCCGAACGGGCGCTTGCAGAACAAGCCGATGCGCAGGTTTCGCGCGCGCGCCACGGCCGCCTCTTCTTCGAAAGAATCTTCGCGCTCGCCGCCGTGTAAACTGTATGGCCGCAACGCGCGCACTGGTTGCGGGACTCTTCGGTGCCTACTATCACGTCTTACCTCTGCCATTTCGCCAGGATGTACCGCGCGTGCAGGCAAAAACCCGCGGTAAACTGCGCATCGACTACCGGGAAAAAACCAGGGCTATAAGAAACTGCGCGAATCATTGCTCGCCATCGGCGACATCGTTGAAATTGTACCCGATGCGCATAACGCAGAAACCTGGGTCATTGAATCGGTCGAAGAACGGCGCAATGCAATACACCGGGCTTCTTTCGGCCGACAACAATGCCTTGCCGCGAATGTCGACGGCGTTGTGGTCATGGCGAGTATTCGCTCGCCTGATTTTAACCTGGGCTTTGTCGAGCGTTGTCTCGCAGAGATACGCATCGCCGGTGTCGAAGTGATTCTGGTCGTGAATAAATTCGATCTTCTGCAGGGTGCTGATCCTGACACTGAATCGATTCTGACCTATTATGAAAAAACTGGCCTACAGGTTTATCGCGAAAGTGTGCAAGGGGGATTGAGTGCCGGCCTCAAAACGCGCCTCGACCGCGGCACCTGGCTTTTGCTCGGACAATCGGGCACGGGAAAGAGCACACTGCTCAATCGTGTTTTTGGCGAAAACCTGCAGAGTGTCGGCGAGGTGAGCCTCATCAACAAAGGCCGCCACACAACCACCAACCCCGCATTATTTTATAGTCCGCTCAAAGACGATCTTGTGCTGATCGACGTGCCCGGTTTGCGCGAATTCGGCATGCACCACCGTGACGTGCATGAGATACGCGGCGGTTACCCCGATTTCGACGAATTTCCCTGCCGGTTTGAAGACTGCCGCCACCTCAACGAACCCGGCTGCGGAATAAAGCAGGCGCTGGCAGAAGGAAAAATTCCCGAGTTCCGCTACCGGTATTATGTTGCAATGCTCGATACGGTCGACGAAAATTTCAAGCCGCGTAAAGGCGACTATTGGCGCGGCATCAGGAAATAAATTCCCGCGGACGTGCGAGCAAAGCCCAGAGCGTAATCTGGTCTGGCTTTAGCTGCAGATTTTTTTCGGTGAGGTAACCTGCATGAGTCAGCGTTGCGCCAGTTGTAAAGACATCATCGCAGATAACATATTGCTTTGCAGCCGGCAGCTGCTTTCCCCGCCATTGCAGCGTTTCATGAATCCGCCGATATCGTGCAGCCTCGCCCAATGCCTTATTCGCGCGCCTTAAAAAGATTTTTTCTTTCTTAAAGCTGAATGCATCCAAAACCAGTTGTTTTTTTGGCACAATGGCTTTCACCAAACGCTGTAAAAATTTGCGCCGCGATGGCAGAGCAAGAACCAACGAATCAGCACCGACCAGGGTTCTAAGCTGAGGTGCTGCAAGATCAATCCACCTCTTCACCGCCCGGCGGCGCTCTGAAAACTTTGCTGCCTTGAGCAAAGACCTCGCTACCCCTTCGTAAACGAATGCGTGCGCCTGCCCATAGCGTACCTGCTGTACCTGGACTCCATTTGCAGAAAATTCACGGATACCCTGTGCGGCGCAGGGCGAGCAGAACAGGCCTGCGTCGGCCATTTTTTCGCCACAGTGCAGGCATGTTTCGGGAAACAAAGCCTGCAGCAGCATGCCGGTCATATATTTCTGAGATACAGGCGAATCCACTCTTGCAGATTCTCCCGCGACACGGTGGCCGGTTTGTCAGCCACTTTCTTTAGTTTATCTGAAGCTGCCTGTATCTCTTTGGCAGAATAACCCAAGGACAAAAGCGCCTGTGCAAGTAGATCATCGGTCTGCTGCGCGGCAGGTTGTTTGGCGCCCGTTACAGCGGGAGCGGCGAGTTTTTCCAGCCGTGCTTTCTTCGCATTCGCCTCAAAACAGAGTTTATCGGCTTTGGTTTTACCCACACCGGGCACCTTTGTCAGCGCTGCGGAATCCTGCGCGCGCAGCGCAGCCAGTAATTCCGCACCGCCAATCGTCGAGATGAGATTCATCGCGGCCTGCGGGCCAAAGCCGTTCAGCGACCGGATAAAATCAAACAGCGCCGCGTCCTGCTCATGGAGAAATCCGAACAATTGCGCATTGTCTTCGGAGTAGACACTGCGCGTCACGAGCGTAAATTCTTTCGCCCCGGTGTCAAAACAGCCCGAAACGATTGCTTCATACACATTGCCTGGAATGCGCGCACCATAACCCACGCCGCCGCACTCGAGCACGATAAAAAAAGGGTCAACGCGTGTCGGAATACCGCGGAGGGAAAAGATCATACAGCAGCATGCATGAGCCAGATGGTTCGGAAAGAATTTTTAGCCCGGATGAGAAAAAAGGCATTTTTTGGGTATTTATTATATAGAGGGAGAACATGTTGATCACAAGTGTAAGTATATCACAAGACAATGCGCTGGTTTGGCGAAAGCATAACAGGGCGATCATGCAATCAGCGATCCGCACCTTACGCGTGCAGATGCGTATCAACGGCGTACAGCGCGGCGTGACAAGACGATATAATCGGGCAAATAGCAGGATGGAAATTGTAACTACGCGTTTTACCGAGGCAGAATATGACACGCTTCATTTTGTCGCGGCGTCTTTGCGTGTTAGCGTATCCTTACTTGTTACGCAAATGATACAGATGTGGTTAAAACCGGCAAGACGGAATAGGCCCAGCCGATATGTGACTAACTATGAACATTTTACCTGTAATTGGAGCGAAAATGCAGGAGTATTGACCGAAAGTCTGTTTTTTTATCCAAAAATTCATCCGATCGAACGAGAAAAGGAAAACTACTGAATAAAAAACTACTTCGGTTTCTTCAACAACTGGTCCAGGTCGGGCGGCAGCTGCGACTCGGAAGCAGCTTTGTTTTCTTTTTGGATCTCGGCATGAATCTCGCCGCGAAAAACTTTCACGTCTTTCGGCGCCTTGATGCCGAGTTTAACCTGGTCGCCCTTTATTTCGACAACCACGATCTCGACATTATCACCAATCACGATCGAGTCGTTCACCCTGCGCGCAAGAACCAGCATTACTTTGAACCTTTGCCTTGCGCGGAATCCGACGAATGGTCGACGAGATCGAGCAACGGTGTGCGCACCAAATGATTGGGGTCGTCGGAAACAAATTGTCCGCCTAGCTTTTTTGCGCGGTTGATCAGCACCGGCCCCTGCAGGTTAATCGTCATCGCTTCGGGTTTTCCCGTAGGAACGGTGATAATTCCCCAAATCTCGACCTGCGCCGCCTCCGTCGCTTCGATGAGTGAGAGAAATTGCAGGTCGATTTTTGGCTGGTACTTAACCGTAATTTCCGGAATCAGCGTCACCAGGAATGCAAGGCGCGCGTCTTCTAGCGATTGCAGCCAATGGAATGTACTGCCCGATTTAGTCGGCAGCAGTGCAAAATGCCTGAAGGCTTCGAAGGCAAACAAACCTTCCGGAAAGAAAATCTGTTTTGCGGCTTCTATTTCCAGCTTGCCGAGTGCACGGGTCTCAAATTGCATCTGGGTCTTCCAAAAATGCGCCATCGCGCATTTTTACCAGCCCCGAGAGGGCTGAAATTAGGATGTTAAGGGTGGGGCTAGTCGCCCCTCCCTTAACAACCCGCGAGTTTTCAAAAAGCCACATCATTTACCTCAAAAAATCCATCAGGGTTTGTTTGATCATTCCCGCACCGACGCGCAGCGCGTATGAATGCACTGCCTCGAGCCATTTGAGGTCAATGATTGATTGTGTCACGTCCACGCTTTCATTCTTCGCGAGAAGTTCCTTGGTGTATGTCGTATCCCACGCCACACGTTTTTCATGTTGCTCAAGGCGATTCACACGGGCACCTACTTCAGAGCGGTAGCGCAGTACGTTTTCGAGTGCGCTGTCCAGCGCTTCGAGGTCGCGGCCGCCGATCAGTTTGACATCCCCCTTGATGAGGTCGTCGCGCAACATAATCACAACTTCAAAGATTGAGAGACCCGACACTGTTGCAGTCGTTGCGAAGTTGTTTGGTGGTTCTGGGTTGGTGCCGTCGATGAGGCCCAAGTCCTGCAGCACGGTACCGCCTTCGAGATCTTCGAGCCAGATCTGGTGGGGGGATTTGCTCGTTAATATGATATCATCCTGTGAACCTTTGCTCGCGCGCACCTCGACCGGCGCAGTGTTGATCTTATCGATCACATCATTTATCGAGTCGCCGGCCGAAATCTGGATTTTTACACCATTGAGTGCAATCATCTGGTCGCCCTGCGCGACATAGCCCGACGAATCTTTGTTCGAGGCGATAGAGGTATTCGTGCCCCAGAATACACGGTTACCCGGCAGCGTGATATCCATCTGTTCGTTGCGTTCGATTTCGCGGTTCTGCACCTGGATGTCGCCCTGGTACTGCACGCCGGTGACGGCATTACCCTGGTCGATACCGGCGGTCTGCAGGTGAGAATAGACCGGTAAGAAAGGATCGCGCTCGATCACGCTGCCACCGAACAGGGTTCTGCCCGTCGCGTCTTTCGAGTTGGCGATATCGATCAGCGCAAGAAGGTGCTGGTTGATTTCTTTCGCCACGGCTTCTTTAAGTTCAAAACCGCTATTGGTGCCGTTCGCCGCCTGTATCGTCAGGTAGCGCATGCGCTGAAAAATTTCGCCGACGCGGTCGATCTGGCCGTCCATCACATTGAGGCGGTCTTTCGCTTCGCCGATATTGCGGTCATATTGATCGAGTTCGGTCAGGCGCGTGCGGTACAGCATCTGGTTCGCCGCGCCAACAGGGTCAGACGATGGCAGCTGTATGCGCGAGCCCGTAGAGAGTTCGCGCTCGGTCTTATCGAGCGCAACCTGGTGCCGGTTGAGCGTCGAAAGCATGTTATTGTTTTGCATTAAGTTTGTTACACGTATCATTTTTTACTCCAATCGCATCATCGGTTGCGGCTTTACCGCAATCGATGATGCGCTATTACAAGTGATTAATCAGTTTATCCAACAGCTCATTCATCGTCTGCATGACGCGCGCCGCGGCATTGTAGCCGTGCTGAAACTGCACCATCGCGGACATCTCTTCGTCGAGGTTGACTCCCATTACCGACTGGCGCAGGTTCTCGAGATTAGTGAGAATCAGCTTCTGGTTGTCTACCTGCTCTTTTGCGGTTTTCGATTCGATACCCGCTTTCGCGATCAGCGCATTGTAGAACTCGTCGGTATTGCGGTATTCGCCGACCATCGTCGGCTTATGGCGCATCGCCTGCGCAATGCGCATTGCGTTGCCACCGTCTTTCGAGCCATACGCCATATTCGCATCGCCGGTACCACCAACGTCTTTACCCAGGCCCGCTGCGATGAGTGAAGTATTCCCTTCTACCTCAGCAGAAAGCTGCATAGCGCCGGCAGGATGGATGATTGAAGTGAGCGTAATGCGATCTAAGGTAGACTGCAACTTATTGATCTCGTCGGTGCGACGATAATCAAAAGCACCGGCTGCTCCCGAGTTCTGCAGCATGCCCGAGAAACCGGTTAAAAATTCGCCCGAGTCTTCGACATGCCGGATCATAAAATTAGTGAGGTAGTTATCGGTCGCTTCGCGGCCCTTGAGCACGAGGTTGTTATTGTGGTTGAGGTAGGCCACGACGCCCGCGTCAGAACGATTAATCGCCTGGATGACGTCATTGAGCGACATGTCCGGACGGTATGTGACGTAGACTGGCGTATTGGCGGCGTCATTTTTCACGAAGGTCATCGTGCCCGCGACACCGATCGGGCGGTCCGCAGTCAGTGCATTTTTACCGGCAATCTTGAAGATCGCGCTGGTATCGTCGACACCGTCGCCCGACAGGTCATAGTTACCGCGAATATTGCGCGACAGAGGATCAATGCGAAAAAAGTTAATATTCGTTTCTTTTGTCAGGCCAAAACCATCGCGGTGTACTTCGTTCACGGTATCGGAAAGGTTTACAGCGAGCATATCCATCTTCTCGATGTTTTCGCGAATCGTGATATCGCGCATTTCGAGCAGGCCCTGCGCGCTGCCGGCGCGGAATAGCGCCTTCTGCCCGTTATGCTCCCACGTGGCTTTTTTCATGCCTTCATTGGCAGCATCACCCGCGAGAAGAATCTTGTGCTGCACATTGCCCTGCACCAGCATCTCACCGCCCAGGTAGACGATAAACTCATCGGGATCCTGTTTTTCGATGGTAATATCAGCGAGCTTCGAGAGTTCCTGCACGATCGCATCGCGTTTGTCCATCAGGTCATTCGGGCGATCGCCCACTGCCTGCGCTTTCATGATACGGCTGTTGAGATCTTTGAGCTGTGTGGCCATGTCGTTGATACGACCGACGGTTACCTCGAACTCAAAATCGGCCTGGCGGCGCAGGTCTGACAGCTTCTGGAATGTATCGCGCATGCGAAATGTGACTTCGCGGCCGCGCGTACGCACGAGTTCGCGGTGGCTCATCTCTTCGGGAAACTGCGAAAGTTCCTGCCACGACTGCCAGAAGCGGTCGAGCTGTGCGCGCAGCGAATCGTCAGAGGGTTCATTATAGATAACTTCTACCTGGTGCAGGTATTTTTCGCGCGTCTCCCACTGTGACTTCGTCTGTTCGGCGTTGTGCACGCGGCCATCGACGAACTCGTCGCGCATACGCTCGACAGCACCCGCTTTCGGGCCCTGTCCGAGGTGCCCTGCACCCGACGCGCGGTTGAGTGAAGGCTCATAGAGCGGGTGCATCGTCTCCATATCCACCCGCTGGCGTGAATAGTTCTTATTATCGGCGTTCGAGATATTGTGACCTGTGGTGGTCAGCGCCTGCTGGTGTGTGGCGATACCGCGTCTCGCGATCTCGATTCCCATGAAGGTGGATGGCATGTTATTCTCCTTGTTTTTTTGCTATTTTTGCCCCTCCGGGGCAAAAATAGTTGAACAAAACATTTTCATATTAGCAGTTTGCGTCGACGAGCAAGGGGCGTGAGCCTGACCGCTCTTTGCGACCGTCTTTGCCAGCAAGGCTCATGATCATCGTCTTGAACAGGTCGCGGCTATCGATCAGCATCTGCGCATCCAGCTCGCTAATCTTCTTTAGTTCGGCAAGAGCCGACTTCAGCGCCAGATGATAGCGGCTGACTCCTTTTTTCAGGAGCGCTGACCGCATCCGAAGAAATGATTTCTGAAAGTCTGACATCCGCCTTGCCCGGCATAATCTGCTGCGCGAGGCGATCGCGCCGGCTCTCGAGCAGGTCAATCTTGTGCAGCTCGCGCGCCTGGTCGTTGGCAGACTGTTTGAGCACCTCTCCGTCGCGCGCAATGATTGCCTCGCGTTTGGTGAGTTCGAGCTTCAAAAGCTGGTGGTGCACACTGAGCTCATCCTGGTATCGACGAGCTCGCCGACCACGGGGTGGTGGTCAGACTGGGTGGCTCCGGCCACAATGCCCGCACCGTGCCGACATCCGTGGCAGTGTGCGGGTCCTGGCCTCCTGCACCTGAGACATAATCTGGGTTTCATATTTTAATTCTCGGCCGAAAGGCCAAACGCATTAGTAAATAAGGGGATTAAGCTGCCCGGGATGGCCTGGATTTTTTTTTGACGCTGAATCGGTGCTTGAATATCCTAGCCTTTGTCAGGAGGATTTTGCATGAAAAAAATCATTTGTATCTTATTGGTTTCGGCTCTCGCGGTGACTGCCGCTACTGCGCGCCCAAAGGCCGGGCGGCCCATGAATGACCTGCAGAAGCTTTTGGCGATGCACCAAAACGAAATGCAGGCCTTTTTCGCGTCAGCCCAGCAAGGACCAACAGCCATGCCCGCCTTTTTCTGCGATGTTTCCTTCATCGGTGAGAAACAGGTAGAAAACTTTCTGCGCAGCGTGTCGGCTTCTGCGGCTCCAGGGCAGGTCTACAGCCAGGTGAGCTTCACCCGATTCGTCTCGATTAGCAGGGACATGCGCGGCGTGTCTTATTCGTTGGTGAACAACGGTGGCAATGTGACATTCGTCAAGAGCGCCAATATCAACGGCCAGATGCTGAAAGCAGTCTATGAATTTGACGCGGCGTCGCGTAAGCTCAAGACAGGCACCTTTGACGGCAAAAAGGTCAAAAGTTCCAGAATATTCGATTTAGTATTTGATGTTGCGGCATTGCCGCAACATCAGAAATGATAATCAAAGCTTAAACCCTGTATTACGTCCACCGTGCGCGCTGCGGCGCCAAATTCGGTTATGCGCTGTGCATAGACGTGCGCGCGTGTTTCGGCAAAGTGATCGAACAACAGTAAAAGTCCTGCGTCGATAATCAGGCCAATGCCAACACCGGTGGTGAGGTCTGCTCGCTTCAGAGCGCCCCGTCACCGTTGTCGCCACACCTAATCCCATGATAGAATATTCTGCAATCTTAAGAATGCGAAATTGCGCGTTTACCGTGCCATGCGTTCGCCTTCTTCGCGTTTATAATCGAGCGGCGCCGTCGCAAGCTGGTCTTCGAGACGCCGCAGCTGGCTGTTCGTGCGGAAAGTACACGCCACCGCCGACAACGACACCAATCGCGGCGACACCAGCAGCGAATAACCAGCGCCCTTACCTAAATCAGATTGGGTCGTGAGATAGATACCTGCCCCACCCGCAATCGCCGAACCAAAGATTGCGAGCTTCGCAGCGTTTTTTCTTCGTGAAAATATTCGCGCATGGCGGCAAGCATCGCATTTTTCTGCGCAACATTAGCCGTGACCGGGGCAGGTGCGGTTTCTGCTGCGAACACGCTGTGGCAGAAAAGCAAAACTGCTGTCGCAACGAGGATGTTTCTCATTTTTCGTTCACGCTTCCCGGTAGCCCGCGATTTTGTTTTTCTGAATTTTTCCCGTAGCTGTTTTGGGGAACGCAGTCACGAACTCGATGGCCTTAGGCATCTTGTAGTTGGCGATTTTTTCGCGCAGGTATGATCGCACATCTGCTGCCGCAATGGTTGCGCCCTCTTTCGGTATGATGAATGCACCGACGACCTCTCCGTATTTTTTATCAGGAATGCCGACAATCGCACATTCAGAGACAGGATCAAATTTATACAACACTTCTTCGATCTCTTTCGGGTAAATATTCTCACCCCCCTGGATAATCATCTCTTTCTTGCGGCCGGTGATATAGAAATAGCCTTCGGCGTCTCGGTGGCCGAGATCGCCGGTGTGCAGCCAGCCGTCGATGATGGTCTGTTTGTTCGCGTCGTCTTTTTTATAATAGCCCGTCATCATGTTAGGCCCCTGGATGACAATTTCGCCGATTTCGCCGTCGGGCAAAAATTCATTGCGATCATGAATGTTGGCATTTACAGTCGGCGGACCGCCATCCGTGGCTGCGCCGACTTGGGCCCCTCCGTGGGCCACTATCGCCATCTTCTGACCCGGAATCGTCAGACCGATCGAACCGATTTTGCGCTGGCCGTGCATTGGGTTGAGTGATGAAACGCAGGTACCTTCTGACAGGCCATAGCCTTCAATTATTTTGCCTTTGAATTTTTCTTCAAATTTGTTAAACACTTCTACAGGCATCGGTGCCGCGCCACAGATACAAGCTTTGAGAAAGGATAAATCCTGCCCTTCGGCTTCTTTGAGCTCATTGAGAAAATTGTAAATCGTCGGCACACCGCTGAATGTAGTGCAACGGTGTTTTTTGAGCGTGTCGATGAATGAGCGCGGTTTGAAACTCTCTTCGAGCACGACGGTTGCACCGGCCCACAGCGTCGACATCATCGAAGCAATCTGCGCATTGACGTGAAAAAGCGGCATGATGCACAGCGCCGTGTCGGCGGCCTCCAGATCGATCATCTGGTGGCACACATAGCTGTTATAGAGGATATTGCCATGCGTCAGAATCACACCCTTGGGGTGACCGGTTGTACCTGAGGTGTAGATCATCGAGGCCTTGTCTGACGATACCTGGTCTGGACGCCACGGAGCGGCTACCTTGATTGCAGCATGGAATTCGGGCGCATCGGCATAGGCTGTGTCTTTTTCGGTAAGCAAGACATGCCTGAGCTTCGTCAGCTGCGGCCAGACGCTGTCGAGGGCCTGGCGCATCGCAGGCGTAGTAACCAGAATTTTCGCGTCGGAATCGTTCAGAATATACTCGAGCTCATCTGCCTTCAGAAGCGTATTGATCGTGACCGCGGTAAATCCGCCTGCCATAGCCCCGAACCAGGCGAATAAGAATTCTGGGGAATTGGGAATCAACACCGCTATATGATCACCACGCACCGCACCGAGTGCTTTGAATGCACCAGCTGCTTTGGCGATCTCGCTTTCAAATTCGCCGTAAGTCCAGGAGCGATCATGAAAGTGCAGGTAGGTTTTTTCGCTATGCTCTCTGACACGCTCGGACCAGAGCTGGCTGATCGACTGGCACGGGACTTCGGTCTTAATGTGGGCAAACGGGTTCACAGCTCACCAGTGCCGTGGTGCGCTCTGCCCCATCAAGTGCAAACAGACACCGGGCGGCATCTGTTTAGGGAATTTTGTTTTTTGGGGCTGCGCCCCAAAAAACCGAAAATTCTGTAGGATCAATTGCTCACTGAACCAATCGTGCCGCGGAAATAAGAACCCATGAGGGTTTTAATCGTTGCGGTTGGGTCTTGTGCGTAGTGATAGTGATACGTCGCGGTCGACAGGTGGCGGGTTGTGGTTGTGTGACCGTGCAGTTCATCGAGCTGCGTCGAAGTGCCTCCCGTCAACGTGGTGGATGAGCCCGTTGCGGTATTCGTATTCGCAGTGGGTTTAAAATCGTCGCCGGTCGCGACGGTACCATTGTCACAGTATTCAGCATAGATCAGGTAACCGTCGAGCGCCACACCAATCAGTGTCGAGTCAGCCATCGTCGCAGAGAGTTTTGTCACCGCGGCGTGGTGGTGGTATACACCGCTGTTCTGCGGGTGACCGCCGTATGCGTCAAAAGTGCTGGCTTCGGTCGAAAGATTGTCTGGCGGGGCCGCGGCATTGTTAAAAATGGCGAGGCCGTTCGTGGTAACCCCGATTGAAACCAGACCACCCTGTGAGCTGGTGAGTGTGCCTGATTTGAGTGTTGGGGTCGCGGGTATCGTGTACACGAGGCTCTGGCTCGCAATCACGTTGGTTCCCGCAGCATAGTTTGAGCCTGGCAGTGCCGCCCACAGCGTCGGGTTCTGCCCGGTGCTGCAGGTTGTCGAAGCGGCTGCGTGGCTGCCGCAATAATAGAAACTCTGGTGGTTCGGAAGATTCGCTGATTTGAAAATATAGTTACTGCCAGAGGTATATGCAACCTGGCACTTAAAGTTGCCTGTCGCCCAGCTGGGTAGATCAGTACCGATAGAGGTATTCACATTGGTAATACAGCCACTGGTACCGTCGAGCGTCGCCGTCGTCGTGCTGATCGTGGCACTCGTGGTCGCGACCGTCGAGGTTGTTGTGGTAGTGGTTGTCGAACTGCTGGTGGTGCTGCTCGTCGATGAGTCAGAACCCGAACTCGTCGCGCAATGCAGCGCCAGTGCAAGCGAGAACAATATCGTCCATAGTGGGTTGGATTTCATAACCAGGAAGTGTCGCCGGCCGGAAAAACCGGACACTCTTTCCGGTTAGAACTTAAGCGCGGCTTTGTGCGCCAGCCATCTGCGCATCGAGCCATTCTGTGGCAATGCCGTTCGCCTCTGCCGCAGCAGTGAGCCAGCTTTGTTCTGCCATATGTATCTCACCGTCGGCAAACGCAATCGACAGTGCATCGCAGAGAAAACTCAGCGCGTGCTGACGGCTGCGGAATACCGGCGCCGCATGGCTCACATGCGCATTCTGGAGAATACCGGTCATGCATTCTTCGATGTATTCATCGCTAAAGCCAAACGGTTGAATCACCCGGCGGATGGTTTCTTTTTCCAGGTCATGCACATCGCCGTCGGCAGCCATCACCGCGAGCAAACCGCGAAAGTATTCGCTCTTCTCGCGCGCATCGAGTTCGTCACTGATCAGATTATTTTCCATGGGTCAGGTTAACATTATAAGACAAAGCAGTGCATGATGGCAAAAAAAGATGTGGGTCAATTAGAAATCCGCCATGGCGCATCGAAAATCACTTGGCTTCGTGATGCATATACCGGTTACGCTATGCGTCGATGGCAACTTCAATCACCTTTCTCGGCGGTGCCGGCACCGTGACGGGTTCAAAATACCTCGTCGAGCATGAAGGCAGAAGAATTCTCGTGGATTGCGGGTTGTTCCAGGGTCTAAAAACCCTGCGCGTCAGAAACTGGAATCCGCTGCCGCTGAAAGTTTCAGAAATCGATGCGGTAATTTTGACGCACGCACACGTTGACCATTCGGGTTATATACCACGCCTGGTCAAAGACGGTTTTAAAGGGCGCATCTATGCCACTGCGGCAACCTTTGACCTCTGCAAAATTCTGTTGCCCGACTCGGGTTACCTGATGGAAGAAGAGGCCGAATACCTCAACAAAAGGCAACGCACAAAGCACACACCCGCGCTGCCGCTCTTCACGCAAGAAGAAGCGGAAACCGCGCTGCAATATTTTGAGCCGGTTGCCTTCAACGACCGCATCAACGTGCCCGGTGGAATTTCGTTTGAGTTTGCGTATGCGGGCCATATTCTCGGCGCTGCACAGGTCATCTTAAAATGCGACGGCAAACAGATTGCCTTTACCGGTGACATCGGCCGCATGGAAGACCCTTTGCTGCTGCCGCCGGCGAAGCTCGCCGGCGCCGACTATGTCGTCATCGAATCGACTTACGGCAATCGCCTGCACGAGAAGACAAGCCTTGCCGATACGCTCGAAAAAATTATTTGCGACACACATGCGCGGGGTGGAGTCATTCTGATTCCCGCGTTTGCGGTGGGGCGCGCACAGACGTTGATGTATTTTCTCGCAGAACTCAAAAAAGCCGGCAGAATACCGGATTTTCCGATGTATCTCAATAGCCCCATGGCAGAGAGCGCCAGCGACCTGTTGGGTAAATATCCCGAGTTGCATCGTCTGAACAAGACAGACTGTGACGCCACCTGCAGCGTTGTGAAATACATCCGCACGCCCGAACAGTCGCGCTGGCTGAACGAACAGAAAGGCCCGATGCTGATTATCTCGGCGAGCGGCATGCTCACCGGTGGCCGCGTGCTGCACCACGTGAAGGCGTTCGCGGGCGATGCGCGCAATACAATTCTTTTAACTGGCTTCCAGGCGGCGGGGACGCGCGGTGAGGCGCTGCAGCGCGGGGCAACAGAACTCAAAATACACGGTGAATACACCGCGGTGCGCGCACAGGTGCACGTGCTCGAAAATATCTCGGCGCATGCCGATTACAATGAAATTCTCAGCTGGCTCGAACAATGCAATATCGGCCCACGCCGCGCATTTGTGACACGGCGAAACCAGTTGGTGTCCGACGAGTTGCGGCGCCGGCTGATCGATAAGTTCGGCTGGCATGCAATGGTGCCCGATCACGGGCAGACCGTGGAACTTTTGTAAGCGCTTAAATTTTTCTGGACAGTATAGCATACAGAAGGTTTCTGTTGGCATGCATGTTATTTTTCCCCGCTATTTTTTGCTTGTGGTCGGTATCGTGGCTTTTGTCGGCTCCATCGGAGCCAAGGCACCAAAAGTGATGGCTGCAGGTCAGTTTGCCGTGGTCACAGATGCTGCGAAAATCCGCACTGTCGCCGACGCAAATTCAACGCCGGCGCAATGCAGACTTGTCAGTGTGGGCATGAACCACGAGCATCTATACAATACAACAGGCTGGGTAAACGACAAGGGCGATGGCTGGCGCTTCGAGAAGAATGTGCCCGCAGCGCCGAAAGGTGCCGTCTTTGAGATTCTTGCCGCGACGGGTGAACCGGTGAAAATCGGCAGCTGGACAAACCATTGGTATAAGGTAAAAACAACTTTGGGCGCCCTGCAAGTTGACAAGACCAACGCGTTTATCGAGTGCGATGAGGGCGAATTGTGGATTTTTGGTGAGTTTCTTAAAGCGACGCCCAAATCTTTTAAGAAAGTTAAAATTCCCGCCCACCCCGGTGGCGGTTAGACCGATCAGGGAATTTCAAATGACGGCCTAACTGGCAAATTCAGGCTAACCCATGGCGCTCGTTAAAAGCTCACAGGAAATCACCAACTCAACCATCGGACCCAACTCGTATTTCACCGGCCGGTTCTATATCAACGGCAGTCTGAAAATCGACGGGAAGTTTGAAGGCCGTGCGCTGCAGGCAGACCAGCTCTATATCGGGACAACCGGCAAGGTGAAAACCAGCGTTGCGGCGAACTCAGTGTTCGTCGAAGGCGTCATCATCGGCAATATCGCGGCAAAAAGCCGTGTGATGCTTTTGCCCACCGCTAAAATTTTCGGCGACATTAAAACTCCGGAACTCATTATCCAGAACGGTGTGATTCTCGAAGGCCGTTGCGTTATCGCCAACGACCTCAAGGCATCGGCAAAAGACGTGATCGAAGCGGAATACCTGAAAGACAACCTCAATGAGGGCATTCTCTTCCCGAAAAACGCACGCACCGATAAAGCCGAAGCCAAGTAATTTTTCCCCAGGCGTTCTGCAATCGTCAGCGCAATTCAAACCCGACCCGTCATAGTAACGCAGGGCGATGCCGCCGGTGCAGGCTGGCATGCGTTCAAAGACATCGTCGCCGGCTATGCGAAACTGACTCCCAAAAATAAGGCGGATCGATATGCGTTACGACGCATCGTCACTGTCGGCGACGTGTTCGCCAACGACGAGGCATTCGTAGCAAAATATTTTCACGTCGCCGATTTTACTGCCAAACCAGATGCGCTCGATGCACTACTGGCCGACAAAAAAATCAAGAAGCCCTTATTTTTGAAACTCCAGTCGGGCAAAGCCATCGAACCCGGCAAAGGCAATTCTCTCGTTGCGCTACGCTCGTGGCATGCATTCCAGAAAGGCATGAAATTATTCCAGGCGCATGCAAATTCTGCGCTCGTGACATTGCCCGTTTCGAAAGAACTCATCATGAAATCGGGAGTCGATTTCACCGGGCACACCGAGCAGCTTGCGACGGCTTTTGCGCGCAAAGTGTTCATGTGCATGTACCACAAAACATTCTCCGTCATTCCGCTGACGAACCATGTGCCTCTGGCACAAGTGCCGCGTAAGCTGTACGAAGTGTCGACCGACGACCTCGCACAGGCGCTGCGTCTGTATCGCGCGATCTTTCAGCCTAAAAATAAAATCGCGTGGTGCGGGGTGAATCCTCATTGCGGTGAAAATGGCCGCATCGGCAACGAAGAAGAATTTGTGCGCCGTGGCATCGATACGCTCGCCAAACAGGGCGTCGTTGTCGACGGCCCGATTTCTGCCGACGCTGTTTTCACCAAACATGTGATTAAGAACTATTCGCTCGTGTTGGCGAACTACCACGACCAGGGATTAATTCCGTTCAAGGCACTTGCGGGTATGGCCGGCGTCAACACGACGCTCGGCCTGCCGCGGCTGCGTGTCTCTCCCGACCACGGCACGGCATATTCGCAGACTGCCGCAAAACAGGTGGACATCACAGGTGTTCTCGCGAGTTTGCGGTTTGCTTTTGATTTTGAGGCAACATGGCAGCAGGTATCGCAACAGCCTTAGTTCTCGCGGCGCTCGCGCTGCTGTTTCTGACGTTTCGCAGCGGCATTAGTCTCTACCAGAAAATATTGGGCTGGGTGATGCTCGCGGGGCTCGTGTTTTTCTACCAGGCAGAACTCACCGGCACATACAAGATGATTTCAGGCGGCGAATATAAGACCGCCCTCAAGGAACTCGCCGGCGTGATGCAGGTAGCAATGCCCGCGCTCGCGTTTGCGCTATTCTGGAGCGCGTTCGTCGTGTCATCGGCTATGGACGCCGGTAAAATTCTCGTTTTTGGCTTTCTGATTTTTCTGATCTCCAGCGGCGCGAAAATTGCGCTGATGATTTAATTCCCCCCCAACCTCCAGTCACCCCTTTCTATTCGCAGAGGGCCGGGGAGATTTTTTGTTGTAAGCCACAGGCCCCATGGCCGACCAATGCGTACAGGCGGCAATACCCGCTGGGGAAGACAGATGACGAATTCAGAAAAAATCCGCAAAATTACTGCAATCAGTGACGAACTAGCCCAATTCTTCGACACCGCGGGCCCACAGGATCTTTTCAGAATCAATCTCAAGCAACTTTCACGAAAAACCGGCGTCCCATTTCAAGAGCTGCTTACCCTGTTTCTGAAGCTGGTCGATGCGGGGATGTTCAATTTGTCGTGGGAATACCATTGTCCTCATTGCAATGCGATTCCGGGGTTTAAGCACAACTTCGGCGAATTAAAATCGGAAGGGGAATGCGCGCTGTGCAACATGGGTTTCCGGAACACGCTCGACAAGAATATCGAGGTGACGTTCACTGCGCACCCGACGTTTGCAGAAATTCCGTGGTCTCTCATGGAACAGGCGAAAGAGGCCATGATTGCCGCCGTAAAGGAGAAGCGGCTGGCGATGCCCGCGGAGTTTGTCTCGGGACTCGAATGCCTGAATAACGAAACATTCCGCGAATTGTTCGGTGAACAGGTGCTGTCGACGCAGGAAAGCCTCGCCGTCGAAACCGCGACGTTTCTGTTCACCGACATCAAGGGCTCAACACAGATGTATTCCGACCTGGGCGATGCAAAATCATACGATATCGTTCGCGAACACTTCAAGATATTATTCGGCGCCATTGCACGCAACAATGGCGTCGTCGTCAAGACTATCGGCGACGCGGTCATGGGCAGTTTTCTCAAGCCCCTCGATGCATTTAACGCTGCGCTGGAAGCGCATCGCGAATTTGCCTCGCGCGAACTCAGCCAGGCCGGTTATCTCAAAATCAAGATGGGCATACACAGCGGCAGCGCGATCGTCGTGAACCTCAACAACGCAGTCGATTACTTCGGCAACTCCGTGAACCTCGCGGCACGCGTGCAGGGTTCGGTCGAAAACCATGAAGTCAGTTTCACGCGGCGCGTGCTCGATGACCGCGCTGTGAACGCCTTTCTCAAATCAAAGCGCGCACGGCTGCGCCATAAGGCGGAGCATTTTAAGGGAATTAACGGCCTGGTGGATGTTTATACGCTGTCGCCAGAGACCGTTGCTGCCTGGTCATAATCAGGCATTGGTGCCCAGAATTTCGCTGTTCCATTGCAGCGCATAACGGTCAGTCATTCCGGCGATAAAATCGGCGATCACCCGCTCAGCACCGATGGCATCGATGCGCTCAAAATAGTCAGCGGGCAGCATACGCGGGTCCATGCACGCAAAATCGAAAATGCGGAAAATAATCTGCGTCGCGCGTTCGTTCATACGCACCACGTCGGCATGGCGATAGAGATTGCGAAACAGGAATTGCTTCAGTTGTTTAACGCGTGCATCCATTTCGGTTGAGAAAGCGATTAAAGGGGGATATCCCCCGTCGCCGTTATATATTAGCACTTCGGCAAAGTTTTGCACCCGCGATTCTGCGATTCGCTGGCGCGAATTTTCGATCAGGTCAGACACCATGCCGTTAATCATATTGCGTATCGTTGCGCGAATGCGAATCTTCGGCTTGACCTGCGGGTATTTCGCCGACACGGCCGCAAAATGCACACGCCACAGCTCGGCTTCTTCGAGCATTTCCAGTTTCAGGTGGCCGCTTTCCAGGCCATCGTCGATGTCGTGGTTGTTGTACGCAATTTCATCGCACGTGTCGACGATGAGCGCCTCGAGTGCATGGCCATAAGGCGTTGCATCCCCCGAATCGGCGTCTTTAGGCCGGGTCGCATGTTTTTGCAAACTTGCCAGCGTACCGCGCGTCAGGTTTAACCCGGGGAAATCGGGATAACGCTCTTCGAGGCTCGTGACAATCCGCAGCGTCTGTTCGTTGTGGTCGAAGCCACCGTGCGCCTTCATCTTTTCATGCAGAGCCCGCTCACCTGCATGGCCAAAAGGCGGATGTCCCATGTCGTGCGCCAGGGCCACAGTCTCGGTCAGGTCTTCGCTTAAGCCCAAAACACGCGCAACAGTGCGTGCAATCTGCGCCACTTCAATCGAATGCGTCAGCCTCGTGCGAAAATTATCCCCGAGGTGATTGACGAACACCTGCGTCTTGTATTCGAGACGGCGGAAATATTTCGAATGCACAACCCGGTCGCGGTCGCGCTGGAATTCGTTGCGCAATGCATGCGAAGGCTCGGCAAACAACCTGCTCTCAAAATCAGTGCCCTGCGCGGCCAATGGCGAAACAGCAAAAGAGACCGGTCGTTGCATACTGCATTATCGGCTCATGCCCGGCACGATCTACATCCGCACAGCGCCCCGCCAAAAAATATTGGGTATAAGTCGAAGGGCATGGGTTCACCGATTTCTGGCAGATCTATGACCGTTACCCTATATTGTCCCTCATGGAAAATGCCCCCGATTTTGTAGCCCTGGCGCGCGACGCCTTTAAAGAAGATGGCAGTGTCGATATCGAACGCGGTGACATTCTCTGGTCTGAGGCCTTTAAACTGACCGAATGGCATTTTCTGATGACGCCTAAAAGCATGGCAGCCAAGGCCCTCTCGGCACAACAGATCGACGGCAAAGTATGGTACCTGGCCTTTACCGACGCAGCAAAACTGCGTCACTATGCAGAGCGCAACAAAAATCTCGATGACTTGGGTAATGCACTCTTTGTTACCATGAAACCCATGGAAGCCGTCGAACTGGCCGAAGATTCGCTGCAGCTGTCTGTCTTTGGCATTCGGTTTAATGAAGGCCAGCCGCACGGCTGGTTTGCCCCCATGGAAAACCTGACACGCTTTCCAGAATACTTGCGCGGCAAATCGTTAATAATTTGACTCCGCGCGGGGCTGAAAGATTGTTATCCATGAAGAAATTGCTCACCGCTTGCCTGCTGGCGGCGCTCTGCTTGCCGTTTATGCCGGTGGCCGCCTGGTCGAACCATTACCTCTTTAACCGTGCGGCCCTGGAACCCATACCCGAACTCGCCACAAAGGTCAAAGTGGAATCCCTCGAAGATTTTTTACTCAAAGAAAAAGAGGGCCTCGTGGCACTGATGGCGCAAATCGAAAGCGATGCAAAACTCAGCTACGCAAAAGCCGCACCGCAACCAGAAGCACTCGCATTTAAAGGCGGTGATGCGGGAACTATTCGCAATAACTTCCTGCGTGCGCTCAGGGTAAATCCGAACACACCGCTCGGCTTTTACCTGGCAGCGGTACCTGGACAGAAATTGCCCGGCAAACCCTCGAATCCGCAGACAGTGAGCCTCTTCGGAGACAAGGATCTCAAGGGCGTTTATCTGTTTTACGATGTGCGTAAAGGTGAGAGCGTCAGCGCACTCGATGTGCTTGCGACGGCCGGCGACGAACCGGATTTCGGCCTCGACATCAACCTCTTTGCCGACAACAACGCGGATTTCAGCAAAGACTACGGCTTTGGCAACCAGTCATTCGGTGACGCCAAACTATACTATGGCACGCAGGCACCGTTCCACATCGGCTACTACCACGAATCTGGAATCATTTTCATGGCCGCAGGTTTTCTCAAACGCACGTATCCACGCTACCGCATTCACCAGTTCACCAGCCTCGCCCGCTACGCATTTAAAACCGGCCACCCTTACTGGGGATACCGTTTTCTCGGCTGGGGCCTGCACTACGTCGGCGACCTGACACAACCTTACCATTCTCGCGTGCTGCCGACTTATGGCACGATGGGCATGCTGTGGATCAACATCAAAGCAATGGTCGGTTTTGACAAAGCAAAGAACGACGCGATCGACCGCATTTCAAACCGCCATACAACGATCGAAGACTACCACCGCAAGGTACTATGGACTGCCTATGCTCAAAAAAACCTGGACCATCCGTTCATTCAAAGTCTGCGCGTTACCGATAAAGACGGCACCTATGCACCTTTCGACGACCAATACGTTGTGGATGTGCTGAGCAAAGAGAGCTATAATATTTCAGACAAAGTCGACGAGCTGATCGATGCATCCAACTTGCTGCAAAGCTTTAAAGAAGGTAACGAACTGAAACCGCAGGATAATAAGGCCCTCGCTGAACTCGATTCAACCATCACGCAGCATATGCAGGGAGTCGGTGCACACCTGCGTAACTACGTCCGCTCTGGATTGAAATAGTCAGTTGCCCGATGCGCCGCACTGCGGCACTTCGGGAGTTTTAAAGATCCAGCTCTTCGACTTTTTTCGCGTTGTCTTCGATGAACTTGCGGCGCGGCTCAACTTCGTCGCCCATCAGAATGATGAACGTCTCGTCGGCAATCACCGCATCATCCACAGACACCTGCATCATTACCCTGCGCGCCGGATCCATTGTTGTTTCCCACAGCTGCTCGGGATTCATCTCACCCAAACCTTTATAACGCTGGATAATGTACTTCGATTCGGCCTTGAAGCCTTTCAAGATCTTGTTCTTTTCCTGGTCTGAATACGCATAGAACTTCTCTTTGCCATGCGTGATCAGGTAAAGCGGCGGGCGCGCAATGTAGAGATAGCCCTTGTCTATCAGTTCAGGCATGTGCCGGAAAAAGAATGTCAACAGCAGCGTCTGGATGTGCGCACCGTCGACATCCGCATCGGTCATGATGACAATTTTGTGGTAGCGTGCTTTTTCGAGATTGAACTCGGCCTGAATGCCACAGCCAATCGCAGAAATCAGCGCAGCAACCTCGCCGTCGCCCAAGATCTTATCGAGCTTGGTCTTCTCGACATTGGTAATTTTACCTTTGAGCGGCAGAATCGCCTGAAAGTGACGGTTACGGCCCTGCTTCGCCGAACCACCCGCCGAATCACCCTCGACAATAAAGAGTTCTGAATCCTTCGGTTCGCGCGCAGAGCAGTCGGCGAGTTTACCCGGCAGACCGGCACCTTCGAGTGCACTCTTGCGGCGCACGAGTTCTTTCGCTTTGCGGGCGGCAATGCGCGCGAGCGCAGCCTGCATGCATTTTTCAATGATGCGTTTTGCGTCAGCAGGGTTCTCGTCGAAATATTCAGTGAGTTTTTCGTAAACAACAGAAGTAACAATCCCCTTCACCTCGCCGTTACCCAATTTCATTTTCGTCTGGCCCTCAAACTGCGGGTTGGGGATCAGAATCGCCAGCACGAGGGTTAATCCTTCGCGCACGTCGTCGCCTGTCAGCGGCTCTTCGACTTTCTTATCGTAACCGAGTTTCTTTTTTTGCTCGTTGATCGCCCGCGTCAGCGCGGTGCGAAAACCTTCGAGGTGTGTGCCGCCCTCGCGCGTGTGGATTGCATTCGCAAAGGTAAAAATCTGCTCTGAATAAGTGTCGCAATACTCAATTGCGAGCTCAACCTGGATGCCGTCTTTCTGCTGTATCGCATAGATAGGCTTTTTCTGCAGCGGATTTTTCTTTTCGGTCAGCATCTTCACAAATTCAACAATGCCGCCTTTATACTGGAACACATGTTCCTTGACCGATTTTTCGCGCGTATCGCGAATCGTGATCTTCACACCCTTATTTAAAAAGGCCAGCTCGCGCAGGCGAGACGACAGCGTGTCATAGCGGTAATCAAGCGTATCGAAAATTTCATGGTCGGCCATAAAGGTCACAGTCGTACCGCGCTTCTTGCTCGGCCCCTTCACCTTCAGCGGCGCCTTGGTCTTGCCACGATCAAAATGAATATGGTGGTGCTTGCCGTTCAGGTGCACATCGACCTCTACCCATTCAGAGAGCGCGTTCACGACCGACACGCCCACGCCGTGCAGACCACCCGACACTTTGTAAGCGCCGTCACCGAACTTACCGCCGGCGTGCAGCTTCGTCAGAACAACTTCAACCGTCGACACACCGACTTTTGGGTGGATGTCGACCGGAATACCCCGGCCGTTATCGGAAACGCTGACTATGTTACCCTTGCTGATTTCAACATCGATCGTGTCGCAGTGACCCGCCATGGCCTCGTCGATGCAGTTGTCGACAACCTCATACACCATGTGGTGCAGACCCGGCAGATCCGTCGAACCGATATACATACCCGGGCGCTTGCGTACCGCCTCAAGGCCTTCCAGCACCGTGATCTTTGAGGCATTGTATTCCTCAGAGACATGCCCGTGCATCGGTGCCGGCTCTTCTGTAACCTTTGCCTTCGCAGGCGCAGAGGCCTTCGGCGCCGGTTTTTTAACATCTTTTTTCGCGGGTTTTGCCATAATATCCTGTATTTACGGGGTCAGAATTGACCACTGTTGCGGATTCAGATATTATGTCGCCTATAATAGGGTGTCGAATATGTGTTTTTTCGCGTGGCTTTGAGAAAAAAGGCCGGTTTTTGGGTATTTAATTAGTAGAGGGATTATGCTGAAGACAAGTGTTAGTTTGCCGTTGCAGTGCGCGTTTCTGTGGAAATACAACCAGAGAAAGATCATGAAATCGACAATCCGCATACTGCGTATACATCTCCGGCGTGGTACTGTACGCCGCGGTGTTACGCGCAGGTATAATCGAGAGGGAACAGAATTCGCAATCGTTACAACTTGCTTCACCGCAGCAGAATATGACGCGTTGCACTTCATCGCGGCATCGCTGCGCGTGAGCGTTTCCTGGCTGATCTACACACTGATAAAACTCTGGAGAAAAGCCCCCCGGCGCAGCCTGCCAAACAAATACGTGACCAACTACGACCTGAACCTGTGCATTTGGCATCCCAAAGCGGGCGTTTTGACCGAATCGCTGCTGTTTTGGGACAAGGCACAGTTCGATTTGCATTCGACATCGCGACGCCAATTGCCGATACTTTGTTGAGGCGCATGCAAGATATCAAGATCAAAGACTACAAGGCAGGTTCGACTGTGATTATACAGAACGCCGCAAACCCGGGGCTGTTCTATATTGTGCGCAAGGGCACGCTGGCCATCGATACGGAACACCGACTGAACGATAAGGTACTGTCGCGTTTCGAGGCAGGCGACAGTTTCGGCCTGGTCTCGGCGCTGACGGGGCACCACTTTCTGGTCACGATCTATGCGGCGACCGACGCGCAGGTCGCAGAAATTCCGGTTTCGATGATTGGCAGTTATCTCAAAGCACAGCCTGAACTGGCGCTCAAGATGCTGCGTCTGTATTCGCGCGAGCTGCGCACGATACAGCTGCATTTGTCGAAACTCGACAATCCCGAAGACCGCAATATTACTCCCGAGATTTTGATGCCGCTGGTGCAAAAATACATCGACTGGCAAAAGCCACACTATGCGGCCCGGGCGCTCAAGGCTTACATCGAGTGGGCAGAGAAGAACGACGGTGCACACCTCGGGACGGCCCAAAACCTCTGGTTACAAGTCAAAGACTCATACCAGCACGTCGAATTTTCGGGCCGCGGCACGGTCGTGCCCGCTGACACAATGCTGTTTTCCGAAGGTGAAATGGGGCGCGATATCTTTGTCGTGCTCACGGGTTCAGTAAAAATGATGCGGATTGTTCGCGGCGAGGAATTCATCATCGACGTTCTCGGCGCGGGTGAACTCTTTGGCGAAATGGCCTTCATTGAAAACGCGCCTCGCATGGGTTCTGCGATTACCACGCAGGAATCGACGTTGATACGCATAACACCGGAACAGCTGATTTCCAGCGTTGCCGAGGGCGTATTACAGAAAATTTTTGAAAACATGGCCCGGCGCATCTGGTTCTCTCACCAGCGGCTCATCATCTTCAAGATCACCGACCCTCTGGTGCGAATGTATGCCTATCTGTACAATCTTGTGCGCAACCAGAATTTGCGCACCAAAGACAAAACGGGTCTGGATCGCGCCTACAAATTTGATATCACGCTCGAAGAGCTGAAAATACTCTGTGGCATCATGCGGCTGAAAGACACCACCGAGGCAAGCCTGAGGACCAACACAAATTTTATTATTGCCGACGACAGTATCACAATCAAGAGCCGTAAGAAACTCGAAGACCAGATTGCCTATTACCGCGCGAAGTCGGGACAGATTATCGCGGAAACAAAGTAGAAGTTTGAGCGGGCTTACGCCGCAAGCCCCGGTTCACGGATATTTCCATGTTGTCCTCAGATCCAGTGACATAAGCAAGATGGAAGCATTATAAAAATTCTGCACACTTTCGAGGTAAAAATAATACCAGCGGTGGCTGACGGTAAAAGTCAGCGGATCGGCGATATTAAAAATCAGCGAATTGCCTATCTCGATGCGGTGCCGCCAGAAATTCTGGTACGTGAGCGACGAGAATGAATCAAAGCCGAGTTTATATTTAATCCCGGGATAAAATTCCCAGAGCGCGTTGATCGTTGCCTCAAAACCCCAGTTGGGGTTATTCACCGGGTCGAGGATTTCCTTTTCGAGACCACCGCCCAATCTGCCCGTGAAGAACCTCCAGGAGAATTCGGCACCGGCTGTTTCGCGCAAAAAACTGGGCCTGAGCCCTGTCGCAGGGTCGGGCACCACCACAGTATCGATACGGTTCTTCTGGTACGGCTTCACAAACCATTCCGTGTTGTACGTATAAGTCACATCACCGCGCAACAGGTTACGAATCACCTGGTCTTTCTGCCGCACGTAGAAAATGTAAGGATTAAATGCGAACGAATGCCTGCGGTTGTAGAAGATAAAATTCACATCGTTCTCCAATCCCCATTTAAAATACGAATCAGAAGCCTGGCCGGGCGGGGTGTCGATACCGCCATTATTGGTCACGCGACCGGTTTCATAGACATTCGACAGGTTTAATATCGTGAGCAGCCGGAATTTACGATCGGCAGAAATATCCGGGTCTGTCGCACCGC
This sequence comes from Turneriella sp., assembly GCA_046346945.1. Taxonomy (GTDB): domain Bacteria; phylum Spirochaetota; class Leptospiria; order Turneriellales; family Turneriellaceae; genus Turneriella. The sequence goes on from JAXMHE010000004.1 coordinate 117,960, forward strand.
TGACCAGCGTCGATGTCACGGCGTCGCTGATACCCAGCCACTGGTTCACCGGCGGTTGCCGTTTTTCCATCTGCGCCATCGCGATTTCATAACCCCGCTGCGTGCTGCAAATGCGGTATTGCACATTGTCGCGAATCGGGTAGCCTGTAATGGCAGTCAGCGACATTCCTGAAAAAACGAGTTGCGGATTCGCAACGTAGAAGCGGCGCAGGGCCTCGCCTCTCATGCGGAATGTAAATGTATCGTAATCATTCTGCACTGCATAGCGTATGTCGCGCGGTCGGGTAATCGTTCCGAAATTCAGTGTGTCTATGTCGTCGCGTTCAAGAAACGCTACATCGCATCCGACTGTATTGCGCAGCGCGGCTGCAGCGAACTGCGGCGTCAGCTGAAACGGTTTAAAGTCCACCCTTGCGGTTTCGCTGTCTTCTTCTGCAGCATACCATTTTTGCCAGAGCGAAAGCCTGCGCGCAAAGGATGGTGGCGTGAGTACTGAAGAATTGTCTGCAAACACGTCGACATTCTCACGTTCGGCCACAATCCACACATTGCCTTGTTTTTTGAGCGTGAGCCGCACCAGCGCTGTACCACCCGGCATTGCAATCACACGGCGGCCGTCAGTGAGCTCGATGCCGCGCACTTTTTCACTGCCAATGACACCGGCCGAATCGCCCCCCGCGATCAGCACATCGATCTGCGGATTTTTACCCAAAAGCGCCACAGCACCGTCGAGACCCATGCCTGTCAGGGCGATCGTGATATCGGGCTTCGCAACCGCTGCAGCATCGAGCGCCGTCTTCAGTGATGCCTCGGCGTTTTCGAGTCTGAGATCGAGCAATTGCGCCTCGGCATAACTCACAATCGAGCGCGGCGAAGTCACACCCAACACTGCTGCCTTAACATGCCCTTTTTGTATCAGCGCATGTGATTCAAAAAAGGGGGTTTTTTCGCGGAATATATTCGCCGACAACAGGCGAATTCCGCGTGCACGACGAATGTAGTCCAGGCTGTCGGCGCCGATATTCAGATCGGCAGATGCCACGAGCCCCGCGTCGAGCTTGAGCATCTGCAGGTAGTCGGCGGTCAGTGAGCCAAAACTGAAGCGCGACAACCTTCCCGGGTAGAAGGCATTGCCAGCATCCAAAAAATACGCCTGTGGATTTTTTTCGCGCGCCGCACGCAGGTAGGCTCCGATGCGCAGCAGGTGATTCTCGTCGTGATTCTGGTCGAGCGGAAAGCGCCCCGCGAGATTCGATGTCACGTAGACTGTGATTTCTTTCGGCGCAGCTGAAAGGCCGGCACAGGCCAGCAGAATGAGAAGAGCCGCGAATTTCATCATTTCGCTGCAGGCGCAGCGGCCGGTAAACCACGGGATTTCGATTCCTGCAGTTCTTTCTGCAACCGCGCTTCGTTTTCACGCAATGCCGCCAGCGCGCGCCGCATTTCGTCGATCTCCTTCTCTTTCTCTGCGGCGCGCTGCTTGAGTTCCTGTAATTCTTTGCCGTGGGCAAACTGCCTCTCTGCCGCTTCGCGGGTCAGCCGTTCCTTTTCTGCGGCACCTTCGACCTGTGCTCGCTTGAGGTCTTCCTGCAGTTTTTCGCGCTCTTTCGTATGCCGGTCGGCCAGTTGTTCGTTGAGTTGCGTCAGCTGTTTGATCTTGCCCCCGCTTTCAGACTCGAGGATTGCAATTTTCTGAGTCAGGTTCACGATACTGGCTTCCGCGGCTTTGATTTCAGCGGCACGGCGCGTTTCATTGGCGGCAAATTCCGCCTGTTTCTTCTCAAAATCGGCCCTCAGCATTTCACTGCCGCGGGTCAGTTCGAGATTTTCGTCGCGCAAGACCTGGTTCTCGCGTTCGAGCAGCGCGGTCTTCTTGCCCACCAGCGCCTTTTCGGCGGCAATCTGGTCGGGGGATTTATCCTGCCGCGCGAGTCCGGCACACCCTGCACTGGAAATCCATAGCAGGGAAAACAGGGCCAACAGGGCGGCAAGGCGGCTCATCAGATAAGCTGCTAAGGTGCATTCGCGCGCCGCGTCAACCGATTGGCAAATCCTGCTTTGGAAACCCATAACTGCTATGAATTTCCATAGCAGAAACGGTCATTTTGGCTCCTGTAGCGCCGTGACGCGCCGTACAACGCGACATGAAGTCCGGCATGCCTGCACGGGTAAATCCTGCAGCAGCAAAATGGCCGGCGCCGCGAGCTTAATTAACAAAATAAATTGACATTATGTAGCTAAATTAGGGCCCTGAGTTAAGTCTCAGGCTTCAGGGGTCGATAACGTTAAGGTATAAATCCCCAGAGGTTTTGAATTTGGAAATAAATAGAGAGAGGAACCTATGCTACTGAATATCACACGCTCCATCAAGATAGCGCTCGTGGTCATGATTGCATCAGCGTCATGGCTGATTGCGCAAGATCTGAACCAACCCGGCCTTGATTCCGCAGACAAAGCTGCACAAGACGCAGAAAAGAAAGTCGACGAGGCAGAAAAAGCCAGCGAAGGAAAAATTGACGCTCCGGCGGCAACTGACCGCGCAGCACAGCCTGCAGCCGACAAACCTGCGGATAAACCCGCTGACAAGCCTGCAACTGCAGACAACCAGGTCGGCAACCTGTACAATGACGGCAAGAACACCTACGCAACATCGCAGGCAAAGTTCGAACTGACTGCTACAGACAACATTTCAAACCTCGACTACATCGAATACAAAATCGATGATATCCAGCAGTTCAGCGTGTACGGCCACCCGTTCTCACTCGAGAAAGAAGGCCCGCACAAAATCCAGTATCGTTCAGTAGACCGTGTGGGTAACCGCGAAGAAGACAATATCTTCAACGTGATTATCGATAACACAGGCCCATACATGAACTTTGCTCTGAACAAAGCACCAATCGTCATCGACGGTAAACGTTATCTCGCACCCGGTACGAAACTCGAACTGCGCGCAACTGATAACTACAGCGGCGTAAAAAGCGTTGAATACTCAACAAACGGTTCAGACTGGCAGCCATATAAGGACGGCATCGTTCTCGACAAAGCCGGTGCAACGCAGCTGAAATACCGCGCGATCGACAACCTCGGTAACAAGTCAGAAAACCTCAGCGGTTTCTCAACTTCTACTCCAGGTCAGGGTGCAAGCCCGGAAGACCTCGCCGTGATTAACTCTCTGTACGTTGAAAATACACCTCCGGTAGTGATGATCACTCCTGCTAAGCGTTTCATCAACGTTGACGGCAAACAATACGCAATGCGCAGCAATAGCTATCTGGTAGAAGCGCAAGACGCAGAATCAGGTGTTGCTAACATCTTCGTGAAAGTCGACAATGCAGCTGACTGGCAAATCTACAGCGGCAAACTGACTTTCCAGACAGAAGGCCCGCACAGCATCGAAGCGAAAGCGGTTGATAAAGTCGGCAATGAATCACAGCCACTGAAAGTGGAATTCATTGTAGATGATAACCCGCCAAAATCTACTATCCGTCCGGTCGGTGGTGCAACAGCGCCAGCACCGGCAGCAGCGCCAGCTGCACCGGCCGCACAATAAGCCGGCGGATGTATCAAAGAAAGGGCCCCGCGTTCGCGGGGCTTTTTTTTGCCCTCAGTATCCTTTGCCCCCTGCATACCGCGGGCTTGCCACGGCTTGTGGGCAGCGACCAGCAATACTTCAGGCATTTTATCGAGGTTTTCACTCCCACGCTGCTAAGCCGGGATCGCCAAGCGGCCGGTGCGCAAACGCCCTCAGTGAATCACTACCGGTGGGATAAAAAGAACCGCGACTGTGCGGGGCTGGTGCGTTACCTGTTCTGGGAAGCGATGCAGTCCCATAACGATACGTTTCTGCAGCAATACCCGGCGATGCGCAGTTTCCCCGTCAATCCGCCGGCATCACTGCTGAAGCTGCGCCCGGCGTGGAGCCACGACAACCTGAATGCAGCCCAGCTCATTGCCCGATCACGCCCTGTGGGTCGCAGCTTACCGTTAAATGCTCTCAAGACGGGAGACCTGCTTTTTTTTCAATCTGCAGAACTCAAAATTCGCCATGTAATGCTAGTGGTACGCTCAGGATCAGCGGTGTTCTTAGTCTACCATACCGGTGACGATCGCGATGAGCTGCGCATCCGTACCTTCGCAGACATTTCCGGGCTAACCGACGCCAATTGGCATCCGGAGCCACAGAATCCGGTGTTCCGCGGCGTTTACCGGCCGGCATTTTTGACTAACCATGTGCGGAAGTGCCGAAACCTCCGGTTTCGGCACACTTCCGCACCTAAATGATTGTCATGCTGTCTCGCTGTGATAGCAGAGAGCATGCGTAAGGTTTTGAGCACCTGCTTGATCGCCATAATGGCCATCGGTTGCGGCAAAAAGAAATTAGAGACCCCCGAGGCTGCGCTCGCGGCTGTGCAGGAAGCTTACCTCAAACGCGACGCCAAATCTTTCGTGGCAGTACTGTCAAAAGAAACGCTGAGCGAACTCGAAGAAAAAATTGAAACAATGCGCCAGATGTTCAGTTCTACACCGGAAAACCCGCAGGCGGCACAGGCATTCGAGCACATGGCCAAACAGATTGGTTTGCCGGTTTCCAAGCTCAAGGAACTGACTATCGAAGATTTCATCGGCTATATGATGCGGAACGAGAATGCATCGGGCGGTGAAACTACCCTGATGCCTAAAGAAATGCTACCTCCCGCCAAGGTGGTGCGCAAAGTGGAAAAGGGCAACAAGGCCACGTTATATTTTTCCGAAGACGAAAAGCTGTCATTTATCAAAACAGAGGCCGGCTGGCGCGTGCACCTCGATGCAGAAAATGTGACCGCGAAGACCATGCCGGGCCAAAACAAAGAAGAACAAGAGTAGCTGTTACATCATATTATGCGCTGCGCGCATTATTTGATGTAACTATTTGAGGATTTCGAGGGTTACCGAGGTATTTGTGTAAACACAGATGTCGGCCGCAATTTTCATAGCATGTTTGCAGATATCCGGTGCGGCCATCTCGGTGTGTGAGAGCAGCGCGCGGGCAGCGGAAAGCGCATAGTTTCCGCCCGAACCGATAGCGACCACCCCTTCTTCCGGTTCGATAACGTCTCCGTTACCTGTTAACAGGAAGATCTTCTCTTTGTCGGCTGCGATCAGCATCGCTTCAAGCCGGCGCAGCATTTTATCGGTGCGCCAGTCTTTCGCCAGTTCGACCGCGGCACGCGTCAGGTTACCGCCATAGGCTTGCAGCTTTTCTTCGAGCTTTTCGAGCAGCGTGAACGCGTCGGCCGTGGCGCCTGCAAAGCCGGCAAGAATTTTCCCATTATAGAGCTTGCGTACTTTTACCGCGTTACCTTTGAGGATCGTTTGCCCGGCGCTGACCTGGCCATCGCCGGCCATCGCAGTCGTTTCACCGCGCTTTACGCAGAGAATAGTGGTCGCATGAATTTCGAGGGCCATTACCAGACCGCCAAGTGGTCTTCTGTCACGCCGAAGCCCGTGAACTTTTCGGTTTCGTCGCCGAGTTTGATCTGCCCATCGAATGTTCCGTACGGTTGCACAAACTTGCTTTTCAGAAATCCGGCATTAAGATCTTCTTGCCGTGCACCGAACGGTCTGAAGCGGGCTTCGAACACATTGTCACGGGTCAAAATTCGCCAGATCGACTTTTCGGGCGGGCGTATGTAGTGGAAGTGCGCAGTGCTGAGCGAATGCGGTTTACCGTCGAGCCACAACGCATTTTCAATACTGTCGTTGAACTTGTCGACGAGATTTACCGCGAGTGATTTTCCCGATTCGGTTTTGCCCACCATCGACAACCAGTTCCATTCGGTGCGGCGCGGGGGATAACCCTTGGTGTAATCGAGAATGCCATAATCCCCTGCAAATTTCTGGCGGCGGTCGCCATAGATAAATTCACCTTCGCAGGCAAGAGACATTTCCTTATACGTAAAATTAAACGGACGGTTATTTTGCGACGGAGCGATGGTGCTGAGGCCGTTATTCTTCAGCCAGAATGTTGCGCTGAGATCATACTTGCCGCGGATATTGACCACGATTTTGCCGGCACCCGGAAGGAATTCGTAGCGGCCAAGGCGCCAGGTATCGGAAAGTGAGCCGTCAAATCCGTGCTTGAACCCCATCGGCAGCGAAATTTTATCTTCGATGAAATATTTTTCCGCAGGGACATATATATAGCTGAACGCGGTGGAGAGAAACCCTGCATCAACAATTGCCATACCGGCATAGAAGTCACGGCTGAAGACACCGAGATAAATCCACGCTTTGCGCTCTACCCGGCGCCGCGGCAGAATTTTGCTGTTGAAATCCCATGCATGGGTTGTGGTGTCTGCAATCGGCCCCTCATAGAGCCCGAAAATATTCTTCTCGTCCGGCAGCGGCAACGCGGCTCGCTGCGGTCTGAATTCAGTTTCGGGCAGTTTGAGAGTCGGTGCGGCCATTATTTCCCCTGCATTAAATATGCGTGCACCGCATTGGCGCACTTGCGGCCTTCGGCGATCGCCCAAACAATCAGGCTCTGGCCGCGTCGCATATCGCCTGCAGCAAAAACCTTGTCGATCGAGGTACGGTGTGCTCCTGCATGGTCGCCGAAATCGGCTTTCACATTGCCGCGGGGGTCGAGTTGCATTCCGGCTTTTTCAAACTGCTCGATCATGCCATTTTTTACCGGACCCAGAAAGCCCATCGCCAGGAGCACGAGGTCGGCCTGGATTTCAAATTCAGAACCGGGAATATCGACGAATTTGCCGTCTTTCATTTCCACTTTGATGCATGACAGGCTCTTGACATTGCCTTTGCCGTCGTCGTTGAAACGCAGCGTATTGATCGACCACATGCGCTCGGCGCCCTCTTCGTGGCTCGAAGATGTTCTCAGCTTCATCGGCCAGTAAGGCCAGGGGGTAGATGCGGCACGCTCAAGCGGCGGCATCGGGAAGAGTTCGAGCTGCGTGATATGCTTGGCGCCGTGGCGGTTAGAGGTGCCGACGCAGTCAGAACCCGTATCACCGCCGCCGATCACGACAACGTGTTTACCCGCGGCGGAAATCGGGTCTTTCACTTCAATGCCGGCGTTCTTGCGGTTATTCTGCGGCAGAAACTCCATCGCAAAATGCACACCCTTGAGTTCACGACCTGGTATCGGTAAATCCCGCGGCGCTTCGGCGCCCCCCGAAAGCACAACTGCATCGTAGGTTTTGAGCAGTTCTTCGGCCGAAATATCTTTACCAATGTTCACACCGGTCTTGATCTCAACGCCTTCTGCAGTCATCTGTTCTGCCCGGCGGTCAATCTGCCATTTTTCAAATTTGAAGTCGGGAATACCAAAACGGATCAATCCGCCGATCTTTTCATTTTTTTCGAAAAGCGTCACGGAATGGCCCATGCGCGCGAGTTGTTGCGACGCGGCCATACCCGCGGGGCCCGAACCGACAACCGCAACCTTTTTGCCGGTTTTATGCTTTGGTGGTTGTGGCTTAACCCAGCCATTCTTGTAACCGCTGTCGATAATAAAGCGCTCTATGCCTTTGATCGCGACCGGCGGTTCGTTGATACCGAGAGTGCATGCACCCTCGCACGGCGCGGGGCACAGGCGACCGGTGAATTCAGGAAAGTTATTCGTCGAGTGCAGGTTTTCGAGCGCCTCTTCGAGGTGACCACGGAAAACCAGGTCGTTGAATTCGGGGATATAGTTATCTACCGGGCAACCTGTGTCACCATGGCAGAACGGAATGCCGCAATCCATGCAGCGTGCGCCCTGGATCTTTGCCGTCTCTGTTTCGAAAGTGTGTTCGAACTCTTTGTAGTGTTTTACACGCTCGGCCGCAGCATCAGACTTCTGCGTCGCACGCGGATATTCTTTGAAACCGGTCGGTTTACCCATTTTTCGCACCCTTAGGGGAGCCAGCGGCGCCCACCTTCAACTTCGATTCGTCGACCATTTCGAGCTCTTTCTGCGCTTCGTCTTCCAGCGCTGCCAGAGCCTTTTTGTATTCGCCCGGAATAATTTTCTTGAAATTCTTGATCTCGTTTTTCCAGTCAGCAAGAATTTCTGCCGCGCGTACGGAGCCTGTGTACTCTTTGTGCCGCGTGATCATGTGCAGAAGTTCATCCGCATCGCGTTCAGCCGTGACATCTTCAATGTCGACGAGTTCCATATTCACAAATTTCGCATGCACTTTCTGCGGATCCCAGACATACGCGATGCCACCCGACATACCGGCCGCAAAGTTGCGGCCGATCGTACCCAGCACCACCACACGACCACCGGTCATGTATTCGACGCCGTGGTCGCCCGTACCTTCAACGACTGCATGCACGCCCGAATTGCGCACGCCAAAACGTTCGCCGGCGCGGCCCTGGAAGTACGCTTCGCCCGATGTTGCGCCGTAAAGACAGGTATTACCAATGATAATATTTTCGGTAGCCGTGTACGTTGTCTTTTCAGGCATACGCACCACCAGCTTACCGCCGGAAAGACCCTTGCCGCAATAGTCGTTCGCCTGACCCGAAAGCTTGAGCGTTACACCCTTTGCGAGAAAACAGCCAAAACTCTGACCGGCATTGCCTTTCATCGAAATCTGTATCGTGTCGTGCGGCAGCCCTTCGTCGCCGTAACGCTTGGCTACTTCACCCGACAGCATTGCGCCCACGGTGCGATCGACGTTCGTCACCGGCAGTTGAATCTGAACCGGCTCTTGCTTATCGAGCGCGGGTTTCGCCATTTCAATGATGCGGTTATCGATCTGCTTATCGATCTCGTGGTTCTGCGCTTTCGTGCGATAGAGATCGGTTTTGTAGACCGGCTTCTGCATCGTCAGCAATTTGCTGAGATCGAGTCCGCGCGCCTTCCAGTGGTCTTTTGGACGCGTGGTGATAATTTTTTCAGTGCGGCCGATCATGTCTGACAGTTTACGGAAACCGAGTTTAGCCATGTACTCGCGCACTTCTTCGGCGATATAGAACATGAAGTTTACCACATGCTCCGGCTTGCCATTAAATTTTTTGCGCAACTCGGGATCTTGCGTCGCGACGCCCACCGGGCATGTATTGAGGTGGCATTTTCGCATCATGATGCAACCCAGGGTGACCAATGGCGCGGTCGCGAAACCAAACTCTTCGGCACCTAAAAGCGCCGCGATTACAACGTCACGACCGGTCTTCATCTGGCCGTCGGCCTGCACGTAAACGCGGTCACGCAGACCGTTGACGACCAGCACCTGGTGTGTCTCGGCAAGACCGAGTTCCCATGGCGTGCCAGCGTACTGAATCGAGCTAATCGGTGAAGCACCGGTTCCGCCGTCATGGCCGCTGATGAGAATGTGATCCGCATGCGCTTTCGCCACGCCTGCGGCAACGGTGCCTACACCGCTTTCCGATACAAGCTTCACTGAGATGCGCGCGCGCGGATTGATATTTTTGAGGTCAAAGATCAACTGTTTGAGATCTTCGATCGAATAGATATCATGGTGCGGCGGGGGTGAAATGAGCGTCACACCCGGTGTCGAATGGCGTACCTTGCCGATAATCTTATCGACCTTGAAACCGGGCAGCTGCCCGCCTTCGCCGGGTTTTGCACCCTGCGCCATCTTAATCTGCAGTTCGTCGGCGTTGATCAGGTAGTTGGCCGTCACGCCAAAGCGGCCCGACGCGACCTGCTTGATCGCAGAGCGCAGGCTGTCACCATTCGGCAGCGTCACAAAACGCTCGGCGCTTTCGCCACCCTCGCCCGTGTTACTTTTGCCGCCGATGCGGTTCATTGCGATCGCGAGGTTCGTGTGCGCTTCCCATGAGATCGAGCCGAAGCTCATCGCACCAGTGGCGAAACGCTTCACAATTTCTTTTGCCGGTTCGACTTCTTCGATCGGAATCGGGTTCGCCGCATAATCTAAATCGAGCAGCGACCTAAGCGTCACGCGGCGCTTGTTCTGGTTGTCGATGGCGGCGGTATACTCTTTGAATGTTTTATAGTCTGAATTGCGCGTGCTGATCTGCAGCTTCGCAATCGTTGTGGGGTTCCATAGGTGGGCCTCGCCATCGACGCGGTAGTGGTAGAGACCGCCAGATGCCAGAATACCTTCGCGCAGTGCGCCAAATGCCTCGTCGTGGCGGCGGCGCGCTTCTTCTTCGAGCATCTCGAGGCTCACGCCTTCGACACGGCTCGGTGTGCCCGTGAAATAGTGCTCAATCACTTCAGAATCGAGACCGACTGCTTCAAAAATCTGCGCTCCGCAATACGATTGCAGAGTCGAAATGCCCATCTTACTGAAGATCTTATAGAGACCTTTGCCGATCGCCTTGCGGTAATTCTTCTCGATGTAAGCTTCTTCTTTCAGCTCTGGCATAAAACCGATCTTGTACAGATCGTGCAGAGTTTCGTAGGCGAGATAAGGATTAATCGCGTTCACGCCATAGCCCAACAAGAGCGCAAAATGGTGTACCTCGCGCGCTTCACCGGTTTCGAGCACAATGCCGGTGCGTGTTCTCAGGCCCGCTTTGATCAGCGCATGGTGCACTGCGGCGACGCCCAACAAACTCGGAATCGGCGCGATCTCTTTATTCACACCGCGGTCGGTCAGAATAATGATATTCGTTCCCTGACGCACGGTGTCACAGACTGCGGCGCAAATTTTATCCATCTGCGTGCGCATGTCATTCTTCTTTGCCGGGTTAAAGTGCAGATTGAAGACTTTCGCCGAAAATTCCCCTTCGGCGATTTCTTTCAGCTGCTGCAGCTGGCTATTTTCGAGAATCGGGTGCGGCAGTTCGATGCGGTGTGCATGCTGCGGCGTTTCGTCGAGCAGGTTCTGCTCGGGCCCTATATAGGTTGTCAGCTCCATCACGAGCTCTTCGCGAATCGCGTCGACCGGCGGATTTGTCACCTGCGCAAACAGCTGCTTAAAGTAGCGGTACAGAAGCTGCGGTTTTTCAGACAATACTGCCAGGGCGGCATCGGTGCCCATTGAACCCACAGCTTCTTGCCCGGTCACGACCATCGGCTTCATGACAGTCAGCAGGTCTTCTTTGGTATAGCCAAAGATGCGCTGGCGCTCTAGCATAGTTTTATGCTCAGGTGTATGCCCGTCTTTCGGTGCCGGCAGGTCGGCAAATTTGATCATATTTTCTTTGACCCATTTGCCATAGGGCTGCTGCTTCACAATTTTGTCTTTGATTTCATCGTCAGAAATGATGCGGTGCTCTGATAGATCGATCAGGAACATGCGGCCCGGCTCGAGTTTGCCGCTCAAAACGATGTCTTCCGGTGGCACTTCAAGCACACCCATCTCAGACGCCATTATAACGATGTCGTCCTTGGTTTTGATGTAGCGTGCAGGGCGCAGGCCGTTACGGTCGAGCGTCGCACCGATCACGTTGCCATCGGTAAAGGAAACCGCAGCGGGACCATCCCACGGTTCCATCATCGTGGCGTGGTATTCATAGAACGCGCGGCGCTCCTCAGACATCAGGTCATTCTTCGACCATGCCTCGGGAATCATCATCATGATGGCGTGTGGCAGAGAGCGACCACTCATCACGAGTAGTTCGAGCACAGTGTCGAATGTGGCAGAGTCTGACTGCCCTTCCATCACGATCGGCAGCATGCGCTTGAGATCGGGACCGTAGTGCGGAGACTCCATGACGGCTTCGCGCGTTTTCATCCAGTTGATGTTGCCCCGCAGCGTGTTGATTTCGCCGTTGTGCGCAATCATGCGGAAAGGGTGCGCGAGATCCCATGTCGGGAAAGTATTCGTTGAAAAACGCATGTGTATCAGCGCAAGGGCGGATTTCATTTCTTTATGGCGCAGGTCTTTAAAGAAGGCCGGCACCTGGGCCGCGAGCAACATGCCCTTGTAGACGATCGTGCGGCTCGAGAACGAGGGCACGTAATACTGCGCGCGGGCGAGCTTCAGCTCTGTGCGAATGCGGTGGTCGATCACGCGGCGCACGAGGTAAAGGCGGCGTTCAAAATCTTCGGCCGAGCCTTTAAATTTGCCGCGACCGACAAAACCGTGCACGACGTATGGCAGGGTGAGCTTCGCCCCATAACCCGGCACGTTGTCGTCGACTGGCACTTTACGCCATCCTAAAAATTCCAGGTCTTCATCGACGACGATTTTTTCAAAGATGTTTTCTACCTGCTTGCGCAGCGAAGCATCTTGCGGCATAAAAATAAATGCGACGCCATATTCGCCCGCGGCCGGCAGGGAGATCTTTGCTTCGGCAGCAGCGATCTTCATGAAGTCATGCGGCATCTGTATCAGAATGCCCGCGCCGTCGCCGGTCTCAGGGTCGGCGCCGACAGCGCCGCGATGCTCAAGGTTCATGAGCATCTGCAGACCCTTTTCGACGATTTCGCGCGATTTATTTGCTTTCAGGTCGGCAATAAAGCCCACCCCACAAGAGTCTTTCTCAAACTGCGGGTCATACATACCGACGGGGCTTGTCGGCCACGGCATCGCTGTGCGAGCTGCGGTGGCATTCACCGCTTCGGCACTGCTCGTTGCGAGCTTAGCCGCGGCTGTTACCGCGTTTTGTTGGCTTTTTCTTTGTTTTTTGCTCATATTCCCTCTCGCCCAACGGGGTCAAAATTCATCATAAAATGCATTTGAGACATAGCGTCAACGTTTGTCTCACACGCACGCAACGTAAAAATACAAATATTCCCTCTAAAACTGCATCTATTTTTCCATTGCAGCAACTGCAATGCCGATTGTGCCCTGCATAGACTGTGAAATACGTGGTCAGCATGTCTTTAGTGCAAAAACAGACAGTATTCAAAAAAAGACAGCCAAATCCATAGTTTACCGGCTACGGCGCTGCCTTCTGGCATTGCTCTGCGTTGCACACCTTGGCCCGCTCGCTGCTTTCGATTATCTCGAGCACAGCCTCGTCACCGACCGCGCCTGCCATGAAGCGCAAAAACTGCTCGCACGCGATATTGCGAATGCACCGGCCGGGATAAAGAGCCGCTATCTCGCGCTGGCGCTGATGTGCCCTGCCCGCTGGCAAAGCGCCTACTGCGAAAACAAACGCAAGACCGTGCGCGCCGCTTTCAGCACCGGGGCTGCCAAAGCCGGCACTCACCCTATCACGCTCGGCGACTATTCTGCACTCGTTGATCACGTCACCGAATACGGCCACGTGCAGAATTTCCCGGCGCCGCCGAGCGCGGCCTCACGGATTTTACCTGGCAATGGATACATCCGCAGAAAGCTTCGGGCGGCATCGCAAGCGACATCGGCGGTGAACTCTGCCGGGACGATAAGACGCCCGACTGGTATAAAGTAGAAGCCGACATCTCTTCATTTTTCCATTTCTGGCAACAAGAAAAACGCGCACCGCGCATTCCCTCTGCGATGCTCGATGAGAATCGCAGGGGGGATGTATCCCCCGGCCCGTCAGACCCTTCTGCACTTTTTACCATCCGCAACCCGCGCTTTCTCGACCTGCAGCTTTTTAACCAGACGCATTTCGGCACCGCGGCCTACCGCACCTGGGCGGGCATGCACAACACGGCACTCGCGATTGCGTCTGAGCGCTGCGAAGATGTCATTGAACCCGAAGAATCGGCGATGCGCCGGCTGGCCGAAGGCCGTGCCGGCTTTTCAGGCATCCATTGGAGCAAAAAGAAAAATCCACACTTTCGCCGCGATGCATGCCGGTTGCTTAGCGATGTTGCCCGTGAGCACCTGCAAAGGTGGATTGAGAGCGGTGACGAACGACTGACCACTCCGGCGCGACATTTGGTCGCCGCAGTCTTGTCTGCAAAAACAGGCAGCGAAGGGGCGGCCATTGCCGACATGTTGCCGGCACACCTTGCGGCACTGGTGTTTGAAGGCGCGGGCGCACACTACCTGCAGGATGCACTTTCCGGCGGACACATACGCACTGAACACCGCAGCCGCGAACTCAACACCACGCGGCGCTACCACGATCTCGATTCGAAGAGCGGCGTGGTCACAATGCTCGGCACGCGCCACGAACGCCATGATTTTGTTGCCTACGGCGATACTTTTTTGCTGGGTTCACCGGCGATGTCGCTGCTCGACACTGATCTGCGGCGCTGCGAGAATGCCACGAAAAAAAGCACCACGGGAAAACAACTCACAACCGACTGCCTGCTGGCGTACCAGCGCGGTATCGTGACCGCCGCGAACACGGCATCAATTCTCGACTGGAGTCTCGGCGGTATCATGTATGCAGAGCAAAATTCCGTGAAACGCGACGGACATCCGCCGCTCTGCCCGACCGATGGCGGCCCGCGCGCGCTCATTTGCACCTTCTTGCCTCTGCAACCGATTACACCTGCCGCGACCGCTGGCAACAACAACGGTTATCTTGCGCGCGAAGGTTTGCCCCCAACGCCACCGCCAGTCGATTTTGAATCACTGCGCATTGAAAGCGCGCTCGATGGCGCTGGCTACGGCACGCAGATCGGCGCGCGGCTCGAATTTCTCGTTCCCTTTTTGCGGCGCAGCGGCGACTGGCTATACAGCTATGATTATGGCTTTCTCATGACACTCGGCGACCCCGGCAGGCAACAGCTCATCAATGAATTTGCTTTCACTTTCCATTATCGCGTGGCCACACGCCTGCTCATCAATGCAGGCCCGCTGTCTTATGCGGGCTTTGAAGGCTTCAATTCGACGACGAATTTCTTCTTTGGTATGGGCCTTGGCGGTGGCATCACTATCTTGCCCGAAGGCTGGACAAAAATCCCGCTGGAACTGACGCTCAGCTACCGTGCGCCGTGGCGGTTTGTCGACACGAACCGCGGCTTCGGTGCACAGCGCATGGAAGCGCACTGGATTTCGCTCTCGATCGGCCTGGCGTTTCTGTAAGAAGACCTACTTAAAAATTAACTTCACGACCAGCGATGTCAAGAGCGACAATGGAATGCCGATCGACAGCATCGCTGCCACGAGGGGTGGATTTATATTTTTCTGCATGGCAATAATACCGCCGGTAATCATCGGTCCCATAGCAGCTTCGAGCACGACAATTTTTCTGAGATCGGCATGGTAGGCAAATGCCGCGTAGATGAAATAGACCAACACGGGTGCAAGTATGAGTTTGAAGCCGAGGCCGATTGAAAGCTCTTTCAGAAACTTTTTCACATGGCTGGCATGCCATTGAAAGCCCACAGAAACGAGAGCCAAGGGCGCGAGAGTTTCTGCCAGACGCTCCGCCACGGCAAACACAATCCCCACGGGTTTCAGTTCCTGTAAAATAAACGCCAGCACCAGCGCGATAAACGGCGGAAAAACAACCAGATTTTTCAGAGCTTCTGCCAGTTTGAATTCACCGATACGCAGAAAGTCAACCAATGGAATGACGAGCACCGACACTAGCAAAAACGTGCCCATCTGGTCGATAATCACCGCGACGGGAATATATTGCTTACCGTAGAGTGCTTCAATGACCGGTATGCCGACAAATGAGGTATTCGCAAGCCCGGCTGTCAGCATCAGCGCCAGCGTCGTGTTGCGGTTAAAAACTTTCGCGCGCTCGAGCAGCAGAAATAGCGCGGCGGCCATTGCGAACATAATCCAGGGCATCAGCGCGGCGCTGAAATAGGTCGAGGTCATCGGAATAAAACGCAGCGACTTGATGATCAGCGCAGGCAACGAAACATAAATAATAAAGTTATTGAGTACAATGTGCGCGTTCTCGGGGAGAACTTTGAACCGCCGCAGCAGAATGCCGGCTATGAAGCTGACAACGATAAGAAGCATAACGACCATGATTAAGGGGAGGATTTATTTTTTTCGCGCTCGCGCACAGCGAAACTCTATCCGAAGATCTCAGACCTGCCTGGGACCCTTTTCACAAGTTTGCGAAAATCGCGCTTTACATCGTGGTGATGCTGGTGGAGCGTAATCGTAGCGTGCGCCTGTTGTTGTCCCTGCTCCTTTTACCCGCATTATCTGGCTGCAAAAATGCGACCGTGACGCAAGAACTGCTCGATGCTGACTACCTGACGGCGGGGCAGACTGCGATCGACCTATTGGCCCCAGGCAACGGGGCAACAGCGAGCCAGAATCCGCAATTTATCTGGAGCGCAAAAGCTGGCATCAAGACATACAAGATTGAAATCTCAACGTCGTCAGATTTTGCACAGCCCATTTTGAGCAAGACAATCACAGAGAGTTCATATACGCTCGCAAACGCTGATCTTACCGGAATTTCCCAGCTTGATGCGATACAATACTTCTGGAGAGTCAGCGTACCAGAAGTTAAGAAAAATCTTCTCAGCAGCACAGGGAATATCCAGGTGCTTGAAACGAATGTCTATTATGTCGATACCGCATCGGTCACCTCTTTGCAGGTTGGCAATAAAGCTGGGCCGTTCAAACAAATTCAGACTGCTATCGACGTTGCTTATGCAGCTCGCGGCAATGCAACAACCGGACTTGCGATTCGGGTGGCAAAAGGCAACTACACCGAAGATATTATTCTTCGCGCGAGGATAGGTATCTATGGAGGATATGATCCGGCGAATTGGTCCCGCAATATTGCGGCGAATGCAACCAATATCACTCCCCTCCTGGCGACTCCCGTTACCGGCGGCGCAGACATAACCCCGGCAACGACTGCGAGTACGGTTATCGACGGATTCACTTTGAACAGCGGCACCGTCTCGGGGCTCGCAAGCTATCTGATCACTCTAAACAATTCATCCCCAACAATCAGCAATAATACGCTTACCGCGGGGGCAATTGGCGGCAGCGCCAGTTCTTACGGTATTTACATGAACTCCTCATCTCCGGTGATCTCAGGCAATACAATCACCGCCGGCACGACCATAGGCTCAACCAGCTCTGTGGGCATTTATAGCAACGCGTCTTCGCCCACAATTTCCAGTAACACTATCAACGGGGGTAGCACGGCCGGTGCGGGCATATCGTATGGAATTTATCTGAACAATTCGAGCTCTGTAAATATTACCGGTAATACTGTCGCCACTGGCTCCGCTGGCAATACATACGGCATGTACAACACCGGTTCAACCGCGGTTACCGTTTCAAATAATACCATCACCGGCGGAACCGCGATCGGCGTGGCGGGCAATTCTTATGGAATGTATAATGCGAATTCGTCACCCACGATTACCAATAACACGATTACCGGCGGGATATCCAACAACGTCGGCTCTTATGCATTGTATAATACCGCTGCTTCGGCGCCGATCATAACGAGAAATGTCATTAAAGGGGCTTCCGTCAGCGGCACTGGTAATTCGTATGGTATCTACAACGACTCGTCTTCGCCGGCAATTTCACAGAATACCATCATCAGCGGTTCAACGTCGGCATCGACTTCGTATGCAATTCAGAATATCAATGTTTCTTCACCGACAATTTCGAACAATAATATCACCGCTGGGGCCGGCAATTTCTCTTACGGAATTCACAATTCGGTTTCTTCCGCCGCCAATATCGCAAATAACACGATCAATGGTGGCAGTGCAATTTCACCCACCGGTGTCTATGCGAATAACTCTATATTGATTATTACGAATAACATTATCTTCACGGAAGCGGGCAATGCAATTTTGCGCTATGGGGTTTATGAGGCCAACGGCACGAGCAATCCGGCATCTTTTCAAAATAACCTTATTACCGATTGCCCCACGGCACTCTACTATAACGGGGGTGCGACCGCAATCACCACCGAAGCAAACCTCGCGGTGCCTGCGAACACCACGGGTGGAACCGTTGCGAGCACAAGCGGGAATATCGGCCCAACATCCGTTGTAAATTTCGCGGCCATTTTATTCACGAATATTCCCGTCGCATTCGACATAGCCCAGGATGGGGGCGACGGCGGATTTGCGTATAACGGTTCCACTTCGACATTGGAAACAAATACCACTTGCGCAAATTATATAGTTGGCCAATTTATTGAGTATAATGCCGATGGCGTGGCCCGCAGTATTTCAGGCTGCTCCACCGCCAGTTTGTCGGGAATAGTCACATTCAGCCCGGTGCTTAGCATCGCATCGGCAAATACGAAACCCATACGCATATGGGGCACCAATAGCACCAATCTGGTCTATGATTATCACCTGACAAATTCGACGCCAGCGGCGATTCGCAATGGGGGTAAAGACACCTCACAAAGCACATGCGGTTCTGCTGGCAGCTCGAGTTGCGGCAACATAACTACCGACCGGGACGGTACAACACGAACACTGCCATATTCTATTGGGGCGTATGAGAAAGACTAAGAATCACTGGAAAAAGAAGACTGCTAATCCTCTCTTCCTGGTCTTCGTCGCTTCTGCGCTTTTTTCTTATTGCGGCAATAAGATAGTTTCGCAAGATCTAATCGATGAAGAATTTCTAACGACTGGCCAGAGCGCGAAAGATCTCTCTGTGCCGGCAAACAACACTTCGACGAGGCCAGAACCCGCTTTTTGCGTGGAGTACCAAACCGGGGATTACTGCCTACCAACTGGAAATATCGGCAACAGCAGATTTTCGCAAATTGTTCTGTCGAAAACGGTCAGTGGAAATTCTTATACCCTGGCAAATTCAGATCTCACCGGAATTTCGCAGCTGGACGCCACGCAATACTACTGGCGTGTCAGCGTGGCCAAATTTCACACAAACCTGCAGAGTAATACGTACAGCATTCACGTCGTCGATAGCACGAACTATTATGTGAACGGGGCGTCAGGCGCTGCAACGCAATATGGAAATAAATCTTCACCGTTCAAACTCTTACAAGTCGCCATCAATGCTGCCAGCGCAGCGCGGTCTTCGAGCAATACTAATATGATCATCAGGGTTGCCTCTGGTACTTACGTGGAAAACATATACATGAAAGCCGGAGTCAGCATCTATGGGGGATATGAAGCAACAGCCTGGACACGCAATACTTCGGCAAATACCACCACAATCACCGCGAGCTCGAATATTGGAATTTATGCCGGCTCTGACATAACTAGTCTTTTCACGGCAAGTACGGTCGCCGATGGTTTTACCATCAATGGCGGCAGTTCAGCCGGGGCCAGCAATTATGGGATATACATTATCAATGGAAATCCAACGATATCAAACAACAGCGTTAACGGAAGTTCGTGCACGATTTCGGGCGATTGTTATGGAATTTACGTCAGTGGAGCATCGCCGGTAATTTCGGGTAATTCAATAAGGGGAGGATCGCAGACATCTAACTTATTCGCCACTTACGGGATATATAACACCAATACGGCAACGCCCGTCATCACAAATAATGCCGTGAACGCCGGGACAAATTCGGGAACAAATGCCGGAGCGTCGAACACGTATGGAATACATAGTACGAACGCTTCATTGCCCACTATTAGCAACAATACCATTAATGGCGGCGGTGCAAGCAGTGGAATTGCATACGGAATATTCCATTCTTTTACCGGAACTTCGATTGTGACCAACAACATTATTTTTACGACGAGTGGTGGCCAAAGATTTGGAATTTATGAAAGCGGCGTTAGTACAGGGGCCTTATCTCTGCAAAACAATCTTCTTTTCGATTGTCCCACAGCTCTCTATTACGATCAAACGACGTTAACTAACCATACCACTGAGGCTGCAATAAATAACCCGGCGAATACGACGCAAGGCACAGCGGCGAGTTCGAGTGGAAACCTTGGGCCCGCGTCAGTCGCCAACTTCGCTGCAGTTTTTTTCACCTCAGCTTCAGACCTGCGTTTAACTTCATCGAGCCCTTTGAACGTACGCTGCGGCGGCAAAGACACGAGCCAGAATTCGTGCGGCGCGGCGGGCAGCGCGAGCTGCGGCAGCGTCAGCAAAGATTTCGATAGCCTATTGCGCACTACGGGTCTGAGCGGAACCTGCACGGGTGCATCCAATACCGGGGCAGCCGGCTACTCTATCGGTGCTTATGAAAAAGATTGAATCAAAGCCGGTCATACTGTGCAGTCTGCGCAATCATGAACTGGTCGACGAGCACGAGCGCCAGCATCGCTTCGACAATGGGCACCGCGCGCGGTAAGACACACGGGTCGTGGCGGCCTTTGACTTTAAGTGTCACAGTCTCACCCTTCTCATTCACCGATGGCTGCTCATGGCTGATCGTTGCGGTCGGTTTAAACGCCACGCGGAAAGTTACAGGCATGCCGTTTGAGATGCCACCCTGAATGCCACCCGAACGGTTGGTCTTGGTCGCCACCTTGCCATTTTGCATTTCGAAAATATCGTTGTGTTCGCTGCCGGTCATCGTCACCGATGAAAAGCCGCTGCCGATCTCAATGCCTTTGGTCGCCGGTATGGCAAGCATCGCGCGCGCAATGAGTGCGTCGAGGCGGTCAAACACAGGGTCGCCCCAACCTGCTGGCACGCCGACCGCGGCACATTCGACAATGCCACCCAATGAGTCGCCGGCCTGGCGCGTGTCCTGGATCAGCCGCACCATTTTGTCTGCGAGCTCTGCATCGGGCACGCGCACCGGGTTCGCTTCAATCTTGTCCTTAAGTGCAGAGATATTTCCGAAGTCTACATCCGCCTTGAACGCAAGATCTTTGATCTGCGAAACATACGCAATAATTTCAACCCCCGCTTTTTCGCGCAGGATTTTCTTTGCAATCGCGCCGGCGGCAACAATGCCGATCGTGGCACGCGCCGACGAACGGCCGCCGCCACGCCACGCACGGTGCTGGTAGCGCGCATGGTAGGTAAAGTCTGCATGGCTCGGACGAAAAACATCTTTAATATCGCTGTAGTCTTTTTCGCGCGCGTTCTCATTAAAGACCGCGATCGCAATCGGCGCGCCGATCGTCTTGCCTTCGAATGTACCTGAAAGTATACGCGCTTTATCAGCTTCATCGCGCGGTGTGGTGATGCGGCTTTGCCCTGGGCGACGGCGGTCGAGGTCGGGCTGGATGTCGGCCTCGGTGAGAGGCAAACCCGCGGGGCAGTTTTCAATCACACACCCCAGCGCCTCGCCATGCGATTCGCCATAGGTGGTGACGCGGAACATGCGCCCGATCGAAGAACCCATGGGGCTTTGTCTCAAAGAGAGAGAGGCTGTAAAATACTCCATTTGGCATTGACGCGCCCCTGCAAAAGAGGGGATAGCCACGTTGGCCCGCTTCAACCACGGGCGCTGACTGCATGTTTCCGCGACCGATCACACTTCGCCTGCTTCTGCTTTTTACCCCGTTTACCTTCGCGGCAGCTGAAACCCCCGATGTAACGGTGAAACTGCAAAAAGGGAGCTACAATCTTTCGCAAAAGCTTGCCGTTTACCGCGACGCTACCGGCATTCTTACGGTTGCGGGCGCCGAAAAAGCTGCCTTTACGCCCAACAAGATACCGGGCAATGCAATCAATTTCGGCTATACCCGCGACAATGTCTGGGTGAAATTTAATGCCATCAATACCGGCCCGCACACAGTGTGGTATCTGCGTCTCGGGGCACTCCTCGACCGTGTTTCGCTCTTTGAGTTACAGAACGGAAAATGGAGCGAACGCACTCTTGGGCGTTTTGAACCGTTCGGCCAACGCGAGGTCGCTCACCGTGACCTGATTTTTCGGCTCACGCCGTCAGCCGGTGTGCAGACATATTATTTGAAATTCCAGAGCCAGGGCAATGTGACGGTCGAACTCGACCTGGTCGACCTCGAAACCTTTTCGGCCGGTGACCATGACACGCAGTTCGCATTCGGCATCTACTTTGGCATCATGTTCATCATGGTGGGATATAACCTGTTCCTGTTTCTTGCAACCCGCGACCAGGCTTACCTCTGGTATGTTTGCTATGCCTTTACCTTTACTCTGCTACACCTCAGCATCAACGGCTATATCGCCGAGTATGCTTTCCCACGACAGCAGCCATTGCCGCCGCTCTTCACGCCGCTTTTCATTTCGGTGTCAGGATTTTTTTCGGTGCTGTTCACGCGCAAGATCATCGGCCTCGACACAGTGACGGGTTTTATGAACCACCTGAGCCGTGCGCTCGCGCTGCTCTTCGCGGGTTCAATACTGACGGCCTTTGTCGCACCTTATACAATCGCCGTGCGCACCGCGACGTTCACGACGCTCATATCGATTTTCGGCCTGACATACTGCGGCGTGGTGCGGCTGATGCACGGCCAGCGCAGCGCGCGCTATTTTCTGCTGGGCTGGGGTGCGCTCTATACCGGCATCGCATCGATGCTGCTCAGAAACCTCGGCGTCCTGCCGCACAACTTCTTCACAGCGTACGCGATGCAAATTTTCTCCGCGGCCGAGGTGATGCTGTTTTCGCTAGCTCTCGGCGATCGCTTCAACCAGCTACGCGAAGATTCGCTGAAACTGCAGGAGGTGCGCCGCGAACTTGACATAGCCCGCAAGATGCAGCTGGCACTCGTGCCGCCCGTCAACATTAACTCCCCGCAAGTCGATATTGCACACCGCTACATACCCATGCTCGAAGTCGGCGGCGATTTCATGGATATCCGCGTCACCGAAGACGGTACTTCATTCTTCATCGGCGACGTCAGCGGCCACGGTATCGCGGCCGCGATGATTGCCACAACGATGAAACTCTCGCTCGATACCGAGGGTGAAAAACACCTGAGCCCTGCTGCGAGGCTAACGCACCTGAACGACAATGTTGATGAATTACCCGACAGCGCCTTTGTCACCGCCTGCAGCGCGCATTTCTCGCCGCAAAGCGGCGACCTGACGATGTCTTCGGCCGGTCATCCCCCGGTCATTATTTACCATGCGGCAAACGGAAGCTGTACACGCTACAAGCCGCGCGGCATGCCGCTTGGCGTCGCGGGCGCCTCGGACGAATACACGATTGAACACGCGGTTCTCGCGCCACAGGATATCGTCTTGTTATATACTGACGGGGTGATTGAACAGGGCGCGGGCGCCGGCAATGAATTTGGCCTCGACCGCGTCGAGAAGATGCTCGTGGACAATGCGGATAAATCGGCGCAGGAAATCGCCGAGTTACTGTTGAATGGTATTGAAATATTTTCCGGCAGGAAGCGCACCGAGGGTTTTGACGACGATGTCGCCTTCGTGATCATGAAAATTGCCGTGGGGATGCCGACATGACACTGGCTCCCTTTATCTCGGCGATTAGCCTCGCCGTATTAGTGTTTCTTACTGTTGTTTTGGCGATCGACCGCAACCGACCGCGTGGCACTGGTTACCTGATCGTTCTGCTCACGGTGCTCGCATGCTTCATTACGCTGCGCCTGTGCTTTGATCTCGCGAGCCCGCTGATTGTCTGGCTGCCATTCATTGCTTTTTCCGGTGCTTTCTTTTATGGTCCGCTCATTCTTCTTTATTCTGGATCCGTTCTGTTCGGCCGAAGCGTGTCGCGCAACCTCGTACTGGGTATTACAGTTGCACCACTTACCGTATTGATCACCCATGCGCTGTTGCATATCCGGTTTGCGGAAATGCGCGGCGTCGCTGACATTCTGCAGCAGACTGGCATCATTCTCGGTTACACGCGAACGCTGCTATTGGTTGGTACTGTTTACACGCTGCTTTTTATCCTGATGGCGCTGCGGAATCTGCGCAATTATGAGAAAGCCTACCAGGAAAACTTCGCCGGCAATGACCGCGACCAGCTGACTTGGCTCAAGGTCTTCGTGTCGCTCAACCTTATACTGACGGCAAGTTTTGCGGGCGCCGGCCTGGTCGTTCTGCTGCTCGACCTGAAAATACCCACAACGCCCGTCGAAGGCATCATTGCGCTGATCATGATTTATGTTATCCTGTATTATTTCATCCGCAAGCCGGCCATCTTCACACTGCCCCCCAACGTTGTCGCTGCCGCGCCACAGCAGGTCACGGAAAAATACCGGAAACAGAATCTGTCAGATACCGAACGCAAAGCATATATGCAGAAAATCGAGAAATACCTGGCCGAAGAGAAGCCATTTCTCGACGACAAAGTCACGCTTGCGACGCTTGCGCGCGAAACCGGCATTCCTGCGCACCATTTTTCCATGGTAATTAATATCGAAAGGCAAACGAATTTTTATCACTTCATAAACTCCTACCGGGTCGAAGAAGCCAAGTCTTTGCTCAAAAACCCCGACATGGCGGACGAAACCGTGCTCGATATTGCGCTGATGGCCGGTTTTCAGTCGAAGGCGGCCTTCAATAAGGTATTTAAAGAGATTACCGGGTTTACTCCATCGGCCTACCGCGAGAGGAATGGGCAGACTGGGGAAAGGACAGAAGCGACTAAATAATCGCCTCCGGCAGGCTGAAACGCCGGTTTGCTATGGAAAAACATAGCTAAAGCGGCATAAATCCACCTTTCTAAGCCTACCTGACTAACTATGCAGGCCTTTTGTCGGGGTTTTTCACAAAAGAGAACAAGTGTTCATAAAAATATTGACGGATTGTTCGCTTTTTATGATCATAGTGCATCGCCTCACAAGGCGGAAGGAGCTTTAAATGGCAACAGAAAATGTAATTAAGATGAACATGCCGCAGGTTCGCCGGCCAGAGTTCGGTCTCGAGGGAAATTTCGGTAAGTATTATGCCGACGGCAACCCGCTGCTTTCACACCTGCTGAACAGCCTGCACGTGGTTTTCCCCGAAGGTGAGAAATTATTCATCCGCTCAGTGAAATTTTTCCAGGATGAGATCAAAGATGCGCAGCTCAAAGCACGCGTGAAGGGCTTTATCGGCCAGGAAACGCAGCACATGGCGCAGCACGAGAAAATCTGGGATACTTTCGAAAGCCAGGGTGTGAAAGTGAAGGAGTACGATAAATGGTATGCGAAGAACGCCTATGAAACAGTAGAAGGTACAATCCGCAAGATTTTTGGCGAAGAGACATATAAGAAGCTGGCCCTCGCAGTGACTTGTGGGCTTGAGCACTATACTGCGACGCTCGCCGAAGTGGCGATCGACCCGGAAATCAACGCGATGCAGGGTTTTGACGAAAACATGAAGGCGCTTTTGATGTGGCATGCGGCCGAAGAGATCGAACACAAGGCAGTGGCATTCGACGTGATGCAACTCGTTGACGGCAGCCCGGTGACCAAGAATGCAGGTATGCTGCTCGCAACCTGGGCGCTCTTGTACTATGGCGCGATCGGCACAGTAAAGTTTGTGCTCGAAGATGAGGAGATCAAACTCACCGACATGCCTGGCATGCTGGCGCAAAAGGCCCCACTGCTCGGTAAGATCGTCTGGGCAATGGTGCCGAAACTGCTCGAGTACTTCCGTCCCGATTTTCACCCCGACCAGATGAACAACGACTACCTGGCGACGGAATACTTCGAAGCGAATAAAAAGTACTTTCAGAAAGCCGGATAAAGTTGATTGTCGGGGGCTTAGCCCCCGACAATAAACGCTTATATGCAATTAGATAAGAGAGCAGCGAAGCTGCTCAAAATTCTTAAGCGACAGACACCGATGCCGCAGCAGACACCTGAGCAGGTGCGGGAGGCAATGCTCAAGAACGGCAATCCATTCGCGCCACCCCCTGCTGAACTATCTTATACTAAAGACCATTTCGTTGAGGCGGATGGAGCCCAGTTGCTCTTGCGCGAATATTCGGCGGTCGCCGCCGGTACAACTTCTGCTTGCATTCTGTTCTTCCACGGCGGCGGCTTTGTGTTCGGCAGCGTACCCGAATATGACACCGTGTGCGGGCAACTCGCGCAGCTCACCGGCGCACGGGTTTTTTCTTTAGAATACCGCCGCGCTCCCGAAGTGAAATACCCGACGCCACACCGCGACGCATATACCACGTACCAATGGCTGCTCACGCACCGCTTCGCGCTGCACCTGACCAAGATTGCCGTCTGCGGCGACAGCGCAGGTGGCAATCTCTCAGCCTCGGTATGCCTCTATGCGCGCGACCACGGCATCGAACTGCCCGCGCTGCAGATGCTCTGGTATCCGATGACCCACGGTGACAGAGAATTTCCCTCGCGCGTGCAGTTCGGCAATGATTATTACATCACGCTCGACGACATGGCGTGGATTTCGGGTCACCTGTTCTCTGACAGAGATCACGCAGAAGACACCTATTTTGCGCCGGGGCTGTGCGCAGATCTAAGTGGCCTGCCGCCAGCGCTGGTTCTCACCGCGGGTTTCGACGTGTTGCGTGACGAAGGCGCGGCCTATGCGGAACAACTTAAGACCGCGGGGGTGCTGGTAGAATATTATTGTTACGAAGATATGTTCCATGGCTTTATCTCTTTTGGTGGTGGGCTTGCGCAGGGTATGAAAGCCATCGAACAGACTGCGGAATTCTTTTTGCGCGCCGGCCACTAAGTCAGTATTTTCCCCATCGTAGCCTTCGCTCCAGGAAAGAGATTTCGAGACATTGCCTTCGGGGGCCAATGCAAAAGATTATTCGCAGCTTTCACCGCCGAAGGCATTACTTCGCGAGACGGGCCGAAAGCACGACTTGAAATACGGCGAGTTCAGAAATGTCCGCGAGCATTTCACCCACAATCGCCGGCTGGTGAAAACGCATGAACAGCTGCCCCAAAAGGCGGGAGCGAAATCAGGCCGTCTAACCTGGCTCGCGGAAAAATCCGGTTCTTACTTTGATTGCGCGAAGCTGCGGATTTCCTTTTGGAATAGATCTTCAACCTGTTGCAGCAGCGCATCGATGTCGCGGAATTTCATGCCCTTCGTCTCAATCGCCGGCAGAATTTTCACCTGCTGCACGCCGCCGCGCAGAGTCTTTGTGTTCGTGTCGAGCACATGCTCCATCGGCTGGTTGATGATCGGCACGATCGGCGCCTGCGCGGCAATCGCCATCGCGAACGCGCCTTTTTTGAACTGGCCTAAACCCTTGCCCTGGCTGCGTGTGCCCTCGGGGAAAATCCAGATGTTGTTCTTATCGTTCTTGATCGCACTGATGGCACTCTTGATCGCTTTCTTCGCATCGGAGCTGTCTTCGCGGTCGACAAAAATCGTGCGCGAAGCTCTCAGCGTTAAGCCAAACAACGGCACTTTTTGCATTTCCGTTTTCGCAACCACGACAGTTTTCCAGGGGAAAAGTCCGCCCAGGAAAAATGCGTCAAAGTTGGATTGATGGTTGATCAACAGCACTGACGGTTCTTTCGGCAGATTTTCCCGGCCGCTGACCCGCACCTTGATGCCGAGAATCGGCATACCCAAAAGATGCAAACCCCGCGCATAGAGCCAGCCGCTGACAATGTGCCCCCAGGTAAAAAGACTCACGACAAACACCGAAAAGGTGACGATCGCCGCCCAAATGCCGACGAGCGCCATTCGAAAGCGGTAGGCCAGCGGCCCAGCCGCCTTGCGCACTGGTGCTTCGATGTGGTTATTCAGCTTGAGAAGCTCTGGAATCTTCACTGCTTGCGTAGTTGCCATATTCGTGAGATGCCCACGCATAGCGGGAAGTTGCAATTTTTTTTGCGCCAGCGGGCTAACACGCGGGAGACTAGGCTAGCGGATGCTTCGGGCCCGGCCAAAACGGATCGACCATCTGCCAGAACCACGGCTGCCGCACTTTTTCTGCCACGCCATACCGTTCGGGTCTTTCTGGCGGATTGTAATAAGTACCAAAGGCGATGTCCATCAGCGGCGATAGATTCGCATAATTGATTAATCCTCTATTATTCAACTCATGATGCCAGTGGTGCAGATGCGGCGACCCGAGCAGGGGCT
Organism: Turneriella sp.; assembly: GCA_046346945.1. Classification (GTDB taxonomy): domain Bacteria; phylum Spirochaetota; class Leptospiria; order Turneriellales; family Turneriellaceae; genus Turneriella. The sequence continues at coordinate 145,592 of JAXMHE010000004.1, forward strand.
CAAGCCAGCCTAGGCGAATACTCACGTTCGAGTGAATGAACAGCGCCCACAGCCCGCGGAACGTCACAAAGCCGGCGATCTCATTCAGATCGAGGCCAAAGAGAATCGCCGGCAGCGTTTCGAGACCGCGCGTGTAAATATTATCAAGCGGATGCTCGCGGTACGCGGCAATGTAGTCAACCTGCTCGGCCGTGTGGTGCACGCGGTGAAAACGCCATAGAAGCGAAAACTTATGCTGTGCCCGGTGTCCCCAGTAGATCAGAAAATCGCTGCAGACAATTACGAGAAAGATTCTAAGCCACAACGGCAAATGCGTGAGCACCGCAGGCGCCAAGTGGGATTGATCCATATAATTGAAGATCCCACTCAATACAAATATTGTTAGCGCGTTGAAGGCCAGAGCCTGGCCCAGATAAAACAGCAGATCGTTCAGCCAGCCGCGCCGCAAAAACCGGAAGTGGGGCAGCGGCTCAAACCGATCGGCGCGCCAGAAATATTCAAGTGGAATAAAAACTGCGCTGATTGCCGCAAGGTAAAGGAACGCTTTGACCGCCGTGGCAAACAGCAGCACAATTAATCGGGAATATAGGATTTTGAGGTCGGCATGACCTTCTTCTTTTTCTTTTTTGGCTTCTCTTGTTGCTGCGCCTGTTCGGCAGAAGGTGGTTTTATTTCCTGATTCTTCGATTCTTCTTTCTTTTCGCTCTTTTTCACCGCCGGTGCATCTTCACTCGGCGTCGGTGTACCTGATTTGCTCGACTCAAAAACCGGCCTGGTATTTTCTTTTTTATAGGCCTTTTGTTGCGCATAGATAACCGCCCCGGCCAGCGCGCAGGCGGCAAATGCAAAGGTTAAAATTCGGGCAAACATGTGCAACCAACACACGGGGTAATGCGTTGGGAAGCAGAATTCAGAAAGCGGCTTTACGACATAACCAACCATGGCACGCATTGTCAGCCGCGCCGCCATGGAAAAAATCTGGATATTTCTCAGCGGCGAGCCCGATCTGACTTTCGAGCGCCGGCAGACCACTCTCGTCGCGAGCGTCGGCGCAATTCTCTGCCTGCTGGCTGCGATTATCAATACGGTTACCGGCCAGGCTGTTGCCATGACAGTTCTTTGCCTTTTCGGCACAGCAATTCTGGTCTCGCTGCGCCTGCTGATGCACCGGTTGGCCAACCTTAGCCCCGTCACAGTTGGCCTCGCCATTCTGGGCATGGCTCTCGGCATTCTGGGCATGGCTCTCGGCATTTTGGGCTGGATGACCTCGGCAGGAGTCTATGGCTCGGCGCCGTATGTATTCTACCTGGTTCTTACCTGGTTGCTCGCGATACGCAAACACCGTGCCCATTTTTTCCTTATTGGCATAACTGTTGCGGTGATGGCACTGCTGATCGCTGTACAGGCATTCTTTCCACAGTTCATCATGCAGTATCCCGATCAGAAAGCGCAATTCGCCGACCTGGTCGTCGGTGCATTACTTACACTGGTTTTTCAGGCATTCTTTATTAGCTCATTGCGGCACCAGTTTGAAGAGGAACAATGCCGGCTCCGGGAGAAAAACGAACAGCTATCGGGCATGACCGAACGCCTGTCGCATGCCAAAGAACAGGCAGACTCGGCACTCGCGGTGCGATCGAACTTCATCGCGGCCATGTCGCATGAATTGCGTACGCCGCTGACCTCAGTCATCGCCGGCACGCGGCTGTTGCGCAAAACTGATAACGCGGCACAACACGACGAAATCAAAAACTTCATTGAGCGCTCGGCCGAAAGCCTTCTGCGCCTGATCGATGATATTCTTGTCCTGCGCGCCGAAGAAGCGGGTGAAATTTCCATAGTTAACGCCGATTTCCGTCTGCAGAATGTCGTCCACGACCTTTTGCGCATGTACGCTCCGCTCGCAGAGGCCAAGGGATACGAGGTCAGCGTGGATCTCGATCCAGCGCTACCCGAAGTGCTGCATTGTGACGCGCCGCGCATTACACAGATCGTCTCAAACCTGCTTTCCAACGCGATCAAATATACCGAGCGCGGTGGTATCAAACTCTCTTTCGATGCTGCCCGGGCGCGCGACGATGGCATCTCTCTGCGCATCTCGGTGACCGATACCGGCCCGGGAATTACGGCGGAAGAAAGGGCGAACCTGTTCAAACCCTTCGTGCGCTCCGCAGATGCAAGGCGTCATGTACGCGGAACCGGCCTCGGTCTCTCGATTTGCGCGATGCTCGCCCGCAGACTCGGGGGCGATGTGCAGCTCGCAAGCAGCGGCCCCGAAGGCAGTGTGTTCGTGGCGCAGGTGCCGCTAGGCAAGCCTGCCCAGGCATGGCCCGATTCACAGGTGCTTGCTGACACACGCATTCTTGCGGGTAAAAAAATACTTATTGCAGAAGACGACGAAATCAACGCCTTGCTTCTGCGGCACATTCTCGAACGCCACAACGCCGACTGCACAGTCGTTGCGAACGGCCGCGAGCTGACTGAAAAAGCGTTATCTGATCACTGGGATCTCATTATAACCGATATACAGATGCCTGAGATGGACGGATTCCAGGCGGCGCAGACCATCATCGAAACCCTCGGCAGGGATAAATCGCCGCAGATTCTCGCAGTCAGCGCCTCGAATTTTGCCGAAGAAGAAGAGAACATCACTAAGACAGGTATCGCAGGCTGGATCAGCAAACCCTATGATGAAACCGGCTTACTGAATTGCGTAATGCTGCATCTCGCCTGAATCGCGCGCACTTCCGATCTGCGTCGAGCGCCGTGAACTGCATGTTTGTGGTTCTTGTCTACCGGGTTCCGGGCGACGAAACCATAAAGGTAAAATAGAAAGCAATACAGAAGCCCGAAAGAATCAAAATCAATCCGCTCATGCCAAAAAGCAGAATGCGAATGTCTTTCGAGGCACCCGTGAACGGGTTATGAGTAAAGATATACTTCACAACACGAAAGACACCGGAATCTTCGAGAAAACTTTCCATGTTGATTGCCTTGCCCGACAGCCGACCCGAAATAATCACCAGCCAGCCGCCGCAGAGCATCAGAAAAATGGAAAGAATGAGCATGGGCAAAAGGGTCGGCCCTGCCGACCCTGACAAACTTTTTTTGTTATGCCCACCAATTAAGAGCCTCCGCGCGGTGATTGATTCGTTGGCAACTTACCCTGTAAATAGCGTGCGAGCACCACGGTAACCACTAGCCCTGAAATCACGAGCAGCGAACCCACAACCTGGTAGTTGCTGAGTCTCTCGTGCAGAAAAAAAGCATTACTGCTCAGTCCATAGATCGGTACCAAGGTTGCAAACGGCATCACGCGGTTCGCGGGATATTTCAGCATCATCTTGCTGAACAATGTGAATGCAAGTTGGGTCGCAAGAAATGCCATGAAGAACAGTGCGAGAACCGATTGCCACGAAGTATGCGAAATCTGCCGCACAATGCTCTGCGGCCCGTCAATCGCGAGCGCCAGTAAAACCAACGGGATCGCAGAAATTAAACTCGTCCATGCGATAAAACCGGCGAAGTCGCTGATCGAAAAAGATTTGATGAGAACATTGCCTAAAGACCAGAACAGTGCCGAAAGCATGATCAGTGCAAAACCGATCACGTCTGCGCCGAGCATATACTCATAGCCGATGACTATCAGACCAGCAGCAGAAATAGTGAAGCCCAGAATCTGTATGGCAGAAACTTTTTCACGGTAAAAGAACCACGCAAGCAGAATCGTGATGTAGACCTGAAACTGTATCAGCACAGAAGACAGCCCGGCGGGCAACCGCAGATGGATTGCGAGAAACATCAGGCCATATTGCAGCACGCCGATCGAAAAACTGTAGGTCACGAGCCGGGGCAAAGGTATCGACGGGCGTTTGTAAAACAGCACGAGGGGAAATCCGGCTAACAAAAAACGCACAGCCACCAGCGTGAACGGTGTAAAAGATTCCAGCCCGATTTTGATGGCTACAAAACTCAACCCCCAGAAAACCGGGGGCAACAGAACCCTGACGTAATCGGCGGCGTTGATAGACTTAGCCCGCCTTTGTGTCAGAAATGCGCGTGGTCGTCGAGCGGCGAGTTTTTCTGATCAGTGTGGTAGAGCGCTGCGGTGTTCGTGCAGATGGCAAGCGCATAGTTAGTCTTGCGTTTCATAACGAACTTGAGTGTTTTCATGCCGTCGGTCAGTGGGTGCAGCTGCAACGCCGAACCGAATTCCAGGCTCTGTGCCTCGAGCGGAATAGCTTTCTTATTCTGGTTTACGAGCGTCACCGAAGCGGGATGCACTGCCGTCTCGCCTTTGCCGGTCACCACCGCGATATAATAGAGCACATCTTTGCTCATCTGCATTTTCACTTCGATTTTTGCCGCGCCGTGGCCGGTTTTTTCGGTACGGCAGACAAAACCTTGCGAGCTCATTTTAGCGGATAGTTTGCCGACTTCGGCGTCGATGGAGGTCTGTTGCGCGCTGGCAATGGCTAAACCGGATAAAATCAGCACAGTTAGCGCCTGAGTAATTTTCATGTTTCCCACAGCCGGCGGAGTTTTCACTTCTTCAACACTATTTTGGCTTTGGCACTGAACATTGTAAGCGCTTCTCGCCGGGATAGATGCTGGCGATTTTACGCCGGGAATGGGCATGCTTTGACACGCTGTGCGCGTCGCCAAAGCCTGTCTCGTGCTCTTCTTCATGCAGCAGAGTATCTTCTTCGGCAGCATGCTTTGCTTTGTTATCGTACTGCGCAATTTCGCCGGCAGAAATATTTCTCTGAAAACCTGGTTCGATGCGATCGTCTTTGTCGCGGGGGGCATATTGCTCTATTATGCGTGGTGCAATATCGCTGAAATCTATTTCAGCGTTAACCTGCTCAACCATATCTATGTGCCGTTCGTCTATTTCATGGGTCCTGCCACTTATATCGGTTTTTTTCTCACCGTCGATGTGGAGTTCCAATTCACGCGTGCCAGGCTGCTTTACTTTGCCCCCGGTGCCGTTTTGCTTGCGGCATTACCCTTTCTCGCCGTAATTAATCCTTCCTTATTTGTGCACCGGCCGATGGATTTTTTTAAAGGACAACCACCCACGCTGCTCGAATACCTTTTGATAGGCGGATTTTCCCTCAACCTGGTCTATTACCTGCCGATCTTCAGGCGCACGTCCCTGCTGTTCAATTTTCAGGCGCTGAAAACGCAACTTGCCGCGCGCATCTTGCTCGGCATCTATGCCGTGACGACAGGCATCACCGCGCTCATCATCGCAGCGTTTGCTCTGCGCAGCAATTTCTGGCTGTACCTCGCTGCCACACTGACCGCCTATCTCGCGACACTGGTGCACATCTTTCGCCGCTTCAGCCCCGAACTTTTTGAACAGATACAGGTAGCAATCGAAAAGGGCCGTGTCTCACGCCTTGAGGGCATCGACCAGAAACAGCTGCATTTTGAACTCATCGAGCTCATGACCTCTGAAAAGCTCTACATGGACGATAGCCTGACGCTCGCGAAACTCGCGGAAGAGCTCGACATCAAACCGCACCAGCTGTCAGAATTTCTGAATCGTTACATGGGAATGAACTTTAACCGCTTCATCAACCACCTGCGCATCGAGAAGGCGGTGAAGCTGTTGCTCGAAAGCCCCGGCACGAATATTCTCGACGTTGCGTTCGAATGCGGCTTCAAATCGAAGGCAGCATTCAATGCCGCGTTTTCGAGCTTCAAAGGCATGCCACCGACTAAGTACATCGAGCAGAAGCGCCGTTCGCTGCCTGCCGAAAGTCCAGAATCATAATTCAAGACGCACCCCCACGTCCAAAATCATAACACGGGGCGACAGACGCCTTTTTTTGTGTTAAATAGGGCCTAAGCTGATGCACAGAGGGGCGCACGCCCCTCTGTGCATCAGCAATGAAAACGTGGGGGAGATTAGGGAAAAACAGTGAAGAAAAACAAAACAATTGCAGGATTAATAGCGTTAGCGGTCTTCGCGGTCTATTGCGGCAATGCCACCGACTCGGGCAGCGCTGGCAGTACAGTGGAAAATACACAGTCGCAGACAGCGACTGCGCCGGCCTTTTCGGTGACCGATGCGGCGGTACAGACAGCGTTCAATGCCCTTTCAGACGGTTCATTCACCTTCCAAAGTGCCATTTCGATCATAGCCACAGACGGCATTAAACTCGACGGTAACCTGATGGTCCCGACGGGCGGCAATGCTTCTTCGCGCTACCCGGCAATTGTATTTGTGAATAGTTGGTCGCTCGACAAGGCAGAATACCTCGTGCAGGCGGCGGTGTTTGCCAAGAAAGGGTATATCGTTCTCACCTATAGCACCCGCGGCTTCGGCAAATCGGGTGGCCTCATCAACGTCGCAGGCCCCAAAGATATGGATGACCTGCGCACAGTCTTAAACTGGCTCAAGGCCAACACCCCGGTTGATGCAGCGAATATCGGTATGGCCGGCATCTCTTATGGTGCGGGCATTTCCCTTCTGGGTCTGGCACAGATGAGTGATGTCAAGACCGCAGCAGCGATGAGCGGTTGGGGCAACCTCGAAAACTCGCTTTGGGCGGGCCAATCGCCACAACAGGTATGGGGCACGATTCTGATCGCCTCGGGCTACATCACCGGGCATATGGACCCGGCGATTCTCACGATGTATATGAACCTCGTGAACTACAACAATGTCGGCGACACGCAGGCATGGGCGGCGGTGCGCTCACCTTCGACCTATGCCGCACAGATCAATGCGGCGGGCAAACCGGTCTACATGAGCAATAACTTTGAGGATAACCTGTTTAATCCAAACCAGGTTCTCGATTTTTACGAAAGCCTGACCGTGCCGAAGCGCCTCGATCTCAACCAGGGCATTCATGCAACAGCGGAAGTCGGTGGCCTGATCGGTCTGCCCAATTTCACCTGGGGTAAAGTGCATGCGTGGTTTGACTACCACCTGAAAGGCATACAGAACGGCATCATGGGAGAAGCAAAACTCACCATGGAATCGAAATTCACCGGCGTACGTACCGAATTTGCGACCTGGCCTGCAGCGCAGAGCGTGAAAAAGACCTGGTATCTGAAACCGCGCGGCCTGTTCAACGAAGCCTCGCTCTCAACGTCGTGGAACAGCACCTCGACGACAAACGAATTTTTCTCTGGCATCGACACGACTGCTTCGAGCGGCATTCCTCTGCTTTCGCAGATTCTCGAATCGCATGTCGAGATGCCGGTCTTAAACTGGGTTAACAGCATCAGCCGCATCAATGGTATCTGGTTTGAATCAGGGAATTTTGCGTCAGGCCTGAAAATACGCGGCCGAGTAAAGGCGAATGCGCGCGTCACGCTGTCGCAGTCACGCGGGCAGCTGGTAGCCTACCTTTATGACACGGATGGTCTCAACTGGGGCAAACTCATCACGTTCGGCAGCACCACGCTGCACAATGCAACGCCGAATGTCGCACAGAACGTGACGATCAAACTCGATGCCTCGGCTTACGATTTACCGGCAGGGCATTCGCTCGTGCTGGCGATCGACACGACCGATCTGCAGTTTGCTTCGGCAACAAGCTCACTCTATTCTGTGAAGCTGAATTACTCTTCAGGCACACAACAGACTTTAGAGATAGATACATTGCCATAACGTGCATGTTGTATCGGCAGCCCTGCTGCCGATACAACATGACAAATACCCGCGGGTTTCGTGATTGACGCGGAACCAGATCGATTCAACACTGCGAGAATGAAATCCTTTCCACGAACAATCCTCATTCTGGCAATATTGCTCTCGGGCATTTTATACTGCAAGAAAAAAGCAATTGGCCTGCGCGTAGCGAAGGAAGCCGCATCGGCAAATCAGCCGCTGGGCAGGGCTTATGCAATCAAAAATGCCGTGGCACTCCAGGAGGGGCCGGAAATACGCTCGAAGGTTATGGCAACGGTGCCTATAGGAATGCAGGTTTCGATTCTGGCCTCTCGCGTGCCCGACAAGAAACTACCGGACAAGGCATTCTGGTACAAAGCGCAATACGCTGCACCGGGAGCCCCGGTCGTCGAGGGATACATCTCAGAACGCGAAGAAATTTTGCGCCAGAATTTTCTCGTCTTTGAAAAGGCCACTGAAGAAGCGGTCATGACAACAAGCGCTGTGAACATGAGAAAAACTCCGGCACTGAACGGAACAGTCATTCAGACCGTTAAGAACGGCGAGGTATTGAAAATTACAGAAATGTCGACCAGCGGAATGGAGATTGGCGATAAATATGGATATTGGTATGTGGCAGCAGACGACAAAGGCGTCTCAGGCTATGTCTTTGGCGGTTACCTCGTTCCCGGCAAATACGCAGATCTCATGCAGCTGAAAGAATCGGGATTCAAACCAACGAGTGGCTGGGTGCGCATTACCGCTGCAGAAGTGAAGCCTTACGCATCACCGCAGGGCAAAGACTTGTTTAATCTGGCAGACGCCGCCAATGGGGGCGCCTCTGCCTTCAAGCTGGAATCAGGGGTGATACCCAAAGGTGCAATCTTAAGGGTCGACGGTGAAGTCAGCGGCAAGGGTGTCGCTGAGCCACGCTACCGTGTGTGGCTGCGACAACAGGCTGAGGCCTTTTTTGACGCCCATTCATTTTATATCCCCGCGTCCAAAGTCAATTTCACGCGCGACTATTACACATGGTCAAAAACTTCCGAAAACACGATGGATGCCGCACTCGCAACTGCCATTAATCGTCGGGTGGGTGGCGACCTGAACCTGCAATGCACAAAGGTAGCCAGTTTCACTACGGGAACAGACGGGGAGGCCCGCAAGTTTTTAGGCATCACTGTCCAGACAGGCCCGGGATTTAAGAGTCCATACGAAGAGTCAGGTAATGAGATGTGCTGGGGTACGATGCAGACCGTGATGGTACTCGCCGAAGAGAAAGAAGGCAACTTTACGTTCTATGGTCAGACAAAGTCAGACTCAACCCGATTCGAAGATCTCGATAACGATGGTATTCCAGAACTCGTGAGCGAAGAATCAAACCGGGGTGGTCGCTCCGTTGAAATATTTGGTCTGCGCGGTAATCGACTGACATCCCTGATATCATGGCGCGGCGATCGTGGCGACATGTCCTGCCATAACTTTGAACTCAAGGACAAGCAGATCACTATCGATTATTACGAGTACATTAAAGAAGAAATTGCAAAGGGATCACTCCCGCAGGAATGCAAATATTCGGCCGCAAAATTTTCCGAGGAATTCCCGGGTTTGCCGCTAAAAACTGGCTCAAAACCCTTTCCCTATTTCGCGAAGCTGGAGAATGGAAAATTTGTACAATTTGAGCCGCACTGAGGGATTCGTACAACCCGCTACCCCTTTGCGTCGGTGGCCGGCATGCGCTTCAGCTGAAATCGTTCCCTCTTGATGAGCGGGCGCGTTAAGCGCAGCGGCAGCCGGGTGGTGACCGTATTGATTTCCGACAGGTAGTCAATATAGAGTTCACTGAATACCTGGAGCGAATCTACGGGCCACTCCACGATATATTCGCGCATGGAAGTGTAATCGAGCTGTGGCGGCGGCAGGGTTTCTTCGCGTACCCGCAACTTGATCGGTGAATCTGGCGTTGCTTGCGCCTTGGGTACAACTGCGAACACATGACGCAGTTCAATTTGTTCCCGGCGGTTCTTTGTCGCATCTGAGAGTTGCAGCCTCAGAGTTCTGAACAGGTCTCCGGTCGGGAAAGCATGACCAATGCCCTGCGCAAAAATTTTCACGCCAATGTGTGCACCGTCGATTCTTTGAATCTCTACGCGAAGATCTTTCGCGAGCCGATCGATTGCATGCCCGCCGGGAAAACTATGTGATTGACTGCTACCGCTAAAGACATGACAGTCATTGCAGGTAATTTTACCGTAATACGAAGAAGCACGGTATTCAGAGACGGTACTCTGCATCGGCTGATCGGTATAGCGAAAGTGCGCACCCTCGCTCATCGCCGTCGCGGCTGTGGGAAAATTGAAATCATGGCAATTTTCGCAGAAGCGCTCATCCCTGAGTTCCGGGGTGATGCGATATACATGCGCGGGGTTCTTCCCCCGCGCGACAGCAGGTGGTGCGCCCGCCAGAATTTCTCCGCGGCGTGCATGGCAAACAAGACAAGAAACACCTTCGTCCCCATTATACGGTGCTTTTTCCCTGCCCTCGAGCCGCAGCGGCGCATGGCAGTTCACACACCAGGGTGAGGGTTCGCGGGTGTGACTTTCGTGGTAAAGCTCGTTCGTCAGCGCAACGCGATGGCGGGATAAATTCCAGTTTCGGTATGCCGTTTCGTGGCATGGGGCGCAGTCCTTAGAGTTTCGCATCGGCTGCAACGTTTTCGGGTGCACCGGAAAATCTGCCTGGGCAAAGACAATCGGATAAACGCCTTTGGTAAACAGGGGTACCTGGGTGTGCCCGGTGGGTTTGGAGCATTCTGCCCCCAGGACAAAAAGAAGAGCGAGCGCAGAATGCGCGGGCAGAATAAATACACGGCAACAGACAGCGGTGCACCGGATTCTCATGCATTGGCAGCGGAAGGCTATCGCCTCCCGTGTAAATGCCCTTTTGAATTTACCTGTTCGGCGACCCGTAGAGTTTCTGCACACCTGCAATGTCTTTCGCGGTGAGCGTCAGTGCCCAATCACCAGTGCCGTTGCACTGCGGGTAGTGCATCACCGACGCCGAGTCATAACTGGTCAGCGGCCGCCAGTTGGCATCTTCATAGCATTTAGTGCCGGCCTGCGGCCGTGTATGCTCATGCCTGAACCCCAGCGTGTGCCCAAGCTCGTGGCGCAAAATGCCCGCGAGCGTGAGCGGCGATTTGACCTGAAAGGCGGTTGCATCGATCAGTATGTTGCGCTCTTTGCGAATGTTGTGCGGAAAAAACGAACGCGCAAGGTAGCCGGCTCTCGCCGTCGGCCTGACGTCGAATGTCACCCGCGTATTTTTCGGATCGCACGCAGCATCTTCTTGCGCTAAATAGGTGTAATTCATATCGGCGGCGTTTTCCCATGCGGCCATTGCTGTCTGCATTGCGGAGACGACGGCCGCTTTATGCGTTTTGAACTTGTCGGAAACACAATAGGTAACCGAGCGGCGCTGCGTAACATTCCACTTGTCGTCGCGCGAAGCGACGCGGTCAACAATCAGGTCCTGGCTGGCAATCGCGGCAGAGTTGTTCTGTAAAGGCAGCACATATTCTTCGTAGTACTGCCTGAGCCCTTCGTCGCTTTGCTCGACAAAGTCGTCGTCGACGATATAGCCACCCGCCACCAGCGAACCATCGGCGTTTTCGCTGTCGGTCTCGCGCACCAGAGAAGCCTTGTACGCGGCAAAGCCATCGTCTTGCAGCTCAGCGGTCTGCAAATTCTGGCAATGCAGCGCCGCAAAAAGACAAGCCGCAGGCACGGCCCATTTCAATAGTTTCGACATAGATCCCTCTTATCACATATTTATTCATGAGGGGCAAATGCCCCTCTATAGATTAAATACCAGAAAAGAGGATTTTTTTCTCAACCAAAGGCAATTTTTTTAAGGGACGATAAAATACGTCAGCTTGAGATAAAATTCAGGCCCCTGCCCGCTCACGAAGTTGCCGCCGGCATAGAGCGATATTGCCTCAGTGGGGTTCTTGCTCGCGAGCGCCCCACCAAAGCCCAGGTAACCGCCAAAGCGGGTTGCGTCGCTGGTTCTGTCAGCGATGAGCCCCGTCTGCAAGCCCAGAAACAGCACCAGCGCTTCGACGCCGATGCGGCCCCGCACAGTTTGTTCGGCAAAGCGATAGCCGAGGTCAGCGCCCCAGAGGGCAGTGATCCACGAAAAAAAACCGCTGCGATAACTCACGAACAGCGAGTGGATTGCCGCGTTTTCGCTGCGGGCGCTGCTGTACGCCAGCTCATAACCGCCACCGAACGCATGCGGAAAATCAATGGCATAACCGCCGTGCGCAGAGACATCCGCCACCGCAAAACCGATGAGCAATGAAGCCAGCATGCACCGAAAGAATTTCTGCATGGATCATCGCATGTTTGCGCAGACCGTAGGGCAAGTAAAGATTTACATCCCTTCGCCGCTTGTGGACGGGACTAAAATATGCGCGTTCACCCAGATGCCACCATCGATGCCGTGGCAGAAGCCGATTCGGCCGCCGGCGGCTTAAGCCAGGCGCAGGTGCAGGCGATCTGGGAAAAACTCATCGCCCTCTATGACACCAAAATTTACCCCGGCATCAGCTTTTCGCTGCAGCGCCGCGGCAAGGTGGTCATGCAACGAGCGCTTGGGTATTCGCATGGCCATGGCAGCGACGATGTGCCGAGCGCAGAGAAGATACGCATGACGCCGCAGACGCCGGTCTGCCTGTTCTCGACCTCAAAGGCTGTCACCGCCGCGATCGTGCACATTCTGCATGAAAAAGGCGCGCTCGATATCACGCAGCGCGTGGTCGAATACGTACCCGAGTTTTATCAGAAGGGCAAAGGCAATATCACTGTGTCTGACGTGCTCGGGCATCGTGCCGGCTTCTCGGGTTTTTCGCGCCAGGGCATGTCGAGCGAGATCTTCGATTTCGATCATGTCGTGCGCGTGCTGTGCGACCAGGGGGCCGAACTGCATACGCGCGGTGCAGTCGCGTACCATGCTGTCACCGGTGGCTATATTCTCGGCGAAGTGGTGAAGCGCGCAACCGGGAAAAACATTCGCGAGCAACTCGAAATCCTCATCAAGAAACCTTTGGGGTTCGACTGGTTTGACTACGGTGCACCGGGCAGAGATATTTCGCAGATCGCGCGCAACTATGTCACGGGCAGGCCGAATGTTTTTCCCTTCAAGCAACTCGTCGAATATGCAATCGGCAGTTCATTCGAAACGATCGTCGGCCTTTCGCGCGATGATCGCTTTTACACCTCGATCGTGCCCTCGGCAAACATGGTCGCGACGGCACCCGAGGTCGCACAGTTTTTCCAGATGCTGCTGAACGGCGGTGAGCTCAACGGCGTGCGCATTTGTAAAGAAGAGACCGTGCGCGAGATGGCGCGCGAGACGGGCAATACGTGGTTTGACCGCCGGTTGATGATGCCGATGCGCTACAGCCAGGGATTCATGCTGGGCAACAGTCCACTCGGTCTCTATGGCCCCGACACGAAGCAGGCTTACGGCCATTTAGGATTTATGAATATTCTGTGTTGGGCCGACCCGCAGCGCGAAATTTCTGTCGCGTTACTGAACACCGGCAAAGCCCTAGGCGGCAGGCACATTATTGCGTTCGCTGATTTGCTACGCGCGATTGCAGAAGAGTGTGCTTAGCAGTTTCCTATTCAGGCCGAGGTAGGATTTTCCAGTTGACCAGTACACAACGCAGTCGACCAGATGGTACGTGAGTTCCGGCGAAATAACCGGCGCAAAAACGCCAGCAACACAACGCGATATCGAACGAATGACCGTCGAAGAAAAAATGATGCTACCGCTAACACTGCATTACCGTGGCCTCGGTATCAAGAGAGCGATGAAAATCTACAGTTTTTACAGCTTCGGCATGGCCGCTCTGCTCATCTTGACGCAACTTATCCGCACACCCTACTCTCAGCAAAGCGGCGCGCAGAACATTTACATCTTTGCCATCGCGCTGCTGCACGCCATTTTTGGTATCTGGTTTTTGAAAGGCAAAGATTCTATCGCATTTGCGCGCGCCTCGGCAGTGAGCAGACTTGGCATAGGCTGCGGGTTTATTGCCATGGGAGCTTTGCAGTTTGGCGCCATCAGCACTGGTGACTTTCCGCTGCCCGCCTATCTGCTCATGCATGGAACTGTCGATCTTCTGGTGGCCATTTTGGCGCTCTGGTTGATGCGAAAACAACCGCGGGCAGAGAGAAATCAAACCCCGCTCACGCTCGAATATTACAATCGCTTTCTGTTCGCACTCTACATGATTGCACTGAGCCCTTGGCTGTTATTGCATTCCACTTCGTTTGTCGGATTTTTTCATCTGCCGCCTATTGCCGACGCAGAAAACCGGCATTTTCCATCAAATGCTTTGCAGATATTCGCAATCCTATTGCTGCAACTTTCCCTCTTTAATATCGTTGCGGTCAGGCACCGCATCGAGCCATTGATTGCCGCCGGCATGCGGGGTGGGCTGTTCACCTGCATCTTTGTGCTTTTGCTCGTCGTGCTGCATGTGGTACATCCCCTCGTGCTGCTATTGCCGGCGGTCGATCTGATCAGTATTGCAGTGATTGCGGTTTCGCGCTTTCGGCACAGACAAAATCAGCGCTGAGTTTTACAATGGCAACTCTTCTTGTTACGCCCATTCAAGCGCTCGATACTCCTGAGCTGGAAGTATATAGCACGTTGCAGCGGGTCGAAGAACATGAACGCGCCGGCATATTCGTTGCGACAAATGTAAAAGTCGTGCAGCGCTTGCTCGCAAGTCGCTTTGAAGTACTTTCCGCTCTACTCACGGAATCGTGGCTTGAAAAACTCGAAGTTTCCCTCAAAGCCCGTCCCGAAAAAGCGATTCCCGTGTACGTCGGCGAAAAACCGCCGCTGGAAAAAATTGCCGGCTACCATTTGCACCAGGGCGCGGTCGGCGTGCGGTGCGTGGCCGCTCACCTGAGCCCCGATGCGACGAAATTATCCGGGGCAGATTTAAGCGGCAATACGTGCATCTTCTTCGGCGCTGAGAGCCCGGGGCTCAGCGATGCGGTGATTTCTGCTTGCGATGATGTGGTGAAGATTGCGATGCAGTCGCACATGAATTCACTCAATGTCGCTGCGGCGACTGCGGTGTTTCTTTATGAAGCGACGCGGCAACGTGGGAACATGTAGCGCACTCGAGACCTTAACCGCTCTCCATCCAAAGATCGGCAAATCCACTCTTCAATAAGTCCATCGCATGATGCCGAGGCCGAAGATGTTCATGATTACGGCCAGGCCATAGATTGCAGCAACCGCCTGTATCTTCTGCCGCAGCGTTTTGAGACCCAGCACCAAAATGATTGCCACGTAAAAGTGGAAATAGCCAAACAGAAAAATCAGCCAGATGCCACCGAAAGAGCGGTTCCAGAACGGGTATTCCCACACCAGATGCCCGCCGATGTTGAGCAAGATTTCGATGAATACGCAAAACGCCGCATAGCCAATCGCCCAGAACCATTTTTCCGGCAGACCCAAAATAATCTTGTCCTGTTTGCGCGACAGCGTGTAGTAGAAGATGATGCCCGACAGCGCGAACATAAACATGATTTCAATATTCCAGCCAATCATGGTTTTGAGCGCCGAGTTGCCCGGCGTCGTCCACAGTGCAGAGTATTTGGTGAAATGGAAAATCCAACCATTGATGGTTTCGTTCAGAAAATCCATGCCGAAAAGCGTCGCCCCGGCAATCACCGCATTCCAGTTTCCCTTGCGGCGCGCCTTATGAATTTCTTTAATATAGATGTAGAAGACGATTGCCAGCAAGGGAATTATATACCATTGCAGCGTCGTTAAATTGCGCATGCCCTCGAGGGCTTTGAGCGAGGCAGGAGTCATACCCTATGCGGCATGCAGACATGGGCTGCGTCAACTCAATTCGCCGTCATTGCCGGGTTTTGTCAGTGATCACACAATGAAGTTCCCCCGGCGGTTCTGCTTTTTCCAGTACGCCCTGTAGAGCGGATGGAATTTTCGCATCGGCGGGATATCCGCAATGCGCACTGTCCAGCGCGCGAGCAGAGCATCGGCTTCAATCAGAGTATCGGTCGAAAATTTTTCACGCCGCGGTGCGGCTGCACTAAAAATCTTTCTCTCCGCTTTGACGGTTTTGTCTTCGAAAGCATCGCGTTCGGCGAAGAATCGGCCCGATGCAGCAGGCAGATTTTGCAGCGCCCTGCGGTGCAGTCTTTCATGCCGCCACCAGAGCGAGCTGTCGGGCTTGGCACCCGGTTCGGTGAATTTTCCCGCAGTGAGGATTTTTCCCGGAATAAAAAACGGTTTGAACGTCGACAGGCACGGCGCCGCGGTACCTGTGAACCAGTAGGTCGACTGATTACCCGGCCTGAGTTCAGCCACCATGCTGCCGGTCGTCTGGCTCGGCGTCGTCGTGCCCGCAGCGTGCACACAGAGAGAATGCATGCCGGTGCGGGCTGAATCGGTTTCATTGTTATAGTGCGTGCGCAGAATGCGCATTGCGGTCTGTGCGTCGTAGCCCTCTCTGAGTTTATGCCCGAGCTCGGTCGAGAGTGCCTGCCTCACCTTGCAGCGCGAAAAATACGTGAAGAAACGGTCAGAGAACACCCGGCGAAAATTAAAATCTGTGCCCTTGGTTAATCCGCGCTGTTGCGCGAAATCTTTGAGTCCCTCACTCGCAAGGTCAAACTCAGATTCTATGGTAAGACCATTTGAAATTGAACGAAACCCATTCACTTTCTCTGCGACCCAGTGCCGGTCGACGGTTTCAAGCACCCACGCCTCGCGCGGGTCTGCGATGATGAAGCTATTATGATAGAAGAAACCGCGGTCTTCGTAACCGCCGCACGCATCTTGCCCAAATTCAGCGAGCAAGCCGGTAATGCACTCGAGTGCCGCAGCCGCGGTTTTCGACCGTTCGAGCGCGGCGCGCAGCATGTCCATGCCGGTGAGGCCGGTATTTTTTTTCGGCAGCGCAATTTTGGTGAACACGGCCTCATTACCAATCGCGACGCCATGCTCGTTGACTCCCATTTCAGCGCCCCACATCTGGAAAGGCTTCGAAAGAATCGCTTCATACGTCTCTTTCACCTGCGGTATTTCGATGAATGTCGCGCGCAGCATTTTTTCTTTGGGTTTCGCATGCGGATAGCGCACGAGCGCCTGCGCTTCATTGGGTTCGCGGTCCGAATTTTTTGCGAGGATCATCGACCGTTTTTTTGTGTAATCGGGCGTCGCCACAAAGGTATCGCACATAGGGCCAGGCGCGCACAACGCTGGCCTCGGTCAATTACTGCCGGAGCTGTGTCGGCGAGAGGTTTTTGTAAATCAGTCGTCAATGTGGGTTGGATATCCCCGTGAAATTAATGGCCGCTATCCAAGGTTTTAGTATAACCTTTGACATTATGACATCGGTAATTTATTACAGCGGCTTTGTGTTGAGCGCCTTTCTCAACCTGTTTGGCGTTCGCATCGAAGAAAACCCGGCTTACCAGGTTTTATTGGCAGAGGGAAGCTACGAAGTTCGCGAATACGCGCCGGTCGTGGTGGCGCGCACCGTGGTCGAAGGCGATTACAAGCAGGCATCGGGTGAGGGATTCCGCCGCCTCGTCGGCTACATTACCGGCGACAATATGGCACAGGAAAAACTCGCGATGACGACTCCTGTGACTGTGCAAAACAACGAGCGTCCCTCGGAAAAAATCAGCATGACAGCGCCCGTGACCGTACAGCAACAGGGCAATCGCTGGCAGATGGAGTTCATTCTGCCGAAAAAAATCACTCTCGAAACGGCACCCCGCCCAACCAAAGCAAATATTGAACTCGCGCAAAAACCGGCGACCACGATTGCAACCCTGCGCTTCAGCGGGTCTCTCTCGCCAGAGCAAGCAGATAAAAAAATCGCCGAATTAAAAGCATGGCTCTCTTCCAAAGGTTATGCATTGCGCGGCGAAGCGTATGCGGCCGGTTACGACAGCCCATTTACGCCGTCATTTCTGCGCCGCAACGAGGTGCACGTCGCAGTCGATTTCAGGAAATCGTGACGCCGGTTTCGGACTCGACAGCCGGCGCTATAGCCGGTTTTATCGCGCGCATTTTAGGAAAAGCCGCAGCTAAACGCCCGCTCATTTTCGGCCTCAACGGCCCGCAGGGTTGCGGCAAGAGCACCGCGACCGCAGCGGCAGTGGAAATTCTGCGTGAACGCAATGGGTTGCGCGGCATTGCAATATCGATCGACGATTTTTATCTCACGCGCGGTGAACAGGTGCAGCTCGCTGCACAGCATAAGTCGAACCCCTATTTACAACAGCGCGGTTATCCCGGCACGCATGACATCCGGCTTGGCTCTGACACACTCGCCGCACTCAAAACGATAAATTCAGCACAACGACCGGTTGCGATACCGCGCTACGATAAGTCTGCTCATGGCGGCGAAGGCGACCGCAGGCGGGCGGACGAATGGCAGAGCGTTCAGGCGCCTCTCGACTTTGTGATTCTCGAGGGCTGGTGTGTGGGATTTACCCCGCTACCTGAAACCGACATCCAGGACGCGCATTTATCTGGCGTCAACAAGATGCTGGCAAAGTATGCAGCGTGGCATACTTTTCTCGATGCCTTCATTCAGCTCAAAGCGCAGCAATTTGGTGATGTTGTGCGCTGGCGCATCGAAGCCGAGCAAAAGATGCGCGCGCAGGGGAAGGCGGGCATGGACGATGAAAAAATACGGGCGTACGTCGAACGGTTTTTACCTGCATATGAAATGTATCTGCCGGTACTGGAGAAAAAACCGCCGGTATCTTCGCCACGCCTGGTTATCGATATCGGTCGTGACCGTGAATTCTTAATTGCTGCAGATCAGCCTGCCTGACCCAGCCGCTGCGGGTGTCACCCGAAGGCTTTCGGATCCTGAGCCAGGCTCCGCGGTCCTGTAAGACTATCACGGCCTCATTTTCAGATAACTGCCACGCATTTTTTCCATTGGGCCTTTGAGCGACGTTGGCAGCACGGCGCGTGAGACGAATCTGCAGCCATGGTGCGGCAGAATTTTGTAACACCTCCACACCGGATTTATGGATTTCCGGTTCGACGTTCCAGCAGCCGTCGGGCAATTCGCGCAGACGAAGCCGCAGCTTCTTACCGGTGAGCGTTGCCTCACCCATAATAGTGCCGGCAGAGTTGAGTAAACGCGCGGTTACGGAAAACGGGTTTCCCTGCCGTTCACCCTCAAAAAAGAAAATGCAGCTGAATTTGCACTCGGCGGTGCAATCACTGAATACACCGGTAACGTAATTTTTTTGTTCCGCCAGAATGACGCGATCATAGTCGCCGGCAATACCCGGTTCAATTGCCCGAATTGCGGTGCAAAAGGAGAGAAGAGAAAAATAAAAAATACGGCATGTGCCTATGCATACCCGGTGCATAATTGCTCGAAGCGGCTTATCGCTGCCGCTGGTAAGTACCCATCAGTTGCGCTTCGGCCAGGGTATGCCCGTGCATTTTTTCGAGCAGCTTATGCTTGGTCAGATTTGCTGGCAACTGCGGTGGCAGGCCCAGCGCGTAGAGGTGGAAAAAGTAGCGGTGTGTTCCCGATGGCGGGCATGGACCACCATAGCCGATACGCGGCCAGCTGTTGATTCCCTGTGCAATGCTGGCTCCCGCAATTTCCACTATCTCCTGCCGGTCGATATTTTCCGGCAGCGCGTTCAGGTGCGGTGGAATATTGTACACCACCCAGTGTACCCAGTCACCGTTGGAGGCATCGGGGTCGGCGCAGATTAACGCAAGCGACTGGGCTGCGGCCGGCACATGATGCCATTCGAGCGGGACAGAAATATTCTCACCGTCGCAGGTATATTTCGCGGGAATCGGCGCCGCGGCAGCAAATGCGGGGCTGTGGATTTCCATAGCTTTGTTCACGCTTTCCCGAACAAAGCCGCCGTCGAGGATAATTGACAATTCCGCACGGGTTGCCATATTTGTTCATGCGCAAAGTACTTTCGCTGTTACTTTTTTTATCCATGGCGGCATTCATCCATGCCGTGCCCCGGCTTGCGCCATACGGCCTGCAGAATTTTTCCGAACATTACCAGCAGGCAGTCGAAACCTATTTCTCTGCCGAAAAAATGGTAAAATCGGGCCGGCATGCACAGGCGTTGGCGTTACTCAATGCGCTGTGGGAAAAATATCCGATGGGTTCGCAATCCTGGTCAAATCTGAACCAGCAGGCCGGTGGAATTTTCACCGGGCACCCGCCGGCCTATGCGTCGCTGCAAATGCTGACAAAAGTAGCCGTGGTCTTTTCCGCGAAGTCAAAAGGTGCCAGGGAGACATTGAAGATGACCGTTCTCGTCGTCGATAAATCCTCAGGCTTTGATCCCGCGAATTTAGATCAATTGGTCGCAAACCAGGGAAATCCTGTGGAGCATACGATAGATGCGCGGCTCACAAAAACTAACTTCGGCGTGGTGCGCGATTCGCTCTGGTTATTCTCTGAATACCTGGGTGCACTGACAAATGGCGACGCAAAATTCACAGTGAACGTCTTGCGTGCGAAGACATCGTTACCCATTGTTCATATACGGAATCCCGATGGCGGAATTACCGCACGGCCGGAAGGCGCTGGATATTCCCAGATATGGAATGCAGTGGATACGCGCGTACGACAACAGACCGATTTCTGGGTTATGATATTTCCGTCGCATAAACCCTCAAGCAATGAGCTGCGCACCCAGTATTACATCACCGGCGGCGGTATGGGCAGCGCACCGGATGGCAGTCCGCTCATACTCATCGATGACCAGTTTCTGCTGAAAGCACAACCGCACTTCAAAGTGGGCGAGAAAGATTTCGACGCGATTGAAAGGCAACTGTACCTGCCGCAGTTTTATCAGCACGAATTTTTTCATTTCGTATACGCGCACTATCCCGAATTCGGCCTCGAGGCGCAGGGCCACCAGTGGCATAAACGGACTTCATGGCCGCAGGATTTTTCGGGAACCTTTGAATCGGACTATTACCGCGAATCTTTTGAAAAGCGCATCAGCACCGCGGCCTTGCCCTTGATCCAGAAATTGCGTTACCAGGCGCCGCCTGATAGTCTCTGGCGCACCCTGGATGCGGCAGACATTGCCGGTGTGTATAAGCGCGCCCCCGTACAGAATAACTGGCACAAAGGCACCATTGCAGCCGACGCACAGGGTTTAGTCTGGAAAAACGCAGCAAACGCACAGTGGCGATTAGCCTGGCAGAAAAATGGCCTGCTCGGCACAGGAGAAGATAATCCCTATTACAAAAGCAATCCTGCGACAGGCCGTGCTTTTCAATTAAAGTTGAAAAAAGGGGAGAATGGCCGTTATACCAATCAGATCGAGGGCTTCTATTTCAACGGGGAGTTTTATCACAGGGCCTCTTAGCCGGGTACCTGTTAGTTTACGCTCGCCACGCCGATTCATCTGCCCGTTGCGGAGCCATGCAAGAAGAAATCATCAAGCACATGAAGCGGGCAATCGCGGTTGTCAACGATCCGCATTCGTCGCTTTGGAAAAAGGCCCGCGAAATCTTTCTTGAAGTCGGGATTATTGTTTTTGCGGTGAGCGTTTCGATTTCTTTGCATACATGGAATACAAACCGGCAGCAGCATACAGAGATGCGGGAGTTTCTCAGCGATCTGAAAGAAGACCTTGCCAAGGACCGTAAAAACCTCGAAACAGAAAAGAAGCGACTCGATGGCGCCCTGCTCGCGATTCAGCAGATCAAGGGGCTGACACCCGAACGCCTTGCCAACGTGCAATCGTTCGAGGTCACAGTGCACCTCATCAACCGCAAAACTTTCAGCGGCAACTATGAAGGCTTTAAGTCGAGCGGCAAAATCGGATATATAAAAAACAAACAGCTGAAAAGTGCAATTCTTGCGTACTACCAGGAAACCATGCCCTCGCTCGATGAAGTCGAGCAGTTTCGCAATAAGAAGGGCATTGAAATTGTGGAACTGCTTGGCGATGCCAACCTAAAAGCGCACCAATTTATCGATCCGCGCATGCGCACACGGCTCAACTTTGTTGAACAGGCAACGGTTTCGCTCATCGAGGCTTACACGTCATGCCTTCAGCAGGCTGCGGTGATTTCGGCGGAGATTGATAAGGAGCTGGGGAAGCGGTAGGTGCCGACCGACCTGTTGACTCCGCTTTACGACCTGTCTCAACCGCCGGGGGTGACCCGTGCACGTCTCTGACGACCACTTCAAATACCCCCGCCAATACGACGCGATTGTCGTCGGCGCGGGGCATGCCGGTTGTGACGCTGCGCACATCTGTGCAAAGGCGGGCCTTAAGACGTTGCTCGTGACGATGTCGCTCGACACCATCGGGCAGATGAGCTGCAACCCTTCGATTGGCGGTGTTGCGAAGGGGCACATGGTGCGCGAGGTCGATGCATTGGGCGGCCTCATGGGCATCGCCACCGATCGCACGGGCATTCACTACAAGATGCTCAACCGCAGCAAGGGCCCTGCTGTGTGGGGTCCGCGCGCGCAGGCCGACAAGAAGCTCTACCAGAACGAAGTGAAGTTTATTCTCGAATCGACGCCCAACCTGGATATTCTACAAGATGCGGTGGCGGATTTATTAACCGAGCACAGTGGCCCAAGGGCCACTGTGCTCGGTATAAAAACCCAGCGCAAACTGGAAATTCTTTCACCGGCAGTCGTCATCACCACCGGTACTTTTCTGCGCGGCCTGATACACGTGGGCGATTTTCAGACACAGGCGGGGCGCTACGGCGACAAGAGCTCGCAGGAGCTCTCGCCGTCACTGACGCGCATTGGCTTCGAGCTCGGTAGACTGAAGACGGGCACACCGCCGCGCATACACGGTGAAACCATTGACTACTCGGCGATGCAGCTGCAAGAACCCGACGAGACGCCGCAACCATTCAGTTTTTCATTTGAGTACGCCAAAGAAAAACTCTGGCAGAAACAGATCGACTGCCATTTAACCTATACATCCGCCGAAACACACAACATCATTCGCGGCGCACTCGACCGTTCACCGCTCTACTCAGGCAAAATCAAATCGGTGGGCCCGCGCTATTGCCCGTCGATCGAAGACAAGGTTGTGCGCTTTGCGGAAAAAGAACGCCACCAGATTTTTCTTGAGCGCGAAGGTTTGCGCACGCATGAAGTGTATGTGAATGGCATCTCGACGAGTCTGCCAGAAGACGTGCAGTGGCAGATTGTGCGCTCAATCAAAGGCCTCGAGAACGCGCAGATCATGCGACCGGGTTACGCAGTCGAATATGATTTCATTCAACCAACCGAACTCTACCCGACACTAGAAACCAAGAAGGTGCGCGGGCTCTACCTCGCAGGGCAGATCAATGGCACGACCGGCTATGAAGAAGCCGCCGCGCAGGGGCTCATTGCCGGCTACAACATCATCTACCGCGCACAGGGCCGCGGTGAATTTATTCTGAAACGCGACGAAGCGTATATCGGCGTACTCATCGACGACCTCGTGAACAAAGGCGTCGACGAACCGTACCGCATGTTCACGTCTCGCGCCGAGCACCGCCTCACGCTCAGACAAGACAATGCAGATTTTCGTCTGATGCACTTTGCTGCAGAACTCGGAATCGATGGCGGGCTGATGGCCGAGTGCACGGAAAAATATGCGCGCTACGAGACATACAAAGAAGCGATTCGCAAAAAAAAGATCAGCGTCCCGTTGATTGAGAAACTCGAAGCACAGGGAGTCAGCGTGCAGAAAGGCTCGGCGTATGAGTCTTTGTTGCGGCGCCCGCAGCTCACCGAAGAATCCATCCAACTTGTTTTTGCCGATATTCGCGAAACATCGCCGGCGCTGGAAACGGTGTCAGCCGCAGAAGAATTCAAGATCGCGATGGAAGTGAAATACGACGGCTACAATGAGCGCGAATCAAACCGTATCGAGCGGCGCGTCGGCAGCGAAGACCGGCCGATACCTGAAGATTTTGACTATGACCAGCTCGATAGCATTAAGTTTGAGGCGCGCGCCAAGTTAAAGAAGATTCAGCCCCGCACTGTCGGCCAGGCTGCGCGCATATCCGGGGTTGATCCGTCTGACATTGATATTCTGTTGATCACGCTCGAAAACCAGCGCCGCGCTAAGTCAGCTTAGTACCCCCCACGGGTGTTAACCCGGCCTTGCAACGTACAGATTCTAAGCGGGATTTTTTTGATTGCTCTGCTGTCAGATGCCAGTTTGGCTGACTCCGATTTCGGGCAGAGGAGGCCATATGGGGGGCTGGTGTTCTTAGGGGTTTGCGATCATTCTTTACGGCGCTCCGCGCCCCGCGCGGCAGTCACAGGCACCGCGCGAGCTTTGTGGCGGCTGACCTGTGTAGTCATCGCTTTTCATGCCGCCGCCTGCCAGAACGACTCGACCAGTTACTTACTGGAGGGCACTTTCGTAAAGAGTCCATTTCGTCTTTCGCCGACGACGGTTACCGTGCCAGTCCTGAAAACGATACAGTTTTCAGCATCGGGTGGCACACCACCATACAGTTACACTGTATTCAGTGGTGGCGGCAGCATTTCGGGTGCAGTTTATACAGCACCGAACACGATCGGCAATGCCGTAGTGAGCGCCAAAGATTCAGCGGGGACACAAATCGCAGCTCTCATCACGATCGTCACCGATGCCAATTGCCCGGCGAACTATATCCCGGTTACGGCAAACAGTGCAGTCGGCACTTCTGCAGATTTTTGCATTTCCAAATATGAGATGAAATGCAATAACGACACGACCGGGGCCGCATGCACTGGCTCGCCCGTTTCGATGGCCGCAAATCGCCCGTGGGTGAATGTGACACAGCCCAATGCGAAATCACTATGTGCAGGCCTCGGCACGCAGTATCATCTTGTGACAAATCCCGAATGGATGACCATAGCGCGAAGTATTGAGGCAACCGCGGCCAATTGGTCTTCGGGAACCGTTAGCTCCGGGGCCTTGAACCGTGGCCATTCAGATAATAGCCCGGCGAATACTTTGTCGGCGGGCACCGATGACCTTCCATGCTCAGGTACAGGCGACACTTGCTCAACAACCGTGTTCCATGATCAGCGCCGCACGCATGTCTTAGCAAACGGCCAAACCATATGGGATTTTGCCGGTAACGTTAAGGAGCTTATCGACTGGATAGTGACAACCAACCGTGCCGGCGCGCAATCCGCTGCCTATGAGGAAATCAACAGCCCAGCACCGACCGCGGCGATGCCCGCCGATACTTTCAAGAGTAACGATACAAACCTTCTCGAGGCAAATGGCATCGGCGCATACTGGCGTGATGTTCAGGGTAGCAACGGCTATGCAGCCCGGGGTGGGTATCTGACCAATGGCACGAGATCCGGTGTGTACCACCTTGATTTTGAACCCTCGAGTACCTATACAAACGCGCTGGTCGGCTTTCGCTGTGCGTACCAATAGGCCGAAACGACACAGGCTTCGTCGCAAAGTCGGCCTGATTTCTTGACAATTTCAGACACGCAAACGAGACCGTCAGCAATACAATAAAAGGAGTTACTATGAAATATCTATGCCTACTCGTTTTTTCACTGGCCGTATTTACCGCCCCGGGCGGCATTTTGGCGAAGTCAAAAAGCAAAAGCCACAAATCCAGCCACAAGGGCAGCGACAAAACCACGGCTAAGAAAGATACGGGCACCGAGACAGGCAATACCAAAAAGGCCGTCACCGCACCCAAAACACACCGCTGCCGCCTGCCCAACGGATCGGTAGACCACAACATGTCGCAGAAACAGTGCACACAGGCCGGCGGCAAGTGGACAAAGATGTAGTCAGCTCCCTTTGACCAGCGACTTTAGCCTACCCCCCGAATAGGGGGGATTCCCCGCAGAATCACAATTGACCAGCGGCAGCGGAAATTAAGATACTGCGGCGGATATGCGCGTTTTTCCTGATTTTCGCCGATTACTGATTTTGGCGTTTGTGGCAGCCAGCCAGTTAATTGTAGCGCAAACTCCGCCCCCAGCTGCGACAACTGCCCCTGCGGCCGTCACTCCCCCCGCAACGACGGCAACTCCTGGCACGGCAACAGCCCCCGCAACGCCAACTGCCCCCCAGTCCAGCGGTTACACAGGCGGAACCGTACAGCGCAAAGTGCTCATCTTCGATTTTGAAAACCAAACCGGCAAAATTGAGTTCGATTACCTGTCAGGTAGCATTTCCGATGCGCTTGCCGATGCGATCAAGAAGACAGGCAAATTTCGGCTGATGCTGCGCGAAGATGCGCGGATGAATTCTGTTACAGATCCCATGAACCCGGCGGCGAACCCGACACCTGGGACGCCGAACGACGCTGCGACCCCTGGGACCCCAGCAACACCTGCTTCACCGGCAACACCATCTGCAACTACACCTGCTGCACCATCGGGCGCCGAGGCAAACGCCGCCAACAAAGCGCCGAAAGAAAATTCGGCCACCCCCGGTACGGTGCTCATCATGAACGTGAAGGTTGCACGCAAAGATGCGATCAAGCGCGGCCGCGACGCGGGTGCAGATGTCGTGGTATTGGGAAAATTCAGCGAACTGAATGGTGTACTGCTCATGAGCGCGCAGGCCTTCGAGGCCGATACGCGCCAGCTCAAGGTATCTGAAGAGGTTCTCACCAAGTCAGA
This sequence comes from Turneriella sp., assembly GCA_046346945.1. GTDB lineage: Bacteria > Spirochaetota > Leptospiria > Turneriellales > Turneriellaceae > Turneriella. Next base: position 171,934 of record JAXMHE010000004.1, read on the forward strand.
CAGCGACATGTTCAACGGCATCAATATTCTCGCGGCGAAGATCGCCGAATCGATGGCGCGCGAATTGCCGATGTTCGATGCCGCGGAAGCCGCACGCCGGCGTGCGGCGCTCACGGCCGACAAAATCGAAGAGCGCGATTGGGAAATCCAACTCTTTGCCGGCATGCCGCTCTTGCACCCCCTCTACAGCAGCGACGGCACGATCACCTATGCAAAAGGATTTCCCGTACAAAAACTCACCGGCTATTCTGTCGGCGCCACCGTTTGGAACGGTTCGCTGGCTCGCAAAATTTATTTTCTGCCAAAAGAATCACGCTTCGGCCTGCAGACAAAGCTAACCCTGCTCTCGGGCACGGCCGATGCCGTCGATACAAATGGGACGCTTATAGTTTCGAATGCGCCACTCAATGGCGTGTTTGTCTCGAGCCATCTGATGTTCGGTGTGCCGTATTTTGAGTGGCGAAAGTTTGCCGCCTTTGCCGATTTTGGTCTAGGCGCCGTGTACACGAATGTCACGAATAGCGGAACAAAAATTTTTCAGAGCGTGCAGCCAAGCGCGGTTATTGGCACTTCGGCAGCCTGGCATTTTTCATTCTGGAGCCTGGGCCTCAGCTACCGCGCACAGGCGGCCTTCTTTTCGCAGAGCCAGGCATTCATGCAGCATGACTTGTGGATTTATGCCGGTGTGAGGTTATGATAGCAAAATTCAGTGTCATACTTTTTGGTGCGATCTTCGCCTCTTGCACGGCGATCAACCAGCAAAACGCGTTCCTTGATAGTCTACCCCGGCCGAGTAACATAGTTTTTTCTGACGATTTTGAAAGCGGCCTCGGCAAATGGAATGTCGGTTCAGGAAGTTGGATCACTTCCACACCGGGCAGCGGCGGCCTGGCATTGCAGAGCCCCACAAGCACAGGCATTGCAACATTTAGCATCGCCACGATCGCAATGATAGATTTGTCCGGAAAATCCGGGTGTTTCCTCGAATATGATGCCAGGTATCTGCTCAAAGGGGTCTCGGGAGTATCGGCGAATGTCCTGTTTGGTACACAGAAAATCGGAATTCTCAAAGATACGACGGGGCTCGCAGATATCTCGAGCGCCACTGCCTTTGTGCACAGAAAAGCGGCTCTGCCGGCCAACGGCAACGGTCGTATATCGTTCGTGACGACTGTCACCAACGACACGACTGGCTATGCTGACTTGCGCGTCGATAACGTAGTTGTGAAATGCGATGGGACTGTGACAGCGGCGACGACTTTGGTCGACGAAAATTTTGAGGTTTCGGCAGCCAACTGGTCTTTGCAATCGCCCTGGGCGTTGAATGCAGGCTCGGGCGTAGGTGGCTCTACGAGCCTAAATGCTCCTTGGAACGGTGGCGCGACATACACATCGTATGCAACTTATTCACTGACGGTCAATTTAGCAAATCGTTTTGGTTGCCTGCTGGTATTTTACTACGGATACAATTCCAATGATGCGGCAGGCTCCATGAGTCTCGAATGGAACAGCAAGAGCATATGGGCAAAAACTGCTGGTGGGACCATTACGGGCAATGTGGATGTTTATCTGACAGCCTTTGAGGACACCGCCGCAAATACCCTGCAATTCCGGTGTATTGACGCGAACTGGCTCACTGGCGGAGTGCAATGCACGGTAGACCAGGTAAAGCTGACTTGCCAGCAATAAGATGATCCGCGCGATTCTTCAACTCTTCACCCTCGCGCTCTTCGTCTCGTGCACGGCGATCAACCAGCAAAACGCGTATCTCGACAGTCTGCCACGACCCAGCAATGTTGTCTTCAGCGAAGACTTTGAAAACGGCCTCGCCAATTGGAGTCAACTTGCCGGCACGTGGACAACGGGCGCACCGGGCGCTAATGGCGTAGCACTCATCAGTCCCACCGGCACATCGGCCAGCGCGTATACTATATCCACCGCAAACAATATTGACCTGACGAATCGCTCGAATTGCCGCTTGCAATATGATGTGCGCTATAGTTTCAGCGCAAATCCTGGCATTGGTTCTGGCGCATATGGCCAGATTCTCTTCGCGGGAAATCTCATCGGTGAATTCAAGAATATCTGGGGTTCAAGTTCGTTGTCCAGTTCTGGCCAATTCTTGACCCGTACGGTGCAACTCAGCGCCGGCACTTCTGGCAAACTCACGATTATTATCTTTGTACCGACATCGACGACCGCCGATGTACGCATTGATAACGTTTCGGTAAGCTGCAATTATCCTAGCACTGCTGCATATTCTGTCGTCTTGGACAATTTTGAAGGCGGCACAGCCAATTGGACCCTCAACGCCAACTGGACGCTGACGGCCGCAGTGGGTGTCGGCGGCTCAAACGCGATCAAAGCCACAAACACCGCTGCAAACAGCCCGATGATTGCCACCTACCAGCCGAATATTAATCTGCAGGGTAGAATGGGTTGTACGCTGAGTTATTACTACAGTCAGGTCGGATCATCACAAACAGCAAATTCCATTGATCTTTATTTCGGCGGCCAAAACGTCCGCAAGGATCTCGCCTCTGTCGCTTCTGCGAATGTAACGCAATTTCTGACTGTCTTTGAGGGCAGTCCTACCAACAGCATGTACTTCGCTTGCAATATACCTGCGAATAACGGACAGACTGCGCCTTGTACGATCGATAATATAATTCTGAATTGCCAGCAGTAATCGTATGCGCGCGTTCCTTCAAATTTTGTCACTCGCGCTCTTCGTCTCTTGCACGGCGATCAACCAGAAAGACGCCTTTCTCGACAGCCTGCCACGACCCAGCAATGTTGTTTTCAACGACGATTTTGAGAGCGGACTGGCCAAATGGAATATCGGTTCGGGAAGTTGGATCACCTCTTCGCCGGGTAGCGGCGGACTGGCATTGCAAAGCCCCTCAAGCACAGGCATTGCAACATTTAGCATCGCCACCGCTGCAATGATAGATTTGTCCGGAAAAACCGCATGTTTCCTGGAGTATGATGCCCGTTATCTGATAAAGGGGGTATCGGGTGTGTCCGCGAACGTACTGTTTGGCAGCACTACAGTTGGAACACTCAAAGAATCGAGTGCCCTGACAGATATTTCCAGCGCAACGGCTTTTGTCCATAAGAAAGCCATATTACCCGCAAATGGAAATGGTCGAATTTCATTTGTGACAAACGTTACGAATGACACTACCGGGTATGCAGATTTGCGCATCGATAATGTCACGGTGATTTGCAATGGCACTGCAACGACAACAGTTACCCTTGTCGATGAAAATCTGGATTCTTCGGCAAGCAACTGGTCGTTGCAGAGTTTTTGGGCGTGGAGCGCAGGCGTCGGCATGTCAGGCTCAACGGGACTGCAATCACCCACACAAGCCGGTACTTACACCGGGGTAGGTTTTGCGACCTACACACCGTCGATAGATCTGACAAATCGATTCAGTTGCCTGCTGGAATTTTATTATGCCATTTCTAATTCGGCTAATGTAAACTGCATCAGTATGGATATGAATGGCATTAGAGCCTGGGCCAGTTGTGATGCTCCGACTAACTCGGGAATTGTGAAAACCTATCTGACAGCTTTCGAAGGATCTTCAGCGAACTCGCTGCAATTCCGCTGCCTGGATGCGCATGGGGCGAATGGTTGGGGCGTGCAATGCACGGCAGACCAGGTAAAGCTGAGCTGCCAGCAATAGCATGAAGCGCACACAGCTAACCATTCTTTCCCTCGCTTACTTCGCCTCTTGCACGGCGATCAACCAGAAAGACGTCTTTCTCGACAGCCTGCCTCGTCCAGTTGATAATGTCGTGTCACAGACGACTTCGAAACCGGCCTGGCCAAATGGAGCCAGACATCGGGAGTATGGACTGTATCGAATGCCGGCGGCGTTTCAGGCAACTACCTGCAAAGCGGCACGAGCGCCACACCGGCAACTTTCAATATCACAACGGTGAATCGCCTGGATCTTACCGGCAGAACGAATTGTATGTTGGAGTACGATGCCCGCTTTCTGATCAAAGGCGTAGCAAACGTATCTGCAACGGTGCTGTTTGATGCGACAACAGTCGGCAATTTCAAAGACCCCAGCGGCCTGAATGATATCACCAGCTCGACTGCATTTGTCCATCGCAAAGCCCTTCTGCCAGACAATGGCTATGGGCGGCTGTCATTTGTCACGAACGTTACCAACGACACGACGGGTTATGCCGACTTGCGTATAGACAATGTTTCGGTCACTTGCAATAATACGCCGTCGACAACCGTCACCGTCGCATACGAAAATCTCGATAGTTCAGCAGCTAATTGGTCTCTGCAGGCGCCCTGGGCTTGGACGGCCGGCGTTGGTTATGGCGGCTCAGCAGGCTTGCAGTCGCCAGCGGGCACTACAGGAGGCTCAGGGAATGGCGGAAACTGGTTGGCCACGTTTCTGCCAACGGTGAATCTCACGAATCGGTTCGGTTGCCGTTTACAGTTCTACTATTCCGTTGCTGCCGCAAGTACGAACTGCTTATACGTAGAGTTGAACGGTAGCAAGATTTGGTCTGTCTGCGGTACGAGTTCAGCGGGCAACTTCTCGACATATTTGACGGCCTTTGAGGGAGTTTCGTCGAACACAATAGCGTATCGCTGCGTCGATGCAAACGTCAGCGGTGGCGGGTCCATCAGCTGCATGGTAGATGAGATCACGCTAACTTGCCAGCAGTGAGGTAAATCGCCGCCGCTGGCAAGACCAGATTTTCATGGCCTGTCACGCCATTCTTTGGTAGCTTCACAAACAAGTAGGATTAATCCTGGTGCCGAAAAAATGACTCGAGAAACAGAACTCGCGCCACCCCCGCGCTGGCGCTTTTTGCTTGAAGTGCAGGCGGCCGCCGAGCTGGCGAACCTGGGCCTCAAATACCGCGATCTGACACGCACGCGCGCAGAGTTCAGGTATCCGATCGTGCTGTTCCCCGGCTTTGGCACCAGCGAGCTGTCGCTGAAGCTGCTCGACGGCTATCTCAAGCAAATCGGTGCCGAAGTTTTTGAATGGGGCATCGGTCGCAACCATGGTTATGTACCCGACCTGCTCGCACAAATGGTCGACCAGGTGCGTACGCTTTCGGCGCAGCGCGACACGCAGCTGAACCTTGTTGGCTGGAGCCTGGGTGGCTATATCGCCCGCGAAGTGGCGCGCGAGCTGCCTGAAGTGATCAATAAAGTCGTCACCCTCGGTACACCCGTTGTCGGCGGCCCCAAATATACCTCGATCGGCGCGCTCTATGAAAAATGGGGGTTTGATCTCGATGCAATGGCAAACGATGTTGCATCCCGCGAAACGAATCCTATACAAAAAGCAATCCTCGCCATCTATTCGAAGAGCGACAACATCGTGAGCTGGCAGGCTTGTATCGATCAGGTATCGCCTGACGTAAGGCACGAAGAAGTGAACGGATCACATCTGGGGCTGGTCGTGAATGCGCGGGCGTACCAGCTGATTCGCGATTTTCTTTCAAAGGAAGAATAGAGCATATTTCGCCGCAGTTCTAATGATCGTGAAAACGATATATATATCACTTTAACGGTCGTGAAAACGATATATTAATTGACATTACGACTATTGCGGCATAGCACGCGGCTTGCTATGGAATGGCGCGCCCCCGAATTCTGGATTCGCTCTTCGCCCGAACTGAATGACCCGATGAGCTTTGTGTCGGGCCCACGACAAGTGGGTAAAACCTGGCTGGTGAGAAACCGTTTCGACACAGAATATTTCAATTTCGATACACCCGAGGTGAAGAAGGCATACGCGCACGACGCGTATTTTTTCAGGTCTAAGAAGCAACTTGCTGTGTTCGACGAAATACACAAGCGCCGCGACTGGAAAAAGCTGCTCAAAGGCTGGTACGATTCACCATCGCGGCGCGAAAACTTTATCATAACCGGGTCTGGTCGTTTAGAGGTGTTTCAAAAAGGCGGCGATAGTCTACAGGGGCGTTACGAATCTTTTCACCTGATGCCGATCGTGGCAGACGAATTGCAGAACCGCCGAGGGTTGAAAATCTGTGCGCCACGAGACTGGGGAAAATGGGAACCCGAGACAAAAGGCATCGATGACTCTGACCTGATTCGTTTCGGCGGCTTTCCACAACCCTATTTGTGGGGCAGCGAAAAACGCCTGCGCAAATGGCTCGACGAATATACTGACCGCTTTATTCGCGGTGATGTGCGCGACATGACGCGCGTCATCGAACTCGACAAAATGGATCTCTTTGCGCGCATCTTACCTAAGCGACTGATGTCGCCACTTTCACTCAAATCGTGCGCTGAAGATTGCGACGTGAGCCCCGTTGCCATCAAAACATGGATCAACATCTTTGAGAACCTGTACTACGGCTTCATGCTGCCCCCCTGGTCGCGGCGCATCGAGCGGGCAGTGAAGAAAGAACGCAAATGGTATTTTTTTGCATGGAATTTTGCCGAAAATGACGCGGCACGCTTTGAAAACTACATGGCTGTGCAGCTATATTCTGCCTGCACTTACCTCAGAGATCAGGGCCATGGTCGCTACGAACTCTATTACCTGCGCGATCAAGATCACCGCGAGGTAGATTTTCTGATTTGCCGCAACCTCGAACCAGTCTGCCTGATCGAAGCCAAAACTTCCGAGCAGAAAATTCCTTCGTCACTGAAATGGTATGTCGAAAAATTGAAAATCCCCGGTTACCTTGTCTACCCTGATGGGCCGACACGCCGACACGCGAAGAACTTATGGTCGGTATGTTCCGGAAAATTTCTGAAGGGCATTACCGGGCTCGACAACTGACAGCGAGAATTTACCGATGCTTCGCTCAACCTTCTCTTCGTTACGCCACCCCAACTACCGACTGTGGTTCGCAGGCCAGCTGGTTTCCCTGGTCGGCACCTGGATGCAGAACGTCGCTGTGCCGTGGCTCGTGTACCACCTGACAGGCTCGCCGTTTTTCCTGGGGCTTGTGAGTTTTACCTCAGCGGTGCCGATGCTGACACTCACGCTGTGGGCAGGTGTTTTGGCAGACAGGTTGAACCGCAAGCACCTGCTCATCATCACGCAAAGCGTTATGATGGCCCTCGCTTTTTTGCTCGCTGCAGCCTTTTACAGCAATATGCTCGAGTGGTGGCATATTCTCTTCTTCTCAGCGGCCTCAGGTATCGCACAGGCATTCGATGCACCGGCGCGCCAGGCAATGGTCGCCGACCTCGTGCCGCGCGAAGAAATGATGAATGCGATTGCGCTCAATTCGGCAATGTTCAACGGCGCGCGCATTATCGGCCCCGCGCTTGCCGGTATCACGCTCGCCGCGGCCGGACCCGGCTGGTGCTTTATCATCAACGGTATTAGTTTTCTGGCGGTGATTCTGGGCCTGATATTAATGCGCTTGCCGCAGGAAATATCCACGATTGCGCGTGGCAGTGCGTTCGCAGAAATACGCGAAGGTTTGCTCTATATATGGCGACACGATGCGATTCGTGCGCTGATTCTGCTTTTGGCCGTGACGAATATTTTTGCCATTGGTTATTCGAGTCTTTTGCCCGCGTTCGCAAGAGACGTTCTGCATTCGGGAGAATACGGCCTCGGCTTCATGAGTACCGCGATTGGCGTCGGTGCACTCGCCGGCGCGCTATTGCTCGCTGCGCTGTCTGCTTATCCACGTAAAGGTCTTTTGCTCACCGCCGGCAACCTGCTGTTTCCGGCTGCCGTGATTGCATTCACATTTTCGCACACGATGTGGATTTCTCTCGTGCTGCTCGGGCTTACCGGTTTCGGATTCATGGTACAAAATGCGACTGTCAATACGCTGATACAGTCACGTGTCGAAGACCGGCTGCGCGGCCGAGTGATGAGCGTTTACACAATTGTGTTCCAGGGCTTTTTCCCGATTGGAGCCTTGTTCGCGGGAACGGTTGCGCAGCATTTTGGCATTCAGCTCGGCGGTGCCGTGGGTGCGATGTTTGCACTCGCATTTGGCATGATGCTGTGGTGGCGGGTGCCGAAGATCAGGCAGCTTGCCTGATGTAGTCCAATTTTTTCAGGCCACGAGCTTCATTCTGCGCCGCGCGCAGCGGCCAGGACGAGAAATCATGCTATGGTCTCAATCTGGTGCAGCACGCCCTCAACGTGGTGAAATTTTTGCACAAACCTCGGACAAAATGCGCGATGCCAAAACATGAACAAAGTGTCACTTTTGTCTATACGCGCTGACTCAGCACAAATATGCATCCGCCATGAAGAACTTTCAGGGCCGAGTGGCCGTCATCACCGGCGCAGGTTCGGGCATTGGCCGCGCGCTCGCTCTCAACCTTGCTGAAAAAGGCTGCAAACTCGCGCTGTCAGACATTCGCGCCGAAAGCGTCGCCGAAACCGCCAAACTCTGCGAGCGCTTCACGCGCGATGTGATGTTCGACACCCTCGACGTCGCCGACAAAAAAGCAATGCAGGCCTACCCCGAAAAGGTCGTGCAAAAATTTGGCGGTGTAAACATCGTTATCAATAACGCCGGTGTCGCCGTGTCGGCGAGTGTCGAAGACACGAGTATCGAAGACTATGAGTGGCTGATGGGCATTAACTGGTGGGGTGTGCTTTATGGCACGAAGTTCTTTTTGCCCCATTTACAGAAGGCGGATGAAGCACATATTGTGAATATTTCGAGTGTCTTCGGCATCATCGGTGTTCCGACGCAATCGGCATACAATGCGGCAAAATTTGCCGTGCGCGGTTTTACTGAATCACTGCGCCAGGAGCTGGTAGACACGCACATCGGTGTCAGCTGCGTTCACCCCGGCGGCATCAAAACCAACATCGCAGCATATGCGCGCTACAAGACAGGCCCGAATGGCGACACCAACCACGCAAGTGCTGCCGATAAATTTGCCAAAATCGCGCGCACGACACCCGAAGAAGCTGCTGCAACCATCGTCAAAGGTATTGAAAAGAAAACCCCGCGGGTTCTTATCGGCGCCGACGCCGTCGCAATCGACGTGATGGCACGTACGATGCCTGAGAGTTACACGACAGTGCTCGGGCAACTGCTGAAGCTGGGCTGACCCCACTGACGCCGGGCACGGTGAACGCGCGCGTCGATTACACTTGACGCGCGCATCGTCGCCACGATGCCTGAAAAATGATTCGCCTCACTTTCATGTTTTTGGCTCTGCTGGCATTAGCCCCAGTGCATGCAGATGCGTTTTCGCTCGATCTGCAGCGCAGTGAAATCAGCTTTTACGTCCCCGCTAAGATCACCAACGTGCGCGGGTATTTTCGTAAGTATACAGTAAAAGATCTGGCCTTTGACGCAAAGAAAGGTTTGGCCTCTTTGCGTGGTACAGTAGCGATCGACACAGCATCGGTCTTCACGCGCGATCGTAAACGCGACGCGCACCTGCGCGCCGACGATTTCTTTTATACAGACAAGTTTCCCGAAGCCACGGCAAAAGTCACCGACCTGACAGTCATGACGGCTGATTTCTATCAAGTCACCGTCGTTCTGCAGATTCGCGACAAAACCAAGATATACCAGATTCCCGTGAAGATTGAATTCCCTGATAAGGACACGCTGAGAGCCATGGGAACAATCGTCATTAACCGCGGCGATTTCGACCTCACGGGTAACCACATTGCAAACATCATCATGAAAGATGATGTTGAAGTAAATTTTCGCCTGGTCTTCGTGCGCTAGAACAAGGCAGATATATAACGTGTTTCGCGCGGCGACAGAGGAAACGGCCGCCCCGTAGAACTGGTCAATTGCGCCTCGGGGTCAACCCCTGCCGCACGGTGCATCGTACTCAGAAACTCTTTCAGGTGCCAGCTGTCTTTAAGCGGTTTTTCACCCTTCGCGTCGGTTTCACCTAAGACCTGCCCCTTGACGAGCGCGCCGCCACCAATCAGGCCGCTGAATATTTTCGGATAATGGTCTCGGCCATCTTTGCCTCCCGCATCGGGCGTGCGGCCGAATTCAGAAACGAGCACAAAAAGCGTCTGTGAAAAGAGGCCAGAGGCTTTCAGCTCACCCAACAGCGTTGCGAGCGCGGGGTCGAGGTCGCGGCAGATGTCTGCCACCTTTGCGCGGTTGTTGCTATGGGTATCCCACCCGCCGATGTTGATTTGGATAAACGGCGTCTGTTTTTCTGCAAGGCGATACGCCAGCGCAAATGCATTACCGATGCGCGTGTCACCGAAGCTGGCTTTCAGCTTGGCCGGCATCAGCGCCAGGTCAAACACGCCCAGTCGGTCTGAGTTCATAAAGGAAAGCGCCGATTCAAACATCTGTTTCCAGGTATTATATGCCTGCGGATTGTTGCGCCGAAAAAAATCTTCATTCAGCACTTCGAGCAGCTTTTCGCGACGCGTAAGCCTTTCTGACGAGAGCTGGCTGGCGCCGATGAGGTTCTGAATACCCCTCTGCGGGTTTGAAATATGGAAACCGGCATACTTCACCCCCAGAAATCCTGCTGAACCACCGCGGCCGCGGTCGTTGATCACAATGTTTGAGGGAAAATAAGGCCCTGTGTCTTTGCGTGTGCGGGCGTACGCAACCACGCTACCCAGTGAAGGAATATCGGGAAAACCCTGCGATTCGGTGAAGCGATAACCGGTATTCACGAGATGCTGGCCGAAATCGTGTGCCCCGTCTTCGGAGCGCAGCGTGCGCACCAGGTTCACGGCAGAAAGATGTGCGGCGGTCTTTTGCAGTGCCTCGGAAATTTTGACTCCCGTGATACTGCTCGAAACCGCGCGAAATGAAGAATCGGGTTTTGGGTCGAAAGTGTCAACATGGCTCATGCCGCCCACCATGTTGACGAAAATGACACTCTTCACGGGCGAAGCGATGGTTATCGTGTCGTACGGATCTTCTTCGGCGAACAGCTTGCCGACCGAAGGCAGTGCGATGCACGCCGCGAGTGTTTTGAAAGCACCAGAGAGAAAATCGCGCCGACTCTGGCTTTTATCAGTGAACATGAATGAACTCCTGGCTATTGATCAGACTCCAGAGAAAATCTGCCGCGTATTCTTTGGAATACTTCTTACTTCCCTTGAGAAATTTCGGTTCGGTGGCCTCGCGAATCTTGTTCCATTCAGCATCGGTCAGCGGCCGCGTCAGAACGGCCAGAAATGCTGCTTCTGCAACTGACCGGTTACCCAAAGATTCATTGTACAACTTTTCAAAATACGAATTGTTTTGTGTTGCCTCGCGCGCGAGGTTGCGCGTCAGCTGTCCGTTAAGCATCACCAATACTTGCTCGAGAGTCGGATCCGTTTCATCGTCTTCAATATCATTGCGCTCGCCGGCCCCGAACACAGAGAGAAAGCTATTGCGCGGCGCCGGCCGTTCGACCTCGCAGGCGGCCGCGAAGTCACGGTTCTTCTCTCGCGGCACGCGGGGCGTGGCAACCCCGGTGAGATTTGCATATTCGGCTTTGACTTCCCGCGCCTCGCTCATCGCGCGCTCATTGATGTTTTTTACTGAGCTGATTTGGGTCGCAGTCAGCAGTGAATTAAAGAGTTGATCGGCATCAAACCGTACCGGGTGAAAAAACAGGTTATCGTCGGCAGATTCTGATTCGGCGGTCTTGCGCGCCCATGCGTCTGAGGTGACGACGTACAAAATGAATTCTTTTAGGCGCGTTCGGTCACGAAAAAACTGCTGCTCGAGATGAGCCAGCAAAGGTTCGTTGCGGATCTTTGTGTCTGGCCTCAGGTCATCGAATGGATAATAGAACTGCTGTCCGGTGAGACGGTGCCAGACACGGCTCACAAAGACACGGCGAAAACGGGTGTTCTTGTCAGCGGTCAGCCAGTCGGCAAACACCTTTCGCCGGTCGAGACCGGCAACATTTGGTTTCGAGCCATCGAGAAAAACGGGCTCGACGAATGGGCGCGGCTTATCGCCGTCGGGGGGCATGCGCAACCCGAGGCGCGCGTCATATTCGAGGCGCACGAACTGGAGCCTGCCCGCCTCTTGAAATGCTTTTTTTTCTGCCGGGGAAAGTTTCGCAATCTTCTCTTTGCGCCACTTTTGCACAATTGCGCGTACGAGCTTCTGGTCGTCGTCGTTGAACCGTTCCCAAGTATTCTGCGGCGGTATTTTGGCGCCCAATTCTTTCTCAGGAAAATCGACGCGTTGAATCGCGTAGCCCTGTGAAAAGAAGGCGGCGAGGGCAAAATACCTTTCCTGTGTGAACGCCGCATCATAAGGATGGTTATGGCAGCGCGCGCAGGTGACTTTCTGGCCGTAGAACACGCGGCCCACATACTCGGCTACCTGCACAGGGTCGGCCATATCGCGCAGGTAGAATGACGTGGCCGGGTTAGAATTCTGCTCCCCCGAGGCAGTCAGCATCTCTGCCACTAACTGCGCATAGGGCTTATTGGAGTTGAGTGAGTTCTTGAGATAACTGTCGAACGCGGCATACGGTTGATTGCGCTCGCGCGTCTGCTCGCGAAACAGCGAGCCAAGCCAGCTACCCCAGTATTCGGCGAATTCGCGCGATCGCAGAAACTCTGCCGCATAGATTTTCAGTTTATCTTTACGCTGATCGCGCATGAAGGCCACGGTTTCTTCAGGTCTGGGTATGACTCCCCTGAGTTGCAGAGAAAGCCGCCGAAATAAGCGCAGCTCGTCGGCGCGTTCGACTTTGCCGGCCGTTTGCGCATAGACTGCGTCGAGTGGGTTCGCCGCGAAGAGGTTCGTGGATAAAAAACCCAGACCGAAGAGCGTTGCTAAAAGAACGATGCGTATCTTTCTCTGCTCTGCGCGGTTATTCTTCTTCATGGAGGGTACCGGTGATCATTCTGCGGTTTGGGCACAATTTTGCGATCAAAAAGACCTTACCCCCAACCCGGGACATATTTTTTACCGCTCACGAGATCCGCATAGGCAATGATCTGTGTTGTCTTTGTCACAACACATTCGAGCTTCACTTCGCGCCGCTTTTGATCGGCAATGCGGGTGACCAAGAAATGTTTTTCCCCGTTTTCGGGCTTAAGCAGGGTCCACTTCGAATGGAGAGCTTTTGCAAAGCTTAAATGGCTCATCCCCGCTTCGCTCTGCGTTGCAATAGTTCTTCAAGTTTCCTGATCGAGGAGTTGCCGGCATCCAGCGCCCTTATTTCGGCCAGGATCTGCCCGGCGCGCTCGAGGCTGCCGCGAAAGCCATGCATTGCCGCAAGATTCGTCAGGTTGCGTATATCCTCGGGCATGCGCAGCCGCAGTCTTTCGGCCAGGTCGATCGCGATTTCGTAATTACCTGCCAAACGGTGGCAGCGCGAGAGAAAGCGCATGAACTCCGTATCGGCGGGGCGGCGGTTCAGGTACTTTTCACCTTCGGCAATCGCCTTCAGATAATTTTGCGCACGGTAATAGGCGCCCGACGCAGAACGCATCGCCTTTTTTCCGACTCAGGCATCGCATCCCCGAAATACGAAATTTTCAGCAGCGAATAGTCGTCGGTAATTTCGCCGTGCCGGGCAGAGAGGTCATAAACCCGGTGGATGTCTCCTTTCGCGTCGCGAATCGCGGTCAGAATGAGATCTTCATCTTCATTCATTTTCGGCCGGCCGTCGGGCGTATGCAACAAGATGTCGTCACGGCCGTCCGAACCGCAGATCAGCGCGTCGCCCGGCTGCATTTCAAAGACGCGCACGGAAATGCGTCCATCGGCCGACATACCGAGTTTTCTCAGCGCCAGTTCGTTTTCTATAAAGCGCGCATTCCCGTCTCGGTACAGAATCGACCAGGGTGCTCTGCGTTAACATAATAGAGTAATCCCGTCTGCGTATCGACAAGCCCCAGCACCAGCGAAACCAGCATCGATCCATCGAAACTTTCAAAGACTTTGTCGAGCTCGAGAAAGGCGTTTTTGAGCCAGCGTTCAGGCGCGAGCTGCTGCATCGATGGCACAGAGCGCGTGCGTTCGACGATCGAATAGAACACGGCCCCGAGCACCAGCGCCCCGCCCGCACCCTGCATCGACTTGCCCATTGCATCGGCGTTGAGAAACACGACATAGTCGCTGTCGCGCAGAGTTATCATATGCGCACTGCAGAGATCGCCGCCCAGGTCGTGCGAGATACCCTTGAATTCAAAATCTTTCTTTTGCCGCAGAAAAAACTCCACACCGACGCGGTCAGATTTGACATAATTGGAGTTCAGCGGTTTGAGCAAAAGCGTTGTCAAAAAATAATCACCGTCCTGGTGGTGCTTGAGGTGGCGCACCTGCTCGAGCGTCTGGTTGAGCTCAGCGGTGCGCTGTTCGACCTTTTGCTCGAGCGTTTCATTAAGCTCGCGCACCTCAGAATAGGTGCGGCTCAGGTCTTTAGCGACTGCCGCTATTAACTCCGACTGGCGGCCAAATTCGTCGGTGGTCGCACGTGCGCTGTTGATATCAAATTCACCCCGGCCCAGTTGCTGCAAAATATCGTTGGTGTCTTTAATGCTAAACCGCACTGATTTCGCCGTGCGGTAAGAGACAATCACAATTGCGGCGAGTGCTTCGAGCGAAAGCAGCACGATGTGTATTTCAGGATGTTTAAAAGAACCTTTGCCCGTGACGGTCGTATAGAGCATAAAGCCAAAAATGGCGATCGGTGTAATTGTCACTGATGCAATCGTCAGAAGCATGCGGGAAAAGTAGCTTGTCTCGCGAATACCGCGTCCCGCGGCCGGCAGGCCGGCGAAAATCGGTTCTTGCAGCACGGGGCGCAATACGCTCTCGGGCATAAAAATGTACATCACATAAGAAATTGGCAGCACGAACAAAAGCGAATACGCTTCGACAAATAATGAATACCAGGGAATTTCACGCATCTGTGCAACATAGATGAGCGCACCAATAATAACGCCGACTGCCCAACGCGCAATAATCGTGCGTCCTTCTCGATAGGGATACGCGAGTAACTTATTGCGCAGGTTGACCTTATCGGCGACGCTCGCGCCAGGGTTGGCTTTCAGCAATTCGAGCTGTGCCATCAGCTTTTTGAGAGCAAACCAGCGGTAGAGCAAACCCCAGACCACGGTGCCCCCGCCCGCTATAAAACCGGAAATCACCACGGCCCACAGACGCGCCTCGCCCTCGAACGCGCCGGTAACCATGATGAAATAGACAAACGTCGGTATCGGAATAACGCTGGTGAACATCTCGAGCCGCCAGCTGAGTTGAAAGAAGGGCGAACGTCTGAAATCCGCCGAAAGGAAAGCCATATGCACCACGGTATGGCACCGAGGCTCAGGGTAAACAGGAATGAAAATCACCGCAGGGGCTAATTATCCGGTAAGGTAAAACCGTCGTTGCGGAAGAGCGACATGCAGGCCTTTACTACATCCGCATCGTAAGACTTGCCGCTGCCCTGCTGTACCTCGTCGAGTGCGCGCGCAATGCCAAGCCCTGCCCTGTAAGGCCGGTGGCTCGCCATAGCCTCAATCACGTCAGCGACAGCAATAATGCGTGCCTCGAGAATAATTTCTTCGCCCCTAAGGCCGCGCGGGTAACCAGAACCATCGAGCCGTTCATGGTGAGAGCGTGCGATTTCTGCCACAGGCCATGGAAAATTCACACCTTTCAGCACGTCATAACCTGCTTCTGCGTGCGAGCGTATAATCTGCATTTCAGCAGGTGTGAGCCGACCGGGCTTGCTGAGAATTTCTGCCGGCACCACGACCTTGCCCACATCGTGCAGGTGCGCACCGACACGTATACCCTGTACGCATTTTGTCTCGAGCCCCATATGCACGGCCAGTGCTTCGGCAATCATGGCCACCCGGCGCTCATGCCCGGCCGTGTAAGGGTCGCGCATCGCAGAGATTGTGGTCGCAACTTCAACGGTGCCCAACATCGCTTTTTCCAGTTCGCGCAGATTGGCCTCGAGCTGCTCGCGTGCATTTTTCGCATCGGTAACATCCCACACCATCGATACGACCATATCTTGCACTGGTAGATTAATGTTGTGCGCGGTTATGTAGCGCGTTTCCTGGCCAGCGCGCGCAATCGGAATCTCGGTCCATATCATGCGATTCGGGTCGCCACTCGCGATATCGGCCAATACGCGTTCGCGCATTTCGCGTCTAAACTCACGGTCTTCATAGACCGACTGCCAGAAGCTGTCGGGTTCGAGCAGCTTCGCCTTATCGGTGCGGTAATACCTGGCAAAGTTGTCATTCAGGTAGTGAAAATCGATTGTGGGCTTCACGGCGTTGATGGCGATGCCAATCGGCAGGTTATCGAGAGTGGCCCTGGTGATTTCCTGACTTTGACGCAATTCCTCTTCTGCCTTTTTCCTCGCCGTAATATCCCGCGAGACAACAATAAACCGGGCATCCTGCATCTCCTCTGCATCCATGCGTGCCACCGAATACTCGAAGTAGTTAGGCTGCGTGCGACCGGGAAAAGTCAGTTCATACTGGTGGCCGAAGGATATTCCCTTATCAAATGCCTCTTTGATAACGGCCAGTGCTGTTTCGACAACCGACTGGGGTACAATTTCAGATAACAATTTTCCGATCATTTCGCTTTCAGGCACAAGCAGCGTCTCGCTCTGGCCAGAGTGAAAACTGTAGATACGGCCTGCAAGGTCGACCTCGAAGACGAGATCAGGTAATGCATTGAGTATTGCTGTCTCTCTGGAACTTTTTGCCGGCTTCACCGGCGAGAACTCACCCAAATTTGTTGGAAACAGTACGCATGCAGGTGTGCTGCGGTAAACAGCAGGTGCACAAGTCACGCGCACAGTCATGACACGGTTGTCTTTCAGACGGTGTCGGGTAACGCCCGTCAGGCCTGCGATCGCATCCTGCCCGCGCGGCAGCCCCGCGCTATCCTGTTCGGTATAAATCTGCGCGAGCGGAATGCGCGAGAATTCATCGCCCGAGTAACCATAGAAAGCGATGGCCTCGGCATTCGCATCGAGAATTGCGAGAGACTGCAAATCGATCACGAGCGCGGGAACGGGAATAAGACTTATTGGCAAAACGAAGTTCGAATCGGCTGAAGCATTCGTAGCCAAATGTGCCTCTTCAGATTTTTGAGTCATGGATTTTTGCCCTAATTAAGCGCCAGAGTACGATCCCCGTAACGCCCGCGACACCCCGTTTGACCTACCGCCTTCAAAATGCAAGCAGATTTAGCTATGATGTATTATATATTTATACTAGTTATTAAAAATTAACACTGCAAAATAACAGCCCTGCCAGAAGATCTGCCCGGGTTTTAGGATTTAAAAAGCTGGCGGAGGATGATGTGACATAGTGTTGCGCGGTGCCTCGATACGTTGCCTGCGGCAACACTCGGCAACCGGGGAACTTTGCTCGTTGTATTAGCGGGTCGCTACAGAGTAGGCGAAGCCGTATCGAAAGGCCCGGCTAAACCCTGAAATTCGGATCGATCAATGTCTGCCTCAACCTCGGCAAACACACGATATCAAAATCATAGAAAGTGCCTGAGTTTGTCATTTTGACACCGCCGGTTTTCTGCAGGTCAATGAGCACATGCGATTTTAGAAATGGCAATCGATCTTCAAAAAAACGGATCTCCGATTCTTGTAAGGCAATATGAAATGTTTCTCCTTTTTTTAGAGTGGGAACTATTTGTGCATTGAATGCATGGATTTCAGAGAAAATTCGGTTGCAGTCGTCCCAAAATAAATACTGCGATTCAAATATCTTTATTCTACTCACAAAATCCGTAAAATCATAGACAGGCACTTTCGAACCAATTGCCTCTGCCAGTACTGGAAGAAGCAGAATCATGCTGGATTTCTCATTGGCCTGCGCAGCCGGCAGAAGCCTCAGGGGTACAGGCAATGTTGAAGGCTCTGCGCCCGAATGGCATAAGGGAATGACGGGAATGCCCCTGATCCAGCCTGCCCCGGCTTCAAAATTAATCCACGGATTTTGGATCGATTTTTGACTGCAAAGGACGATCTCAAGACAGCATAGTTTTAATGAGCTTCTGATGCTACTCAGCCATTTCTGCCCAAGGTTTTCACTATCCCTGTCGCACGAAACGAAAACCTCGATTAAACCCAGGAAGGCTTCTTCGATAAAGCCCTTGATAAAGAATGCCAATTCTTTCTCTTCGGCGATGTGAGATATAAATACGGTTTTCCACATGAAAGAACCCCGGTGCCGTATAAAGATGGGTGGGCGAAACGATGTGCAGGCACCGGGGACGGGCAGCCACAACCGACAGGGCAAATCGTCAAGTAATATCAAAAATTATATCCTATTGTATTTTTTGACATGTTATATTATTATGTCACATTTCACAAAATACATTTCGACAACGCTCTGTAGCTCCTTCTCGCGACCCACGCACCGCCTATTGCCCTGAAATCTGACCGAAATACGGAATATTTTGGTTCTCCCGGAATACGAAGGCGGTGAGACCATTGCTCATCAAGCCCACCAGGAGTGAGTCGTGTTGGCGTGGAGGCATATTTGACCACCATATAGAATTTCTTGACAATGGATCATCCCCCCACCTGCCTGCGCGCAGTGCGCCGCTGTGTGATCACGGGAATTGGTATCGTCTCGCCCATTGGCATCTCACAGCAGGTGTTTTGGAAGAACCTGCTTGCGGGTGAAACCGGCGTGGGGCCGGTCACGCGTTTCGAGGCTTCTTCTTTCCCGCGCGACCTGGTTGCCGAGGTGAAAGATTTCGACGAGTCTCAATACCTGTCGGCGCGGCAGAGTAAGTATTTCGGGCGTTCGGCCAAATTTGCGTACGCCGCCGCGAAGATGGCGATGCAAGACGCGGGGCTCGGGCAGGTCGACCCACTGCAGACCGACGTGCTCGTGGGCTGTGCGGTGGGTAGCTATGAGGCGCTCGAAAATGCGCTCGTGCGCAGCAAGAAAGGCCTGCTCGAATTTGAAGAGGGCCTCATGGACATGCGCGACCTGCTGCAGTCGGTCACGTATTCGCCCGCTTCGGCCATTGCGCTGCTTTCGCAGGCCGAGGGTTATGTTTCGACAGTTTCGTCATCTTGCGTCAGCGGGCTCAATGCGATCGGGCTCGCGAGTGAGCGTATAAAAGAGGGCAAAGCGCGCATCGTGTTTACGGGCGGTGTCGATACGCCGATTAGCCGCGTGGTGATGGGCGCGCTCGCAGGTGCCGGCATGACACCCGGTGACGACGTTGATTCGGCTGCAGACAGCCTGTGCCCGTTCGACCAGCGGCGCACCAAGTCGGTTTTGGGCGAAGGCGCGGGCATTTTTCTTCTCGAAGACTATGCGCACGCAAAGGCGCGCGGCGCGCGCATCTACGCTGAAATTGTGTCGTTCGCGCAGGGCAGCGAGAACATGAACGAACTGTTTATGCCCGACCGCTCGGCGAAAAGTTGGTCGCGCGTCGTCGGCAAAGCGATGCGGGCGCTCAAAAAGCCGATCGGTTACATCAACGCGCATGCGCCGTCTGACACGCTGCTCGACAAACTCGAAGCCGACATGCTCGTGCAGAGTTTTGGTGAAAAAACAACGAAGGCAATGCCGATCTCGTCGATCAAAGGTTCAGTAGGATCTCCTTTTTCGGCGGCGGGTGCGTTCCAGGTTGCGGCTTCTGCCCTGTCGCTGTTCCACCGGCAGATTCCGCCGAACTACAACTATAAAATCCCCGACCCGGAACTCGACCTCAACGTGGCGGCAGTCAAAGCCGCCGCGCCGCGCCTCGAGAGGGTGCTCGTCAACGGCCATGGCCTCGGCGGGCTCAACACCGCAATTGTTTTAAAGAAGGTAAAGAATGAGTATCTCTAGTTCCCTGACTCTCGTCTTAGTGTTTAACCTGCCGCTGGTTGCGATGATCGGCATCGCGCTCGTGCGCCTGGGCGACCGCAGCACCCGCCTGCTTTTCACCGGCCTTGGCCTGGCGCTGATGCTGTGGGCGACGCCACTCATTCTCGTGCGCGCCGACTTTTTGCAGGCAGACACGATTGCCCTTGCATCTCGCCTCACCTTCTCAGGCGGAGTTCTGAGCGTCACGTTGCTCTACCTCTTTTTTCAGCGTTTCGCCGAAATGCCGCGCGGTAAAATGTTTTATGTGGTGCTGGCAAACGGCGCTTTTACGCTGCTGGCAACGCTATTCGGCTTCGTTGAAGAAGGCGTGCGCCCGGTGCCGGGCGGCTTTGCGCCCAACCACGGCGTGCTGCACCGCTATTACGTCGTGTCACAGTCTGCGACGGTGCTTTATACTTTTTTTGCGGCATTTCTTGCGTACCGGCGCAGCGAGAGCGCGCTGTTGCGCTTTCAACTGCGCTCGATAGGCGGCTTTGGTTTTGTCGCGTTTTTATTCCCGATTATCAACAACGGCCTGATGCCGGTGCTCGTGAAAGAATATCCTTTTCCCGCATTCGGCGTCATCGGCATTCTGCTGTTCCAGTTCGGCATTTTTAACATGCTGGTGCGCGGCCAGTGGCTGTTTATCCGCAATATTTTCGGCCGGTTGCACCAGTCGACCGCCTGGCAGCGCCGCGAGAATATCATTTCCCTGTCGCGCCTCGTCGAACTGTTGAACTCCATCGTCGGTGGCAACGTGCGCAATTTTAAAGATGCTTTTGGCTTCGTCACCGACCACGGCGAAGCGCTGCATTTGCATGCCAAAAGCGAAGAGTCTGCCGGCGGCTACGCGACTCCCGCGCGCTTCAACGAGCAGATTTTACCCAAATGGAACCAGGGCCTGGTCGACAACCTGGTGCGCCTCGAAGCCGACAACAAACGCCTCGCACTCTATCTCACCAAGGCAGAATCGCTGGTGGCAGACAAGTGGCTGAGCTCTGCAGTCAAAACCCTCGAACGCCCGAAAGAACTGGAGCTGCCGCTTCTACCCATCGACCTGTACGCCTCTGAACACGCGGGTTTGGTTGATGATTTCCGTGCGCTGTTTGGCCATGAAATGCTCATCTGCTCGACCGAACTGTTCACCGTCGTCGAAAGCCTGAAACGCCTGAAAGACAGCCAGCTTCCGGTGGTGTTTGATGGCGATACCGGTGTCGGCAAAAGCACATTGGCGCACGCGCTGCACTATCTGCGCTCAAAAGCTGAGCCGCTGGTGCTCGAATGTTCTTACCAAACCCGCCACCTCGCAGCAAGGCTCGAGCGCCTCAAACGCACAGCACCCTCAGGCGCGATGCAGGGCATCGTGGTGAAAAATCTCGACGCGGTGCGGCCCGAAGAACTTGCACAGTTCGTCACGTGGCTCATGGGCAATCGTTCGCTGCCTTATCTCTATCTCACAGTAAAATCTGCCGAAAGCCTCGGCGCCAAACTGGCAGAACCCGGCCAACGCGCGTACTGCGAGGCGCTGCCACAGCTCAGCATTTCGCCGCTCTCCAGCCGGCCCGACGACCTGCGCGCGCAGATTTTCTTCTTTGCCGAGCGCCTCAGCCGTGAGCGCGGCCTGTCGTTCACCGGCATCGCGAAAGATTTTCTGGCCGCGGCGCAGAAATATGCGTGGCCCGGCAACACCGCCGAATTAAAAGCGCGCCTCGAACAGGCGCTGCTAATGCAGACGCGGGGCGCAACGCTCGATGCCGGTTACCTGAATTTGCGCGAAGCGCCGCGCGCGATCGAAGGCCCGAAACTCAGCGCGCTCGAGCGCGCCGAACGCGACGTCATCTGGGAATGCCTGCAGCGCCGCCGTTTTAACCAGCGCCAGACGGCGATCGAACTCGAAATCACGATCAACACGCTGCGCGCAAAAATGGAAAAGTACGGTCTGCAGATACCCGAACAAAAGTAGCAAAACGGGGCTGACGGCCCACGGGCACAATAGCGTAGAGCTCGTCTATGAAGACGCTGCCGCTCAAAAAACAATTCGCCCCATTCTACCGTACATCCACCTCGCGCATCGAGCTGCTACAACTGCCTGCGCTGCAGTTTCTGATGATTGACGGCGTCATCGAAAAAGGTTCTGAGCCGGGCAAGTCACCCCGTTTTGCCGCGGCGACGCAGGCGCTCTACAGCGTCGCTTACACGCTCAAATTTATGGTCAAGAAGCGTAAGGTGAATGCATTCGATTACCAGGTGATGCCGCTCGCGAGCCTGCGCTTAGCCAAGTTTAAAGAAGGATTGTGCGTTCAGGCGACGCATGTCGGCCCATACGCGACAGAACCCGCAACGATTGAACGCATGCAGGCTTTTATGGCGGCAAATAAAGTTCAGGACAATGTCGGCCCGAAGGGCAAGCACCATGAAATCTATCTCGGCGACCCCCGCCGCACCGCGCCGGCAAAACTCAAGACGCTGCTGCGCCACCCGGTCGTGAAAGTGCGCTAAGCCCCGCGCACGATCAGCTTTCTGCCCGGTTCGAGCCACGCCTCTGCCGCGTCTTTGAAATCCACAACCCGGCTCGTCACGCGCGACGGATCGAATTTCTTCTGCGCAATCATTTCGAGAACTTCAGGTGTCTGCTCGCGCGCATGCGTGCGGCAGATCGTCAGGTTGATGCCCTTGTTGTACATTTCAATGAACGGAATCGGCACGTTGTTGTCGAAGAAGATGCTCACCGTGATCGCCTTGCCATAGGCCCGCGCGGATCTCAGCGCCAGACGAAAGCCGTCGATCGAACCCGAACAATCGATCGTCACATCAAAATCACCCGCGAGGCGCTGCGGAATTTTTTCTGCGTGCTCGGCCACTGCGCCGAGAGAGGCGGCAAAGTCGCAGCGCGCGCGGTCGGTGTCGAAATAGGTGATCTTGCCGGCACCCAGCGCCTGCGCCTCGAGAATTGCATAACACGCAATGCTCTCTGCGACGCCACCCACGATCAACAGGTTAGCACCCGGCTGTGCCTTGAGATAAGGCGCCACCGTGCGGTATGCATCGGTCATGTTGTCGCTCAGACTTGCGAGTTGAATCGGGTCCAGCCCGCCAGGAATACGTGCCAGCATTGCGCCGGCGTAAGGGACTTTCACCAGTTCCGCAATCCCCCCGCCCCATTGCACGGCTTCACGCCCAAGCCCGTAGTTTGACGCAAAGGGCACCGTCGTGCATGCCGGTGAATGTTGGGCTGCGCAGGCGGGGCAGGTGCCGCACACAATCTGGAAATTGACCACGCAGCGGTCGCCGACTTGCACACTTTGCACATCCTCACTGAGCGCAACGACCTCTGCGGTCATTTCATGCCCCAAAGGGAATGCGGGGCGAAACAGCGTGTGGCCCTGCACGATCGGCAGGTCGAGGTCGCAGCGCGCAATCGCGAGCGGGCGCACAATCGCCTGACCGGGGCCATCGAGTTGCGGTTCTGCAACGTCGCGCCACTCGAGAGTATTTTTTTTGGCAAACCAGAGTTGTTTCATCATGCACTCCTTTTTGGGCGCGCCCAAGGGGCGCGCACATAACAGTTTACAGAATACGGCACAAATAGACCATGCGGTATATTCTACAACCCACAAATAGACTGTTTGGTCTATTTGTCAATAAGAATACCATGCAACACAAACGCGAATACGAAAACTTTTCTCCCGATCGTCTGACGGCTGCTGCGGCTAAGCTTTTCTACCAAAAAGGCTACACGGTTGGCCTGCAGGAGATTCTCGATGCGGCGGGCATATACAAGGCGACTTTTTACCGCTACTATGAATCCAAAGATGCGCTCGCGCAGCAATATATACACGCAAAAAAGAACGAATTGGTCGCCGTACTGAAGTCGCTCATGGCCAAGCGGCCCCAGCCAGCGGAGTTTTTTGCGACGTGGGCAAAATTGCTCGCACGGGGTACCGAAGCCGGCGATTTTTATGGCTGCCCTTTTTCCAACTTGTTTGCGCAGACGCTGCACGAATCCGCCGTCTTGCGCGTCGAACTCAAAGAGGCCGTCGAAGAGATCATTGCTGTCCTCGCCGACTATCTTCACGATAAACGTGGCGCACAACGGGTATTCACCCTATACGAAGGAGCGATGACGATGTATAACCTCACCGGCGACAAGGCAGTTTTTGCGCGACTGGCAGAAGATCTGAACGCTCTCTGATACAAATTTCACAAACTTACCGAAAGTGTTCCTGGAGAATCGGTTCGAGCCAATCCATAAACACGCGCACCCTTTTCGCCAGCATTCGTCTTTGCGGAAAAACCAGTTTTACCGGCATCGGCTCGGCCCGAAACTGGGGCAATAATTCCACGAGAGTTCTGTCTTTAAGTTCAGCCGCGACACTGATGCGCGGAATTTGGCAAATACCGAGACCGGCAGTGCAGGCAGCCTTGTATGCGTCGATGCTGTTCACGGTAATGATGCCTGCCGTTTTCGCCTCGCGATATCTAGCACCGTCGTGATACTCAAAACCCGACGCGGAACTGCCTAACACCGCGCTAAAAAACACCACCCTGTGCGATTTCAGATCCTCGATCGTCCTCGGCTTACCAAATTTTTTTATGTATTCCGCACCAGCGACATTGATAAATTCCAGCACTCCCAGTGGTCGCTCGGCTAAACCCGGATCTGTTGTGCCGCCGCCGCGAACCACGCAGTCGATACCCTCGCGTATAATATCCACACGCCGGTCTGAACTGCTGATTTCGATTTCGACTCGCGGATATGCAGACAGAAATTCGCCCAGCCGCGGGATAATCACCTCGCGGGCGACCGGGGCAGACATATCGACCCTAATTTTTCCCGCAATCTGTGCGGCATCGTTGCCGAACATAGTTTCGACCTCTTCGAGATCAGACAAAATATCACGCGAGCGTTCAAGAAAACTTTTGCCCTCTGAAGTGAGTCGCACCTGGCGCGTCGTGCGCTCGAGTAAGCGAACCGACAGCAGAGACTCGAGCGCCTGTATCGTTGTCGATACTGAAGCTTTGGCCATCTGCAGACTTTCTGCTGCCTGACTAAAACTCTCCAATTCAGCCACCCGCACAAATACCCGCATAGCCGCTATTTTATCCATAGGGCCTTTTCTATTATTCGCATGAAACGAATAGTAAATTCATTTTATAGTTATTGTTCATCATATTTAAACTATCGTCAAATTGTCACCCTTCCACAAAGTGACTGCATTACAGTTTGTTGGAGGAAAAAATATGAAAATAGCAATCATTACAGGTGGCAGCCGCGGGCTGGGAAAGAACGCCGCACTACATGCGGCAAAACGTGGCATTGGGGTAATTCTGACCTACAACAGCCAGCAAGGCGAGGCAAACCAGATAATCTCAGAAATTGAAAAACAAGGCGGCAAGGCGGCGGCGATTCAACTCGATGCGACCAAAGCGGCCTCGTTCAACGATTTTGTCAGCGCTGTGAAAAAAACACTGAAAGAAAAATGGGCGGCGGAGAAGTTGGATTATCTCGTCAACAATGCAGGCTTCGGTGTCCATGCGCCGATCGAAGCAACAACCGAAGAGCAATTCGACCAGCTCATGGCCGTGCATCTCAAGGCGCCGTTTTTCCTGACGCAGAAATTGTTGCCGCTGATCAATGACAAGGGAAAAATCATCAACGTCTCTACCGGGCTCACGCGTTTCAGTTTTCCAGGCTATGCGGCCTATGCGATGATGAAAGGCGGTATCGAAGTTTTTACGCGCTACCTCGCGAAAGAACTCGGTGCGCGCGGTATTACAGTGAACACCATCGCACCCGGAGCCATCGAGACGGATTTTGGGGGCGGCGGCGTGCGTGACATTCCCGAAGTGAATAAAATGATCGCTTCACTCACCAATCTTGGCCGCGCCGGTGTGCCGGACGACATCGGGCCACTCATTGCGTCGATGCTGTCTGAAGATTCGCGCTGGGTCAACGCCCAACGCATCGAAGCGTCAGGCGGCATGCTCTCCTGAGGTGAATACTCGACTGGCTAATTGATCCCCGTAAGCACCCCGGCACGACATTTGCAGGCTATGCTGTCCCAATACAGATTTCTGTAGCGCGGAATGCATCTTTCTTGTCGAAAATAGATGTATCGTGGAGCTTACGGTCAATGAACTTCAGTCTGCGGATTTCGAGGCATGGCTGCCGCTGTGGCAGGGTTACCTCGAATTCTACAAGAGCTCCCTGTCAGAAGAGACGACGAGAACCACATGGCAGCGCCTGACCGACCCGAAGGAGCCGATGTTTGCTTTGGGGGCTTTTGCCGATTCGCATGGAGCCGATGGGTCTGCGCGCGACACGAAGTCGCTCGGTGCGCAAACAGATACCAGGCTTGTCGGCATCGCGCACATCATTTACCACCGGTCGTGCTGGACAACCGGGGATTACTGCTACCTGCAGGATCTATTCACCGCAGCGGACGCGCGCAACCAGGGCGTAGCAAGTACATTGATCGAAGCGGTCTATGCCCGCGCAAAAGCCGATGGCGCCTCCCGCGTGCACTGGCTGACGCATGAGACAAACACCACCGCGCAAAAGCTCTATGAAAAAGTCGCAGCGCGTTCGGGTTTTATACAATTCAGGAAAATTCTGAGTCTATGAGTGCCACAGATAAGTTCAATGCCAAACCCCAAAACTCGGCAGATCGCGTTCTGCGCAACCGCGAACGATCGGGACTTATGGTGAGTATAATCCTTGGCCTCATCATGGCCGCCGGTCTGGCTCTTGGGCATATTTCCACACACCACTCGATCATGGAAGTCGTTTGGGTGTCGGCCGCGTCAGGCCTTATCACCCTCTACCTGCTGATTCTTTTCTGGTATGCCTGGAAAGACCGTCACCTCACAACCATAGGTTACCTCAGCCAACTGCCATCCATCTTTATCATGGTATTTCTACCTTATACCTGGTATACTTCGGTGGGTGGATATGCTTCGGTGCCAGCGACGTATCTCTTAAAGACCAGCTTACCCGTGTGGGTCTACATACTCATTCTTATCAGCGGCCTCGCACTGAGACCCGCTTACCCACTCATTCTGACCGGGGCCTTTCTCGCTATCTGGACAGGGCTCTTCACCATTGCGCTCAAAGACCCGCGCACAGTCATCACCCAAGATTTTGTGCAGAATGCTTTTTCGCCCGCAATTGTTCCCGGTTACGTGAACATGTCTGCACTCGGCGCGTTACTCATCGGCGGCCTGCTCGCTTGGATTACCTATTCATACCGTAAGTCCATACACCAGGCAGCACAGCTCGAGGTTGCGAGCACTGAACTCGGTCGGTATTTTTCACCGAATGTGCGCGATTCGATCGTCGCACAGGAAGTTTCGTTCGGCGGCGCGCGCGTCAAAGCCGCAGTGCTGTTCTCAGACATCCGCGGATTCACCACGATGAGCGAGAAGATGTCTGCCGAAGACACGGTTAGCTTCTTACGCGATTACCATGAACGTATGGTCGAAGTCATCTATCGCCACCGCGGTACGGTGGATAAATTCATTGGCGACGGCATCATGGTCACGTTTGGTACTCCGCAACCGGCTGCCGACGATGCCGAACGTGCCGTCAGGTGCGCCCTGGAAATGCAAAAATCTCTGGATGAGATGAATCAGACGAACGGCAACTCAATCCGCATGGGCATTGGCATCGATTTTGGCAATGTCATCGCCGGCAATATTGGCTCGCACAACCGTCTCGAATACACGGTGATCGGCGACACCGTGAATACCGCTAGCCGTATCGAAAACGCGACGAAAGAATTCTCCAAAAATCTTTTGTTTTCCCAAGCGGTGCACGCACAACTCCCTTCTACAATCGCCGCCGTCGAAGTCGCAGAAGTGCAGCTGCGCGGAAAAAACGCCGGCACGAAGCTGTATACTGCCTCCTGAACCAAGCGCCTTGTCGCCGATAGATTTTCGATCGATATTCCGATATACGGGCTGTCTAAAGAACACTTATCAGCTATCAGGTGATAGGGAAGCTAATCCAACTGAGTCGAAAGATCTTTTTTCTACGCCATCTTTAAAAATTCAGGAGTTACAATGAAAAATAAAAGTTTGCTTATGTTTGTATTTGCTTTCTCAGCGATGGCGATGGCGTCATGCGGAGAAAAAGGCCCGCTGACCGTTCAATCGGTAGTGCTGTCTACCACCGAGGGCGGCGCCGGCGCCAAAGTATTTCCCGCCACGGAACACAAGATTTTCGTTAAAGCGCAGCTGAACCGCATGCAATCGAACCTGACGGGTAAGCTTGTTTGGACTGCGGTCGACACAACCGCCGGTAAGAACATTGAAGTTTATTCTTTAGATCTTAACAGCGCTATGGCCAATGTTATCGACGGAAACGTATCGTTGCCGAAAGACTGGCCAACAGGTTCTTATAAGCTCGACATCTACCTCATGGGTGCCCTGGCCAAAACAGAAACTTTCACGATCGAATAGTCAAACCGCGGCGCGGGCATGGGTCCGCGCGCATTTCCATGATCTTCTTCCAGCGACGGCAACAGCCTTAGTGAGGCGCCATGAAAACGCGACCACCCCGACCGGCCGTGCCCTGCCGCTTACTTCGATCTGCTCAATCGAAACCACCCTGCGATTATAGTCATCGAAGATCGACATGTTGAACCGCCAGCCCGATAAAGCCAGAGCCAAATTCCTTTTCTGATTTGCGGCCTCAGGCGAAACCACAAAAGCATTCATGGCACACCAAAAATACGCCCTCGTCACCGGAGCTTCGGCAGGCCTAGGCAAAGAATTTGCTCTGCAACTAGCTGAGCGTTACAACCTGATTCTCGTCGCACGCCGCGCCGATCTGTTGCAAGAGCTCGCACACCAATGCGCCGCAAAGGGCGCACAATGCGAGACAATGGCAGCGGATCTGCTCAAAGCCGACGATGTCGCGAAGGTCGAAGCACGTGTAGCGCAGAGCGATATCGGTCTGCTCGTCAACAACGCCGGCTTCGGCACTTACGGCGCCTTCGCCGAGTTGCCGCGCCAGGGTGAGGC
>JAXMHE010000040.1:0-20056 GCA_046346945.1 Turneriella sp.
CACGGCTCGCCTCAACGACAATGTCGGCTCATGGCCTTTGACTATGGCGACAGGTTCTGCCGGTAATGGTACGGGAAGCTGCCAGGTTTCAGGCGGCGTGGCGCAGAAGTGCGACCTTTTCGCCCATACATACGATGTTGTTGCGACATGGAAAGGGATGTATTTCAGCGCCGCGTTCTTCTACTATGGTGGCGCGGCCGGCCAGAACATCACGAGCTATAATGCGATGATTGGCTACAATCTGCCGCTGGGCATCAGCACCTACGTGATGCCTGTGGTCCGCTACGACTACATGCAGGGTAACTTCAACAATAGCGGTACGTACGGCACGACCTCTGCTTTCCACACGAATACCAGTGGTCTTGCAAGCGACCCGGCAAACCAGATGACCGTCTGGTGGGTGGGCGTGAACCTGATGGCTGACAAGCATCTGTTCAAACTGCAGCTGTTCTACCAAATCAACCAGAATGCGTGGAAGGGGTATGACAACTCGGGTACTTCACTGGGTGGTTATGCGCAGAATATGTTCATATTCCAGGCGCAGGGCACCTTCTGGACGGGTACCGAAATCGCCAATAAACCGGCTCACGCCGACCTTTAATATTGCTTGCTCTGCGGTGCAACGCCGCAGAGCAACATGAATTGACGCCACGTCAGAAACTCCGTTTTTCCCTTTTAACTTATGTCTGCTACCGGGGTTAAAACCTCTCCTGATTTTTCCATCCGCCGCGAATGCAATTCGGTCGGCGCTACCGATAACGGCCAAGAGCTGCAGGTCTGCGGCTGGGTTTACCGCTACCGCGACCAGGGGGGCGTGCTGTTTGTCGATCTGAGAGACCGCAGCGGCGTGGTGCAGGTGGTGTTTGACCTCGCGGTCAATGCTGAGCTTTTGAAAAAATCTGAGGCGCTGCGCAGCGAAGATGTCATCTGCGTCACAGGCAAAGTGCGCCTGCGCGACAAAAACGCGATAAATCCGAAAATAAAGACCGGTGAAATTGAAATACTCGCGACCGACCTGATTCTGCTCAGTAAAGCCAAGCCGTCGCCGATTCCGCTCGATGAGCACGACGACGAGGCGAATGAAGAGCTGAGACTCGAAAACCGCTTTCTTGACCTGCGCCGCAAGCCAATGCAGGAGGCGATGCGTGTGCGCCATGAGTTTATCCGCACCGTGCGCAATTTTCTCGACAATGAAGGTTTCTGGGAAATCGAAACACCGATTCTGAATAAATCCACCCCTGAAGGCGCACGCGACTTTCTCGTACCCAGCCGCCTCAACGCAGGTGAGTTTTACGCGCTGCCGCAATCGCCGCAGATTTTTAAACAGCTGCTGATGGTCGCCGGTACAGAACGCTATTACCAGATTGCGCGTTGCTTTCGCGATGAAGACCTGCGCAAAGACCGCCAGCCCGAGTTCACGCAGATCGATATTGAACTCAGCTTCGTCACCAAAGAGATGATCATGCAGCTCAACCAGCGCATGATCGCTGCCGCGTGCAAGTCGGCATTTGGCATCACGCTCGACGAAGTGCCGCAACGCATCAGCTACCGGGATGCGATGGAACTCTATGGCAATGATAAGCCGGATGTGCGCTTTGCGATGACTTTGACCGAGCTCGGCGACTGGGCACCGATGACTGAATTCAAAGTGTTCAAAGGAGCGGCGGAAACGGGTCGTCTCAAGGGACTATGTGTTCCGGGCGGAGCATCGCTGTCGCGCAAAGACATCGACGATCTCACGCAGTGGGTCATGCAAGATTATAAGGCGAAAGGTCTGGCGTGGGTAAAACTCACAGACAATGGCGCGGATCACTCATCACAAAATTTTTGCCGGAAGCCGCGCAGGCAGAACTCATTAAACGCACAGGAGCCAAACCGGGCGATATTATCTTTTTTGCCGGCGACCGTGAAGACGTGGTGTTTGCGACGCTGTCGGCGCTGCGCCTGCGTCTCGCCGAAAAACTCAACATGATTCCCGACGTCTACAAGGCATTGTGGGTTGTGGATTTCCCGCTTTTCGACTGGGACTATGAAACCAAATCGCTGATCAGCGTGCACCATCCGTTCACTGCACCGGTGCCCGAAGATGCGCACATCGTGCTCGAAGGTGCTGCATCTGCCGAACTCACGCCTGAGCAGCAGACGGCGCTTCGAGGGGTGCGCTCCGATGCTTACGACTTTGTATTGAACGGCGTTGAGATCGGCGGCGGCAGTATTCGTATCCACGACTCGGCGATGCAACAGGCGATTTTCCGCCTGCTCAAGATCACTGACGAAGAAGCGCAGAACCGGTTCGGATTTCTTTTGCGCGGCCTCGAATATGGCGCTCCGCCGCATGGCGGCATTGCCTTCGGCGTTGATCGTGTGCTGATGCTCGGTCTCAAACGCAATTCGATCCGCGACGTGATGGCATTCCCCAAAACGCAAAAGGGCACCTGCCTCATGTCAGGCGCTCCGTCGACTGTGGATGAGAAACAGTTGCGTGAGCTGTATTTAAAATCTACTGCTAAAGCCCGCTAAGCATCTGCCAGATAATGCCTGAAACATCCGCTCTCAAAGAAATCCTGCGCAAAATTCCCGAAACGCGCGTCTTTGTACTGGGTGACCTGATGTGGGATGAATACGTGCGCGGCGATGTGTCGCGCATTTCGCCCGAAGCTCCGGTGCCAGTTCTCCTCGCTTCGGGTGACGATCGTACACCCGGCGGGGCAGCGAACGTGCTCAAGAACCTGCGCGATCTGCACTGCAAGATGGGTGTACTGGGTATCGTCGGTGCCGATGAAAATGGTCTCGCGCTCAACCATGAGCTCGAAAAATGGGGATTAAGCGATACTATGCAGCTGTTTCGCATGGCAGACCGTCCCACAACGATTAAAACGCGCTATATGGCTCGTAACCAGCAGCTTTTGCGCGTTGATCGCGAGATGACAACTGCCATTGACGAAAAGACAGAAACCGAAATCTTAAATAGTTTTCAACATATGATTGGCAACTTTGATGCTGTTATTCTGAGCGACTATGATAAAGGGCTCCTGACCCAACGCGTTATTAAAGAAGCCATCCAGATTGCGAAGAAAAAGAAAGTCTTTATCGCAGTCGATCCGCAGATTAAGCACTTCCGCTTTTACAGCGAATGTGATATCATGACGCCGAATGAAAAAGAAGCCTCTGAGGGCATCGGCAAACCGTTTCCGGCTAACGACGCTGAGGTCGAAACGATTGCCGCCGATATCATGCGCGAGCTGAAACTGAAAGATCTAATCGTTACCCGTTCGCAGCGCGGTATGGCATATTTCAATGCTCACGAAACTGTTTATCTGCCGACAGTGGCGCGTGAAGTGTTCGATGTGTCCGGAGCTGGCGATACCGTCATTTCTGTCTATACTGCCGCCAAATGTGCGGGCGCAAGCCATGTTGAAGCGATGGTGCTCGCCAATATCGCCGGGGGTCTGGTCGTGGGTAAACTGGGCACGGCAACAGTCAGCGTGGCAGAAATTGCCGCCGAACTGGATCACCCGTTGGCAGAGCTTAGGCGGGTTGCGAGATAATATGCCACACAGCGCAAAACGAAAAGTCGTGCTGGCGCTTGAAAACGTGGATAAAAAATTTCCGCGTGTGCATGCAGTAAAAAATCTGAGTCTGAATATCCACGAGGGTGAATTTGTCGCCCTTTTGGGTCCAAACGGAGCGGGAAAAACAACACTCCTTGAAATGATTGAAGGCCTGCAGTTCCCGGACACGGGCAGAATTATTATCGATGGCTATGAATATGCCAAAGACGAGCAGAAAATTCGGGCGCTCATGGGGCTGGCATTCCAGGAAACCCGGTTTCCGGAAAAAATCCGCGTGGGTGAAACTCTCGATTTGTTTGCCGCATTCTACGGCGTCTCACGCAGCAGAATTCCCGAAATTCTCGAACTCGTTGCGCTGACCGAAAAAAAACAAGCCTATGTGAATACTTTATCAGGTGGGCAGAGGCAGCGCCTGGCGCTCGGCGTTGCCATCATCCAGAAACCACGCATACTCTTGCTCGATGAACCGACAACAGGCCTCGACCCCCATGCGCGCCGCGAAATCTGGCGCATTTTATCCGACCTAAAAAAACAGGGATCGACGCTGCTGTTGACGACGCATTACATGGAAGAGGCAGAAGAGCTCTGCGAGCGGATCGTCGTTATGTTCAAGGGAAATATTCTCGCAGACGGAAAGCTGGAAGATCTACTCGAAGAGCATGCGAGCCATGAAATTATCGAGTTCAAACTCAAAAAGTCATCGGCCAAAGCGGCTGCGATGCTACAGGGCCTGAAAAAGGTCTCGTATTTTTCATACGACCCGGCGACGTCCATCGGTGTCATGCACGTGGCCGATGCGGCGCAGATCTTACCCGATTTTTTGCGCAAGGTTGGCAGGCAGAATCTCGAATCGTTTGCCGCGAGGCCGCTGACTTTAGACGACCTATTCATTAAAATGACAGGCAGGCATCTCGATGGTTAGATCTCTGTGGCAACTTTACCTGATGCACCTGCGCGAATTCTTTCGCGATTGGGAAATTATCCTTTGGTCAGTGCTTTTGCCCGTGGCAATGTCGTGGGTATTGGGTGTTGCATTCGTGCAAAGAAAGGTCACGACCCGGCAGATTGCGGTTGTGGGCGACATCCAGAAAAGTTCGGAGCTGCGCGAGGTCATCAATGAGATTGAGAACCGCAATATTTCGCGCCCGAAAAAGAGCAACGACCACAGCGTTTTTAAATTTTCCTTTGTCGACCAGGAGAAAGCCGAACGCATGTTGCGCAAGGGAAAAATAGTCCTTTTCATACAGCTATCGCAGAGCGGTACTCTGCACTTTCACCTCGATCCCGCCAATGAGACATCGTATCTGGCATACCTGATATTATCGCGGCGGTTAAGCCAGGAAAAGGTCGCCTTACAGCTGAACCCGGTCACGACGCATGGGAACCGGTATATCGATTTCCTGATACCGGGATTGATGGCGCTTGGCATCATGAACTCGTGCCTGTGGGGAATTGGCTACATTCTGATCGAATACCGTATGAAAAAGCTGATGCGGCGCATGATTGCCACGCCGGTCAAAAAGGCAGCAATTCTCATGTCATTCTTTCTTTCGCGCATGACCATCAATCTTGTTGAAGTGCTGCTGCTTTTTGTGTTCGGCTATTTCTATTTTGGCTTTGTACTGCAGGGCAACCTGCTCAGTGTTTTAGGCCTGTTCGTTTCAGGAAACGTGGCGTTTGCAGGGCTGGCCTTGCTTCTGGCTTCGCGCGCTGAAAACACCCGCACGGGTAACGGCATTATCAACGTGGTGTCCATTCCGCTCATGCTGGCCTCGGGTATCTTTTTCAGCTATGCGAATTTCCCTGAGGCTATTCAGCCGCTGCTGCAGTATTCGCCGCTGGCACTTCTCGCCGATGCGCTGCGTACAGTTTTTAATACTGCAGGGGATTTCAGTGAAATTGCGCTGCCGATTGCCGTGCTAAATGTCTTTGGCTTGTTTTGCTTTTCACTCAGCCTGAAAATTTTCAGGTGGCACTGAGTTCACCAGTGTCTGAAAATGAAATGACCCGCAAGCTCCTCGAGGAGCTCGATTCATCGCAAAACGGTTCGTTCGAGCTGCAGGAAGAGAACGGCAAAGCTGTTATTAAAATCTTTAACCCGACGGGCAAGGGCAGGCCGGTGCACCCCACAGACCTTCTCAACCGCATTCGGTCGATGCACATTGTCGTCGATAAAAGTGTTTCGGTCGAGCGCCTGCTCAAAAATACGCAGGAAGGTAAGCTGCCCGAAGGGCAAGCGCATGTTCTGGGTGATTGGCCGCGCATCGTTGTGCGCAAAGATGCGGTGGTTGAGATACAGGTGTCCGCCGAACACGACGCAGCGCATATCTATATCGAACCACCCGAAGGCGGCGGAAAAATGCTGCCCGAAGACAGGCTGTTACAGCTCATCAGAGACCATGGGGTCATCAAGGGGCTACTGACCAACGTCATTCATGACCTGGCGACCAAGCCTGTGTTCAAGAGGCTGGTGCTGGTAGCTCAGGGGAAACCTGCAAAGCGCGGCACGGACGGCTTTATTCGGCCGCTGTTTCAAACGTTCACACGGCCCAAGCATGATGCAAAAGCGCAAAAGATAGACCATAAGCAGGTAGATCTCATTAAATCTGCGAAAGTTGGCGAAGCGATCGCTGAGAAAATTGATCCGACCCTGGGTGAGGCTGGTTTTGCAGTGAGCGGCAAGGTCATGCCGGCGGAACCGGGAAACATTGCGGAGTTTCAGCTCGGCGCCAATGTTGAAATCAGTCCGGACGGGAAATTCCTGCTCTCGAAAATCGAAGGGCGCCCGGTCATGGAGAGCAGCGGGAAAATCCGTGTCGACGAAGTTGTCTATCTCAAGAACATCGACTATTCCACCGGAAATGTAGATTTTCCCGGTTCAGTCATTGTTGAACAGTCCGTGGCTGACGGCTTCAAGCTGCATGCGTCAGGTAGTATCATTCTGCAATCGAGTGTCGGTGTCTGCGACATCAGTGCCGGCAAAGATGTCATTCTTTCTGCCGGCTTCATGGGCCGGGGCGAGGGCCGCATCCGCTCAGAGGGCGATGTCTATGCCCGCTTTGTCGAGCAGGGTACGATTGAAGCCAAGGGATCCATTTTTATCTCCGAAGCGACTCTGCACTCAAAACTCACCGCCGGTGGTTCGATCGTCGTCAAAGGCGGGCGTGGCGATATTAACGGCGGTGAATTGTCCGCCGGAAAATTCATCCATTGTAACAAGCTGGGTGGCGCCGGCGAAACCAAAACCTCTCTCACTGTTGGCATCGATCCGTCGATTCGCGGCGTCATCGATGAAATACAGGCATCTATAAAAGAGAAAGAAGGCACGCTCGAAAAAATCCGCATCAGCCTGACGCGTCTGAATGATGCAATGAAGAAGCGCAAGCTCGACGCGAAAGAGCTTGAAACACGCGACAAGCTGCTCTTGGCTTTGCGCAAATATAAAGGGCTCGTAGAATCGGAACAAAAGCAGTTTGAAAGCGCTCAGAATTCATACGTTGCGCACGACAAAGCCTATGTTTTTATTGAAACGCAACTGTTTCCGAATGTCGAGATCAACTTCGGGAAAGGTATGTTTTTCCGCAGCCCGATGAAATCGATGCCGGGCCGGCAGGCGATTTACATATCGCCCGAAGACCGCACGGTGATTACTTCGCCTTCGCTGCCGCGTTACCTGCAGCCACACGAAGAAGCGCATTGATCACTTCGCTTTGATTCTCATCTGATAACGTCGGGTACAGGGGCAGCGAAAGCGCCCCCTGAAAATATTCGGCAGTTGCAGGGTAATCCGTTGCAGCAAAGCCGTATTTTTCGCGCACGCTGGAAAATTCGTAAATTGGAATAAAATGCACTGAAAAACCGATGCCCTGTGCGGAAAACTCGGCCATAATGTCTTCGCGCGTGAAACCTGCATTCGCATTGACGGAAATGCAGAACAGGTGCCGGGCATGTTCTGCGCTGCCGGCGCCTGCAGGTATTTTCTGCGCTGAAAGAGGCAGGTGCTGCAATGCGGATGTATAACGTTCAGAGAGTTTAATCCGCCTTGCATGGTTTTTTCGTAATTGCGGTATTTGCGCTAACCCGAGCGCAGCATGAATGTCGGTCAGGTTTGCCTTGTATCCCGTGGCAATGATGTCATAGCGCCAGCTGCCACCGGCATAGCGTTTCCATGCGGCGCGCGACATGCCGTGCAGGCTCAGGGCACGCACCTGTTCGAGTTTATCTGCCGGGCAAACGACCGCGCCGCCTTCGGCGGTGGTCAGGTTTTTAGTGGCGTAGAAGCTGTAGCAGCTATAATCGGCAAAATGGTGCAGTGGTTTTGTCTGCCACGTTGTTTCTAGCGCGTGCGCGCAATCGAGAATGAGCACGAGTTTGTGCTGATCGGCAAATTCCCTGAGCGCCTGCATCGGTATCGGGTTGCCCGCGAAAGGGACTGCAATGATGGCACGTGTGCGCGGCGTCAGGCGCGTGTTGAGGGTTTCGACAGAGACATTCCAGGTGGCAGCGTCCATGTCGGCGAGCACTGGGGTGAGCCCCGCCAGCTCTACCGTTTCAAATGTAGCAATGAATGTATTCGCCGGTACGATGACTTCGGCGTCGTCGGGCAAATCCGCAGACGCCAGCGCGATCTGCAGGGCTGCGGTGCACGAAGACACTGCCACAAGATTTTCGGTTTGCAGTTCTGCGGAGAGCGCCGCCGTGAAGCGTTCGGTCAATGGGCCGGTTGTCAGCCAGCCGTTATCGATGGCTTCTTTGAGATACGGCGAGGCGGCATCGAAATCGAGCGGGGCGCGCGCGAAAGGAATGCGCATCACCGTTAAGCGTCCCGGCGTTTGACGGCGACGCGTTCTGTCTTTTTCATCGCCAATCCGGGATTCACATGCTTCTCGGTGCTCTTGACCTCAAAGTGCAGATGCGCTCCGGTCGATGCGCCGGTCGAGCCGACGAGCGCAATTTTCTGGCCGCGTTTGACATACTTGCCCTTGCGCACCAGAAGTTTGCTGGCATGCCCGTAAACTGTGAAGAGCCCGTTTTTGTGGCGAAGAATTACCATGTTACCGTAGCTGCCACCATCGCCCGCGAAGGCGACCACACCGTCTGCAGCCGCATGGATCGGCGTGCGCATTGCTGCACCAATATCGAGACCTGTATGGAACGCCTTATTGCCCGTGATCGGATGCACGCGCCATCCGAAGCCGGAAGTCAGGCGGTGGTTTGCCTTGATTGGCCACGCAAATACTTTCTGCTTGATATACTGGATCTCAGGCAGCGGTTTCGCTCCGGGGAGAAAAATTTCTTTGCCGGCGGGCAGTGAGGCTGTGCTGATGCCGTTCGCTTTCTTGATCGTGTCGGTAGAAACTTTATAGCGCTTTGCGATTTCAGCCAGAGATTCTTTCTTCGCCGTCTTAACAAAAATGCCTGAACGGTCGGGAATGCGCAGCGTATCGCCGGGTTGAATAACGGTTTTTTCCTTAATTTTATTGGCGTTTACAATCGTCTGTACCGTCACACCGTATTTTTGCGCCAATCGCCAGACCGATTCACCCGATTTAACGTCATGCTCATGGATCACGACACGGGGACCTTTTTTTACAGGAACGGCTTCTGTTTTGGGTTTAACGTCAGTGGGTTTTTCTGCGTCGCCCGCCTGTGTTGCCGCTTTTTCTCCCTTTTCTGCGAGGGCGGGCACAAGGCCTTCGTCGGGCACCAGTTCGTCGACCAGGCGCAGGTCTTCTTCGCCTTTCTCTGGATTTTTCTTAATTTCGTCAAAATAGCGGTCGAGCGCAATATCCACATCGGCGCTCTTGAGTTCCTGGTGGTCTGAATAAGCGGTATTGTTCAGTGAAACCGGCATCTCGCGGTTTGCTTCGGCGGATTTATTCTTTGCATGCGATTTTGCCGAAAGGTGCGATTCATCGCTGAAAAAGATGAACAGCATCAGCACCAGGGACAATCCGGCTATGCCGAGAAGCAGGCGATCAAGAACTCTCACCGTAACTATTTTCGGCAAAAATGTTACAGACCTTCGCTGTTTTTGTGCTTTTCGGTCAATAGACTGTCCGGGGCACGCCGGTACATGGTACATATTATCGGCGGCGGGGTTGCCGGGTTACTGGCTGCAGAGGCGCTGGAGAAACGCGGCAGGGCATGGCGGCTCTATGAGCGGGCAGGGGTGGTTGGCGCCGAAGCCTCCGGCAAGAATGCGGGCATCGTGCGCAGTTATGAAGCCGATCCGGTGATCGCATCGGTTGCGGGAAAATCTGTCGCTTATTATGCGGCAAACGAGCCCTCGTTCCGCAAGACGGG
Source organism: Turneriella sp. (assembly GCA_046346945.1). GTDB lineage: Bacteria > Spirochaetota > Leptospiria > Turneriellales > Turneriellaceae > Turneriella. The sequence continues at coordinate 9,879 of JAXMHE010000040.1, forward strand.
AATTCTCCTGCGCCCGTGGGAATACGATTACGACGTCGAAGCGAATGAAACGCGGCCCTTCAGCCATGGCCGTTTCACCGGTTTTTTCCTGCCGGAAAACGGCACAGTGAACCCGATGCCGATGTTAACGCGGCTTGCGACAGCCGACTACCGGTACGGGAAAATTCTGTATAACTGCGAGGTTGCACTCGAGGTCAAAGACGATGAAATTTTTCTGCGCCTGCAGGGGGCGCAACCTCAAACGCTGACCCTTGGCAGCGATGACAGGGTCATTGTGGCTGCCGGTGAAGGCTGTGCCGCTATTTCCGATGTCTGCGGCGCTGCGCTTGGCCTGATCTCGCACCAGCGCACACTCTATGAATACAACAACGCGGCCGGGTATGCGGGGCCGGTCGAGTGGGATGAAGAATCCGGTTGCTACTTTCGTCCATGGGATCAAACGCTCGTCGCAACGGCCGGGGAGCAGATTCCCGTGCCGGTCACCTATGCCCGCGACGATACGCCGGTTAAGTCAGAAGAATCGATTGATTTGCTCGAAAAGCAGTTTCCGCTGTTGAGCAGGTCTGAGCTCGTCGGTTACCGCACTTGCCGCAGGACAATGCCGCTGGATAACCGGCCATTCTGCGGCGCCGACCGCAGGTATTCCAGGTTATTCTGGTTTACTGGTCTCGGTGGGCGGGGCATCTCGATTGCCCCAGCTCTCGCAGACACCCTCGCAGACCTCGTTTGCGGGCAGGCCCCCAGGGACGACCTGTCGGCGTTCAGTCCGGAGCGCGTTCTCTCTTAAAGAGGAATACCAAAAATGCGGTGGCGCACGCCGTTTTCTGTTTCCGTGCGTATGTAGAGAAAGGTAAGGAAAGAGAATCGTTTATAGTTTTCTTCTGTCTCATAATGCCACAGCAGACCGTAAAGGCTGCCATACGAATCAAAGTGGCGCTCCGGGTACTTGTTGTGGTAATAGAGTGCCCCCAGCGCGACTCCAAGGGTCTGCTCATACGCTTCGCGGTCGCTGCTTTCGTAATACAGAATTCCGAGCGCAACTGCCCTGAAGATGCGGTTGCCCCCGCCGTGGTTCGTGAAGGCTGCCAGCAGAAACGGCAAATACAGGTTTGTATCGCCGCCGGTGTGCGAATGCCACCACCGCGGCAACAGGTGGTGGCGCACATATTCCGTCGACGGGATATGTTTGTAGCCACTGATCAGGGCAAAGTGCCAGCTGAACGCCGATTCTGAGCGCCAGTACCCGCCACCTATGCCGTAGAGCAGTTTAAAAGATTTTTCGGACGGCGCGCGGTCATACCAGAAAGTGTACAGCAGGGCATGCCATGAAAAGGCCGAGGCCTGTAAGTCGGATGTACGGCCGGCTAGCAACATAAAATTGTCGCTGGCATACTTTTCCCGGCGTTCATAATAATAACCGCCTATGAACCGCACGGTTGCCTCCGGGGTTGAGCGGCCGTAATACAGCGGGAATATCCAGCGGACTGTTTCGTCAAATTCACCCACAGCCGATTTTCCGCGTGAGACCGACTGGTAGTACGGAAATACGTACAGGTTCGAGTAACTGCCGTCATGGTGCCGGTCGCGGTGGAAAAGCAGTGGTACGCCGAAGAAATGATGGCGCTTGGTGTCTGTACGATAAAACAACCAGGAATAAAAGGCATTGTTATCTGCTTCCGAAATCCGCAGGTGCAGCGGAGAAAGCTGGAAAAGGAAACTTTCGCCGTCGCGGTAAACCTGGCGGTAGTTCCAGAACAGTCCGGCTACTGTGAGCCAGGTTTCAACCCTTGCGCGCGGCACGTATTGCCCCTGCGGTGCGGTAAAGGCCATCGGCGCGCTTTCGAGTTTGTGGTACCACACGGGCAGAATGTAGGTCGTCGATTCCAGACCGTCGTGCGAGTCCTCCAGGTGCAGAAGGCCCCAGACGCCAAACGTCTTCTCATTATCATCGCGTGAGCGGTAGAAAAGCCACGAAACAGTGCTGAAGTTGTCGTTGCTGATGCGCGTGTGGTGCAGAGGTGAAAAATGTGTGGTTGTTTTAATACCGTCCGCGAGCCGCCAGCGATGCCAATACAGGGGAAAAATGCGGAAACCACCTCGCACTGGTGAGTCATACCAGTTGACAAACGGCCAGACAAAAGTCTGTTCCCGCAAATTTTCATTGCAGGTAAGCTCATCCCAGTAGATTATTATAAGCCACGCGGATTTTTCGTCGCTGCACTTGTTTACCCGGTGCTGCTGGCTGCCATAGAACGGGAAAAAAACGAGGTAATGCGATTCGTCGTCTTTGTAGTGCACATAGAACGGGATAATTGTCTGCACGCCATTTTCTGAATGGGTATCCCACGTGAGCCAGCTTAAAGGTAAGAGCCTGAAATGGCGATAGTGATCGGCGCGCTCATAGGCTGATGCCCCGAAGAGCAGGTACAGGCCAAAGAAATTTTCCGAATCGGCTCGCGTCCTGAGGCGCTTGTGGCTAACGGCAGGTGCGATTACGGTAGCTGTTTCCGACGTCGCCGGGGGTTCCGTTGATGCAAATCGCACACCGTCGCGCGACGAAACCCGGAATAGGTTATAGAACCAGCCGAGATCCCAGTCGATCAGCAGCCGCTCGCTGTTGACCTCGGCGCTCACGGGTAAAGAAGTGAGTCTTTCTTCCGAGAGTGAAATGCCCGTGGCGTTGACGTGCAGCGAATAATCTTTGCTGCGGTAGCTCAGGTAGAGCGGTAGAATTACCTGCAAATTATCGTTTGGGTGGTTAATGTGAATGTAAAGCGGTGACAGCGTCGTATTGCCTTTTTTACTCTGCCCTGAATATAACAGCGGAAAGATGAGCCAGCTCGAGCGCGCCGGCGACGACTGCGTCCAGATCAGCGGAATCAGGTATGCGCCAAAGGTATTTTCCCCCTCGCGTGAATAGTAATACAGCGGCAGTGCATAGGTGAGCAGGCTATCGCCTGGATGCGCGTCCTGCGCAGTTCCGACCTCGGGCGTCCGTGTACTTCGGTCGGAGCCTGGATGCGCATCCTGCGCAGCTCCGACCTCGTACATCCGTGTACTTCGGTCGGAGCCTGGATGCACATCCTGTGCAGCACCGACCTCGTGCATCCGTGTACTTCGGTCGGAGCCTGGATGCACATCCTGTGCAGCACCGACCTCGTGCATCCTTGCGCTTCGATACCGAATCAGGTAGAAAAGTATGAGGTCGGTGTCGTACGCGCTGTAATTCCACATCATGAGCGGAATGATGGGAGCGCCAAACGAGACATCGGGAGCCGTTGTTATATCTTTCGGCGACCGCTTTGAATACCAGAAAAGGGGAGTGAGCAGAAAGTTGGTGCCGGCCCCCCGGTGGGATGCATAATACAAAGGAAACAGGCTGTGGTATGCGCTGCCGGCTTCTGTGTCCTGGCCCCAGTATGCCAGCCAGAGCAACGACTGTGCCTTTGTTTTCCCATCTATTTCGCGGTAATACAGCGGGGAGAGCAGCATATAGCGGTTATCCACTTTGCTCGTCAGGTCGTAGTATAAGGGGAAAACTGTATGGCTCTTGTACAGCGGGTAATCTTTGTATGCCCACAGCCAAAAAATGTGCAGCGCGTCGTGGCCTTCCCATTTTTCGCGCTGTACGAAAAAAAAGCGTACAGGCAGCTTTTCCTCGCGTTCGCGGCCATAGATCTCGTGTTCGGTCGAGTCGAGGTCGTCCCAGCTGCGCGCGTCAGCCGCAGCGGTGTATAACAGCAGCAGCAACGCGTAAATCCACCCCAGGCGCCTTAACCCCATCGGCTGAAATCTTTGTTAGCGTGATCTCACGTCAACCAACACTGCCAGGCAGTGGAAAACAGCCCGTTAAAACACGCGACTTTGCTTTACTTCCCGTACCCGCCTGACGATAATGTAATGAGGATCTATGCGAAAACTAACAGCAATTGCGGCTATTTTACTGGGTATTGGCTCTCTCAGCGCCATTAACGTGGCAGAAAAAGCCAAATATAAGAGGGCCGAAGCCCTTGAGCAGCTGGTGTATCTTGAAGTTCCGCTGAAGAACTTTGGCGCCGAAAAGCCCGAGCTGGCACAGCAATACGCCGATGTGAAACAAAAATACTCGGTTGCGCTGAGTTTCTTCTTTGAAGACAACTTTGTCGAAGCGTATAAACTGTTTCTCGAAGTGCAGAGCAGCATCGAAAAGCTCTACGAACAGGTTTCACTGTTCTATATAGACCGCACCAATACGGTGTTACAGCAGGCCGTAAAAGAAGCCACTGAAATCGAGATGCGCTATAACCGAAAGGCTCCTTTCGCAACGCAGACCATTGGAAAAAAACGCGAAGCAGGTGTGCGAATCGCACAGGATAAAAAAGAAACGCAGCTCGAAAAACGCCTGTATGATCCTAAAGACATTCACTACCTGTATGATAAGAAAGCCATCATGGACAATATTGATATTGCCTATATGCAGCTGGGGCAGGCAAAAGTTGCACGCCAAAAGGCATTAGACCTCGAGAAATGGCTTGAAAAGGGTAAGCCGATGCCTGCGACCATGAAAAAAAGCCGCATCGAAAGCTACAAAGGTGTGATCGAACTCTGCCGCCAGGCAAAGGTGAATGGCATTCATGTAATGCAGCTCAACCGCATCTATGACAACTACGAACTGCAGACAAAATTCAAAGACAACTACTTCATGAAAGAAAAGCGTCTGGACCCGGTTTTTGATTTTGCCATCCCTGACGACTTTGTTAAAGATGCGAGCGATTCACGCAATGCAATGCATGATAATAATGAGCGCATCATGGTGAAAGGAGAAGACCCGGAAAAAATCTGGGCCGAAGGTAAAAAACCCGTTTCAAAGGCACAGCGCTTTGGAACGGCGGGCGGCAAAAGCAGCCAGCCAGCTGACAACAAGCCAAAATAACAGGGGCAACCCTGCACGGGGTGCCCGCAAAGAGCGGGCCCCGTATCACAATGAATTCAGCACCGGTCATTCACCTCAAGATCGCCGAAATAAAGCCTTCACGCCTGGTGGAGATTGCTTTTGCACCTTTTACCGGCCAGTTTTCGCAGAAAGATATTGCTGCAGAGTTCCATATTCCGTATACATTGCCGGTTTTGGCATGCGATGTCGCAAAGACTGCGTGGATTCTGACGATCTTCTTCAGTAACGCAGTGCGCTATACGCCTGCGTGGGGCCGCCTGACGGTGCGCGCGTCTTTGTTGGGAGATAAGCTCAGAATTTCCGTAGAGAATTCGGGCTATGGCGTGCCAATGGAAAGACTGCAGCGCATGTTTGAGCGCAATGAGAATTTTGAATCCCCCGAATTCGGGCAGGGCCTGGCTTTGCTGCTTGCGGCAGAGATTGCCGAGGCGCAACAGGGTAATATCGGCGCGAGTTCAGAGCTCGGAGTAATGACACAATTCTATATGGATTTACCGATCGAAAACGCAACCGAGGAAAAAAAATGAAAAACACGATCAAAATGAGAAAAAAAACGCTCGCCGTTTCGGTTATGGCGCTGGTTGCCGCGCTGGTTTTTGTCTTACCAGCACCGGCGCAGGTATCAGATGACGTGATCGCGCGCGTGCTCGCTGACTGCCCTCAGAGCGTCAGCGAAGCATACCAGCGCAGCCTGCCGCGCTATGCAAAGGTGCTTCCCGCCAAAAAAGCCGATCCGGCGGTCACGCTCGAAGCGGTAGTGCCGCGCGCCTGTTATCTCGAACTGCAGGACTGGCAACTGCAAACTGCATTACAGCTCGGCCACTATGGGCTCAACCAGGGGCTCAAAGCGGAAACCATTTCGGATATGACCGAGATGCTCAGCTGGCGCATGATGGCGAAAGAGGTCTACCTGAAACTGGGCAGAATCTACGAGCGCATGCAGAAGGTGGGCGCCGCCAATGAAGAAATTGCCGAAATCTTTTTAATAGCGCAAAACGAAGGGCTTTTGCCAGACCAGGCGGAAGGCTTAACGCTTGTCTATGCGGAAAACCGCGCTGCCGGCAAATCGCATGAAGAAGGCCTGGCGGCCGCCAAAGCCGATTTGCCGGCACTGAAACGGCTGCATGGTGAAAAAAATGTGCGCGGGCATGTCGCTGCCGCGAGCGGTGCCAAATCGCGCTCGCTGACGTCCGAGGCACCAAGCGGCGATGCGCTGTGGGATCAGCTCGAAAACGCCATCAAGACGGGCCCGGTGACCCCGGTTAAGCCCAGTGGCGCAGCCAAAGCAGGCTGGGACTCCGGAAAGCTGCTGGCATTCTTTGATCACTGGAAAGGCACGCCTTACAAATGGGGCGGCCAGACAAAAAAGGGTATCGACTGTTCGGGCTTTGTGATCAAGGCCATCGAATCGCAGTTTCCGGGTGCCAAATACCCGCACAGCGCGAGCGCCCTTTCTGCGCAGGGCAGCGCAGTCGCTCGCGAAAACCTGGCGCCGGGTGATCTTGTATTTTTTGCCGCCTCGGGCGTCGCCGGCAAAATCACGCACGTCGGCATTTTTATCAGCGAGAACCAGTTTGCGCACGCATCTTCAAAGCGCGGTGTCACACTTTCGCGCATCGACGATAAGTACTACGTGAAGCGCTTTGTTTCCGCGCGCCGTTTGTTTTGAGCTGAGGATTGCTTGCAGATATTCCCGGACAGGCTGGTCTTTCCGCGGACTTTCCGTTTTTTTAACCGTTTGCCTGCGCGGTTTGAGATTCTTGTTGTTGACCGCGGGGCCAAGACAACCCGGGGTACGGTCTTTGAACTCGAACTTGTGGGGCAGCGCCTCGCTCTGCCGTCGAAGGCCGAACTTAAAGTTGGCATGCGCTATGAGCTCGAAAAAATTTCGGCGACAGAATTCCGTATTTTGCGCGAAGTCGATGCGGATAAAAAGCCAGCCGAAGCAGAAGTAAAGGGTGCCAAAAGGCCGAATGAAGTGCACCCGGCCGACGGTGCCGAATATCTCTCAACGCATCTTTCCGCACAAAGCACCGATCTTTTGGCCGTCCGGTTTTTGTCAGAGAATGGAAGTATCGAAAAGAGCGGTGAAAGTAAATATGCATTCGATCTGACCGGTGAATTTGCGCTGCGCGGCGTTTTTGTCGCGCGCTCACCGGGAAAGTACACACTGTTCTTGTCGGGGGCTGCCGCCGATGCAGATGCGGTCAGGCATTTTACAGATGGGCTCAGGGATTTTGGCGTTGAGGCGATCAGGCAGGTGAGCGCCGAAGTGCTCGACCGCATCGAACAGGGTTCGATCGATATGAAAAGCTGATTTTCCCTGATCTCAGGCGCGAAGAAATGACTACACCCTGCTATGGCAGCACGGCGAAAGGCTTTCCATTTACCATCTTAACGCACAGTTTCGTTTTATCACGAATGAGCGGTGCAACATCTGTGCAGGGCGTGAGATCGCCATGCAGAATGCGCGCAAGGCAGAGCGAGCCGTCGTTGCGGCGAAACGCACCGAGCGCAAAGGGCACACTCGATCCCGGATTAAACCGCACTGCAACGGCTGCGTAGAGAACCAGGCTATCACCTTCTGATAGTGGTGTCGGCCGCGCAGCCGGTAATGGTTCCGGGGTGTTGATTACCGGTTTGCGGGCAAGGGGAGTGCGGGAAAGTAGCGCCACTGAATTCGTGCTGTCGATACCGCCGTTTCCCCCAAAGAGAAAATGCTGCGCTGACATATTCTGCGCTGCATGCGAAAGAATGTCGATGAGTCCCGTTGCCGCCGAAAGTGCAATGGCTGCCTGTGTATTGAGAATTCCACCCTGTTCGTTGACACGAATGCGTTTGCCATTCACCGTCAAATAGCCCGCCGCGAGCGTTTGTGCAGCGGCTTTCGGCTCGAGCTGAAAATAATCTGCGGCCTGCCGCACGAGCATCAGCGTGAAACAGTCATAGATCCACGCATAGTCGATCTGCGCAGGTTTCAGTGGAAGCTGCGCAAACGCGCGCTGCGCCGCCAGCTTTCCCGGCGATGAGAAATCCGGCCGGGCAGACACATACTTGTGCGAGTAGCTCGTGCCAACGGCATTGATATAGAGCGCCGGTGTCTCTGCTTTGATGCACCCAGAATCTTTTAGCTGTTGCAGGATTTTTTCATTGGCAACAAGAAATGCGACGCCGTGGTCTGTGGCGACTGCCACCATCGGCGTCGAATAAATGCCAGCAAGATACCGCCTTAGCTCACCCGGTTTAAGCGCTTTGCCGCAGGTGGCGGCACGTGCATTGTTCAGCGCCTGTTCGCGGTAATGCGCGGTGATATTCTCTGCATCTTCTGCGCTGATGCCGGTTTCGTTCATCAGCCGGTCGGCGAGAAGCGCATAGAGTGCAATCAGGTTGGCTTCGCTGTGCTTCTCAAGCGTCGGTTCGAGCAGCGTATCAGAAACTTCGCGGTAATATGCAATGCTGGCCGGGCCGCCGCGCGGCGTTTCGGCACCGGCAATCAGAACGAGTCGTTCTTCGTCGGCGCAGAGTTTCCGCGCCAGTTCGAGCGCCGCGGGCATGCTCGCGCCGCCGAGATCTACGGTGTGCAGTTCGATGCCTGAAAGCCCAAGCGCTGCGGCTTTTTTCACCACATCCATCAGGTGGTGCGGTTCATATATAGATGCGCCAAAGCCAATAAAATCTGTGATATGGTGGCGCAGATCACCGAAGCTGCACCCGGCGGCAGCGGCACAACGGTCCACTGCGAGCTGCAGGTATTGTTCGAGTTTTTCGTCGAGTGATAGCTTCTTATAATTATTGCCCGAAGCCGCAATCGCGTCTTCCACGTCTTTCTGTATCGCGTCGCCGCCTGCGAATAACACTGCCGGCATCAGCGTTTAAACTCCGGCAAAACTTTGGCGAGCTGTCGTTGCAATTCTGAGTACCAGACCGGGCACTGTTCGCAGGGCCTGAAGACCGGATGCTTGCGGTCCGTGTCGTGCGGAAAAATATAGACCTGCGTGTTTTCTTTGCCTGCTAAATATGCCAGCAGGAAAAATTCTTCAATATTACGGTTGCCGATCACGACACAGCCATAACTGATTGCCCCTCCGTGCACGTTGATACCTGTCGACATATAGGACGGGTCGCGTCCGTCGAGTTCGAGCATTGCCCTGTCGAATGCATTGGGATGGTCGAGATGCAGCGCGAGGTGGTATTCTTTGCTTAACCCCATCGAATCAACACCGTATATGCCCTCTGGAATCTGCAGGTCGCCGTAATAGATCTTAGGGCCCTGCTTGCCGCTATTTGCAGAAAAAGCATAGTCCTTCACGTATTTCCAGCGCCCGTGTTCGTCGGGTAGCCACAACTCGGTCTTGCGTTCGGCCTTAAAAACGGCGAGTCTTACTGCTTTCGGCGGGTAGGGCACCTGTGCATCGCGCATCGGTTTGACGAGGCGCGCAAGGATTGTCTGCTTGCGCGCTTTTACGAACTCACCGGGCGATTGCGCCTGGAGCGCGGTGCTTAAAAAAAATACACTGAGCGCGAAGAGCGCGCTATGGATTTTCCGGCTGGGACGCATGCGATTTTTCCTGCTGCGATCCTGAACCCTGGCCCTGTTCACCGCCAGCGCCTGAACCACCGCGCCGGCCACGGCCGCCGCGTCTGCCGCGACCACCACGCCTTTTGCGCTGGCCCGACTGGCCTTGCGCTTTCTCGCGCCCTTCGAGGTTTTCATGTCCTTCATGGCGGGGGTGGTGATGGCGCGGCGCCGGTTCCGCGTTATCCGGGGCAGCGTATTCTTTTTCGTCGACGTCGACGCGCTCAACGGAGTTTTTACGGATCGATTCGGGCAATTTCTGGCGCAGGCCGATTTCCCAGAACAGTGCCTTTTGCAGCGCGTCTTCATCGCCTTCTGAGCGCGCGATGATCTTATAGACGATGAATGCTTCCTGGAAAACCCGGCGCATCTGGAATTCCTTTACCCAGCCCTTGCGCTCGGTCACATTGCGGCGGAAGTTATTCTGTGCGGCGAAGATCTGCAACAGCGTCTCATACTCGCGTTTGGTCAGGCCGGCAGATTTCTGCAATACCTGCAGTGGGTCCTTAAGCTTGCGTTCCAGCGTTTTTTCGTGGTCGCGCACAATTTTGAGGACGACCGGTATCAGAGAACCCGCGACAATCAGTGCATAATAGATGTTGAGGTTGATGTCTTCATGTTCCTGGATCATGCGGTCGGCAATCGTCAGGCGCTTGCCGAGCCCGGTTT
>JAXMHE010000041.1:0-19870 GCA_046346945.1 Turneriella sp.
AATATTGACCGCTTGTTGATGGAACAGGTGTTCAGAACCTACCATATCCGTATGAGATCGGGTTATGATTTCATGACAACGTCAAACAAGACAGTGTGGACAAACGCAGCCATTTGGGCTGTCAGAAACAGTACGGCCGAAATGGCGTTGATTACAGAAAAAGCTGTCATGGACCTACGCAAGTGCAGAAACGGCGGTGCGTGCGATAATCTCTAAGAAAGTACCGAGGAATGGAATGGGTCAGGGTTTCTGGCAGATGGTCTGAAGGAATCCAGTGACGGCGTCGTCGAGAATCTGGTAAACTTCTTCAAAAGCATCGGCGCCATGCCCCCACGGGTCGGGCACCGATAAACCTTTTTTGTTCGGCTGCCGGATGCTGAAATCACGTATCAGGTGAACCTTTGCGGCAGGAAAACGGAATTCAGAAATCAGCGATTGCTTGTTTGAGGTATCCATGGCGATGACGTAATCGAAGATTTCACCGTCTTTCAGATGCACCGGGCGGCTCCGTTGCCGCTCAATCGATACTCCGTATTTTTGCGCAATGCGGATGGAACCCGAATGCGGCGCTTCGCCTTCGTGCCAGCCAGACGTACCTGCCGAATCGGCATCGAATTCTGCAGCGAGGCCGAGTTCTTGCGCTTTATGCTCGAATATTCCCTGCGCTAAGGGTGAACGGCAGATGTTTCCGAGGCAGACGAATAGAACGCTTTGCATTGCAGTTATAATCCCGCGTAAGAAGCGAGGATTGCAAAACCGGCAAGAATGGCATCATTGTCGTGATCAGGATTTGTGTCGAGCCGCCACAGGTCATGAAAATACCGGCATATGTTGGCGCCTTCGGGTGGAATATAGGCGCAGGTGGATTTTGGGTCTCCGTAGATGGGTATCTGGCTTTTGGCAAACAGGGGATTGATCACCAGTTCTTTGCCTTCGAAACTCAGCGTGCGCGCCATGAGAGGCAGCGCGTCCTTGGCGAGCGGAAATACCCCGAGAGTGTCGAGTTTCATTTCCCGCGTATTGAGTTGTTGTATCTTGCCTTCAAATTCCGCGCGGATTTTAGCGATATCATCAATCAGGTAGCCACCTGCACTGTCGCGGTGAACGCTGGGCCGCACGGAAACGAGATCCGATGAATCAAACGGTGATTTCATGAATGAGGGGCGTGAAATTTCGACGCTACGTAAAGATTTTTACAGGCCATAGATTAATGAAACATCGACCCAAATGAGCAATATGCACGAAGTTGAAGAATCTCAACGCCTGCAACTGGATTTCGAAAAGCTTGCTGATGTTGGGCGAAAAGGCTTTTCGGTGTTGCCTGTTGTCGTTCAGGATTTCCAGAGTTTGCAGGTTTTACTCGTTGCCTATGTTAATCGTGAAGCACTCCGTCTTTCATTAGAGGAGAAGCGTGCCGTCTTCTTCTCAACTTCGCGCGGTGAAATATGGCGGAAAGGCAATACGAGTGGTGATTTTCTTGATCTCGTGGAAATTCGCGTAAATTGTGAACAGAATAGTCTGCTTTACCTAGTACGCAAGACTGGAGATGGTTCTTGTCATACTCGCGATGCAGAAGGAAAAACACGCGGCAGCTGCTATTATCGTCGAGTAAATTCGACCGACCAGCTGGAGTTTTTCTGAAACATCCGCAGCAACACCCGGTTTTTGGTGCATGAGATGGTCAGATTACCGGAGGTGTTTTTCGTTTTTATCAGGGTAGGTCTTTATTCATTTAATGCCGGAGCCAGTGAAGTGTTACTTACCCAAATCGTCGAAAAAAGGCGTTGGATAGATGATCGGGAATATGCGCAGATTCTGTCACTGGCGACTTTGATTCCGGGACCGTTTCATGTGAATCTTGTTATTGCTACGGGGTATGCGCTTGCTGGTTTCGGCGGCAGTTTGATTTCTATCCTTGCGTTTGTGCTACCTGGTTTTTTGCTGGCGTTAATAATAGCCCACGTTCTTAGCCTGCAGCCGGTATTAACCTGGCTCCATAATAATTCTGGTATTACCGTTGGTGTTGTTGCGGCCGTGACAGGTCTTTTGCTGAGTGCAATAGCGAGATTGGGAATGCGGGCAATCAGTGATGTGAAATCCTGGCTAATCGTGGTTTTACTGGCAACGGGTATTCTACTGCTTAAATTCCCCTTTGCGCTGACTATTTGTTGTGCTGGGCTGTTCTTTGTTTTGTCGCATTTTTACAAAGTGCGAAAACAATGAGGTTGTCATGTTGTACGTGAAGCTGTACCTTCTCACCATAAAAATTACTATAATGGGTTTTGGTGGTGCATATTCCATTTGGGCGATGATCGATCGTGAACTTGTGGTTACTTGTAACGCGGACAAGGGGAGGGATATGGTTAAACAGTCAACCAGTCTGCCGAAAGCTGAGAATCCTTTACCTTTGCATATTTGTCGCGATCAATTTAACTCGATTTTTGGTGTTGGAGAAATTTTGCCGGGCCCTCAAATCAATGCGATTTCCATCCTTGCTTTTCAAGATCTTGGATTACCGGGCATGTTGGTTATGATTGTAGGGTTGATTTCACCGGGAATATTTTTGGCACCTTTCTTGTTTGGGATGCAAATGCGTTTGAAGCATTCCTTACACCTGCAAAGTTTTCTGTCTGGGGCAGTGATTGCAACGATGGCCATTCTTCTCGTATTCTTTCTTAATCTTGCGTTTGGGCTTTTGGGACGAGCCAATTTGCATTCATTTATTTGCCTCCTGTTTCTGGTGTCGGCGTTCTGGGCATCATATCGCTTTCGCATAAATCCGCTTGCAATTGTAATCACCGCAGCTGCGGGCGGTTATTTTCTCCTGCAATAAACAAGCGTCTATCTCAAGTAAAAAAAGCTGGGCAACCGTTGTGAAGCACTACGTCGTCAGCGCGCGCTCGATCAGTTCGTGCTGTTCCCGCTCATGGACTTTCATGAGACCCGCAGCAGGGCTCGGTGAAGTTTTGCGCGTCACGTGTTTGATCATATTCTGGTAGCGGCCTTTCGCCAGCCGCTCGTCGAAACGGTCTTTAATGTAAAACCAGGCACCCATGTTCTTGGGTTCTTCCTGTACCCAGCGCAGCTCTGACAGGTTTGGGTAGCTCTCCAGCAGCGACCCGACTTTATCATATTTAAAAGGATAAATCTGTTCGAGGCGAATCAGAGCAATGTGCTTGAGTCCGCGTGCATTGCGCTCCTTGAGCAGGTCATAGTATACCTTGCCTGTACAGATGAGCGCCTTGGTGACTCCCTCGGCAGGTACCGAGCTATCGCCGATGACTTCCTGGAAAGACCCCTGCGTTAGATCGTCGAGGGTACTGATCGCCTCGGGATGGCGCAGCAGGCTTTTGGGGGTCAGCACAATCAGCGGTTTCTTCTGCTTGCGCAATGCCTGCCGCATCAGCACGTGATAGATCTGCGCCGGTGTGGTCAGGTTGCAGACGATCATGTTATCTTTCGCGCACAATTGCAGAAAGCGTTCGAGGCGTGCACTCGAATGTTCGGGACCCTGGCCTTCATAGCCATGCGGCAGCAGCATAACGAGTCCGCTCATGCGGTTCCATTTGACTTCGCCGCTCGAAAGAAACTGGTCGATGATGATCTGCGCGCCGTTGGCAAAATCGCCGAACTGCGCTTCCCAGATAGTCAGGCTGGCCGGTGACGAAAGCGAGAAACCATATTCAAAACCCAGCACCGCATATTCAGAGAGCGGTGAGTTGAGTATTTCTATGCCCGCCTGGCCTTCGCGTATATAGTTAAGTGGCGTGTACTTTTTCGCTGTCGCTACATCGAGCAGAACCGCATTGCGGTGAGCAAAAGTTCCGCGTTCCGCGTCCTGCCCGCTGAGGCGGATGTCTATTCCGCGCGAGAGCAGGCTGCCAAAGGCGAGGGCTTCACCCATGCCCCAATCGAGTGGCAGCTCACCCGCAGCCATCCTGGCGCGATTTTCGAGCAGCGATATGATTTTTTTATGCGGGTTAAATCCGGCTGGATAATTCGTGATTGCCGCCGCAATGGTTTTAATCTCGTCGCGCGTGCAGGCTGTTTTAGGCTCTTCGGTGCCGTTGCGGCTGAAGCCGGACCACAACCCCTTCATACTGTCGACGTTGATCGTGACGTCTTTTTCATCCGTTTCGACGTAGCTCTTCTCGAGCGATTCGTTAACACGGCTCTTGATCGCTTCGAGCGTTGCTGTGTCATGGCCTTCGGCCAGAAGCCGCTTCTCGTAAATTTCTACCGGTGTAGGATGTTTGCGTATGGTGTCATACATCGTCGGCTGCGTGAATGCCGGTTCGTCGGTCTCGTTATGTCCGTGGCGGCGGTAACAGATCAGGTCGATCACCACGTCTTTTTTGTAGCGCTGCTTATACTCCATCGCGAGCGCGAGCACCCGGTGGCAGGCTTCGGGATCGTCGCCGTTCACGTGGAAAATCGGTACCTGGAAGCCTTTTGCGAGGTCCGTTGCATAACCTGTAGAGCGCGACTCTTCTGGCAGGGTCGTGAAGCCGATCTGGTTGTTGATGACGATGTGCAGCGTGCCGCCGGTCGTATACCCAGGAACATTCATCAGGTTGAGAGTTTCGGGCACAACGCCCTGGCCGATAAAGGCCGCGTCACCGTGTATCAGAATACCCATGTATTTTGCGCGCGCATTGTCGGCATTGAGTGTTTGCCGCGCACGCACCGAACCCATGCAAACCGGGTTCACTGCCTCGAGGTGGCTCGGGTTAAACATCAGCGTCAGGTGAACTTTTTTACCCGAGGATGTCGTGTGTTCAGAAGAATAACCAAGATGGTATTTGACGTCGGCGTTGTCGTATGTGTTGACATCCGCCTTTTCCTTGAACTCGGCGAAGATAAACTGTGCTGGTTTTTCCATGATGTTTTCGAGCACGTTGAGCCTGCCGCGGTGCGCCATGCCGAGCACGATACCATTCATCGACATCTGCCCCGCAATTTCGACTGCAGCATCGAGCATCGGAATCAGCGCATCACCACCCTCGAGCGAGAAGCGTTTTTTGCCGACAAATTTTTTACCGAGAAATTTCTCAAAGTAATCTGCCTGGTAGAGTTTCTCGAAAATGCGGAGTTGCTGCTCCCTTTCGAGTTGCCAGCTGTTGGCAGAAACTTCCATTTTGTACTGCAGCCACGTGCGCTCCTGTGCATTGCGCAGATAGTAGTGCTCTGACCCGATCGAGGCGCAATAGGTTTTCTCAAACCACTGCACGACGTCGCCGAGTTTTGCCACGCCAAGGCCTGGCACTTCGGTATCAAACTCGGTTTCGAGATCGTCGCGGGTGAGGTTATTCAGACGGTCTTCGATACCGGCGCGATTCGGCTTTAAGATGCCGAGCGGATCGAGGTTGGCGGCGAGATGTCCGCGGCTGCGGTAGGCATTCAACAGGTTTTGAACGCCCATTTCTTTGAGCAGAGAGACATCGATGCCAGAACCCGTAACCAGTTCGGCGTTTTTTGTGCCGCCTGAACCGTTGGAGTCGATGTCGCGGAAAAATTCGCGCCAGTCAGAGGTCATCGTCTGCGGCTCGGTCCGGTATTTTTCGTAGAGTTCTTCGAGGAAGTATGCCTGATCAGCGCTGAGAGCGCTGTTTTCCAATTTCATGCTTTCGTGCCGACATTTATCAGACCGCGGTCAAGTATTTTTTGCAGGTATTTTATCCTTAATTGCGGCCAAAAACGCCCTGAATTGGCTTTCCGGTCTGTCTCAGTTGCTCATTCGGTCAGGATGTCTTCGATTCCCACCAGCACAAACGGGCAGGGTAAAAAGCCGCGCACATACCTTAGAATTCTAGGGTATGCGGCAAAATACAAATGGCGTTTTATACTCGGTGCGGTATTATCTCTCTTCGTCTCTGTGTTCAATGCAATGAGCCTGACTGCGCTCAAGCCCATCTTCGATGTAATCGAAACGGGCGGCAACAAGCCATTCCAGTTGCATTTCGACCGTGAAGAAGTCGAGGTCGCAAAATCGGGGCCGCTCAAAGCCGATCTGCAGGTCCTTTTGAGCAAACATCCCTCTCCCGAATTTTACGCCAACGAACGTAAGTTCTTTGAAGAGGGCAAACCGAAGCCGGCCACAGACGTGGGGAGCAAGGTAAAGTATTACCTCGCCGAAAAGAAGACCAAACTCAACCTGTTTTTGCTGCAGTACCATGCGCTCAAGGTGCTGGTGTTTGTCGCATTTCTGGTTTTGCCCATCTACCTGCTCAAATTATTGTGCGACCTGGGTACGGTGTTCTTCATGAGTTCGACGGGACTCAGGGCAGTGAATAACATCCGCGACGATCTTTACCGCAAGCTGCTCGATCTGCCCATGTCGTTCTTCGTGAAGGAAAAAACCGGTGTGATGATGAGCCGTATCATCAACGATGCAAACCTGCTATCTGATTCGGCATCCGATTATCTCAGGGTATCGATTAACAATTTTTTTATCATTACGACACACTTGTTTCTGTTGAGCCTCATCAGCTTCAAACTGCTGATCATCACCCTTGTGGGTGTGCCGCTTGTACTGTGGCCGGTGAACTATTATGCGCGCAAGATCAAAGACATCACACAGCGCGAGCAGACAAGCCTCGCCGACCTGACCGGGCACATGCAGGAGGTCATTTCGGGAATCCGTATTATCCGCGCCTTTGGCATGGAGAAGTTCGAACATGGGCAGTTTCACAATATCAACGATTCGCTGTTCAAACAGATTTTCAAATTCCGCATGAACAATGCTCTGTCGCCTGCGCTGGTCGAGTTCACCACGAGTCTCATGATCATCGGCCTCATTGTGTATGGTGCCGCGCGCATCATCGATGGCGAATTCACTTCGGGCAGTTTTTTCCTGTTCCTCTTTACGCTGATGGTGATTATCAGCCCGATCAAACAGATCGCCTCCTGGTATAATATGGTGCAGCGCGCGACGGCTGCCGGGGAGCGTATTTTTGCGCTGATCGATACGCCGAACGACGTCTCCGAAGCGCCGCATGCAAAACCCTTTGAAGTGCTCAAAAAAAAGGTGCAGTTTAAGGGCGTTGGCTTCCATTACCCGCAGTCGGATGCACAGGTATTGCGCAACATCACTTTCGATGTGCCGGTGGGGTCGCGTGTTGCCTTGGTCGGCCATTCAGGCGCCGGCAAATCCACGCTGGTCGATCTGATCCCGCGTTTTTACGATGTGGCCGAAGGGAAAATCCTGTTCGACGGTGACGATGTGCGCGACCTGCGCATTGAAGACCTGCGCCGCGCGATAGGGGTGGTGACGCAGGAAGTTTTCCTGTTTAACGGCACGGTGAAGCAGAATATTTCTTACGGCCGCGACGACATTCCCGAGGCGGATATCGAACGTGCGGCAGAAATGGCATATGCCGATGTCTTTATCAAAACGCTGCCAAAACGCTACGATACGCCGATCGGCGAACGCGGGCTCATGCTTTCCGGCGGTCAGCGGCAGAGGTTGTCGATTGCGCGCGCGATTTTGAAAGATCCGCAGATACTGATTCTCGACGAGGCGACGAGTGCTCTCGACACCGAATCGGAGCGCCTGGTGCAGAAGGCGCTCGAGAAACTGATGAAAAACCGCACCGTGTTTGTGATTGCGCACCGCCTGTCTACGATCTATAGCTCAGACCTGATTCTTGTCATGGACAAAGGCAAGATCGTCGAGCGCGGCACGCACAAAGAACTATTGCGTCGTAAAGGACATTATAAAAAACTGTACGATATGCAGTTCAGCGCCTGAGAGGTGGCATGAAAGAGACCGAGCTGAAAGTTTTCGTCGAAGGTGTGCTGCGCTATTTCGGCACGATCACGTCGACGCCGGCGCAGGTCGGCATTCCGTACGTGAAAGTTTCTGACCACACGATTGAAGAAATCACCGGCATCATTGGCCTGACTGGCAAGCGCAAGGGGGGCATCTTCATCACGTGCCCGCGCGGTATGGTCGCAGACATCGTGCGCGAATACCTGGGCCGTAACGATCCGGATCTGACCGCAATTAAAGATCTGGCGGGTGAGATGGCGAATACTGTCGCGGGTAACGCATCGCTTGCCTTCGGTTCTGATTTCCAGATCTCGGTACCGGTGGTGTTGGTCGGAAAGCCAGAGCAGATTGATCTTCCGACGCGCGTTCCGACATATATTTTCCCGATTGAGTGGAAATCTTACAAGGCATACCTGGCGGTCGGTGTCGAATAGTAAATCCAGCGCGCGGTCTGTGACGCTGGTTCTGCCGCCGGGAATCAGGCTCGACCGTTTTCTCGCCGAAGTCACGCAGGAGATGGGCATCTCGCGCTCGAAGCTGCAGAAGCTGATCGACGAAGGCCATGTCACGGGCATCGCCGCGAACCTGCTCAAAGCGTCTTTTACGCAAAACAGCCGCTCGAAATTACGCTGACGCTGCCGCCCGAAAAACCCGCCGAACTGATTCCTTTCGATTTTGAAATTCCGGTGCTCTACCAGGATGAATACCTCGCGGTGGTGCACAAACCCGCGGGCATGACTGTCCACCCCGGCGCCGGTACGGGAGACGATACGGTTGTGCATGCACTCCTGTCGCGCCTCGACAAGCTCGCGCCTCACAAAGAGCGTCCCGGCATCGTGCACCGCCTTGACCGCGAAACCGAAGGGCTGCTCCTGGTCGCAAAAACGGACAAGGCGCGCACCGCGCTTTCGCGCGCATTCGCCGAGCGCGAGGTAGAAAAGCACTATGCAGCCATTGTCTGGGGCCAGGTGACTTTGCCCGATGAGATAGACGGATTTATAGCGCGCGACAGCCATGACCGCAAGAAGATGCGTTTCACCCTGACGGAACAAACAGGCCGCAGCCGCGCTCGCGAAGCGCAAATGGAAATTACCGTGCAGCGTGCGCTTGCTGCCGCAACCGAACTCGAGATACGCCTGATCACGGGGCGCACGCACCAGATACGCGCGACCGCCGCACACTTC
Organism: Turneriella sp.; assembly: GCA_046346945.1. Lineage (GTDB taxonomy): Bacteria > Spirochaetota > Leptospiria > Turneriellales > Turneriellaceae > Turneriella. Next base: position 8,956 of record JAXMHE010000041.1, read on the forward strand.
CATGCTCCCGTGATCGGCGACACTCTCTATGGCAACGACGAGGCAAAATTCCGCTTATATAACGTGGGCCGGGAAAAAAAGAAAATCATCCAGGAAGCCGGTATGCTGCTGATGGCGCAAAAGCTGAGCCTGAAACATCCTTTCAAACGCAAGAACCTGAACTTTGAACTGGAACTGCCGCCACGCTTCGCCGCTGTTTCAGCGGCGCTGGCTAAAATCAGCAAATAAAACAGTGCACCATCTGACCCCAGTCAGATTATGCGGTCATATGCGGCGAACGGAACCTGCCAAACCTTGATGCCGCAGAAGTGGTCTCCTTCGGGACAGCGGGGCTTGAGATGCTCGCGCACCACGCAGGGTGGTCCGATGTGTTTACCGATGTCCGCGTAGCGGTTCTTGATTTCTGAAACTTCTGCATGCGACGAATAGAAAATCTCTTCCTGTGCGTTATAGCAGAGCCGTGATTTCCATTTGTGGTAAAAATTATAGAAATCGCCCGATTCCATGAAGCGAATCGGGAATGCATTCGGTAAAATATACGCAATGTCTTCGCGTGGCAGTGCATCGTTGCGCCACAGTTTGCGCACGATGTCAAAATTACGGCTTAAGTAATCGACATAGATCGTGCGCGCGCTTTCCGTTTCGGCAATCAGCCGGGGTGTGATATAGTCGTCTTCGAGGGAGATCTGTGAAGGCAGATGCGGCCGGTTGCCCGGCAGCGTGCGGTGGCGCTGCTCCTGAGAATCGGCGGTGTGCGAAAGTTTTTTGAGAAAGGTAAAATGCGCATGGTTCAATAGCCGGCTGGTTTCGTCCAGCGTGCCGGGGTAAAAAACGTCGCCCAAAAGTTCGTTGTATTGCGGATTGAGAGCGTTATGAGCGCCAGAATCATCTGTCGCAGGCGCGGCGTAAATCCAGCCGTCGCGGAGTGCAGCGACCGATGCAGAAACCAGCACCGCCGACTTTCCGCCGAGTTTTTGGTCGAACGCTGTGTTCTTATTACGCGCGTCGTCTGAATTAAAGCTACGCGAAGGGCCGGGCAATGGCTCGGGCAGCTCTTCGAAGAGATCAGGGTCTGTTTTCCGAATCAGCCGGAACATGTGAATGCCCAGCAGAACAAATTCTTCATAGTTGCTCCACATGAGCATGCGTGCATAGCGCATCAGCGTCAGCGAGCTCACACTGTGGTACAGGTATGCGACCGTCGAAACAGGCATGACATAGCGCGCGACTTCCATACAGCGCTTTTTGATCGCATCTGCGCACGCTTCCTTGTTGCGCGCCTTGAGCCGATGGATCGAAAAGTAGACATCTTCCACCACTGGCTTCAGCGTTTCAATGAGCGCCGTATAAGTAGCAAACGCTGATTCGTGCAATGCATGCACGTCGCTGTTGGCCGAAAGCGACGAGGGCAGGGTATACCAGGTGCGGTCATTCTTGATCGGCACATAGCGCTGCGACACCTGCTCTGAGTTATAGTAGGGATGCGCGTGCAGAATCTGCCAGATGACCTGCCGGCTGACATTTTCGAGACCAAAGACGAACTGCGCATGCTGACGGGTGGTGTGGTGGCCCGATTTAAGCGTTGCCTTCGCGACCTTCTTACGCAGCTCGAGCGACTTTTCTGACTTGTGCATATCGTCAGGAGTTAACAGGCCCTTGGAGCTGTAGCAGGTGCGCGCCGAGGCGGCAGCGATATCGAACGGGCGCTCGGTGTGCGCAATCAGGCTGACTTTGATGGGTGATGCGGCGAGCTTAGCCGCATACGCGGTTTCCAATTCATCGAGCCAGTGCGCCGCCATAGGTAAAAATTCAAGGACGACCGGGCCCGACAATGATTTGAGTCTATGGTGCGCAAGCGCACCATAGACTTAGTAGTCCAATCTAAAGTAAACGTACGCCGTTCCGGCGCCGAAGATGAAATTTGCCAGATTGCCCGCAATAAACGCCGGAATGGAACCGCTTTCGCCGAAGGCCGATCCGAAGTACATAAAGAAGAAATAGGCTAGGGTGAACAGCATCGACACCGCAATGCTAGTGGCAGCATTCCCCTTTTTCAGCCGGCCACCCACCATGCCGCCGATGAAGGCGATGAAGAAACAGACCAGCGGGTAGCCTGCATGCCAGAAAAATTCGGTCAGGTATACGCTGTACTCCCCACCGGATTCTCGGCGTTTGCTGTAGATTTTCCACGAATCAAAGATCGAGCGTTCGTCTGAATCCATTTCGACATAAAAGTTCTGGAATGCCTTGAGGTTTTCCGGCAGTTCGAGCTCGAGCGAGTCGTACGAGTCCGTCGCCACGTATGCTCCGTTCTCGTCGAAGCGCGACACGCGCACTTTTTTGAATGTCCAGTCATGCGCTTCGAGATTGCGCGCATTGGCCTTTTCTGCTTCGATGATGCGGCCGATCGAACCTGTGGGGCCGAGTTCGAGCAAGTGGAAGCCGATCAGCTGTTTGTCATACCACGCACCAAAGCCGATCGTGTAGTAGCGTTTTTCGAAGCGCAGTGTCATGTTACTGCTGTGGTCATATTTTCTGAGTCTCGCGTCGCTGCCGCGGTTGCGCAGCTCATAGCTGATGTCGACAGCCTTATATGCCGCGGGAAATGCCACGTACTCGTTGAACGCAAAAAAAGCCACTGAAAGAAAGGCCGAGAATACAACGATCGGGGCAAGAATGCGGCGAAAAGAGCGACCCGCAGCAAGCATCACTGTGATTTCAAAGTTTCGGTTGAACTGCGCGACGGTAAATGCCACCGCGAACATCAGCGAAGGCGGCACGATATAGGTGACGAATGTCGGTGTAATGGTGACGTAATATTTCAAAAGCAGGCCCGCTCCCTGCTTGTTTTCGCCAAAGTCTTTGATCGAATCGAGCACCTTCACGATGACCGCGACGCCGATTAAGAGCACCAGCGTGCCAAAGAAGGTCTTGATAAATGATTTGAAGATGTAGCGGTCGAGGATATCCATATTAAATCGGAAAGCGGTACACCCAGAATTTATAGCCGAAGTAGTTGGTAACGAGACTGATCAGCACAGTGGACAGTTTAAACAGGTTGGTCAGCAAGACAGCATTTTCCCGGTTGTAGAGCAGGTTGAGGCCGTGGAAGATTACCGCCGATAAAATCAGCGTGAAGGCCGAAACAGTAAAGAAGCGGCGGTACGCGGCGCGTCGCTGGAACGTGTAGCCGCTGTGCAGTGTGAATGCGACAAGGTTTGCGCATAAGAATGCCGCAACCATATAGGTCAGTTGCCGCGCCTGTCCGCCGACGCCGAACGCGAGAATGAGTCCGTTGTGCACGGTAAAATCGGTCAGCGTATTGATGCTGCCGACCACGCCAAATTTGAACAGGTGGCCGAAGCGAAAGCGCAGCAGTTCGTTCAGCACGCGGATCGTCTGCTTAAATGTGACCTTGCTGCCAGCCTGGTCGTTCCACCGCACGGGCACTTCGGCAACATCCAGGTTGAGCAGCGCGGCCTTCTTTAAAACCTCAAAATCAAAGCCAAAGCGCAGGTTCGCGAGATTACGGAACACATATTGTCCTGCGTGGCGCTCAAAAAGTTTGAAGCCGCACTGCGTGTCGCGGTACGGCAGATCGAGCAGGGAGCGGATCAGCAGGTTGCCGGCACGGCTCACCAGGCGGCGGATAAAACTCTGCTTCACACCGATGTCGCTTTCCGCGAGGTAGCGCGAGCCGATTGCAATATCTGCTCCACCGGCAATTGCCGACTCAAGCTTTGCGAGCTCTTCAATCGGTGTCGCGCCGTCTGCGTCACAGACCAGGATCTGCCGGGCCTCGGCCGCCATCACGCCTTCGCGCACCGCGGCGCCTTTGCCCGAATTTTCGTACAGGCGCAGCGTCTTCACCCGCGGAAACTGTTTGGCGATGACTGCGGCAGTGTTGTCGCGGCTGCCGTCGTCCACGACGATGATTTCAAATCTAACCTTCCGCGCGCGAAAGTATTTGATTGCCGAAGGCAAATAGGCGGGCAGGCGCGCGGCTTCGTTATAGGCAGGTATCACGCAGGCGAGATCGAGCTCTTTTTTAATCTCGTGGCGGCGCGCCTGCAAGACGCAGACGGTGCCCATACCCAGAAGCAGGTTGAGGTAAGGATGCAGTTTTACCTCGGCGGCGAAAAGAAGGCGCATCAGCGTCTTTACTCCCGGCAACGCACGGAAAAGCGCAAACGGTAGCGCAAAGGCGCCGAAATGGAACATCTCGCGCAGCTCATAGTTCTTGGCCGAGGCCACGAAGCGGCGCAGCCTGTCGTCGTCGCTTTTACGGTAAGAAACCGCGATTACCGTCGCCGCCTTGCTTACAGAAATTGCATCGGCAAGACCGGAAATGTCTGCAGTAACGAGCACATCCGCCTTGCCCTGCACTGAACGCAAGGGAATCCATGCACTGAGCGGAGTGGCAAGAGTGTCCTTTTCAGCGCGGAAAGTGGCTATCGTACGCGCGGCATAGCTGCGTATCAGCCGCGCAATCAGCCCCTCGAGGTGGGGCGATAAAATTCTGTCAGCGTGCGAAACGGGAAGCAGCAACGTGCCGATTCTAAGCAATCGCCCGGCGTGTCATGTCCAAAGCGGTTTTCCGGTTTCTGCTTTCGCGACCTGCCGCGCAGCCTCGACCCACAAAGTGGATGACGCAATATGGGCAGCCCGGGGCCGGTATTTGCAATATGCCGATTTACGGAACTCGCATCCAGCGCGTGCAAAAGCGTATGCAGCCCGATTCGATTCTGCTGATACCGGCGGCGCCCGCGGCAATACGCAACCACGACACGCATTTTCCGTACCGCGGCCATTCGAACACTCTCTACCTGACAGGCATCAACGAAGAAGAACTGGCGCTCGTGATGACCCCGCAGACGGTGCATTTTTTTGCGCAGACGCGCAACCCTGAACGCGAGCGCTGGGTGGGCAAGGTGAGGGGGCATGATTTCCTCTGCGAGCAGCTGGCGGCTCCCGGGCTCGACGTTTTTGCGCATGAGGCGGCGGATTTCAGAAAGGTCTCGGGCGACCTCTTTAAGGGCTGCAAAATTCTGTACTATGACTTTGGTGTCTATGCAGATCTCGACCGCCATATTCTCACCACGTTAAATGACATAGCGAATCTCTCGCGCCGCGGCGCCGTTGCCCCGCGCACCATTATTCGCGCCGCGGAAATTCTGCACGAATGCAGGCTCTTCAAAGACGAAGCCGACCTCGCTGCGATGCGCCGCGCGGCTGCCATCTCATCCGCGGCACACAACCTGGTCGGCGACTTCATCGCCGGGGCAGCGTCGCCGCTGCCTGAATATGAGATCAAGGCGATTCTCGAGCGCGAATTTATGCACGCGGGGGCTGACCGTCTCGCATACCCTTCGATTGTAGCGGCGGGCGAAAATGCGACAGTTCTGCACTACGAAGGCAGTGCAGGCCGCGCCGCACCCGGAGATTTTGTGCTCATCGACGCCGGCTGCGAGGTGGATGGTTATGCGTCAGATATCACGCGCACGACTGCCGTAGGGGGCGGGGTAAGGCCACCGGGTTAAAGCGTGAACTCTATGATCTCGTGCTCGAGGCGCAGCGCACCGCCATCGGCAAAACAAAGACAGGCGTCAGCGTCGACGAAGTGCACCACGCTGCAGTGCACGTGCTGACCGAAGGCCTGTTCAGGCTTGGGCTATTCAACAACGTACCGCTGCGCCGCCAGGGAGAGAAGCCCCTCACGGGGCAGCTGACCAAAGTGGCATCGGTCGAACAGGCGATCGAACTCGAGTATTATAACTTTTTCTATATGCACCGCACTTCGCACTACCTCGGTCTCGATGTGCACGATGTGGGTGATTATTTTAAAGAAGGCAAAAGCCGGGCCCTCGAAGCCGGCATGGTAATCACCGTCGAACCAGGCCTTTACTTTCCGCCAGAATATGATTTTTTGTCAGCCGGCGTGCGCGGCATAGGCATTCGTATTGAGGATGACGTGCTCGTGACCGAAAAGGGCAATGAAGTGTTGACATCCGCCTGTCGCTCGTAGAGTGCAGTATGCTGCCGGGCAGAAGCCATTTTTTTCCGCTGCTGTTAATCCTCTCTGCCGGCGCGGCATGGGCACAGACCGCAAAAACCGACGAACGTGGTAACGCGGTTCAAAAAGTACCTGCAGAACCGGTTGATCTCAGCCGCAAGTTTCATGCCGGGCTCGAATTCGCCGCGACCGCGCACAATGAAGAAGGGCTCGATAAGTCGAAGGGAGAATATTCGGTGAGTTATGGCACGCTCGGCGGTTCGCTGGTAGCGCGCTATGACCTCGCGGATTTCTTTTTGCAGGGTGGTCTCGGACTCATGCGGCTGACTTCGCTCACCGTGAACTCGGTCAAAATCGATATGCAGAACCGGGTGCAATGGCATGTACCGGTCTATGCACACCTGCATTATAAAGTTTTCCCGGTGTTCAATATCGGTCTGGGCATGACTCACCTGACGGAAACCACGATGTATGTCAATTCGATGCCGGCGCCCGAATCGAGCTATAACCATATTTTCGCCGATGGCCTGATGCAGGTCACGCCGCAGCTTGCCGAAAATCTGACTATGACGGTGACCGTTTTGCTCGGTGTGAACCTGATACCCGGCAGGCAGCACACTTATTCTGTCGCCGACCTGCTGCACATACGCGTGCAGGCAAACATCGGCCTGATCTACGCGGTATTCTGAGCGCATGAGAACGGTATTCCTCAGGCTTGCGGCGCTGACCGTGCTCACAGTGCTGCTGATCTTTTTCTGGCAGTCGCCGGTATTAAAGCCGCTCAAGCTCTTCGTAGTCTTTCTGCATGAAACTTCGCATGCGATCGCCACGATTCTGACGGGAGGCCATCTTTCGGCAATCTCGATAGAGTGGGATGAATCGGGTGCGACGTACGCGGCCAACGGGCGCGGTATCTTCTTTATCATTGCGACAGCAGGCTACATCGGCAGCATTCTGTGGGGGTATATGATGCTGCGCGCATCGCTCACCGGGCGACTGATCCGCACGGTGTCGCTGCTTGTCGGGCTCACCGTGATTTTCTTTGGTTTTTTTCCCGACGGCGCCGCTGTTAAGACCTCGGATAAGTACCTCAAGTATTTCATCAGCGGCGGCTGGGGGTTAACGCTCACTGTCTCCGCATTCCTTTTTCCGCGTTTCAATCACCTGCTGCTCTTTGTACTCGGCGGGCTGACGGCGCTCTACTCGCTCTATGATCTCAATGATTTTGTGCATGGCGATGTGATGCGTACCGATGCAGGTATTCTCGCGCACTACCTGCTGGGGCAGTCGGCGCTGGTCAAACCGCTGGCGTACATCATCGCCGGGTTCATCAGTTCAGTATCGATCTTTATCTTTCTGCGCCTGCTGCGCACGACGCTGCGCCACGAACCAGAGATGAGCGAAGAGGTTGATCTCGCTGAATGGCAGGCTGCGAACCCCGATGTCGAGATCACTCCCGAAATGCTCGACTGGCTCAGGGAGAAAGGCCGGAAAAAAACAGAGTAGGCGGGCAGCCTGCGGATCTTTAATCCACTTTACAGGCCAAAGCGCTGTAGTACCTGCCTACATGCGCATATCGTCGGGCATACAGGGTGAGCTGGACCTGATCAACCAGATCTTTGCCGATAACGACGCAGCAGAAGAATCGGTACTGGATGCGGCCGAATCGCTCTACAAATCGGGCGAGAAAGACATCTATGCGCGGCTGATCCATGTGATGTGCCACCTGCGCCTGCCGCCGGCCGAAGCCAAACAAACCTGGGAAGCCATCATTAACCACCGCGATGCGCTCGAAGAAAAACTCGGCCGCAAAGCGGGCTTTCGCGTCGCGATGGTCGATTATTTCGTCAACGAAAGCCATGAGCTCAAAAATCCAAAAGTGATCGAGATCCATGTGTATGCCGAAACTGCTCGGCAGGCGGCGGTCGACGAGCTGACCGGGATATTTAACCGTCGCTTCTTTGACGCAGCCATCGAGCGTGAGCTCAAGCAGGCGACGCGGCGCAACCGCGAGTTTTCGCTGCTCATTGTCGACATCGATAATTTTAAGCGCATTAACGATACGCACGGTCATACCACCGGCGATGCGGTGATATCGGCGCTCGGCAAGCTGCTCAAGCGTTCTATCCGTTCCGAAGACACACCTTGCCGCATCGGTGGCGAAGAGTTTGCGGTGATTCTGCCAGAGACCAGCGGCGAGGGCGCCATGATCGTCAGCGAGAAAATCCGCACCGAATTTGCTAAGCTTAAAATTGCTTCCACCGACCTGAGCCTGAGCGGGGGATTAGCAACGTACCCGGGCGATGCCTCCTCGGCGGCAGAGCTGATCGACCGCGCCGACCAGATGTTGTATTTCGCGAAATATTCGGGCAAAAACCGCATTATCTGCTACTCGCAGAACAAACGCCGGCACATCCGTTATCCGCTCGAATGGGAACTCTCGATCACCAAAACCAATGGCCACGCGGGCAAAAGCACTTCGCAGGATGTTTCGATCGAAGGTATTTCTTTTGAGCTCGACGAGGCGATGCAGCCGGGCGAACTGATGAGCCTGCACCTGAATATCGGTTCAGAACCCATTGAGCTGCCGGTACAGATTGTCTGGGTCGATAACATCACGCAGACCCACAAGTTCAGGGCAGGGGCGCGGTTCATTCGCCTCACCCCGCAAAACCTGAACAGCCTGAAGCAGAGGCTCCCATTCAAAAACTGACGTTTTTTTGTATCAAGAACTTTCGCACGGGGTCGATATTCAAAACGGAATCCAAATGCAGACAGGGCGGTTCAACGGCATGACAGTTTTACGCAGATTTCTGACGGTGCTTATTGTGCCGCTTACCGCAATTTCAGTGCATTCGGCTGCACCCGACCAGGGTTTTGTCGAGAAAATATTGCGTGAAAACCGCTATTTTATCGAATTTGCCAACGTCAGCGTGTCGAATTTCGGTTCTGCCGAAAATGAGAAGGCACTCAAGGACGCAAACCAGCACAATTTTAATGCGAACCTGTATTACCTCGAAAGCAACTACGTGGATGCGTTCAAGTCGATACGCCTGAGCCAGGAGATTCTGCTCGATCTGTTCTACGATGTGCTGCAGAAGCGGTATATTGAAGATTCGCGCGCACTGCTCGATCTCAAAGCTCCCATTATTATCCAGTCGAAAGACCGTAAATCCGCGGTTTTTCTGCAGCTCGGTTACCGCGACGTCGAAGTGGCCCGACAGTTCCGTGACATGGGTTATAACTATAACCGCTTTCTGTTCTCCAACAAAATCCGCTATTATATCGATGGCATCAAGCGCGCACGCCGTGCGAAGCGCTTTGCTTTCCTTTCGCTGATCGAGAGTAAGACACCGATAGAAGACAAGGTCGATTACCAGACACAGACCTGGGACGATGCGCGCAATAAAGACGACCGTGAGAAAATCCGCGACTATGAACGCGTGAAGAACAGCCTCACGAACCAGATGAACCGAAAGTTATATACCGATAACATGAACTTCTACCTGCACCATGACGACAATTACGGACTGATCTCCGGCCAGAAAAAATCGCTGCTGAAAGATGCTTTCAAAGAGCTACAGACCAAGCGGCCAGAAAAGAAAACGCTGGTACCCGATTACCCGGCTAAAGATCAGCCAGAGACGAAAAAACCTGCTCCGGCAAAGCCAGAACCGAAAAAATAATCTGCGCCGCGCTAAGCAAACGGGAGCTTTTATGCTGAGCTTACGCCACGCCCTCATTGCCATCTGCCTCGCCGGTAGCACGCTTTTTGCCGGCACAATCGATATCCAGAAAATTAAAATCAAGGGTGCCAACCAGGTAAAAGACCTGCGCTATTTCATGGAAACAGGCCTCGTCTCTGCGCGCAATACCTCCATTGAAATGCAGATCGAGGCCTATGAAAAGAGCCTGATTTCATACCGCGAGGCAAAGCAGGGCGAGCGCAACCTTGCCCTCAAGAATGCGCAGCAGACCTATGAAAAATTTATGGGTGAATTCAAGGCAATTGCCGAAATCTACCGGGACTTAGTCGACAAACACCAGAGCATCCTGAACGAGCGGAATGCTGAGCCCTACGCGGATACCACGACCAAGGAAAAGATACTCAGTACGGTCGAGGTTGGCAAGCAGGATGAAAGCCGCGCGCTCGCCGCGTATAACAACCGCAACTACAATTACAGCGCTCATCTCTACCTGCGTTCTCTCAGGCACTACCACCAGGCATTTGAGCTGAGAAAATGGCAGCCACTGGTGAAAATATACACCGCTCATAAAAAGAAGGGTGAAAATAAGAAGGTGGAAAAAACCGAAACGCCTGAGAAAGCAGCGACCGCCGTCAAACCGGCAAAAAGCCGCTAGCGCGGCGCTACCGGGGCCGCTGGTGCCGGCGCAGCCGTCTTTGCGAGCACAGGTTCTACAATCGGCTGATTTAAAGTACCCCGCACATTAAATTCAATGCGCCCGTCGTCTTGCAGAATATTCGCAAATTTGAGCAGCGTGCGTAAATCTTTGTCCTGGTATTTCTGGTAGAATTCGTCGGTGGGCTTGAGTACCAGATTAAGGCTGAGCTCAGTCTGCGGCCCAATCGTCACAGAACCCCGTATCTGCATATTGATCAGGCGGCCAATCGCTTCACCGGTTTCAATGCCGATGCGGTTATCCTGTGCGCGGCATTTGAGCATGACTTTTAAAAATGGCACGACGATATCTTCTTTCAGGAATTTGGTTTCTTTATATGTTACCTGCGCCGATTCGGCGACGAGCGACAGGTTACCGTTTAACGACTTTGTGGTGCCGCCGGTTTTGACCTGGTTCAATGCGGATATAATTTCGAGCGAATCGATTTTGATGCCAAAGTCACCCCTCGAGAACGAAAGAATAACTGCTTCGGCAGTGGCG
>JAXMHE010000042.1:0-15021 GCA_046346945.1 Turneriella sp.
TCTTGCTCACCTGAAAGAAAAAAATCCCCGCGACGCGGGGATTTTTTATGCCCTAAAAGCTAAAAGCCACCGCTAGCCCCGGCCGGACAAAATACTGCGACCAGCTGATGCTGTCTGACTGCAACAGGTTTGGATTGCGTATCTTCGCATAGACCCACGCGCCTTCGATGAAAACCTGCAGACTGAGTCCGGGCGAGAGTTTGAAATTGGCGCCAAGCATCAGGCTCGTCATCCATCCCCATTCATTGTATTTATGGTAGCGCGTTTCGCTGAGCGTTGAGGTGGCTGCAGTCGCAGAGACCGTGTATTCGAGCGCCCCAAAGCCATAGGCGGGGCCCGTACCCACTTCGGCAAAGAGGAAATCCCCAAACCACGCACGGCGGTACCTCGCCAAAAGCGGCACCCAACCGAGTCCGAGGCGATAGTTCCCCTGTGCAAACTGGTACGTCGACCCCGATGCGGTGTTTTGTCGCTGCACAAAGTCAACGGTCGTGCCGGACGTAGCAGATAGCAGCGCTCGCGCATTAAATGCCGAATAGAGCCCCAGCGACACGCCGATGCCATAATCGTCTTTGAGCCAGTAAAAACGCCCGCCATAATCGGTGAAGTTATATTCCGCCGCATCGGACGAATAGATGCCCGACAGTGTTCCCGGCAATGCCCTGGAGGCGATCGAGTAGGCGCCGTCGATTGCGGTCAGATACCGCGCCTCTGCATACGTCGGCGCCGCAGCGAGACATACGACCAGTGAAATTCGATTTATGCTGCGTCTGAGTTTTGGTATCAAGGCCACAAATGAAATCCTTCCGGGTCACTTGTATATTGAGCGCCGCGCTGGCAATTTTAATGGCAATGCCGCTGGCTGCACAGAGTGCGCACAGCCGCCTAACTGACCCGGTGCTGCTGAAGCGTTTCGACAATCTGTCGCACAAGCTTATGTGCACCTGCGGCTGCAACATGCCGCTGAGGAACTGCAACCATACCGGCCACTGCAATGCATGGCCCGCACGCGACGCACTCGACAAGCTGCTTTTGTCGGGTCTGAGTGACGAACAGATTCTCGAAGGCTTTCGCAAAGGTTTCGGATCAATCACGGATAAGAACGATGCATTCGCGATGGCAAAATCTCCCGAGTATTCTTATATGTTCGTGCAATTTAAAGACGGTTTCGGCTCACAGATTATGAGCATACCGCAGAGCAATTATCTCGGTGTCTTCAGCGCCCTTGGCATTATTCTGTGTGCGGGTTTTGTCGGATTGTTCATTCGCTCGCGGCGCAAGAGCAAACAAAAGGCGAATACGATCGTTCTACTCGACGACCGTCACCGCGAAGAGCTACTCAGGAAGATTTCGAAAGAAGAGAATTGATTTAATTAGTGCATTGTATTCTACGGCGCAGCCGCAAATACAATGCACAATTCAACGCTCTTTACACGACTCTTTGTAGATAATCACCCAGGGCCTTTCCTGAATGCATTTGATGAACGAGCGGCTGTATTCAATCGTCATGCGAATATTATCGCGCAGAGCTTTGCTGTCTTTATTGAAGCGGCCGAGACTGCCACGATTATTCTTCATGGCCTTTTCGAGCATTTCCAGATTTTGCGCCATGCTGGCTGTGTTCGTCACCAGCTGCGCCAGGCTCTGCTGCTGTGCCGTCAGAATCTCTTCGCTGTTGCGCGCAATCAGCGAAATGTTTGTCTTAAGGCCGTCAAACTGGCCCGAAATCGTCGAAAAATAGCTTTTGGCGCCGGACATCGTGGCCGCCAAATCGTCGCGGTTCTCCGCAATAACGGCGTCGATATTCGACCTGAGCATCGCACCTTTCGCGAATATCTGTTCGGCAACCTCACCGGCGCTTTTGCCCTCAAACCAGCTCGAGAATGACAGCATCATCTGCTCGAATGAGGGCGGGGATATTCCGCGCACAACCTGACCCGGTTCTATGACGGGTTCATTTCCCTGCCGTTCGCTAAACTGAATATTGATATACTTCTGCCCCATCAGGTTATTGCTGAAAATCGAGATTTGTGTCTCCGCATTATTCGGCATCACATTCTTCAGACTGTTCTCGAGGTAGAGCCGCACATAGGTTTGCCGGTCTTTCTGGAAAATATCCTGCACATAGCCGATCTGTTTGCCGCCCGATAGCAACACGCGTGCATTGCGTGTCAGGTTGCTGAGAAATGAAAAGGCCACGTCAATGGTGAACCCCGACCGCGCCGTGTGAATGCGTGCCCCGACCATCGCACCAATCGTGATGACGAGAAAACCGATGAGCACATAGGCTCCGGCGCGAATCGACGCGCGCCGCGTGGCATCCATTTCAGACAGGCGCATGGCGGGGCAGGGGTACCACGTTAATTGCTTTTGTTCAAAAAGAGCGAAGGATTTTCTTCGAGCTTACGGAAGAGTTCGCGCGCATGGTAGGCGGCTTCGTTGGCGTTCTTGTAAAGTTCTTCATCCTGGATGAGTTTACCCACCGAACCGCGACCTGAATTCACACGCTGCGTGATGAGGTTGAGGTCACGCGAGATCTTCGACATATTCTCGAGCATGATCTGTATATCCTGCTTGTTCTGGTTCGAGATGTCGGTGAAGTTCTTCGAAAGAATATTGAGCTTCTGCATCAGCGTGTCGAGCTGAGCCGAGAGTGAAGTGAACGATTCGCGTGCCTGCCTGATGGTGGTTCTGATATCCCCGCGGTTTTCATTCACAATGCCATTGAGGTTCGCAAGAAACGTTTCGGTCTCTTTCATGATCTCGGCAAGCACCTGGCCGCCGTTTTTGCCGTCGAACCAGCTCGAAAATGCCATCATCATCTGGTCGATCGACGGCGGGTCGATGCCGATCCATTCATCGCCGTCCTGGAAAAACACTTCGCCTTGTTTTGGTTCGGGTATTGTGATGTTGATGTACTTCTGGCCCATGAGGCCTGTGGTATAGATCGCAAATACAGTTTCTGTGCGCTTCGGAATTTTCTCGCGCAGGTCTTTGTTCAGGTAAATCTGCACATAAGTGCGCAGATCCTTCTGGTAAATTTTCTCGACATAACCCACCGGTAAACCGCCCGAGATGCGCACAGGCGCTCCCTGGGAAAGGTTATTCAAAAACCGAAAGCGTAGATTGAGGCGCACACCTTCGCCCGACATCTGCCAGCGCCCGAGCGTCGCCAAAAGCGCAACGAATGTGCCGATCGAGATGACCGTCATCAGGCCGACTGCTACGCGAGTTTTACGATCTTTGTCCATGGCCGCTATAAAATGGGTATCGGCCCTTCGGCCGAACCTTCTACGAATTGCCGAATCACCGGGTCATCTGATTTTTTGAAGTCTTCGGGCGTGCCAATCAGCCGAAACACCCCGTCATACAGCATCGCCACCCGGTCAGCCGTGCGGAATACCGAATGGATGTCATGCGAGATCACAATCGAAGTCACACCGGTTTTGGTGTTGAGTGTGCGAATCAGGTCATCGACCGCGGCCCCGAGAATCGGGTCGACTCCGGTCGTGGGTTCGTCGTAGAGCACGATTTCGGGGTCGAGCGCAATCGCGCGCGCGAGGCCTACCCGCTTTTGCATACCGCCCGATAAGGCAGAAGGATTGAGATGTTCGACGCCTTTGAGCCCGACCATCGCGAGTTTTTCCGTCACGAGTTCGGAAATTTCTTGCTCAGTCATGGTGGTGAAGCGCCGGGGTGCAAACGCGACATTCTCATAGACCGACATCGAATCGAACAGCGCCGCCATTTGGAACAGCACCCCCATCTTGCGACGCAGCACATTGAGTTCCTTATCGGGCAGTGAATGCACGTCGAGACCGTCAATAAAGACTGAACCCGAATCGGGTTTCAACAATCCAGTGATATTCTTGAGGGTGACCGACTTACCCGAACCGCTTTTGCCCGATGATATAGATAATTTCGCCACGTTTGATGTCGAGATCGACGCCACGCAAGACGTGCTTGTCGCCAAAACTCTTGACCGCTTTGTCGAGCCGGACGTGGGTCATTCGCCCCCATCCCCCAACCCTTCCCCCCATTCCGGGGAAGGGAGTTGTTACCGCCCCTCCTGGGGGAGGGGAAGGGGGGTGGGGCGCAGGCTACGCATCATAGTCCAAACAATTGAAAAATATATGTGATAAAATAATCTGAGACAATAATCATCATAAACGAAAACACCACTGCCTGAATCGTCGCCTGGCCCACCCCTTCGGCGCCACCGCGCGCGCGAAAGCCCGAAAAACAAGAAATGAGCGCAATCTCTGCGCCGAAGAAAAAGGTTTTGCCGACGCCCGAGATGAGATCCCGGCTCCGTACGAGGGTGCGCGCAGAATCGAAATACAAATTGTAAGGAATATCGAGACTCAGATTCGAGATGAGCGCGCCACCGAACACACCGACAACAATGGCCATCACCGTGATCATCGGTATGCACATGAGCGATGCGAGAAAACGCGGCACTGACAGGTAGTGTATCGGGTTCGTGGCGAGCGTTGAGAGGGCGTCTATCTGCTCGGTGACTTTCATCGTGCCGACCTCGGCGGCAATCGAAGAGCCCACTCGACCCGCGAGCAAAACCGCAGTCAACACCGGTGCGAGCTCGCGCACCATCGCGAGCGAAATACCGCCGCCCATAAAGGTCGAGATACCCTGAATCTGCTGCTCCATCGGACCACCGAGCTGCAGAGCCATGACCATGCCGACAAAGAACGAACTCACGACACCAACCGGAATCGACTTCACGCCAATTTCGCCCATCTGGTAGAGCAGGTTGCGAAAATCAAATGGCGGTACAAAAACGAATTTGAATGTCTGGCCCGCAAAAATGGCAAATCCGCCGACGGATTCGAGCAGACCGAGCACACCGCCACCAATGCGGTCGAAGAGGGGGATCAACTTGCCTTCCGCGACTTTCTTCATTCGATCGTGGTTTCCACGGATTCCAAGAGCCAGTCTGCATTCTTGCGCTGTATGGGCGAGTGACAATAGGAACACTCGACGCTATCGGTTTCTGGCAGCGGCGCACCGCATGAACCGCAGCTGTGTTCCTCGAAACCGCCGGCAACGACGTCTGCCTTTTTGGCGCTCAGACTTAGCACCGACTCGCGGTGCCTGACTTCATGCCCTTTACCATCCGCTGCAGACCACTTGATTCTAACCTGTGCAGTGCAGGCGGCTTCAGCCGCCCCATAAGATTCGAGCTCGGCTGCGCCGACGGCCACGTCATACAGATTTTCCCGACTGGTATCGCCTTTCAGGTAAGTATCGGTTGCATCGCGCGCAATAAATGCCCGGTTGCCTGTCAGCCGCGCCATCAGCTGCCGCCAGAAGACAAACGAGGCCCGGTCTTCGATGCGGTCAGGGCTTACGTCTTCAGCCAGCTTCTTGCGCGAAGCCCCGCCCGAATATTCGCTTGCCTGCGTGATTTCGGCGAGCACCCAGTCAAAGGTACCCGAGCCCATCACGGCGCCACAGCTTCTGCACTTTGTGATCTCGCCTTCGCCGGTGAACGGCGTACCGCAATGGCTGCAGGCATCGATCGTGGTTTCATGCTCGGTCTTAGCGTTGCGCTTCCGTACCAAAGTGTAATACTCCGTGAAGGTAGTGAGCGGAGCCTTCTTTGCAGCCGCCAGTGCTGCGCCATGGTCGAGCTCTGCAGCGACCATGGTATCCCGCGCTTCGGCGTCGAGGCGAACAATGACGGCGTCATAAGAGCCCGAGCGGCGCCGCTCGACGAGCGCCAGGCGCAACGCGCGGAAATCCGCCATTGCATTTTGGCGATTTTCGTGTTCGCGCATGATCTTCAATTGCAGGCGAAACCGGTTGTAGACCCCCTGTGACAGGAAACGGCGGCATTCGCGCATGTCGCCCGCCGACCACGCGTGTTGTATCTTTTCGGCGATCAGTTTTGCGCGTGCCCGGAAATTTTCCAGATTAAATGCCGGGTCGCGTTTCAGCAGGTCTTGCACCACCTGTTCTTCTTTGGCCCGAAGCGCCTCTCGTTCGATGCGCCGCCGCTTGCGTCGGCCCAGCCATACAAAGAACACGATGAAGGCAACCAAGGATCCCAATACAGAAAGCGTCCAGAACCAAAATGCCCAGCGCGGGTATTTGCCGAATACCCGGAAGTTGCTGAGGCCAAAGGTGAACCGGGTCCAAAGACTGGGCTTCTCGAATGCGCCACCGGTGACGTCGGCCGTCAATAGCCATAGGCCGCTGATTTGTGCCTCGCGGGGATAGAGAATCGTTTTTCCTCCTTCTCTGGTTATATCCGTCATGATCTGGCGGGTGCTGCCGCATGTGCCCAGCGCAAAATCCAAGCATTCAAAAATGCGCGGATCGGCCGTCATGCCGGCCGGCATGACCAAGGTGATCTTTTCGTAGGTTGCAATGTACTCCGGTGAAGGCTGCTGCGAGGTAAAATCGCGGTACGTATTGAGGCGAGCCGCGAGGGGAACGAAGAGCCGGGGCGGATTTGGACTGTTGTGGAGAATGGCTCCCAGCAGGGAGAAACCATATTCGGTCGCGCCGCTCGCCACGTGCAGGTCTGGATCTACGTATTCGCTATTGAAACCGCCAGTGATATTGTTCGTGCGACCAATTTGGTAAGCGCGCTGGCGAGTTGGGCCATAGAAGAAGGCTATTCGATCGTGCATTTTTCCCTTCAGGACTTCTGCTGCCGATTCAATTCGTACGACGCCGTCCTCTGTGACCTCAACATTGGCAACGGTGCGCGTCATCAGGCCGGCTTTGTTCCACACGGCATAAGACGCGTCACGGCTGGCCTGGTCGCTGGCTATCAGCTTGAATCGATGTGTCGCGCGCACCTCGGTGGATTCAAACCGAATCGATTCGCCGCTGCGTTCAATTAGCACCTTCGGCCCGGCGAATGCGTCAACTGGCGCGGCCAGCGATTGCACGATCGCGCCAGGGGGCAACCGGGTGAAACTAATTTCGCAAACGGCGGCGTCGCGACACTGCGGCTTGAAATCCATCGTGAAACCGGTTTCCGTGGGTATCGGGGCTGCACTGATCTGGGCGGCAATGATGGTGTTCATTTCGGCCACTGTAGCAGCCTTCATACGAAAGCGCAATTCACTCCCACTGGAGCCGAGATTCGTCGCTTTCTGTGCCTCGTACGCCACAGCGCCGAGCTCCCATGGAACTTCGGGCCCGGCAACTGTATGGGCGTAATCAACCGCAATGCCGGGCTTCTGAGAGAAGGTGAGGTTTTCAACCAATGCCAGTTTTCCGGCGCTGAGAAACGTGTAATTCCGTTTGATTGCTTTGAAAGATCCCAAAGTGGCGTAAGCTGGGCGAGAGGGGGTGGAAGAAGAGGAGGTGCGCGATGGCGAAGACGATGAAGTTGACGGCCGATAAGAAGATGACCCAGAAGAACTTGATGGCCGGTATGAAGAGGAGCTCGAAGAACTGGAAGACCGGCTCGACGATGAACTCGACGAGCGCGAAGAACTCGAACTGCCGCTCGACGACCGGTAGCTGCCACCCCCACCTGCACGGGCAGAAATCTCGCCCAGCATAAAAACGATGCCGGCAGCAATCAAAACAATTCGCACTACCAAGCCTGAATTTCCCCGGCCATGTGTAAAGGGAATATGGCGAAGGCGGCGCGGCCCGGGATGTCAGTGTTGCTGGTGCCGGTCTTCTGAACTGCAACAGAACTCGATCGTGCTGTGCCTTATGCCGCGGTTGGCGGCCAGAGTACGGATCTGCAGTTTTAATTTCCGCAGAGAAGCAAAACTGAGGCTGTCTCTGACAATCACCTGCATAGTGATCACATGGTTCTCGCCGTCGAGGGTCCATAGATGCAGGTCTTCCACCGCTTTGACGGGTTTCAGCGCGCGAATCTCTTCTTCGAGCTCGCTGTCTTGCAGGTTATCCGGCACCTGCATCAGCAGAATTTTCACGACGCCCCGCAGGTTGCGAAACACATTAAAGAGAATAAAGGCCGATATGCCGAGCGAAATCAGCGGATCGAGAATCGGTAAA
This sequence comes from Turneriella sp., assembly GCA_046346945.1. GTDB lineage: Bacteria > Spirochaetota > Leptospiria > Turneriellales > Turneriellaceae > Turneriella. The sequence continues at coordinate 8,011 of JAXMHE010000042.1, forward strand.
TTCACAAACAGCATGACGATGCCGCCGATTAAGACTGCGATCCACCCCAGTACATCTTCAAGCAGGTGCAGGTATGCCGCGCGTTCACTCAGCGTATGGCCGCGGCTTAAGCGCAATGCCGCGTAGCCGTTAACCGCGACGCCGAGAATCGCGAGTAGCAGCATGCCTTTCGCGTTCGCTGGCTGCGGATGCAAAACACGCAGCACTGATTCACGTATCACAAATGAAAGACCAAGGAGCAGCACCGACGAAACGACAACAGCACCCAGAAGCGAAAAGCGGCGATAACCGTATGAATAGTAGCGGTCGCGCGGGCGTAGCGAAACGCGCTGCAGATACCACGCGACACCGAGCGACAGCGCATCACCAAAATCGTGCAGCGCATCGGATATTATAGCGACGCTGTTCGTGTAAGCGCCGCCCGCAGCTTCAATCGCAGCAAAACCGAGATTGAGCACCAGCGCAATCAAAAGATTGCGCGAGGCGTGGTCATGCCCGTCTGTATGGTGGTGGTGATGGTCGTGTCCCGCGCCCATAAACAAGGGTAAAATGCGGATTTCCGACGCCGCAGCGACTTCTTTTTAACTGGGGTCAAATCTCGCTTTACACCGTCATTTTCTCTGCAAGACAGCGGGATGTCTCTCACACCCGAACAGTATTTCCAGAAATTTTTAGAGTCCCCGCTGAGCTCAGCGGAAAAAAATCAGCTCGAAAGCGACAAGCCGAAGCTGATGGCAGAACGCGCATTCGACGGTGAGCCTTCGTTTGGTACAGGCGGCATGCGGGCGGTCACAGGCCTCGGCACGAACCGCCTCAATCTGCAGAATATTGGCCGGCTCAACCTGGCGGTTGCCGCGTATTTCAAAAAAAGCGGTGCATCTCCGCTCCTGGCAATGGGGTATGATTCACGCCTGACATCCCCTGAGTTCAGCCGTCTGAGCTATCATATTCTCACGCGTGCTGGCATGCGCGTCAAAATCTTCAAACGCCCGACGCCCACGCCGCTGCTGTCATTTGCAGTGCGCGAGCTCAAGGCCAATTGCGGTGTGGTGCTCACCGCTTCGCACAACCCGCCGCAATACAACGGCTACAAGGCATACGGCTCCGACGGCGGGCAAATCATCTCACCGGTCGATAAAGACATACAGCAGCTCTTTCTCACGACCGAATATTCGGCATTGCCCGCCGACCTCCACGCACTCGCTGAAACCCCGATACCCGCAGCCGATCTGATGGAAGAAGAAATCTATGCTGCGTACATGGCGCGCCTCAAGCAAGAGGTGTTCTACCAAAAGAAAGCGAAGCATGCGCGCATTTTGTATTCACCGCTGCATGGCACCGGCGGATGGTTATTTGAGAAGGCGTTCAAAGAATTAGGTTATGGCGGCTTTCGTGTGTTGCCCGAGCAGGCAGAACCCGACGGCAATTTTCCGACAGTGAAGTCTCCGAATCCCGAAGAGCCGGCAGCGTTCGAACGCCTGCTCGCCTCTGCAGCCCATGACAAACCCGACCTGCTTGTGGCGACCGACCCCGACGCCGACCGCGTGGGTTGCATGCTCAAAATGGCGAATGGTTATCACTTTCTGACCGGCAACCAGATCGGCTCGCTGCTGCTCGAAAGTATTGCGCGCAAAAAGACCAAGTCGTTAGCGAAACCCTACATCTGCAAAACGATCGTGACGACTGAGCTGCAGCGCCTGATCGCTGACGGCTATGGCATCAAAACCGTAGAGACGCTGACTGGCTTTAAATACATCGCAGAGCAGGTGGCAAAAGATCCCGACAACTACCTCTTCGGCGGCGAAGAGAGTTTCGGTTATCTGCCGATACACTGGGTGCGCGACAAAGATTCGCTGTCGTCAGCACTCGCCCTGGCAGAGCTTGCAGAAGACGAGAACCTGTTGCAGGCGCTCGATGAAATTTATATCCGCCATGGGCTGTTCCATGAACTACTGCACAGCATTGATCTGAGCAAAAACCCGGCGCTGTTACCCGAAACTTTGGGCAAGCTCGCCGACCCGGCGGCATTTGCGGCGAACGCCGACTTCGGGCGCGAAGTGGTTGATATTCTCGACCTGCGCAAAGGCGCAAAAGAACCTCAGACGCAGACTTGCCGAGATTTGAAAAAACAATTGGGCGAGGGGGATGTCATCCAGTTCTGGTTAAAAGACTTCTCGCGGCTGACAATCCGCCCTTCAGGCACTGAGCCCAAAATCAAGGCATACCTGAGTTTAATGGGTAAACAGAAACCGACTGCGGCTTCGCTCACAGCCGACAAAGAAGCCCTGAGAGCCGAAGCAGAGGGCTTACTGAAGAAGTTCTTAACTGCATTGGGAGTGTGACCTTCAGCTCCACTCCCAATGCGTCAATAGGGTTTCTTAAGGCCGGGAAACATTGGGAAGTGTTTGAGATTCAGGGTGTAGAGGTTCCGATTGCTGAGCTGCGCGGTGGCGGCTATGGCCGCGTCTGCCAAATCTACGCTATGGGATTTGCTGAATTGGCGAATATGATCTCCTGCTAGTTCTGCAATTTCGCCATCGAATGGAATCACGCGATAAGCCTGGATGAGGTGCTTGATCTTGATCTTTTGTTCCGGAGACCGTGCACCGCTCAGCAGTTCAGCGACGCTGATCGCTGAAATTGCGGCGTTATCTCCCAGAGAATTTGTGAAAGCAATGGCCGGCGCCAAACCACGCAATTGGTCGACGAGAATATTCGTATCAAGAAGCGAGCTCAAAACTTACGCGTCCAACCTTTTCGCAATTCTTTTAAGTCGAAATCGTTGTCCTTCCAGATTCCGGCTACCTCTTCGAGAACTTTGCGCCGGTTTTCGGCTGAGTATTTTTTTAAATGCTCATCGATCGCTTCCCGAATAATTTCGCTGCGCTTTTTTTTAGTCGAGCGGCTGAGTGCAGTCAGAGCTTTATGCTCATTCTGCGTCAGATAGACCTGTGTGCGCTTCATCGCCATAACCACATATATGTCGACATATACATCGTGTCAATTCGGTTGCCATTCCCGCGTCCGCGGGAATAGCACGGTATGCTTGCAGGCCGGCGCGCGGAACCGCGCCGGCACAACGAGGCCGCGTTAGCGCGAAAGCAGGCTGTCGGCGAGAATCTTATCCCACACCGGGTCTTTGATTTTGGCAAACTTCTTTGCGTAAGCGTCGCGGCGTTTTTTGACTTTTTCTGCCTGCGAAGGGGTGTAGAGCCAGCCTGCTTCACCTTCGGGCAACGGGTGGCAGCCCTTAATGAAATTCATCACGTTGGGGCGGCCGCCGGAGCCTTTTGCCGGTGGGCATGAATGTGCGAGGCCAAAGGCATGACCGAGTTCGTGTAGAAATACACGCTCGTCTTTGCGGAATCGCTCCCAGTTGATCTGGGCATAGGGAATGCCCTTCATTTGACCGCCATACGAGAGTTTGTCTTTGTCGTGGTGTTTGATGAAGATCGTGATTCCCTGCGGTGCATGCACATTCGGATCTTTGCATTTCCAGTAGAGATTAAACCGGTCTTTCGCATTTGCCATAACCGCTTCATAGAGTTCAGTGCAACTCGATTTTTGCAGATCTTCGAGCGACACGAAAGCCCTAATCTTGAAACGCGCAAGGTGTTGGCCGGTGGTGCTGGCGAATTTATGGTTGAGCAAATCTTCGATCTGGCTGAGCCGCTCGGGCGTGGCTGAAGCAATAGCCTTTTCATGGTTTGCCATCATCACAAAGTGGAGTGAGAATATCGGCAAGTCAGTCTGCGCCCGCGCGTCTGTGTCACCCCTGTACTCACTTTCTGACGGCGGCGCTGCAACCACCGGTTCAATATCTCCGTCGTCGTCGGCTGTAAGGGGCGAGAAAGCCAGGCCAAGCAACAAAAGCAGCGTTGATTTCCAGAGTGGCATCGGTCATGCTATGCAGCCGGTTTTCGAGGGCAACAGATTTTACGTAACGGGTCTGCAAAAAACTTGCCGTGCTGTCGATATTTGGTATATTAACACCATGCCGATGGCAACCGCCACTTCTATTCCATTTCTGATCGGCATTAATCTATTGCCTCGACTATAATGCGCCATGGGGCCTGTGGTGCGACGAGCGGAGCGGCATTTAGCAGCCTGTTAAGTCTCACCCTGACCCGTGGCATCGCCGCGCGTCGTGCGCACCCTAATACTTTCCCGGAGGCAATATGAAACCTGAAATCGTCAAAAAATACCAACCTTACCGCCCAGTCGATCTGAAAGACCGCAGCTGGCCCAATAAAACCATTACCCAGGCGCCGCGCTGGTGCAGCGTCGACCTGCGCGACGGCAACCAGGCACTGGTTTATCCCATGGAAATTCCGCAAAAGGCGGAGCTTTTTAATTTGCTCGTTGAAATCGGCTTCAAAGAAATCGAAGTCGGCTTTCCGGCAGCGGCGGATGTCGAGTATAACTTCTTACGCCACTTAGTGGATAATAAGCTTGTGCCGAACGACGTTACTGTGCAGATTCTGACACAGGCACGCGAGCACCTGATACGCAAGAGTTTCGATGCGCTTGCGGGTGTGCACCGCGCGATTGTGCACATGTACAATTCTACATCGACATTGCAGCGCGATGTGGTGTTCGGCATGAGCCGTGAGCAGATCAAGAAGCTCGCGGTCGACGGAGTGAAACTGGTGAAGCAGTTGGCCGTCGAATACCGTGCCAAAACCGGAACCATTTTCGACCTTGAATACTCGCCTGAAAGTTTTACCGGCACTGAAGTCGATTTCGCCGTCGATATCTGCGCGGCAGTGATGGATGTCTGGGAACCGACGGAGCAGAGCAAAGTGATTTTGAATTTGCCCAGCACGGTTGAGATGACAACACCCAACCTGTACGCCGACCAGATCGAATATTTTATCCGCAATATTCCGCGACGCGACCTCGCAGTCATTAGCCTGCATACGCACAACGACCGCGGCTGCGGTGTGGCGGCGTCTGAACTCGCACTCATGGCGGGCGCAGACAGAGTCGAAGGCACACTCTTTGGCAACGGCGAGCGCACCGGCAACTGCGACCTCGTGACCGTGGCGCTCAATATGTTCACTCAGGGGGTTGATCCTGAGCTCGATCTGTCGAATATCAACCGCGTAGCCGAAGTGTATGAACGCACGACGCGCATGGGTATTCATGAGCGGCACCCTTACGTCGGTGAACTTGTCTTCACTGCATTCTCGGGCTCACACCAGGACGCGATCAATAAGGGATTAGCGAAGCGCAAGATCGGCGAACATAATGGGCAGCCCATAACCTGGGCTGTGCCATACCTGCCGATCGACCCGCATGACATTGGCCGCACGTATGAATCGATCATCCGTATCAATTCTCAGTCGGGCAAGGGAGGCGTGGCGTATGTCATGGAGCACGACTTTGGCTGCCGGCTGCCGAAGACAATGCACCCCGAGTTTGCCCGCGTGGTGCAGGTGATTGCCGAGAAGCAGGGCGGCGAGGTTATGCCTGCTGAAATCAATACCGCCTTTGAGGACGAATACCTCAAGCGCAGATCTCCCCTTGAGCTCGCAGGCATCTCGGCAATCGAAGAAAAGCCTGACAGCGGCGAAGTGAATCTTAGGCTCAAAATACAATCCGACAAAGCGGGATTTCTGACCTCGGGAAACGCCGAATACACCGGCAAAGGCAATGGCCCGCTCGACGCCGCGCGTAACGCGATCTTAAACGCCACCAGCGCGAAGCTGGGTTTCCAGATCAAGAACTACAGCGAACATTCGCTGGGCGAAGGGTCTGATGCGCGCGCGATTGCGTACATACAGATTGAACGGGATGACAAAACGACATTTTACGGTGTCGGTGTGAGCCCCAATATCTCGCGCGCATCGATCGAAGCGCTGTTTTCGGCCGTCAACCGGGCGTTTGCCTGAGCGCTGGCATGAAACGCCTTACGAGCGCGCTGACCGCGCTGCTGCTTTGCAGCGGCGCGGTCTATTCTATTCGCTGGGAACCAGGGGAGAAAGACCGCCTCGACAATACGTGGGACCTCATGGTCACCGACCCCATCACAACCGATTCGTGTAACATGACGGCGAAAGGGCTTTTCGTAATACAGAACTTCACTTTAATTAATCTCACGCGCGCGCAATACGATGGAGCCGGCCGCCGTAAGCCGATCGATGCGGGCGTCGCCGACCAGAATATCACGATGAACCACCAGCTGACTTACGGTATTACGGAAAAATGGGAAGTTGACGCAATTCCGTTTCCGATTATCATCAACGACAATTCGCGCGAAATTGACGGGCCCTCAGCGGGGCTCGGTGACGCCTCTGCATGGTCGCGTTACCTGCTCTATGAACAGACGCACAAACGGGCGTTCGTACCATCCGTGCTATTCTTCTCAATGGTCAAGGTGCCAACTGCGATGGTTGATCTACGCGACACAACCGGTCGCCGCACTTTTGGTAACCTGATGACTGAGGTACACGTTGGCCCGAATGTCATGTGGGAGTTTCGTCCCGTAGTGATTAACCTCAACTTTTGGTATGTCGGCACGTTCGGCCGCTTCTTTCATGCACAGAGTGGGCGCATCTATGATAATCCCGGCGATGCCGTCGAAATGAACGCTTCTATTGAATGGGTGGTGCGCGACTATTCAGACGATTCTTCAGTGCTCTTCGCCGAGATTAACCAGAGTTACCAGGGACGCTTCAAGGCTCTGGGGTCAGGCGAAACCAATCAGCCGATTGTCTACAATCTGAGCGCCACGGTTGGCTTTGCCGAATTCATTGATAAGAATACATTCCTGATGGTTTCTTTCTCAGCGACGCTATATGGATTGAGCACTTACCAGAACTGGGGTCCATACCTCTCTGCCGGAAAAACGTTTGGATTCGGACGAGAAAAGTAGGCAACGGGCTTTGCCTGTTACCAATACCAGGTCACTGCCATCGCATACTTGGCATTCGAGACTGACGGCGAGAGCATAAATTTGGGCGCCTTGCTGCCCGCCTGTTTACCGTCGTCTTTGATGCCGGCTTTGCG
>JAXMHE010000043.1:0-14485 GCA_046346945.1 Turneriella sp.
GCCACATACCAGGAGCTGATCCGCGAATGCGAAGCAGTGACCATTGCCGTGCCGACGCATCTGCACTACGACATTGCCAAATATGCGCTCGAAAATGGCGTGCATGTACTGGTCGAAAAGCCGATCACTTTTGACATCGCGCAGGCAGAAGAACTCATTGGCCTCGCCGCCGTCAAAAACCTCATTCTGCAGGTCGGCCACGTGGAGCGCTTTAATGGCGCCGTTATGGCGCTGTCAAATATCGCGACTGAGCCATTATTGATACAGACGCGCCGCCTGCATCCGCAGAACAACCGCATTCTCGATGTGGGTGTGGTGCTCGACCTGCTGATTCACGACATCGACATTGTGATCAACCTTGTCGGCAAACCGCTGGTGCGCCACTCGGCGTTTGGCAGCTGCATCACCGGCAAACACGAAGATATTGCCGTGATTGAACTGCAATTTGAAGGTGGCTGCATTGCGACGCTGACTGCCTCACGCCTCAGCCAATATAAAGAGCGCACGCTTACAGTGACGCAGAAGAACAACTTCATCATTCTCAACTATGGCAGCCAGGAAATCGAAATCCACCGTCAGGGCAATTCGGTGACAGTCACTGCCCCTGACGAAATCAAATATTCGCAGGAATCAGTCGTCGAGCGGGTACAGATCCACAAGGATAATCCGCTCAAGAGCGAGCACCTGCACTTTTACAATTGTATCATTGGTGCCGAGCAACCGCTGGTCTCAGGCGCTGCAGACCTTGAAACGCTGAAAATTGCGCTCGATAGCGTAAAACAGATCACGGGCTAACCTTTTCTAAAAAGATATCTTTTTGTTATACTCAATGGGTGAAAACTTCTATGGATATTCCTGAAGATTTGCTGCGTGAGGCGCGGGAGCAATCCGGTGCATCGACAAACAGAAAAGCCGTTGTAATTGCACTAACCGAGTACGTGCAGCGGAGAAAACTCAAAGATGCGACCGCGCTGTTGGGGACATTCTCACAACTCCCCGATTCCGATGAAATCAGCAGACAACGCCAAAAGCGCCAATGGTAGTTATTGATACCTCTGCCTGGATCGAGGCGCTGCGCGATGGCGGCAAGGAAGACGTGAAGAAAAAAATCGCACGCCTCATGGAAGACGACGAGGCTCGTTTTTGCGATCCGATATTGCTCGAATTACGGATTTCCAGCCCGAGAGGGGCTGAAAAATCCAAATTTGATGCAATGCTTGCGCTCGTGCCTTCATTCCCTGCAACCGCGACAGCCTGGATATTGGCTGGAAAATATGCCGAAAAGCTCAGGTCGCGTGGCATATCCGTGCCCGCAATGGACTTTCTGATACGAGCCATTGCCGATGAAAACGGCGCTGAATGCTATTCGCTCGATGCAGATTTTTCCCTGATCGAAAAGGTACTTACCGCCGCGCGGTAAAACTCAACAACCGCTGAAGCTTGCAGTGGATAATTGAATTTTTTTCGTTTCTGTGTCAGAGGTAATGCTCGCATTCTGCGTATAAGTTTTATCGCCACCAAGACCGCAAAAGCTGCCATCCCCGCTTTCATCGACAATGATCGTCAGGCTGTAAGTGCGCGTACCACGGGTCAGGTAAAGCGGATAAAGAAACCGGCCCGATGCATCGGTTTTTTCGGCAGCCGTCTGCTGTGTGGTGCTGCCCGCAGCGTCGGTATATTGCAACTTCACGCTGCGGCTGGCGGTAAACCCTGTCGCGTCGAGCATCAGCAGCGGCTTGCTGTCGTTAATCGCCGCGTCACCCGGCGGGGTGGAATCATAGGTACAATTCCCTAATATGCAACTCAGCGCGAAAGTTATCGCAACGTGCCGCACAAGTTTCATGCTGTTGCGGCTTCCCTGACCAAAAATGGCATGCGCGAATTCTGCGCAGTGAATTCAATCATGCGTTGATACTGCGCCACGTTTTCTGTCGCAGGGTATTTTTCCATCCACCTCTGCATTTCGACGAGGGCAAACAGCCGCCACAATTTTTCGCAGATGACCATACGGTTGACGTCGCGGTCAAATTCGCTAGCAAGCAGCGTCTGGATTTCTGCCCACTGCGTTTTCAACACCGCCGCGGCGCGCTGATTGCTCATCACTTTGGGATCATTCACATATGCCTCGAGTTTGGCCGCAACCTTAGGCCGACGTGCGGCAGCGATCGCATGTTCTGCCAACAGCGCATGCGTGCCTTCCCAGGTTTCGTTTATGATTGCATCGTTGAGCACGCGCGGCAGTACACTGAAGTCACCCAGAATGCCATTGCCGCCGTGCAGAATCAGTGCCTCTTTGACGATGACTGCACTGTATTGCGTGACAATCACCTTAAGCAGCGGCACCAGCAACAGCTCGAGCACCTCTTCGCGTTCGCTGAATGCAAAGGCGCGGTAGCCGGCAAGCGTCAGCGCCGTGCGCAGCATGCGAATTTCATCGAGCGTGTTCTTCACGCTCGGGAATTCATTGAGCTTCATGCCATAGGCCTCACGCGCAGCGGTGTATGCTTCGGCCTCAATCACTGCGCGGCCGATATGACCCAACCCACCGCAGATCACGTGCAGGCGCGAGGTGCGCAGAATATAGCGAATCAGGTTTGCGAGGCCGTGCGCGGGACGACCGAGCGCAGTCGCTTCGCAGTCCTCATAGACACTTTCGACCGTGATTTTGCCTTTGGAACCGATGATGTCTTTTTTTCTCAGCAGGTGGCAGCCGTTGAGCTCGCCATTCTCTTTCAGGCGACCGACCAGAAACAGCCCCACGGTATTCGTGCCTTCGAGCTTTGCCGTCGTCACCCACACATCACCCGGATTCGAGCAGAACCATTTTTCTCCGTTGAGTATCCATTTGCCATCGGCCTGTTTAGTGGCGATGGTGCGGTTGGCAGCAACGTTGCTGCCGCCGACGCGTTCGGTGACATATTGCCCCGCCATAAAATGCGATTTTGAATCTGTGGCCGTGAGTAGCGGCAGAAAGCGTTCTTTCTGCTCAACGGTGCCAATGGCTCTCAACGCATGGATCAATCCTTCTGTCATCGCCAATGGGCACGCGACGCCACATTCGCCATTCATGTTGGTGAGAATTGCGAGCGACATGCGGTGCAGAATGCTGAACTCATGCTTCCACTCTTTGTGCTGATCGAGGTTCACCACACCGTAGTCATAAAAGATTTTTCGGAGCTCAGTTTGCTCGGGCGCATAGTGCACCAGGTCGATGCGTTTGCCAGTGCGGTCGAACTGCACGAGCTCACCCCATTTGCCTTCTTTGTGGCATGCAATCGTCAGGTCGTTGACGATACCGCCGGCAAGCGCGCCCAGCCCCGACATATGCCCGGTGGCAGCCTGCAAATAAGTCTGGTCCTGGTTTTGCGAATTCAGCGCAAAGGCCTGCCCCAGAATTGCGGTCTCCGTAAAAAAATTTTTCCCCGACACCCCCGTATAACCGGTGAGGTCGAATGGCTTGAGCCCGGGGTTACCCATGGTTTCAACAGTAGGCTTCAAACAGCACGTCAATCATTGGCAGGTTTGCCGGTGAGGGTAGACCCGACGCAGGTGCAGTAGTCAGCAGTAAGTCGGATTTATCGGTCACCAGCAGACTGTCACCCCAGACAAGATTGAACTCGTTTTTGCCGGCAGTCAGCCGCGCAGGAGAGCCCATCCACGTGAGCACGGAGAAATTTTTGCCGCTCGGCGAAAGCTTCAGCTCTTGGCCGGGTCGATGGTATTTCACACAAAACTTGTCGGTCACCAGATTCTGGAAGCCCGGCAGAATATCGGGTGTCTGGTCGCGCATGCAGCGTATCGCCTGTTCGAGGTGCAATTCACGGCCGCGGCCAAAATCATAGATGCGGAATGTGTGGTCTGAGGTCTGCTGAATTTCGTAGAACAGCAGGCGCCCGGTCGTGCTGTGCACGAGACCCGGGTTGAGCCTAATAACGTCGCCCTGCTTTGGCTCGATCGCGTTGAAGTGCTGCAGGGGGTTCGCTTCACCCTCAAGCTGGTGCAGAACCTCGGGACGCTCACCCTGTTTCAACCCGAGGTATGCCCGGGCAGAGGCGTCGGCCTCGAGAATCGTCCAGCAGTCGAATTTACCACCACCCTTAAGCCCCAGCGCCTGGGTGTCAGCGTCAGAGGGGTGGTTCTGCACCGAGATCGAATCATTGGTCGATAACACCTTGAGCATAAATGGCACCGGCTCGGTGGGAATTTCTGTCTCCCGCAGAAAATCCGCCAGCAGCTGCTCGCCCGCAGTCGTCACAACCTTCACCGGAAACTGCGGCAGGTTCGAGAACAGCACATATTCGCCGATTTTTTCTCGCGAGCTGTTGTGCGCCAGTGCGTCGAGGTGACCGCCACCCCACGGTTTGGGCACAGCAAACGGGATTAACCGGTAGATTCCATTCATTTTGTCATGCTGAGTAAACACAACGGCTGCGCCGCTGTGTTTACTCAGCCCTCCGCGCGTTTCTTATTTTGCTTTCATGCCTGCGAACAGAATTTGCTTCGACCGACAGCGATGAGTGTCGACCGGTTTTACCAGTATGTGTTGTATGCGGTGCTGATTTTTACGCCTTTTGCCTTCACTTTTAATACCGAAATTTTCCATGCCATGAACTGCTCGCCGGCAAATACGCGGCTCAACTGGTTTTTTCTGCTTCTGACCTCGCTCGCCGACGGCCTGTGGGTGATCATGATTGCGACGGTCGCGCAGAGCCTGAGGCCGCGCAACTTCGCGGTGCTTATAATCGCCCTCGTGATTGGCAATATACTGCTGCACAGCGGCAAATTTCTGTTCGACGCCGATCGCCCGCTAATCTCGCTCGGCGCAAACAATGTGTGCATTCTCGGCCTGCCACTCACCTCGCGCAGCTTCCCTTCGGGGCATGCGTTCTCGGCGATATTGCTTTTCCTGTTTCTGCGTCCCCGGCATTCGCTGTGGGCAGGCGCGCTGGTATTGTCGCTCACGATTGCGGGCGCGGTTTCGCGTATCTATGTCGGCGTGCATTTTCCGCGCGACATAGTGACCGGCGGCCTCATCGCCGTCGCGGCTTGGTTTCTGGCTGAAATTCTCGCGCCCCGCCTGCATCTGTGGCAGATGGCCCAAGGAGCGCGCACCGCAGGTCTTGGAATCGTTGGCGCTGGTACGGCGCTGGTCTATATTTTCCTGTACCATGAGAAGACGCACGAGCTCGAATATCTGCTCACACCCGCGGCTTACGGAGTTTTGGCCTACTGGCTGATTTTCGCCGCCGCGCGTTTTTTGCGCCGCACGGCCCGGTGAGCCGCGAAGTCTTTCAACACTTTGCTACGCTGCAGTGATGCGATAGAGCACCATCTCACTTTTGATACCTTTGAGCTGCGCGGTGTATGGCTCCACTTTCAGACTGGCAAAACGCGCCTCGTTCATCAGCCGTCGGTACAGATCTTCTGAGATCACGGTTTCGTTACCGCCGGCTTCGTTCTGTATGCGCGCCGCCTTGTTTACCGTCGAACCAAAGTAGTCGAGTTTGTCATTCAGCGTCAATGCGAGCGCCGGACCTTCGTGAAGGCCGATCTTGACGACGAGCTTGTGTTCCGGCGAAGTACGGTTAAAATCCGCAATGTCGCTGTGTATTGCCAGTGCGGCGGCCAGTGCGTCGGAGCTGCGCGTAAAAACCGCCATCACGGCGTCGCCGATGGTCTTTACCACTGCACCGTGGTTGGCGGCAATAATGCGGATCATGATATCAAAATGCGACTGCACGAGCGCGAAGGCTTCGGCATCACCGCGCTCTTCATAGAGCTGCGTCGAATCTTTGAGATCGCTGAAGAAGAAGACCGCATTGCGAATCGCGAGCTTCAGATCAGGCCGCAGAATTTCGGCCGAAAACAAATCGCGGAAAGTCTGGATTGTCGAGACTTCGAACGCGGTGAGCGCCAGATCATTGTACGACGGATGTTCAATGCGAACCGTTTCCACTTGCGCAGTATCGTTGTGGATCACGATATCTTTGTCGGCCGCAAAATTGAGCCCGTCGGGCGGATGCGACAGCGCAAAGCGATTACTGGCATGCCTGCCCTTCTCGACCGAAATGCCGGCAATCTTAGTGCGTTCACCGCGACGGAAGTTATAGAGACCCGCCGGCAGGCCACCGAGAATCACTTCCTTTTGCCCCGCCAGAATCGTCAGCTGTGAGTGGATGTGCGGCGTCTGTCCCGGGTTACCCCGGCAATACATGACCGGGTCTATTTTGCGCACGCTGCCATGGGGTGAAAAACTCACCTCGACGTTACGGTCAAAGTCGGCATCGTACGAAATATCGCAGAACTCGCAGTGCGATTCACCCTTGAGCAGCGAAAGATTGCGGGCGTCGGCGTTCGGCGCGCGACAGGCGGGACACAGAATTTCCCAATGCATATCGAACAGGCCGGCGCGTGTTGCGGCCAGCATAAATGCAGTCGTATCGAGAAAGTTCGTACCGCTCTCTGCCGCGATCTCTTTTGGCCGGATTTTCTGCAGCATCACGTCTGGCGCCAAAGTGACGAACGCAGCAAGGGTTTTAGCGGTCGCTTCGTCTGCACCCAGCTTGAGATATTCTGCCGCGAGCGATTCTGCTTCCCGGCTCTTTTCTGCCGAACTTTCAAAAAAAAGCGCAGGCGCATATTGTGCCTTGCGCGGAATCCTGTTTTCAAGGCTCTTGTACACACGGCAATAATCGCGGAATGTACCGGAGAGCAACACGCGGCCTAAGATGGGAAAACGCGGCACATAACGGACTTCAAATAAGAGATCGCACCCCCGGTCGCTCGGGAACAGATGAAAATAGAAGCAGAAATATTTTACCGGCCCCGAAATACTCAGGGCTTCAAAACGCACCCACTGATTCTCAACCCATTCCCACGGCAATTCCCATGCCTCAACCGGAATACCAAATTTACGGAAGCTCGTGGCAGTGAGTTTCCAGCCACCGTGCATCTCTTCTGCGGCAAATTGCGTCACGGGCTTTTTGGCTTCGCGCGACACCAGGTTGTTGCGTATGAGGTAAGGCCACACCTCTGCGACGGGAAAGCTGAATGGAATTGTTGCTGTGAAGCGGTGCTTTTCAGCCATCTTGCGCAGCGAGGTCAGCTGCCCCGCCATGCGTAATGCCTGTTCGACACCTTTCATTGCTTACCCTGTTACACAACTACCCGGTGGTAACGCAGAATCAAGTTTTTTATTGCTTCAGACAAAAGTATCGGCGCCTGCTCAAACGTTTCCTCATGTATCCACAGCCATTCTTTAAACAGGTGCTCGGCGATCGACCGCGTGCCCGTCTGCACTGCGAGCACGTGGATATTCTGCTTCGCATATTCCTGGCCAAGTTCTTTGAGCTCCTGGCTGGCCGGGCTCAAAATTTCTTTCTTCAGCTCGGCGCGCGCGCGGTGGCCGCGGAAGTCGGAAACCATCACAATAAACTTGGTCACGGCTTCGGGCGAGAACTGCTCTGCTGCGTAGCGCAGAACCTGTGACTCTTCGATCGTGTCGCCGTTCCAGTTGTCGGTCATGCTCTCGAATAGTTGCACCTTCTGGCTGTGCTCGGGGTTTTCACCGTCAGTCGCGATATACTTGTTGATATCGATCGAGTGTTTCATGTTCTCGAAGTCTGAATATCCGAAGACTTTGACCGGAATTTTGCGGTCGAACAGAATCTCGACGGCAGACTGCAGAGCCACAATCGCGGAAACAGCCGCCTTGAAGTTGAACATCCGCCGGCCTTTCGCCAGCACGAAGATGAATTCGACGCCTTTGAGTTTGTTCTCAGAGTGCAGAATGCGCGTGCGGTCGAAGATGCGGTCGTTGCCGGCCTGCGCCTGGTAGGTGATATAGCGCCGCGCGTCGACGCGGTGGCCCTGCGCCATCAGCCGGCGTTCAATCTCGGGTTCGGCATCGAGCGCGTTCTCGAGATCCATCTGTAATTCAGAGAGCATCTTGCCGAATACATCGTAAAAGTCGGCGAGCGAATAGCCCATGTGGTAATCCCACTTGGGTTTGTATTTTTTTAAGAAGTCCTGGAACAGCTGGTCGGTGCGGTAGCCCCATGCACCGCCACCGCCGGCGGGTTCGCCCTGCCCGCCATTGCCCTGCGTGTCAGAGCCATACCACGCATCGGGGCCCTCTTTAATATTGCCGCCTGTTTCCGGCGTATCAATCCGCAGGCCCTTCTTGAGTTCCTGGCCGTTCAGGCGTTTCTGCGCCTTGCCGGTATTCGCCTCGCGAAAGTGTTTTGCCTTATCCCAATCGGGAGGAACGATTTTTTTATCGCGTTTTTTCAGCTCGGTGAGGACTTTTTTTTTTCCGTCGGCAAGCGACGCGAAGATATCATCCCACGGCAGGTCGGCAAAGATACGGTCGAACAGCCGGCGTATCTGCACGCGGTCGTCGTTATCCATCAGCATGCCGGCGTAATAGATCTCGACGCCGCGCTTCATGATTTCAAGGCCCGAGCCGGGGTTCAGGTTTTCTGCGTAGCGCGCCGCATGCGCAATCAGGCGCAGGATATGCTCTTCACGATAGCGGATGACCTCGGCGAGATTGCCGCCGATCTTCTTCTCACGCGCGGCCTCGTCGGCTTTCGCATGGAACAGCGATAGTTTCTGCACGAGAGTTTTTCTGAGCACCGAGTCGTCTTCGCCAAATTCAAAGGCGAGTGTCAGCGCAATGAGTTCGCTGATTTCGTCGTTGCCTTCCAAAACTGGCACGTGCAGGTTAAAGAAGCGGTTCCTGAGTGCGCGCGAGATAGTCTGCTGGTTGCGGCTACGCCGTGTGCGCTTGATCGCGACGATACGGCATTCCCCCTCTTTCTTCAAGATGGATTCACCCTCGGCCTCTGGGGGCAATGCCAGACGGCCGGCATGGTCGAGCAGCATATTGAGTTTCTCTACCAGTTCGCTGCCCGCCGCATCGATGTTTTCGAGCACAATCAGGTCGCCACGGCGCAGCGCAGCCGTGAGCGGGCCATCGACCCAGCGCACAGATGTGCCATGGGGTCTCAGCGCCCCGATGATGTCACTCGTGTGCATGCCGCGCGAAAGGAATATTTCAGTCAGCGCCCGGCCGCGTGCACCTGCGTACGTGGTGAACAGCTCGAGCATGCGCGCCGCATCGTCGCCTTCCATGAGCAGGTTATCGTTCGCGGTGAGCGAGGCTTCGACCTGGTCGAGTATGCGCGCGCGCGAGGCTGTGAGAGGAAAGAACATGCGCTGTGCTGCGGCTGTGCCCGCTGGGGCCATGTATTCTGCCGCAGGTCGCTGTGGTGCGGCCGAGCGGTAAATTTCATGGTCGCGCATCAGGGCTGCAAAGTCGAAGGCGAGCACTTCTGCGACAAGCTTCATCGCCAAAGCGCGGTCGGCTTCGAGGCGAAACGCTTCTACGAAGAATGTGAAAACCAGGTCGCGGAATACCGGCGCGTTAATGTCTGTCAGGCCTGCAACAAGCGCCCGATTCATAAAACGCTGCGCAGTGCGCAGGTTAAAATGGTAGTGTTCGAGATCTTCTTTCGCGAGTTCGTTTTTCCAGATGGCGGTTTCTAGCGCACGCTGCAGCGTCACCACCGTGTCGGCGACGCTGCCATATTCCGCGGGGTACAGGCCACGCAAAATCTCTTTTTCTTCATGCGCGGGATAGTGGTCGAGGTATATCGTCGTAAAATGCCGCGCAATGCTCTCAGGCAAATTCTTGCGGCCTTCGAAACCGCGGGCCGGATTCTGCGTCGCGACGAAAGAAAAACGCTCATGCGCCACGATTTCGCTGCCGTCTTTTTCGAGCAGCGCCAGGCGCCGGCGGTCGAATACGCTGATGAAGCGCTTGAGTATTTCCGGTGAAGCCAGGTTCATCTCGTCGGCGACAAAGGTATACCCCTTTTCGAGCGCCTCGGTCAGCGGACCGTTATTCCACTGGAAGCCACTCGGCAATACACGAAACGAGCCAGAGAGGTCTTCTGGCAGGGTGTCCTGGTTGAAGCTGAAGCGCACCGTCGGCAGGTTGCGGATCTTGTTGATATAATAGACGAGTGCATTTTTCCCGACCCCGGCGTCACCGACCAAAAGCAGGTTCTGCCCTTCGGCGAGCGGATAAAGAATCTTCTGCAGGTTCTTTTCGGTGGTTTCCGTCAGCACCAGTTCCTGGTGGAAAACGAGCGCCTTTTCGGCCGGAGAAATTTCTGCGGCGTCGAGGTTGACTCCTGCGATTTTGGGCATGTTTCTATCTCTGAACCCCTAATCCGGTGTAAATTCCGATTCATATGTGCAGATGCACTATATGGATTTCTCCCGGACGCATAGCCCATAAAGTATGGGGAAATCGAGCTAAAATCATGCATTCGGCTTGACGTACGCATTTTGTTTTTATTCTCGGGGCCCATGATTTCAGTTTCCGGTCTCAAGAAAAACTTCGGCGAATATGAAGCCGTTAAGCAGATCAGTTTCACGATCGGTAAAGGTGAAGTGGTTGCACTGCTCGGCCCGAACGGCGCCGGCAAAACCACAACGATGCGCATGCTGACAGGGTTCTATGAACCCACGGGCGGCAAGGCAACGGTCGGCGGTCACGACGTGCAAAACGACCGCAAGGCAGTGCAGGCGCTCATTGGTTATCTGCCTGAAAGCGCCAGTTCATACCCCGACATGCTGGTGCGCGAATTTCTGCAGTTTATCGCAGAGAGCCGCAACCTCACGCCCGAGCAGGCCGAGCGCGGTATCGCGAAAGCAGTTAAGGTAACCGACCTCAATAAATACCTCAATTCTCCGATCATGCATCTCTCGAAAGGCTATAAGCAAAGAGTGGGATTAGCCGCTGCACTACTGCATGACCCACAGGTGCTGATTCTCGACGAACCCACATCGGGCCTTGACCCCAACCAGATCCATGAAATCCGCCAGCTGATACGCGATCTGTCTAAAGAGAAAACTATTATTCTCAGCACGCACATCCTGAAAGAAGTCGAAGATACCTGCGAGCGCGCGATCATCATTTCTGACGGGCGCATTGTCCTCGACGAAAAACTAGACAAAATACAGCGCATGAAAGAAGGCCGCGAAACGTGGGAATTTGCGCTCAAAGGCAATCAATCCACCGCACTGCCCAAGATCAAAGCACTGCTCTCAGGTGACGAGAATGTTACAGTCATTTCGACAAACGATGCCGAGACCCGCTTTTCGGCCGAAACCCTTGCCGGCTTCAATGAGAAGCTGTTTGCACTGTGCGTCAGCGAAAAGTGGACGCTGCGCGAAATGTTCATGCAGAAGCAGAGCATCGAAGACGTGTTCGCGCGTCTCACCACTAAATCCAACTAATCGGAGCAAATATGGAATTCCTCAATAAACTCGATATCGACTGGAAAAATGTAAAAACCATATTCCGCCGCGAACTGGCGAACTATTTTAATACCCCGATCGGCTACATATTCCTCGGGATTTTTGTGATTCTCGTCAATTTCCTCTTTTTCTTCATCACGCGATTCTTTGACCGCGGCTACTCATTGCAGGGTATGTTTGACATGCTCAAGCTGATCTACCTGGCTTTTATTCCGGTCATCACGATGCGCCTGTGGGCCGAAGAGCGCCGCAGCGGCACCGTCGAACTTTTACTCACGCTGCCCTTTAATGAAATCGAACTCATTCTCGGTAAGTACTTTTCGGCACTGGTGTTCCTGAGTCTCGCACTCGCCACCACGCTGGTGTTGCCGGTCATTGCGCTCTACGTGTCTTCACCCGACCTGATGGTGCTGTTCGGTTCATACCTCGGTGCACTACTCTCGGGTTCGGCCTACATTGCGATGGGGCTCTATATTTCGTGGCTGACGCGTGACCAGATCACTGCATTTTTGCTTAGCTTTCTCGCCTGCTTGTTTGTCTACCTGCTCGGTTACCAGCCGGTATTACAATTCTTTGGTCCGCTCAAAGAACTGTTAGGATTTCTCTCGGTATCATGGCATTCTGACTCGCTCGCAGCGGGGCTGCTCGACACACGCGATCTTTTATACTATATCTCGTTTTCTGCGCTGTTCATTTACCTGAACAAAATCAGCATTCAAAACTTCCGCCGGGGTAACTGATGGATACGACAAGATTACCAAACATGGGAAATATTAAACAGTTTCTGGCTTCTCCACGCGCAACAACGGTTCTCTATGTGCTGTTGTTTTTCGCGGTGAGCTGGCTAAGCTATGGCGCTTACGTTCGGGTTGACCTGTCAACGACTGGCGCAATGCGCATTACGAGTACGACAAAGAACCTGCTACGTAGCCTCCCCGAAAAAGCCGTCATTGAGCTTTTTGTCTCGAACGACCTGCCCGACGAAGCGGTGCTGGTAGCCCGCAAAGCGCGCGACTTTATCCAGGAATACGTCAACAGCTCGCGCGGCAGGGTCAAACTCATCGTTCTCGACCCTGACCACGACAAAGCCGCCGCTGCGCGCGCCAACGACCTGCATATTCAGCAGTTGGATCTGCGCGTGGGCGGCAGCAAAAAGGCACAGGCGCAGAGCATCTACTTTGGGCTCGCGATCTCTTATGGCACCAAGTCTGAAGCGGTGAATAACCTGATTGGCCTATATGAGCAGCACGATCTCGAAAACCAGCTAACGGCAAAACTGTTCCGCATGGTAAAGCCCAACGAACGCAAGATCGCAATCATGTCGGGGCATGGGCCGTTTAACCAGAAAAAAGAACGTAGCCCGACATCGCTTTCGCTGTTCGCCGACCGCATGAACGCGGTCTACGGCGACCTGCTCGAGGTCAACCCTGCAACGGCAGATATTCCGGTAGAAGTCTCTACCCTGATCATCGTGCAGCCCGGCAAACTCGAACCCATTGAGCGTTTTCGCCTCGACCAGTTCGTGATGCGCGGTGGCAACCTGATTATCGCTTCTTCTGGCATGGATGTCAACTTCAGTCAGCAATTCATGGCGTCACCCGGCGCCCCCGACCTCGCAGAATTTCTCAAAGGCTATGGCATTGAGCTTGCGGCAGACATGGTGAACGAAGCCAAGCCGAACTACTTTGTGCCTTTTGTGCAGCAGGGTTTCAAAGCACCTTACCCACCGTGGGTTGTGGCGCAAAAAGAAAACCTGAGCCAGGAGAACCTCGCATCCAGGGGCAATTCAGCGCTCATTTTGCCCTATACCAGCAGCATAAAGGTAAATTCGGGAATGCTTCCCAGCGGCGAAGGCCAGGGTAAATTCAAAGTAGACATTATCGCGAAGTCCACAGGCGAAGCCTGGTCGCAGAGCAACTTTGCTTTCCTCGATCCGAATAAAATGCAGGAGATGATGTCTGCGCCGAAGCAGACAACGGGCACATACAACCTCGCGGTGATGGTGCAGGGTAAATTCCCGAGCCAGTACGCAAGCCTGGTTCCACCGAAAGAAGCTCCGAAGACATACCTCAAGGCAGCTGAAAAAGACAGTCGTATCCTGGTTATTGGCACTCCTTATGCGCTCAGTAATATGATGTTTATCCTGAGCGAAATGCTGGGTGCAATTGATATGCAATCCGGCAAGGCGCTGCTTCTCGAAGAAAATTTCAAACTGATTTTCCCGGCAGTCGACCTGATGAATGGCAACGACGAACTGCTTGAGTTGCGCAAAAAGGCCAACCCGCGCATCAAGACGCGCATGGTCGAAGACGGAGCGCGCAAAATCTTTACGCTGCTGGCCTTTGCAATTCCACTCTTAACAATACTTGTCTTCGGCGCATACAGGCTTACACGCCGCAAAAATCTTGCGCCTGCCGGTTGAGGAAAATATGAATACCGAAAAAAAGAACACAATTCTTGCCGCAGTGGTCGGCGCTATTTTTCTGCTGGGTTTTCTCGTCAATGACCCGTTTCTGCTGTTTGAAAGCAGCTACGAAAAATCCAAGCCATTGATTGCCAGCAAGGCAGACAATGTGAAAAAGATCACGCTGAAAGATTTAACGGGCACCAAAATTTTCACACGCACGACCGATGGCTGGTCGTTTGAGATTCCGGGCAACCCCATGGGCGTTCAGCGCGCCGACGTAGCCAAAATTGAAGCAGGTCTAAAAAACATCTTCGAGGCGAGGAAATACCAGGAAGTCTCGTCGAATAAAGACAAACAGGGTGAATACGAAGTACGCGACCAGGATTTCCAGATTTTACTCGAAGGCGAAAACGGGCAGAAGATTGCGCAGGCTGTTCTGGGCAAATTTTCCGGCTCAGGCAATGCGAGTTTTATCCGCCTTGCCGACGATTCTTCCGTTTATGCGGTGAAAGGCTTTTTGCGCGGCGACTGGAACCAGGATGCGGACCAGTACCGCGACCGCAGCATATTGCGCATCGCCAAAGAGAACATTCGTGAAATCCAGGTCAGCGGAGCGGCGACATTCAAACTCCGCTCCGACGATAAGGGCGGTATGATGCTCGATCCCGCAAGAGCTACAGACAAGGCAAGAATTGGCACCTACCTGGCCGATTTGACAGATCTGTCAGGAAACCGTTTCTATAAAGA
>JAXMHE010000044.1:0-8026 GCA_046346945.1 Turneriella sp.
GTCGCGGATCACCACCGGCCATGGGTGTTCTGCATTGGTGAAGAACATCGCCCCGCTCTTTTCATGCACAAGGGCCAGAAAGACCGAAACCAGCATCGAGCCGTCGAACACAGCGAAGATTTTATGCAGCTCGACGAACGCGTCGCGAATCCAGGTTTCGGGATGCCGGTGGCTCTCGCTGCGCGATGTTCGGCAGCGGTCGAGCAGCGCATGAAACGCCGATCCCAAAACAACCGCACCGCCGGCACCCTGCATTGATTTGCCCATCGCGTCGGCGTTCAATATGACGATATAGTCTTCGTCGCGCAGCCTCAAACGGTCGGCAACGCAGATATCGCCGCCGATTTCTGCATGCCAATGCTTGAAGTCAAACTGCTTCTTTTGCTTCACCAGAAACTCAATCTGGTAAGAATCGGATGTTGCATTGTTCGACCCTAATGGGTTAAGCATCAGCGAGGTGAGAAAATAATCACCGTCTTGCTGTTGTTTTAGGCTCTGCACCTGGCCCAGCGTCTGCTCGAGGCTTTGCGTGCGCTCACGTACCTTGGCTTCGAGTTCTACCGCGTGTTCCTGCAGTTTTTGGCGGGCTTCGCGAATCGATACCATCATGTTGTTGAATGAGCGAGCGAGTGTGCCGATCTCGTCTTCGACCCGTATCTTCACTTCTGATTCGAGATTGCCTTCATTGACGCGCGAGACTCCCGTCAATAGCGCCTTCAGTGGATCAACCAGGGCAAGATAAAAGAACACCGGAAACACCGTCAGCAACAGGAACAATCCACCCACGGTGAGCACAAAGAAGTCGAGCGCCGCATCGCGTATGTAGGCGCGATATTGCAGGTATGCATAACCGGCTTCGACGACGGTCTGTGCCTGCGCATCGAACCAGCGAAAAGAAACAAAATGCGTCCCGTCTGCCGCGGGATAGTGGCGTGCGCCCGAGGCTTGCGGAATGACAAGCGCGTCGCCGATAAACTGCCTGAGTTCACGGTTATCAAGTGCAGAATTCTGCACCAAAAGGGCAATGTAATCAGTCACCGGCTTCAGGCGGTCGTCTTGCTTTGTGAGAAATGGCCGCACGCGGTCACGGTAATTTTGCCAAGGCATGCGTATCAGCCGGTTGCGCATCACCGAGAGCTGCGCTTCGAGCGAGGCGAACTGTTCTTCGGCATTGCTGCTTTTCTGTTTCAGTCGAGCGGCTTCGAGACTCTCGAACCATTTTTGCCGCTCACCCGCAGGCACGGTGCGGCTGGCTGTGTCACGCGCAATGCCCGACCGCCAGGCAACCAGCGCCATACGGTCGATCGCCGCTGTGCGGGCGGGCTCGCCGAGTTTTATATCCGCCTTACCGGTCTTGAGATCGAGAGTTCGCAGCCACACCAGATCTGTGGGTGCTTTACCGCCGAGCAGTACACGACCCGCTTCTTCTTTTTTCAGAGTGTCAAAGTCAGTATCGCGGCGCGACAGTGTGCGGTATGACAAGACCTGCATGATCAGCAGAAATGTCGCGAGGCTGATACCGATGATCTTCGACATGAATGTCGTGCGGTCGGGTGTGGTGTTGAGAAACACGACCACCATGATGAAGAGGCCGATAACAAGAAAGATGGCGTATGCATTCTGGAACAATTCGCGGCTTACGCGCCCGTCGCGGCTCAGTGAATTGAGCACTGCCGGAATCATCATTACAAAAAACAGGATCAACGCCTGCGCGAGAAGCGCCCACCGTGTCACACCGCGGCGGATCACGCAGCGCCAGATGCCGATCACGACCGAAATCAGAATATAGACGAGGATCACCGCCGACTGTATGGTGCTGATCTGGTCGGCGTCGAGATCAAAGTACTGGCCCTGCACATTAAAAACGGTACCCGATTGTGCCGAAACGTAAACGAATACAGAACTGATGGCGATGTGAAAAATCCATTGGGCCCACAGCATGAATCTTGTGAACCGCGGGTGATCTGGCTCGGGAAAACGCAGCAGAAACTGCGAGAAGTGCAGCAGCGCCGGTAGAATCGTGCCGACCGTGATCCAGCGGTGGTAGGCCGCGAATGGATGGTAGATCGAGTAGGGTATCAGGTACGCCGCATTGAACACCGAAAGGAACGCGAGCGCGAAGCCAAAATGCAGCGTTGCTGAAGATTTATTCTTCAGAGTGAGAAGGAAAAATGCAAATGAGGCGCAGACCGCGAAGACAATGAAAGATCCGACAAAATAAAAGTTGAAATAGAGATGGTGCAGAAGGTCCAGAGGCAAAGCCTCCCTGATGCCCGCACCGGGTCAAATGCTTTTGCTGGTCAGGCCCTGTCACGCCTCGGCGCAGGGCCGGTATCCTTGCCAATAACCCCGGTTTTGGCAAGAACCGAGGCATTCTTTTTGGTCCCGCGCCGCCCGCGGCCGTTGAAAACGATTGACGCCATGTCAAAAAACCCGGTTTTTCCGGGCAAGTTGCCGCAAGGCAGCTATAATAACCCCGAATAGCACCGGCAGCGGTGCAATTCGGGCAGAAAAGTATATTCTGCATTGCAGAATATAGCCATTCCCGAATAGCTCAGTCGGTAGAGCAGGTGACTGTTAATCACCGTGTCGCAGGTTCGAATCCTGCTTCGGGAGCAAACCTCTTCACAGGCCGCATGATGCTCCGCAGTAAATGCGGTTCTGAGTCTTGCTGCGCCGCAGTGCATAATTTCGTGACCCCAACCAGACTCGTGGCGTCCAATCGCTATGAAACCAAACAAAGCTGCAGTGTTATTTCTCTGCCTGGCTGTGCTAGGCGCGTGCAAAGGGGAAAATCCGCCCGCGCGTCGTACACCGCATCTGCGCGCCATTCAGCCTGCACACCAGTACTTTCACATCGACCCGCAGGTGAAAAATATTCTGAGAGGTGAGAAGGGTTCGGTCTTCACTGTTGAGCCGGGCGTGTTCGCGCTCAATGCGGATTACCAGCCGGGCGAAAAGATTGAGGTCGAGATTGTTGAGGTCACCGAACCGCTCGAGTTTGCGGCATTGCCGGTGAGCCTTGAGTTTAACGACCGCGGCAACGAAACACTGTTTGAATCGGCGGGCATGTTCTATGTCGGCGCGAGTTATCGCCAGAAGCCGCTGTCGCTTGCGGCCGATAAAAAGATCCAGGTGAAGTTTCGCACAAACGTGCGCGGCAAAAAGTTCTTCGTCTATAACTATGACGCAGAGAAGGGCTGGCAGCGCCACGGCCATAACCAGGAGAAGATGCTCGAGCCGATGCTGATTTCGCAGAAGGGGAAATCAAAATCTGTTTATTCAGACACAGAGGCACCAGTCGTGGTGGCAGCCCCTGCCGCACCGGCACGCCCATTGAGCCGCAAAGCTGACAGGGCCGTCCGCGAGCTCTACCGCGTCTATGAGATTGATCGCCTGAGCTGGTGGAACTTCGATTACCCTCAACCGAATCTCACTTGTCTCAAAGGCACGCTCGTCGGCGCGGCCGGCGACCAGGCTTCGGTGACTGTGTTCTCGAAAAAACCGCTCGGTGCATACACGCTCTACCTTGAAAAAGAATTCCGCATCAGCTTTTACCGCGACACGAAGGCGCACCTGTTTGCAATCGACGAGAAGGGCAATATCGGTCGCACCGGTCTTTTCGAGACGCCCGACACAGAAGGCCACCACAAGCGCAAAGATATGCCCTGCGAAGATCTGGGCAAGGTCAGTCTCGCGGCAGTGCCCGAGGCCATAGCGAAAGATCCGAAGAAGATGCGCGAATTTTTGGGCAAGGGGGATTAACTCCCACGCGAATTCGGTCTACGCCTGAGCGCGCGGTATTTTTCTAACCTATCATGGCTGCAGTCACCGATGTTCTGCTCACCCTGAAACAGGCGCGTGACCGGCGCATGGCGAAATCTAAACTCATTGAAGTGATTGTCGCACGACATGGCAGTGCGCAGCGCGATGCGACGACGCAGGCCGTTGAAAAGATGATTGCGGTGCAGATCGAAAAGGGGCGTATTCGTTCTGAGACCAAGAACGGCGTTGAATTCTTAACAGCGCTGTAAGCGGCGGCGGGTTTTCCACCGCGGCTAAGCGTGCTTATCGGTACTCATCCATGGCTATCTTCGCGCCATTCGACGATTCTGAAGATCGCCAGCGCTGAAACGAAGACCATCGTCACCAGGGTCACGAGCAAGGCCGACGTGTAGATGTCGTTGCTGAACCAGGTTTTTCCATCCGCCGTCTGGAAGGTTTTGTTAGAGGCGTAAACCAGCTTGATGGCGTAGAACGGAACCCCCATCATATAGATGACTGCGGGTTGCAGCCAGTACGATTTACCGCGGATTTCAGTCGTCGGCCGGAGCGCTTGTCTTTTCAGAAGATAGAACGCGAACAGTTGGTAGAAGGTGTAGACGCACAGGTACCAGCCAAAGAAGTTCACGAGCGGCACGCCGTAAAAGGCACCGCCGCTATGCCAGACCCAATTGCCCAAAATCGTCGCCATGTAAGGATCCATACAGACATCCCACATGACCATGATGAATGCCGCGGTGATCGGCAGCAGAAATGCCGTGCGCAGCGTCAGAGCGCTGTTATACATGCTGAGCAACACCTGCGCAATCGTCCACGCGAGGTATGCAGTGCCGAAATACGCGGGAATGATCGCGACTGGAACAAGCCAGAGTTTTGGCCCCAGGCGCTCGGTGTAATGGTAGTGGCCAAAAGGAAAACCCGTGAGTATGCTCGTTGTCTCGTAAGTCCAGCTGACCACCGCTGCGATTGCGAAGAACACAGCAAAAGTACGCAGGCCATAGCGCGCGGCCCCATGCAACGACGTGAACACGATGGTCACCGCCACCGAAATGACCGGGCCAATTCTGGCCAGAGTATTGTCTTCATTCAAGCCGAGAACGACGGTAAGCGTAGCCTGCGCGGCCACGAGTAACCAGCAAATGGTAGCTAAATGTCTGCTCACGTGCGCCCGGTTCGGTTGCCGGCGCGAGTGCGGCAAGAGCTAAACGGGGCGATGTCAAGCAGTTGCTGCAGCTCGGGCTATCTCGGGGTTAAGGCTTTACAAAGACTCTCACCCGTTGGGGCTCCAGCTTCGGAGCGTATTTTGGAATTTACCCGAAGCGAAACAGAGAACACTGTCATACTTACTCTTTCCGGAGAAATCGAGATCTATAATACCGGCGCAGTCCAGACAGAAGTTAAGGGACTGATTGCGGCGAAAAAAAATCGGCTGGTGCTCAACATGGATGCGGTGCCCTTCATCGATTCGACGGGTATCGGCATGTTGCTGCTCTTCCACAGAAATCTGAAAGCCAGCGGCGGCGGCTTGAAACTCGCGAAACTTTCTCCCCCCGTCGACAAGGTGTTTCATCTGACAAAACTCAACACCATTCTCGAGATCTTTGATTCTGAAGAAGAAGCCCTCAAATCTTTCTACTGAATCGTATTTTTGGCTTTTTGTCGCAAAACTGCGGATATTGATCGCACATGATCCCTTTTTCGATTCTCGATCTTTCTCCCATCACCGAGGGCAGCGACGCGACGCAGTCTTTCAAAAATTCGCTCGATCTCGCACAGCACGCCGAGGCTTGGGGCTATAAGCGCTTCTGGCTTGCCGAACACCATGGCATGCCGGGCATTGCGAGTGCTGCAACGTCGGTGCTGATCGGCCATGTCGCCGGCGGCACGAAGACAATTCGTGTGGGTGCGGGCGGCGTGATGCTGCCGAACCATTCACCGCTTGTGATTGCTGAGCAATTCGGTACGCTCGAGTGTCTTTTTCCAGGGAGGATTGATCTCGGTTTAGGCAGGGCTCCCGGTTCTGATCAAATTACCGCACAGGCTCTGCGCAGAAATCTTGCGTCGGGGGCAGAATCTTTTCCGCAGGACGTCATGGAGCTCTTGGAGTATTTTTCCGAATCGCCGCAGCATCCGGTGCGCGCGGTGCCCGGCACCGGCTTAAAAGTGCCCGTTTGGATTCTCGGGTCAAGTCTCTTTGGAGCGCAAATGGCTGCGGCGTTTGGTCTGCCGTATGCGTTTGCTTCGCACTTTGCGCCGCAGCAAATGAAAGAAGCGATCCAACAATACCGCAACTATTTCAGGCCGTCGCAATATCTGAGCAAACCATACGTGATGCTTGGCTTCAACGTGATTGCCGCCGAAACAGATGAAGAGGCGAGGCTGCTCGCGACGTCAGGGCAGCAGGCCTTTGTGAATCTGCGCACGGGCCGGCCGTCAAAACTGAAGCCGCCGGTGAAGGGGTACTTCGAATCGCTCGACCCCATGGCGCAGACGATGCTGCAACAGGTGCTGTCGTGCTCTGCCATCGGTTCGCCCGATACGGTCGCTGCCGCGCTCCAGAAATTCATCGCAGAAACTGAAGCGGATGAGCTGATGATCTCAGGGCATATTTTCGATCATGCGGCGCGCTTGCGCTCATACGAGCTCACTGACAAGATTCGTAAATCTCTTTGACCGCGTGATTCGTTTATGCCCAAATCAGAAATGCAACGGATTAACCCATAGAATCGAAAGTGCCGGCGCGCATCGCCTTTATCGGCGATTACGTACCCCGGCAGTGCGGCATCGCAACCTTCACGCACGATCTGTGCGAAGCAGTGGCGCAGGCGGCTCCGCAGACAGAATGTATCGTCGGTGCGGTCAACGACCGCCTCGAAGGATATGATTACCCGCAGCGGGTGCGCTTTGAACTGAACGAACCCGAACTTGATTCATACCGTCGCGCCGCGGATTTTCTCAATTTCAACAACATCGAAACACTCTGCGTGCAGCACGAGTTCGGTATCTATGGCGGGCCTGCCGGCAGCCACCTGATCGCGCTGCTCAAAGAAGTGCGCATGCCGGTGGTCACCACGCTGCACACGGTCTTGCGTGAACCCGATGCACAACAAAAAAAGGTGATGGATGAAATTATCCGGCGTAGCGACCGGTTGGTGGTCATGGCCGATAAGGGCGCGGAGATTTTGCGCGAGGTCTATGCAGCACCCGATAACAAAATAGATACCATTGCGCACGGCATTCCCGATATCCCGTTTCTCGATTCGTCTTTTTATAAAAGCCAGTTTGGCGTCGAGGGCCGCAAGGTGCTGTTCACATTTGGCCTGTTGGGGCCGGCTAAAGGCATTGAATATGTGATTCAGGCGCTGCCTGAAATTATCAAGCAGCATCCCGAAGTCGTCTACCTGGTGCTCGGGGCAACACACCCGAACTTGCTGGCGAGCGAAGGCGAGAGCTATCGGTTGAGTCTCGAGCGGCTTGCAGAAGACCTGGGCGTCTCAAAGCATGTCATCTTCTATAACCGCTTTGTCACGCTCGAAGATTTGCGCGAATTTATCGGCGCCTCAGATATCTATATCACGCCTTATCTCAATGAAGCGCAGATCACCTCGGGTACGCTGGCCTATGTTTTCGGTGCAGGCAAAGCTGTGATTTCGACGCCATACTGGCATGCGCAGGAGCTGCTCGCTGACGGCCGTGGCATTCTCGTACCGTTCCGTGACCCTGCTGCGATTGCAGCTGGCGTCGCAGAATATCTCGACCAGTCGCAGCGCTTTGAAGAGACGCGCAAAAACGCGTACCACATGGGCCGCAGCATGATCTGGCCCGCAACCGCAGAAAGATACCTGAAAGTATTTGAGCATGCGCGCTCAGACCACCGCGAAATTCCGCGCCGCGCGTTCGCCGCGTGGACACTCGAGAGCCGCCCGCAGGATCTACCGCCGCTGCGACTCGACCACCTCGTGCGCATGACTGATCGCACCGGCATTTTTCAGCACGCGGTGTTTAATGTGCCGAATTTTGCCGAAGGTTATTGCACCGACGACAACGCACGCGCGTACATTCTGTGCAACCTGCTCGACGAACTCGGCGGCCAACCGCCCTCGCTGCGACTCGACAAACTCGCCACAACGTATCTCGCATTTTTGTGGAATGCATTGTCGCCTGGCGCCGCACGCTTCCGAAATTTTATGAGCCATGAACGGCAATGGTCTGTCGAAGAGGGCAGTGAGGACGGCCATGCGCG
>JAXMHE010000045.1:0-4666 GCA_046346945.1 Turneriella sp.
TGATCATATCTCCCTCTAAATATTAAATACCAAAATTTTCCAATTTTTTCTCACCAGGGAAAAAAATAGTTAATCCAATAACTCCAACCGAATGCGTTTTTGCGCTCGACAAGCTTCCATCCCCCATATTTAATGACACCAATGTCAATACTTGACCATATTTGCAATTTCGCCGATCCACACAGTGGACTAACTATTGAGAAAATCCCACCGCACATCCGCAGAATACAGGCCTGGCAGACTATCTCGATGCTGGCCGCGATTCTGCATGCGAAAAAAAGCCCCTACTACAAAAAAATCCACAAGCCCGGCGCTGATCCAATTTCGCGCGCAACCTACCTCGCAACACTCGCGATGTTTTTTGATTTCGACGACTTCATGTTTGCCGGGCATTGCGGTCACTCATCGGTTATTTTGCCGCTGGCGCTGGCTTCGGCTTTTCCCGTCAGCGGAAAAGAATTCGTGTGTCTGCAGGCGCTGGGTAACGAGATCGGCGGCAGGCTCGGCGCATCGCTTTTTTTCGGCCCGCACAACGGGCAGATGTGGTCGTCAATACACCAACTGAATGCGGGATTGATCGTCGGGCGTCTCAGGGCGCAGCAGTCTGAGACGCCCGCGCAGACGATTGGCGAAACGCTGTCGTGCGCGATGGCGTACCCGGTATTTGCGCTGTTCGACAGTTTCTTTTCGTCTTCGGCAAAAATCTTCACGGCCTCGGCGTCCCTGAATTCAGGTTTAACGGCTGCTCTCGCGGCGGATGGAGTTGCGGGGCCCGATCTGTTTCGTGTTGAGTCGGATTTTTATGCGGCTTTCTCCTATGCTCCATTGATGCAGGTTTGGGGTGATATCGGCGAGCGCTGGTATTCGCAGTCGATTTCGATCAAAAAATATCCGGGCTGTGCATATATCGGTGGGCCGGTCGAAGCCTGCCGCGCACTCCATCACGAAATTCGCTCGAGGCAGATTAATCCTACTGACATCGCTTCGGTGAACGTCGAATGCAATATGCTGTCGAAGAAGATGAACGATCTCTCAAAGCCTTACCTCAATGGCGCACAGAGTTCGCTCACGACTCTCAATTTTTCGCTGCCAGTCAATTGCGCAACGATGCTGATCGACGGCAACATCACGCCCGAAAGTTTTTCTGCGGCATCGCTGGTACGCAGCGAGCTCTGGCAGCTGGCAGAAAAAATTGGGGTCGAACACGACCTCGAGGCCACGCGCGTGATGATGAAATACTCTTCGCTGCTCAAAGATTCGGGCAGCATCATGCTAAAGAACCTGCACCGCCTCGGGCCCTATATGCAGCGCATGGGGGGATTTATGGATGCTTTCCAGATTCCTCTGGAAGCGGGCATCAACCTTTTCCGCAAAAGCAGGTATCCGACAGACAACCTGGTTTTGCCCGATGAGGATTTCAGCCGTTTCACATTTGTCAACCCGGCGACAGTCTCTGTTGTTTTGCGCTCCGGCGAAAAGCTGACCGCATCGAGCCTTTATCCGCCAGGCTTCGCCGGCACACCGGAGGCTGAAATGACGGAGACGGTGCTCGAAAAACTGCGCAGCTCGGGCATTGCGGAAGCAGCAGTGGAGAAAATCCGCACCTTTGCCTTTGAAAACGAAAAATGCAGTGCCGCCGAAGTGCAGGCTTTTCAGGACTGGTTCATGCAGCAGGTGTAAAACCTGCAAAAATAGTTGCCATAGCAACCATTAATCGTTACCTTGTGCCCGATGGTAAAAGTCGAACAGGCCTATGCTTTCCAGATCGTGCGCACCGCAAGGCTGATGCGCCTGCACTTCACGCGTTTTGCGCAGCGCGAGGGGTTCGATATTTCACAGGAGCAATGGCTGATTCTGAACAAACTCGCGCAGAACCCCGGTCTGTCACAGCTCGAGCTCGGCGATTCGCTGATACACGACAAGCCCAATATCACGCGCATTCTGGCGGGCATGGAAAAAAAGAAGCTCATCCAGCGGCGCGTCGACAGCGATGACCGCCGCATCATGCGCGTCGAGCTCACCGCTGCGGGCAAAAAAATTCATGCGCAGCTCTCGTCGCGGGTTGCATCTGAGCGCAACGTAGTGCAGGCGGGGCTCACGGAAGCCGACTTCGAAGCGCTCGTGCGCATCTGCCGGCAGCTCGAAGCGAATATCTCACAGAGTTTCGAGGGGGATTAAGAGCGAAACTGAAATTGCCTCATAAGGCCTAATAGTTACCCAAGCAACTATTAGATTAAATTTTCGGAGGGACAAATGAACAACTGGATAACAGGAACATTGCTGGCGACGGTCGTCGCCGGCGCAGTAACAGAAGCGGCGACAGGCAAACTGGCAGAACGCGAACTGAGGCACAGCATCGAAGTTTTCAGGAATGCGGGTGACGAGCGCGATCTCGGTGCAATCGATTCGATTCTGCACAAAGATTTTCGCTTATTCGCCTATTTCGGCGATGCAACCAACGCTGCGACGATGGATAAGGCAGCGTACACTGGCGCGCTCAGAGCCGGCAAGATTGGCGGCAAACCACGCACGCTGAAAATTGTGTCGATCGATGTCCGCGGCAGCCATGCGGCCTGCCGCATCAGCATGGAGTCCACCGAACTGAAGTTCGACAACTACATGCACTGGGTGAAAACCGAACGTGGCTGGCAGCTGTTGAACGACCTGACGCACGCAGTGCCTAAGTGACCTTAGCTGCGCAGGTGGGCCTCACTTGCGCAGCAATTTGAATGCGTGGTTCCACCCGCCGCCGGTCATGCCCGGTATGCACCACAGAATACACAGCGGTTCAATCGCGCGGGCGGCTGTCGCGGCACCCATGTCTTCAACTTCAAAGCCAAATTTGACGAGCACATCCGACACATCTTTTTTAGCGCCGGCGTTATTGCCGCAGATGAACATCGTCGGTGCTGACGTAAACTGCGGGTTGACCATGTGCGGACCACCGATCATACTGAACGCTTTCACGAAGTGCGCATCGGGACATGCCTCTTGCAGATCTTCCATCAGCGAGCGATTGATCTGCGAAAAAAACTTCAGCACACCGTTTTCGGGTGGTGCATCTTCGATCGGGTTTGTCGGATCGATGATTGTCTTGCCTTTGAGGTTCGCCGCTCCTGCCAACGCGAGCGCATCTTTTGCAGCCTTACCCTTCACCGCGAGAACCACAATGTTGCCGAACGTAGCGGCATCGGCAAAGCTGCCGATAGTAACTTTGCCACTGTGCTTGCCGGCAAACTCTTCGAGCTTTTTCACGTCACGCGAGCCCATTTTTACTTCATAGCCATGTTTTACAAAACCAGCCGCCAGCGTCTGCGCGACGCTGCCTGAGCCGATAATTCCGATTTTTTTTGACATGTTTTCTCCTTTTCTTCAATACCAGATGATGCTGCGCCTTTGAAGAAGCAACCCATTTGCAGTCCTGTTCTTCCCTGCGGAGAATGGTTTTCACCGCGATAGTAATGGTATGCATGGCGCATGCAACCGCGCCTCCATCTGTTGACCCTCGGCACACATGACCTTGAGACGACAGCCGTATTCTACGAAAAACTTTTCGGCATCAGGCGCTCAGACAAGAGCCAGGGGGATGTAGTGTTTCTTCGGTTGCAGGGACTGGTATTGTCTTTATTTCCGTTAGACGAACTCGCTGCCGATGCCGGTATAAAAAATGACTGCGGGGATTTCCGCGGATTTTCGCTGGCGCATAATGCGGGTTCAGTAGCCGAGGTAGATCAGCTGTACAGTGCCGCTCTCGCTTGCGGGGGTATAGCCGTAAAAAAACCGGAAGAAGCCTCCTGGGGCGGCTATTCGGGCTATGTGGCCGATCCCTCGGGAAACCTGCTCGAAATAGCCCATAATCCGTTTTTTCCGTTCAATGACAGGGGCGAATTGGATATCTAATGGCTGGCGGGCTGCGCCCGGCAGCCATTCATGACCGAAATGGTTTACAGGGTGTCTGAAAAAGCCATTTTAGCCGGCGCCGGTGCATATTCGGCGTGGCATCCGCATGGTCGAAGCAGAAATAAAAGTCATTTCAGGGCGTTCTAATACAGAACTCGCGCAAGAGATTGCTGATGCAATGGGCATCAAGCTCGGCGGCGTCGAGTGCAAACGCTTCAGCGACGGTGAAATTTCCGTCAAAATTTCGGAAAATGTCCGCGGCACCGACGTGTTCGTGATACAGTCTACATCCAACCCGGCAAACGACAACCTGATGGAGCTGATGCTCATTGTCGACGCGCTGCGCCGTGCCTCTGCCCGTCGCATTACCGCAGTTATACCCTATTATGGCTATGCCCGCCAAGACCGCAAGGTTGAACCGCGCGTACCGATTTCAGCCAAAGTCGTTGCGACCATGCTCGAAGCGATCGGGGTGAAGCGCGTCTTATCGATGGACCTGCACGCCAACCAGATTCAGGGTTTTTTTGAGATACCTGTCGATCATCTGTTCGGAGCGCCAATCCTGGTAAAATATTTCCGCGAACTTTCGATGAACGACCTCGTGATTGTTTCGCCCGATGTCGGCGGCGCCGAACGCGCACGCTTCTTCGGCAAACAGCTCGGTGCGAGCATGGCAATTATCGATAAGCGCCGCGAACGCGCGAACGAAGCCGAGGTCATGCACATCGTCGGTTCGGTCGAAGGCAAAAATTGCATTCTGATCGAC
>JAXMHE010000046.1:0-1527 GCA_046346945.1 Turneriella sp.
CGCTGTTTACGGGTGTGAAGAACCATCCATTGCCACTGAAGCAGGCGAATGTGGAGAAACAGTATACTAAAAAGTTTGTTTTGAAAAAACAATGACGTTTTTCGCCCCACCCCCTTATCCCCACCCCAAATTTGGGGAAGGGGCAGTAAACTCTCCCTTCCCCCAGGCTTGGGGGAAGGGTCGGGGTTAGGGGTGAGGTTATGCGACCGCTCCGCCCCTTATTCCACCGGCATGCGGGTAAAGACGAACTCGCGGAACAGGCTGAGCGTCTAAAAAACCGCGACTGGGTCGAAATTTTGCGCGTGGTGCATCCGTCGCAGGCAGAGAGCGCCGAGCGGGAGTATCTCATCGCACGCCTGCGCACAGACTGGCCCGAGCTTGCCGGAAAACTGCTCTCCACACATTCAATCGTCGCGAGCATCAGCGGCCGCAGTTTGCTGGTTTTGTGCGATCACAATACATTCGCCAATGAGCTGGCGATGCTGGCGATACCGATTGCGAAAAAGATTGAAAGCCGCTATGGCGTGAATCTGAAGATTACCGCGCGCGCCTCGCAACGCCTCGACTGGGAGGAAGCGAAGGGCTCGGCCGCGGGCGAAGTGCCTGCAAAAACCAACATAGACCAGAAGACCGAAACACCCAAAGAAAAAACCGCCATCGACGATCTGATTGCACAACTGGAAAAACTCACCTTCTGATAGCCACTGGCTATCAGAAGGTGGTAGAAATTATTGCAGCTTCGTTCCGGGTCGCGACTTTGGCAGCGATGAAAATCCCCCTCGGTGCATTGCTGATAATTGTCGTATTCGCCTGCCAGAAAAAGTCTCTCGTGCCGGCACAGGTGCGCGAAGCGCTACCCGCCGGTTTTGAAGAGCAGGCGAAGACCACGGTATATCCCGGTGCCGAATGGTCAGAGCTGTCGCCGGAAAAAGCCGGCATCAACCGCGAAAAACTCAAAAACCTCGAACAATACCTGTTTACCACGACGGGCAATGAAGCCGACCGCAAAGGCATACGCACCGACGCATTTGTGCTGGTGCGCGGCGGGAATATTGTTTTTGAACGCTATGGCCGCGAATTCAAGAGCAACCGCAAGCACCTGATCTGGTCGGTGACAAAAAGTTTTGTGAACACACTAGTGGGCCTTGCTGTTGCGGACAATAAACTCAAAGTCACAGACAGCGCGGCGCAATACTATCCGGGTCTGTCGGGCGGCGGTAAAGAAAAGATACAGATCGACCATTTGCTGCGCATGAGTTCAGGCCTTTATTGGTCTGAAGGCTATGAAAGCTCTCCGCTGAAATCGTCGGTTGTCGCGATGCTCTACACGCGAGGCCGCAACAACATGGCGGCATTCGCCGCTGCACAGGAACTGGCGCATGAGCCGGGTATGCACTGGTATTATTCGAGCGGCACCAGTAACCTGCTCATGGCAATACTCAAGGGTATTTATAATGCGCCACCGCCACCGGGCTATATTTACCCCCCGGGAGACAGATTTGAAGACCTGATTTTCAACCGCCTGTT
>JAXMHE010000005.1:0-173855 GCA_046346945.1 Turneriella sp.
AATGACGTTGGCAGACTTGCGGCCAATGCCGTCGAGATCTGTCAAATCTTCCATCTTCAGAGATATTTTGCCATTGCCGAGCTTCACGGCGGTTTTGAACAGGCACTCGCATTTATGCGCAAAATTGCGCACATCCTTGAGACAAGGGTGCAGCGCTTTGGGGCTTGTTTGGGCAATTGCCGCGAAATCGGGAAATGCCGCAAAAAAAGGCGGAACGACTTCATTGATGTGCTTATCGGAATCCTGCGCAGATAACACAACCATCACCATCAGCTGGTACAGATTTTTGTATTGCAGCGGATGCGGTTTTTCCTTATACTTTTCGATCAATGGCTTTAACTTTTCATCTCAGGCACCGCCAGAGCGTGGCTCAAACAGATTGCCATTATCGTCCTTTTTGCGCGCCATGGTGTAGTTTGCCGGGCCGGGATTACCGTTCAGGCAATTTGCCCAAAACCAGGTTTGCCCGGTCTCTGCCGGCGGAGCGGAAATAATTCTACTTTACTGATGGGCTGAATACGGGCAGACCGCTCTCCCATGCGCAGCATGATCTTGTGGCTTTTGGCGACCGGCTCTGCGTTCTCTGTACCCGAAAATGCGCAGCTCAGCCTTACTGACCGCTCGCCGGTATCGCTGCGCGGACTCTGGGAATTTTCTGACGGCCAGAGCAGGCGTCTGCTGCGCGTCGATAAAGAGTGGCGCCTGCAGGGTGTCGAGAAGGTATCGAAAGCACGGTTCACGCTGGGAGTCATGATTCCGCGTGAGCTGAGAAACGGCGATTTTGGGCTGATTCTGCCGCCCGTCTCTGCGGCAGTCAGAATATTCCTGAACGATAAACTCATTGCCGAAAAGGGACTTGTCTATGCCCGCTTTCGCTATCCGCAGAATTCTTCGGAGGCCTTCAGCTGGTACCCGATCAAGCTCGAGTCTTTAGCCGCAGCCGAGCGGCAGTCGTTGACGCTCGAAATCACGGGTTTTCAGGAAGGTGGAGGCGTCTATGGCAACGCGCATATCTACCTGGGTGGAATCGACGAAATCAAAAGCAAGTACAACTTTATTTTTCTGACGACCGCGTTCATCGCCGCGGCGATATTCATGATCGCGGTATTCCATTTTGCCCTTGTCCCTGATCGCAATTATCGGCGGGCGAACCTGCATTACGTGCTGCTTTCCCTCGCAATGTCGTGCCATGTGCTCGGCATGAACGGTCTGGGCTATCACCTGCTAAACAATTTTGTCTTCAACGCAGCGCTGATCCATATTATCGTCGCGGCTTTTCCGTTTGCTCTAATCGGTTTTTCTCTGCGCTATTTCCAGCTGAAGTATCCGCTGATCAGAAAGCTGGCCTATTATTACGGCGGCTTAATGGCCCTTGTGCTGATTTCGTGTGCGGTGATTCCCGATTGTATTCCGCTGTACCTGCGCTATGGACTACCGGCCGGAGTCGGTGCAATGACGCTCTCTCTTCTCTTTGCCATCTTTGCCGCCATCAAGGGGGTTGCTGGGCGCGTGCAGGGTGCGCCGCTGGTGCTAAGCGGCTTCCTGGTTTATGGCGGAGCGGTGCTCAACGATGTGTTGTTCTATTTTTCGAACGCGACATCGGTCAAGCTTGCGGATAGCGGATTTCTTTTCGCGGTGATATGCATTGCGCTGGCGCTGGCGCAGCGCCTGCAGCGTTCGACACAGGAGAAAAACGAACTGCGCGACTGGCAAAAGGAGCTCAACCTTGCTGCGCAGATCCAGCGGCTGGCATTACCGGCGCGCAGGGTGATTTCTCCGCACCTGCAGATCTGTACGCTGTTTAAGCCGATGAAAATCATCGGCGGAGATTTTTTTGCGTTCCATGAAATTTCCCCGTCTGTGACGGGAATTCTTATCGCCGACGTTTCGGGTCACGGCATTGCGGCGGCGTTGCTGGTGAATACGATTAATACGGTGTTTATGCAGCAGCGGCAGGTGGCAAACGAACCGGCGCAGCTGATGGAGAACATGAACGCCGCGCTGTACCCGCATCTGAAAGAGCAATTTATCACCGCGGCGTATTGCGTGATCGACGGCGATGCAGGGAAAATACGCATTGCGCAGGCGGGACATCCGCCAATCTACCTTTTGCGCCGGGGAGAGCAGGCGCTGCTAAGGGCGAAACCCAAAGGACGTTTTTTCGGTTTTGACGAGCGGCTCAAATTTGAAACCGAAGAATATGAGCTGCGCGATTTTCAGCGCATTTTCCTTTATTCCGACGGTGTGATCGAAGCGGGCGCGATCAGGACAAGCCCTTATTCGGTGGCGCGGCTCGAAAATTTCCTGCTCGCATCTGCCGGCAGCAGCGCAGAGGGGCTCCTAAAAGAACTCGAGCAGGATGTGTTGCGGCACACGCGCACGGCCATGAATACTGACGACGACAGCAGCTGCGTGGTGGTAGATCTGCTCGTAGCCTGAGGGGGGACGTTTACTTCGCGTGTTCGCTGCCAATGCGGGCGAGAATTGCCGCAGACGACAACAAGTTCTGCATCGCATGGCCGCACACCGCAGGCCACAGGCTCTGCGAACGCCACGTCATATATTGAAAGATTGCCGCCATCGAGAGTATCGGCGGCAGCGCTGAGAGGCTGTGGCGTCCTTCGATATGGCTCGCGGTAAACAACACTGCTGAAAAGGCACCGGCCAGGAAAATTTCGCGGTTGTTCTGCGCACCGGTCACCAGCACGCCGAAAATGAGACCGCGGAAAATCCATTCCTCATAACCCGGCACGGCAATACCCGTGATCGCGATAAAGGCGCCTTTGTGCTTCAGAACATCTGTCATGTCGAGAAAGGCGAGCTGTTTGGGTTCAACACCGAGCAGGTTGTAGAGCACGCTGAAAAAGATGAGACTCGCAAAGATGAGGCCGCAGCAAAGCAATATATCCGCCGCACGCGCGCGCGCAAAAGTGAAATTGTATGCGCGCGTGAATTTAAGCAGAAATGGTGCAGGCAGAAGAAAACCTGCCATTTGAATAACAATGCCGTAGATCAGGAAACGGAAATCCATCGCCTTGCCGGGTTGTGGCGTGCCTGCCAGGCCGGCGGAAACCAAAACAATGCCGATGAGCTGCACGACGAGAAATACTGCTAGCAGGTAAGCCAGAACGGCGACGTAGCGCTGCCAGAGCGGGCGCGGGGGTTGCAGCGGGAATTCCATCAGCGCTCGTACTGGCGCGAAACTGTCGTGACAATACCGCCGCGTGCGCCATAGACGACAGAGACTGCCGCGCGGCGCATATCCGCCGCAAGCAATATATCATCGAGAATGCGGTTCACCACATTTTCATGGAAGATGCCCAGGGTACGGTAAGCAAGAAAGTATTCTTTGAGCGATTTGAGCTCGAGGCAATATTGGTCGGGGGTATAATCGATGGTGATCGTGCCGAAGTCGGGCAGGCCGGTCTTGGGGCAAATGGCGGTGAATTCGGGAAACACCAGGTTGATATTATAATCGCGGTCTGGATAAATATTCGCGAAAACTTCGATTGCGGGCAGATCGAGCGTACGAATGTGGTCTTGCCGGCCTTCGTAAGAATCGGGTGCAGGTTTAGACATACAGATCACTCCAGCAACCCCCGCAACTCTGCACAGCAGAATTACAGGGGTGTCCGTCGGGCTTATGCCGCGTTTGCAATTGCCACAGCGAGGCCTGCGAGATAGCGGCGGCTCATCACGTGGAAATGCGGGAAAGTTTTGGATTTTGACGCAGCAATTTCCGTGAGGCCTTTCTGTTGCGCTATCTGCAGCTGTTGAGCCAGCAGAATTGACACATAGATGCGCGCGAAGGCAGAAACCATGTCGATCGACACCGCTTCTTTGTTTTCGCGTTCTTTGTATTGCGGCACGAGCTTGGCCAGTGTATCTACGTCGGCATTCATTGCCTCTTTCGTTTTTGCATCGGTCAGCTTGCCGATTTCTGAGCGCAGGTGGCCGAGCAAGAAGCCGTTTTCGCGTAAGCCTTCGACAATGCCACCGATCGCAGCGACAGCCTGCAGCTGCGTGGTGCCTTCGTAGATCGTGCAGATGCGCGCATCGCGGTAGATTTTTGCGATGTCATATTCTTCGGTATAACCCGAACCGCCGAAGATCTGCAGCGAGTGATAAGACACAAAATTCGCTTCTTCAGAGCAGAACAGCTTCGCAGTCGGAGTCAGAAGTTTGGCCAGCTTATCCAGCCGCACAACATCTTCGTTCTTGCGCACTGCGCGCTCATCGCCCGTTTCTTTGAGCAGTTTTGCCGACAGGCCATCATAGTGGTCGACGACTTCGCATGCGCGGTAAACCAGCGCACGCATGCCCTGGCAGAGCGCCTCGTTGTCTTCGATAATGCGGCGAACCGCAGGCAGCTGGTCGATGGTGACGCCGAACTGCACGCGTTCAGAAGCGTATTTGACGCCTTCTGCATGTGCTGCTTCGGCGATGCCGAGCGACTGCACGGCAATGCCCATACGCGCACCGTTCATCATGCCCATCGCATAACGCACGAGGCCCAGGCCTTCTTCGCCAATCAGTTCGGCCTTGCTGTTTTCAAACACGATTTCGCACGTCGGTGATATGTGCAAACCCATCTTCTCTTCGATGCGCGCAACCTGAATATCGTTGCTGTGTACGAGAAAGAAAGACAGGCCTTTGGCGCCTGCGCCGCCGCTACGCGCGAGAGTCAAAATCACGGCCGGTCTGTCGCCCATGCCGCAACCGTGTGTAATAAAGCGTTTGGTGCCCGTCAGGCGCCAGACTCCATCTTCGCCCTTCGCCGCACGCGTCATCACGCGCGACAGGTCAGAACCGTAGTTGGGCTCGGTGAGCGCCATGGCACCGGTTACTTCGCCCGCTGACATCTTGGGCACCCATTCGTCGGTCATTTTTGCGCCACCGAAACGTTCGATCACTTCAGCCAGGTTATAGCAACCGAGCGCTATGCCGAACGCTGGGTCGGCGCGGGATACCAGTTCCATCACGATTGAAGATGCAGAAAGGTTCATGCCGAGGCCGCCGTGGTGGCGTCCCATGGCATAGCCGAGAAGGCCCGACTGTGTGAACAGGTCGACGAGGCGTACCATGTCGGGGGGGAATGTCACTTTGCCGTTATTGAATTTGAGTCCGTGCTTATCCATCGCGCGGGCTGCACCGGCAACTTCCATGCCTGCGAGTTCGCCGGTTTGCTGCCAGACAGCCTTGTAGCCCTCGAGCGCTTCTTCGGTATTGTTCGGGGCAAATTCGAGGTGCTTATCGCCGGTTTTTTTGTATTCTGCGGCGTCTTTAAAGCCTTCTTCTTTGAGCGGAATGATCGTCGCCCAGTTGATGAAGTGATCGACCGTAAACAGCAGGTCGCTGTTGGCATCGAAGTAGTTGTTCT
Organism: Turneriella sp.; assembly: GCA_046346945.1. Lineage (GTDB taxonomy): Bacteria > Spirochaetota > Leptospiria > Turneriellales > Turneriellaceae > Turneriella. Next base: position 5,381 of record JAXMHE010000005.1, read on the forward strand.
GTATCATAATCCCTCCGTTTGGCCATTGGCCGGAAACGCGTTGATAACTTTCGACCTGTTTTTTGTTTCAGACACCCCGTCAAGGCAATGGGCCTGCCGCGGTGCCGGTTGAGCAGGCGGATTTATCCCGCAACCGGAATTTTTGGCACAAATTCGGCGGGCTTACGTCTATGTTTATGAGAGGCGGAATTCGGGACTTGAGTCACCGGGCCGCCGCAGGAGGAAAATGAAAAAATTGATTATCGCCATTCTCGCACTGGGTATCGCTGCGGGTTCGGTATTTGCGCAGAGCGAATCTGCGGGTTCGGCAACGGCACCGTCAGACAACGCATCACAGGAAGCGAAAGACCAGGCTGCCAAGCGCGCAGAAAGAAAAGAAGCGCGTGCGAAAGAAAAGGCGGAAAAGCAAGCTCACAAGGCAGAGAAAGAAGCAGCCCGGGCTGAGCGCCAAAAAGCCCGCGCCGAGCGCCAGGCTGCAAAGGCCGAAAAAGAGGCAGCACGCGCAGAGCGTCAGGCTGCGCGTGCTGAACGCCAGGCTGGCAAAGCTAAATAGTATTGCCCGTCTGCGGCAAAACTCCTTATTTGCCGGGCATCCGGTCGCAGGTAAGACTGCGGCCGGTTTTTTATTTTAGGAAAGCATGAATTTTATTCGCATTTTTCTCCTATTGTGTGCTGTCTCGCCGCTCATCGCAGAGGATGAGGAAAAAACAGAAGTAAAAGTAAAAAGTCCGTGGGAGTTTTCTGGCGGCCTGTCGGGCACAGAATCGCTGAATACCGGTAGTTCTGCAGAAACCTTTTATTGGGGCCCATTTTTCAGAGGCACCTATGAATTCTCTGATCCGCTGCGCGCCCGCCTTGGGGTGCGGAATACACAAAACAAATTTATCTATGATGGTCTGGGTGGCATTGCCCGGCAATCGAATACCGCGATATCGCCGGCGCTAAACTGGGAAATTACGGAATCGATCTCTATCGACGCGGAATATACGTACCGGTTTGGCGAGAACGCATTCAGCGAAAATGGCGGTGTATTGGCTTTTGAGTATGCAGGTCTGCGAATTTTACGCCTCAGCATCGACGGCTATTATAATCAACAGAGTTTTCGGTTCCCCGTGAGCGAAACCAAAGTTTCAGTTCGCGGATTTGGTGGTTCGCTCGAAGCGGCGTTCCTGGTTTCAAAACAAATCGAAATCCCCCTTTTGCTGAGTTATATGAGCTCGCGCTACAATACCAATGGCACGACTTACAACGCGCGCACGATCACTCCGGGCGTAACCTACCGCACCAACGACCGGGCCTGGGCGTTCACCGCGGCTGGTGTGCTGGGTTCCGATTCGAGTAAGTATTCAATTCTCGGTATGGAAGGGCGCATCCGCTACCGCGCCACGGAAAATATCAGTGTGCGTCTGAGTGGTGCGATAAGCCACTACAGTTATACTGCACCAAAAACTCCGCGCGGCGGAAAAACGGTAACCTCGGCAGAAAGCGTCAGTCCACTCGGAAACTCGGAAGCTTTCGATATTGCGAATTTGGGACTGGAAGTCTCCTACACATTCTGAGTGAGCTGCACAACGAAAGGCGATGACCGAATCAGAGTTCAACCGCCTTTACGAAGAAACATCCGGTAAGGTGCTTTCGGGCATTATGCGCATCGTGCAACATGAAGCGGTCGCCGAAGAACTGGTGCAGGAGACTTTTCTGCAGTTTCTGCGGACTGCGGAAAAAGAAACCGTACAATCCGTTAAGGGCCTGCTGTTTCGTATCAGCCACAACCTGGCGGTCGATTTTGTCCGCCGCGATCGGCGCACGGCGAACCAGGCCGAAGCCGATGCAGTTTTAAAAAACCAGACCACCGAGTCAGAGTCTGAATACCGGATATTGCGAGCGGCGATAGTGGAACGCATACGCCGAGAGGATGAATGTCTCTTGAGATTCTATATCCTCACCGTCGATTATGGGTTACACATCGATGAAATTGCGGCAGAACTGGGTGTATCGCGGCGTTCGGCGTTCAGGCTGCGCGACCAGTTAAAATCGATTCTCGCGGAGTTCTTATGAAATACAATTTGCAGGCGCATTTTTTGGCACAGCCGGCATCTGCAAACCGGCTATATACGGGAAGAAGCAATGCAGGCTGACGAAAAACAACGCATTCTCGACACATTGCTCGGCTCAGAAAATGCGGCCGAAACTCCTACTGACGCAGATCGTCTGGCACGGGCGCGCAGACTGATCACCGAAAGCGGCGCTGAACATCTGCGCGTACCCGCTGCCACAGAAATCTGGCGCAGGCATCAGGCCTATCTCGCAGCGCCGGTACTTAAACGGGAAAGCCGAGTGCTGCCGTTTGCCGTTCGGTGGCTTTTGCCGGCGCTTGGAGCTGTTGCAGCTGCTGCTGTGTTTATCTGGTATCCGCGCAGCCAGCATAACCCCGCACGTGGCGGGCAGCAGACGGCACACCTCAAAGCAAACTATCGCGACGCTGCCGATGTTTACGTGAAACATGCGCTCAACTACCGCACCAGCGCAGAAGGCGATACGCTGCGTATTGCAGCCGACGCGATCGAAGCGCGCATCGATTTCCATGCCAATGCCACGACACGCACGGTGGTCATTACAACGCCGACAGTGGAATATAGAATCGTCGGAACGAGCATTGCGATTACCGCCACACCGGAAAAAAATACGCTGCACGTGGCTGAAGGGAAGGTCGAGGTGACCACTGCGGGTAAAACACGGCTCGTGGTGCACGGAGAGGTGTGGACGCATGATCAGCGCGGTGAGCAAAAACGTGCGGAAACCAGCGCAGACAAAGAAACTTACCGGCAGCTGGCGGGTGGCAAAGATGTGCCACAGAGTGCAGTGAAAGAAATTAAGAACGATGCCATTTTTCATGGTGGGCAAACGCCACCGTCCGATAAAGGCAGGGAGCACAAGCCTAATGCCGCGCAGGCAATTTCAGAATTAGACACAGCCAAACCTGCCGCAGACGCCGGAAAACACGCGGGCAGGGAAAAAAACGCAACGCTGCATGCGGAGCGCGAAGAGGCCAGAAATGACAAGGCCGCCGCGCGCGCCGAACGCGAGGCGCGCCGCTCAGAAAGAGAAGCGCGCCGCAGCGAGCGCCAGGCAACCAAGGCCGAGCGGCATAAGTAACCTACATCAGGTATTTATTCAGTTCAACCGGGTCGGTCGTTTCGTCAAAAATTTCATTGCACTTCGTGCACTGGTAGCGCGCAAAGATCGGTTTGACAGAGATGCCCAACAGCAGGCCGAACATGCCCCACTTGGTGTACTTATTTTTGCGAATGACCAGCGGGTGATGCCGGTCGTGACCACAGGAACATTTTTTCAGAGTTTCCACTGCAGTACATTACTGAATTTTAGACTTCACAGCAAGGATTTCCTCTTTTGAGAATAAAGGCTGCGTCAGCGACTGCGCTTCGTCGAGCAGTTTCTGCATGTCATTGCGCAGCCGGTTGGTGAAACCTTCGACCGACGCGCGGCGGTCTTTGCGGTCGGCAGTCAAAACCTCGGACATTTTATACGGTTTGCCGAACAGAATGTGCGCGCGGCGGGGCAGGTGAGACGGCACGCCACCGAGCGCGCGTGGCACCTTTTTGAACATGTACGATTCATAGCGGTCGAGCCATTCGTACAGGCGCTCGGGCGTCGGGTTATCCAGAATGTAGTCGCGTTTCATGACGATAAAGTCGAACACAAAAACCGCATCGCGGTGTGCCTTCTTAATCGTTTTACTGTCGAGTTTCGGCAATTTAGGGTCGGGGTATTTCAATTGGTGCAATTCGACCAGCGCGAACAACCGTCGCCATTTGCGTATCGCATCTTCGTTGGGGTCGAAGTTCGCGGCCTGCAATTCTTCTGCGAGCCTGTCGAGCATTGCATGGCGCACGCGGCCGATGCGGTAGTCGAAACCCTTTTCTGGTTCGGCCTTGACACCAAAGTCGCGCTCGGCCTGTTCGAGAAACAGGCGGCCGACGGTGAGAAAGCGGTGTAGCAGGTGTTTTTCGCGGTTCACTTCGGTCACACCGAGTTTTTTTTCGATGCGCATGAGGGATTTATTCAGGTCATGCAGAATTTTCTCTTTGGGCGAGATAATCACGAATTTCATGAATCCATACCACACGTTGATGTCGGCGTTTGCGTCAATTTTGCGCGCATCTTCGAGGCCCCACAGGCCCAGCTGTGCCACGCCCGGCTGGAAGGGCATCAGCGTATCGACTTCACCAGAAGTTGGTTCACCTTCGGGAAAAATCACGAGTTTACCCTCGGGCTCGCTCAGAATTTTGCGCGTCAGCTTCATCGCGTCACGGTCGGGCACGCCGGCAATCACCGAATAAGCGCCGATGCGGCGAATAAACCAGCCAATAAGACCGCCCTGCCAGTTGAATACCTGGCGTGAGGCCATGAATTTAAAGCGCTGGCCCAGCAGGCGCCCGAGGTAGAAAACCAGCGGCGGTTCAGCAGTCGAAGGGTGGTTGGTAAAAAACAGCAGGCGTTCTTTGCGGAAGCTTCTGAGCTTCTCAATATCTTCGGGCCTGATTACCACCTCGCGTATGTTCTGCATGGCTGCCAGCAAAGGGAAATACAGCTTCGAGGCGAGCCAGGGTAGAAAGCGGTTTTCGACCGGAGGAATAAAGTGGCGCATCGGTGATGGCGGCAGTCAGGGTTGTTATGTCAAGAAAATGGCGGGCACCGGCCGCAATGGCAAAGATTCTGAGGTACATCGTACATCCGCCTGTTGCCGCATTTACCTGCTGTCGTATGCCATATTTGCAAAAACTTGACGACCTGTTTAATTTTCATATTTTTACTGTATGAGTCGCAAAGTTCACGTCGTTAAAGATGACTGCACAAGCTGCAGCCTGTGCGCCGACACACACCCGCAATATTTTCGCCTCGACAGCGATGACCTCGCCGAGACGCACAATGCCGGTGCAAACGTGAACGATGCAGAAATTCCCGATGCAGACATCGCGAAGGTTCAGGAGTCTATCGACGACTGCCCGGGCGAATGCATTAAGTGGAAAGACTGATTTCTGAGCTTTGAAGCGCTTTCCACTGCGGCAATAGGGCCGCAGAAGTTCCCGCAGCCGATGGCGTGACGGTTAACCCGAGGCCTTATGTTGGCCTTTTAATCTAGCATTTTCGCGCAACTCGCGATAGGAATCCAAAAAGATCTTTCCGGGCACCCTGCCTTCGCCGTTCACGGAAAGCTCCGGCCGGATTCCACTCAGAAAATACATATCAATATCACCTTTGTTCTTCGCTTTGACCTGCCCCCGGTGTTCGCAGGCGAACAGGTGCTTCACCGCTTCATATGTCGCGAGTGAAATATTGATCTTTCCCGGTACGCCGCTCGACTCTAAGCGCGAGGCGGTATTGACGGTGTCTCCCCACACGTCGTAGGCAAATTTTTTGTGTCCCACAACGCCTGCAACTAACGGGCCGGTGTTCATGCCGAGGCGGAGCTCCCAGTAGTCGAAGCCTTGCTGGTGCTTGATATCTTTCATCTGGTTCTTGAAGGCCTGTATCTCGAGCGCCGCGAGGCAGCAGTCGATAGCGTGGGTTTTGTTGGGAGTAGGGAGTCCCCCGGCGCACATAAAACTGTCGCCGATAGTCTTGAGTTTTTCGAGATCGTATTTTTCGGTCACCTGGTCAAAGTAACTGAAACACTTGTCGAGTTCGTCGACGACGGCCTCGGGCGAAAGTTTTTCGGAGATGCGGGTGAAGCCGACGAAGTCGGTGAACATGACTGTGGCCGATTCGATGCGAATCGGCTTTATGGAGCCGCTTGCCTTGAGCTCATCGGCGATGGTTTCAGGGAGGATGTTGAGGAGCAGGCGGTTAGATTCGGCTTCTTTTACTTCGACGAGGGCCTTTTGGCGCTCGATTTCTTTTGCTCGAAGGTAGTTTGACTTGCGGATACGGTGCAGAACATACCCAAACGCTAAGCTGCAGACAAATACCGTAAACAAGTCACGCATGCTGTATTGCTGAGAGGGGGTTGAGATGTCGATTTGGAGCAGGAAAATCCCAGAAAGGAAGAAGAACAAAATTACGCTCGAAAACGCAGCGGTTAGTAAATATGGTAGCGGGCCAATTAAGGCTGTAATCATAATAGTAATAAAAAATCCGCCCATATAGGCAGGATCAGCTCCCGAAAGCAACGCCTCGGCAGCGGCGCCCAAGGTCACGTACCAACCCAGAAGAAGCATCAGGATCATGTTCCAGTACTTCATCAAGGGAAATCGCTGCAGCACTAGCAAAATTGTTGCAACGACAGATAAGCCGATTCTTATCTTCGGCATAAGCGGTTGGCTTGGGTGGTTAATTTGGTCAATTGTAATATAGGGTAGCCAAACTATAATGCTGACCAGGCAAAGACCCGGGAGGACGCGACTGCTTTGGTATTCCAATTCCTCAATATACGTATCCGGGTGTCGGCGGTCTGCGGAACCCCGTAGCCCATATTTTACCGATTCGATTAGCCGCTTGATGAGCTTCACACTTCCTCCCCATCCTCACACCTACATACTCCCTCTTCATCCTTTCACTCGGCACCCGCCCCTCAGCGTCTGCACAATATTCAGCTCTAATCCGCTTCAACAGATACATATCAATCTCACCCTTGTTCTTCGCACTCACCTGCCCGCGGTGCTCGCACACGAACCACTTCTGCACGAGGTCATAGGTGCTCTGCGAGATATTGATTTCACCCGCAAGGCCACTCGACTCCATGCGACTCGCGGTGTTGACTGTGTCGCCCCACACATCGTAGGCAAATTTCTTGTGTCCCACAACGCCGGCAACCAGGGGGCCTGTGTTGATGCCGAGCCGAAGCTCCCAATAAGGAAAACCCTGTTGGTGCTTGATCTCTTTCATCTGGTTCATGAAAGCCTGAATCTCCAAGGCCGCGAGGCAGGCATCGATCGCGTGCGTCCGGTTCGCTTCGGGCACACCGCCTGCGCACATGAACGAATCTCCTATTGTCTTCAGTTTTTCCAGACCATATTTTTCAGTTACCTGATCGAAATAAGAGAAGCATTTGTCGAGTTCGGCGACGACCTCTTCGGGTGTGAGACTTTCAGAAATTTTTGTAAAACCCACAAAGTCGGTGAACAGCACGGTTGCCGAGTCAATCCGCACCGGCTGCGTATGCCCTTTCTCTTTGAGCTCGTCAGCAATGCGCTCCGGCAGGATATTTAGAAGCAGAGTGTCGGATTTCTTTTTTTCTTCTGTGAGTTGGGCGGTGCGCTGCGTGACGGTTTCTTCGAGTTTCGTGGTCGATGCTTCGATGGTAACGGCCATTTTGTCGAAGTGGCGCGAGATCACTCCGAGCTCGTCAGACCGTTGATTTTCGATGCGGTGGCCATAACGACCGCGGCTGATCGCGATAACACCGTCGAGCAGTCGGCGCATCGGCGTGAGCAGAATGCCGCGGAAGAACAGTGGAAACAGGCTCACAATAACGAGAATGACGATGAATTGTGCGAGCACGAGTTTGAAAGCGGTAGGGTGGATGTATTTGCGCAGCTCGATCAGTTCGATACCGACAATGTAGGTTTGTTTCGGCGAAGTTTGGATTGCGTTACCTGAATGGCGTGTAACATTCGTAATTATGTCGGCCTGTCGCGCGTTGGGCGTAGTACGTGTAACATCCACCGTGGCAGGCATTTCGATCGGAAACGTGTAGACCCCGCTCTTTGCATCAGCGCGCAGAATCACACCGTCGGAGGGAATCTCGGCGAGTGCCTTGCTGTAGTAGTCAGCGTTGTCGCGGAAATACGCCCCACCCTCCGTCGGGTTTGCGCCCGAGCGCAAGCGCCCTCCCCAAGTCTCGGGAGGGGAGAGAAGTACCACATTCTTGTCTGCCGCGGCCATGGCGCCCGCCTGCAACTTCGCCGCCCAGATTTCGCGGAAGCTGGCTTTGCGGTCTTCGATGAGCGGGTAGCCGAGAATTGGCATCAGTACAAGGACCGATACGAGCGTTATGCCGAGTAAATTTCCTATCACTGTAGCACGTTCATTAGTGTGGGAAAGGAAGATTACGAAAATCGTAAAGTAACTCACCGAAGCACCGATTGCCTGAATCCAAAGAAAAACTGTTGCTGAGACTAGCCCCTTCTTGACCAGTGGGTTCAGAAAGGCTGCAGGAAAAAAATATGCGATGAAAACTGCACACAAAATCAAATATATGCGCGCACTGCGTCGATCGCGCATGCGAAAATATTTGGCTATAGTTAACGTGCCGGCGAGAAGCCCACATGCTATTAAGATTAGAGCAATTACGAAGCTTTCCATTGGCATTTCGAAATCCCAAAATTGCCCTCCCAGTCGGAAAACTTTCTGACTACTCAAAGATCGAAAAATGAAAAATACAAGCATTATGGGGGAAATGGGTAGCATTAACCAAAAGACCCATTTTGCCAAGCTTGGATGTGTCTCTTCTGCGTAGGTCATCGCGAAATAATAGTAGAAACAAGTTATGGGCAATACGCTCAACACCGTCAGATATCGATGGTTTGCACCTTCGGAGGAAAAAATGGAAGTTGCGAGCGCAAAGCCCAGTAGGAAAATACTGAGATTCAACAGAACTAATAGAAAGAGCCATGTATTAAGTGATTTACCTTTGATTCTACTTATGAAGTAAACACCAGTGAAGCCAAGGACCACTGGTACGAAGCACGTTACTGACAAGAGGTTCAAATAAACCGGTACGCCGAAAATTTCCATAAGCTGGCCAGCTTGACCCTGCAGTGACTGGGGATAAATCAGTTTTTGCGCTAAGGCCTTTTTTGCTCGCTTACCTGTCTTCGTTGGTAACGAAATCCCTTATGCGCAAAAAAATCCTGCTTGGTCTCGGCACCCTTGTCGCCGCGCTGGTAATCCTCTATTTTTTCTTCCCCGGCAAGATGTTCACGGTGCTTGCTGCGCTCGAACGCGGCAGCGCGGGCGTTAAGCTCAGGCACATCGACGCGGGCGGCTGGCCGACGCCTTATCTTGAGGGCGGCCAGGGTGAGACTGTGCTTCTGATCCATGGCTTTGGCGGTGACAAAGATAACTTCACGCGCTTCGCAAAATACCTGACGTCCAAATACCACGTGATATCGCCAGACCTGCCAGGCTTTGGTGAAAACGCACGCCGCGAGAACACTGGTTACTCTTACAGCGAACAGCTGCCGCGCATCGTTGCCTTTCTCGATGCGCTAAAAGTGGGGCGCTTCCATGTTGCGGGTAATTCGATGGGTGGTCATCTGGCCGGGCTTCTCGCAGCAAAACTCGGTGACCGGGTGATCAGCGCGACGCTCATTGACAATGCCGGTTTTCACGAACCCAACCTGTCGGAGCGCGAGAAGCTGATGCAGAAGGGCGTCAATGCGCTGCTGGTCAACGGCACCGACGACTTTGACCGCCTGATGGGATTCATTTTTGTGAAGAAGCCGTTTATTCCCGGGCCGCTGAAGCAATATTTTGCGGCGCGCGCGGTTGAGAACCGTGCCTTCAATGAAAGGGTGTTTCGGGACATTTCGCCCGAACGCTATCTGCTCGAGAGCAGGTTTGCCGGGATCAAATCACCCGTGCTGGTTATCTGGGGTGACACCGACCGCGTGATCGATGTGTCATCCACCGAGACGATGAAAAAAATCAAACCCGATATCCAGGTGAAGATCATGAAAGACATGGGACATTCGCCGATGCTCGAGCGGCCAGAAGAGACGGCGAAGCTGATGCTGGATTTTATGGCGCAAGGCAAGTAGAGCCATGGCTGATTCTAACCTCAGGCCAGACAATCTCTGGAACGACCACTACCGAAAACTGGAGAATATGTACCACAACAGCGCGCAGATTAACGCGTTTTTTAAGCCTGAACTCACAATCCGCCGCATGGAGGCAGATGTGAAAATTCCTGTGCGTAGCGATTTTTTCCATGCCGCGCAATCTGTGCATGGGGCGGTTTATTTCAAGGCGCTCGACGATGCGGCCTTCTTTGCCGCCAATTCGATAGTCACGGATGTTTTTGTACTGACTCTGACGTTTCAACTGCAGCTCACGCGTGCCATTAAAGAAGGCGCGATGACAGCGAAGGGCCGGGTGTCGCAAAATCTGGGCAACCAGATTATTGCCGAATCAGTTCTCTATGATGCGCGCGGAAAAGAAGCCGCGCGTGGTAGCGGGGTGTTTGTGAAGAGCAAAGTGGCTCTCTCAGCCGAAATCGGCTATTGTTGATTCAGGCCTGGGTCACGATACTTTACTCACCCATGCCGAAGAAGCGCATGACCTGCGCTTTGACGCGCTTCATGTCGGCTGCCGGCAGCCTACCGATTTTCTTGAGTATGAGCGCGTTTGCAATGGTGACGAACTTCATGCGCACCAGGGTGGGTTTTGGCAATCCGGCGGATTTAAACTGGCTCACGAGCACATCCCCCTCGCGCGGTATTGTCGCCACATTGCTGGTCATGAATAGTATGGTGGAATCTCCCGACTTGTTAAAAACCTTTGGTGAAATGACAAGCCCGGGGCGCCGCTTGGTGGTCTTCAGATTGGTGAACGGAAAAGGCAGCAGTACTATGTCGCCTTTGTCATAGGCGTCATAGCGTATTATAGACTTCATCTGCTTCGTTATCCCATTCGGCGAAACCGGTTTCGGCATACTTGTACCAGCTGTTGTCTTCTTCGGTATACTTGCGCAGCACGAGTTCGTTGCCGTGCGCAACAAACAGCACCGCGTCGCCGTCGTGGATGTCGGCAATCTGCCGCATCGCAGCGGGCAGCGTCACCTGCGCCTTTGTACTGATGTGTGCCATCGTGGCGGTCATGGCCATAATAGACCTCCTTACTTTTTTCTGAAATCTATGCAGGATAACTCAGGTTGGCCAGAAAAAGTAAGGAAAAGCTGTGGGTCAGAAGAATGCTAAAACAATAATGCCCACGCCGCCCAAAGCGATCGCCCAGATGAGCGTGCGCAGGTACGGGATGCCGAAGAGGTAGACAGGCCAGTACAGCAGGCGTGCGAAGAAGAAAATCTGTCCGCCGAGCAGGACCTTATCGCGCGGCGCGCCAATCGAGACTGCTGCCAGAGTGACGATAGCGAAGATCAGCAGATTTTCACCCATATTCTTTGCCGCGCGATCGGCGCGCGCAACGGCCGCGGAGCGGTCAGGCATTTTGTCGCGGTTACCGAGTGCGAGAAGCATGCCCGGCATTGTCCAGCCGCGGGCGTGCGCTAAGCTCGCGTACATCAGCATCAGCCAGTAGAGCAGCGTGGAGGCGAGCAGGTAATACAAAACGGGAAAGTTATGCAGCATTACCGCACATCCGCCGCGTGAGTAGAGGCACAAGCTAAATCTTCTTTGTGCACGCCGAGCGATAGCCTGAAGCGCATGCTTTATTCAAATATTCGCGGGCCTTTGCCAGGTCTTTTTTAGTACCGCGTCCATATTGGTGTAATTCGGCGGCAAAATAGCATGCCGTAGAGTTCTTTGCTTCACATGCCTTGCTGTGAAGCGACAGCGCCTTTTTCTCGTCTTTTGCGACACCGCGGCCATATTGGTAGAGCACTGCGAGTTCTTTGCAGCCTTCGTGGTCGCCGCCATTGCAGGCCTTTTCGAGAAAGCCGCGGGCACGGATGTAATCCTTTTTGTGTCCCCAGGTGCCGAACGCAGTCATCACGCCTTCGCGCGTGCATGAATGCATGTTGCCTTGATTACATTCGCGCTCATAACGCTGCGGGTCTTTTTTCATGTCTTCTGACATTTTGCCATGCGCTTCCAGAATTTTTTCTTTGTCGGATGCATGCATTGCGCAAAGCGTCAGCGCCGTAATGGTAGCCAGAATATATCTCATGATGCTGACTGGAGGATCAGTTTTTGCCGTCAAACCCGATAAAACTTTACAGAACATCCGATAAGGGGAAAATAGCAAAAATACGTGCATACACACGTATAGATTTGCCATGATGCGGGGCGGCCATCGGCCGCCCCGCATCATGGCTAAAAAATAAGGTAGGGAAATATGGCAGAAGCTTATGTAGTCGATGCGATCCGCACGCCGCGCGCGCGCGGCAATAAAAGAGGATCTCTCGCAGATGTCCATCCGCAAGAGCTGGTGGCAGGTTTGCTCAATGAGTTGCCCAAGCGCAACAAGGGCTTGAAAGTGGACAGAGTCGATGACGTCATTATGGGCTGCGTCACCCAGATCGGTGACCAGGCGGCATGTATTGCACGCTATGGTGTCATGGCGGCGCATTGGCCGCAGGATGTTCCCGGTTATACTGTGAACCGTTTTTGCGGTTCGGGCCTGCAGGCCGTTAACGACGCGGCTGCTTATATACAGAGCGGTGGTTTTGACCTCGTGGTCGCCGGCGGCGTTGAGTCGATGAGCCGCTGCAAAATGGGTTCAGATGCGGGCGAAGTGACTGAAGAAAACATGGCGACGGGTATGTCGATCGGCAATCCGAAAATTGCTGCACACTACAACCTCGTGCCTCAGGGCATTTCAGCCGACATCATCGCGACCAAGTATAACATCACACGCGAAGAGGCCGACCAGTTCGCAGCGTCTTCTCAGAAAAAAGCGGATGAGGCGATCAAAGACAATCGTTTTGTGAACTCCATCGTGCCGGTGAAAAAAGACGATGGTACTGTCGTTGATAAAGACGAATACCCAAACCCCAAATGGGATTTTGCGTACCTCTCACGCATGCCGGCGCTGTTTAAAGGCGTTGGACAAAAGGTATTCGATGCGATGGCGCTCAAAACGTATCCTGAGCTGAAAGAAATCAACCACATTCATGGTGGTGGCAATGCGTCAGGCGTGGTCGACGGCGCAGGCATCGTGCTTTTGGCTTCTGAAAAAGCCGTCAAAGAGCATGGCCTCAAAAAACGCGCACGAATCGTAGCAACTGCAGTGTCTGGCGAAGAACCAACCATCATGCTGACAGGCCCGGTGTCTGCTTCGAAAAAGGCGCTCGAAAAAGCTGGCCTCAAAGTCGAAGACATCGACCTGTGGGAAATCAACGAAGCCTTTGCTGCGGTTCCCCTATACGTGCAGAAACAGCTGAATATCCCATCAGAGAAGATCAACGTCAATGGCGGATCTATCGCATTGGGTCACCCGCTCGGTGGTACAGGAGCAATCCTCCTTGGTACTGCGGTGGACGAACTCGAACGCCGCAAAGCCCGTTACGCGCTGATCACACTGTGTATCGGCGGTGGCATGGGCATCGCGACCATCGTCGAACGCGTCGAAGGTTAATTGTATTCATTGGCCGGGGTAACCCGGCCAATGAATTCTTTGTTAATTTCTTAAGCTGGCTAAATACTTTTCCGCAAATCCGTGAACGACAGAGCCGCGCACCGCGGGTCTTTGCAGAAGATTCTTCGTGTATTGTCTGCATATTTCATTCGAATCAATCACGCCTAAGCGCCATTCGCGGTCGATGAGTCGCTGCCGCATCATGAGAGGCGCGATCGCCGCATCAATCAAAGAAAAATTTGTTCCGGCAAAAAAAGGTAATTTTACTTCTTTCATCAGTATTACCAATTGTTTTTTTAGCTCATGGGTGTGAGTGGCCTTGTCTTCGGCGCTCGTTGCATGTGTGAGTTTGTACTGTGTGACCAGAAGCTGCGAGGTGAATTCGATAAATGCCCTGTGCTTTGCGCGCACGAGCGCATCGGCCGGCATCAGCGGCGGTGGGTTAATTTCATCGAGATACTCGTTGATCACAGCCGATTCGAACAGTATTTCGTCCTGCTGACCGCTTTGTTTGACGATGAGTAGCGGTACTTTTCCGGTGGGCGAGATTTTCAGAAACCATTCGGGCTTGTTTGCCAGATCGATAAAACAAATCTTAAAGCGGATGCCCTTCCTTTTGAGCGTAATAATGGAACGCTGCACAAACGGGCATAGATCGAAGCTGATGAGTGTGAACTGCCGCACTGCTTCCTGAACTGAAACTTCGGCGAAAGCGTAAATAATTTGCCGGCATCCATTTTTGTGGACACGGGGGAAAAATTCATATACCCTATGTAGTATATGTCAGAGCAGGCCACAACACCCAAATTTCAAGAGTTTATCCGGCAAAGCGAAGTGCCCGTGCTGGTCGATTTTTTCGCCGACTGGTGCGGCCCCTGCCACATGCTATCGCCGATTCTGAAAGAGCTAAAATCCGCCTGGGGTGAAAAGATTCGCCTGATCAAAGTCGATACCGAGGCACACCCAGAGATCGCGCGGGAGTTTCAGATCTCGGGCATACCGACGCTGATTTTGTTTAAGAAAGGTCAGGTCGTGCATCGGACTTCGGGTGTGATGCCGCTCGCGCGGCTCAAACAGGAATTTGGCCGGTTTGTGGATTAGGGTTTCTAAATTGATCGTCTATTGAAGCGCGATAACTTTTGCGCCACTATCGGGTGCCTTTACCGGGCCGGTACCAACATTGGTGTGTGCAGTGAAAGTATGCGTGATAGGATCATATAAATTGGTCAACGTTGTATTGTTGCCGAGGATCACCAAAACCCGACCGGAATTTTTTCCCTGGCCTATCTGCAAGACCTGCGGCGGATACCATGAGCTTGCAGTCATGGTTGGCCCGGCAGAAAACGTGTGCGTTGCCGGATTATAAAGTGATGTCTGCCCGCCACTCGTACCAGCGATCATGGTCTTGCCTGTATGTGTGCCGGCACTAATGAAAAAACTGTTCGCGCGCCCACCCGGCGTTGCGCCGACAACGGCTGGTCCCGCCACCACTGTATGTGTGGCGGGATCATATAGCGAAGTGCTCGTTGAATTGTTACCATGGACAATGAGAACCTTACCGGCCTGTGCCCCGGACTGAATTTCAAATGCATGCGCTCCATGGGCTGCGGTCGCCGACAAAGTCGGCCCAGCGGCAAAAGTGTGCGTGGTCGGGTCATACAGGGAGGTGGTATTAGTCCCACCATGTACAACAAACTGTTTACCGGCATGCACGCCCGCCTTGATCAGGAAGTTATCACCAGTATCGCCTTGATTTGCCGAAGTAACTGGTCCTGCGCTGAACGTGTTCGTTGCCGGGTCATAGACTGACGTTGCTGTACCGGGATTCCCGTGAATGACCAATAGCTTACCAGCATTCGCGCCGGCGGATATCATGAAAGAATGGGTGTAGGCAGAAGTTGCGGTTAAATTAGGCCCGTTCATAAAGGTATGGCTGACGGGGTCATAGAGTGAAGTCGTCAAATTGCTGCCGTGAATCAGCAAGACTTTGCCGGCATGGATTCCTGAACCGAGCAATGCCGTATGTGGACGACTGCTTGTCACGTTTAACATGTTGGGGCCCGGCGAAAATTCGCCATTGGCAGGGTCATAAAGCGAGGTTGTCAGGCCTCCAAGTCCGTGGATTATCATGAATTTGCCCGCATGCGCGCCACTGGGAATGGCAAAGGTCAGTGCACTGCTGCCAATCGCCGATGTAATGAGCGCTCCGGATGTGAAAGTATTCGAAAAATGGTCAAAATAATACAGCCCGGTGGTGCCACTGCCAGCCCATAACAGGGTCTTACCCGAATTGCTGCTCTCGCGAAGATAAATACTCTGGCTACCGAGGTATGGAAATGTGATCTGGCTTGGACCCGCGCTGAAGCTATGCGTAAGCGGATTATAAAGAGAAGAACCTGTTGATTGTCCGTGTTTCAACAAAGTTTTGCCAGCATTGCTGCCCGATTGGATAAAAATCGTGTCAGCTCCGCCACCACTTGATCCTGATAATGCTGGGCCGGCTACAAATGAATTGCCAGTTGGATCGTAGAGTGAAGTGCCCGTTGTATTATTGCCGTGCGCTACGAGGATTTTACCGATTTGCGGACCGCTTTCAATTTTTATCGCCAAGGCGCCAATACGGGCATTAGCTGTAAGAATAGGGCCTGCAGAAAAAGAATTTGTTGAGGGATCATATAATGAAGTTGCCGTGGTAGTATTACCATGGACTACGAAGGTCTTTCCCGCTTGAGGACCGCTTGAAACCGTGAATGAATGAGCGCCAGCTTCGGCTGCCCCCGAGAGCACTGGTCCAATGGCCATCGTGTTCGTTGCCAGATCATAAATCGAAGTGCTTGTCTTTGTGCCGCCATGAACAATGAGAAAATTGCCGATTTGTGCACCTGATTCGATTGCAAATGCATGTGAGCCGCTGATTGGCGCAGAGGTTAAAGCTGGCCCGGCGACAATTGTATTTGCGATAGGATCGTATATTGACGAGGTTGTTCGATTGCCAGCATGAACGATAAAGATCTTTCCCGCTTGCGACCCGGCATTGAGCCTGAAGGCTACGGCATCGGTCCCGCTAATGTCCGTCAGATCAGGACCAGCAAGAAAGGTCTGCGTTTCCTGGCAGAAAAGTGCCGTATAGACGGAGTTGCCACCGAGCACAATGAAATGGCTGGTCTTGCAGGCACTATTGCTGCTGTTTGACGTAGTGGTGCTCGCAGCGCTATTGCCGGGCGTCGGGTTAGGGGTATTGCTCACCGTCGTTGCCGGGTTACACGCGGTGGCAAAAACCAAAAGGCAGATAAAATATCTTTTCTTCAGCGTTTTGCAATAATGCCTGTACATCATTTACCTCACTGCGGTGCCAGGTAGACATGTGGCTCTATACCCGATGACCCTGCCGCGCTGAAGATCAGGTTATTCCCCCATGCTGTCAGGGATTGTGGCGACGCGCTGCTTGTGCCAGAATAGATGTCGCGCACCAGGCTTGCCGCGCCAGTCAGTGGTAATTTCCAAAGTTCATTGCCATTGGTGGAGTCGCTGGCTGCAAAATAAAGTTCGTTGCCAAGTACCGTCAGGTATTGTGGGTTCGACCCAGTCGAACCGGAATAGATATCTTGCATGAGCGAAGTGCCACCTGTCGTTCCGTCCGATTTCCAAAGCTCATAACCATTTGTACCGTCCTGGGCAGAGAAGTACAGAGTCGAATTGAATACTATGAGATTTGAGGGATTGCCAGAACTCGCGCCAGAATAGATATCTTTGACCTGTGTCGTGCCGACAGTGGTGCCATCTGATCTCCAAAGTTCAACACCGCTGCTGCCGTCATTGGCCGTAAAAAGAAGAGTCGTGCCGAGCGCGGTCAGATTGGCTGGGTTAGAGCCCAGAGCACCCGAAGCAAAAATGTCTTTCACCTGGACAGTACCCAGAGACGTCCCGTCAGATTTCCAGAGTTCATTGCCTGTACCATCGGTTGCAGCGAAAAATAGCGTTCCATTCACGACGGCAAAATTCGTGGGTGATGAACTTAGGGCTCCAGCGTAGATATCTTTCACCTGCGTTGTTCCACCGCTGGTGCCATCCGATTTCCACAGTTCAAAACCGCTGTTGCTGCCTGTGCCGTCCGTTGCTGAAAAGTACAGCGTACCTGCCATCAGAATCAGGTTTAGCGGGTTGGAACTGCCCGCGCCGCTGTTGATATCTTTAACGATGCTCGTACCGCCGCTCGTGCCATCAGACTTCCAGAGCTCGGTTCCGTTGGTGGCGTCGGTTGCCTGAAAATAGAGCGTTGAACCGGAAAAGACCAGGTACTGCGGGCTTGCGCTGTTGCTGACCCCCGTGTAGATATCCTTAACCTGGGTAGTGCCGGAGGCAGTGCCGTCGGATTTCCAAAGTTCTGTGCCGGTCGACCCGTCGTTGGCTGTGAAATACAATACTCCGTTCATGACAATGAAGTTCGATGGACTTGAACCGCCCGCTCCCGGATTAATATCTTTGAGTAATGTAGTTCCGGCAACGGTCCCGTCGCTTTTCCAGAGTTCCATGCCATTCGATCCGTCGTTCGCAGCAAAATATGCATTGCTTCCCATGACGGTAAATCCGCTCGGATTCGAATTATTGCTGCCAGAATAAATATCCCGGGCGACATCAACCCCTGCGAGAAAACACGTTATATTCAGAGTGAAGTTCCCGGCGTTACTCGCGAGACTCAGTGCTGCTGATTGCAATCCATGTGCGCCTTGTGCGACGACCGTGATCAACAGTGAGCTGCTGCTGCCCGGTGCGATGACTGAGTCAAATGGGCCATCGGCCGTAAACTGCGCCGCATTTGTGCCGGAAAATGTGACAGCAGGGGTCCGTGTGAGTTTCAGCGCAGTCTTACCGCGGTTAAAGACGGTTACACTCACTTTTGAGTTGGTGCCAACACTTGTGTTGCCGATTGCATACGTCATGCCATCCGTGTAGGTGGCACCGCCAATTTGCATTTCAACCTTTGCCCCATCAAAATCAAAAAAGGTTGAAGTTGCGCTTTGGCATTTTTCCGCAAATAATAGCGCGATAACCGCTAGCTTCAAATAGCGTTTCATCAATATCTCCATCCGAGGCCAAAAGTGCCGCCCAAAGTACTCGTTATGCCTTGGTTATTCAGATAGAACTGGCTCATTGCTCCCATTTCCATGAAGAGACTACTCGAGATATCGAAGACAAGCTCTGCGCCTGCTTGAAAGATAGTTCCATAAAAGATCGAATTGATTACTGTCAGGTTGTTTGAATTTACATCCAGCGGGGATTGTTCATAAGAAGAAAAATCTTGCCGTGCAACGCCGACCAAATAGCCGACACCAAGCCGCGGTACAAAGTGCATTCGGCTGCGTAAATCGACGTTGATGCTGAGCCCCGCAGCCACACTACCTCCATAAGCCATCACCGGAATTGAGGAACTTCGTTGAACGCTTTGCATTTTGGTGCTCGTAAAAAAGCCCTGTCCCTGTAGCCATATACCGAAGGTGCGCCAGAATCGCTGTTGTTCGTAGCGGGCACCCGCTTCATAGCTCATTGTCAGTTGTGAAGGGCTGGGTACTGGCTTCGTTTCATCGAACTTACCCGCACCGATAATGGCGAGCGGGGCAACGCGTCCCGTGAGTGTAAGGGAACGGTCGCCGGCCGCGAAGGCAGCCTGGTTCTGGCGCACAGTTTCTTTACCCGGTAGAACCTGTTCAGCCGCCTTTGCGAGTTCATCGGCGAGTGCATCTACTGCCGAGAAAAGATCACCACTCTGCGGCATATTTTTTTCTATCGCTGCGACAACCGAGCGTTTGCGTATGTCGAGCAGAAACAGCGTTGCGCGAATCGCCGGCTTTCCCTGGTGCAATACTTTTCTGAAACCACCGCTGATTGCGATATCCTGGTTCATTGTTATGCCAAGACTCATTGCAAATGTTCGGGTGTACGATTCATCGAGAAAGACAAGATCGCCTGCTCGTGCCGATGCCTGCCATTCATCGCGCGGGGTTTCTTTGAACACAAATTTTTCTTTGAGCTTATTGGATAAGGCCTCGGTAATTGATCCTTGTAGGTAGTCAAAGTTGGGATCTTTCTCGTAGTTCACGATGTCCAGGATTAGTACTCTTTTGAGGGTCTCCGCCTGTATGTTGACGGCCGCTAGCAAAACTCCTGTGCAAAGTAAACGCATGCGAAGATACCTCACCATGGGCGCCAAATGGAACCGGAGGATAAAATGTCAATGACACTACCCGCGTAGGTATAGGCCAAATGGCCCATGCGCTAGCTTTGCTACTTTATCAATCCGAAAAAGCGGATGATATGTTTGGCGTAACAGACTTTTTCTTCGCTGAAATATTGGCCAGGCCGGCCGCACTGCTTCTCGGGCTGTATGGGAATGATGTGCGCCGCTGAGTTCATGGTGTAGAGTTCAACGAGCGATTTTCCACCCGGGCCTTTGTAGGCTTCGTAAGAGATATCTCCCGGCAGCGACATTTTAACGTGCTTTTTCTGCTTCACCTTGTGCACTTTCTTCCACTGTTTGAGCGCTAGAGGCACACGCGTGTAAGGCACGTTGCGGTCATTCTTGCCGTGCCAGATGCTGATACGCGGCCAATGACCGGCCTCTTGCCCCGACGAAAGGTAGCGGCGCTTTTTTTTTGCAGGTTTTGCCCCGAAGCACGAGACAAAACCCCTGATGCCCTTGTGTCCGCTTTCACACACATAACCGCCGGCACCGATAATCGCAGCGGCGCGGAAAATTTCGGGATAGGTGGCCGCGAGAATATTTGCGACCTGCCCGCCTGACGAGAAGCCGGTGATAAACAGGTTGCGCCGGCTCGCGCGGTGGCGCGAAGTCATGTAGTGAATCATCTGCATTATCGAATCGAATTCGCGGTCGCCCGCTTCAGGATCGTCGGGCAGCAGATGGTTAAAGCACAGGCCGGCATGGTTTTCGCTTTTTTGCTCGGGGTATAACACATAAAAACCATATTTTTCCGCAAGTTCGTTAAAGCCAGCGCGCGAAAAATGTTCTGCTGAACCGCCACAGCCATGCAGCGCGACGATGAGCGGTGGTCTGCCGGTTATGTGCTTTTCCGGCTGGTAAACGTGCATCGTGAGATTGCCGGGGTTACTGCCAAAATCTTCGATTTCATTCATGCCCGGCAACAGGGCGGGTGTCGCAGCACTGAGGGCAAATGCCAGGGGCAGGGTAATAAGCAGCGTTAAACGGAGCAATCCGACAATCATGGGTTCACCGGAGCTCGCCGGATTTTCGTTTAGTCAAGCAAGCAGAAAACGCATACACGGCATTTGTTTCTTTCTACGGGGCATTGTCGCGGAAAAAAATCATGCCTTTACGCATGATGTACGTGGAATAGTTGTCCAGCAATGTTAACCCAATACCGTAGAACCCTGTTTTTCCTTTTTATACAAGGGATACTGATTTTACCTTCCACATTGCCGGCGCAGGATGCCGTGCCGGTCTTTGGCGAGCGTGCGGAAGAACCGGTTGCCGACGCAGCAGAACCCGCAGCGCCACTTTCTGCCCTCTCTGCCTATAGCGACTATCGCTGGCGCCCGGTGCCAATCGAAAAATTCGCGCCTGCGCCGGTACTCGAAAGTGGCGAATCCATTTCTGTCAGTTCGGGTGCCGCGTACGCAGAAAACAAAGTTTTCTGGGTCGTGCAGAATAAATCCAATGGTAAAACTTCCTTTTATTTACTCGCATGGAGTTCTGTTTCTGGGAAAACAGAGCGCAGTGCCCCTGTGGGCGAAAATATCCGGGGATTAACCTGGGACCAGGAGACTAAATTGCTGCTGGTGCGCCTGCGCAATGCGATTGCCTGGTATGATATCCATGCGCTCAGCGAAACCAAGCGGCTGCCGTTTGCAAAGTTGAATCAGGAATGGCGCGACCTGGCAATCGTCGGCAGCGAGCTGATTGCGATCAACGGTGCCGGCGATGGGCTCGACATCTGCAATAAGAATGACCTGACTCAGCACAGAACCGTTTCAACCGGCGCACTCAAATCGCAGCGGCTGCTCGCGCTGGAAGGCAATACGCTTCTGCTGTGGTCTTCGTATTGGGGAAACAGGCCCAGAACCTTTGACCTGGCGACCGGGCAAGAAACGGGAATTCTCCATGCGACCTTCCCATACAAAGCAATGCGCAAGGCAGCAATGATTTCTCCCGGCCGCATCGGTCTTTTTGATATCGCCGATTCAAATGTGTTCGGGGTCGCGGTGCGCAGCGGCTTTTCTCTGGTGAATCTTTTCGATGGCGCCGAAATCGATGACAGCGGCCTTGCATACCGCTTTGCGCCGATCAGGCAGACCATACGCGCAGTCTTGCAGATCACCGCGAAGACCGATCTCGGCGAATCCGTTGTGGTAGTCAGCCTGCCGCACGCAACGACTTATGCGCAACAAATCACCGCAGAAACATTTTCCGGTGAAACACTGACAGACCCCTATGGCAACCGTTTTGCCGCCGTCAAACTTCCGGTTCTCAAAAGAGGCGTGCGCAACGAGATTGAACTCTACCGAGCTGATATTATCCGCTACCAGACGAGCTTTGATATTCTTTCGGCTTCGGCCACGCTGCAAAACGGAAGCGAATTTTCGCGCTACCTCGGCGACCACGAAATCTTTCAACTGAGCGATCCCCTGGTCGCTGAAACCCGTAACAGGGTGATGGCTGGTGCCGACACGTACACACAGAAGATCATCGCGACGCATACATTTGCCATGTCGATCAAGCCGCTGTGGGATGGAAAAAATGAGCCGGTGCCTGCGGTGCTGCGCAACATGCACGGTGGCTGTAACGAACATACGCGCGTGATTGTCGCACTGTTGCGCTCAGCGGGAATTCCCGCGCGCTATGCATGGAATCACCTGTGGCGCGGGGTCGACGAAAAAGAATTCACGCAGGACCACGCGATCGCTGAGGCATGGCTGACCGGAGTTGGCTGGGTGCCGCTCGAGGGGCTTGGCCGTCGCGCAGGCTACATTACACCATATATTTTCTTTAATGTTGGTTATCCCGATAGCAGCCGTGTGCGGCCTAAAACGACAGGTGAAGCGCTGAACCTGAGGAAAAATAACGCAAAGATTGTCTGGCGCGTAGACCATTAGACAAACAGATTTGCGCAGATCGCTTTACGCGCGACTTCTGCATGGTTTATTCGCTGATGAAAGAACTCTGTGTCTACTGTTCCGGGCCGCTGTTTTCCCCTGAAGAGCGCGCGGCGATGGCTGAGATCGCCGCAGTCTTGCATGGCGCGGGCTTCAGCACGTTTCTGCCGCAGCGCGACGGGCTGGAGCCTGTATTTCTGCCGTTTCTGAATTCACCCCTGAACATTTCTGCGCTCGGGCTCAGCAAACTTGCCGACCGCAGCGTCTTCCGGTTCGATCTGTTTAAACTCGTGCACGAATGCGATGTGCTCGTCATGAATGTGAACGGCCGCGTGCCCGACGAGGGTGCCTGCGTGGAAGCGGGCATTGCCTTTGCGCTGGGTAAACCTGTCGTGCTCTACAAAGACGATGCACGCACGGTTTTTAACGGACTCGACAATGCAATGCTCACCGGCCTGACCGCGGTCGAAGTGGTGCGCACCCTGTCTGAAATTCCTGCGCGGGTTGCCGAAGCCCACGCAGAGTATAAGAACGCAAACCAGGGATGGGCTTACAGCGTGTCGCGACTCGCTCCGCATATCGTGAGCGAAGCCGAGAAAGGGGAAAGCGCGGAGAAAATTATCCGCACGGTAAAACCGGCTTAAATCGCCTTTTCTGCCCGCGCGTAGAGTTCGGCGATTTTATCGCCGGGGCAGAGAGCCGCAATTTCTTTAAAGACGCTGGCCGAAGATTCGGTATATCCCATTTTTTGCATGTTCAGCGCGGCCTCAAATTTCTGCCGGTAACGCTTCTTGCCTTCGCTCAGATCGAGCGGGTCGCCGTTAAAGACTTCTACCACGGCCTCTTCGCTGAAACGCCCGCGCACTTTGAAATAGCCGGCGATGCGGGTGAAAAAATCCTGGTTACCGCGGATGTGCATCCACGTGGCTTCTGAAATCAGAATTGCCGACGGAATTCTGCGTGTCATGTTTTCGAGCCGCGCGGCAAGATTCACCGGGTCGCCGAGGCAGGTCCATTCAAAGCGGTCTGTGGAGCCCACGAGACCGACCATCACTCGACCGGTCGAGATGCCGATACCAGCCGAGAAGTTGTAATCGCCGGGTAGCTCGGCCTTGAAGCCATTCAGCTGGTATTCGCGCAGTTTAATCGCGCAGCGCACCGCCATGTCGGGCGCGCTGCCGTTGGTCTTGCCCAGGCCAAAAATTACCATGATACCGTCGCCGAGAAATTTATCAATGATACCGCCGTGTTCGCGGACGATTTTGACCACGCCACTGTAATATTCATTGAGGACTGCATAGAGTTTGTCTGCGGGCAGAACTTCCGAAAGACCGGTAAAATTCCGGATGTCTGAAAACAGAATCGTCAGTTCGTCAAAATAGGCTGGTCGGCTGACCGAGAGCATGCGCTGAATTTCACTGAGCTTGTCTCCCTGCAGATTTTTGAGCAGCTTCTGCGAGTATTCGATTTGCTTGCGCAGAGAATCACGCTCCGCGCGCATGTAAGACAAAAAAGATACGGAAATAAACGTGCCGAGGTGAAATGCAAAGAAGAGGGGCAGGTCCACCACCGGGAATTTCCATTGCAATGTAAAAACCAGCAGGAACAGCGCAAGGCCTGAAATCTGGACAATCAGGGCATGCAGAAAACGGTTCGCCGTGGCGGTACCGAAAACAGATGCCCAGAGAGCGGCATACAACACCCACGGGTAGCCTTTAAACAGGCTGTCAGGAAACAGGCCAATTGTCAGCAAATGCGCGGCGAGAAAAATAAACAGCCGCGGCAGGCTGTCTGATCTGCGCTCAGGGAAGCTTGAATTCATGCAGCAGATCCTTGAGCAAGAGGGCCAGGCGTGAAGCTTCGTGCGCCATCTGTGCAAGTTCGGTCGCGGTCGAAGATACCTGTGACGCCTCTGAAGAGAGCAGACTCAGCGAATTGCTGATTTCTCCGCTGGCCTCAGCCTGTTCGTGGTATTGCGCCCTGATTTGTTCGGGTATGGCGAGTATGTTCTC
This sequence comes from Turneriella sp., assembly GCA_046346945.1. Classification (GTDB taxonomy): domain Bacteria; phylum Spirochaetota; class Leptospiria; order Turneriellales; family Turneriellaceae; genus Turneriella. Next base: position 29,800 of record JAXMHE010000005.1, read on the forward strand.
GATCACGCGTTCGTTTTCAGGAATCGTCATGCCGATGCGATCGAGCGCATTGCGCGATTTATTAAAAGTCTCTTCGGATTTCAGGTGTTGAACGATTGCTTCGCGCAAAAGCACGCGCGCGGCGCTGAGCCCTGTCGCCAGATCGTGCAAGCCGAGCGTAATTTCGCGCATCTCGGGTGGTGTGGTACCTGTGCCTGTTCTGAAAATTGATTCGGCTGACTCAATGCTGTCGATCATTGCCTTGTATGCTTTCTTCAGGCGTTTGCCGTTCTGTTCCAGATTGTGACGGTATTCGGTTTCGTCGCCTGAAATCTGGCGATAGACAACGCTCCAGCTCGTCGCATAATCGACAACCTGGTTGACCATTGAAAGAAAGCTGATCAGCTCTTCCTGTTCGGCGCGCAGCGTCGCATTCATCTGCTGCACCGACGCGGAAGATTCGTCGATGGCACTCGACTGCCGTGCAGCGAGTTCCAGAAAGTTTTCCGATGTTTCGCGGGTTTTGCCCGAAAGATAAGACAGCTGCCCGCTGACTTTGCCAAGTTTGGTCAAAAGTTCAATCGAATGGTCGAGAAATGCCGCAACACCTTCGGTCAGCCGGCCGACCTCGTCGCGAAACTGCGGCACCATTTTTTCGGTATAATCTTTTTGCCTGAGTTTTTTGAATAATTCGAGCAATTTTTCGAGCGGGTTGCGGATTATCACACGCGAGAGCAGCAGCAGGCCGCCGATTGCGAGGGCCACGATCAGCATACCCGCGGCGAAAATCTGCAGCGAAAACGAACGCGATTCCTTTGTGACTTCGGTCAGCGAAATTTTCATCGTGATTGCGCCGAGAATCTCGCCTTCCTGCGCCTGGTGGCAGCCGAGGCAATTTTTACCGAGGTAGTTGCTCTGTGCCCTGATCGGTTTCACAATGCGCAGCATGTCGCCCGATTCTTCCTGTGCATAGGGTGTGCCGCTGTCGAGCACGGTTTTTTCAAAAGAGTAGTGGATTTTCTCCGATTGCTGACCTTCGCCATAGACCGCGGCAACTTTGGCGCCGCGTATAATACGCAGGTCCTGCACGATGCCCGTTTCGTTGATCTGGTCGAGCAGCATCTTGCGGTGCTGCATCTGGTTCGTCATCATGAGTGTGGTCAGACCGCTGAGCGCCACCTTTTCCATACCGTCTGAAAATAGTTTTGCCTCATGGATCGCCGATTTGCGCTGCATGAACATGATGCCAAAACTGGCGGCAGTCACGAGCAGAATCAGCAGCGAGGCAGAGAATCCGATGAATTTTGTTGCGATGGAAGCATTGCGTAGGTTAAGCATTAAAAGATCCGGTTATCAGTTTTAACCCAAAAGCTCTGAGCTGTTGTACAGCAAATCCGCGATTCCGGTGTCCGGTCAACAGATAGTTAAATAAACCTAGAACTGCCGCGCTGAGTCGGGGGATGTCAAAGTGCTTGACTGTTCTTGTTTTGTTCTGATTTGTGGCAGACTATGGAGGCACAGCACGGCAGTCAAAAGCTCCGCAGTCGGGGGGCCGCAATATCGCCCGCGGGTCGCTTCGCCAAAACGCAGCGTGTCCTGTTTGATGACGGTTGGGAGATCCATGAAGAAGGGTCGACGCTCAAAACCCAGGTCTTTGCCGACGAGTCGAAGACAATCCTCAGTCGCAATGAATCACCCGACATACCGTTTAATATTTCTGTGAACGCTTACCGCGGGTGTGAGCATGGCTGTGTCTATTGTTTCGCTCGACCGACGCATGAATATTTTGATCTTTCTGCCGGTCTCGATTTTGAATCGCGCATTTTTGCCAAGCACCGCGCCGCCGAACTGCTCGAGCGCGAATTCCGCAAGCCACGCTATGTGCCCGAAACCATTGCGATGTCGGGTGTGACCGATATTTATCAACCGGTCGAGCGGCAGCTCCGCATCACGCGCAGTCTGCTCGACGTGTTTCGCATCTACCGGCACCCGGTCGCGCTGATTACAAAAAGCAGGGGGGTGCTGCGCGATATCGATCTTTTGCGCGATCTTGCCGAAGACGACCTTGTGCGTGTCTATATTTCGATCACCACGCTCGACTCTGAGCTCGCGCGACGCATGGAGCCACGGGCAGCGACTCCCGCGGCGCGCCTCGAGGCGCTTTCACAGCTTTCGGCAGCGGGCATTCAGACCGGGGTGATGCTGGCACCACAGATTCCATTTATCAACGACCATGAGATCGAGGCGATACTGGCTCGAGCAAGGCAGGCGGGTGCGGCCACAGCCGGATTTATCACTCTGCGTTTACCCTGGTCACTAAAGGAAATTTTTTCCGACTGGCTCACAAGGCATTTTCCCGAGCGCGCCGAAAAGGTACTTGGGCAACTGAAGGCGATGCATGGTGGTCAGGAATACAAGGCCGAATTTTTTTCGCGCATGCGGGGTGAGGGCCCATACGCCGAAATGCTGGCACGGCGTTTCGCGGTTGCCGCGCAAAAAAACGGATTTATGCCGCGGCATGCTGATATGAACACTCGGTTATTTCGCGCTCCCGCAGAACCCATTCATTCTGGCGTCGCGCAACTGCGGCTGTTCTCTTAAGCACACATGCGGAACCGGAAAAGCAAAAAGCAGCAGAGTGACTTGCATGCAAGTCACGTCGCGCTTTATTAGCGGTTTGCCCATGACTTTTCGCAGAAATGTTTAGGGCGCACTGCGAGGCTTTTCGCTTTTTTGGGAGTTTTTCCGCAGCCTGCTAAATGGTAGACGCACGCTCTGGATTTTCCATTTTTTCCCGTGCTGCTCGTTAACCTGTTGCTCATTGCGGTTGTTTTTGTCGCACTGTTCATCCAACTGATTACACCGCTGATCATCAATATTCCCGTAATGGCGATTTGCCTGATCGCGCTCGTGGTAGCCATCTGGCATTTTCGCCGCGCGCGGCAGAAATCTCGTATTCCGATCTCCGCAACTTTCGCCCTGGTGGTGCAGAGCCTGCTCTTCGCGGTGAGTGTATTCATTCTGGTGGCTGTGACGATTCCGCACGAGTCAGCGCATGATACGCCGGCGATTGTGCTCGGGTTGCGTAAATTTCTCGCCAGCCAGGGACTCATGGATATGCCGCGCGAAGATATAAAGCCTGCGGCAGGTGCTGATAAGGCAGCCCCGGTGACGATCAATGCTCCCGATGCGGCAAAAGTCGAGATCAAAATCGAAGACGACACGGCTGCAAAGCCGGCCGCTCAGAACGCGGTGAATCCGCCTGCTGCCGACGAAAAAAAAGATAAGGCGCCGGCGCAGTAGCAGTGCATAAAACGCTCAAAATATTGCTCATCGTCTATCTCTGCGTGCTGTTGGTGCTCGCGCTTTTGCCGCTCACCGGTTATTACGCGGCGCTGTTCGCTCTTCCGGTTATTGGCGTATATCTGTATCGTCGCCTCATTCTCGAACAGGGCGAGCCCTCGGCCATTGTCGGGCGTGGTGTTTTTGTGCTGGCAAGTACGGTATTCCTGATTGGCTTTGCCGGCAACCTCGCTTGCACGCTGTATACAACCTGGCGCATGCGCGAGTTCCGCGAAAATTTAGAAACAGAAAAGAAACGCATTTACGGTCAAATTCAATGAAATACAATTCACCCACTCTCAAGTTTTCGATTTCAGGGCTGCGCGGGGTTTATCCCGCCGACATTGCACCCGATAAATGGGTCGATTATGTGCGCGCGTTCGCAGCTGTTCTGCCCGCCGGGACTATTGCGATTGCGCGCGATGCACGTGCTACCGGCCCGGCGTTGGTTGGTATCGCTTCAGGTGTGCTCAGGCTACTCGGCCGCGAAGTGCATGATCTTGGTCTCGTGCCGACGCCGACCATCAAGGCCTATGTGGCAGGCAAAAAATGCGCGGGTGGGCTCATGGTCAGCGCGTCGCATAACCCGGCCGAATACAATGCGCTCAAATTCATCGGCAAAGGCGGATTTTTCTTTTCGGCCGCAGACAACGCGCGTTTTTCAGCGGCGCTCGAAGCGGCTTGTGACTGGGGCGACTACCGCAAACAGGGCTCTCTGGTCGATGCGCACCAGGCTGCTATGGATTTTCATATCAGCACTATTCTGAAAGTGGTCAAAAAACCGCGCCGTAAGCTGACGGTGGTGATTGACCCCGTCGGTTCGTGCGGCGGTGCGATTGCAGTTCAACTGCTTAAAAAGCTGGGCGTCAGAACGTTCGCAATCCATCTTAAAGAAACACCCGCTTTCCCGCGGCCTCCCGAACCCACGGCAGAGGCGCTCGGCAAACTTGCTGCGGCCGTACGTAAACATAAGGCAGACATCGGTTTTGCCTTTGACCCCGATGCAGACCGCCTGTCGCTTGTCGATGAAAAGGGCCGCGCGATCGGCGAAGAATACACGCTGCCTCTCGCGATTCTCGCGGCGGCAAAACCCAAAGGCAAAATCGTGGCAAACCTTTCGACGTCGATGCTGACGGAGAGTGCGGCAGTGATGCGCAAGTGTTCTTTTATCCGTTCGGCGGTGGGCGAGGCGAATGTCGTTGAGCAGATGCTCAAAGAAAAATCGCAGCTCGGCGGCGAAGGCAATGGCGGAGTGATCGACGCGCGTGTGCCGTCTTTTGGCGCGATGCGCTGACCGGGGTCGCGCATATTCTGTCTCTGGTTGCTTCTGAACGCAAGCCGCTTTCCGGCTGGGTTGCGTCGCTGCCACCCTTTGTCATGACCAAACAGGTTATTAAAGGCGTAGGCGCAGAAGAGATGCGGAGCATTACCGACAAGGTGATGGGCCAGCTGACGGATGCAAAACTCGATACGCGCGATGGCTTTCATGTCAGCGGGCAATTGACCTTAAACGGTCAAAATACTCCCTGCTGGATTCACCTGCGTGCATCGAACACCGAACCAGTGGTGAGGCTCATTGCTGAAGCACAGGGCAAGCGCGAGCTTGAAACGCTGCTGGGGCTTGCGAAAGCATGAAAGTTCTCTATCGCGACAAAGAGATTGCTTTTACGCTGGTAAAAACGCGCTTCGGCGAAAAGCCGTTGTTGCAGTACCCGCATGCAGCGGGCATTTTGCCCGTCGAAAAACTGAAATCCCGTAAACAATACCTGTGGCTCATCGAGCAATATCGCCTCGGTTCGGGCGCCAAGTCATGGGAGATCCCGGCTGGCAAAAAAAAGAACAACGAAAGTATTTTGCAATGTGCTAAACGCGAACTGGCAGAAGAGGCGGGTTTCGCGGCGCGCCACTGGAAAAAATGCCTGCAGTACCACCCCGCAATCAGTTTTTCGACCGAAGTGCTGCACCTGTTCTCGGCGCGCACATTGTCTGAGGCCGTGGCCGACCATGACGACGACGAAGTCTTCTCCAACAAAAAGGCTTTTAGCCTGAATGAACTGCAGCGCATGGTGCGTACGCACAAGATCACCGACAGCAAGACGCTGCTGGCGCTGTGGCTGTTTGAAAAAATGTAAATAACAGCGTGCAGTGTGCTGCGCACACTACATGCGTGTATTTTCATTTGCCGCGCAAGCGGCAACTCCTTAAGCGGTGTTATGCGTATATCTGTGATTGGTGCCGGTTCGTTCGGTACAGCCCTCGCGAAACTCACTGCCGAAAACGGCCACGACGTCCTGATCTGGAGCCACTCGAAAGACACGGCGGATTCGATTCGCACGCAACGCGAAAATACGATTTACCTCAAGGGCATACAATTGCCGGAAAAGCTCGGCGTTACCACGGATTTTGGCGAAGCTGCTTCTCATGCCGAACTCATCATCAGCGCAACACCGACGCAGGCGATACGCGAAGTTTACAGCAAAGACAACCGTGCCGCCGCCCTGAATGTGCCGATGGTCGTGGCCTCGAAAGGCATCGAGAAAAAAACGCATCTTCTGGTCTGCGATCTGTTTAAACAGATATTCGGCGAGGCAAAAAAAGAGAACCTGTTTTTCCTGAGCGGGCCGTCGTTTGCACGCGAGATGGCGCTCAAGATGCCGACCGCGATCACGATCGCCGGGTATGCGACCGACCGCCTGCCCGAGATACAGAAGGTGTTTCACAATGAATATTTCAGGGCATACGCAACACCTGATGTGACGGGCGTCGAGCTGGGCGGCGCGCTCAAAAATGTGATGGCGATTGCGACCGGCATTGCGGACGGACTCAAGTTCGGCAGCAATACGCGTTCGGCGATCATCACGCGTGGCCTTGCGGAGATTGCGCGGCTGGGTGAAAAACTCGGCGCCAAGCCGATCACCTTCATGGGCCTTGCCGGCATGGGAGACCTGGTGCTGACTTGCACCGGCGACCTGTCGCGTAACCGCACCGTGGGCCTCAAACTCGGGCAGGGCATGACATTGCATGAAATACAGAGCGAGATGCGCATGGTGGCCGAAGGGGTACCCACCACCGAAAGCGCACACGAACTCGCGCAAAGCCTCGGTGTCGAGATGCCGATCACCGACGCAGTGTTTAAGGTGCTCTACGAAAACAAACCCGCGCTTGAAGCGATCAAGGAACTCATGGGCCGCTCGATCAAATTTGAATAAAATTGTAATGCCTGCGCGGCAACGGCGACTGATAAGCATGAGAACCGGACTGACCATCAATAGCCTGATGCTCGCTGCGGCAATTTTGCTGCAATGTGAGCGACCCGCCGAGGCACAGGCGAAAAAGAAAGGCGGTGTAGCGATGTCGCAGAAAATCCATAAATCCGACGCCGAATGGCAGAAATTGCTTACCCCCGAACAGTTCCAGGTTTTGCGCAAACAGGGCACCGAACGGCCGTTCACGGGGAAATACCACGACCACCACGAAAAGGGAACCTATGTATGCGCTGCCTGCAGACTGCCGCTCTTCTCTTCGCAGACTAAATTTGAATCGGGCACCGGCTGGCCCAGCTATTACCAGCCGATCAAAGCTGAAAACGTCGAAGAACTGACGGACACGAGCCATGGTATGACCCGCGTCGAAGTGCGTTGCGGCCGCTGCGGTGGCCACCTCGGGCATGTATTTGACGATGGGCCACGAGGGCCCGGGTCTGCAGCCGACACGAGGTCGTCTTCGCGGCAGACCGATGGGCCACGACCTACCGGTTTGCGTTATTGCATCAATTCCGCTGCGCTTGATTTCCAGAAATAGCCTCTCTCAATAATGGCGGCCAGGGCATGCTGCTGTTCAAACAAATTTAGTAGCCACTCCGTCGCGCCGGTCTGTTTATTCCCTTCGGCCGGCCTGACCGGCATGAGATTTCAAGGCGCGAGGATAAATTCGGTGATGAAGACTTCAGCAAAGCGGTACTTCCGCATTTTACTTCTGGCCATGTCGGCTTTCAGTTATTGCACGACAGGGGCGAACCGGGTGTCGCAGGGCGGCTCAGACCTCGCATCCGTAGAAAGCCGCAAGCCGGCACGTCCAGAGGTCGGTGGCGTTGAGACAATTTATGCGCGCCCGATCACGCAGCACGACAAAGCGCGGGTTTTCGATTGCAAAGAATATTCGGCTGCCATCACCGGTTTCCGTTCAGAGACGCCGGAGTTCGACCTGTTTAACGATAGCCTTTCCGATAAGCGTAAATTCTATCTGGCCGAAGAGAATGGCTGGCCGTTCGTTGTCGGCTATCATCATCTCGACAGGGTGAAGGCAGACTCAACGTGGATTCTCGCGCTCAGGGGCGAGTCGTCGGGCTTTCACAGCTCTTCTGTTTCGAAGCCGATTCTGAAAATGCTCGATGAGCTACCCGGCGCGGCGATGATCACCGTCGACGAATATAAATACCATCCGAAAAAGGTGGTAGCAGGCGAACGTGCAATGCACCCGATTTGCCACCGCACACGCTACCCTGAGCGCTATATCAATACCGAATCGCCCGGCTTTGAAAACGGCGGCGCCATGCGACTCTTGAAACGGGTGCTGCCAACACCCAACCCGGTCATCATCATGTCCTATAGTAATTCGACCACACCGCGGGGTGAACTGATTGCGCGCACTCTGAAGGTTGACGAGCAGATCGACTACAAGCGCTTTGGCGACCCTAAGCAGTTTCTCACCAACTATATTCTGAAGACCGATTACCACGAGGGTGTATATCCCGCGATCAAAGGGTTTATTGATATCGAAGGCAACTACGAATATAAGAAGTCTTTCTGGGATCTCTTAGCATATATCAAGCTCGAAATCGAGCGCGATCCGAATAAATTCTATTACAGTGCGGTGCGCATCGAAAAATTCGATGCATACCCCGTGCAGACGACGATGATCCGCGCACTCGAACTCGAAGGTGTGGAGAACGAAGAGGGCGTGATCCGTTTTACCAACAAGGCCGGCAACGTGGTGATCGACATCATCACCAACCACTTTCAACCCTATTATTCCGGTGTGGGCGGAGATATACGAAAAAATACAAAAATGAAAGCCGGTGGCAGTGAAGTGCGGCGCAATTACATGAACCACTACATGATGGGGCCGTTTATCTCGCGTCGCCTGTTGCAGACGACAAATTTTTTACAAAAAGAGATGGGGCCAAAGACAATCGTCTCAGCACAGTAATAGCAGATTAGTGGCTGGCGTAGCCCCGCACTAAAAATCTGCATTAATCCTTAAGTGCCGATTTCAGCTCGCGCATTGAATATTCTTTGCTGTAAAAACCTGTTAGTGTGTGAATGAGCTCACTGTCAGACTTGGTGAGCACGACCGTCGGCAGTCCGCGGATGCTGTAAGTCTGCGCGAGCTTATCAAGCTCTTCTGTCGGGCTTGAATAGTCGATGCGGACGGGGATAATTTTATTCGCCAGCGCGAACTCGATGAATTCGTCTTTTGTGAAGAGTTTCTTTTCCATCTCTTCGCAGGCAGTGCACCAGTCGGCCCAGAAATCGATGAATAATATTTTTCCCTCTTTCGAGGCAATCGCTTTGGCTTCCTTCAGGTCCTGGTACCATTTGAGTTTGCCCTGCGGCAGCGTCATGACGGTTTTTTTCCCCGCATCGGGCGCAGCACCCGTGTTCGTTTTGACATCGACGCCCCAGTATTTGACGAAGGGCGAAGTGAACAGGAATAGACCCAGCCCTGAAATGAGCAGCATACCCGCAGTATTGAGTTTCATCCGCTTCTGCATCTTTGCCTCCGGGCGCATGGGTTCGGCCAGTATAAAAAAGGTCACGCACATTGCGACACCGATCACCGCAAAGGGGAATGCCTGCGCCGGCGGGGGAAAATCTCCCGCGATATCTTCGAGGTAGTGGAAGCCCGCGGCGATCAGCACCACGGCGCCCGCGTATTCGACGACGTGCAGCCAGATACCGGGTTTCGGCAGGCGCAGCGAAAAAACGCCGAGTAAAAGAAACGGCGTCGCCATGCCAAAGGCAAACGCAAAGGCCGAAAGGGAAGGTATGATAATCGATTGGTGTTCGCTTGCGCTGCGGCTGATCTGCACGAGCAGGCTGCCAAAAAAGGGCGCGGTGCACGGAGCGGCGATGAATGCGGAAAAAATGCCTAAGATCAGCGGATAGATCAATCCTTCTTTCTTTCCGACCTGCATACGGTTGGCAAAGTTTGGCAGCGGCATTGGCACGAGGTGCGCGTAGGCCAGGCCCAGGTAGATGAGCAGCAGCGAGATGACCACGATCACTGTGTGGTTGCCGAGGTATTTGCCAAAGACCGCACCGCTGAGTGCGGCAATCATGCCGAGCGTGCCATAGGTGAGTGCCATGCCCAGCGTATAGGTACCTGCAGCCTTGAAGCCGTCCATCCAGCTCTTGCGTTCTCCGCCGATAAAGATTGCGGTGGTGATCGGAATCAGGGGGTAAACGCACGCGGAAAGCGAGGACAAAAGTCCCAGCCATACGCCGCAAAGAGCATCGTCATGCAGGCAAGATACGAAAACCGAGCTACCCCGGCGAGTGGAACTTATTTTGTTGTTTAAGCCCTGTTGGCCGCATAGCGGCCAACAGGGCTTAAACGTGCAAATATAAAGATATGAAGTGGCATATGCTGCCGCCCAGCACAAAAAGTGCCAGATCATGTGGTTGAAGGGCAGGCGGCGCATCGAATAAAATATCGTGCCCGCTGTGTACGACAATCCGCCGGCCAGAAGCAGCCAGAGCGCAGGCGCAGGCAGGCCGATATAGACCTGTTTAATTGCGGCGATGCCGATCCAGCCCATGACGATATAGGCGCCGACGGAAGCCTTCGCATATTTATGCGGAAACAAGAGCTTTATAAATGCCGATTGCGGCGAATGACCAGATGACCGCCACCATCGTCGTGCCGAATGCCCCGCGCACAGTCAGAAGCGCGACGGGCGTCAGGGTGCCGGCGATCAACAAGTAGATCGCGCTGTGGTCGAGCCGGCGCAGGATTTTTTTCGCGCGCGCATCCCAAAGTGAATGGTAGATCGTCGAAGAGGCATAGAGCGCGATGAGGCTGATGCCATAGACAATAAAGCTCGCGATGCGCAGCGTGTCGTGCGTCGCGGCGCTTTTTGCGAACAGAAATACCGCGCCGCTGACGGCAAGCCCGAGCCCCGCGGCGTGTGTGACCAGATTGCCGATTTCATAGCGCATGGTGCGGCGTATGCGGCTGAGTCTTGCCTGTTTGCGTGCAGCCGGCGGGCGAATTGTTGCGGTGATAACTGCCTTACGCCCCGTGGATTTAGCCCGGGGAGCCGGCTTTTTTTGGCGCGCGGCAGCCCCTTTTTTCTTCTTCGTCACTGATCATTAGATGCAGAATTGCAGCCTGCGGTTGCAAATCTGCGATGAGTCATTTTTCTGTTAAAATCTCGTAACCCAGCCACTGTGGCGGCGGGTACTTCAGATGCCGCTCAATGCGCTCAAGATATAGTTTCAGTGTCTTATCTGCGCCGTTCGCCGCAACGAGTTCGAGAAACGCCAATTTGGCTTCCTGGAATTTGCCGGCATGGTAGAGCGATAATCCCTCGCTAAACGCAGGAAGTTGCCGCTCTTTGAGTCTGCGCATTTCATCGCTGTCGCTGTTAAACACTTCAATGAGGCCCACGGGTTCGTTCTTGCCCTTCACTGCGACGCGGTCGACGAGGCGGTGGCTGTATTTCTCTTTGCCCGCTACGGTCTGCCATGAAACGTCTGAAATCAGCGTGCCGGCACCATAATTCTTGGTCAGGCTTTCGATGCGGCTCGCGAGATTGACGGCGTCGGCAATGACCGTGCCATCCATGCGCTGGTGTTCGCCGATCGTGCCCAGCATCACCTTGCCCTGGTGCACGCCAATGCCGATTGCCACAGCTGCATAACCGTGCACCGCGCGGCGTGCGTTCCAGTCGCGCACACGCTCATGCATTGCGAGCGCGGCTTCGAGCGCATCTTCTGCTGCACTAAGCTGCGGTACAAGGCCTCCCTGCGCTCCGCTCCGCGACGAAGAGGGCATCGTGCCCGTCGCGGAGTAGGCGCCTCCATGCGCTCCAGGCCGACGCGAAGACGACATCCTGTCGGCGTCAGCCCTAGAACCTCCTTGTTCTCCGGGAAACAAAGCCATCACAGCATCACCGATGTATTTGTCGATGAAGCCCTTGTGGTCGCGGATTACCGGCCCTACCTTGTCGAGGTATGAATTAATGAAGTCGAAGTTCTCTTTTGGTGTCATCTTTTCCGACAGCGCCGTGAATGCGCGGATATCAGAAAACAGCACGGCCATCTCGCGCTGTACCTGGTCGCCGAGATTCACGTCGAGAATGCTCTTCTTGTCGAGCATGTTCAGAAATTCGAAGGGCACAAAGCGCCGCGAGGCCGCGTTGAACCGCGACAGGCTTTCGTTGAGTTCTTCGGTTTCGTCGTGCAGGCGCACGAAGCGGTTGGCGAGCACCAGCGCCATCGATAAAATAAAGATGATGAACACATAGGTCAACAGCGGCGGCAGGTTAATCACCGCACGCCCGCTCAGTATGTCGAGAAACATCGCCGCAAGAAGTACGACGAAACTCACTAACATGATAATCGCGTCGCGGTTCTTCTGCACCACGCCGCGAATCAGAATGATTGCCATGCCGATAATATAGATGAGCCACAGGTAAGTCACCACGTTATTCTGCAGAAAATCCCACAGCTTGACGTCACCCGAAACCAGCACCGCAGCGCCGATACCCAGCATCGCCGCATTCGTTGCATAACAGGTGTAATCCCACACTTTAACCCAGCTAGCCTGCGGCAGCTTGTAATAGTTGCGAATGAAATAGTAAAAAGATGGTACCAGCAGAAACAGCGACAGGTACTGGACTTTTTTCCAGAAAAACAGCGGCAGCCCGTATTCGTATTTCAGCTGCGTGTGCAGACCGCTGTAGACGACGAGAGTAATCGCGAAAATGGCAAAATAAAAATTCTCGCGATCATGCCTGCGGCGAATGAAGAACAACAAAAAGTAAAAACCAAAAGTCAGGTAACAGACGAGGGCGAGTGAGCCCCACAAATTTTCGAGATAGAATGCGCGGTATATGCGCGCTGCGGGCCCGATTTCAATGCGGTCGCGGTAAAGTCCCGATTCTTTTTCCAGAATTCCCTCGACCTCGATCACAATTTCATTTTCACCCGTTTTTAACAGTCCGTGTGGCACAGCGTAGATTCGCACCTTGTCGTATGCCTGTGGTTCGCTGCGGCCGAATTCACCGGTGCGGCCGATCAGCTGTCCGTTCAGGTATACGGCGTCGCGGTCGTTGATTTCACCAAGCCGGATTGCATACGGTTCTGTCGGTAGTTTTTCCAGGGAAAAACGGCTGCGGTAATGCGCGCTGCTGAGCCCGCTGATACCCAGTTGCGGCGCGAGGTTGCCGGGGGCCGTTACGGTGCGGTAACCGTCTGCTTCGCTGTCTTTGTTTTTACCAGGTGCGGTTTTTGCTGGCGGTGCTGCGCTGTAGCGACCCGCTTTTGCCTGCCAGATGAAGCCGTCTGCAGAGGCGAGCGATACGACGGCGCCGGTCAAAACATTCTTTGCGGTGGTCTTCTGCACAGGTTCTGCAGCCGGGAAGATTACACCAGAGACGAGAAGCATGCAGGCGATGGGTTTCATTTTTACCTCTGTTCGATAATTTTCTTTATGTATGACGCAACCCTCTCGCTCACCTTATCTGTTTTGGAATTCACGTCCATCACTATGCTCGAGTGATCGACGCCGGGTACAGATTCGACCATGACATGTTTGAGATTTGCGGCGCCGAATTTTTCGCGGTAAAGGCGTGACTGTTCTATGAGATACGCATAATCATTCTCACCAAAGAGCAGTAAAGCAGCCTGTGTCTTTGCCGAGGCATAGGTCGCGGGTGAAAATTCGCCGTCCTGTTCGCCGTTTCCGAAGAACGGCACGGTGAGTTCTTGATTAAAGTCGGCTTCTTTATTCTGCCGCATGTGAGCAATGTCGAGAATGGGCGAGAGCGCTACGACTGCGCGGATATCGGTATTGCGGTTTTGCCACGCGGCCATCAGGGCAAGATGCCCGCCCGCCGAATGACCCATGACAACAATTGCGTTCGGGTCGATATTGTATTCCGTTGCATGCGCTTTCAAAAATGCCACGGCAGCCTTCACGTCGGCGATCTGCTCGGCCGGTTTTGCGTGCGGAAACAGGCGGTAATCGATGACAGCTGTCGCAATACCCCGGCTCGCAAGCGCTAGACCAAAATTCTCATAGAGACCGGTAAACGCGCGGTAATAGCTGCGGGCCTGGTTGCGCCAGTAACCACCGTGCACGAAAACCACGGCAGGAGTAGGGGCGGCCGCGGTTTTCGGCAGGTAAACATCGAAACTGTTATCCTTACTGGCCGGCGATGAGTAGTGCAGATCGTCATGGAAGGTGATCTGCTCTTTGAATTTGGAGCGTGCGTTGAGGTGGCAAAAGTTGAAGAATAGCATTGCGATAATTAACCACGGGGTACTTGTGGTGAGTAGCCGAAGGCGTACCGAACCATAGTCTGTGGTTAGTTTGATTTTCTGCTTCATCGTATTAACCCTGGATTTTCGAGATAACGGGTGAGCGTAACGAGAAATGCAGCGCCGATGGCCCCATCGACCACGCGGTGGTCGCAAGCGAGATTCAATGTCAGAAAGTCGCCGAATTCCACTGCACCGTTTTTCCCTTCGTACGCGCGGCGCTCGGTCGCCCCCACTGCCAGAATTGCCGACTCGGGTGCATTGATGATCGCCTGGAATGACGTGATGCCCATCATGCCGAGGTTCGACACAGTAAAACCCGCACCGGTGTATTCTTCCGGTTTGAGTTTGCGCGCGCGCGCGCGCGCCGACAGTTCCTGCGCGGCGGCGGCGATCTGAAACAGGCTGTACTGGTCAGCGTTGCGTATCACCGGCGTGATGAGACCGTCTTCGAGGCTCACAGCAAAACCGAGATCGACGTTGCCGAGCTGCAGCATCTGTGGCCCTGCCTGCGTCACGCTAAACTGTCGCAAGACTTCGGGGTGGCGTGTCAGGCTGTGCGCAACAGCAGAGAGGATGAAATCGTTTACGGAAACTTTTTTGGGTAACTCGGCATTTTCCGGTTTGTTCTCGGCATGCAGCGCCGCGAGGCCGGTATTGGTTTCTGCTCTGAGTCGCATCAGGCTCGAGACATTGATCGTGCGCGAGAGATAGAAGTGCGGCACATTCTGTTTGGCGTATGTCAGCCGTTCGGCGATCACCTGCCGCATCGGTGAGATCGTAGAGCTGCGTGTCGTGGCGCACGCTGGCCATGCGCCGCATGAATAACCTTGGTTTGCCGCGGCTCCACGGTCGGCAGCCCACCGCTATAGCGGTGGGCTGACTCCGACAAATCCCGACTCACAATGCGGCCGCCGGGGCCGGTGCCTGCGACAGAATGCAGGTCGACGCCATTTTGCGCCGCGATTTTTTTCGCGAGCGGTGAGGCCTTGATGCGACCAGCCTGTAGCCCATGAATTAATTCATGGGCCACAGGCTGATTTACCGAAACCACCGTCTCCGCCACGGCCGCCGGTTTCGTTTCGCTCTTGATCCCACCGAGTAATACATCGAAGTTTTCGCCCGGTTCGCCGATGACCGCAACGGGGGCGCCGACGGGCAGCTTGTCGCCCTTCTGCGCGAGCAGTTTCAGCAGCGTGCCGCCGTCGAAGGCTTCGAGGTCCATGACGGCCTTGTCCGTTTCAATCGAGGCGATGATGTCGCCGGGTTTGACGCGGTCGCCTTCTTTTTTCTGCCACTCGACGAACACACCTTCTTTCATCGTGGGGGAAAGCTGGGTGATCGCCGCGAGTTTAGCCATGGTTGATTCTCACGCCAAGTTTCTTCGGGTCAAGCCAATTGACGGTGCGACCGGTTTACATGCAACAATTGCCTGTGCTTTTTTGGGGTAATTCGGCATTTTGGGCGTATCTTACGAAAAATTAACATGGCAGCAAACATCTACACGAGCAAAGACATCGCAAAAATTACCGCCTCGGGCATGCTAGCATTTGAAACGCACATGCTGCTTAAAGACCACATCAAACCGGGTGTGACGACTTTTGAACTCGACGAAATCGTCAAACAGCATCTGGCAAAGAAGCGCGCTCGCCCCTCGTTTCTGGGCTTCGGGGGCTTTCCGGGCGCGATCTGCGCTTCGGTCAACGATGCGGTCGTGCATGGCATTCCGGCGAAGCAGACCGTGCTGCGCGAGGGGGATATCATTGGTATCGATCTCGGCGTCAATCTCGAGGGCTTTTTTTCCGATACTGCATGGACATGGCCCGTGGGCAAAGTCAGTGATGAGGCGAAAAAGCTGATCAACGCGACACAGCAGTCGCTCTTTCGCGGTATCGCTGAAGCTAAGGTTGATCAGCGTATTGGCGCAATTGGCGAAGCGGTACAAAAGTACGCCGAAGGCCACGGATTCAGCGTGGTGCGCGAACTCGTTGGCCACGGTGTTGGCAAAACCGTGCATGAAGAGCCGCAGGTGCCGAATTTTGGTAACCGCAAGAATGGTCTGAATATGCGTTCAGGCATGGTGCTGGCAATTGAACCGATGATCAATGCTGGCCATTATAACGTCTATACCGACCGGGATAAGTGGACGATACGAACCAAAGACGGCAGGCTAAGCGGTCACTTTGAACACACAATTGCGCTCACCTCTGCAGGGCCGGTTAACTGCACGCTGCCGAAAGGCGCAGAAACCGACGTATTCAAATTGATGGGCACAGTGTAACGCTTGTGTCGAAAGCGAATTAACATCGACACGATAGCGGCGTCGTGCTGATGAGCCGCATGCACATTTTTCTGACGGGCGCATCTACCGGCATCGGCAATGCAATTGCGCGCGAACTCGACAAACACTACAAAGGTGAAGCGGCGTTCTCTCTTGTCTCGCGCAAAAAGGACCTGCTCGACGAACTGGCAAAAACGCTCAGAAGCAAGTCGGCGGTCTATGCGGCCGACCTGTCAGAACCTGCGGTCGCCGAGATGACACTCGACCGTGCGGTCAAAGATAATGGCCCAATCGATATTCTCATCAACAACGCAGGCATGCAGCATATCGACCACTTTGCCGCGATCAAAAACGACGACGCAGAGCAGATGCTGAAACTCAATTATACCACACCGGTGCGCCTGATGCGCCGCGTGCTGCCGTCGATGGGCGAGCGCAATACGGGTGTGATCATCAATATCGCGAGCCTCGGCGGCATCACACCGACACCGTACATGTCAGAATACTGCGCGACCAAGGCTGCGCTAGCGGCATTGGCGACGGCCCTCGCGGGCGAATACAAAGACAGCAAGCTGCATTTTCTGACGGTCTATCCTGGCCCGGTTGAGACGCCGATGGCAGAGAAGGCGCATGGCCGTTTTTCGGGCAATGCGGCGCAGAATGTACCCTATGGCACGCCCGAGGGTCTCGCAACAGAAATCCGTAAAGCGATAGAGAAGAAGAAAGGCAAAGTGATTTACCCCGCAGTTTACCAGACCGCCGACATGTTCCGCGATTTTGCGATATGGGTGACCGCTCAAATGGCCCCCAAGCCAAAATAGCCATTATAGAGACATCCCGAAAGGATGTCTCTATAATGGCTGAGAGTTTCCCCAGACCAAAGGTAAATCAGAATACCACGTAAAATAATTTCTCACCGCAACTTTGCCATTGTAACCCAACGCGGCGAATAGTTGCTGCCACTCTGCAGCATCGGCTTGCATCTTGCGAGCCACGAACAGGTGCAATGCTTTGCAGCCAGACAGCGCATTGCTGGTCCATAGCTCCGGTTTCATGCTGCCGGCAAACACGATGCAGTCTTTTCCGATGCGGCGGATTTCAGGTATTGCTGAATCTTCTTTCGGAACGGCGGCCTCAACCCTGCTGCGGATGGGAAAGCATGTGCGCGGATTTGCATTGTCGGCAAAGAGTTTTTTCCCGGCCGAAAGCAGGGTTTTATTTTCGTAGAGCCAAACCTGGTTGGGTACGGCATAGACGGCGCGCTCAGGGTAACGCATCATCGCATAAGGTACGCTGACCATTATGAGCAGCGCCGGCAGTAACCAGTGTAAATTCTTTCTGATACTCCATAGACGATCGCGCTGCGCATAGATATAGAGCGTGACGAGTATTAAAAGAACGAGCAGCATTGCGATGAGTTGTGTGCTCCGGTCGGCTGCAGGAAAATGCGCGTGAACGTAGTTGCTGTGCCAGGCAGCAAAAGACAGGTACAACCGGTCGAGAACAAACAGCAGGTACCTCGCGGGCTCAAACGCGAGATAGAGCAGTGAAAAAAACAGGTAGAGCCCTGAGAAAGGCACGAGTAACAGGTTATAGAGAAGCGACAGTGGGCTCGCGCTGCCAAACAGGAAAAAACTCAGAACCATCGCCGGCAGCCCCGCCGCCAATGTGAGCGACACATGCGCGGCGATGAAATTTCCGATTCTGCCGCGCGCGGCAAAACAAAAGTGTATCGGTTCATAGAGCAAAAGAATCGCGGCAGTGATGCCGAACGAGAGAATAAATGAAATGCTGAACGTCGACAAAGGAAACAGCAGCTCGACAATCACAGCGGTCAGAAACAGCAGCGCGCCAGATGTGATGCGGCGATCCAGAAGCCGCATGCCGAGCCCCAGTGTCATGAAGAGCCACGCGCGCAATAGCGGCACCGGAAAATCGAGTAACAGCAGAAAGCCGGTCGCCACGGCATAACCCAGCGCACTTCCCAGGGCTGGCAACCCCGCCGCCCGAAAGGGCAGGTAGATCAGGCCGAACAGCAATGCGATATTGAGCCCCGAGACGGCGAAAAGGTGCATGAGGCCCATGTCGCGGAATGCGTCGAGTTCTTCGGTGCCAAGCTCGTCCGTATCTCCAAGCAAAAATGCAGCGATCAGCGAGTGTTCATCTCCCGGCAAGCGGTTGAATTTGGCATAGAGAAAATCCAGTGTGGCCGCGCGGTAACGCGCAAGCCGGCCACCGGCTGTGCCCAGCACCCGGAGTTGAGTGACGCGGCACCACGATTGCACGCCCGATAATTTTTCAAAAACCGAAAATGTGGAATCGGGCATCGATTGTTGCGTGCACGCATAGGAGATGCGCGCGTACTTTTGCGGCAGGTTCTCTTTTTTGAATCTCGTCAGGCGCAATTTGCCGCCCTTGTCGGTTGTGACGATGACTGACTTGCGCGAAATGCCCGTTACGGTTGCGTTGCCCGATTCAGCGGGCGCTGCCTGCGGGGAAAGCAGTGGCAGGCGGATATAGTAAAGCAGCGCGCCGGCGATAACGCCCGCAAGGCAAATGAATGTCCAACGGCGCGCCATACGCCTGAAATCCGACAAAAAATAGATTAACCCGGTTATGAGTGCAGCAACCGCCCCGATGTGAAGCCCAAGGCGAAACAAAACGAGAGTGATGAAGGTAAAGACAACGTACGGCCAGAGCATCTACAGATTTACCTCTGCGGCCGTACCGCAGAGGTAAATCATATTACTCGGGCTTCGGCATTTTGCGCAAAAACGTCGGAATATCGTATGCCGCTGCCTGCACCGAGGTGTCCACGCGCGGGAAATCGAGTCCCTGCTGCGCGGGTGAGCGGTAGCCGCCGTCTTCGGTTCCTGTGCGCGGCAGAATTTGTGGCTTAAACTGCGGCTGCGCCTGCTGTGCGGTGCGTTGATCGGGCGTTGCGAGCGCGCCTTCTTTGCGGCGGTAGCCGGTAGCAATCACTGTGATAGAGACATGGTTGTCTTTCGTTTCGTCTTCGGTGAAGCCGACAATGATGACTGCGTCTTTTGATACCTGCTCGTGGATCTGTTTTTGTATTTCGTGGTATTCGTAGAGCGCAAAGTCTGAGCCACCCACCACGTTGATGAGCACTGCCTGCGCGCCGTCGATGGTTTTGCCATTGAGCAGCGGGTGGTGTATCGCGCTCTGCAGGGCTTCTGCCACGCGGTTTTCACCCGTGCCTTCGCCGAGACCAATGACCGCATCGCCGTTTTGTCCCATCACCGTGCGCACATCCGCAAAGTCGACGTTCACAAAACCGGTCGAGTTGATGATGTTGCTGATGCCGCGCACCGCACGGTAGAGCATGTCGTCGATGAGTTTATACGCCGCAGCGACCGATGTTTTTTTATCAATGACTTTAAAGATCGCTTCGTTGGGAATCGTGATGAGCGTATCGACGCGGTCGCGCAGGTTATTTTGTCCTTGTTTCGCATAGCTCATGCGCTTATCGCCTTCGACGATAAAGGGCAGGGTGACCACACCGACTGTCAGTGCTTTGAGTTCGCGCGCGACTTCGGCGACGATTGGCGCTGCACCTGTACCGGTGCCACCACCCATGCCGGCAGTAATGAATACCATGTCTGCGCCCTTGAGCACATTCATGATCTTTTCGCGGTCTTCCATCGCGGCCTGTGCGCCCACGTCGGGAATGCCGCCTGCGCCCATGCCGCGTGTGAGTTTTGCACCTAAGGCGACTTTTGTCGGAGCATGCGAGCGTTCGAGCACCTGTTCGTCGGTGTTCATCGCGATGAGTTCAACACCTTCGAGGTTCATCGACACCATGCGCTCAATGGCGTTCATGCCGCCACCGCCGACGCCGACGACTTTGATCATTGCGGGTGATTTCTTTTTTTCTTCAAATGCTAACATTGCATGCTCCTGGGTAATATTGTACGCACGGCGTCGGCTTCGCCGCCACCATGCGCTTCACAACATTCTTCACTGGTTTCATAAGTTTTTTTGAAGCCAGTTCTTCACTTTGCCGAACAGGTTCTTGCCGCTTCTTTGTATATCTGGTTCCCCATAGCGCGCCTGGTACAAAAGCAGACCAGCCGCAGTGCTAAAGGGTGGCGAAGCCACCTTGTCCGAAATCCCCAACAATCCCTTTGGATAAGCAACAGACGCACCCAATTGCAGAACTTCTTCTGCAAGGCCAACGAGACCTTCGAGTTGCGCACCACCGCCTGTAAAAATAATACCGCCAGCCAATATGTTTTTTCTGCCGGATTTCAAAAGTTCATGATCAACCAGTTCGAGCATCTCGCGCATGCGCGCTTCGATGATCAGCGCCATGTCCCTGCGCGGAATCTGGCGCGGGGCGCGCTCGCCGACCGAAGGCACATCGACCATTTCCATCGGGTCGACGTCTGCTGCGCGTGCAGTGCCGCGGCGCTTTTTGAGTATTTCTGCCGCGTCGATTGGGGTTTTGAGGCCGATCGAAAGATCCTGCGTCACGTGCTGTCCGCCGAGGCAAATCGTCGCGGAAAATTCAACGCCGCCGTCGACGTAGATAATGAGATCGATCACACCCGAGCCAATGTCGCAGATGGCAACGCCGAGGTCTTTTTCCGCTTCGGTTAGGAGCGCCTGGCTCGACGCGAGTGCTGAGAGCACTTTGTTCGAGACGCGCACGCCGGCCTGTTCGACGGCTTTCTCTGTATTTTGCAGCTGCGTGACGGGCGCAGTGACAATGTGCACCTGCGCATCGAGGCGCACACCGACCATCCCCAGTGGGTCTTTAATGCCCGCCTGGTCGTCGACCTTGAACTCGCGGGATAAAACGTGTAAAATTTCCTGGTCTGCGGGAATGCGCACATTTTGCGCGGTATCGATCACGCGGAATACATCCGCATGCGTGATGATGCGGTCACGTCCCGTAATGGTGACCATGCCGGTAGCATTGTCGCCACGCACATTTTTGCCTGAAATATTGATTACCACTTCGTCGATTTCGAGTGCAGACATGAGCTCTGCCTCTTCGATCGCGTCATGGATACTTTTGACCGTCTGCTCGATGTTGGTGACGGAACCCGATTTGACACCGCGCGATTCGACGACGCCTAAACCAATGATTTCAACCTCGTCGGGTGAGGTGACGCGCGCCACAATCGCAACAGTTTTGCTGGAACCGAGGTCGAGCGCCGCGATCATGCGGCCGGAGGGCGCGCCGTCATAGCTCATGTGTCAGCCTCGTTGTTCGTGCTTGTGGATTTCATTTCCCGTATAATAGCGCTGTTTTCCTGCAGGTCGATCAAAGTCACAGAACGCGGCAGCTTTGCTTCGAGATACGCGTATACGGCCCATAATCGCCTGAGGGTCTCTTCTGAGAAACGGCCCTCGTACACGACGCAAGAACGAATACCCGCCGAATAGATGCGGTAGCGCCAGATGCCGGCCTTTTCGGTCATGCCTGCTTCTGCGTTACGGTCTTTCAGCGGCCGAATCTCGATTTCGGCCAGACGCTGCCAGAGAAATGCATACTTCTCTCGAGTGTCTTTCCACAACCGGATTATGTCACTTTTTGGTGAGACCATTGATTCGGTGCCAAAAGTCAAGTAGAAAATGACTTTATCGGGAGTGAGATCCTTATGCAACTGCGACGCGTTTTCGACGATTGTTGTGCCGGCATGATCTTTTTCTGCGACACCGGCTTCTTCGTTTTGCAGGTACTCGAGCGTGCGCTCGCTCAGGCGTATTGTGATCTTGCGGCCGGGCAGCACGGTTACCTTGGCGCTTTCGATGCGCGTGTTGAGCAGCAGCGCGTCGCGAATTTCGTCCGAGCTCACACCGTCTTTTGCCGCGCGGAGCAGGTAGGTGACCACGTCAGAAATTTCTTTTTCCGTCAGAATGCGGTTGCCTTCGATCGAAATCTGCCAGTCGCCGCTACCGCCGTGCCGTTTCACGACGAACCAGGTCATCAGAGCGCCGCCCGTGGCGAGCAGCGCAATGCCGGCAATGAGGATTTTCTTTTTTAACGGCATCTATTCACCCGGCGTGTCGCTTTCGCCTTCGGCCTCTCCTTCAGTCGGCGGAATTTCCAGCATCGTGCCGGCCGCCGACCCGCGAACATCCTGTTCTTCGGAAAAGTTCCGGTTCCAGTCGCTGATGAGCTCCCAGATCGTGACAAACATCGTCACAATAAATGGTCCGAGAATCAGGCCCTTGACGCCGAACGCATTCAGACCGCCGACGATTGCAAGAAACAGGAACAACGGGTGCAGGTTCAGGTCTTTGTCAAGCAGCACCGGTTTTAGCAGGTTCTCGAGCAGAAAGTAAAATACCAGGCAGGTAACTGCCATGATGACCGCGGCGGCGTGCTGGTCTTGTGCATAGAGGTAGAGCGCACCGGGAAGCCAGACAACGGCAGTGCCAATGACCGGAATCAGCGCAAAGGGCGCGGCGACCGCGCCCCATAAGAGCGGCGTGCTGAGTCCCGCAAACCAGAATACAATGCCGATCACCGCACCCTGCATGACAGACACCAGCAGGTTGCCTTTCACCACTGCGTCGAAGATCTGCACCATGCGTTCGCCGATGTGCTTTTCGATTTTATCGGGAAACGGCAGGTTGCGGTAGACGGCGAGGCCGATGCGGTCGACGCTGCGGAAAAGAAAAAACAGGATAAACAGCGCAAAAGTGAAATCGACAAAGAACTTCATACCGGCGAGCGCAAATGTCCAGCCGCGCTTTAATGCATCGAGCTGGTTGGCGCGCAAGACATCGAGCAGCTGCAGGCGGTAGGCCAGGAACTGCTCCGCTGAAATGCTGAATTTTGTCTGTATCCAGCTGTTCGCCTTGTGGATATCGAACAGCTTTTCGGGCGTGAACCATTCGCGCGCGAGGTCAGAGGCATGGCGCGCTTCGGTGATGAGCGCGACCGATAAAAAGATTGCGGGGATCACCAAAATCAGAATCACCGATGCGGTCGAAATTGCGGCAGCGAGGGTGCGTTTGCCGTCGAGTCGCCCCAGCAGCCAGCGGTGCGGCGTACGGAACAGGATGAACAATATACCCGAAATGAAAAAGGCGTAGATATAGCTGTAATAGACAAAGCTGACGAGCCCGAGCAGAAACAGGAACAGAGCGAAGAAGACGTACGGCAGAAAGCGGTGAAAGTCGAGAAAGCTGTAGCTGCGGTCGAGTTTCATGCGCGGTGTTAATCCGCCCTGGGCTTGCTCTCGGCCCCTTTGCTGTAGTCGACTTCAGAACGGCCGATGCGAATCAGAAAATTTTCGGCGTACGGCAGTTTGTTGATGTCGATCGAAATTGTTTCGCCCAAAGAACAAGAGTTGTCTGCGTCGCGGCAGATTTGTGCGGATTGACCGCTGCCCTTGCTGCGGCGTTCGTATTGCAGCAGGGCACCGCCCGCTTGGTCGAGTTTGGCGATTTCACGGAAGCCGTGTCTGGTGAGAGTTTTTTCAAAATACGAAACGATGTCGGCGAGGCGGTGGTTACTTTTTTGCACCAGGCGATTGTCGACGCGGTATAGCTCCGCCTGCGGGTAGAGGAGCGAGAGAGAACGCACGAAATCCGGCGCATCTTTTTCGCTGCCCTTGGGCGGCAGTGCATCGCTGCCGCTCGCGGCAGGCGCCGATGCATCGCTCGATTTTTTACCGCAATAGAAAGCGGAAGATGCGAGCAGCGTTGTGGCAAAAATAGCAGCCGTGATGCGCAGCATAATGTGACATAATACAGGCGCATAGCGGCGGCGTACAGTACAAAAGGTGATTGTTGTTTTGTACTTTACATCCTGTGTTTTCACGCCGGGGTCATGCATGGTTCTTCTGTTTGGCATGCCCAATCTGGGCGAAATGAGCTTTCTCGTGGTAATTATATTGCTGCTTTTTGGCGGCAAAAAACTCCCCGAACTCGCGCGTGGCCTCGGTGCCGGTATCCATGAATTCCGCCGCGGCATGAATGCCGGTAATGAACCGGTGCAGACGCAGACCCATGTGCCCGAGCGCGACGTGACTCCTGAGTCAGAAGTGCCTTCACGCAAGCCACGTTCGATTCCCGAACCCAAAGCACGCGGCGGTCGTCCTGCTGCACGCAAATCTGCGCACGGCAAACCCAAAACCAAAGCGCACGCGAAGAAAAAATAATTTTCCGGCGTAGTCGGTGAAGTCAGTCGAACCGGCAACGGAACCCTCGCACGAGCGCATCCGCACGCTGCTCGAGGCGCTTCCCTATATACAGCGCTTTGCCGGCAAAACCGTAGTCATCAAATATGGCGGCGCCGCCATGGACAAAGCAGATCTCAGCGACCGCTTTGCGCAGGATGTCGTGCTGCTCAAACTCTGCGGCATTGATCCTGTCATCGTGCACGGCGGTGGGCCGCAGATCAACAACCTGCTGGGCCGCCTTGGCGTGAAATCAGAATTTATCGACGGGCACCGCGTCACCGGCGACGCCGAAATGGAAGCGGTCGAGATGGTGCTCTCGGGCGATGTGAATAAAAAGATCGTCGCGCAGATTGCGCGAGCCGGCGGCAAAGCGGTCGGCATCTCAGGTCGCGACGGCGGTCTCGTCAGGGCAGAAAAACACCACCTCGAGAAAAAAGACGGCGCGTCGGTAAAGCATATCGATCTCGGCCGTGTCGGTACTGTTAAGCCTGGCGGCGTCAATGTGCAGGTGCTGAATGTCTTGAAGCAAGGCGGATTTATCCCGGTCATTGCGCCCATAGCTTTTGACGCAGAAGGCAACTCTCTCAACATCAACGCCGACACGATGGCTGGCGCCATTGCTGCCGCGCTGGGTGCGGAAAAGTTATTGCTCTTAACCGACACACCGGGTGTGATGCATGACGGCAAAACGCTCACACGGCTCACACCGGGTGACGTCAAGAAGCTCAAAACCGACAGCGTCATTTCAGGTGGCATGATCCCCAAAACAGATTGCGCCGTCTCGGCAGTGGAAAACCACGTCGCAGCAGCACACATCATCGACGGCCGCGTGCCGAATGCACTGCTGCTCGAGATATTTACTGACAACGGTGTCGGTACGATGATTGTTCGGTAGATAGCCCTTAGCCGTCCCTGTCGCAATTGTCATTATCGTTGTCAAAGGTTCGCGCAAAAAGTAACTCATCGCGCTTGACGCACTGATCTGTGCGACGGGCTTGCAAACACTATGAAAAAAATTATTCTTGTAAGCCTGCTTGCAGCACTGCTGCAACCGGTTTTCGCATACACTTCAACGAACGTTGCAGGCCAAACCGGCCTCATCGCGACGCCTACCGCACGCATTAACTGGGAAGGCGATAACAGTAATGCGGCCATCACCGCGGGGTATAACTACTTTAATAACGGCAGCACGTTCCATGTGCCACAGGTGAACGTGGCGCTGTTTGACCGTTTTGAAGTCGGCGGTGCATTCAATGCTGCCGAGGGCACAAACAACAACGATTTTCTCGTGCACAGCAAGCTGCGTTTTTCTCCGTGGTCGGGCCGCGGCAATTCGGCGCTCGCGATCGGTGGCAGCTACCAGAGCCTGAACCAGTCACCATCGACCACGGCCGGGCAGGTCTATCTCGCAGCCACGTACGAAGCGCAGTTCTTCGGTATGGAAGCAGATACGTCGATTGTTCTCGGCAAAACCTTTGGCAAATATAACCGCGACGGCGATGTGGATTTTTCGATGGGTTTCGATCTGAACTTCTTTCCGGGACTGTTTAACGGCTATGTGCGCTGGCTGAATGAACTGGCGAACTATGATTTTCTCTATGCCAATGCCCCGACAAGGGCGGCCACACGTGGCGCATTCAACACCGGTTTCCGCATCCCGATTCTCAAAGGCATGAGCAATGTCAAATTTGACTTAACTGTGAAAATGACCGATGCACTCGACGACGAACGCGGCTTCGGCGCCGGCGCAGTCTTCGGAGCAAGATTCTGATTTTGCAACATGGTGCGGCATAGCCGCACCATGTTGCTCATTTAAATCCTAAAAAATGTTTTACCTTTCGCCACCGGTCGCGTCCTGAAGACCGGCGTTTTTCCGGCGGTGTCCCCGAAGGGTAAAGCAGCATAAAATTCCGGTCGCCGAATGCACGCAGCATCATTTCGGGCAGGCGTGCATGTATTTTCTCCTGCGGAAAATAAACAGCGCGCTCGAGAATGGCGATCGAGATCGCGTTCGGATTGTTATCGAGCGTTAAAAGATCTAGCCCCGCATGTATCTGTCCCGCGCGCACCTGGAACAGGTGGCGGTGGTTCAGCTCGGCGAGCTTTTGCTGAATAGCGGCTAAGAGTGCCGCTTCGGCGTAAAATACCGGCGTGGCCTTGAGACGCCGTGTGAGATTCAGTACCATGGGCAGCCATACGCCTGAGGACAGCATCAGGCGCTCATGCGCGACGATCACATTCACTGCATTCGTGAGCGCCAGGTCGGTCTGTATGTGCGCGGCAATGACGCATTTTTCCGGCATTGCTTCGGTCAGAGCTTCAAGAAACGAATACCCCTGCGGACGCTGCAACGTGGGTATTACTCCCAGCCCCAAAAGAATACGGTCGGCCAAAAGTTCACGCGCCGAATGCGAAACCGCCTGGATGCGGTCGTTCGAAATCCGCGCCATGAGTTCAATTTTCTGGTCGCGCACCTCGAAAAGGGGAATGAGTTCGTTAAACTGGGTCTCGACGGCACGAATGCGGCCTTCCGCGCCCGGTGCATCGGGCACCACATTGAGCGGGTATATGCGTGCTGCCCCGGCATCATTACCCAGGTGCGACGCAAGGGTTAAGAGTGGCAGCACCGATTCAGGGTTGCTGACAGGCAGCAGCACGCGGGGGATTTCAGGCAATGCCTCGGCGGAATCTTCTTCTTTTCCCTGGTAGCGGGCGAGCAGAACGACAATAATTTCATTGAGAAGTGCGTAGAGCACCAGTGTGTGCAGGGTGCCCGTCGTCACGAGCCCGCGTGCGTGTGCGATATAGATCAGTACCAATATCAGCGGATTTTTCCGGAGCAGCCGGAATGCCTGCGAATCATTGCCGCGGCGCCGGAACAGGCGCGCGAGCAGAAATGCCATAGGCACAGTGATAGCGGCGATGATTCCCGCACCGGAAAGTACAGTCGCGTTGAGACCCGAAAACAGATCGCTCGAGAAACCGATCTGCAGGTAGAAGGCGGGTACGATGATGCTGTGGCCTGTGAAGCGCAGGCGCTCAAGCACATGCGAACCTGCCATTACGAAGCGAGTCAGGAAAAACCCTGCCGCGTAAGCACCCAGGAGCGGCTCGAGACCCGAGCGCCGCACCACCAGCGTCACCACGATGAGCAGCAACAGCATCAGGTAATAGAGCGCATAAGATTCACCGTCGATGCGGCGCAGAAGAAAGTGCAACACCGGTGGTACAAACGAAACCAGCACTAGTACGATCAGAATCGCGCCCACGGCTACCTGCAAAAGGTCGCCGGTGATGACTGTCTGTTGCGTGTAGGCAATTAAGAAAGAAATACCGACGAGCGCAAAGATCTCGGAAATCAGCCCCATCAGCGCGAGGTCGTTCGACACCGAGTTGTTGCGGAAGGTCTGGCCGACGAGAGAGCTTTTGCGTTCGGGCGCATGCATGCTGACGAGCAGTCCGGCAGTGATGCCGCTCAAAAGGTCAGTCTTGAGCATGAGAGTGAAGAGTGCACACACCGGGGCCGCGAACAACAGCTGCGCGAAAAAACCCGACAAGATGGTGCGCAAGCTCCAGGTGAAGCGCAGATCCCACTGGATTTCGAGGGCAGAAAGAAAAATGATAAAGAGAGCACCCAGCTGTGCCAGCTGCAGCACGAGACTGCTCGAGGGAAAAGTGAAAGGCAGCGCTAAATTGCCGGCAACACCGCATGCGAGAAAGTAGTAGGCGGGATGTACATGCGTGAGTCTTGCCGCGGCGATGCTGATAACACCGGCGCCGGTGATGACCAGCAGCGAATAGAGCGCCACTTCGAAAGACTCGGGCATAAGCCTCAGGCAGTCTTGCGGTCTTTTACGCGATCATTTTTCTGGATTTCGACGTAGCGCTCGGCGATGCGTTGTGCCATTTTGCGGACGCGCGCGATATAGGTCTGTCTTTCGGTCGGCGAGACTGCGCCGCGTGCATGCAGCAGGTTGAACGTGTGCGAACACTTCAACATGTAGTCGTAAGCCGGGAAAACCAGCGGTTCTTTCGGCCAGTCCAGGATGCGGTTGGCCTCTGCCTCGTATTCGTCGAACCAGCGGAAGAGTTTCGTAGTATCGGCCAGCTCGAAGTTGTAGTGCGAATATTCCCATTCGGTCTGCTTGTGTATGTCACCGTACTTCATGGTTTTGTTCCACTGGATATCGTATATCGTTTCGACGCCCTGCAAATACATCGCGAGGCGCTCGAGGCCATAGGTGTATTCGACCGAAATCGGGTTCAGCGGCAGCGAGCCGCAGTGCTGAAAATAGGTGAACTGTGTAACCTCCATGCCGTTGAGCCAGACTTCCCAGCCCAGACCGCTTGCGCCCAAAGTCGGCGATTCCCAGTCGTCCTGAACAAAACGAATGTCGTGTTCTTCGAGTTTGAAGCCGAGCGCACGCAGGCTGCCGAGGTACACATCCTGTGCATCGAGCGGCGAAGGTTTAATGATGACCTGGTACTGGTAGTAGTGCTGCCCGCGATTCGGATTTTCTCCGTAGCGACCGTCAGTCGGCCTGCGCGAAGGTTCCACGTAGGCGACTGCCCATGGCTTTTCGCCCAAAACGCGCAAAAATGTGTGCGGGTTAAAAGTGCCGGCACCGACTTCCATGTCGATGCCCTGCGCAATCACGCAGCCGCGCTCAGCCCAGTATTTATTGAGCGTCGCGATGATGTCCTGAAAATACATAGGGTAGATTTGCCGCGGCGAGACGCCACGGCAAATACAAGCTGAATGATAGCGGGCGCAGCCCGCTATCATTCAGCTACTTAAGGAAAGCTTCGAGCGTGACGAGGCGCTTGACTTCGCCGGTGGTGTCGAACAGTTTGCCGTTATCATTCAGCTGGAAATTGCCGTGCTGCAGGTGGCAGTTGGTGCAACCGACGTTGTTTTTGGCCGCCAGGCTCAGCATCTTTTTCACAATGCGGCTTCTGCGGTTGAGCTTTTTGAAGTTCCACCAGGTGGTGATGTCGTCGGCGCCATTCAGCCACTCAGCCTTCACGATGTCGCGCGGTTCAAGTTCTGCGACTTTGCTGTCGCCTTCGGATTGCACTTTGAATTTGATTTTTTCGCCGTCGGCGATCACTTTGCCGATCAGCGTGGGTTTGTCTTTGAGCGTCAGGCGGTAGTCGCAGTTATTGACGCGCGGCAGATGACACGTACCGCATGACGCGAGGGAAGACTCACAGCCGTCGCTGGCCGCCACTGCGGGCGCAGCTACTGCCTTGGCCGGTGCTTTTTTTGCCTGTGCCATGAGAGGCGAATAGCCTAACTGGTAAAATTCCGAATCTTTCAGGCTTAGTTTTGGCGCGCCATTTTTCAATCGGTTCAACACCCGATCGATGCACTCATCTTTCACAGGCGCCACGAGGTGGTGCGACATCTTCACCATGAAGCGCAGCTTTTCATCGTCGTTGTTCCAAAGCTTTGTCTCGGCGACCGGCGTTTGAATCTGCGGTGAACCGCAGGCGATGATAAACAGGCAGAGCAGGGTGAGCTTTAAGCGCATCGGGCAACTAACCGGCAGGCCCGCGGACGGTAAATATTAATTCGTAATTAGCGGGGTTTTACCCCACTAATTACGAAACCTATCTGTTGCCTCTATCAGTGCCGAACGAATGCCTGGTTCGAATGCAGCGTGGCCTGCATCGGCAATGACATTCAGTTTTGCGCGCGGCAACTTATCCTTCAGGTCAAAGGCATTTTTCACCGGGCAAACAATGTCATAACGGCCATGGATGATGTCGGTACTCAGGTGCTGAATTTTGTGCGCGTTATTCAGGATATAGTTGTCTTCTGGGTAGAAGCAGTTGTGTATAAAGTAGTGGCATTCGATGCGCGCGAGCGAAACCGCGATTTCGCCGAATTCGTGGAATACCTTTGCGTCGGGTTTGAGGCAAATCGTCGCACCCTCCCACTGGCTCCAGGCTTTCGCCGCTTCAAGGCGTACTTTCTTATCGTTCGAGGTCAGGCGGCGATAGAAAGCCGACAGCATGTCGTGGCGTTCGGCTTCGGGAATCACTTTCACGTAATTCTTCCACGCATCGGGAAAAATCTGGTGCGCGCCATATTGGTAGAACCACAGAATTTCTTCTTGCCGGCAGAGAAAGATGCCGCGCACGATCAGGTGCAGAATGCGCTCGGGATGATTGATCGCATAAGTGAGAGCGAGAGTGCTGCCCCATGAACCGCCGAATACCAGCCATTTCTGCACCTTGAGTTTCTGCCGAATGACTTCGATGTCTGCGATGAGATCCCACAGCGTGTTTTCGCGCAGCTCGGCG
Source organism: Turneriella sp. (assembly GCA_046346945.1). Classification (GTDB taxonomy): domain Bacteria; phylum Spirochaetota; class Leptospiria; order Turneriellales; family Turneriellaceae; genus Turneriella. Next base: position 60,423 of record JAXMHE010000005.1, read on the forward strand.
TAGGGTGTGCTTTTGCCGGCGCCGCGCTGGTCGAACAGAATGATACGGTATTTTTCAGGATTAAAAAAGCGGCGGTGGTTGGGCGACAGGCCCGCGCCCGGGCCGCCATGCAAAAACAGCGCGGGTATACCTTTGGGGTTGCCGCACTCTTCGACGTAGAGCGTGTGCAGGTCAGAGACTTTGATGTGGTAGGTTTTTACCTTCTTGATTTCCGGATACAGTTCGCGCACCCGGACGGTTTTTGAATATTTTGTGGCTTTGCCACAAAATATTCAAAAACTATGAATCGCCTCGTAGAGGCGATCTATGCCATCGATGAAGAGCGCAGGCCCGGGTTGCAGAATGACTGCCGAATCGATTTCTGCGAGGCGGTTGTTTTTGAGCGCCGGTGTCGCCGCGAGTTCTTTCCGCGAGCATAACCAGTCGAAATCCACCGGTTTGCCGCACCAAGAACCCACGATCACATCGGGTTTGGCTTTAGCAACGGCGTCGAGAGTTACGATACGCTCGCCCGCCATCGCACCGGCCTTCGTCGCAAAAACATTACGCCCGCCGCAGATGGCGATGAGTTCAGACACCCAGCCGATCGCGCTTATCACGGGCTCATCCCATTCCTGGAAAAACACGCGTGGCCGTTTTTTAGCATGCGCCTTGCGCTGAATGCGCTGCAGTTTCACGCGCCATGCGGCAATGAGTTTCTTGCCTTGCGCCTCTTTACCGACCAGCGCCGCCAGCATCTGCAGGGTGGAGAAAATCTCTGCTATTGTGCGCTGGTTTGTCACCAGTACGTTTAATCCTTCTTTAATAAGCTTTTGTGCGAGGTCTGCCTGGATGTCAGAGAAACCGATGACCAGGTCTGGCGCAAGGCTTTTGATCTTTTTGACATTGCCTGAGATAAATGCGCTGACTTTGGGCTTCTCTATGGGGGCGCGCTCGGGCCTGACCGTGTAGGCGCTGATGCCGAGGATGCGCCGCTCTTCGCCGAGAAGATAGAGCCATTCGCAGGTCTCTTCGGTGAGACAGATGATGCGTTGAGGGCCCGTCGTGTTCATGACTGGCCGTATAAAATTTCGAGCGCGAGTGAGCGAGCAGTCTCAAGGCGTTGTGTTTCGTCGTCGAGGCGCATGATCAGCTTTGCATATTGCACCGCGTCGCTGCGCGACATCGCCTGCAGCATGTTCTGCGCGATAGGTATGCGGTGCGTTGGCAGCACGTAGTCCCTGAAACCGAAACTCGCGAGGTATGCGATCGCCCACGGTTCGCCGGCAATTTCGCCGCAAATTGACAATGGCTTCAGGCGGGACAATACCTTCAGTTCACGCGCGAGAACGGCAAACGCATCGCTGAGCAGCGCCCGGTGGATTGCCTCTGTATTCTCGCGGCGCTGCTGCGAAATGGCGCTGAGCAGATCGGAAGTACCGACATAAAAAAAATCGAGCAGGGTTGACCAGCGCCGCGCCCCGAACACCGCGGCAGTATTCTCGAGCATGCCGCCGAGGCTAAAGCGGATTTTTCTTTTGCCGGTACTGAGGGATGCAATCATCTGCCTGACCTGCTTCAGTTCATTGTACTCAGAAAGGTATGGCAATAACAGCTTTACCGGGCGGTTTGTTTCGTGCGCCGCCTTGAAGAGTGCGGTGAGCTGGCTTTCGAGCATTTTGCGTTCGTGCAGTAAAAATCGCATGCCACGCAGGTCGCGGTCGTTTTCAATTGCCGCGTTCTTCAGAAAATTCTTGTCGTCGGAAAAGTCGAACAGCCTGAAAGTCACATCGAGTTCGGGATGTTCGCCGAGCAGATACTCATATTGCTTTGTAAGCTGGCGCGTCGAAGGCATCTCATGCGCTTCGCTTACCTGGTATTCGGTGCGGTAGAGTCCGATGCGCTCTTTAACCGTGCCCGCGGGTAAGTTTCTGATCTCTGAAACAAAATGCAATGTGCCGGAAAGCTCGCTGCGCTCACCCGAACGCATGCGGGCACTGAGCGACCAGCGCTGTACAGCCTCAGGATCTCCGCTCTGTATAAAGCGCGCAGTGCGCCGCGGGTTCATCACAATGTAGCCGATATCGGCGTCGAGCAGCACGGGCACCTGCCGTTTGAGCCGAAAGAAACGCGCATCGCTCACAGAAACACATGGAATGCGCATCGCGCGCAGCATCACGAGCTCGTGCGCTGTTTCGCTCGTCTGCCCGATGACAATACCGCGCACCCCTGCGCGCTTCAGCGCAAGTACTTCGCTGACGGTCAGCTTCTGCGCGGCGACGATCGAAATACCGTCGGGCAGGTGCAGTTCCTGCTGCAGGCCCAGAAAGAACAGGATGCGCCGCTTCATGTCAGACATATCCTTGAGGAAATGGCTGTTCTGGCGTTTGCCGTCGAGCGCAGAGCGCGGTGCGTCAAAACTGAACTGCCGCGAAACCATGCTGATGACAACACCCAGCGATGCGGCAGCCGTGGCTCCCGTATTGAAAATGCGGTTTTTGATTTCGCCGAGAAAGTAGGGGTCTTCGAGCGTCATCAGGTGAGACTCGAGCACGTGTATCGCGTCGTCGATGGCCAATATCTCCCCGGGGCTCTGTTTGCGCCGGTCGAGCATCATTTTGCGTTCGCTGTTCAGCTGTTGCTGCGCCGATTTGAGCGCGCTCTTAAACTGCCGGTATTCGCTGCGCGGGTTTACGGAGGATTTTTCTTCGACCGCAAAGCGCTCGCGCCGGTATTCCATCATAACACCCCGGATACGCCCTGGATAGATCGATTTTGCCCGGATATGTCTCATCTTTCGGTACTGCGCACAACGCCGTATCGGAAGATTTGGCGATGGCAGCAAGAAAATCCTAAAACAAGAGACATATTCCGGCCGATAGTGAACTATGCCCGGCAAGGCGTCTATTCCCTTTTTGTTTTGTGCGCTCGCGCTCTTCTATAGCGCAGGGGCTGCGTCATGGCGTAACAATAAGGTCGACCACCATGGTAACGCCACAGAAAACTTCAGCTCGAGCGGACTGAGGCTTCATATCTCATCGGGAAAACTGCGTTTTGCGCGCAATGAAGACATATCGTTCAATGTTTCCCTGGTCAACGAAGGCGCATATCCCGTGACTGTCTATTTGCACGAAAATCCGCTCAAGAACTTCACGATTATCGCGCGCGACCACCAGGGCCGTTCGCTCAATGTTAAGGAAGAAATGTACTTTAGGGGAGCGAGCGGGGCGGCAAGTACTGAAGACTGGCGCGATCCGCATTTCACGAAGTATACCGGCGAAGCATACCCAATGCGTAAAATGATCATCCACGCGGGCGAAAAATATGAAAAACGCATCCGTCTGGCCGACTATGTCGAATGGGAAAACTTCTCAGAGCGCCTGAGGGATCTCAAAATTACTGCGCACTTTTACCCCAATCCGTTACAGGCCGAGCGCTATTTTCTCGCGTCGGCTTCGTCGCTGAGGCTCATCTATGACCAGAGCCGCGAGGTTTTGCCTGAAAAGGATAATAACCGCGATTCGTCGATCGAGGCCCCGGGTGTTTCTGCGCGTGAAATTGTGTACCTGATGCTTTCAGCCGAGTATACCAAAAACTGGTCGCAGTATTTCAAATACGTCTCATTAAAAGACATCATTCGCGATTATCCCGAATTTTCACGCCTGTATGCAAATGACTCGACGCAGGAGCAGACCTATGCGCTGGGTGAGTTCCGCAAGTACCTGAGCGGCCGCGGATCGCACAAGCTGATCAAATTTCGCGTACTGGGCGGCGAAGCGAAAGAAAGCGCAGAGACTGCGCAGGTGCGTGTGCGTGCGCGCCGCGACGTGGAAGGCTTCGAGCGCGAATACCTGACGACATATTATTTGACGAAACGCGATGCCTTATGGCAAATTACAGGCGTCGAGTCGAGATTGGCGGATTGAGGCAACAATGACTGATATATTATCACAAGACGAAATAGACCAGTTACTTTCCGCGATTTCGAGCGGTGACGCGCAGCAAGAAGACTTCAGCGCGACGCAGGCCGAGCAGAAGAAAGTCAAAATCTACGACTTCAAACGCCCGGACAAATTCTCGAAAGACCAGATACGCACGGTGCAGATGATGCACGAGACATTCGCGCGTCTGACGACAACGGCGCTGTCGGCGAAGCTGCGCGCGATGGTATCGGTGCACGTACAGTCGGTGGACCAGCTGACATATGAAGAATTCATCCGCTCAATACCCAACCCAACCACGCTGTCGCTCATTAGCATGGACCCACTCAAAGGTTCGGCGATTTTGGAAGTTGACCCGTCGATCACGTTTACGATTATCGACCGCCTGTTCGGTGGTGCGGGCGAGCATGCCAAGCTCACGCGCGAACTCACCGACATCGAGATGTCGGTCGTTGAAGGTATTATCGTTCACATTCTCGGAAACTTGCGGGAAGCATGGTCGACAGTAATTGATCTTCGCCCGCGCCTGGGCACAATTGAGACGAACCCGCAGTTTGCGCAGATTGTACCGCCGAACGAGATGGTGATGCTGATTACGCTCGAAACGAAGATCGGCGAATCCGAAGGGATGATGAATCTTTGTATTCCTTATATTACGATCGAGCCGATCATCCAGAAACTCTCGGCGCAGTACTGGTTCTCTTCGATCCGCCGGGGCGAAAGCGACGTCAACCGCACGATGATCCAGAGCCGGCTCGACAATGTCCAAGTGCAGATTTCGGTCGAGATCGGCACCGTGAATCTGGGCTTTAAAGATATCATGAACCTGAAAGTCGGAAATATCATCAAGATGCCGAAGACGACTCTGAAAGAAGAGTTCACTTTCAAGGTCGAAGAGCGTGCGAAATTCAAATGCCGTCCCGGTCGAATCGGTTCGCGCCTCGCGGTACAGATCGGCGAAACGGTCGTCGATACACCGGACGAACTGCTGATCGGTACGCGCAGCGAAGAAGAAGGTTGACTTTCAGGCGGTGATCCCTAAAAAAGCGGCTAACGCCGCTTTTTTATCGGATCACCGCACCTTTACTGGCGGGTGAGTTTTTCTTTGCCTTTACCACCAGGACCCCAGCGGCCTTTGAGTTCAGAACCATCGGCATTTACTTTGTAAACCACCGGTTCTGCGGCACCCCAGTCGACGGTCAGTGTATCCCCTGACAGCGTGCCTGTGCCCTGGTATGAGTCCGCGCCGATTGTCCAGCTGAATGAATAGCCGGTATTCGCATCGCCTGAAATTACCACGGTGCCCTGGTATTTGGCTCCGTTAGGATTTTTTCCTTCGCAAGTATAAGTGCCGCCGACGTCGGCATAGAGACTTGCGAGTGGTGCCAGCAATGCCACGATACCCAGTAATAGTATTTTCTTCATGGATTCTCCTCCCTGCCGGTCTGCGGCAGTGGCTGAGTAGAGCAGGCGGGCTTACTTCGTCAATCGCATAATATACCCGATAGACCAACTGTCAAAAAGGAGTTTTCGGGCTGTTTCCGTCTCCGTCTGATCTGTCCACGTGAAGCAGAAGCAATTTTACATCGAAACCTATGGCTGCGCGATGAACGAATACGATTCGCTTCTGGCCGGCAAAATCCTGGAGCAAAACGCGGTGCAGACGCAGAGCGCTGAAGAAGCAGACGTGATTCTGCTGAATACCTGCGCGATACGCGAAAACGCGCACCAGACAGTCTATAACAGGCTCAAAGAACTGGGGCACCTGCATAAGGGTGGCGCCAAGATCGGCATTTTGGGCTGCATGGCGCAGAACCTGCGCGAAGATCTTTTGTACGAAAACCTGCCGATTGATTTTATCATGGGCCCCGACGCGCTGCGCAATCTCGGAACCATTCTCGACGGTGAGAACAGCGGCAAGGCCGGCGTTGCCCCTCGCAGTTATCTTGCGCTCTCGCGGCTTGAAACCTATGACGACATTGTACCCTCATTTGAACACCACATGCGTGAGCGCGGCAACAAAACTACTGCGTTTGTCACGATACAGCGCGGCTGCGATAATTTTTGTGCGTTCTGCGTCGTGCCTTATACGCGCGGCCGCGAACGCTCGCGCCCGCTGTTAAGCGTTGTCGACGAAGTCAAATCGCTGGTCGACCATGGCGTCAAATCCGTCGTGCTGTTGGGCCAAAATGTTAACTCATACCACCATGATGCGGCAAAATTCGTGAACCTGATCGAAGCTCTGCTCGCGAAAACTACCATCGAGCGCATCTATTTTACCTCGCCGCACCCGAAAGATTTTCCGCTCGAACTGATTGACCTGATGGCCGCCGAACCGCGCTTTGCAACCAGGTGCACATGCCGCTGCAAGCGGGGGCGAACAGCACACTCAAACGCATGAAACGAAACTACACGCGCGAAGAGTTTCTGCAAATCGTCGAAAATGTGCGTTCGCGCGTGGCCGATGTGGCAATCAGCACCGATGTTATTGTCGGCTTTCCAGGCGAGAGCGACGCCGACTACCGCGAAACCCTCGAAGTGATGGCGGCAGCCGATTTCGATTCGGCTTTTATGTTCGCTTATTCGCAGCGCCGCGGCACGATTGCGCAGCGATTGTATCCCGATGATATACCAGAGGACGTCAAGAAAGCAAGATTGGCTGAACTCATTGACTTGCAGCTGAAACGCTCGCAGCGTAATAACAGCCGCTACATTGGCCAGGTCGTTGAGGCGATGGTCGAACAGCCTTCGCGGCGCAACGCGGCGGAGTGGGCGGCGCGCATGCGTAACGGCCGCAAGGTGATATTTCCGCCACAGGCTGAGGTGCCCGCCGGTTTTCCGGGATCATTGGTGTCGCTAAAAATTGAAAGCGCCTCGAGCCAGACCTTGCGCGGAGTTCCGTTTATCCCCACGGCCGGGAATGGATTACGGGCAGAAACCGAAGCCGCTCTGAATTACCTATCATAATCCATGGATGACGAAATCCTGCGCTTTGAAAATGTCTGGTATTCGAGCGCCGAATCGAAAGACCATGTCGACAACGTCAGCTTCGCGCTGAGGCGCGGCGAAGGTCTGCTGATCAGTGGCCCGGAGGGCAGCGGTAAAAGCCAGATTATGGCACTGATCATGGCCAAATACCAGCCAACGACAGGGCATATCTATCACGATGGCGTGAACCTGCGCGAGCACGGCGAAGTCGATGTGGAGAAGCTGCGTTTCACAGTCGGCTATGTTACGCAGACATCGGGCCTGATCAATAACCTGTCTGTCGTCGAAAATATCGTTCTGCCGCTGCGCTACCATACCGAGATGAAAGATGACGAACTTTTTGCCGCTGCCGAATTCTGGATCGAACGCTATGAACTCGGGCACAAAAAGACCACCCGTCCGGTGGGCCTGTCGGCTTCGGAAGCGGTGCGCGTGGCGCTTATTCGTGCGCTGATTGTCGAACCGCGTATTCTTTTGCTCGATGCGGTGGTTGACGGTCTTTGCCCATTGGCCTCGCGGCGCATTCTCGAGTTATTATTCGAAGATATTCACCTCAGGCGCATTGGCTACATCATTTCGACATACCATCCCACCATTTTTGAGGGGCGCGATATGCAATTCATGCTGCTTTACCGCGGAGAGGTTGTGTTTCAGGGCAAGGTTGCCGACATTAAGAATGCAGAGAATATGTTTCTCGAACAGTACCGACAGTATAAAACCACGGGACCGATGCGCGCATTCAACGAGGCCCAGTGAAATTTGACCGGAACGATATATTCACCGGCCTGTTCGTGCTCGTCGGCACCGTTTTTGGCCTTTCCGTACTCTTGTTTATCGCCGGCTATAACCTGCTCGACGACCGCACCGAATACTGGGTGCGCTTCGAAAAGCTGGCCGGTGTAAAAAAGGGCACGCAGATCAAGATCAAGAACTTCACGATCGGCGAAGTCAAGGAAGTTGTGCCAATTTACGGCTTCGACCTGCACTTCAAGGCGCGCGTGCTGATCAACAAGGAATTCGTCATCTACCAGGGGACGCGCGTGAATATCACCAACCAGAACGTGATTGGCGATACGGTTATCGACCTGACACCTTCGCTGGTAAAGAAATACCCGCTGCGGCCCGACGACACGATGTTTGCCACCAACATTGTGAACCTCGAGCAGATGGTGACGCAGATATCGAATCTCGTGGGCACGATCCAGAAGATGATTGATACCTTTGCGACGCTTGCGGGTGACAATAAAAACGATATCAAAATGCTGCTGACTAACCTCAACGGTTCGATCACCAAGGTGAATTCTCTGCTCGATTCGTCTCAGGGCGAAATAGTGGCGATCATGCGCAATATCCGCAGCACCTCGACGACGCTCGATAAGTTTACTAAAGAAATGGCTGAAAACCCATGGTTGCTACTGGATAAGAAGGGTGGGGGCAGCGGCCGTGCGCCAGCAGAGTCGTCGGGAACCCCCGCACTCCCGTAGGCGGGTGTTTACACCCGCTTACGGGTTAATCTAAAAGTCAGCCACACCGCAACCGCGAGGCTAATCGCAGCCCCCAAAAACTCGCGCCCGAGCTCGATATAGGGCTTCTCAGCGGTCATTTTCGCCGTGATCAGGTTCTCTTTGCCGACCCTGAGCCAGGTGACAAAGCCCTCACCGGTGGTCGCCATTTCAATGACTGCCATGCCGATTAAGATATAGAGCAAGGGCAGGCTATCGCGCCTGATGACCGCCATCAGGCAGACCGCGGCGGATGTAAGATACAGCAGCATCCAGTGAACCGGGTCGGGGTCGTTATACTGTACAGCCGCAGCAAACAGAAAGTAGAGAAATAAGGGGATATTGAGCCAGCGCATAGGTTTGAGGCCAAAATATATGCAAAGGCGCAGCTTTTGCATATATTTTGGCACTTTTCTTCTGAAATCCCCCTTTTTTTGGCCCCGCACCCTCAAAAAATGACATTATGTTCAACGTTTGCAGCCGCAGGCGACTATTGCGTGAAGGGGATCTTATTGAATGAAACTTAAAGTAGTGTTGTTTACCATCTTATTAAGTCTGGGGCAGGTTTTTGCAGGCTCCGGCAGTTCAACCACGTCGCTCACCGGCAGCTATCCGATCGTGCTTTCGCATGGTATGTTCGGCTGGGGCGTTGGCGATACCAGTTCTTTAATCGGCATCTTCAAATATTGGGGTGGCATGGACGACTATCTGCGCTCAAAAGGTGCTGTCGTCTACGCACCGGGTAAATCTGCGCTGCAATCGAATGCATACCGCGCGCAGGAGCTCAAAGACAAAATCAATACCTTCATGGCCGCCGGCGGATATTCCAAAGTGCATATTATCGGTCACTCACAGGGCGGCCTCGACAGCCGTTTCATGGTCACCAACCTGGCAATGTCGGGCAAGGTCGCCTCGATCACTTGCTCAATTCACCGCACTATGGCAGCCCGATCGCTGACATCGTTCTGGGCGTAGTGCCTTCATGGCTTCTGCCTTATGTTTCCAGCACCATCAACGGTCTCGTGAAGATTGTGTGGGGCGGATCGCAGAATAACCTGACCGCTTCGCTGAGCTCGCTCACAACCACCAATGCGGCTTCATTCAACAGCACAACCCCCAATGCGGCGGGCGTAAAATACTTCTCATACGGCTCAAAAGTGACGCTGCCCGACCTCGTGCAGCACCCGCTGATGGGCTTTCTGGTACCCGTCACCGGCATCGGTGGCATGGCCAAAGGCCAGGGCCTTGAGAACGACGGCCTCGTGCCGCTCAGCTCACAGAAATGGGGCACGTGGAAAGGCAGCCCCAGCTATTCATTCTGGGTAACCGGCCTCGACCACCTCGAAGTGAGCAACACTCTCTCGCTAGGTGAAAAGTGGTTTGATGTTCGGTCATTCTGGTTGTCGATGGCACAGAATGCCAAATCGAATCAATAAGGCGGATTTGCTGCCTATTATAAAAAAGGCCCGCGAGGGCCTTTTTTATTGTCTTCGTGCCCGTGGCTTAATTGCCAAATCGATAACCCAGAGTCAGCAGAAACATATGTCCGGTGAGATTCATGGATGATGAATTTGTGTATAGCCAGGGGAAGATGCCGGATGCGGATACAAAACCCTCCGCCATGAGTCGGTACTCGACCCCGAGGGCCAGTCTCGACTGCGGAAAAAACTGGAGAGCAGCGCGTAGGGCGATATGCAATCCGATGCCGCCAAACCCCTCTGCATAATTGGCATTGTCCGGATACTGTGCGCGGTACTCTCCGTTAGCGATTCCGAGGCCACCCAACACTCCAAGCTCAGCAGCCAGATAGTTGTCCACTGGAACCTGAAATCCTATATGACCGGAGAATCGCACGACCTTCATTGAAGGCACGCTCTGCCAGGTCGCTGGCTGCGTTGAAGCGTACTTGGCATTGCCATTTGAGTCATTATGCCGATATTGCCATTCCCCTTCGCGAAAAGGAAAAGTCTGCGTAGTAGAAAACTCTACGCCGGCAACAAGACCCCCAGCATCTTTTCCACTATAACCAGAGTAACGAAGTCCTGCAAAATAGGTTTCACGCATCGGGACAGAGCCGACGGTAGAAGCTTTGTATATATCTCCTGCAATTGTAGACGTATCGCTCCAACTGGACCAGGCCAGGCCTGATCCACCGAGGACATCGATAACCTGAGTCGCGTGGGCGGCCTGTGCGAAAAGCAAGAAGCACAAGATCGGTTTCATCAGGGATGAACCAACCCAGAGACCTCAGCATGTCGAGAAAATTCCTCAGGTATTCCAGGCGTCGGCCGGGTCAAGTTTTGTCGTTTGAGATGTTTGCCGGTCAATACCTTAAGAAATGAGTTGACGGTTGACCTGTATGTAACAAATAGTTTATATAAGTAATTAGTTATGAACGATCTGGACATTACCTTCGCGGCACTGGCCGACTCTACGCGCAGGGCAATCCTCATGCGCCTCGCCAAGGGCGAAACAACGGTCATGGAGCTTGCCAAACCTTTCAAAATGAGCCAACCGGCGGTCTCGCGGCATCTCAAGGTGTTGGAACAGGCCGGCCTGATTTCGACAACGGTTCGCGCACAGGAACGGCCCCGCAGGCTTGAAACAAAGCCACTCAAAGAGGCAACTGCGTGGATGGAAAAGTACCGGCGCATGTGGGAAAAGCGGTATCGGGCGCTCGACGGCTTACTAGCAGAACTACAAGACTTACAAACACAAGGGGAGCAGGAAAAATGACAACAAATGCAAAAGAAGTAAAGATGGAACTCAAAGGCGAGACTGAAATCGCGTTCACGAGACGCTTTGCCGCGCCGCGCCAATTGGTATATGACTGCCACACGAAGCCCGAACTCATGCGCCGCTGGCTGATTGGGCCCGAAGGCATGGTGCTCGAAAATTGCGAAATGGAGCTCAAACCCGGAGGCAAGTATCTCTACCTTTATGGCGACCAAAAGGGAAACAAGTCAGGTGTCTATGGCACATTTCGTGAGGTCGTGGCGCCGGAAAAGATTTCGAACACCGAGAACTATATCATGGACTATGCGACGTTCGATGCAAACGCACCTGAGGATCCGAATGCGACGTTCGAATCCCGCGTATTTACCAGCGAGGGCAACGGAACGCTAATGACACACACCTGCAAATATGCGTCGGCTGACGTTTGCAGGTTTATGAGCGAATCCGGCGCGATCGAAGGAATGACGGCGTGCTATGACGTACTGGATAAAGTATTATCGGAAATTACTTAATTACCGGACCTGCCGTTAGTCCTTTGCCGAGGGGCACAGTTTTCTGAGCGTGCAGGCCGCACACTGTGGGCGGCGCGCAATGCAGGTCTTGCGTCCGTGGAATATCAACAGCAGCGGCAGGTCGCGCCACAGACGCGGCGGAAACAGCTGCATCAGTTCCCGCTCGACAATGACTGCATTGTCGCTTTGCGTAAACCCCAAAAGCCGGCTGATACGTTTGACATGCGTGTCGACGGTCACACCAGGCGCTTCACCGAAGGCTTCAGCCATAATTACGTTCGCGGTTTTTCGGCCGATGCCGGGCAGGGTAGTTAGCATTGTGAAATCACGCGGTATTTTGCCGCCGTGATCGCGCACGAGTATTTTTGCCAGCTCGTGAATGTTTTTTGCTTTATTGCGGTAAAAACCCGTGCTGTAGATCAGCTTTTCGATATCGCTGACTTTCGCGGCAGCAAATGCCGGCATATCGGGAAAATGTCCAAAGAGTGCAGGGGTAACCAGGTTTACGCGTGCATCGGTGCACTGAGCAGACAGAATGACTGCTACCGCCAGCTGCTCGACCGAAGCAAAATTGAGCGGGCACGCGGGCCGACCAAATTCTTTTTCGAGCCGGCTAAAGACCGCGAGCGCGCGGCGCCTGAGTAAAGCGTCAGTCTTCATCAGGCAAAAGCTCAAACACTTTGACGGCTTTCTGTTTACCTTTGACGCGAATCGTATCCAGCTCGCGGCAGGGCTGGTCTGCCGGCAGGGTTTTTAACACTGCTTCGCTGACCACAATCGGCGCATTGAATGTCGATGACAGGTTTTCTATGCGGGAAGCGAGGTTGACGGTGTCTCCGATCACGGTGCCTTCCCAGCGTTCGTTTTCGCCGATTGTACCGAGCCGCACCATACCCGTGTGGATGCCGATACCGATGTCGATCGGCTGGTAGCCCTGCGCGGCGCGGTGTGCATTGTATGCCTTGAGTTCATGCCTCATGGCGAGCGCCGCGCGGGCGGCATTGGCAGATGCGGCCAAGATGCCATCCTTGGCGGCGTCAGCCCTGGGGCCTCCATGCCCTTCGGCAAAGAGTGCCATAATTGCGTCGCCGATGAATTTATCGATGAACCCGCCATGCTGCCGTATAATCGGGCCCATGCGGCTCAGGTATGAATTCAGAAACTTGAAATTCTGTTCGGGCGTCATCGTTTCTGAAAGGCTGGTGAATCTGCGGATGTCTGAGAATAGAATAGTGATTTCGCGAGTGCTCGATTTGCCGAGCTCGAGTTTGGTGAAATCTGTTTCGCCGGCGAGTTCCAGAAATTTCTGCGGCACAAACAACTGAAACGCCCGGTTCATCTCGCGTTCACGGTCGATCACCTGCTTCTGTGCTTTGTCCTTCTCGTCGCGCCAGATGTTGATGCGGTCGGCAAGTGCAAGAGAAAGAAGTATAACTTCGAGCGCCGAGCCGATCTGCGCCGAATAGGAACTGATAAATGAGTAGTTGATGATACCCATGTTGCGCAGGGCAAGAAAAACGACACCGCCGATGAGCGTCGTGTATGCGATCAGGAAAAAGCGTGCGACTTTCCGCCGCTTCACATAAAGAATTAAGGCCTGAAAAAATATCAGCAATGCTGCGCTGCTGCCGGTCAATATGCCGAGGGTGATGAACCAACGATAAGGGACAAATCCGCCTGACAGTAGTGAAACAAAGGTCACAAACGACAGATAGCCGGAGATCTTATAAAGCCGCGGAATTATATCGCGCGCCTGGAAAAACTGCGCAGCGAACAGCAGTTGGAATATCGTTGCAAGATGCAGAAACAACGGCAGGCCAAATTTAGCCAGTTGGGGAGATTCTGGCAGAACCAATTCATGGAAAAATCCCCAGATCGCAAACTGGAAAAGCATGAAGAACAAAATATAGAATACATAAAAGGCATAAGATCGCTCTCGCGTGGCGGCGTACAGAAACAGGTTATACAGCACCATGACTGCCATGAGGCCGAAATAGATACCGAAGACCAGAAGCTCGAGGCGATCGAGCTGGTAAAATTCCGATTCGGGCATGAGCTTCAGCGGCACGAGCATGCTGCCCTGGCTCATGAGGCGCATGAGTATAAAGCCCCGGCTGGCCCGTTCGAGCATGACCGGGAAAATAAAATTATGGTGCTCCAGCGGCCGCGAGCTCAGTGGCATGTCGCGGCCGGTCACAAACGATTCGAGTCTCAGCCCGCGCTCGTTCAGGTAGTTGAACTGGATCGAATCGATGAGTGCGGTAATTTCGAGAATCAGCCGGTCACTTTTGCCGGCGATCTGCGCGACCGGCACTGCTACCCAGACTGCTTTGGAGGTATAGCCCAGAGAAAGCCTCGGTGATTCAGAGCGCGTAAAATGGCCTTTCTGTAAAAGGTCGAGTGCCTCATGCGGCTGCTGTTCGTTGTATTCTTCAACGTAATAGTGGACTTTGCCTTCGAGCGCGAACTGGTGCCTGACGGGATCGTAGTGCGCAAACTCCACGGCAGAGGCTGCGGTAGAAAACAGCAGGGCGAAGGTTAGCAATGCTGCACGCACGCAACATTGCTACAGCACCCCCGCCCGGCGTAAAGTAGTAAGGCCGTACATACGGGTGTGCTCCGCACACCCGTATGTACGGCCTAGTTCTGGTCTAAGAAGTCGCGCAGACGGCGCATGCGCGTCGGTGCGCGCAAACGGCGTAGTGCTTTTGCTTCGATCTGGCGGATACGTTCGCGCGTGACCTTGAAGACGTAGCCCACCTCTTCGAGAGTGTGAGTGTAACCGTCGTCGAGACCAAAGCGCATGCGGATGACCTTCTGTTCGCGCGCAGGCAGCGTGGCGAGAACCTGTTTCAGTTGTTCTGCGAGAATCGATTGTGCGGTCGACTGCAGCGGGCTTGGCGCCTTTTTGTCTTCGACAAAGTCGCCCAGCTCTGAATCTTCATCTTCACCCACCGGTGTTTCGAGAGAAACCGGGTCTTTCGCCACCGATTTGACCTGCTTAACCTTGATGACCGGCCAGCCTAAACGTTCGCCGATCTCATCGTCAGATGGTTCGCGGCCGGTCTCTTGTAAGAAGATACGCGCTTCGCGGTTTACCTTGTTGATCTGTTCGATCATGTGCGAAGGAATGCGAATCGTGCGCGCCTGTTCTGAAAGTGCGCGCGTGATCGCCTGGCGAATCCACCAGGTGGCGTAAGTGGAGAATTTATAACCCTTGCGGTATTCAAATTTTTCGACCGCGCGCATGAGGCCGATATTGCCTTCCTGGATCAGGTCGAAGAAGTGCATGCCGCGGTTGGCAAAACGTTTGGCTATAGAAACGACGAGGCGCAGGTTCGCATTGATGAGCTCTTTTTTCGCAGCATCGATTTCACGCTGTCCGCGCGCAATCTTCTCACCCCACAGCAGAATAATCAGCGTGGGCGACCCTGCTTCCTGTTCCATGCGGCGCAGTTTGCGCTCGTTGTTGCGGATGTCTTTGATGATGTTTTTGACATCTTCAACGGTGCAGCCGAGTTCGCGCTCAACAACGTGCAGGTCTTCGTTGCGTTCGATATAGCGGTTAAATGCCTTGATGCCTTTGACGTCATGGCCATAGCGTTCTTTCAGCTTTAAGAAGTGGCGCTTGATTTCCTTGATACGGAAAACCATGCTCTTGATCTTGTTGACGTGTTTCTGCAGTTCTTTCTGCGACACGCCCACACGGATCACGTGCTCGGCGGCGAGGCCTTCGAGTTTCAGGATCTGTGCCCAGACTTCCTGATGCTTTTTACTCTTGTGTGTATAGCGCTTGAGCTTCGCTTTGAGCGACGAAATCTGCTTGTCGAAATCGATAACGGGTTTGATCTCGCGCAAAAATTTGTCACGCAGTTCTTTTTGCTCGTTCGTGCTGATGTAATAGGTCTTCGACGCCCGTGCAATATCGGTAATGCGCAGCGTGCCTTTGTCGACACGATTATACGCCTTGATGAATGCACTGCGCAGCAGAGACGAGCGCAAGACTGCATCTTCAATGATGTTTTCCCCGCCCTCGATGCGGCGCGCGAGTTCAACTTCTTTGTCGCCCGAAATGAGTGAAATTTTGCCGATCTCTTTCAGGTATAGTCTGATTGGGTCATCCGCCGCGCTCGCACCTGCGGAACCGGTTGATTTTTTCTTTTTGGATGCCGCAGGACGAAATTCGGGCTTCTGCAGCAGAAGCTGCAATGAATCGAGGTCGTAACCCCGCGTCAGCATCTGCATCGCGAGGTCTTGTATCGTCAGCGCGGCCTTGTTTTCGGGCTGCTTGATTTCATAACCCTGTGCCTTGAGTTCGGTAACGAGTGCCTTGGGCACTTTTTGCTCGCCGAGCGAGCCGAAGTTGCCTGGAACCACGGCAGAAGAGGTGTCGCCGCGGCGGCCAACCTGTTTCTTTTCGTATTCTTCGACTATCTCAATGCCATATTGATTTAAAAGAATAAAAACGTCGTCGATCTTGTCCGAATTGGTCAGTTTTTCGGGGAGAATATCGTTGATTTCGTCATACGTGATTTCGCCGTTGGCTTTACCGATATGGATGATTTTCTGTATTTCCGGAAGTTGTTCGAGCTCCACTAAGTCTCCTCTGTGTTTACGGACTACCTAAAATATCGGGTTTTCGCACAACCCAAGTTTACCACAGCCGCCATATTTTATCTGTTAGACCCCGCGTAAACCAAAGGCCATGGATGGCTGAGGGGCCGCGAGCCATGGATGGCGGTGCTGCGGCCGCAGTGCACCATGGAGGGGCGTTGCCCCGCTGAGGCGGGTGCCGGTTTGCGCAGCTAAACGTAGGGTTTCCGATTGTACAAGTCGCGTTACTATGTAGTCATAATACCGCGAAACTGCTCCGCGGGCCACTTTTCGCTGGGAATACGTGGTTTAGTAGGGCGCGTCCCGCCCTGACCGCCTATGCGCGGCGCAGGCGCCAGTAGCGTATGCTATACCAGGCTGCGACGCCAAAGCTCACCACAGAAAGCAGGGGAATATGCAGCGAACGGCTTAGAGCGACATCGCCACCAGGGGGATTTTCCGCAGAGAACAGCACAAGGCCCAAAGCGAGGGCAGCGAACGGAATCCACAACTTCCATAGTGGTTCACTGGGGCGTTTGTCTGCCTGTTTTTCCACCATTTCGATCTGGAACTTGCCACTCGAAACCATGCCGAGAGTGCGCAAAATTGTCGCGGGCGCCTGTTCGAGTGCGTCCAGATAGTCGGGTAGCGCACGCAATACCGGCTTTGCCATGCGCATCGGAGAGATGCGGCCCATGAAAATTTCACTCATCATCGGCAGCGATACTTTCGCGAGATCCATTTTAGGGTCGAGAATGTAACCGACGGCCTCAATGGTCACGATTGCCTTGATCGCGAGCATGATGTCTTTGTTGAAGTAGAGTTTATAGCGCGCGCCCATATTCATGGAATTGAGAATCAGTTTGCCGAGCGAATAATTTTTGAAGCCGGCGCCGATCCAGCGTTTGCCGATCTCTTCGATTTCGAGGCGAAAGCCGGCAATGTCTGAGTGCGGAGTGGTTTCGGTGAGGCCTACCATGTATTTTGAAGCCGTTTCAAAATCGCGGATAATCAGGTAATAGTAATAGAGGAACATCGCATTCATGGTTTTCTGCGAGAACTGGCCAATCATACCGAGGTCGATCATGCAGAATTTTTCGGTGCCGACGATGAAAATGTTTCCCGGGTGCGGGTCGCCATGGAAAAAACCGTCGATGAAGAGCTGTTTGATTACCACACGCGCACCGAGTGCGGCAACGCGTGGCCCATTAATGCCGAGTTTTTTGAGTTTCTCTGAATCGTCAGGTTTGACACCTTCAATAAATTCGAGCGTGAGTACTTTTTTGGTTGTGAGTTCCCAGTAGATTTTGGGCAGAATGACGTCTTTCTCTTCTTTAAAATTTTCACGGAAAATATCCGCGTGCTTGCCTTCTTGTGTGAAATCGAGTTCTTTCATCGTGTAGTCGGCAAATTCGGCTACCAGTTTCTGCGGCTGAAAATCCTGAATGTACGGAAGCTGCTGCATCACCCACGCGAGGCGCTTCATGATGCGCAGGTCGTTGGTCATGACCGGTATAATGCCGGGACGCTGTACCTTAACGACGACCTTCTGGCCGTTCCTGAGGTACGCGATGTGCGCCTGCGCGAGCGACGCGGCACCCACGGGTTTGGGTGAAAACTCTTTGAAAATATGGCGCAGCGGAACATTGAATTCCTGTTCGACTACCAGCTTTGCTTCTTCGTATGAGATCGGTTGCACCTTGGTCTGCAGGTTGCGCAGTTCATAGGTGATGCGGCGTGGCAGCAGGTCTTCGCGCAGTGAGAGAATTTGTCCGAGTTTTACGTAGGTTGGCCCGAGGCGTTCGATGGTTTGCCTCAGACGCACGGGGAAACGGATGATACCGGCAGGGCGGCGCAGAACCAGACGGATAAAAACCGCAATCATGCGGCGGCCGAACGAGCGCGGCCGCAGGCCGCGGGGGCGATAGAGCGCTGATACGGCCAGATCCAGTGCAAACTGTATGATGATCGAGGTCACCGCAAGCAAGCGCCTGATTTCTGCGTAAGTCTTCAAATTCATGGGGGAATGAGGAGGATTTATTTTAAGAGCGACCGAGACAACAAATTTTCTGGCATTGGGTTTGTGTTTTTTCAGTTACCTGAAAAAATACAAACCCAATATTAACCATTAATTATCTCCTCCCGCCCATCTGCATGTCTCGCAAAACGACCTTTCTCCCGGTCGTGCACCGGCTCAGAAGACGGCCACGGCCAGCCCCCAAAATGCGTGCGCTGGTAGTCGGCGAATGCCTGCTCGATTTCAGCGCGGGTATTCATGACAAACGGGCCATATTGTGCGACGCTTTCTGCAATCGGTTTGCCCTGCAATAAAAGCAGCATTGCGGGTTTATCGCCCGCAGTAAAGGTGAGTTCAGTACGCGCGTCGAGGCGCAGGCCGTTTTTGGCCGCCACAGTAGAACCAGCGATCTGTATCGAATCGCCGCTGAAAAAGTAGAGGAAGCGGTTTATGCCCGGTGCCGCAGCAGAGGGTAAAATCCACTCACCCTTCGCGGGTATCGTCACGTGCCAGATGGCGACATTGTTGTCGGGTTTTGCCGCCCACGAGTCGGGGGGTGGGGCAGGGGCGCGCATGCCACGGTAGCTGCCTGCAATCAGCTCAACCAGCGTTTCGCGGCCGGCGCTGTCTTTGACGCCGATGCGGGGGATGTCTTTATTCCACAGCATCTTGAAATGCGGCTGAACCATTTTATTTGCCGCCGGCAGGTTGAGCCAGATCTGGAACAGTTCAAGCGTGTTCTCTTTGCCGTTTTCAATGAGCGGAAACATTTCGGCATGCTGCACACCCGCGCCGGCGGTCATCCACTGCACGTCTCCGGCGCCATAGCGGCCTGCGGCACCTATTGAATCTGAATGGTCGACAAAGCCGCGGCGCACGACTGTGACGGTTTCAAAACCCCGGTGCGGATGGTTTGGGAAACCGGGTATTTTTTCGCCATGGTACATGCGCCAGCCGTCTTTAGGGGTGAAATCCTGGCCGATATTGCGCCCAGTCAGCGGCGCCTGCGGCCCCATGATTTCGTTACCCTTCGGGTAATAATCTTCATGGTGTACGCAGAACAGAAACGGATCGGCGGTCTCCCATTGAAAGCCCAAAGGGCGGATGTCGTAAATTGCCGGATTTGCCATTTTCAGTGAACCTCTTTCGTTTTTATCGTCGGGTCGCAGGTAAGAAAAAATACCCAGCAGTGCGGGGCCTGCTGCCGCAGCGAGGCCAATCAACGCTTTTTTAAGAAATCCACCCCGGCTGATCGGCTTTTCCATGGATTGCCCTGAAATTAATGCTATTTTTGCGGCACTGCCAGATATTTTTTATAATGAGCCTACTTGCACTTGACAGATTGAATTTGTTACCGATTGGCTCGTGATTCAATGCAAACACCTGATTTCGTGACGAACCAGCGCCTCATTACCTGGGTAGAGGCCATGGCGAACCTCACACAACCCGATAAGATCCACTTCTGCGACGGCTCAGACGCCGAATACGATGCCATGTGTGCGGAAATGGTCGCCAACGGCATGATGTTGAAGCTGAACCCGGAAAAACGCCCGAACAGCTATCTCGCGTGGTCAGACCCATCAGACGTCGCCCGCGTTGAAGACCGTACTTTTATCTGCAGCAAGCGCCGCGAAGACGCGGGCCCCACCAACAACTGGATGGATCCGCGCGAAATGAAGAGCAAGCTCAATACGCTGTTCAACGGCTGCATGCGCGGCCGCACAATGTATGTGGTTCCTTTCTGCATGGGCCCTCTTAAGAGCAAAATGTCGCTCTTCGGCGTGCAGCTGACCGATTCGCCTTATGCGGCGGTGAGCATGAAGATCATGACCCGCATGGGCAAGCCCGCGCTCGAAGCGATGGGCGACAGGAATTTCATCCCGTGCATGCATTCCGTCGGTGCACCACTCGCTCCGGGACAGAAGGATGTCCGCTGGCCCTGTAACAAAGATAACAAATACATCGTGCACTTTCCCGAAGACCGCGCAATCTGGTCTTATGGTTCAGGTTATGGTGGCAACGCGCTCTTGGGAAAAAAATGCCTCGCGCTGCGCATCGCTTCGGTGATCGGCCGCGACGAAGGCTGGCTCGCAGAGCACATGCTGATTCTCGGTCTCGAAAAGCCAGACGGAGAAAAAACCTATGTCGCTGCGGCATTCCCGTCTGCCTGCGGTAAAACTAACTTTGCGATGATGATCCCACCCGACCATTACAAAGGCTACAAGGTCACGACTGTGGGCGACGACATCGCTTGGGTCTATCCCGCAGAAGATGGCGGTCTTGTTGCGGTGAATCCCGAAGCGGGTTACTTTGGCGTTCTGCCGGGTACTTCAAAAGAGTCGAACCGCAATGCGATGGAAGTCATCAGCAAAAACACGATCTTCACCAACGTCGCGCTCACCAAAGACGGCGACGTCTGGTGGGAAGGCATGACGAAAGAAATTCCCGAGGGCATCACCGACTGGACAGGCCAACCATGGACACCCGATTCAGGGCGCAAAGCTGCTCACCCGAATGCGCGCTTCACTTCGCCGGCATCGCAGAACCCTGCGATCGACGCAGAGGTCGACAACCCGAACGGTGTGAAAATCAGTGCCTTTATTTTCGGCGGTCGCCGCTCAACCACAGTGCCACTGGTGTTCCAGGCATGTAACTGGAACCACGGTGTTTATTTCGCAGCAACGATCGGTTCAGAAATGACTGCCGCCGCAGCGGGCACAATCGGGCAGGTGCGCCGCGATCCGTTCGCGATGCTGCCGTTCGGTGGCTACCACATGGCCGACTATTTCAACCACTGGTTGCAGATGGGCCGCGACCTGGGTAATCCGCCGCGCATGTTCTTCGTGAACTGGTTCCGCAAAGACAAAGATGGCAAGTTTATCTGGCCCGGTTTCGGCGAGAATACACGTGTCTTAAACTGGATCGTCGACCGCGTGCACGGCAAGGGCACGGCAGTCGAAAGCCCGCTTGGCTGGATGCCGCGCTACGAAGAGATGGACTGGACGGGTATGGATTTCAGCCGCGAGCAGTTCAACGAACTCATGACAATCGATACGAAGCTCTACAAAGACGAAGTGCTGCAGCACGAAGAGTTCTTCGACCGCATCTATGATAAGCTGCCGAAAGAGCTCTTCTTTATTCGCCAGCTTTTGCTCTCGGCGCTGTGGCGTTCGGGCGATAAGTGGCTGGTGGGCAGCAATATGGGTGTCACCACGCACACTTCGACCGATGAATAATTGTTTTTAATAGGGAAAAGTTATTCCATCCGCTGCCGGTATGCTTTCATGGCTGAAAGCATGCGGTTAATGATTTCTTCCTGGTAGCGGTACGACTGCTCTTTGCCCATCGGTACGAGCAGCGACAGCGATTGTTTGCGGCATTTGACGCCGAGGCGCGACAGCCTGTCGATCAGTGCGTCGAGCGCCCGGCGCGCCGCATCAGTCGCATGGCCGGGTTGCAGCCCGGCGAGCGCAATTTCTTCCGCGGTAATCGCCCGGCCAAAGAGCGCATGCACTCCCGATTCAATGTCGACGCGGTTGGCGTCGAGGCGCCAGAGAAAAAACCGATTCGCAACATTCAGCAGGTTGAATAACACGCTGATCGCCATCAGTATCTGCACAAGATTGCCCAGCGGCATAAAATCCATCAGGCGGGGAGCATAGCGGTCATAGACCTCGGGTCCCTGGTTCGCAAAATAATCCTTCGCCGCCTGCGTGTATGCAACACCGGTCAGATTCGGCACAGTATTGTTGAAATTGATCAGGTCGGGCTGCAGCTCATGGATCGCGCTCAACAGGCCGATGATCTGTGAACGCCTTGTGCCTTTCTTGCATAATACCATTGTATCGAGCTTCAGCACCGGCTTGTCTGTCTCGGGAATATTCCGGATCGGGTCGAAATATCCCTCGCGTATAGAGCTGGTGCGCAGAAACGGCAGTCTCTTGGCGAAGCTGTCGCCCTGCCTGAACGTCGCAAACTGCAGGCCGTCTTTGAGTATTGCCTGTTCGATGATTTCAGCGTTGTCGGTGAAGACCAGAATTGCCAGGTCGAGCCCGCCGTTTCTTAACAGGCGCATTTGCTCGTCGAGCGAGTGGTTGGTGAGCGTGACCTGCAGCGCATCTAAATGCATCGTCGCGTAGAACTTCCGCGCGAAGTGAGCGGCGCCGCTGCCCTCGGGGCCGATGCCGATATGTTTATCTCTGAGGCCGGCGAGCGTTTTGATGGCGCCTGCATTGCGGCCTAGGAAAAATACTGTTTCGGATTTGGAAAGCCGGGTCACGAGTTCAAGCCCTTCTGGAATAGGCAGGCCGTTTTGTGCCAGGGCGAATGCATTGTTCTCAGAAGATTCGGCCAGCAGTTTCAGGTTTTCGAGCGAGCCCTGCGTCGGAAAATTGGTGATCTTACCGTTTCGCTTCGCAGCAATCGCAGCGAGTTTTTCCGCCGTTGCACTGTAACCGCCGCCCTGCATGCCAGAATAGATGCGCACGTTAAGCCCCGTGAGACCGGGCACAAAATCGATGAAGTACAGAATCAGCAGTAGCGTCAAAAACAGGGTAGTGCTGACGACAACCGCAAAAACCGGGCGGTCAAAAAACGAGGGACGGTATTCCGTAGCTAAATTCTTCATAGTGCTTATGCGCATCCGGTGAAGCAGAGCCGAGAGGCCGGGCAAGCGTTTTACGGCCTGCGGAGTGTTTTTGTTTATGTTCCATGAATCCCCTGCGCATTTTTCTTTCGTTTGCCCTGGTGATTTCTTTGGCTAACTGCCATAAAGAAACTCCGCACAGCTTTACGGGGGCGTGGCAGGCTCTGCCGGCAGATCTCTTTGGTGAAGCGCAGGGCATGGCAGCGCACTGGTCGGTTGTTGGCACCGGTGGTGCGGTATCGTCGGCAAATGCACTCGCCACTGAAGCGGGCATTGAAATTCTGAAGCGCGGCGGTAATGCGATAGACGCGCTGCTTGCGGTTCAGTGGGTGCTGGCAGTCGTCGAGCCGCAGTCTTCGGGTCTCGGCGGCGGCGGATTTCTTCTTTATTATGATGCAGCCACCCAAAAGACGCATGCGCTCGATGGCCGCGAAGAGGCACCTGCCGCGATTGCGGAAAATGTTTTCCTTGATGCTGCGGGAAAACCGCTGCCTTTCCCGGCACGCATTGCCGGCGGCCGTGCCGTCGGCGTGCCGGGCACAGTGGCTCTGCTCGATTATGCAGAGCGGCGCTTCGGGGGTAAAAAAATAACCTTTGCTGAAACCTTCGACCGCGCTGTTTTGCTGGCAGAGCAGGGAATTCGCGTGAGCCCGCGCCTGGCACAGGCGATGCGTATCAACCGCGACAGGCTAAAGGCGCAGAATGGCGGGAATGTCCCGTTGCTGTTGAGCGGCGAACCGTATGCTGTGGGTGAGATTCTCGTGCAGGCAGAACTGGCGGCAACACTCGCGCGCCTCAAAAAACACGGTGCGGCGGATTTCTACCGGGGCAGCATCGCCGACGACATCGTCGCCACGCTTCGTGGCAACAATATTTATGCGTCGGTGATGACAAAAGCCGATCTCGAAAATTACCGCGTTGCGGAGCGCGCGACTGCCCAGGCCAAAGTCGGCGGTGCGACTGTCTATTCTGTGCCGGCGCCGGCATCGGGTGCCTATGTGCTGCAGGCGATTACGGGCGCCGGTAACACCCCGCGGGATAACACTGCGTTACTCCTGAGTTCATTGGCCGCGCAGAAGGCCGCATTTGTGGTGCGCGAAAATGAGCTCGAAGATCCGGATTTCCATAGCACCGACAAAACGGGTATGCCACAAGCAGGCGGCGCGCAGAACACGACGCACGTCGCGATAGCCGACACATTTGGCAATATCGTGAGCTATACTTCTTCTGTCGAAACCAGCCTCGGCTCGGCGCTCTTCGTGCAGGGGCGTGGCTTTGTACTCAATAACCAGCTGAGCGATTTTAATCCGCTGCCGGGCAAGGTAAATTCGGTGCAGCCGGGCAGGAGACCGCGGTTGACCGCGCTCAACCCTGAAGCGCGTGAGACACAGGGGGGCAAGCGCCCGAAGAGTTCGATGTCACCGCTTATCATCAGGCAGGCAGACGGTTCATTCACCGCACTGGGCTCACCTGGCGGTCCGACAATTGTTGGTAGCGTCGCGCTCGTCGCGAGCCGCGTGCTTGCGGGCAGCGATGTGCAGGAAGCGATACACATGCCGCGTGCGCTGCAGATGCCGAACGGCAAAACCCTGGTCGAGCTGCCGCTCAAACGCGATAAGAAATTTCTTGCGGCACTGAAAGCGCGCGGCTTTGACGCCGATCTCAGGCGCAGTGTCATCTCACTGGGTTCTGTGCAGGCAGTGAGTTTTAATGCGGCAGACAAAATGTTTACGGCCGCCTCTGATCTCAGGCGCGAAGGTCTTGGCCTCGTGGTGAATCCGCTGGTCGACTGAGAAGATAAAAGGTTCTATGCATACAACAGATATTCTGGTGATCGCGCTCTATTTTGTGCTGACATTCGGCGTCGGTATTCTTGCGCTCAGGCGTAAACATGAATCGACCGAAGATTATTTTCTCTCGGGCAGAAAATTGCCCTGGCACCTCGCGGGGCTTTCGATGGTGGCGACGACTTTTGCCGCCGATACGCCGCTTGCGGTCACCGGCATCACTCTCGACCGGGGTATTGCCGGAAATTTTTTATGGCTGTCGCTCATACCATCCGGAATTCTCACTGCGATCTTTTACGCAAGGCTGTGGCGTCGCTCGGGCGCAATGACCGACGCTGAGTTTGCCACGCTGCGCTATTCGGGCAAGGCCGCCGCATTTTTGCGGCGCTTTCGTGCTGTGTATCTGGCGCTGCCGGTAAACCTGATCATCATGGGTTGGGTGACAACCGGCATGGCGAAGGTGCTGGGCGTCTTCTTCGATTACCCCCAATGGTTAACGCTGGGGGTTCTCTATGCCTTCACTGTGGTTTATATTATTTTGTCCGGCCTCTGGGGCGTCGTGGTCACCGATGCGCTGCAATTTATCATTGCGATAGTGGGATGTATTATTCTGGCGGTGATTTCGGTCGACCATGCAGGCGGCCTCGCAGTGCTCTGGCAAAAGGCCGATGCGATGCTGCCTACCGGTTTCACGAATATTTATCCGTGGTATTTTACGGGACCAGTCTATGTCGTCGCCGTGTGGCTAGGCGTGCAGTGGTGGGCTTCGTGGTATCCGGGTTTTGAACCCGGCGGCGGCGGTTACGTCGCGCAGCGCCTGCTTTCGACAAAAAATGAGAACCATGCGGTGGGCGCGGCGCTGCTGTTTAACGTGCTGCACTTTGTCGTCAGACCCTGGCCGTGGATCATCACTGCGCTCGCTGCCGCTGTTGCGCTGCCCGGTGCGGCGGACAAAGAGATGCTCTATCCGCAGGCGATATTGGCGTGGCTGCCCGCGGGGCTGCGCGGCTTGCTAATCGCGGCTTTTCTTGCCGCGTTTATGTCGACGATTGCGACGCACCTCAACTGGGGTGCCTCTTATATTATGAACGATGTTGTGCGCGGCACGCGCTTTGAGCCGAAGAGCACGCGCGGCATGCTCGCACTGTCGCGCGGCATGATTGTGGTGATGGCCCTGGGGGCGATTGGTGTTTCTTTCCTTATGACCTCGGTTAGTAAAGGCTGGGAGCTGATTCTGATGTTATCTGCAGGTACCGGTCCCGTCTTTATGATCCGCTGGTACTGGAAGCGCATCAATGCCTTAAGCGAGATCAGTGCCATGTGCGCATCGCTCGTTTTTTCGCTCATTGCGGCGAACTGGAACCTCGCGCAGGAAATCCGCCTTTGCCTTGTCGCCGCGCTGACGACAATGGTGTGGGTCGGCGTCACGCTCATGACAAAACCCGCAAGTGACGAAAAACTCACCGCATTCTATGCGCAGGTGCGTCCCGGGCACTGGCGGTGGAGAGAGCTGCTGGTCTTTCTGTGCGGTGTGGTGCTAGTCTATGCCGCGTTCTTTGCCATTGGCGAGCTACTGCGGGCTCGTTACGTGCCCGCTCTCATCAATCTAGCGGTAGCTCTTGTTGCGGGCATCGTTGCCGCGCTTGGGCTCAGCAAACGCATTGACCCTGTTGCGTGAGTACTCACGCAACAGGGTCAATTCAGCATTACGCTTTTATGCGTCGCGGCGAAATGGCTGTAGACACCACCTTTTTCCATCAGGCATTTGCGCCACAGATCTTCGCCCGCTTTTTCAAAAACCAGCTCGGCGCGCGCATCCAAAAGAATCCAGCTGTTGGTGCGCAGCTCATATTCGAGCTGCCCCGTTGCCCAGCCCGCATAGCCGGCGAAGCGGCGGTAGGTGAGTGAATCGTCTGCGAGATCGGCGAGCAAATCGTCTGAGCTTTCAAAAAAGACCCCGTCGACAATGGCTTCAGAACTTGCGAGGGCACGCGAGCTGTGCAGAATGGAACGGTGATCGGGGTCGACAGGGCCGCCCTTGTAGAGTGGGTGCCTGCGGCTGCGGTCGCTCGGCAGCGGATGGTTGAGCACCACACCCAGCGAGCCCCGGCTGTCATGATCGACGATCAGCACGACGCTGCGGTTAAAATTTCCGTCCAGAATTGCTGAACTTGCAATCAGCAGTTTTCCTCTCAATGCAATCAGCTCGTCCATAAATTGATCTCTAAGTATGAATGGATTTCAGCTGCTCAATCAGTGCCAACTGCACGTATTGATTGAGGGCCCGGGTATCCGCCGCGTCGTTACCAATCTTACGTACGATCTGCGTGGCGACGTTACCGATCTCGTTGCTCAAAAAACTCTGCGTGATTTCCGGTAATTTGCGCGTCATCGAATAAAGTCGTTTTGCCCGGCGAGCGACGTCGCCGTCAACCCTTTCGGTAAATTCGCGGCGTGCGTCGCCGAGCTTCAGGTTCCACAGATCCGCATATTTCTGCATCATTTCAAGGCTGTTTTTCTCGCCGATAATGCGTGTTTCGACCATGTGCAGAGCGCGGTGCCAGTCTGTATCTTTCGGCACTGCTGCGCCTCGTTCACCACTGTCGTCGGTTTTGTCTGTGGATTGCGGCGCCTGCTGGATCAGCCCGAACAGGCTCGCGAGCCAGCGCAAGAGCGGGTAGCGGTAAAGAAAGGGTAGTTCGGCCCGCACACGCGCATAAATTTCACGGCGGTTAAGCTCGAGCAGCGCGTGCACGGGTTTGAAAATCACCCGGCTGTTGATGAAAAAATACAGTTCCTGGAGTATTGGGCTCACCGGGTGTCGGCTCACAACGTGAAAGGCGTTGATGATGGCCTGCGGATTTTGCAGCAGTGTCGAAAAGACCGGTTCATGCGCCTTGACATATTTATCCACGTCTTCTGAAAAAAATTCGTCGAATTCCATCGCCGACCGGCTTTCGTTTTTCAGCATGAGCGCGTACCACATCTTGCGGAAGCGCGCGAGCAGTTCGGCGCGCACCCGCTTGCGCTCCGATTCAAAGAACATCAGCACCGCTTCGCGGTGAATGAAAAAATCTTCGTCGTTCATGCGAAACTTGAGCAGCGTCGGCAGCAGGTCGCGTTCGTCTGCCTGGAAGACGCTGAACTCGGCGATCATGTCTTTCACGACCTGTTCAATTTCGCTCTGGCTCAACACCGAAGCCATTACTTCGAGGCCCGACGCACCCTTCACAATTTTCTGGATAATGCTCTCTCGGTTTAAGAGCGCCGGGTAATCGGCCATCATGTTCAAAAGTTTCAGCGCATTGTCTCGCAGCTTCTCTTTGTTGTTTTTTTCCGATTCGAGCCAGGCTTCATAGCCTTTGAAGCCTTCGATGATGCGCGCCGCCTGTATCAGCGTTGGCATCCCTTTTTTATCCTTGTCGATATTGAAGTAGGCGGCCAGGCGATTGGCAAGATTCACAACGTAGAGAGGGATTTCCGTTTCGTTATGCGATAATATGCGCATGATGCGGTCGACGCTTGAAGATTTTTGCGGCATGATGCTCTGCATATCTTTGACAAGGTCTTCGCCGAGGCGGTTTTGCGCCGAAGCCGCAATCACGTTTTTCAGTTTGAGCAGGCAAACCTCGAGCATGACGTTGACGGTCGCGGCAGAGACGCAGACTGCCTGGTCGACGTCGGGCACACGCAGTAATATGAGGCGTTTTTCTTCCTGCAGGCGGTGGCTGGTGCCGCTCGCAATATCCTGAATGGGAACTTCGACATAGAACGAGGGCAGCATGTACTTGCGCAGCATCTCTTCGTCGGGAAAGGGCAGCGCCGAGTTTGACAGCATCTGAGAATAATAGTCTTCGAGAAAAAGGCTCAGCGGATCGGTGAGCCTGATGCGCAATACCTCGCCGCCTTCCACCTCGGCCTCGATGAAGTGCTTGTCCCGCAGTGAAAATGCCGTCTGCGACATGAGGCGGCGCACGTTCGGCAAGGTTTTTAATTTTTGCAGGTTCTCCGCTGCTCCGCGTGCCAGCAGCGAGTCGGTCACGCGCGCGGCAGAAAACTGGATGGTGTCCGATTCCTGTGCATAGCGCGCATACGATTCGAGCATCAGCAATTCATCTTCGACCAAGGGCACACTGCGTGCGAAGTCCTTGAACTGCTGTGCATCCAGCTCGAGATAAAATGGCTTGGTCTCTGAGGCCACTGTTTTTATTTTCGACAAATTCGGGTTATTCTTGTAGCCCGTGGGGACAGAATGAATACATTGCGCGCCATGCTGTTTTCCGCAGCAGGGAATCAGAGCAAAAACCGCGGGTCGAGCGTGAAAATTCCAGGACGGCTGAAATCCGCCAGCTCGACCATGCAGGAAAGCCCCATGGGCAGCATGTTGCGGCTGAACAACGATTCGCGCACTGCCGGCAGAATGTCGACGTGCACCGCTTCGCTATCGGGAATGCGCAGGTGGTTACGCAGCGCGCTCAGCGTGGCAGACAGCCCGCCTTCAGAGTCTGTCAGGCCAAGTTGCTGCGCGGATTTTCCCGAATACACGCGGCCCGATGCGTGCGGCCGGATTTTGCCGATCTCCGTGTTACGGCCGAGCGCCACGTCGCGCAGAAACTGTTCATAAATTTCGGCCATGTTCTCCCGGATGATACGCTTCTGTTCCCCTGCAAAATCGGCGAAGGGAGAAAAGACGGGCGGTGGATTTTTTTTCGGCGCACGGTCGATCGACACACCCCATTTGTTGAGCAGCGGCGCGACGTTGAATTTGCCACCGACAACGCCAATCGAGCCCGTGATCGTCATTGGTGTGGCAAAGATGCGGTCGGCGGTGGCCGACAGGTAATACCCACCCGAAGCCGCGACATTGCCCTGCGACACGAACACGGGAATCGGTGCCGGTTCCTCAGTATCTTTGCCTTTTTTGGAATCGTTTTGCGTTTCAGCAGGTGCACTTTTCAGCCGGCCCGTCGCGAGCATCCATTCTCGCCACAGAAGCTGCGACACCGTCGCAGAGCCGCCAGGGCTGTTGATTCTGAGCAATACACCCGCGTAGTCCCCGGATTTCAGGGTTTCAGACAGCGCTTCGTAATCGGGCCAGTTGATGGTTCCCGGCCGTGATGTCGCTGTTTCGATAATATTGCCTTCGGCAACCAGTAGAGCGATTTTTTTCAGGCGGCGAAAATTGAACAAACGAAACGCGCGGCGGTTTGCGATCTTCTGCGCGTCATAGAGGTCTGCCTTGCGGAATTTTTTCCCGTGCTCGCTCTCATCGGTAAATTCAGCGTACGAGTAGTGCCTGTCAATGAGCGCGAGTTTTACGGCCTTTTCGGCGCTCATCAGCCTGCGTTCTTTTTTGGCCGAAAGCGCGGGGGCTTTTTCGGCAAGCGCCGAGAAGAATACTCCTTCGATGTCGGCGATCAGCTGCTCCGTCTGCTTGCGTGCAGCAGGGGACATGCCACTGCGCGTGAAAATTTCTGCGGCACTCTTGAACTCCCCCACGGAAAGAAACTGCGGCCGAATACCGAGTTTGGAGAGCAGCGATTGCACAAACAGCGATTCGCTGGTAAAGGGTGCGAGATCAAAAGTCGATGATTCGGGGCAGCTGATGTGCTGGCATGCGCTCGCGATAAACAGCGAAATTTTATCGTCGCTCATGAGATAGGAGCGCGTTTCCACGCCCAGCCGGCCCAGCTCTGCGATCTGGTCCCTTATCTCCCATGCCTGCGCCCACCCAAGCGAGTGACTTTCGAACGTAAATCTTGCCTGAGCTACCCTGAGTTGCCCGCGTTTGATCGCGGCCAGAATAACGCCCAGCTCAAGGCTCACGAGGTAGAAGCGGTCTTTCGCGGGCTTGAAATAAGACCAGATGCCGTGAGAGAGGGGAGCTTCAGAATAGTCGGAACGGATATGGATGTCGATCAACAATGCTTTGTGTATGCTACGCAGGCGCATATAGACAAAGGCCAGCAGCCGAAAGGGCCATAATAAAAGAAGGATTGCAACGCGCAGCATAGTTATGAACTTGTTGCCGAGACACGGCGGAAATCAGAAAACGACCCCCATTCAGGACAGCTCAGAAGGCGCGGGTGTGCCTACAGGCATGTGCCCGGTGGGTCGATATATAGTTAAAGAAACATATGCTCAAAAATCTCAGGCCACACAATTCCATCACCCTGCCAGTACTGGTTTGTTTTGTATTCTGCGCGGGAAAATCGACACGGGCACCCGCCGGCACCGAACCCGCGTTTGCGCTCGTCAGCGCCAATGTGCAGACATTTCCCGAGGGGGCAGATAAATCGCTGCCACAGGTGAAAAAGTTCACGCACGAAGACATCACGCTCTATGCCTGGTCGAAGGATTTCGCGCGCGGACATGCGGTTCTTTTCGAATTGGAATCAGAAAGTGGGTATTCTGGTTTAACATTTTTTATAGATGGACGCGAGTATAAGTTGATACGCGGGGCAATGCGTCCTTTCGTTCTTTTTGCCAATTCAGCAGACAGCAAGCGCAAACAAAACAATGTTGAGATTCGACGTGGCGGCGGGAAAATTGCGAGCTTTGAAGTGCCCGTGGTGCAGATGGAATATCCGGTCGCAAAATCTGTCTTAACTGTCAGTAAATCCTCAAATGCCAGCAAGCCGATGTCTGAAAAAACCAGAAAATTCATAGAAGAAAGTCGCGCCAAGAAGTTAAAAGCCTTCGTCTCCGCAGATGAAAATTTTCTGACTTCGGAGATTCGTTATCCACGCGATGAACATAAGATTACCTCTCCCTTCCATATCAAACGGGTTTATGAGAAATTTAAGATAGTCGATGGAAAAAAGAAAAAATTAAAAGGAAGAATTTCCTTCCATGGTGGTACGGATCTCAAAGGCCTTACAGGCGCGCCGATTTATGCCATTGCAGACGGAGTTGTGAATATTGCGGACCATCTTTATTATGAAGGTAATATTGTAATTCTTGATCATGGCTTCGGTGTCATGAGTGGCTATATGCATCAGAGTGAACTATTGGTGAAGAATGGTGATCGGGTTAAAGCAGGACAGTTATTGGGGAAAACAGGTGCGACAGGCGATGTTCAGGGGCCGCACCTGCACATTTTCCTTCACATCCATGGTATCAAAGTGGATGCGTTGAGTTTTTTACACCTGCCGCTCAGACCCGCGAAGTGATGGATTTTTTTTCAGGTAATGCAGTCGTTTTTATCTTCGCTGCAATCATTGTTCTTGCTGCAGGTATTTTGATCGGCGCGCGGCTCAGTCACCTGAGGGCCGAAAATAAATTTGTGCAGATATTGCAGCGGAAAGAAACCGAATGGCAGAATGCGGCAGAAGACATGCGCAAGGCGGCGCTCGCAAAATCGCGGCAGGTAATCGGCGGATCTTTCTCAGAACAGCTCGCGCCGTTTTTGCCCGGCTTTCCGTTTGACCCGACCGAGGCGCGCTTTATCGGTAAGCCGGTGGATTTTCTCGTCTTCCGCGGCCTTGCTGCGGGGCAGGTCGACGAAGTCGTGTTTGTCGAAGTGAAGTCGGGCGCGAGTCGGCTCAACAGTAATGAGCAGTCATTGAAGAATTGTATCGAGCAGAAAAAAGTTTCGTTCGCCGAATACCGTGTTCCAACGGAGATTACGGCCCAGGTTCGCGAGACGTAGTCTCACGAAATCATGCCGGTTATACTACTTCCAGCAAAGCGCCACGCACAGTGGCATAGACATCTTTCAACGGCAATCCGCGTTCGATTTCAAACGTGATCGTCGGTATACCGCGTTCCCAACCCGCGTACGTGCCGAGCGAACCCGGCGTCGGGTAGCCGATATCTTCGGTAATTTCATAATTCAGCCGCGAGTGCATGCGCTCCGCATAGTTGCGCGCAGGGCCGTTGACGTTGAACATCGGTTTCCACGAATGCAGCGAGACGATGAATTGCGGGTCGAACTCGTGCAATATGGTCAT
Organism: Turneriella sp.; assembly: GCA_046346945.1. GTDB lineage: Bacteria > Spirochaetota > Leptospiria > Turneriellales > Turneriellaceae > Turneriella. The sequence goes on from JAXMHE010000005.1 coordinate 93,075, forward strand.
CAGCAGGATTGTTTCCGGTTCTGAACCTGCCGCTGGACCTGAATAATACTTCTCTCCCTTTGCATTGGCCTGCCAGTCTTTGGTAGGCATGTTACGGTTGAGGTCTACGCCATTCGCATTGTGCCGCGAAAAATTCAGCACGCCATCGGGGTTGACTACCGGAATAAACAGCAGGTCGGTATTGCTGGTGCGCTCTGCACCCCGGCGGATGAACTCGTGGCAGAAACCTGCAGTCGCCGCGACACCCTCGGTTTCATTGCCGTGCACGCCGCCTAAGAACAGCACTCGTTCGCCGTTGCCGGGAAAGCGGCGGCCATAGATGCCATTGCTGCCGGCAGATTTGCCCATGAGCTCGAGGCCTGAAAACGTGGCGAGAGTGTCGGCGGGGGAAACAAACTGTTCCGACGGTTTGACTTCGTTACTCATGTTTCTCCTTAGGCCAAAAGCGTTGTCGCCTGTAGTTTCTGCGCGTTGCGCAAGGTGTTATAAAGAAGCATTGCAATTGTCATCGGGCCCACACCACCTGGAACCGGGGTGTAGAAGCGCGCCCGTTCGGCAACCCGCGCCAGATCGAGGTCGCCGGTGACTTTGCCGTCAATGCGGTGCATGCCGACGTCGATCACGATTGAGCCTTCTTTAATACGAGTGCAGTCTACGATTCCGCGCACGCCTGTTGCGCTCACGAGTACATCCGCATTGGCGATGAAGTCACCGAGGTTGCGGGTCTTTGAATGGCACATCGTGACAGTCAGGTTGAAACAAGAGAGCAGAAGTTGCGCCATCGGTTTGCCGACGATATTGGAGCGCCCGATGACGACGGCATGCGCACCGGCAAGGTTGAGGCCCGGCACCTCGCGCACCAATTCGCGCAGCATCAGTGTGATGCCGGCGGGTGTGCAGGGCAGAACGGTTTCGGCGCCCGCGAGAAGTTTGCCTTCGTTGACATAGTGAAAGCCGTCCGCGTCTTTATCGGGGCGAATTGCCTGCAGAATTTCACTTTCATTCAGGTGGTTCGGCAGCGGCAGCTGCACAAGAATGCCGTGGATCATAGGATCATTATTGAGTGCATGGATTTTCGCCACCAGGGCTTCCTGCTGCGTATTGGCAGGGAGGCGTTCGAGCACAGAGTGAAAGCCGGCTTCGAGTGCGGCTTTTTCTTTTCCGGCAACATAAATTTTTGAAGCCTCGTCGTCGCCCACGATAATGACTGCGAGGCCCGGTTTTACTAAGAGGTTTACCGTTTCGCGCTTCACGAATTGCCTGACCGCTTCTGCGAGGGCTTTGCCGCCGAGTTTCTTTTCCGTGACCCAGTCTATGACCGGAAATTGCGTTTGCGGCAGGGCGTTTAAGAGCGACACACCTGCCGCTTCCGCAAAATGAAACAGGGTTTAAATCATAATCCTGCGGGCGCAGCCGCCTGGATTATGATTTGAATAATAATTCGAATGGTATGGTTTGTATGTGCGGGCGCGCGTAGATTTTATGCTGGTAAATCGGCCGCAGTTCTTCGTCGGGGTAACTTTTGCCCGCCTGCTTCTGCAGCATGCGCGACAGCCGCCATGCATCGCCCGCTTCTTTCTGTCTCAGCACACTGATAAAATGGCCGTGGAAAGCCTCGGTCGAAAAATCCTGTGCCTCCATGATTTCGCGCAGCGTGCGGCGTGTGAAGTCGCGCACCTCTGCCGCAAATGCATCGCCGTGCAGGTTTGCGAGGCGCGTATAGTTCATGATCGTCGTGACGATCACCGCGTACGGTTCTTCGGATTTTTTCAGGTCGTCTTCACACGCACCGATAAAGTTGCGTATCGCCATGACAGGGTTGTCGGCGTGTTTGAGCGCCGAGGTGGCATGGTCGCGCAGTTTCGAGATGTGGTTCTGCAATACATAGACATCGAGCATGCCCGAAAGAGCCGAGACCCGGTCGGCATCGGAATCGGCGATGAAGATACAGGCGAGAAATTCCTGGCGGTGCAGCACCTTGTGTGCATAAACCTGCCGGTATTTCGCCATGAAGGTGAATGCCTCTGAACTTTCAAAATCCGCGGCGCTGAGCACACCCTGGCCCTGTTTGATCTTTTCAATCACGGGATCGACGAGCGTCATTTCAAGGTGCGCTACCTGCTCGCGCGGAAAACCCAGAGCAAAATGCTGGCGCAGAAAAAAATCTTCACGCGTGAGTACCAAAATCGCTGTGTCGGGAAAATGCTGCACCATTTCGGCTTCGAGAGCTTCTTTAAGCGGATCGTCATTGTCGAGGCGGCCGAGGCGCCGGCAGAATTCGGCCGCGTACCCCTGGTAAGTCTGAGCGCGCTGCAGCTGCTGGTTTCGGTCTTCGGCTCCGGCGACGAGTTTTAACTGCGCCTCCATTGCGCCCAAAAGTTCGCCGCAGATTTTGAGGTAAAAGAGATCGTCGGCGCTGAGCGTGTTTTGTCCCGTCGGTGGATTGATAAAAATGACGCCGCGCAATTCTTCATAGCGAAACACCGGCGACGCATAACGAGCGCCGATGGCGCTGAGAAACTTCTGTTCGCGTTCAGAGAGTAAAGAGAGGATGTCGTCGATATAGAGCGATTTTTTTTCCGTTCTGAGGGTTGCACACAGCTTGCTGTTGGCGGCAAACGAATGGTCTGAGGCCATCGTAAAACCGAGCGCGTGCCTGAGCTCCATGCGCGTGTCGTCTTCCATGAAGATTGCAATAAACTTGGTGCCGAGCTGCGCCATGATCGAGTACGCGATCACCTGCCAAAGGTCGCCGGCCGAGCGTACCGAGCCGAATTCCTTGTAGATTTCGATCAGGTTGAGAATCGAGTCGAGGCGAGATTTGTGCCCCATCGATTCGGGAAAGTCTGCCGCAGCGACGATGTTTTTAGTCGGTTTTTCCGGCACAGTTTGTGCAACGGCCGGCGCCGTGGATTCGCCGCTTAAAGGTTCGCTGCGCTTTTCTGTTTTGCGGTTGAGATCGGGACGCAGTTCGAGGCCGAGATCCACTCCACGGGTAGATTCTACCGCCTTGGAGAAATCACTGGCGCGCTCGCGCAAACCCATGGAATCGGACTACGCGCACGCAGCCATGGCGGCGGCGCGGCGTATCCCCCTTGCAGGGGGGGATATTTTAAGGGGGTGCAAGCACCCCCTTAACAACCCCGTACGGAATTCCGTCATAGATTATAATCCCAGCTTATCCATTATCTTCTGGTACAATTTGAAATACTCAGACTGCGCAAATTTTTCAATCACATCGTCAGGCAACTCACCCAAAAGATTATCCAGGTAAGTCATCACCGACTTGAGTTCTTCTGTGTCGGGTGCCGGCGCTGCCGCTGCGGCAGCCTGCGCGGTTTCGTCTTCGTGGATGAGCGTCGCGGCTTCGAGATCTTCTTCAAATACCGTGGCTGGTTTTTCCGTGTTTTCCGCCAGGCTCGGCTCTGATGCACTGCCGTCCATGGGTGCGAGGCCCACCATCGGCGCTTCGGGCGTTACTTCGTGCGCATCTGCCACGATGCCGTCGAGTTCGTCTGCAGAAAGCGCAATCGGGCCATCGTCTTCATCGGTGTGTGCCGGAGCGGCAGCTTCTGCGCCTGCATCGGCCATGTGGTCGACGTCGTTATAGCGCTCATCCATGAGATCGACCGGTGGCGGTTCTGCCTCTGGTGTAGCTTCAAGGTTTGGCAGTTCAGCCATCTCTTCGCCGGTTTCAGGTGGCAGGTCAGCCAGGCCTTCGGGAGCAGGGACGTGCTCTTCAGGTACCGCGGTGGCTGCAATGCCGTCGAGTTCGTCAGCAGGGCGATCGGTTCATCTTCATCGCCGTCAAAATCCTTTCTGTTCCGTACCTTCTGGCGGTAATTCAGCGAGCGATTCTTCACTATGCGCAGGTGCTTCTTCCGCATCCATGAGAATGCCGTCGAGTTCATCCGCGGAAAGCGCGACGGGCTCGTCGTCTTCTACTTCGACTATACCGTCATTTGGTAGCCCGCCTTCGAGCGCAACTTCCTGCGTGTGTTTCGGCGCCTCTTCTTCGGGCGCTGAACTGAGAATGCCGTCGAGCTCTTCGTCGGAAAGCGTAATCGGCTCGTCTTCGTCGCTGTCGAAAAAATCAGAAGAACGTGCCGACGTATTGTCATGGACTGGCGCGCCCATCGGTTCCATTTCGCCGGCCGGGCCGTCGTCGATCATGGTGATTTCGGGTTCTTCGTCGAGAGTCAGTATTTCGTCTTCGATGGGCGGCACAGTCTGTGCACCGGCTTCGGCATGGCCAGCTTCTGCATCCGCGAGAATGTGGTCGAGTTCGTCGTCAGAGAGAGCGATCGGCTCTTCATCATCTGAAGCCGCCGGTTCGATCAGCGGCTCTTCGGGCAAGACCGGCGGTGCAGCCATCTCGGGTACTGCATCGATTTCAGGTGGCAGCGCTTCGCTGCCTTCCTCTTCGAGCAATATCTCATCGAGGTCTTCGTCTGAAAGCGCAATGGGTAGTTCGTCGTCGTCGTAGCCTGCATCGGCTGCAGCCAACGGCTCATCGTTTGCTTCAGCCACAGGTACGGCGCTCTCTTCTGCAGGCGCCTCGGGTGGAAAATCGGGATGGAATTCTTCTTCAGTGGCAGGTCCCATTTCGAGAATGCCATCGAGCTCTTCGCTCGATAGTGCAATCGGGCCGTCTTCATCGTCATCGGCAGTATTTGCCGGCGCTGGCGGTGCCCCGTGCAGCTCTGTGGGCGCAGAGTGTACCTCGCCCGCATTTTCGTCTTCGTAGTTTTCTATGTCGTCTGAAGAAAGTATGTCGTCGATGTATGCGTCTTCGGGGTGTGTCGAGCTGTCGCTGTCGATTGCGTGCGACTCATTGATATCGTCAAGGCTCGGCGCTTCCAGATGTGGTTCATTGGGGTGTGCGGGCGGGGCGGAGTTTTGCTTTGACGAATCGTACAGCACCACAAAGGATTTGTCGTCCGCTTCGGAGACTGCGAGGTCACCATGAATGTCGAACTCGTCGTCTTTGATCTTCTTTTTTTCTGCGACCGCTTCAGCCATGTTTATCCACCCCACTTATTATCGGTTGTTTGTGCGAGCAATCTTAAATTAGAGCAGGATTTGCTAAGTGTCCGGGGCTGGGTTGCAATTGCGGGCAGCGACAGAATGTAATTTTCTGTGTATTGACTCGTACTATGCAAAGTTCTCGCGCGGGAATGGTTTGCAGCGTTAGTAAACATTTGTTTATAAACTATGAACACCTTGTTTACTTTTTTGGCACAATGGGGGGCGCAGCTACCATTTTCCATCGGGGATACCTATAAACTGAAAGGCAAGGTACCAGGGTGAATACAAAACGTATGTTTACTAAATATAACTCCGTCAGGCTTCCTATGCTGCTTGCGACGTCGCTTGTTTGGGCCGCCTGCAAACCGAACGACCTGGAATTCCAGACATTTAAGCCAACGTCAGAAACATCCCTCTCAGACCTTTTTAAAGACACCCCTGCCATCCGTGCCGCTTTTACAACGATCGACCCGCATGAGTTCAACGTGCGTTTAGACGGATTAATCCGCTTCGACCCGGTAATGGGTGTGAAGTCGATGCACGCTTTGGGTGCCCTTTCGAAAGACCGTCCCGCATTGCCGCAGCTCGCCGATGCGGTTTCCTCTACATTAGATCGGTTTGCGCGCTATTATCAGGCGACTCCCGCGCGCCAGTCAGAATACAATGCGGCAATTGACCTCGTCAATCGCCTGCTCGATGTCGACCCTAAAGCGATTACCGATGGGGCATATTTGCTTGCGCGCGGTGTACGCTACACTGGTGAAAGTAAACCCATGTTTCCGCTGAGTTATTACACAGCTTACGAGCAGGCAAACCCTGATTCCACATATGCATATCCGGCACTGAGCACATGGAAGGCATGCGACGATCCGGGTTCAATATTTCTTAAAAGCAAACCAAAATCGGATGCCACGGACGTAGAGGGTCGTGATACGCTTTGGCAGCTATATGATCTTTTGCGGACCGGATTTTGCATTTATGCGAATCGATCCGGTCCCCGCATTGAAATTGTTGGAGCTGGCGGCACCGGTGCCACCGCAGAAGCGGTCATAACTAACAGCGCGATTACAGGAATCAATGTGATAAATCCTGGTAGTGGATATCCGGTAGGCACGACCGTTGTCAACATCGATTCAAGTCCTGGTCCGGGGTCTGGTGCCACCGCAACGGCAACCGTTGTCGCTGGCCAGGTAACTGGGATTACGGTCACTGCAAATGGTTCAGCATATGTTCCAAAAAGCGACAATACGCCCGGTGCATATATGCGCAACGCGACCGCTGTGCTCAAAAATAGCGGCGATGTAGAGCTGCGCATACGCAATCTGATATATGATCTCACGAATACGCTGCCCGATTACGATGCGGCGGAGCGGCGCATCGCGGACTGGACTGTAAATCAGTCAAATATTGTTTTCCAGTCTCAGGTTGCAGTCACGGACTACATAATCGACTATGTGTATCCAATTACGCGAAAAGATTTCGTATTCAATGATGGCAAAGAGGTGCTCGACCGGGAGGCTGAACATTTATCGATGAAGAATCCGGGGGGGGCGGTCGCTACGAATGATGAATACCTCATAGAATGGCTGCTCGAATCGCTTTATAAAGATGCACCGAAAATGGATGCATTAGAGCAATATTCAAATATCGATACCAATAGTACGCTGTATAAATTTGGCAGTGATATTGTACATAATGCGACTTATGGCATTAATGCAGCGACAAGCAGATATAGCAAATTTGAGTTAAGAAAGAAACTATGGGATGGTTGGGCTTATACGTGCAATTGTACTGCTGGTTCATATACCTTTGTTGGCCGCGAGTTCAAGGGGCTATTGAAAGAGGGTGGCGCACCAGGCTGGACGGATGATGGTTACCTGACGCAGTTAGCTCAGATCTCTTCAACGCAGAATTTCTATAACCATTATCGTCGCCAGATGGGAACCGCGGTAAGCGCTTTGGTTGCAGTTCCTTCGACCTATAACAACGAAGTTTTTCTTGAGTCGGCATTAAAGAACTATTATTATTACGTTCTTAGCCGTTACTACGATCAGGCGCAGCTCAAGTGGGCATTTACACCAGAAGACGGCCAGACATTTTTTTCTGATCCAGCTCGCAATCTGCAGAGTTATCTTGGCAATATGCAGTATTCCTTGCGCAATACGATGATACTCGATAAGAATGGAAAGAAACCGGGCGATGCGGGATTTGATAATATACCATACCTTACCTCTTTTCTTTACACAGTTGCCGGTGCGAACGGCTATGTCGATAAAGACACTACGCCGGAAAGGTTAACACTTGCAGACTGCCTTAAATCAAACGGATCAACAATTGGCACGACGCCCGGGGTTGGATATGGCCAAAAAACCATCGCGATGCCAGGCTGGGCCAGCGGAATAATTCCAGACATGGTATTGCAGGTTACCGACGGTTCTCAGGGTTCCAATGGTAATCCCAATTTCTATGCATATCGCAACGGTGTGCCATTTACCTCTTCGATGTCAATGTCTGCTTTTGAACTTATCAGCCCTGGCCGCTTTATACCGCGTGATGGATCAACACACTACTTTAATACGCCGCCTAATCAAGACCTGACTACAAATGGCCGTTGGCGGGGGAAATTCAGCGGACACCAGGGCATGGTTGAAGACGTGGATAATCCGGGGCAGGCAAATCGCACGGCAGACTGGATGATGAATGAGTTCTCTTTTGCAGCATGGCGCGGATATGGACCTTATACCTTTAAAGGCAAGGGTGCGAATGGCAGCAAGTTAAAGTACGAAAATCACTATTATACAGACAATTACAGGGCTGCATATAATGTCGGCCATACTCTGTCTGATCCCGATTACCGTACAACACCGATGGGTTATAATGGTGGCGATGCGGGCAACTCATGGGCGGCCGGCGACGGAAATTACCATATTTATGAGCGTGTTTACCGACCTCTTTCTGCGAGTGATCCTTGCTGGGTTGATTCGCAGGGGTCTACGTACGGTTATGCACGTTATGGCTATCTAAGACCACACAATAACCAGTCCTATTGGGATAATAACGGTTGTTTAACATGGACCAAGGTTCGGGTTGATTTTGATACAATGGAGGAAGCAGTTCGCGCCAATGTCGAATGGGTACTGAAGTATAAGAAATATGTGTTCGTCATACCAATGTGGGGCTATACGAACATGAATATTCTGATTAATAACGGAGCTTCGTTTTCAGTTTTTTCTACAATCAATGCGAATGGTCTCTACGGAGTGACACGTGCAAAGCGTCATGGCGGCACACCAGCAAGCAACGGATTATGGACACATAGTTGTCTGGCGACAGATGGTGTTAATCCGGATGGCAATGCAGGCGGTTGCGTTTCAATGAATCCCGATTCAAATGGAATTGTGGATAATACAACCTTTGGCCTCGTAAATGATGATTTCGGTCCTGCAAATGGTGCTGCGATTACGAAAAAATACGGTGTTACTTCTTACTACCCTGCGGATTCAATGATTCTGATGGATAATACGCTAAATTCATGGGGACTTAGCAACCTGCTCGTTGATATTTTTAAAGAACTTTGGGGTTCTTTAGGTGATGGTTACGTAACGCCGCAGTTGCTGCTGGATAACATGGATTCTGTGATGGCTCTCGTCAATGCTAAGTACACTGAATCGGATATAAGCGCGGCTGCTCCACCGCTCACCGCTTCAAGTTTGTCAAAATTTCAACGTTTCTTTGATATGATGTTCCCCACTGATGAAGAGCATTGGGATGCTCCCAGCGGTACAATGATTGCCGGTGCGGGCGGTGGCCCTGATCTCTATGAAAGGTATTCTCATGCCCTGATTAAGGACATTGACATGCCGCCGGTACCTCGCGTTCAGGGAGCAAGTAACTGCAGCGAATTTATTACGACGGGCTGTACTACGTACCCGACCGCTTTTAATGCTACCACGGGCGCGGTCACCGCATGGGGACCGCACAAGGCTCCCAGCGATGGTAAGTTTTCCGGAATCCTGCTACCGCTCATCATGATATTCGGCACTATGCAAGAGGATGGCACAACGTATAAGTTGGTTGGAAATCCAAATGATATCAATAATTCTACGGTACCTTTTGGCTCACCGCTTGCTGCAAATGAAGATTCTGACACTGTTCCGATCTTAAGTTTTGGTGGTAATGGCTACCGGACGCAGTTTGCCGTCATCTTTGATGCTCTTGCTTCTCTCAATGAACACAAGCGTATTGGTGGTGCAGGTGCGAACAAAAACCTGCCACTTTACGACGCCACGGCGCTGACCAATGTTCTGACAGAGTCAGGCCCAGGGCTCAGAAACGGCATCATGCCTAAGCTAATGACTAACAAATATGCGAACGTGGCATATATCGATCCTCTGGTGCGTGACATCGAAGCCTTGATTGCAGATAATGTTCGTAAAGCTGAAGACAGCTTTTATGTTACGTCCGGATCCTATGGCACCTTTACGCCGGGTGCGAATTATATGAAAAATAAGGACCGGTTGCGTTATTTCGCTACAAAAAACGCTGTGACTCCAAGTCTGCCAGTTACAGTTTCCGCGAGTACACCGGCAATTTTCACGGCGAGCAATCACGGGCTTGAAATTGGCGATAAAGTTTTTCTCACAACCACGGGTGCGTTGCCGCCAGAGTTTACGCCCACCTCGGTCTTTTATTACGTTGTGGGCCCCGTGACGGCGGATAATTTTCGCTTGGCTGATACTCCAGGTGGTCCGGCCAAAACAGCTTCTCCGGGGCAATCGGGCACTCACGCTGTTAACCCGGCTCTATTCAAAACAAATCGTTTTAACGCGAGCGTGAACAGTGTTGCGTTGAATAGTATTCCGATGAATATGCTTAAGCAGTTCGTTGCATATCTGAGAACGCTGACTTCTGATGCTGAAATCGTGGCTGCGGTCAAGGCGGCGATTCCGATGCTCAACAATTATTTGGTAAATGTGCAGAATAGTTCTTCAACGATTTCACTTACAGATCAGGATATAGATCATATCGTCAGCTTTATCAAGGATACGAATAAAACGGGTGGCTATTCCGTTGATACATTTCTGGACATGCTTGTCTCAACGAAAATGGACGATTTGAATACCCTCAGGAGCTTCAACTTCAACCAGTTCAAGACGCTTGGATCTTATCAGACCGTCTTCGATGATATGAATGATAAAATCAGCAAATATTTTGACGTTGATGTCAAAAAAGATCTGCTGTATGGGCCTTTCTTGCTGGGCGAACCCACCTGTCCGGGTGGCTCTGCAAATGGTTTCTATGACCATAACAAAGACGGTGTCTGGAATCCCGGAACATTCACTTTCATAAATGCCGCTTATGCGGGGGCGTCGACTTATACCGACACTGCCAACGTTGGCGGTAGTTGCGCCATAACGACACAGATACCCAATATTTATGATAAGAATTATTACATGTTCGATATGGGTGGTGTTGCACGCAATATTAAAAAATCAGTACTGTCGTTGACCTCAACCGATATCGACAGGAAACTGGACTGGCTCTATGGCCGTAGCCTGACTGGTGCGCCGGGTGACGTGATTCAGCCTGGAGATACTATGAATCAGCCGAACCCCGAAACCGGTAAAGATGAGTGTTATATTAAAACAACTGCGGGTGTTGGTATCAGTTTTGACAATGAAGTCACAGCCGTAAAAAATCTCTTACTCTGCAAAATGTATAACACAAAAATTTCTGAGCCGCATTACGACCGGAATGGAAATAATATTGTCGAAGCTGGCGAGTATACGGATATCAATAACAACGGACAATACGACGACGATAATGCGACAGGTTCTAATGTGATGAATTTGCGTAAGACAATTCATTATTTCCTGGAAGATGTTTTTATGCCAAAATATCAGGACTTCATACACGCAGATGCATTGAGCCCCAATAAAAATTACGTGCACTTTGGTGTATATGCCATGCGTGACCTGTTTTCGCCGACGGCATGTGATGATGATGGACTCAATTGCTCCACAAACACGCAATATCTGACGGCAGATTTGCTCGCTGCGCGATCGGCATTCTACGCCAGCACCAATTTCACTTCAGCAGAATTGAAATCAGTAAAGAATGTAGTGGGTAATTTTCTGTACGACTCGGATTCGAATACGTATACGAGCCTAATGTATAAATTGGCCGGGCCGGCCACGGGAATGCCGCTTGTTACCTTACTCAGAGAATTCCAGGGTGATTATAATGACTTGCTGAACATGGGATTGGAAGGTTTTCAGCCCAATGGTTTTATGACCTATTTCTCGACCAACCTGAAAAACAAAGATCCGTACACGTCGCTCGATATTCTGACCGACGTGCGTACGTTGTTTAACACGCAAACAATGCGCTGTTATCCAGGCATAACGGGTGAATATCCCAGTGGGCCAATGTATTGCAAAAAATACAAGGCACTCGACACATTCTGGGGGCAGTTCGGTCTGCTGATGAACCAGTTCTCGACAGCTGCGTATAATAAGTATAAGGCGCAATGGCAATCTCAACTTGCCGCGCCGTATTACTCGCGCCTGGTGTCGATGTTTGAATAAGCGAATGGTCTTAAATAAGGAGCTCACTTGAAACGATTGTTGAAAATTGCACCGGTTTTTTTTGTGCTGACCGGCGCTCCGGCCGTTTTTGCTGAGATTGCTGAAAGTTTTGGTTTAGGTGCCAGGGCTGTGGGTTTTTCCGGTGCGGGAGTTGCCAGCGTCAACGATTGGACTTCGGGATTCTATAACATTGCAGGTGTCGCCTCGCCGATGAGTGAGCGAGCAATTTTCGGCAACCAGGAGAAATCTGAAGAGGCGTCAGGCAAAATTAAATTACTCAAAGACGACGGATCGATTCAGGGTGACGAAAAGGGCAATAAGGACGCGATAGACAAAAAGCTCGAAGCCGAACTTCTTGCGAAAGAAGATAAGCCGATTCATCAGGTCGGCATGAACTACCTGTTTCAGGCATCGCTGCCAAAGATTTCGCCGGCAACGACAAACTCTACAGTAGCGAATAATGTGAGTCTCGCGACTAAAAACATGGTCTATGGTGCGGTTCAGATGGGGCTTGTCTTTGATACACGCTCGCTGATGAATACGCCGAAGAATATGCCGATTCGGCTCGGTGTTGCCCTTTCCATTCGTGACAATGGTACCATTGCCACGGTTAATGATACATCCATTCAGTCTTATAACTTCATGCGTTTAGGTCGTGAGGCACAGCGTATTTTGATCATTGCGGGCCTTGGAGCACAGGTATGGAAGAATCGCCTGAGTATCGGTGTTGGCTTTAATACTTTCACGGGCGGTAAGGGTCGTTTCAGCATGACAAATGTGGAAATTGACCCAACCGGCAAATCGCAGGTTCCCAACGCAGAGACGCAAATGGATCTCACTCCGGCAGGCGCCCCGGTTGCAGGCTTTCAATACCGGCAAAATATTAAGAACCGCATTCTGATGATTGGTTTCAACTGGCGCGGCGAAACCTACATGCAGGTTGATCCGCTCGATGCCGAAGCCTATACGCAACTTTTGAATATTGGGCTGCCGCTGAGGCTCGCCATTCTGGATTTTTACTCGCCGCATACCTTTACACTTGGGGTGACCTACCTGCATGATGAGGCACTGAAGTTGTCTCTCGACGGCGAATTCCAGTGGTGGAATCGCTTTCAGGTAAACAGTGCGCGCGCAGAATACCAGAAAAAGGTTAATGAGCCGTTTGATAAGTTTAAGAATATCATGCTCGTGAAGTTCGGTGCAGAGAGCCGGCCAGGAAGATATCTCCAGAAATTAAGGGATGTGCCGCTGTTTGTGCGTATGGGTTTTACTTTCATTCCAGCATTTACGCCCGATCAAACAGGATATTCAAACTTTCTGGATAACACCAAAATTGGCTATTCTCTCGGCGCATCTTATTTTCTTAACTCCAATGCAATTGTGAAAGTGCCGGTAGAACTCATTTTTGGCTTCCAGCACCAGATCTGGCTACCGCGTACATCGACAAAGACTGGCGATGTGCTGACGTCGAGCAATACCAACGATCCGGCGAACCAGCCGAATTATAGTTACAATGCGCAAGTGATCGTCGTGTCTCTCGGCGCGCTGATGAAGTTCTGATTTCCCTATGCCCATGAATTAATTCTTGGGCAAAGGGATAACAGACTATTTTTTCACAACAATCGGCGCAAGGTAGACTGCAGTTTTCTTGTCCGCTTTGGATCTCTGTGTCATGAAAATAAATAACGAAGAACCGCCGTTGGCATTTTTCACGGGTTTGAAAATCCCAAAAGCCGGAGCATCGACGCGCGCAATTTCCTGTTTTGAAAAATCATCGTTGCCGCCGAAAATCGCAATGGAGTTGATTTCCGTGCCGAGCGCGAAATCGGTGTAACCATCGTTGTTAAAATCGCCATAGGCAAATCCCGGCACGGCAGACTCTTTTGAATCAAAAGTCAGCGTGGTTTTTTCCAGAGGATTAACTTTGGTATTGAGTGGATCGAGTAATTGCAGGGTCAGCGACACACGTGATCGCCATATATAGTTGATGAAAAAGCTGATACCGGTGTCGACGCTCGGCACTATGAGAAGCTTGCGGCCCCGCAGATTGGCCAGCAGCGGTGAAAATACTCCACCTTTGACGGTTTGTTCAATTCTATCCGCGGGGTCGGGTATAAACGCTTTGCCGCGAAATATTTTGATATCGATACGAATGTTGAGGCCAAGGCCTTTGACCGCCGAATAGATCAGATCATAATTTCCGTCGCCGTCAAAATCTGCAAATTCTGCATAGGCGACGTAGATGTCTTCCTGCGGCATCGGATAGATTTTCAGCACCGTCTCGGCGAAGGCTTTATGGATTCCATTTTTTTGTTTTTGGCTGATAAAATAGTAAATGCGCTCGTCGATTCGCGCCGCCGCGTCGACGATACCGTCGTTATTAAAGTCTATGAATGCCGGTTGCGGAATAATGACTGTCGAGCGAATGCTGTTCGAGGGCAGGTCTGAGTTTTGCCACAACCTGTTGGTAAAGCTGCCGCGCGGTTGGTAGGCCAGCACCGATTGCCGGACAAAGTTTTTTCCGGCATCGTTGTGATAGACAATGAATTTTCCTTCTGCTGGCAGGAAAAAATCCGTATAGCCGTCGCGGTCAAAATCGACAGTGAGCCGGCTCTGCTCAAGGTTGTCGACGTAGAGTGGCAGCGCGAGCCTCTCATGGATTATCGCTGTGGCAGTGCCGAAGCCGTTTTCACTAAATCGGCGCATGAAAATTCCCGACTGTGCCATTTCGATCAGGTCGTCGTTGCCGTCCTTATCGAGGTCGGCAAAATCGATCGCCGCCGTCTCAGTCATCAGCTGCAGGGTTTGAATGGTTTTTAGTTCATCGTTCAGGATTGCGAGTTTTTTCTCGCGTCCTACATAGAAAAAATTGTGCCCCGCTGATTTGAAAGCACCGCCCATTTCGGGGATGAAACCGACATCTGTGGTTAATGTCTGCTCAGCGGCCGGGAGCGGGGCAGTGAGCAAAAAAAAGACCGCGAAAAACGCGGCCTTTTTTAAAATTTCTAAGCGGGTGCTCAGAAGCCGATAGCCATGCCACCATCGACGCGCAGAATCACGCCGGTGATGAAGTCTGCATCAGAGGATGCGAGAAAACGCGCAGCTTTTGCGATATCTGATGGCACCTTTGTTGGCAGCGGCACCATCTTGGCGAGGTTCTACCTGGATTTTTTCGGGCAAAGCACCTGTCATATCAGTCTGTATGCGTAGGTGTGATCGCATTGATATTGATATTGCGCGAAGCGTATTCCCGCGCAGCGGTCTTTGTGATGGCAATCACCCGCCTTTGCAGCGGAGTAGTTTGCCTGCCCTGCGTACCGACCAGGCCGGCAACCGAAGAGATATTCACAATCTTGCCATACTTGGCTTTCATCATCACCTTCGTTGCAGCCTGAGATGCCAAAGAAAACACCGCCAGAGTTCCCATCCAGAACAAAGGTTCCAGTCTTCGCCCAGACATACGCATCAGCAGGTCATCGCGCAGCACGCCGGCATTATTCACCCAGATGTCGAGCTTGCCAAGCTTTTCGACAGCCGCATTGGCGAGTGCCGTCATATCTTCTTTTTTTGTTACATTTGCGCCGACCCCTATGGTCTTCACATTGTACTTTGCCGCGATTTCGTCGGCTGTTTTCTGAGAACCTTCCTGGTTGACGTCGGAAATAACGATGTTGCAACCTTGCTCAGCAAGCGCTTCAGCGATGGCACGGCCAATGCCCCGGGCTGAGCCGGTAATTACGGCCACTCTGTCTTTAAACATGACGGTTTGTTCGTGTTTTTGGGACAGAGTGTCAATGCTTCACCGGCTCCATTTTGCTTAACCGGTGCCTGAAAGGACACCGGCCTTATGCTCCTTGACGGTGCGTTTTGGGTAGTGACATAATCCGGTGTGAAAAAAGTGCGTTACATCTTCGTCACCGGCGGCGTGGCGAGCTCATTGGGAAAAGGAGTGTCGATTGCATCGATCGGCGCATTGCTCGAGGCGCGCGGTTTTCGCGTGACGATCCAGAAGCTGGACCCGTATATCAATATTGATCCGGGTACGATGAGTCCGTTTCAGCACGGAGAGGTCTATGTCACCGAAGACGGAGCGGAAACCGATCTGGACCTCGGCTATTACGAACGTTTCACAAGCGCGAATCTCGGCCGCGAGAACTCTGTATCTACGGGGCAGATCTACCATAGTGTGATTTCACGCGAACGCCGAGGCGAATATCTTGGTCGCACCGTGCAGGTGATTCCGCATATTACCAATGAGATCAAGAACCGCATTCAGCTGGTGGCGCAAATGGATCCAGGGCTGGATTTTGTGCTCGTTGAAATCGGCGGCACAGTGGGTGACATTGAATCTGTACCTTTTCTTGAAGCGATCAGGCAGTTCAGGCTCGATCAGGGTGCAGAAAATACCATGTTTATTCACCTGACTCTGGTGCCCTCGATCGTTGAAGGTGGTGAAATCAAAACCAAACCGACGCAGCACTCAGTTAAGGAACTGCTCAAGCAGGGTATTCAGCCGGATATTCTGTTGTGCCGTACCACATCGCCGCTCGATGCCGATGTAAAAGAAAAAATTTCCCTGTTCTGTAACGTCTCCAAGAAGCGGGTGTTTTCGGCACCGGACATCGACCACACGATTTACGAAATCCCGCAGATTTTTCACAGCGAAGATCTGGATGGGGAAATTTTGCGCTATTTCCGAATGGAAAACCAATCGGGCAATTTCTGCTCGATCTGAACCCGATGCTTGCGAAATGGGAACACGTCGTCGATGTGTTCCGCAATCAAAACCGGGTAAAAATTGCAGTGGTCGGCAAGTACATGGCATTGCACGATGCCTACCGTTCGTTGTACGAAGCGATGACACACGGGGGTTTCCCCAAAAAAATTGCGGTTGAATTTATCAAAATCGATTCCGAAAAAGTAAATGCGGAAAATTTCAGGGAGCTATTGAAAGACGCACAGGGTATTCTTGTGCCGGGCGGTTTTGGCGAGCGTGGTGTGGAAGGTAAACTGCTGGCAATTCGCCATGCACGCGAAAATAAAATTCCGTATTTCGGCATATGCCTGGGTATGCAGTGCGCTGTTATTGAGTTTGCGCGCAACGTGCTCGGGTATAAAGACGCGCATTCCACCGAGTTCGATCCCGATTCGCACTACCCGGTAATCAGCCTCATGGAAGAGCAGAATGCAGTCGTTAATAAAGGCGGCACGATGCGCCTCGGGGCTTATCCCTGTAAGCTGCGTGAGGGATCGCTGATTGCCGAGTGCTATAAACAACCAAATATCCAGGAGCGGCATCGCCATCGTTTTGAATTCAACAATAAATTCCGCGCCGCGTTCGAAAAAGAAGGTATGCTGTTGACCGGCTTATCACCCGACGAAACCCTCGTTGAAACCGTCGAGCTCGACCGCAAACTGCATCCTTTTTTCGTGGGAACTCAGTACCATCCGGAATTCAAGTCGAAACCCCTGAGCCCGCATCCGGTATTTACCCGCTTCATTGAAAAAAGTGCAGGCGTCTGATGCTGTTCGCGGAACGCCGCCTGTTTCAGGATGAAGTCGATGTGCTATGGCGCGAAATGGAAGCGATGAAGGGGAAATCCCCCTTATCGCTGGAAATACCGCCGCCGTGTTTCCATGACATGCAGGGGCAATTTTTGCGCTATATTTCGCGCAAGGGACTGCTCGTTTCGTTTCCTGTTCTCGAAAAACAGCTGAACCCGATCGGCGTGATGCAGGGCGGTGTTCTCGCTGCGGCATTCGATAATACCCTTGGCCCATTGTCGTATGCCGCTGCACAAAAGGCGGCGGTCACGCTCGATATGTCGCAGACTTACCTGCGCGGAGTCAAAAAAGGCGACACGCTCTACTGCGAGGCAGAGGTTGTGACGCGCGGGCAACGCACGCTCTACATGACAGCTTCTGCTTTCGACCAGCGCGGAAAACTCGTGGCGACCGCGCAGACGCAGATTCTGATTCTCTGATATGGCTGAACGCATATTACTCATCGGTGCCGCGGGAAAAACCGGAGCGTCTTATGCGCGCCTGTTACTGGCGCATGGAAAACATGTGCTGTGGTACGACAAGAATCCCGCGGCGGCTCCCGAACAACTAAACAGTACGAAACTCACTTTTGTGCCATCAGACCGCCTTGATATTGCAAGGCTGCGCGGCCAGTTTGACCGCATCACGCTCACACCCGGTGTTCCCCTGTCGCATCCTTTCATTTTGGCCGCGCGCGCCGAAAATATTCCGGTAGTCAGCGAGGTCGCGTATTGCGCGCCTCACCTGCGCGATTTCAAAATCATCGGCATTACGGGCACGGACGGTAAGAGTACAACGACGACTCTCGTTGCGCAAATTTTACGCTCGCTCGGTGTCGCTGCAGTCGAATGCGGCAATTTTGGCCTGCCGCTGTCTGAAATTGTGCTCAACCAGGCTGCGTACCGTGGCAAGGCTCTGGTCTGCGAATTATCGAGCTACCAGCTTGAAGAACCGGGTGATCTTGCGCTCGATGCTGCAATCTATCTGAACCTTGCGCCCGACCATCTGAATCGCTATGCAGATATTGAAGGGTATGGCCTCGCAAAATGGAATATTCTGCGCCTTCTGCGCGGCAATGCTCCGTTAATTGTGTCCGAGGCGTTATTACCGGGCCATACGTCGCTCTGGAAAAATAACCACCCGATCGGGAAAACAAAATCACCGGTGCTGGCCGTCGCCACGGAGAATCTGCGCTCACCCCATTTTTCGGTTTCGGGGCAGTCATTGCTAAATCAGCATGGGCAGGCTATCGCCGATCTTTCAGCGGGGCACCTTGCCGGACGCCATAATTTCAGCAACCTGCTCTTCGCTCTCGAGGCAATACGCACCGTTTTTACAGAAAACGTGCTCGCGAACCTGGCTTCGGCGCTCACTGCGGTTGAACCCCTGCCGCACAGATTCGAGCGTATACCGCAAGCCGCGCTCGCGCATATCACCTTTATTAACGACAGCAAGGCGACAACGACGCAGGCTGCAATGATTGCGCTCAAAAATGCGGCGAACCCTGTATTTATTTTTCTGGGCGGGCAGGGCAAGGGTGAAAGCTACCGCGAACTGGGTGAGGCACTGAGAGCAAAAGGCGCACGCGCGCTCATTTACGGCGAATGCCGCGATGATATGGCAAAAGATTTCACCGCGGTGGATTTCACGCAGTTTACGCTGCATGAAAACCTGTTCAAGGCTTTTCACACGGCTAAGCGCATGGTGCACCAGCAAAAGCTGACGGCGGCAACTCTACTGCTTTCACCCGCGGCAACTTCGTGGGATCAGTACAAGAGCTTTGAAGAGCGCGGGGACCATTTCCGGGAGCTTGTGCGGCTTTGCGGTGTGGATAAGAACTCCGCGGGTGAAACGGAATCTTAGTTTAAAGAATCGTCAGCGACTGCAGAATTCGGCCAACCTGAGCGGCTTCTTCGGGTAGCGGTTCACCCTTGCAATTGTAAAGAGCCAGCACAAAAATGCTTTCCCGCTCGGCCATCAGCACCAGGAAAAAATGGCCACCCGAGCGGTATTCGCATGCTCCCATCAGGGTGTTGTCGCGCTCAAAATATTGCGCGGTGTCATTGGAAATACCCTGATTCGTCAGGAACAAGCGGAGTTTTTCGCCGAGGTTTTGTCCCGACAAAAACGGCGACTGTTGTATCAGCTCTTTGTTTGCCGCGCCTGCGAGATTTGCCGCCATTACCTGTAGTACGCCGCCGTAGGTGCTGATGCCGTCGAAAAAGCTCGGTATGCCCTCAACCACTTCCATCTCCCAGGTGCGCGGGTATTCGAGCGAATACCAGTTCTCGGGAGAAACGAATGTCTGAGTGAGGGCCAATTGTTTAACCGATCTGCTTTTTGTATGGCGTGTAAGAGTTACGCGCGGTGAGCGCAAACAGGCGTATAAAACCCTCGGCGTCAAACTGGTTATAGACGTCTTCTTTCTCGAACGAAGCCAGTGCTGCACTGTAGAGCGAATTCGGCGATTTGCGCGCCACAACCTGTGCGGTACCTTTGAACAGCTTCATCTTCACCACACCGTTCACCACTTTTTGTGTCTGGTCTACGAATGCTTGCAGGGCTTCGCGCTCGGGGGTGAACCATTGACCGTTGTAGACGAGACGGGCGTACTTGAGGCTCAGCTCGTCTTTGAGGTGCTGCAGGTTTCTTTCGAGCGTGATCGACTCGAGGTCACGGTGCGCGAGGCTTAAGATCGTGCCGCCCGGTGTTTCATAAACGCCGCGCGACTTGATGCCCACCAGGCGGTTCTCGACGATGTCGATGCGGCCCACGCCGTGTTCGCCACCGATTTTGTTGAGAGCCATCAAAAGCTCGAACGGCTGCATTTTTTTCCCGTTCACCGCAATGGCATTGCCATTTTCAAATTCGATTTCGAGTATTTCTGCCTTGTCAGGCGCTTTTTCAGCGCTTTTTGTCAGAATAAACATGTCTTCTTTGTATTCATGCCATGGATCTTCCAGCACGCCGCCTTCATAGCTGATGTGCAGCGCGTTGCGGTCCATGGAATACGGTTTCTCCGCCGACGCAGTCACAGGGATATTTTCGTCTTTCGCGTATTGGATGAGATCTTCGCGGCCGCGGAAATCCCATGTGCGCCACGGGGCGACAATTTTCAATGACGGGTTCAGCGCCATGAACGTCAGTTCAAAGCGTACCTGGTCGTTGCCTTTGCCGGTCGCACCGTGCGCTACAGCATCCGCGCCTTCTTTTTCGGCAATTTCTACCTGGCGTTTCGCAATCAGCGGCCGCGCGATGGATGTGCCCAGCAGGTAGCGCATTTCATAGACTGCCGATGCACGAATCATCGGGAAAACATAGTCTTTGACGAATTCGGAACGCAGGTCTTCGATGTAACATTTTGCTGCACCCGTGCGGGCGGCTTTTTCGTCGAGGCCGGCAAGTTCTTCTTGTTGCCCGATATCGGCGCAATAGGCGATCACCTCGCAGTTATAGGTTTTTTTGATCCAGTGGAGAATCACCGAGGTGTCGAGACCGCCGGAGTAGGCGAGAACGATTTTGCGGATGTTTTGTGTGCGCGTATCTTTCATAAATCCTCATTGCGCAGGCGAAACACGCCGTAAAGGCAAGCCGGGAATTCAGATGCGTTATTTACTCTTTCTTTTTGTTCTTTTTTAAGATAAAGCGCAGCATGGTAAAGACAGAAAACACGAGGCACACGGCAAACCCTCCAATATTAAACGGGGTGGGGTCGTCGGACATGCGGAAACCGAAGAATAGTAACGGAAACTTGATGAAGATGACCGAATTCAGAAAGATCATTACCATCTGGCTGACTTCGAGCGATTCTTCCTCTTTGTTAGGATCGCCCATCGTCAGCGCGGGCTAGGTGTAATAGACCCAGAGGCCGGCCACCAGCAAATTCACCATCGCCAGCGGCACGAGTCTTTTCCAGCCAAGATTCATCAGCTGGTCGTAGCGAAAGCGCGGTATCGACCAGCGCACCCAGACAAAGAGAAAAACAAAGAGGAACGCTTTGGCGAAGAAGAAAGCTGAGCCGACGAGCGGACCATACCAGGCAAGTTTAATGGCCTCTGGGATAAAACCCGGTATGTTATAGCCGCCAAAGAAGAGCAGCGCCGCCAAGAGAGACAGCGTGATCATGTTCATGTACTCGGCGATAAAAAACAGTGCAAATTTGAATGCGCCATATTCGGTGTGAAAGCCGACAACGAGTTCACTCTCGGCTTCAGCCAGGTCAAACGGCAGGCGGTTGGTTTCGGCGAACATGGTGACGAGAAAGATGCTGAACGCAATGGCCCCCGGAGGCGTGGCAATAAACCAGCGTTCCGACTGCGCCTTGACAATCTGCGTGAGATCGAGGCTCCCGGCAAGAATGACAATGACGGCCAGCGTGAGAGCGAGCGCGAGTTCATAGGATATCATCTGCGCCGTTGAGCGCACCGAACCCAAAAGCGCGTATTTGTTGTTCGAAGACCAGCCAGCGAGCATGATGCCATAGACGGCGAGCGACGCCACGGCCGACATGTAGAGCAGGCCGCCACTGGGATTCATGACCTGGAATACAAATTCTTTTTTACCTGTTGCCGCGCTGACAAAATCAGGAACCTGGTGGAACACCGGCGTGAATGGAATTGCCGCCCACAGCATAATTGCGGTTGTCATCGAGAGCGCGGGTGCAAGCACGAATACCCACGCGTCGGCATTTCTCGGGATCGTTTCCTGTTTGGTGAGAAACTTGATGCCGTCGGCCAGGGGCTGCAGCAAACCCCACAGACCCGCCCGGTTGGGCCCGAAGCGGTCCTGGATATAACCCGCCCATTTGCGTTCGAGCAGGGTGTAGTATGCGGCGCCCGTAATCATGGCGCCGAAAAGAATAACTATCTTGATTGCAACCCAGAGGATTTCACTATGATACCACATGCGATAGCGTCAGGCCCATGCTTCGCGAGCACGCGTCGAGCAGAATGGGAACAGGGCGCAGGATAAATCAGGTGGGGCGTGGATGGCAAAAGCAGGTGTCCTCACCGCTACTGTTCCACCTGGTTTATCCTGCGCCGAGGTGCCGACCTTACGACATCCTATCGTTCCGGCCGTCTGCTACGACATCCTTGTCGCAGCCGGCCCAACGACCTCCTGTCGTTCGGCCCAAATCTGCATAAAGCGGAAAAAGAAGCTATAGAAAACGGTAACCTGGTTGAGCGGGCGATTGCCGAAGACGCGCGTTTCAAGGTTATGCATGTAGGTCTGCATCAGCCCGGCTGCACGAATCGCGGCCGGCACCGCTAGGCGGGGCAGTGCGAGCGGAGAAAATGACGGCGTGGTGCCCTGAACAACCCTGTCGCGCAGCGCAGCGTAGAAGGGCAGCAAGGCGAATTTGAGTGCGCGCGACTGTACCAGAATCGTATCTTTTTCAAAAAGCTGTTTCGGCGATAAGAACAGCAGCTTTTCCAGCAGAGGAAAATCCGCACCGGTAAATGCGAGTTCGTCGCACTGCTGTTTCGCAGTCGTTATCAGGTTTTCTGCCGCTTCAGGGAACTGAGCGATAAACTCGTCCGCACCCGCCAAAACATAGAACCGGTACCATGGGTCTTGCGGCAGTTCAGTGGGGGGGATTTTTCCCGCAATGCGGGTTATGACTGAGCGCGAGCGGATTGTCTCTTTTAACGCGTCGCAGTCTGTACGCTGAGGAAAAAATAGTTATTCTCGGCAGGCTCTTCGAGCGTCTTTAAGAGTGCTGTTTCCGCTTCGTCTTTGATTCCGGCGGCGTTATGGAAAATAATCACGCGTGCATGTGCCCGCCACGGTGAATAGGGTAGCACCCGTTTTAGCAGGTGACGCACTGTGCCGGGTGGCGCATCCTTCTCGCTGCCGATCAGTACTGATTCTCCTGAAAACTCGACGAGGTCGGGATGCCTGCCTTCGGCAATCAAAGTGCGGGTAAGCGATTCGGTGTCTTCGGTATTGCGGCGCCTCGCATACAGCAATTCGGTTGCGAGGTTACGCAGTGCCTCAGACTTTTCGACCGACATGTCACCCTCAAAAATGACCGTCTGGGGCAGGTTGTCGGCCGTGAGCGTAAGCATCGCGGCGAATCAGTAGACCGGGGTCAGCCAGCTCATGTATTCGGGTTTTTCGCCGGTGGCAAACGCAAAGAAGGCTTTTTGCAGCTTCTCGCTGATCGGACCGATTTTTCCTGTGCCGACCGGCCGGCGATCGATGCTTTCGATCCATGCGACCTGCGCACCTGTGCCGGTAAAGAAGGCTTCGTCGGCGACGTAGAGTTCGGTGCGGCTGATGTCGCGCTCCATTGTCTCTATACCCAGATCAGCGGCAATTTTAAGAATCGTGCGCCGCGTGATGCCTTCGAGAATATCGGAAGACGTGCCGGGCGTAATCAGTTTGCCGTCGCGGACGATGAAAATATTCTCTGCCGACCCTTCGGAAACAAAACCGCGGTGGTCGAGGAAAATGGCTTCGTCAAAGCCGTTGGCGAGCGCCTCAGATTTGGCGAGCGCCGAGTTGATGTAACCGCCGGTGGCTTTTGCGCGCGAGGGTATCTGGTTGTCGGAGATTCTGACCCAGGAAGAAACAGCCGCAGTCTGTCCGCGCGCGGTATCGAGATAGTCGTTTAAGGGTATCGCATAGAGCGCAAACTTGTCTTCTACATTGTGCAGCCGCGGCGACATGGAAAGTTCTGACTTGTAGATGAAAGGCCGCAGGTAGCAGTTTTCGCGCCATTCGCCGTCGCGCAGCAATTTGACGGTGATGTCGCGGAATTCTTCGTACGGCATTGCCCATTTCATCTGCAGAATGCGCGCCGATGCGCGTAGTCGCGCGTGGTGGTCTTCAAGCCGCAGCAGGTACAGATTTTTTTTATCCTTGTTGTAATACGCGCGCAGACCGCCGAAGAAGGCCGTGCCGTATTGCAGTGCATGCGTGCGCACGTTGACGTTGGCATCTTTGAGAGCGACAAATTTGCCGTCGAACCAGGCGGGTTTGTTTTCAAAGTTTTCCATAATCTTATCCGTTATTTTGCGTGCCGTGCAGGCAGACTCTCTAAATAGCGCTCCGCTTCAATCGCTGCCTGGCAGCCCGAACCTGCTGCAGTGATTGCCTGGCGGTAGTAGTGGTCTTTCACGTCGCCGGCGGCAAAGACGCCGGGGATTTTGGTCGCGGTGCGATCAGGCTGCGTTATGAGATAGCCTGTTTCGTCCATTTCGAGCTGGCCTTTGAAGAGTTGCGTGTTTGGCACGTGGCCGATCGCAATGAAGAGTCCCTGCACTGGAAAATCTTCGATCGTGCCACTCTGCGTGTTTTTCAGTTTCACGCCGGTGACAGTGCCGGTTTTTTCTTCGCCATAGACTTCTGCGACCTCCACGAAAGGTTTGATCACAATTTTTGGATTGTTCTTCGCGCGATCGACCATGATCTTGCTGGCGCGGAACGTATCGCGGCGATGCAGCAGCGTTACTTTGCTGGCGAATTTGGTGAGAAAGTTGGCTTCTTCAAACGCAGAGTCGCCGCCGCCCACCACCGCAACTTCTTTGCCCCGAAAGAAAAATCCGTCGCATGTCGCGCATGCCGAAACACCTTTGCCTTTATAGGCAAGCTCAGAAGGAATACCCAGAAAACGTGCAGATGCCCCGGTCGCAATAATGACCGAATCTCCGGTATAGGTCGTACCCTCGGCGCTGACCTTGAAGGGAGCTCCGCCGGAGAGTTCTGCCTTATCGGCTAAAACCGATTTCAGCACTGCACCGAAACGCTCTGCCTGCGCCCTGAAATGATCCATCATTTCGGGGCCCTGGATTCCCTGCGCAAATCCCGGATAATTCTCCACTTCGCTGGTGATCATCAGCTGGCCGCCGCGCTCGATGCCCTCGAGCACGAGGGTTTTCAGGTTTGCGCGGCCTGCATAGATAGCCGCCGTGTAGCCCGCGGGGCCTGAGCCGATAATAATCGTATCAAAGTGGTTTTCTGCCATGAAAAGAAAATAATGGAAACTGACTCATGCGGACAATAATTTAGAGAGCGGCGCAGTGAACCTGAAATTCGCTTGGCTGCTCACGGCGCAGCGCAGATGCAGATGTATGCGCTCCCTATTGCTGCCCTCAGTCTTGTTGTTGTCTTTTGCTCTTTTCCGTTGCACTGCCGGCGTGGCGCACACGCTCTCGGTTGTGCTGCCGACGCCGCATATCAATACGGCCGGCAACACAAAGCAGTTTGGAAACCTGTTCTTTTATACCGACCGCAATATTCCCGATACCAGCCTTGCATACAATGCGCTGCTGCAGGGTAAAACCGCCGAGGCGATGAACATGCTCGCGCGCATCGAGGGGGCAAATCTGCCCGATATTCAGCGCGCCTACTGGCAGAACGACGTCGCGGTGTGCTTCATTCTCGATGGCCGCTACAGGGAAGCGGACGAACTGCTGATGCAGGCAGGCATGCTTGCCGATGAAGAGGCAATCCGCCATAACCACCGGGTGAGTGTCTACCTCAATGACTCGCTCAAATTGCACAAAAAAATGACTGCGCCCGTGGTGACGCCCGAAGCAGCGAAGCCGGATGACAAAAAGTAAGCACGCTTCGCCTTTAGTCGCTGTTCTGCCGTTTTTGCTGTTGCTTTCGGCCTGCGTGATGGACGCGCCTCTCCCGCAGGATTATTATGCCGGTACCGGGAAAATTGCCGGCGGCAACCCGCCTTCGACGCCGGTTGTGACTTTTGACAAGTCTCAGCTGCGCATCGATTTTACCGCTTCGATCGACCCCGATACGGGAGCAGAGGTTTCAAAGTATTTTCTGTATTACTATAACGGGGTGCCGCAGACATTTTACCAGGTGCGCGACATCGACACGACGCTCAATTCGCCGTCGGTGCGCACGCTGACACTCAATACGCCGAGCGACGGAAAGCACACCTTTGTTATCACCGGCTATGACGGCTACCGCGAATCGGCAATTAACGATAATAACCGGATCATTTTTGACTGGCCTTAGCAGTCTGCGAAAAAACTCCCGAAAAAGCGTAAAGCCTCGCGATTTGCTCGCGCAAACCGCTGCCAGCGGGCAGGCAACCCCTGCTAAAGCGGCCGCAAGGGCCTGCTTTCCGCTTTTTCGGTTTCCGCAGACTGCTAGCTAGCAGTCTTTCAACACCCTGCTAGAAGCGCGATTGAAACTGTAGCGCAATATTCAGGCTGCGGAATTGCCGTGTGAGCTCGCGGAACTCATTATCGCCGAGTTCTTCATTGTACTTGCGCGCTGTCCGGTAACTCGAATAAATCTGCCCGATATAGGCGCCCGTCGCGAACGTCGTGAAAATAATCGATTGCACAGCGCTGTCGCGCATGAAACCGTCGATTGCCAGAAACGTCGCACCACCGACGAGGCTCAGGCTCACAAGCCCCGTGTCCCATTCGCTCAGGAAAAAATGCCCGCCACCGGGAAATATCGCAGCGAAGAAGATCGCCCAGTAGGGGCTTTTGGTCGAAAGTTTGCCGGCTTTTTCGAGCAGCGGAAGCGTGCTCTCAAAGAACTTGTCGTACTGCGCGTCCACCGCAGTCGCCGGTTTTTCTTCCGGGTGTTTGTCTTTCCACATTTTTTTTGCACCCGACATGCGTTCGTGCGCCTCGGAAAATTTACGGTTGCCTGCAGCTGCCATGCCGGTGTAAATTGTGTAATCGAGCTGGTAAGGTTCGCCTGCTGGCGTGGCCTTGAGTTCGTCGATCAGGCGCATCGCATTGCCAAATTCAGAATTCTCATAATAGCTGAGGGCAATGTAGTTCAGAGCTAAAAACTTCAGTCGCGCATCTTTGGTTTCTGTCAGCGGTAAAAGTTCATGCTTTGCCTGCGGAAACCTTCCGCCTTCGTAATACATTTTGCCGATCTGGAAATGTACCCACTCGAGTTTTTCGTAATCGGGAAATAAGAAGACGACTTTTTTGTATTCGGTGATGGCGCGGTAATAGTCATGCTCGTCGGCAAATGCATCGGCGAGGTGCAAAAATGTCTGCGGTTTGCTGAAGTCCGGGGCAGGGCGGGCTTTGGGCGCGGCCATCGCGGGCAGGCAAAGGGTAAAAAGGGCGAGAAGAAGCAGGCAGCGTTTCATCAGTACTCTTTCGGCAGATCGTGAGGATGTTCGCGCTGCCCGGGATGGCAGCGTATCAGACGGTCGGTTCCCATCAGCATGCCCTTGAGCAGGCCGAATTTGCGTATCGCCTCTGCGGTATAACGCGAGCAGGTGGGGGTGTAGTGGCAGGTCGAACCGCTGAGCGGGCTCACATATTTCTGGTAAAAATGGATTAATGGATTATTGCTTTCGTTCCGGTGTTCGTGGTGCGGCGGCTCCACTTCTGCCGTGATGGGGTGTTCACGCGAAATACTCCATGGTTCTTCGGCCATTACAGGTTGAAAAAACGCCGGAAAACCGGCAAAAATGAACGCCCAGCGAAGCACTGCGCAAGCCTGAGCGCCGCTGCACTGCGTCAATGATTTCGGGATACCACAAAATTATCGAATCGTTCAATTTGGGTTGTAACTTTACCGATGATCTAAAGGAGAGACTATATGCTGCGCGCCCTAATTATATGCTTTTTGGCGATATCCGCTTCGGGCGGTTTATCGGCGGTTCCATTTTACTGGGACCCGAAAACCGAGGAACCTGGATTCACGATCGATATTCCTTCATTATGGACTCAGGCCTCGCGGTCGCGCGACAAAGTTGCCAACGTGCATTTTGAAAAGAAAGACCGCTCAGGCCGGGTCGCGATCGAAGTGCGCTCGTACACGGCGGAAAATACCGACCTGGAGCAATTGGTGCTTCAGCTGCGCACCCGCCTCGCCGTCAAATACGACAGGGTTTTCCTCGTGAAACGCAAAGAGGTTGGGTTCCGCAAAAACATGGAGAAGCAGGTGTGGAATGCCCGCATCGGAAAAAGTAATTATACCCTGACCACTGCCTTCGTCGTCGCCGATGACAAGGTATTGCAACTCATCTGCGTTGCCCCTGTGAATCGCCGCAAAGAGTACGAATTCGTATTCGACAATGCGCTACTGTCGCTCGACTTCTCTGACGGCAAACCAGACTCCGATGCCGGCAAAGGCGATGCTCCGGCGAAAGAACCCGCCGCCCCGGCTGCGCAACCTGCGGCTGTAGTGCCCGCGATCCCAGGTGTTCCGGCGATTCCTGGAGCTCCGGCCGTGCCTGCAGCGCCAGCAGCCAAGCCCAAGCCGCCTAAAATCGAATTCTAAGAGGAATCTATATGATGCAGTATAAGAAAACATTATCCATAATCGCCTTCACACTGTTTGCCTCGCTGGCAATTGCAGGGCTGAGCGCAGCCGACGACAAGGCTGCAGCTGCACCTGCAGAAGCTAATGAAGAAGGCGGCGAAGATCTCGGTGCACTCGGCGGTGAGCTGGTTGCACTGTGGGGTGAAGAGAAAGTCTGCGTTGCCGAACAGACCAGCAAGTTCGAAGAGCCAGTCATTTCGATTGCCTGCAATGCCGAATACACCAGCAGCGAGCGCGATAAAGTCCTCGATCTGCTGTTCAAAAAAGGCTATAAATTCCGCGGCGAATCGTATGATATCAAGGGCACAACAGGCCACTACTGGTATAAGTTCGAACGCCGTGACGGGTCACGCGTGCGCACGATTTTCATGCGCCTGCACGTCACCAGCCAGGGCCCGCTTTGGGGCGCTGTGAAGCCACCTGCGCGCATTGCGATCTATGTCGATAATCTAGCCACCACGGACGAGCTGACCGCGTGGCAGACGCTGGGCGTGCCGCTCACATTTGGTATTAAGCCTGCCGAAGGTGCAAAGGATCTCGCGCAGCAGGTAGAGGAATATAAACAGGAGGCTTGGGCAACGCTCGACCTCAGGGCAGGATCTTTTACCGAACCGGATCAATCCGCCTCTATTCGCAACCTGATCGAACAGGACCTGATCGCCCCCTACATCAAGAACGCGCTCGAACAGACGGGAGACGTCTGGGGCTTCGTCATTCGCGATCTAAACAACATTACCACGACCGTTGCATCGGCACGAGCCGTGTTTGCCGCTATTAAGGGCGAAGGTAAAAGCTACGTGCTGCTGCCGGCGAAGTATAACCGCGCGCTCACCACCACGGCAAACGTGATGGATATCAACAGCCGCCGCGTGACTTTTGACATGGCAGGTATGTGCACGAGTTCGCCGTCTAAGATCTGGGCATTTCTGCGCAGCAAAGCGGGCAAGGGCGACGTCATCGCGCGTTTCCCGGCGAACTACAAGCGTTGCGCCAACACGCTGAGCCGCACGCTGCGCCGCGACGGCAAACTCGAATTTAAAACACTGAGCAGTTTCTTCGGTTACCGCGCTCCGAAAGAATAAAACTGACTCCAGTCGCGGCAAAACGTTCGCCATGAAACGGGCGGGGTTTCATCCCGCCTGTAATTTTTTTTGCAGATCAACTCAGTCAGAGATTATCACAGGCTGCGCTATTGCGGCACTTGCGCAAATCCATCACGGCTTTTTCGTTAATCAGTGCCATTTCGGCTGTGCCGTTCTGAATAGACCAGATTGCGAGATTTTTCCACACGCCCTGATTGGTCGTGCTCATCTTATCATAACCTGAGCGCGCGCGAATGTGATATGTATAGAAGGCCTGTTCGATAATGATTTTATCTACGTTACCCGGTGCCATATTGTAGCGGTTCTGCCTGCCGTTGATATAAGCCTGGGAGTTCAGGTAGTTTTCATAGTTCTTGTCGCTGTCTGAACCCCCAATCTGGCGTTTGCCATACTTGTCATCGGCAAAACTCTCGTAATCAACGTGGTTATAACCGCTGGTCACCCACACATGCGTCATCTGCACGATATCACCGGCATAGTGATGAGCCAGAGTATAGTAGAGAATCTGGTCGCCGGTCACATTATAATAACGGCCGACAATCGGCGTTGTCTCAAGGCTGTGGTTGCGGCTTGCGAGGCCTTCAAGCCAGCCTTCGTTATAATAGAACGTCGCTGCATTATACGCTGGTTCCCAGATAGCCCAGTCTTCATTACCGACAAAGAAGCTGCCTATATCGCTTCCTCCGCCGGGATTTACGTTTGGTATCTGGTACGTGCCGCCAACCTGCGCGCCTTCATCGGGGCATGCACCAATGACGGCAGTGTCACTGTAACAATTGTAATTAGTTCCGTCGTCGGTACCGGTTTGTTTATTGCCATGCGGATTGCCTAGTGGAGTTGTCGACCCATTCTGTTTGTAATCCACGATCGGATTGGTTTGCAGCGGGGTGGCGGCAGTTGTCCATTCTGCGCAGTTTGCATGGGTACAGCCTGGAATATTTATTGTGAAAGGAGCCGAGCCGAACCCGGTCGCGATCAGCGAGTCGATACTGCCAAATTCCTGAAAGCCATAGGTCGCATTGTATGCATATCCGTCGATCTTATTATAATTGTTAGTGACCAGCGTATCGCCGCTCGAATCGGTAAATTTCAGATTAATAAAATGCGTATAAGTGGTGATATTATTTCCGAACGCACTCCAGCTGAAAAAGAACAGGTGGTCGATAAAGTTGTCCTGCAGAAAGTCGATTTTATCACCACCAACACGATGTATCCCGATTGCACCGCATTGAGTGTTGTCTCCACGCGCCATTTCAGCCGGAGTGTAGTTGATATTTACACACGTGCCGGTGTAACGTCCGCCCGCCTTCGCTTTCAGGTAGTCTGCCGCCCAACGCATCTGGTTGGTGCCCTGGAACTCCATATAAAGAAATGATTCTTCGGGCAAATTTTTATGCACATCGACTGTGTAGGCCGATAAACCACTGACAACAGTAAGGGAAGATAAGAGCAGGGCGGATTTAATCTTGTTAACGAGCATCATGTACCTGCAGATCAATTGTCCCATTTTGCACCGGCAGTTTTATTGCAGGGTTCATGCCCTCGTTATAAACCATCACACCGGCAAACGAGCCGGTAAACTGTGTGACCTTATTGCCGTTCATCACAGGTGTGAGGCGCAGAATGAAAGACGTATCCTTAAACTTCTCTTCGCGCATGATACCGTCACCTGTCGCGATGCGCTCGGCGCGCGATTTACCCACCCATGTCGGGCCGTGCTTCGAGTATTTAACACGCACCTTTTTGCGTTTCAGGCGGTGCTGCTGCATCAGCTTCATGCAATGTTCGTTCATCTCGCGACGGCATTCGACCAGCCTGTCTTGCGGGCGGTCGTGTGGGTCGTCTTCTGCTTCGTCCGTTACGATTTCTTCTTTTTTGGTATATTGCATGAAGTCATCGCGTGCGAGTGTGACGTGCGGCACCACGCTATAAATCCCCTTCGCATTGACGATGACCGCAGATACCGGGTATAAATCCGCACTGAGTTCTAAGGGTGCACCATTCAGGGCCCCGGCGGGGATTTCAGCAGTGATCGCGATCTGCGCTTTTGACTGGATATCGCGCACCGCGAGAATCAGCTGTGTGCGGCCTTTGACCGTGTTCAAAACCGCCTGACCGCCCTGTAGCTGGTACTGGCGGCCTGAAAGTGTGAATCCCATGCCCGCATCTGCTATCGCAGCACAGAATAGCCCTGAAAAAATGAGTAATATCGCGAAGCGCATAGCTATCCATATAGTAATACGAGGTAAGGGGTGCAAGGTGCCAGTTTAATAGTGAACGTATGTTTTGTGTTCCGGTTCACCAGCCGGTGTTGGCGGCATTGGGCGACATACTGGCGGAGCTGAAGTTTTTCCAGGCCGATTTTCCGGCATTGCGAATTGCGCCGGTATCGGCAGTCGACCGGCTGATGCCCGCACTCGAATTGCTGCACAGGTAGGTGGCATTTTCGGTGCTGTTGCTGTCTGCTGCAATGCAGATGCCGGTGAGCTGAATCACGCGGTCGTTCAGGCCGAATACAGGTCGCTGCGAAATCGGCCAGAAGGATTGCAGATTGTCATAAAAGTGCAGCAGTGCGCCGGTCACCATTCCCTGTGTTATGCTGCCGTCACGGTCACTGTAGTACATCGCATCCTGAATTCCTTTGTAGGGCAGGTTGCACTCTGCCCTCGAAGTATCGACGGTGTCGTTTTCACCGGTTGCACAATACGTAAGAATAAATGCACCATCGGTACTATCGAAGCCGGTGGTGTCGCGCAGCTGAATTGCCATCGGGAAAGTCAGTGTGCCCGCCGTGCGGTCAGGCTGTGCAAAAGCGGCCTGCGCCACTCCGACGGACAGAATGCTGCCAGCGGGAGCATACATGTCGTTGAACTCATACACCAGCCGCAATTCAGATTGATTGTAATAGAAGAGTTTGAGTCCCCGGGTGCTGCCGGCCGCCGTGATTTTAATCTCCGCCCAGTCTTTGCTGTTGAATAGACCCGACGGACAGTTTTGCACGCAGACTTCGTTGAGTATTGCGGTGGCGAAGGCGCCGGCTGGGCCATTGACGTAGAGTGTGCTGGAACTTGCGGTGCGATTACCCGAATCGACGCAGGTAGCCTGTGGTGCTACCAGGTAACGGCAGGTGGGAGAGGTCATCAGGTTAGTGCTTAGCGTGACGAGAACCTGCGACGCATCGCTGCCGGCGGCGATGGCGGATACTGTCGGCGCTCCACACGCCCCTGAAGCGAGAGTGACCGCGATTTTTCCCGTTGCTCCGATGCAGTTGTTACCGCCCGTCGTCATGTTGCTGTCAAAAGTGACTTTGATCTGGCTGCTCGAAACGGCCTCGACCGAGCGGATCGTGGGGTTCGCTTCTGCAGAATAAATGTATCCCCCTGACGCATAACTGCTCGCGGCTTTAGTCAGGCAGCCATCGAAAGAAGTCGATCCACTGGAATCCTGTCTGCTGGTGCAACTGTAAGATTGCGCGGTTGGATGGGTAAACCACGCCGCGGCAGATTTGCCCGCTGCAGTACTGCTACAGCTCGGCAGCGTCGCTGGCGGCCACGAGCCACCGGAACCTGCCGAGCAGCCCCGGCGCTCCATCGACTGCGTTGTCTTCGTTGCAGAATAATCGTCGGCGAGACCCGCCGGAGCCGTACGCCCGTCGCCCGCCTCGTCGATCAGGTTCATTGCCTTGTCGTACAGGCGAACCTTAAATTGTGAATTGGAAATACTGAAGTTTTTAGTGCCCGAAAATTTGAAATGCTCCGTCGACAGGGTGCCGCCGCTTGAGTTCTTAATCTCACCGCCCTGGTCGTCATAGATAATTTGCTCGTCAGCACCGGTGTCTGCGTAAGCAGAAGGTTTGGCGGTGTAGAAAATGCGAATCTGCCCAGGGCAGATAATATTGGGCCTCGGAGTGCTGAAATCTGAGGAAATTGTTGGGCATGTGCCCAGTAAAGCAGGGCAAGACCCTTTATTTTCATAGTACCAGTTGTAATTATCGGGTACGGGATACAGGTTGCGTTTATCGTAGATGCCCCATTGCAGCGCCCAGTGCGACATGTCTATGGGTTTGCAGGTATTATTGAGAACCTCCACAAAGTCGTCGCTCTTGTTGACCGAGCTGCCATCGGATGAACCCGCCCAGCCGACTTCGGTAATCACGATGTCGCCGGCTGAGGCAATGGTACCGTGCTGGACGACTTTCAGCGCCATATCGTTTGCAATGCCCCATGCCCCTTTCCACTGCTCATAGATGGTATTTACCACGCGCGCCTGGTTGACGATAATGACGTTTTCATCGTTGTTGTTGATTGCATTGTCAGACCAGTTGAAAGAACCCGTTGCCATGCGCGCGTTCGGTGTGCCAGCATCGACAAGCAATGTCTTGCAGTGCATTTTACCGCCATGCGCGGGATTGTTTTTGACGGAGGTATTTTCATTTCCATCCCAGCGTACAAAAGGTCCCGTTGCGCTCATCGAGCCATCGTTATTGAAACCGGCTGAATAGAGTTTGGGCGCCTCTTCTGAAATACCGATGACAAAAGTCGAATCATGGATGCCATAGGCCGGAATGCCACGTTGCCTTGCCATCTTCACGATTGCCGCATCGAGTTCGTCGTGCGTGTCGGCAAAAATCATATAATGGATGCTCGTTTTAGCCGATTCCACCAGGGTGATAATGCGATCCATCGCCTCGGCACCGAGGTAGGGTGAAAAATAGATCTCGAGCGGGTTGTTGTTGATGATGACGGTGGTCGTGGCACTGCGCTGGCGTTTTTGCGCCGCGAATAATCCGTTATGCATTTGCAGAAACTCGTCTTTATAAAGCTTTACCAGTGTTTCATTGCCGATGATGTACCAGTTATTATTATTGCGCACCATGTCGGTGTCGGAAATATTGCCCGTGCCCATGAACACGTACTTGTCGTCGACAACGGCAAATTTATCGTGCTGTATTCCTGTGGCATTGCCCAGGGTCATGTTGATGTTGTTCACATACATCGCCTGGTAACCGCTGGTGTAAAATTCATCGATGTCACCGACAATCCGCACGTCGACGTTCCGCTGGTCGGCGCGCAGCACTGCCTGCACAACCGAATTCATATTAAAATTATAAACCGCTAGATACATGTAACGTTCTGCGCCATCGATCAGTTTTACCAGCTCGTCGTCGACGTGCTTGTCGATCATGGTATCCTGGTCTCTTCCGGGTTCAGAATAAAAGACAGAAAAACGTTCGCGCCCGTCGCCGCCCCCCGGGTCACCGAAGCCAAATTTTGAAGAACAGGCTGTTGCCAAAGCGAGCATTGCGAAGAGCACGGATAATTGTACAGAACGCACCACGGGATATCGCGCGCGGCGAATCGGGCGGCGTCAAATGAATTTTGTGATATGCCGGGGTGTAATGTCGTTCAGCGATTCTAATCCGCATACCCGCATTGCCTGTTGGAGTTCTTTTACATAATAGCTGAGCAGGCTCATTACCCCGGTGCGTCCCAGGCCGACAGCCATGATGGCGATTGGGCGGCCGATGAGCACACCGTGCGCACCCAGAGCCAGCATGCGGAAAATATCGCTGCCCGAGCGCACGCCTCCGTCCGCGAAAATCTGTACCTCTGGCGCATTTTGGCGCACGAATGTGGCAATTGCCGGCAATACGCGTGCGGTGCCGGGCATCCCGTCTAGCACACGCCCGCCGTGGTTCGAAACGACGATTGCCGCGGCTCCGGCTTCGATTGCGGTCGCCGCGTCGCGCTCGGTCATAACACCTTTGATGATGAAGGGCAGCTTAGACGCGGCGGCGAGTTCGCGTATTTCCGCGAGGCTCTTATGGCGCGTGGCGGCGCTGCGGTTTACCATCGTCTTGAATGACACACCGTCGATGTCCATGCCCCATGCGATAGCACCTGCCTTTTCCGCTTCCTGGATACGACGGATGAGTTCGTTCTGGTCGGCGCGCGGTTTGAATACCGGTATACCGCGTCCCAACAGATTTATCGCGTGCAGGCCGACGCGGTATTTGTCGGCAGATGCGCCATCGCCAAATGTCGGCATCAGGCCCAGATTTTTCATGGCAGAGCCGGTCTCCATGGCATAGTCGAACTCGGTAATTGAACCACCCATGTTAGTGACGCTGCCCGTGATCGGGGCCGACAGAATCGGCGCTGAAAGCCTGAGCTGAGGATTTCCGAACAGGCTGAGCCCGGTGTCGATCGCCTGCCGTATCCCGCTGACTGAAGTATAGCTCGGGGCAATTTTGAATTCTGCGAGCGCCGTGATATTGTCGCGGAAAGAATTCATTTCACCGCGCCCGCCCATGCCCGGCACCCCGGAGGCGCAGTAGCCGCCGTCGCAGACTTTGCACACCCAGCAAAAGGTATTGTTGAATTTTTCGCGGGCGATTTTTGACATCGCCCGCCCGTTGTATTCGGGGATTTTTGTCGTGATTGCAAACTGTGCTTTCCATTCGGTGAAAACCGCTTCGCCAGCCTCGAGTGTATCAGACTTAAAAACCGTGTGCAATACCTTGCCCACGTTGTTCTGCAGGCTCGTGACCGTGTCGCCGCTCTGGTAATTACAAAATGTATCTAAAAGCCCGCGTGACTTAAACTCGCTTGCCTTTGCCATGAGCTCGTCTGCGCGCGGCACACCCACGAGTTCACCGGGCTCTGTGTACAGCGAGCGCTCGATGGCCACGCCCTGCGTGCGAATCGCATCCTGGTGCGCCAGCACGACAGTTTTATCTCGCAGCATCAGGCGAATGTACATCTGCATCAGGTTGCGGCCATGTGCGGCGGGGTAGGTGTGCGTGCTCATAAACCCACCCGACAGCCTGCCGGCAATTTCACCGATGACGATCTCGCCACGCGGTGTCAGGCGCAGGTCGCCCTTGAGCGCACCGTGGTAAGGCGTGTTCGCGAGCGTGCCCAGGCTGTCTGCGTAGCGCTGCAGCGTTTTCAGGATAGCGTCATAATCCCTCGGCGAGAATTTGCCGGGCAATGTGTGCCCGTTTTCAATAAAAAAATGGCGGTCTTTGATTTCAATCAGCCGGTCGGCGACGCCGGTCAGGAACACCGTGCCTTCGAAGCATAATGCATCGACCGAAATTTCGCGCGCGGGAATATAGTGCTCGAATATGACTTCGCCGCGCCTGTCGAAGTGCGCAGAAAATTCAAAGCCAAACGCCAGCTCATATGCGCTGGCGAGGTACATCACACCGCGCGCGCCCATGTTCTGCACCGGTTTGATGACAAAACCCTCGGCACACGGATTTTGCTCAGCCCATTCAGCGCATGCCTCTTTTGACTGTGTGCATATGTACGGCGGATGCAGATGGCCGTGGTCGCGGCAAAAATCGCGCATTTTCCCCTTGTGCGTTAACACTTCACC
Organism: Turneriella sp.; assembly: GCA_046346945.1. Classification (GTDB taxonomy): domain Bacteria; phylum Spirochaetota; class Leptospiria; order Turneriellales; family Turneriellaceae; genus Turneriella. Next base: position 129,997 of record JAXMHE010000005.1, read on the forward strand.
TTGCGCAATATTCGTGGCGTTCAGGCCGAGGGCTTCGTTCGCGTGCGCGACAATGTGCGTAAAGTCGGTCGCCACGGTACAGACGAACGCGAGATCATTTTGGTACGGCTTGAGCGCGGCGATCACCGCGTCTGCATCGGCGATCTGCACGGTGATGAATTCAGACGCCGCAGTACGCGCGTATGCCTCGCTGTTCTGGTCGAGTGCAATCACTTTGAAGCCAGAGCTGACTCCCTCGGCAATCAGCGGCTGCTGCAAGAGGCCCGCACCGAGCACGGCAAAGGTTTTTTTTTCGGTGGCCATGCCTTTACGATCCACAGTGCCTTATTGGTGATTTCTTTCGCTCTGAAAAGGTGGATTCATAACGCGGCGGGCGGCTTTCAGCGGATCGGGTATTGTTTTTAGCTCTACGTGGAAGGCCGCGGCGAGTCCCAGCCTGACGGCGCGTATAAGAGCAGCGCGGCTATAGAACGGCAGTATATTGGTCATGAAATCACGGTGCTTCTGACCGCCGCGGTACGCGGGTTCCTTGGGCGGTGGCTTCAGATACCAGGGCACACGGCGGATAGCCTCTTTATCATAGAGCAGCGTGCCATGGTGCAGGATCCAGCCGCGTTTACGGCACTGCGCATTGCCCGAAAATTTACGCGGTTTGCCGCGCGACAAAAAATTGAGATCAGAATATCCCTGCACCGAAACTCCGCGCGGGAAACGCGCTATCACACCGCCCAGAATCCGCTGGTAGGACAGCGATACGTTCATCAGCTCTGGAAACGCCACAAGCGGCAGATAAAGCGCATAGTTCAGGTTGCCCTGCGTGTGCAGCACAGAACCTCCGCCTGAAATGCGGCGGTATACCGGCGGATGTTTTTTGTGCGTGTGGATCTCTTGCCCCAGCTCGAGCGATTTACCCAGCACCATCGCGTCGGTGTTCTCGTAAAAAAACAGATACATAACGCCCTCAGTATCTACCGAGCGCAAAAACCATTCTTCAAAACTCAGGTTTAATCCGCAGTGCTGCGAGCCGATCACGGCAGTATGCAGTTGCATCACAACTTGTCGCTCGTACCGGATTTTACCTTTCGCCTGGCATCAGAACAAGACGAGCCGCATTATCGTGCTCATCGAGCACAAGATAGACGCGTTCGTCTGATATGGGGCCGGGTAACAATTCAGGCGGCAGTGGTTTGAGCATAGCTCCCGTTTCGACATGCTTTGCAGACCAGCCTGCAGGCAGTGATAGCACCTGCAAAACTGCGGATGAAAGCCCACTGAGTTTCAGCGAACCTTTCTCCAGTTCGAGCGACGACACAGACCATGGGGTATAGAGGTTTTTCGCCGTTGCACCTTCAGTCAGCCACTTGTCTCTGAAGCCACTGAGCCAGATCAGGGCTTCTCCGTCACCTTTCAGGCGCACTTCACGTACGAGCATGTTTCGCAAAATGATCACCGATTCAGCCGAGGCCCAGCCATGGAAACCGTCCCCCATGCAGCCACCACCAGTGCGCACATGGATGCCCTCGGGAAATGTGTATGCCTTCTGCGCCTTTTCGCGTATGCTGCGTATGATGCGCCGCGCGGTGGCTGTCTGGCCGATGTGCAGATAACTCTGCGCCACCTGCAATGTCAGGTAAGGGTTGATCCCCGAATGGATATTCTCCTGGAAGAAGCAGCCCCGGTGGAAATAGTTTTCGGTGAGTATGTCGAGAGTACGTGTTAACCTTGCGTCGCAGAACTCTTCAATCTGCAGCGGGTAAGCGGCTGCAATCGAGCCAATCATGCCCGCGTCTTTGCCGCGACCGAGTGCCGCCGGCAGGTAAGAGTAATGGCTCAGGTGGATGTTCAGCGAACCTGCGAGTTTGTCGTAGATGGCTCGGGCCCTGTCTGCGAGGCCGATGGCTTCGAGATACGGCGTGATCTGTTTCAAACCGCCGAGCGCCCAGAAATTATCCCACAGGTACCAGTCGGCAGGGCCGAGGTGCTCGGCAGAAAATCCAGGGGGTAATACTCCGCCGTTCTGCTGTATTTCTTTCTGGATCCAGTTGAGCATGCGCTCGATCTGTTTTTTCAGCGAGGTGATGATGCTCTGGTCATGCGTGTAGCGTACATATTGCGCGAGAATCCACAGCGCCTGTCCGTTCGAATCCCATTCGCCGGTCTGCGATTGGAAAAGCCCCGAAGGCCGCACCATACCGGCGAAACGTTCAATGATCGGTCGCACGGCCTTTTTTGCTCCCATCAGCAGCAAGGCATACATCATGATGACCGCGTCGCGAATCCAGAAATGGTGGTATGTGTAGCTGCCGGGTTTGATTGTATCGTAATCCCACAGCGAGACCATATGGTTCTTTGCATGCTCGAGCCAGTCGCCATAGCCCTTGGGCAATTCGGCACTCAGGCAATCGGCAAAATATTCGGCGGTGATTTCGGCTGCCGATTTGTGCCGCAGTGCTGCGGGTATAGTTTCATGCTGGTGATCGTTAACCGTGCCTTCACAGTGGTCTGCCGAAGCGAAATAAAAGGCAGCTGTTGTCAGCCCGATCGAATCTTTGGCGTCGTGCTGGCTTACGATCACATGCTTCTGGCGGCGGCTGCGCCGAATGCGTGGCACAATGCGCCGCAGCGCATCACCGTTTTTCCAATCGGAGACCAGAACCTGGTTGGGCGCTTTGGCGAATATCAGGTCTGCGTCTCCCGTCAGATGGTTCTTCTTCTCATGATAATGGAGTTTATACAGCAGAGCCGGACCTTCTACATTGAACGGGCGCACGGAAATGACCAGCGCCTTGCTGCCCGAGGCTTTGAAGTGGATGCCTGTTTCGGTGGCGGTATATTCGATCATGATGCCGCGCCACTGGCACATCAGCTTATGCGACGACTTGAGGGTGATCTTCACCTCAGATGCATAACTCTGCGGCCGTAGCAGTTTTGCCTTTTTCATAGAGGGCAAATTCCAGAGTGTAGGACGAAAATCATGACTCCGCCCGCCATATCGACCGGTACCTCTATGCTGCGTCGGAAATCAATAACGTCAGTTTCGTTGCGTCTGGTTCATCGACAGAATATTGTGCGAGCGCGGCAGAAATGAAACAGACTCGGGGTTATATTGCTCTTCAGCCCACAGCGGCGGGAAAAATTTGCGGTTGAACTGGAAGAAGCTATAGTTCCAGAAGCCTGAGGCAAAGAGGCGCGAGTTCATCGGCAGCGTTTCTGCCGGCCATTCTGTCTTGGTCGGGTTGCCGAGTTTCATTGCCGAACGCAGCATGTCGGTTGCGTCGTGCGGTACGCCTATGCGCCTTAAGAAAAAACGGCCGATCGAAAGTTTGATGCGCGACCAGCGACCGTCTTCAGGAAGTGTATATTGAGTCTGTCGGCGCAGCGGAGCGGAAGGAGGGCGTCTTGTAGGCATTAATCGCGCCCCCGGCGTGCAACGAGATAGCCGAACATGGCTGCGGTGGTGAACATGAAGATGCTGTAGATCGCCGCTGGCATCGCGATCGCGCTGTTCAAGAGCACTGTTGTGGCTATGGCGATTGCGAGCGTGCTGTTGTGTATGCCGATTTCCATACCGATCGCAATCGCCTGCGGTTTGGCAACGCCAAAGACGCGCGGCGCAAGGTAGCCGACGGTCAGACTCAGAATGTTAAATAGTAACGTGATTGCACCGACGGTGCGGAAATTATCCATAAGGTTTTGCCGTTGGTCGATGATTGCCGCGGCGATCGCGAGCACAAGAGCGACTACAGAGAGAATTTTTACGGGTCGGTCGAGTTTATGCGCGAGTGCCGCTGCGTAATGGCGCAACAGCATGCCGATCGAGACGGGTACAAGCACCACGGCAAATACCTGCAGCACCTTATCTGTGGGCAGCGGTACCTGCTGCTGAGCGGAGAGAAAGTGTGCAAGACTGAAAGACACGATGAGCGGCAGGGTTACGAGACTTAAGAGGCTGTTGACGGCGGTCAGTGTGATGTTCAGGGCTACATCCCCCCTGAACAGGTGGCTGTAGAGATTGGCAGTGATGCCACCGGGTGAAGCTGAGAGCAGCATCACCCCTACGGCGAGATTGCCGGAAAGCGCGAACGCCTTACAGAGTGCAAAGGCGACGCTGGGTAAAATCAGCAACTGGCAGGCGAGGCCGATGAAGGCCGCTTTGGGGTAGCGAATGACGCGGGCAAAATCTGCGGTCGTGAGGTGCAGGCCCAGGCCGAGCATCACAATTGCCAGCGCTATGCTCAACAGGCGCGTCAGCAGTACGAGATCCATAAGTCGACATAAAACTTCTGTTCAGTCGTTCAAGGATAAATTAAGGAGGAGAAAAAACAGGAAAAAGGGCCCAATGCAATAGTGCGCTGCATCACGTGTGGAATTATGCGAATTACTTACGTACTTTTTCGTATTCTTTTCCCAACTTCGATTGACGCAATGTGACATAATCGCAAGTCCATCCCAGCAGCCGGTTCAGCGGGCTGCCTGAAAAACAACTCTGACCGACCGGCAACCGGCCGCATCGTTCAGAGTTCAGAAACCTGGTTTCAACTTCAGGCATTTCCGGCGAACAGCTTTCAGTAAGTTCTGAAGAAGTCACAACAACAGCGCTTGGGCTATCCCCTGAGCGCTGTTGCATGGGACTGTCTAAACAGTCGCGAACCGCGCACAAAAGGCGCGGACGAAATGCGAAAAAAGGCCCGAATTGGCCGTTTCGCGTGAATTTGCCGCAGGCAAATTTAGCGTTTTCGCTTTTCGGGCGTCTGTTTGGACAGACCCGTGAATTTTTCAGAATTTACTTAACTTTATTTATATTGAGTTTGTATAAAACGGGGAGAGACTTATGAAAATTGCGCGGCATTTTACTAAGAAGGGACAAGATATTTATACGGATATTATTTTTGAAAAACGCACATCGAAGATAACCAATACTGATGGTTCAGTTGCTTTTGAAGCAAACGAAGTCGAAGTGCCGTCGTCGTGGTCGAATGTGGCGACCGATATTCTCGCGCAGAAATATTTTCGCAAAGCCGGCGTGCCCAAAGCTCTGAAACCCGTGGCAGAAGAGGGCGTGCCTGACTGGCTGCGTCGCCAGGAAGCCGACGAAGAGCAGCTGGCAAAATTCCCGAAAGAAGAGCGTTATACGCGTGAAACCTCGGCTAAGCAGGTGATGCACCGCCTCGCAGGCACGTGGACATACTGGGGTTACAAACATAACTATTTCTCGTCAGAAGAAGACGCGCGCGCGTTTTATGACGAGCTCTGCTACATGCTGATGAACCAGATGGCGGCGCCGAACTCCCCGCAGTGGTTCAACACCGGTCTGCACTGGGCATATGGTGTAGATGGCCCATCTCAGGGGCACTTCTATGTCGATCCGGTTACCGGTAAACTGGTTAAATCGAAATCCTCTTATGAACATCCACAGCCACATGCGTGCTTTATCCAGGCAGTCGACGACGACCTCGTGAACGCCGGTGGCATTATGGACCTCTGGGTGCGTGAAGCGCGCCTCTTTAAATATGGCTCGGGCACCGGCTCGAACTTCTCTGCTCTGCGCGGCGAAAACGAACGCCTGTCGGGTGGTGGTAAGAGCTCGGGACTCATGAGCTTTCTGAAAATCGGCGACACCGCTGCCGGTGCGATCAAGTCAGGCGGCACTACGCGCCGCGCGGCGAAGATGGTCTGCCTCGACATCGACCATCCCGATGTAGAGCAATTCATCGATTGGAAAGTTACCGAAGAAGCCAAAGTGGCGAGCCTGGTCGCAGGTTCGAAGGCAATCCGCCGTGTGATCAATGAAGTTTTTGAAGCGGTAAAGGGCTGTGTGAAACAACCTTCGCTGCTCGACCCGAAACAAAATAAAAACCTCGCACTCGCGCTCAAAAAAGCGCGCGCATCCAATGTGCCCGACAGCTACGTGCAGCGTATTATCCACCTTGCGCGCCAGGGTTTTGATTCTATCGATTTCGAAGAGTATGATACCGACTGGACGAGCAAGGCATACCTGACCGTTGCAGGCCAGAACTCGAACAACTCACTGCGCCTCTCGAATAAGTTTCTGAAGGCTGTTGAAGCCAACGGCGACTGGGAACTCATTCGCCGCATCGACGGCAAAGTGCATAAAACAATACCGGCGCGCGACCTGTTCGAAAAACTTTCGTTCGCCGCGTGGTCGTGCGCCGACCCGGGTCTGCAGTTCGATACCACCATCAACGAATGGCATACATGCCCTGAAGATGGCCGTATCAATGCATCGAACCCATGCAGCGAATACATGTTCCTCGACGACACTGCGTGCAACCTTGCGTCTCTGAACATGATGCGTTTCTACGACGTCGAAAAGAACCGTCTCGACGTAGAAGCGTACAAGCACGCAATCCGCGTATGGACAGTGGTGCTCGAAATTTCAGTATTGATGGCACAGTTTCCTTCGCAGCGCATTGCAGAACTCTCTTACAAGTTCCGCACTTTGGGTCTGGGATATGCGAACCTCGGTACCTGGCTTATGGTGTCGGGCATTCCCTATAACTCGGCGCAGGCGAACGCAATCACGGGAGCCGTGACGGCAATTCTGACCGGCGTGAGCTACAAAACTTCGGCCGAAATGGCATCAGAGCTCGGGCCTTTCCCGGGTTATGAGAAGAACCGCGAACACATGCTGCGCGTCATGCGCAACCACCGCCGCGCGGCGTACAATGCTCCTGAGAGCGACTACGAGGGCCTGAGCATTTTCCCGATGGGCATCAACGGCAAGTATTGCCCTGAATACCTGCTGAACGATGCACACCAGGCATGGGATGAAGCATTGGCACTCGGTGAAAAACACGGCTACCGCAACGCACAATCCACTGTGATTGCGCCAACTGGAACAATCGGCCTGTTGATGGATTGCGACACCACCGGCATCGAGCCCGATTTTGCACTCGTGAAGTTCAAAAAACTCGCGGGTGGTGGTTATTTCAAAATCATCAACAAGTCTGTACCCGCGGCGCTCGAACACCTCGGTTACAACAAAGACCAGATCACGAAGATCGTGCAGTACATCGTTGGCAGCGCATCGCTCGCCGGCGCACCGCATGTGAACCGCGAAAACCTGAAGCTGCGTGGGTTTACTGACGAAGTGCTCGACACGATTGAAGAAGCACTGCCGACTGCGTTTGACATCAACTATGTATTCAACCGCTTCGTGATTGGCGAAAGCTTCATGGTCAATACGCTCAAGATTCCCAAAGAAGTCTCGGACCGCCCTGAATTTAACCTGCTGCAACACCTCGGCTTCACGGCCGAACAGATCGCTGTGGCGAACGAAGCAATCTGCGGCACGATGATGATCGAAGGCGCACCGTTTCTCAAAGACGAACACCTGCCGGTATTCGACTGCGCCAACAAGTGCGGTCGCCGCGGCCAGCGCTACATCGCATACCAGGCTCACCTCAACGTGATGGCAGCGGCGCAACCTTTCATCAGCGGTGCGATCTCGAAGACGATCAACATGCCTTATGAGGCGACGGTCGAAGACGTGAAGCAGGCCTACACGGCTTCATGGAAAATGATGATCAAGGCAAACGCTCTTTATCGCGACGGATCTAAACTGTCTCAGCCGCTTTCGACTGTGAGCGAGAATATTTTCGACAGCCTTGAAGATGCAGAAGACGAAATTGCAGCAATCAGTGCTGCACCGGCTGCATTGAAAGCAGAGAAGATCGCCGAGAAGATTATCGAGAAAATTATCGTACGCCAGGTGGCAGAACGCCGCCGCCTGCCGGGTCGCCGTTCAGGCTACACGCAGAAGGCAGTCATTGGCGGCCACAAGGTATACCTGCGCACAGGCGAGTACGAAGACGGCTCACTGGGTGAGATCTTCCTTGATATGCACAAAGAGGGCGCGGCGTTCCGTTCACTCATGAACGGTTTTGCGATCGCGGTCTCTCTCGGCCTGCAATATGGCGTGCCGCTCGAAGAATTCGTCGAAGCATTTGTGTTCACGAAATTCGAACCGAATGGAGTGGTGCAGGGGCATGACCGCGTGAAGATGGCGACATCTGTGATGGATTTCATTTTCCGCGAACTCGCGATCACGTACCTCGCGCGCAATGACCTTGCGCATGTTTCACCCGAAGCGCTGGTTGTCGATCAGACCACAACGAAGGGCGAAGTCATCAACGAAGAGGCGATTACAGACATGGTAGAGCCGGCAGCGGCTGCGGTCGCAGTGGGCGAGAGCAAAACCAAGTCGGGCTTAAAAGTCAAAGTCAGCGCGAGCCAGATTCAGGAAGCACGCATCAAGGGATATGAAGGCACTGCCTGCCCCGAGTGCAGCTCAATGACCCTGGTCAGAAACGGTTCTTGCTTGAAGTGCGAAACGTGCGGTGCAACTACCGGTTGTTCTTAAGGAGTGGTGGTCTCGATAAACTTCGCGACGCTTGCCGAGTGTCCCTCACCTTTTAGGTGAGGGACGTATCGAGGCAACCGAGCGAAGCACTCGACCACCGAGTGTGTTCGGGTTATCTACCCGGGAATAAATTCACAAAGATAAGCCGAATCCGCATCCAGCTTCAGCTGGAACTTCGAATTCGCGGCCACCTCAAATTTCTGCCCGGCAGAGAAAGTTTTCCAGTCTGAAGCACTGGGAAGTTTCACGTTCATCGATCCCGCTACGACGGTCATAATTTCTTTGAGGCCGGTGGAGAATTCATATTCACCCTTTGCCATCACGCCGCATGTAGCCTTGTTGCCCGCGACCTGCAGGGTGAGTGATTTGACGTTACCGTCAAAATATTCGTTTACTTGAATCATGGGTAATTTTTTGGAATGGAGACAACGCGTCTAATCGGGTGGCTTTGCCACCCGATTAGAGGTTAACTACCGGTGCGGCGGAACAGCAGGTAGAAGAGGTCTTCGACCCGCTCCTGGTGGCGAATGGTACGCGGTTCGAGTATGAGTGCTGCCCCGTTGCCTTTTTGCCGTGCGGGGGCAGTACCTGCCGCTGCGTTTGTTTCATTCGGTGCTCGCTTGAATTCGATCAGGCGGCCGTGGTTCGATGCTTCCATGTTGCTCATTACCCGCCATGGCATAATGCGTCAGTCTCCCTTTTTTGGGCTGACGGCGGGCCTGTTCCATTATCGGCATAAGACGCCGATTTGGTGAGCAGTTTTCTTGCCGAGAAATTCTGCAAAAGCCGAAATCAAGAGCGCAGGCGTCGCCGCGTGCGCGCATTCTCTCGCGAGGCATAGGCCGAGCATGACTATTGCAGAAATTCTCTGCGTAATTTCGTCGTTGACGCGTTCTGCAAAAAATTCCACATCTGCCCTATGAAGCTTATCGATTTAGCGGGGAAAATTGGCGGAACGGTTAAAGGCGACGGAACGGTGGAAATCCGCGGTGTGCGAGATCTGGAACTGATGCGATTGCATAACCAGGCGGCAGTGCCCGAAAAAGGATTTATCTATTTTGTCGAAAGTAAAAAGGTTTTAAACGAACATCCCGAGAGCCGCGAAGCGGAGGTGATACTGACGGTATCGCAACTTGCCGACCAGTTTCGTAACGCCATCATTGTCGATGCCGCCGCGCCGCGCATTGCATTTATAAAGATGCTCGAACTCTTTGAATCTGTGCCTGCACCCGTTCCCGCAAAACCGGGTACGGTGCTCATTGCAGAAACTGCAAAGGTCGACAAGACAGCGATCGTCATGCACGGTGCGGTGATTCTCGACCACGCCGAAATAGGGCCGCGTTCCGTGATACATCCCTATGCGGTGATCGAACAGCATGTAAAAATTGGCAGCGATACGGTGATACACCCGCATGTTGTGGTTAAGCATGCGTGCACGATCGGCGATCATTGTATCATACACAGCTCGACTGTTATTGGGGCAGACGGTTTCGGTTTCTATGATAAAGACGGAGTGCGCTATAAAATTCCGCAGATTGGCAACGTGGTGATCGGCAGCCATGTCGAGATGGGAGCTCATGTTTCAGTGGATCGTGCAACGATTGAGTCGACGACAATCGGTGATTATACAAAGTTTGACGACAAGGTTCATGTCGGCCACAATTGCCAGGTCGGTAAATATGTGTATATGGCTGGGAGCAGTAACCTGGCTGGTTCTGTCACGCTCGAAGACAATGTGATCATTGGCGGATTGTGCGCGGTGAACAACAAGGTAACCGTGGCCAAAGGTTCGCTGGTTATGGGATTCACCGGAGTGGCGGCCGACACCGAACCCGGGGGAATCTATTTTGGCATACCGTGCAGGCCTGTACGTGAAATGCACAAGATCAACAATGCGCAGCAGTTTTTGCCAGAGCTGTTAAAAAGAGTGAGTTTCCTGGAAGAAAAGCTCGGAGTCGAAAGAAAGGGCAGCGAGGGCGAAAAGTAGGCTATTTACGCGGCTTAACGGTCTGCGTTTCCGCTGCCATCTGTGCGACAAAAGTATCGAACTGGTTCTTCTTGCCGGTGTTGATGTAGCCGTAATTGTCAAAATGATGAAAGAAGAAGTTGTAGTTATTCACCACTAATTTGCGGTTGATCAGGTTGATAAGCTTTGACTGCACCTTGTCGAAGTCGCGCTGCTTTTCGATTTCAGGCTTGTTGAAATAGTCGTCCATCGTCTGCTGTTTGAAGTCGTCTTTGTCTGCATAGGGCGTCTGGCTTTCGATGATTGCGAGGAACGCATAGCGCTTCGCCTGCCGCGCGTACTTGATCGCATCGATATAGAAGTAGATTTTGGTAGAGTACAGGTGCTTGTTGTGGTTAAAGCCCTTGCCCTCGTAGATTTCTGACACGCGCAGATCGCGGTAGCCGAGGCGCATGAAGTGCGCAGCGCGCACGTCTTTGGTTTCAACGATCATCGCCGAGTTGCGCTCAAGCAATTCGCGGGTGTCTTTCTGGTAATAGTCGTTCAATACATCGTAATACAGATCTTTCATGATCTTCTGCGATTCGCGCACATGGCCATGCGTTTGTTTATAGTGGCCCGAAAGATATTCTTTCTGCGCCTTATAGTGCTCGAGCGCGGCTGCCTGGAAGGTCTTCAGGTGTTCGCCTTCGCCGAAATTCGATATGCCGGAATTCAGAAACTCGATGAAATGCTTATTTTCCGCGAGGATTTTTTCACAAAAAGCGCGGTCGGGCGCATTGGAATACAGTGGCAAAACACATATAAAGAATGCGCAGCATTTTTTATATGTGTTTTGCCAAAACTTCATCAGAATGCCGCCAGGAGAATCGATTCGATTTCATTGCGCGTTAGCATACGCGGGGCATTTTCGAGGTGCGGGAATGCCCCGGCAAGCCTTGAAATGTCTTCGAGTTCGTGCTTTTTTACGTCGAATTCAGAAAGCCGCGTCGGCAGGTTGACTTCGAGAAACAGGCGGCGCACACCCTCGACCGCTTTAATCGCGGCTTCGATGACAGAGATATCCTTCACATCTTCACCGAGCGCGCGCGCGATGTTGATATACTGCGCGGGGGCCGCGGTCAGGTAATACTCCATGACGTGTGGCAGAATCAGCGAGAGCGCGTCGCAAAAGTTCACTTTGTCATGCGCGTTGAGCGCGTTGGCGATCGAGAAGGCTACACCGACGGGCGAAGACACGGCCGAAATCGAGATCATCACCGACGACCACAGCATGCTGGTGATCAGCTTATCGTTTTTAGCATCTTTATAGAGCTGTGGAATATTGCGGCGCATGAGTTCGATCGCGCGCAGCGCAAGTGCACTCGAAATGGGGTTCGATTTGGGCGAAAGCTGGCTTTCAATCGCGTACGCGAGCGTCGCGCCGCCGAGGCGCGCCGCGCTGTCTGAGGTCAGGTGTTCGCAGACTTTCGGGTCATAAAAGCACGCGACGGGAAACAAAAGTTCATTCTCGTAATATTTTTTATGCCCGTCGCCTGAGTCGCGTATGGTAAAACTCGGTGAAAGCTCCTCACCCAGCGCCGGCTCGACGGGAACTGTGATGAGCGGCAGGGGAGGATTTTTCAGTTTTGCGCGGCCGTTCAGTACATCGGAAGCAAATACCGAGTTGGTAACGAGAATCGAAACCAGCTTAGCGGTGGCGAATGTCTCAATCGAACCGAAGGCAACGATTGCATCGGCGTGCGCCTTTTTGGTGAAGTAGGCGGCTGAGTCGATCTGGTCGCTCGTTGGGTCGGCTGTCAAATCGTCGTACAAAATGACGCCGTCGGAGTGTTTGGTGAGGCCGTTCTTGAGAATCGTGAGTTCAGACGGATTCTTGTTTTCTGCCTTGAGGTTTAAGAGCAGAATGCGCGAACCAAACTGTTTGACATAGTTACCGACTTTAAAGGTCGAATCGTTCTCGAACTGGATACGTGTCGGAATCGCAAATTGTGCCCAGTTGATGCCTTGCATGGTCTATATCAGCTTTAAATTTAGCGCCTTACACTATTCTCGGCTTTCTGTGAGCCGATGAACAAATAAAAAAAGCGGCACAAGGCCGCTTCAGAGCAGACAGGTATTCGGCGAGAAATACCCTATCAGCTGTTCTTGATCGCAGTCGTCAGTTTGCCTGCGATATGGTTCAACACTTCATTGGAAGGGTTGTCATATTCGCCGCGGGCCAGCTTCTCTTTCACTTCACGCACTTTGTCGGCGCGTACATCGCTCGCAGAAGACACGGCTTTCTGTACCATTGCGGTTTCACGGGCCTGCAGGGCTGCCTGAGAGATCGAAACGGTGTCGCTGCCTAAGGTTTGAGCCTTGGTTTCCGCCTGTTTTATGGCGGATTTATCGTTTAACGCCTGTATTTGACCGGCATTGTTAATTTTGTCTATATTCATAGTCTACCTCGCCTGTTAAGGCCCTTTTGCTTCGCAGCCTATAACTCTATAAGAACTATCGGCAGGACAAGCATTATTTTTAAGTCTTTTTTTTCAGTAGGGCAGTGCGGCGGGTTACGATTCACCTGTATGGTGTTCAGCAAAACGCCGATTCTGGCCCAAAGCAGGCCCGCCGCGTCTGGTCAACGACCCTCGGGCCAGTTCATGGAGCGTTTTTCGGTAGAAAAATGCGGAACTTTGGGGCAGAATTGGTGTTTTGTGACCTGCCACGCGGCCCGACAATCACTGCCTGGAAAATGCCCAAAAAAGCTTGTACATTCAGCTTGGCATGGATTATAGGTGCAGAGAGAAAAAACACCAAATTAGGAGCATTTATGGTAAAAAATCTATTCAAAGCTATGTTACTGACCGCATTTATTCCCACCCTGGCATACTCGACGGCATCACTTACGGTTGACGTTGGTAATGGCGCTAACTCTGCTGAGTCGCAAGCGCTAAACGCCGAAATTAGCAAACAGTTCCAGGTACCCAGCCTGACGAGCTTTCTCACGTCGATGGCGAATGCGCAGTCGATCACCAACAAGGGGCAGGGCGTCTCTTATGCCACTGACCAGACTTTATTCGTGGTAGGCGGCAGCGTCGGCGCAGGCCTCAATACGACTTCGGGCTTTTCTTTCAGCACCAGCGGTGGTCTGCCACCTATCGGCCTTGGTGCTCAGATGAGCATAATGGCAGGCGTATCACTTTCCAAGTTTCCACTGCCTGCACTTGGCCCGATCGACCTGAAGAAATTCACCATTTTTGTGAATGCATTTGGCTATTCAAACGATTCACTGGTCGATAGCCTCACCATCAAGACCAGCAACTTTGGTCTGCATGCACAATATAAAGTTATCGACCGCAAAAACATCGGTGGCATCGGCATTCTGAACTGGGGCGGCCTCGACTTCACTACCGGTTTTGACACCAATTCGAACACCATGACCTATAAAGTCGGGCAGTCGGTTTCAGCCACTTCAAGCGGTGTAACCTACAAGTGGACACCGAGCGCAGGCAGTAACCTCGAGCTGCAAAACTCGTCGTTCACCATTCCCCTTGAAGTCTCGACCAGTGTGCGCGTGCTCTATATTCTGTCGCTCTTCGGTGGCGCGGGTGTGGATCTCAACTTTGGGGGAAAATCGACCATCTCTGCGAACCTGACTGGCCCGGTCACAAATTCACTTAATACCACGCCTGGTACAGCTTCACTAACGTTGGCAGACAACCAGGGTCCGAATTTTGGCGCACTGCGCTTTTTTGCCGGCCCGCAGCTGAATCTTGTGCCACTCAAGAATACCAACCTGCTGAGCCTCTATGCGCAGGGTAACTATTCGACAGGCGGTAACTATGGCGTACACGCGGGGTTACGCATCGCCTGGTAACCAGCATTCAAAAACTGAACGTGCGGAGGCAGCTATAGCCCCGCAGGATTTTGCAGGCCCCGCGCCGAAAGATTCGGTGCGGGTGCAGTTTCTTGGCGCGGCCGGTTTTGTGACCGGCTCGCGCACCCTTCTTGAATACGACGGCTACCGCGTCTATGTCGATTGCGGTCTCTACCAGGGCCCGAAGTATGTCGAGCAGCGCAACTATCTGCCGCTCGAGAGCGAACCCGATACTATCGATGCGATTGTGCTCACGCATGCACATATCGACCACTCAGGACTGATTCCGCGCCTCGTGCGCGAAGGCTTCAAAGGTAAAATTTTCTGCACTAAGCCCACGGCTAAACTTCTCGAAATCATTTTACCCGATGCAGGCAATATACAGGAAGAAGAATTCAGGCGCCTGTCGAAAAACGAAATTAAAAACCTCGGTGTGGAAGCACCGCTCTTCACCAAAGACGACGGCATTTCGGCGCTGGATTTCGTGCATACAGTCGCTTATAATCGTAATTTTAAGGTTGGCCCGTTCACTTTCCGTTACACGTGGGCCGGTCACATTCTGGGTGCAGCTCACCTGAACGTGACACGAAAAAATTTCAGCATGGTGTTCAGCGGCGATATCGGTCCTGAATCCACCTTTTTTCATAAACCGCTGAAGCAGCCGCAGAGCGCAAAGTACATTGTGACCGAATCGACCTATGGCGACCGCGTGCGCACCGAAGAAGACTACGAAAAAAAATTCAGCGACGCTGTGCGCTATGTTGTCGAACGCAAGGGAATTCTGCTGATGCCGGCATTTGCGGTCGGCCGCGCACAGATTACACTCTATGTGCTCTACCAGCTGATGCAGAAGAAAAAAATTCCGCAGCTGCGCATTGCGCTCGACTCACCCATGGCGGTGAAAGCGACAAAGACCTACAGCAAGTTCAAGAACGAGCTCACCGCAGAGGTGACGAATTCCGGTTTTTTCGAGTTCTTGCGCTCCAAAAATGTGATGCTGATCAAAAATGCCGAAGAGAGCCGCTCGCTGGTCGAGGCACAGGGGCCAATGATTGTCGTGAGCGCGTCGGGCATGTGCACCGGCGGGCGCGTCGTGCACCACCTCGAGCACCGTTTGGGCGATACACGCAATGCAGTTACTCTTTACCGGTTACGCAGGCGAAGGTACGCTTGCGCACCAGATTCTTTCCGGTGCAAACCGCGTGAATATTTTCGGCAAAGAAGTTCCGGTGCGTGCTATGGTGGCGCAGTTGCAGTCATTTTCTGCGCACGCCGACCTCAACGGCCTCATCGACTGGATGCGGCAGTTCAAGGGCGAGGGTGTCGAAAGATCTACATCAATCACGGCGAAGACGCCTCGCGCGAAAATCTCGCAAAATGCCTGGGTTTTATGAAGGGCGCTCAGATCGAGCTGCCACGTTACCAGAGTACCTATTATCTTCCATGCGGGTAGGCGTGACTTTGTGATGCGTGCGCAGCACGCATCACAAAGTCACGCATCATATTTTAGCAATCCGAATTTTTCATTCGCGCGTTCGAGTTCACCATATGTTCGCAATACCTGCACGCGGGGCAGGTTTGCAATCAGGGTTTTGCCATAGGTCTTTTGCCACACGCGGCTGTCGAGCAGCGCTACAACGCCCTTATCTTTTTCAGTGCGAATCAGGCGGCCGAATGCCTGTCTCAGCATTGTCGAGGTGTGGGGGAGTGCGAGCTCGAAGAAGGGGCGTTTGCCTTTCATTTCGAGATTCTCGGAACGTGCTTTAAAAATCGGGTCGTCGGGCGGGGTAAAGAGCAGCTTGGTAATAATCAAAAGCCGCAGACCGTCGCCTGCGACGTCGATACCCTGCCAGAACGACTGCGATCCTAATAATATCGATTCTTTGTCGTTGCGGAATTTCACCAGTGCATCCTGAAACCCGTCTTCGAGTTGCGAAAAAACCGGCAGGTCGGTCGCGTCGCGTAGCCGCTGTGCCACCTGGTTCAGGTTATAGTTCGAGGTAAAGAGCACCAGCGCGCCGCCCTGCGACATCGAGACCAGCGAAGCGATCTCTTCGGTCAAAAGATCGAAGTAGGCAGCCTGCACATCCATCGGCGCGCCGTGTTCGGGAATCAGCAGGTGTTCGGGTGCGTACAGAGCCGCGTGCTCGCGGTAATTAAAAGGGGAGAAGAAGATATTGCAGTCGATGCTGCCTTCCTGCGCGGTGGGTAGTGCGTCGGAAAGAAAGCGGCTGAAAAAACCGCGCTGAATTAAATCGGATTTTTTTGCGGGAAATTCCGCGAACGGCCAGTAGCCAATCGTCGCCGAGGTATAGAGCCTGAGTTCTGGCATGAGATCCGCCAGTGTTTCACCGAGATTGAGCCGGCAGCCGTTCAGCATAAACTTGTCGTTGCGTTTTTCTGACCAGTAGACGACCCCCTCGGGATCGAATTCCTGGAACAGCCGCGCAAAATCGGCCATCTTGCGAATCTGCTTGAACTGTGCGTTGATGCCGTTTAAAAGTTGCGCGTCGAGGTCGTCGGATTTCAGGTCTTCAAATTTGCCGGCGAGGTCACCCAGCACCGACTTAAGCTCGGGGACGTCGCCGATGTTTTGCCGTATGAGTGCAGTGCCTGAATCTTTGAACACCATGTCGGTTTCCACTTCCCAGCGCGAGAAGAAAGTTTCCCAGCGCGTCTGGCAGAGGTGCGCAAGCTCGTCGATTTCCTGCCTGAGCTCACCCGTAACGCCGGTGTGTGCGAGCAGGGTCTTGTCGATGCCCTTTTTGAGATCAGCAAACTCGTGCCGGCCAAATGAGGCCGTAAAAATATTGTAGCCTGTCTTAATGAGACCATGTGCTTCGTCGATCACGACTGCGCCATAATCGGGCAGCGTATGTTTATCGTTCAGCAGGTGGTATAAAAGAAGGTGGTGGTTCGCCACCATCAGCTGCGCATCGCCCCAGCGCTTGCGCTCGCGGTAATAGTTACAACCGGTATAGTGCTGGCAGCGCTGCCCGGGGCAACCATCGCTGTCGCGCGTGACGAGGCCCCAGATCTGCTCGGGCAGCTTGGGGGCCGGTTCATAGCGGCTTCCCGACAGCGTGTCGTCGCCCATAATGCCATTGGCCCAGTCGCGCAGCTCAGGTAATCTGTCTGTATCGAGAATATCACGGAACGAGCCGTCGTGCAGCATCTGTTCATAGCGCAGGCGGCAGAAGTAGTTCGCGGAACCGAGGCAGAGCGCAAACCGCAGCTCGTTGTCGAGCGCTTTATTCAGAAATGGCAGATCTTTTTCAAAGAGCTGCCATTGCAGCGCTTTCGTTTCCGTTGCGACGAGTACGCGCTGCCCGGTGAGGTAGTTATATGCGAGGCCTGCGACGAGGTACGCAAAGGATTTTCCCACGCCGGTTGCAGCTTCGATCACTGCGCTGCGCTCCCGGTAAAAAGAGCGCAGAATCTGCTGCGACATCTGCACCTGTGCGTCGCGCAGCTGGTAGTTTTCGAGTGCAGAACCTATGCGCTCGAAGGCCTGCACACAGATCAGGTTCAGCGCTTCCACAGAAACGTCGTGGTCTTCGACGGCAACTTCAATCGCTTCACCCTGCACTTTGCTCAAGGCCGCCGCGTCGCACCACGGGGGCAGGCGGCCGGGCAGCAGGTCTTCTGAATCTTCGTCGAGCGTCATCAGGGTGCTGCGGTCTGGTCGAGTGCGCGGTTGGCGAGAAAGTCAGCAATCTGGTTTTTTTCGCGCCGCACGTGCACAAGTTTGGGCTTCACCTTCATGGCTAGCTCCTGCGCGCGCGCATAGAGTCCTTTCAGGTTTTCATTTTTGACCTTGTATTCGCCTTTCATCTGCCTGATGACCAGTTCGCTGTCTGAGCAGATAGTAGGATTGATAATTTCAAGCTCTGCGCATTTTTCGAGCGCGTCGATAAGCGCCGCGTATTCGGCTTCGTTATTGGTGCGTTTGCCGATTCTTTGCGCCTTTATGTAGATTGCCGAATCTTCGCTCGCGCGAAACGCATTGAGCGAAACGTTGCCGTCGCCTTCAAATGCCACGACACCAAACGATGCGTCTCCCGGGTTACCGCGGGATGCGCCATCGCAGAAGAATGTGATCTTGTCTGCCATCGAAATTCTCTGCTCAGGTACGAATGCAGCGCCAGAAACGGTCGCCGGCAGTCTGCACGCTGATTTTCTCCCCGCACCGGGCTTCGGCGTAGGCGCAGCGTGGGGCAAATGCGCAGCCTGCGGGAATTTGTGTCAGCGGCGGGGGCGATCCGGCGATGGCAAAAAGTTTCTGGCCGCGCGGTGCGTCGTGCACTGAAGCGAGCAGCGCCTGCGTGTACGGATGTTTCGCCCCGGAAAAAATTTCTGCGACGGTACCGCTCTCCACAATCTCACCCGCGTACATGACTGCGACGCGGTGTGCGAGCTTTGCAACGATACCGAGGTCGTGCGTGATGAAGATCATCGTGGTTTTTTCGGTTTCGTTGATCTCCCTGAGCAACCGCAGAATCTGCGACTGTATTGTCACATCGAGCGCGGTCGTCGGTTCGTCGGCGATCAGAATTTCAGGCGACGCCGCGAGCGCCATCGCAATCAGAATGCGTTGCCGCATGCCGCCTGATAACTGGAATGGATAACTTTTGAGGCGCAGCTCGGGTTCGGGTATGCCGACTTTGCCCAGAAGTTCCACTGCGCGTTTCTCGGCGGCTTCCCCTGACAGGCCGCCATGGAGTTTGATAACTTCGTTAATCTGGAAACCGACTGTGAATACGGGATTCAGCGCCGTCATCGGCTCCTGGAAAATCATCGCAATCTTGCCGCCACGGTATTTGCGCATTTCGTCGTCTGACAGCCGGAGCAGGTCCGTACCCAGAAAATGGATTTCTCCCGACAGCGATGCATTTTTCCCGTGCAGGCGAAGCAGGCTTAATCCGGTGACGGATTTGCCGCTGCCCGATTCGCCGACGATGGCCAGAATTTCTCCGTGGTTGAGAGAAAGGTCGAGGCCGCGGAGCGCAGTGACGGTGTTCTGCCCCGTATTGAACGTGAGCCTGAGATTGCGGATTGCCAGCACCTGGCTGTTCAGGGTTTCAGTTTGCATGGGATTGTTTGTAAGCTTACCCATGAATCCCATCTGCCTGTAAAACCCTTTCGCCGCGCAGGGGAATACTTTCATGAATTCAGTTGACGCTATGTTTCGATCTCGAAATATGCAAGATTAGACCGAGAGGTCTTTTTTTATTGCCCAGACCATCGGGCGGTAAATCAGGCGTGGGTTCTGGGATCGCTCAGAGCGCACAAACCATGGAGGAGTGGCAGAGTGGTCGAATGCGGCGGTCTTGAAAACCGTTAGGCCTTCACGGGTCTCGTGGGTTCGAATCCTACCTCCTCCGCAAAAATCCCGATACCGCGCCGCGCGCGCGGTATCGGGTTAATGCTGGTGCTCGACCGCCAGTAATTGATAGAGCGGTGGCTGTGATGCGCTTCGCATCTCCGTAGCGAAGCGGAGGTGTGGGCACCACGAAGCCTCCGCGCAATGTAATGGAGCGGTGGCTGTGATGCGCCTCGCATCTCCGCAGCGAAGCGGAGGTGTGGGAACCACGAAGCCTTCGCGACATTTTGGAGCGGTGGCTGAGTGGTCGAAAGCGGCAGTTTGCTAAACTGTTGTACTAGGTAACTGGTACCGAGGGTTCGAATCCCTCCTGCTCCGCAGCGCATGGATGCGCGAGGTTCGCGCGCCACACGAGGTGGCTCGTGGCGCGAACCGCAGAATTTTGCATGAAGCATATGCGCGCAAAGCGCGCATATGCTTCATGCGTTAATTTAGGCCCACATAGCTCAGTCGGTAGAGCGTTTCCATGGTAAGGAAGAGGTCACCGGTTCGATTCCGGTTGTGGGCTCAAGAAGCGGATCTGGTTCGGCGAAGCCCCACCAGATGCGTGGTAAAATTGGGGCAGTAGTTCAACGGTAGAACGACGGTCTCCAAAACCGTTAATGAGGGTTCGATTCCTTCCTGCCCTGAAAAGACGAACGCCGTGTGGCGACAGCTGTGAAGCAAGGTGGAGATATGAAGAAAATATGGCAATTTCTCGTTGAAGCGCGGGCCGAGCTCAGAAAGGCAACATGGCCGTCGTGGGACGACGTATCGCGCTCAACTCTCGTTGTTTTTGTAACGGTGATTATTTTTGCCGTGCTGATCTATGTTGTCGACGGCGGCATAGACAAGGTCTTCCGCTCGCTGCTCGGCGGTTAATATGGCGATGCAGTGGTATGTCGTGACGACACTGTCGTCGCATGAAGATAAAGTCCGCAAGCTGATTGAGCGGCAAAAGAGCAAGTGGCCCGACGGCGCCAAGGTCGGTCAGGTGAAGATTCCGCTGCATGAAATGGCGGAGCTGCGTGGCGGAAAAAAGCGCATCGTCAAGAAAAAACTCATGCCCGGCTATGTATTTATCGAGGCTGAGCTCACCGATGAACTGCAGCATCGTATTCGCGCGCTGCCCGGAATCATGGGCTTTGTCAGCGCCGGTAACGAGCCGCAGGTTCTGAGCGAAGAAGAAATGCACTCTCTGTTTACCGAAATGGGGCCCGCAGTGGCCGAAGAAAAGCAGACTCCGCGGATTTTCTTTGCAGAAGGGGAGATTGTCAAGATTATCGACGGTCCATTTGCCAATTTCCAGGGAACCATCGATGATGTGAACCCCGAAAAGGGCAAGGTTCGTGTGAAAGTGGAGATTTTCGGGCGTTCAACGCCGGTCGAACTCGATTACCTTCAGGTAAGTAAAATATAGTTTGCGGTATGTCGCAAATTTGGAAAATGGCAGCTCGGCAGTTAATTTAAAGGTTCATTTATGGCAGCAAAAAAGATCGTAGCACAGGTAAAACTCCAGATTCCCGCGGGCAAGGCAAATCCAGCCCCCCCGGTAGGTACGGCTCTGGGTCCTCAGGGCGTGAACCTGATGGAATTCTGCAAGCAATTCAATGCAAAAACACAGGCGCAGGCGGGAAGCATCATCCCGGTTATTGTCACTGTCTTTTCAGACCGCTCATTCACTTTTATTACAAAGGTTCCACCCGCGAGCGACCTGATCAAAAAAGCTGCCAAAATCGAAAGCGGATCAAAAGTTCCTCATAAAGAAAAAGTCGGTTCCATCTCCCAGGCGCAGCTCGAGCAGATTGCGAAGCAAAAGATGCCCGATCTCAATGCAAATGATATCGAAGCTGCGAAACTGATTATCGCAGGCACTGCCCGTTCTATGGGTGTGACGGTACAGGGGTAATATGGCAAAGCATGGCAAAAAATACCGCGCAGCGGCAGAAAAAGTAAATCCTGAGAAAGAGTACTCGTTGCTCGATGCAATGAAGCTCATTAAAGACGTCAATTATACGAAGTTCGATTCGACGCTTGAAGGCCACTTCAACGTGCGTTACAAAAGCACGCAGAATGTGCGTGGCATCGTGCAGCTGCCTCACGGCACCGGCAAAAAAGTAAAAATCCTCGTCTTTGCAAAAGGCGACAAAGCCGAAGAGGCACGCGCCGCCGGCGCGGATTTCGTGGGTGATGACGATATGATCCAGAAAGTGCAGGGCGGCTGGGTTGATTTCGACTTCGTCGTGGCAACGCCAGACATGATGAAAGATGTCGGCAAGTTGGGTCAGGTGCTCGGCAAGCGCGGTCTGATGCCGAAGCCAAAATCAGGTACCGTGACTACCGATATGAAGGGTATTATCGCACAGCTGACTTCAGGCCGCATCGAATACCGCGCCGACAAAACCGGTGTGGTGCATGTGCCGATGGGACGCCTGTCGTTCAATCCAGAGCAGCTGCGCGACAATGCCGAGATGGTGTTCCAGGCTATTCTGAAAGATAAACCATCCGACGCAAAAGGTGACTACGTCGTCGGTATGTACGTTGCGGGCACAATGACACCTGCGGTAAAAATTAACATCAAGGAAATGCGCTAAGCGGGGATTTATGCCATCAGCGGTAAAAACAGAACTTAAAGACGAGTACGCGGCGTTACTGAAAGAGCGTCCGAACTTTATCGTGACTCACTACCAGGGTCTCGATGTGGCGCAGATCAGCACGCTGCGCAAGAAGCTGCGTGAAGCAGGCGCATCATACACTGTAGTAAAAAACAATGTATTCAGCATTGCACTGAAAGAATCAGGCACTGCAAAAGATTTTCCTTTTGATGCTACCATGAAAGGGCCGAATGCAATTGCATTCAGTGGTTCCGACGTTCCGGCTGTCGCAAAAGTATTGCGTGATTTCAGCAAAGACAACGAAAAGCTGAAAATTACTGCCGGCGTAATGGAAGCAACATACTTTGATGCGAAAGGCATCGCTGCGATAGCTGATCTGCCATCGCGCGAGCAGATTCTCGCACAATTGGCCGCGATGCTCAATTCGCCGGCTACAAAAATTGCCGGTACTCTCAACAACGTTATTGCGTCACTCGCACGTGGCATTAAGAGCGTTGCGGAGAAGAACGGAAAGTAAATACGTCTTAGTAGAGATACTTAGAGATAACAGGGCAAGTTAAGGAGTTAGTATGGTACAGGAGCTGTTAGATAAAATTGGTTCACTCACCATTGTACAGGCGGCAGAACTCGTCAAAGCAATGGAAGATAAATTCGGCATTTCAGCCGCGGCACCGGTTGCGGTAGCTGCAGCAGCAGCGCCAGCAGCAGCAGCTGCAGGCGAAGAGAAAACTGAATTCAACGTAGTACTCGAAGCATTTAGCGGAGACAAAAAAGTCGACGCAATCAAGAAAGTACGCGAAATCACAAACCTCCCACTGATGGACGCAAAGAAGCTCGTTGAGGGCGGTACAGGCGTGCTGAAAGAGGGCGCATCCAAAGAAGAAGCTGAAAAAATCAAAAAAGAAATCGAAGCCTTGGGCGGCAAAATTGCGCTCAAGTAATGCCGATTCCTTTTTTTACTGATTTCCCCTTCCAACCTAACGGCCTTTGAAAAGCAACCGGTGCTTTTCAGAGGACGGTAGGTTATTATTATTTTCACGCTGATGTCAGAGGAGCAAAATGTCAGATTCTAATGTCGTGAGAGTGGGCGAAGATACTTCCTCATTCAAGATTGTCAATTTCGGAAAGATTCGTAAATCCCTGGATATACCTCCGCTTATCGAGGTACAGACGATTTCGTACAACGAATTTCTGCAAATTGAAACGCCGATGGGCAAGCGTAAACGCCTCGGCCTGCAATCTGTATTCGAAGACAGCTTTCCGATCGAAAGCTCGAACGGCGACGTTGTTCTGGAGTTTGTGGAATACACTTTGGGCGAGCCCAAACGTGATATCTGGGACTGCAAAGTCAACGGCCTGACATACGCAGCGCCACTGAAGGCGACAATCCGCCTGATCGCAATTGAAACCGGCGAAGTCCGTGAGCAGGAAGTCTATATGGGCGACCTGCCGATGATGACCAGCACGGGTACATTCATTATCAACGGCGCCGAGCGTGTTATTGTTAACCAGCTGCACCGTTCACCTGGTATTTTCATTTTCTTCGACGAAGCAAAAAATATTTTTTCTTCGCGTATTATTCCAGACCACAAAGGTTCATGGCTCGAATTCGAAATGGACGCGAAGGGTCTGCTGATTGCGCGCATTGATCGCCGCAAAAAATTCCCGTTTACCCTGCTCCTGAAGGCTCTCGGTTATGGCACAAACGAACAGGTGCTGCGCCTGTTCTATGAAGCAGAATCAGTCGTGATTAAAGGCGTGCAGTCAAAGACTCTCGCCAAGTTTATCGGCCGCCGCACGCTCACCGACGTGGCACACCCTGAAACGGGGGAAATCCTCATTGAAGCGGGACAAGCGCTCAACGAAGATAACCTGGATATTCTCAAAGACGCAAAAATCGACAAGATTGAACTGATCGTCAATAAGGGCACTGTGGATCACCGCGTTGTGTTCACCTCGCTCGACAAAGACGGCGTGAACTCAACAGAAGAAGCGCTGATGGAATTCATCAAGCACCAGAAGCCGCTTGATTACAGCCCGGACCACGGCGACGCTGAGAAGCGTGCAAAAAATCTGGAACGTGCATCTGCAGAGCTGCAGCGCCTGTTCTTTGATCCGAAGACATACAATATGGGCAGCGTTGGTCGCTATAAAATCAACGCGCGCTTCAAGCACCTGAATGCAAAAGAGTTTGGCGAAGGCGTGGACACGCAGACACTGCGTGCGATCGACATCGTTGAGACCTGCAAGTATATGGTGAACCTGATTCACGAAGTACCTGGTTACCAGTATGACGACATCGACCACCTCGGTAACCGCCGCGTGCGCACCGTGGGTGAATTGCTCACGACTCAGCTCAAAGCCGGTTTTACCCGCATGGAACGCGTGGTAAAAGAACGTATGAGCATGAACGACGTCGACATCATGACGCCGCAGCTTTTGATCTCGATTAAGCCGATCACAGCGGTGATGAACGAGTTCTTTGGCGCAAGCCAGCTCTCGCAGTTCATGGACCAGACAAACCCGCTGTCTGAAATTACACACAAACGCCGCCTCAATGCGCTCGGGCCGGGCGGTCTGACACGCGAACGCGCAGGTTTTGAAGTGCGCGACGTGCACTATACTCATTACGGTCGGCTGTGTCCGATTGAGACACCGGAAGGCCCGAACATCGGTCTGATCACTTCAATGGCGACGTATTCTCGCCTCAATCCCTACGGCTTTGTCGAAACACCATACCGTGTGGTCGAGAAGGGTAAAGATACCGGTAAATCGGTTTACCTTTCAGCCAACGAAGAAGACCACTATGTGGTCGCGCAGGCGAATGCGACCCTCGGTGAAAACGGGGAGTTCCTCGATAAACTGATCAGCTGTCGCTACCGCGGGGATTTCCCTTTGAAATCATCAGAGGAAATACAGCTGATGGATGTGGCGCCGACGCAGGTTATTTCACTCTCGACAAGTCTTATTCCGTTCCTCGAACACGACGACGCGAACCGCGCTCTCATGGGTTCGAACATGCAACGCCAGGCCGTTCCGCTGCTGACTCCCGACATGCCTTATGTCGGTACTGGCATGGAATTGCCGATTGCGTATGACTCGGGCGTTTGCGTGATCGCCGATTACGACGGTGTCGTAACGAAAGTCGACGCCGATGCAATCGAAGTGGAACGCGAAGACGGTACAAAAGACAAATACCGCCTCGTGAAATTCAAGCGCACGAACCAGAGCACAACGCTCAATCATCAATCTCTCGTGGGTTGCCACAACGCGCCTGAGAACGGTAAAATCACCAGCATCACAAAAACCGAGATGCTGCTCGAAGCCGAAAACGGTAAGACCTACAGCTTCCCGATGACTACCTTCCAGGGTGGCATGAAGGCTATGGTTAAAGAAGGTGCATTCGTGTACCGCGGCGACCTGCTTGCAGGTGAAATCATTAAGGGGCGTCTCGACCAGCCAAACAAGAATCATGCGCGGAAAGCCACGATTCTCGCAGACGGCCTGGCGACTAAGTTCGGTCGCCTCGCGCTCGGGAAAAACATCACTGTGGCATTTATGCCATGGGATGGCTATAACTTCGAGGATGCGATTATCCTGTCTGAAAAACTCGTGAAAAACGATACTTTCACCAGTATCCACATCGAAGAGTTTGAGATCCAGGCGCGCGAAACGAAGCTCGGCCGTGAAATCATTACGCGCGATATTCCCAATATCAGCGAGCGTGCATTCCGCGACCTCGACGACGAAGGTATTATCCGTGTCGGCGCAGAAGTGCGTGCGGGTGACATTCTCGTCGGTATGGTAACTCCTAAAGGAGAAACCGACCTCACGCCGGAATACCGCCTGCTGCACTCGATCTTCGGCGAAAAAGCCAAAGAAGTGCGCGATTCGTCTCTGCGTGTGCCGAACGGCCATGCGGGTATCGTGGTCGACATCGTCCGCTTTAAGCGCGACGAAGGCGACGAACTGCCTGCGGGCATTGTCGAAGCAGTGAAGGTCTATGTTGCACAGAAGCGCAAGATCTCTGTCGGCGATAAAATGGCCGGCCGCCACGGTAACAAAGGTGTTATCTCTACGATTCTGAACGAAGCGGACATGCCGATGCTGCCCGACGGAACGCCGATTGATATCGTGCTGAACCCGCTCGGTGTACCTTCTCGTATGAACCTCGGCCAGATCTTTGAAACGCAGCTTGCGTATATCGGTAAAGAGCTGGGGATTCATTTCGAAACTCCGGTTTTTGACGGCGCGAAGTGGGAAGACGTTCAGTCATATGCAGGTAAGGCCAAACTGAGCCCTGATTCGAAAATTCACCTGCGCGACGGTCGCACGGGCGAAGCTTTCCAACAGGCGGCGTTCGTGGGTACGATCTACATGCTGAAGCTGCACCACATGGTGGAAGACAAGATGCATGCGCGTTCGACCGGGCCATACTCGCTTGTCACCCAGCAACCGCTGGGTGGTAAGGCGCAGTTCGGCGGTCAGCGCCTCGGTGAAATGGAAGTCTGGGCGCTCGAAGCCTACGGCGCTGCGCATACGCTGCAGGAACTTCTGACTGTGAAGTCAGACGACATGCAGGGCCGCGCGCGCGTGTACGAATCGATTGTCAAAGGCATCCATGCGATTAAGCCGGGCGTGCCCGAAAGCTTTAACGTATTGATCCGTGAGATTCGCTCGCTGGCGCTCGATATTACCATTCTCGATTCCGATGAGAAGCCAATTGAAATTTCGGATATGGATGACGAGTTTTCACGCATCCGCCGCCGCATCAAAGTTGATTCGGTAGAAAATAACTGAACGGGGAAAAAATGAGAGAATTTCACGATTTTCATAAGATCAGAATTCGACTGGCTTCGCCCGACAAGGTGCGCGAGTGGTCGCACGGCGAAGTCAAAAAACCGGAAACGATCAACTATCGTACTCTGAAGCCAGAGCGCGATGGCCTGTTCTGCGAAAAAATCTTCGGAACAACAAAAGACTGGGAATGCTATTGCGGAAAGTTTAAATCGATCCGCTATAAAGGCGTTGTCTGCGATAAGTGCGGCGTCGAAGTGACCCACTCAAAGGTGCGTCGCGAGCGCATGGGTCATATTGAACTCTCATACCCTGTTGCTCACATCTGGTACTACCGCACGGTGCCCAGCCGTATCGCGCTGGTACTCGACATGTCGGCAAACGACATCAAAAGCGTGCTTTACTTTGAACGCTACGTGGTGATCGATCCGGGCGAGTCAGGTCTCGAACTCAAGCAACTCATCACACAAGAAGAGCATGGCCGCCTGGTTGAGCTCTACGGCGATAAATTCTACGCCTCGATCGGTGCCGATGCAGTCAAAGAGCTCCTTTCAATGGTGAACATTGAAGAAGAAATCCGCCTGATTCGCGCAAAAATCGAATCGAAGAAAAAAATCAGCGACAAGCGCATTCTGAAACGCCTCGAAATTCTCGAAGCGTTCCGCGACTCAAACAACCGTCCCGAGTGGATGGTGCTCGACACGATTCCGGTGCTGCCACCGGAGCTACGTCCGATGGTACAGCTCGAGGGTGGTCGTTTTGCGACGTCTGACCTCAATGATCTCTACCGCCGCGTCATCAACCGTAACAACCGACTCAAGCGACTACTGGGCCTTAAAGCGCCCGACATTATTGTTTCGAACGAAAAGCGCATGCTGCAGGAAGCGGTAGATGCTCTCTTCGACAACAGCCGCCGCAAGAAATCGATTAAAGGCAAAGGCAACCGCCCGCTCAAATCTCTGTCAGACATGCTGAAGGGTAAGCAGGGACGTTTCCGCCAGAACCTGCTCGGTAAACGTGTCGACTATTCCGGTCGTACTGTTATCGTCGTCGGCCCCGAACTGAAAATATACCAGTGCGGTCTGCCGAAGAAAATGGCGCTCGAACTTTTCAAGCCCTTCATCATGAAGTGGCTTGTTGATCGCGAATACACTCAGAATATTAAATCTGCGAAACGCATGATTGAGAACGAAGACCGCGAGGTCTTCGAGGGTCTCGAAGAAGTTATCCACGAACACCCGGTTCTCCTGAACCGCGCTCCGACACTGCACCGTCTGGGTATCCAGGCATTCTTGCCTGTTCTCGTCGAAGGCAAAGCGATCCAGCTGCACCCACTTGTCTGCCACGCATTCAACGCGGACTTCGACGGTGACCAGATGGCGATCCACGTGCCGCTGTCTCCGCGCGCACAGCTCGAAGCCTGGCTCTTGATTCTGTCAGCACACAACCTGCTCAACCCGGCGAACGGCCAGCCAATCGTCGGCCCAACGCAGGATATGATTCTGGGTCTCTATTACCTGACCGCAGATCTTGCCGGTGCAAAGGGCGAAGGTTTTATCTATGACAACATGGACGAGCTCAACTATGCGCTCGACCGTGGCATCGTGCAGTACCGTGCGAAAGTGCGTTTTGCGCAGGGCGACAAGATTTTCGAAACGACCCCTGGTCGCGTTATCTTAAACCCGCTTTTGCCCCCCAACGATCCATACGTCAACAAGCCGCTGACAAACAAAACGGTGAACGAAATCATCGCCGACCTCTACAAGGTTAAAGGTGCTGCGATCACTGTGAAGTTTCTCGATGCGATCAAAAAACTGGGCTTCCAGTCTGCGACACGTTTCGCGCCGACGATCTCTATCGACGACGTGAAAATTCCCGAATCGAAAGTGCGCGTGATCGACAAGGCAAACAAAGAAGTCGAGCGCGTCGAAACAGAACACCGCAAAGGTGTGATCACCAACGAAGAACGCTATAAA
This sequence comes from Turneriella sp., assembly GCA_046346945.1. Taxonomy (GTDB): domain Bacteria; phylum Spirochaetota; class Leptospiria; order Turneriellales; family Turneriellaceae; genus Turneriella. The sequence continues at coordinate 158,958 of JAXMHE010000005.1, forward strand.
AAGGTCATCGACATCTGGACAAACGCGAACGAAAAAATCACTGAAGATCTTTTCGCACTTCTCGCACAAGACCAGGGTGGATTTAACCCGATCTATGCGATGGCGATTTCGGGTGCGAGGGGCTCTCGTTCGCAGATTCGCCAGCTCGCCGGTATGCGCGGTCTGATGGCGAAGCCGTCGGGCGACATTATCGAGCTCGCGATCCGTTCAAACTTTAAAGAAGGCCTCGGCGTTCTTGAGTTCTATATCTCCACGTCGGGTGCGCGTAAAGGTCTTGCCGACACGGCCCTTAAAACTGCCGACGCGGGTTACCTGACGCGCCGTCTGGTCGATGTTTCTCAGGACGTCATTGTTCGCGAAGAGGACTGCGGTACGAACGAAGGCTTTAACATGAGCGCCGATAAAGAAGGCGAAAAAGTTATCGTGAGCCTGAAAGTCAAGATAACCGGACGTTTCCTGCAACAGGACATTAAAGATCCTAACACTGACGAAGTAATCTACATTCGCAACACGCTGGTCACAGAAGAAATTGCGGCGCAGATCGAAACTTTGGGTTATGAAACCATTAAAGTGCGTTCGATTCTGACCTGCGAATCAGTCACCGGTGTGTGCGGTTGCTGCTACGGTATCGACCTCGCCACGCTGCAGAACGTGGAGAAGGGCGAAGCGGTGGGCATCATCGCTGCACAGTCAATCGGCCAGCCTGGTACACAGCTGACAATGCGCACGTTCCACATCGGTGGTACGGCAACGACGAAGTCAGCCGAAAGCGCGATTAAGGCACCATATGACGCAGTGGTTCTGCAGATGCAGGGTCGCCAGGTCGTGAACCGCCAGAAACAGCGCATCATGGCGAAACGCGGTTCGGTAGTGATCGGGCAGATTCTTGCACGCTATACCAAGGCGCAATTTGCCGAATTCACGCTCGAAGCGGGCGCGAAGCTCATCAAGGGCGAGGTTATCGGCAAACTGAAAGATAAGCAGGGTGCAGATGCAATGCTGTATTCACCTGCAGCCGGTGCTCTCTTTATCGAAAAGAATGACATCTACCTGCTCGGTACCGAATATGCGATCCAGCTCGGTGCGGGTTCGGTGCTACACGTCGAAGAAAAAGACGTGCTAAAAGCCGGCCAGCTGATGAGCGAATATGACCCATATAACGCGCTCATCATCGCGACGCACAGCGGTCGCCTTGAGCTCGTTGACGTGGAAGACGGTAAGAACCTGCGTATCGAAGATACCGGTGACCGCACTGTGGGCAAACTCAAGAAGATTGTCGCGTACAAGAATGAAAAACTTGTTCCGCGCGCGCATATCTACGAAAAAGGCAAACTCGTCGCAGAAACTCCGCTGCCAGTCGGCGCGATTCTGACGATCGACAACGGCAGCACGCTGCAAGAGGGCGATATTCTCGCCAAGATCGAATCGAAGGCAGAAAAAACGCGCGATATTACCGGCGGTCTGCCGCGTATCGATGAACTTTTCGAAGCGCGCCATCCGAAAGATCCGTGCCACCTGGCTGAAATCGACGGCCTGCTGCGCGACACCGGCGAAATCGTCAGGGATAAACGCGTACTGCGCATTATTCCTGAGGATATGTCGGGTGCCGAGGCTGAAGACAATGCAGTGGATATTTCTATCCCGATGCACAAGCAAATTCAGGTGCACGACGGCGAAATGGTTGTGCGCGGCGAGCCATTGGATGACGGAGTTATCGATCCGCACGATCTTTTGCGCATCATGGGCGAAGATGTTGCCCAGCGCTACCTGATCCGTGAAATTCAGGAAGTTTACCGCCTGCAGGGTGTGTATATCAACGATAAACACATCGAGATCATTATCCGCCAGATGATGCGCAAAGTCGAAGTGACCGATCCGGGCGATACTATCTTCGTACCGATGAGCCAGGTCGACCGCGCGATCTTCAAGCGTGAGAATATCCGTGTGCAGCGCGACGGTGGTGCCGAGGCTTCGGCAACGCCGATTCTGATGGGTCTGACCAAGGCCTCTCTGAATTCGGAGAGCTTCCTTTCGGCGGCGTCTTTCCAGGAAACAACCCGTGTTCTGACAGATGCGGCCATCAAGGGAAAAGACGATCCTCTCGAAGGCCTGAAAGAGAATATTATCATCGGCCACCTGATACCCGCAGGTACCGGTATGCGCGATTACCGCGATATCCGGGCGTACAAGTCGGTCATGGGCGACCTGTTTTATACGGACGAGGAGCTCGACCAGCTGTACCAGGGTGCACAGGAAAAGCCCGATGAGGCTGTGGCCGCGATGGCACCGGCGGGTAAGAAAGTCGGGGAAGACACCGAAACTGAAGAATCTGATGAGGAATAGGGCAAGCCGGGGACATCGCATCCACGTTGACGCGATGTCTCCAAATCAATCTTTGCCAACAGAAAGGAATGTATGCCAACAATTAACCAATTGATCCGGTTCGGCCGGGAAAAAATGGTCAGTAAGACCAAATCTCCAGCTTTGCGCTCAAGCCCGCAAAAGCGCGGTGTTTGCACCCGCGTGATGACGGCAACGCCCAAAAAGCCCAACTCGGCGCTGCGTAAAGTAGCGCGTGTGCGCCTGGTGAACGGGGTAGAAGTCACGGCTTACATTCCCGGTGAAGGCCACAACCTGCAGGAGCACTCGGTAGTACTGGTGCGCGGCGGCAGGGTGAAAGACCTTCCTGGTGTGCGTTATCACATTGTGCGCGGTTCACTCGATACACTCGGCGTTGAAAAGCGCAGAAAGTCGCGCTCGAAATACGGCACGAAGAGACCAAAGGCATAATAAGGATTACTGAAGAGGAAATATGGCACGACGCAGAACGAAAAGTCTTGTACGCGAGATAAAACCCGACGGTGTGCATAATAGCACGCTAGTACAAAAATTCATCAACTCAATGATGCTCGATGGAAAGAAATCCACCGCGGCCGGATTGTTTTACGAAGCAATGGAACGCGTGCAGCAGAAGACTGGCGTTGCCGGTGTAGAGCAATTCTATAAGGCAATTGAAAACATCAAACCACAGGTTGAAGTAAAATCCCGCCGCGTGGGCGGTGTTACATACCAGGTTCCCGTCGAAGTATACCCTGCTCGCAAACAGTCACTGGCAATCCGCTGGCTCGTGGGCGCTGCGCGCGATCGTTCAGGCAAAACCCTGTCAGACAAACTTGCTAACGAAATCATGGATGCCGTGAACAATAACGGCGGCGCGATCAAGAAAAAAGAAGAAGTTAAGCGCATGGCAGAAGCAAACCGTGCGTTCTCACACTACGCCTGGTAATCAGGCCAAACAAGCCGGGGCGCGCATGTGCGCGTCCCGATCTTTACTTTTATTTAAAGGAATAACATGGCACGCAAAGTAACTCTCAAACAACTCCGTAATATCGGTATCATGGCGCATATCGATGCGGGTAAAACTACTACCACCGAACGTATTCTTTATTACACGGGTAAATCCCACAAAATTGGCGAGGTGCACGAAGGTGCTGCGACCATGGACTGGATGGAGCAGGAGCGCGAGCGTGGTATCACGATCACTTCGGCTGCAACTACCTGCTTCTGGAAAGACTTGAATGGCGACCAGATCCAGATTAACATTATCGATACGCCGGGCCACGTGGACTTCACCGTTGAGGTCGAGCGTTCACTGCGCGTACTCGACGGGGCTGTAACCTGCTATGACGGTGTTGCGGGTGTCGAGCCGCAAACGGAAACGGTATGGCGCCAGGCTGACCGCTACCGCGTTCCGCGCCTTTGCTTTGTAAACAAAATCGACCGTATGGGCGCTGACTTCTTCCGCGCTGTCGCGATGATGAAAGACCGTCTCGGTGCAAATGCAGTCTGCATCCAGCTGCCGATCGGCGTTGAGTCAGGCTTTGTCGGTATCGTCGACCTCGTACAGATGGACGCGGTGATCTGGTCGGGCGAAGAGCTCGGTGCAAAATTCGAGCGTAAGCCGATTCCAGACGATCTCAAGGCACAGGCAGAAGAGTACCACAATATGCTGGTTTCTGCGGTTGCAGAAGTAAACGATACACTGACTGAAAAGTACCTCGAAACCGGAACGCTGTCAAAAGAAGATCTGATTTCCGGCCTGCGCGAAGGTACCATTGAAATGAAACTGTTCCCGGTGCTTTGCGGTTCTGCTTTCAAAAACAAAGGTGTTCAGACGCTGCTCGACGCAGTGGTTGCATACCTGCCGAGCCCACTCGATATTCCTGCCGTGAAAGGCTTCAAGCTCGACCAGGATGTTACCGAAGAGCCCGCACTGCTGCGCAATGCAGATGACAAAGAGCCATTTGCTGCTCTCGCATTCAAAATCCAGGCTGACCCTTACATCGGTAAGCTCACATACTTCCGCGTATACTCTGGTACGCTGAAAAAAGGTTCATACGTTCTAAACAGTACGAAAGACAAAAAAGAGCGCATCGGCCGCCTGCTGCAGATGCATGCTGATTCGCGCGAAGATATCGATGAAGTATCGACCGGTGAAATCGGTGCGGCCGTGGGCCTCAAAGATACCACTACCGGCGATACTCTCTGCGTAGAAGATAATCCGGTTATTCTCGAAAAAATGAACTTCCCGGCGCCGGTGATTTCGGTTGCCGTCGAGCCCAAAACCAAGGGCGACCAGGAAAAGATGGGCATTGCGCTCAACCGCCTGGCCGAAGAAGACCCGACGTTCCACGTACACACAGACGAAGAGACGGGCCAGACGATCATCGAAGGTATGGGCGAGCTGCACCTCGAGATTCTCGTCGACCGTATGAAACGCGAGTTCAAGGTCGAAGCAAACGTCGGTAAACCACAGGTTGCTTACCGCGAAACAATCCGCAAACAAGTCGAGCAGGAAGGCAAGTATATCAAGCAGACTGGTGGTCGCGGCCAGTACGGCCACGTCTGGATCACCGTCGAACCACTGCCACCGGGCGGCGGCTATATCTTCGAGAACAAAGTTGTCGGTGGTACAGTTCCACGCGAATTTATCCAGCCGGTCAACAAGGGCATTGAAGAAGCACTCAGCTCAGGTGTGATGGCCGGTTATCCGGTTGTCGACGTGAAAGTGGCGCTTTTCGACGGTTCATACCACGATGTGGACTCATCGGAACTCGCGTTTAAGATCGCCGGTTCGATGGCGTTTAAAGACGCGTGCCGCAAGGCGAATCCCGTTCTGCTCGAGCCGGTCATGAAAGTCGAAGTGGTAACACCCGAAGACTACATGGGTGACGTCGTGGGTGACCTCAACCGCCGCCGCGGTAAAGTGAATGCGATGAACCAGCGCGGAAACGCGCGCGTCATCGAAGCGCTGGTGCCGCTGGCCGAGATGTTTGGCTATGCAACCGAACTGCGCAGTATTTCACAGGGCCGCGCTGCTTATTCGATGGTGTTCGAACACTACGAAGAAGTACCACCGAATATCTCGAAAGAAATCTCCGAGAAAGCGGCCTCAAAAACCAAGTGATCCACAGCCTGCCGGGGTAACCGGCAGGGTGTTTAAACTCCTGGGTATTTTGCGTCCTGGCGGTTAACAGCCGTTGAATTTTCCGTCGGTTTCAAGCCATGCTTTTCGTTGTTCCCGGGAGCAGGGTTTGAGTGCCGCTATCTTTTCAAACCAACAGGTATAAACATTTTTCTGTGTTTCACACATGTGGAATGCGCCCTCAAAGGCTTTGCCTGTCGCGCTGTAGCGATGGAATTGTATCAGCGTCGCATTATTGATTTCGGGCAACTGCAGAAGTTCCTGCGCGGCGCCTATTTGCGCGAAGTCCTTTTTCCTATTCTCAAGTTGGTTTTTCAGCGCCGCAATCAGCTCCGCTTTTTTCTGCTTTTTGTCAGGCGCGGGCAGGGGGGATTGATACAGCGCTTCGAGTTTCTGTTTTGTTTCTTCGATCATTTCCGTAAACTCAGCCTGCCGCCGGCGGCGCAGTTGAAGTTCACTATCGGACGGCATCGGCCGGCGGTAGTTTCTCATGAAATCCGCCGCAAGCTTACGCTCGATAAAAGAAGCCATCAATTCTGAAAAAGTTGTGTCGTCTTTAAAGTAGAGCTTCTCGTGCGCGATTTCATGGCCCAGAAGCCGCGCGAGCGGGTATTCGCCCCAGTCGAGCTGCGTCGAGTAGAGCGGATCGTCGAACCAGCCCAGTGTCGAATAGCCGCCAATCTCTGATAGGTGCACGTCAAAACCGCGTGCCCGGTAGCCATTGGCCCATTTGTCTGCCAGCGCCTTATCAAAGAAACCCAGGTATTCAAAGCTGCCGATCGGGAAAAAATCGAACGCGACGGGCTTCATGCTGAACTCGGGAACGACGGTAATATTATAGCCGAGCGCGTTTCTCCCGAGGTCGTAAAAAGTCTCGTAGCTCTTCGATTTCTGCATCGCATAACGCTCTTCGGTGAAGCGGCGGATATTCTCGACCATCGCGAGCTGCGCGCGCCGTTCGGGGGACAGGTCTTTTTGCGCGAGCAGCTGTGCGATCGGCTGCTTGCCGAACACGACACCGAACTGGTGGCGCGCGAGGTGCGTGACGTAACTTACCCAGCGGGCATTGACGATGAGCAGTACAGCGAGGGGGATTGCGACTGCGAGTGCGATTTTTTTCTTACGGGTGAGTCGCATGGGATAGACTGGGCAAAGAGCACAGCCGAGCGATTTTTTTTCCTTTTTGGTCACAGAATCGCACTCGCGGACGACTTGTAGTAAAAAGGAGAAAACCATGAACTACACAACGAGACTCGAACCCATTGAAAATCCTGCGGGGTTCTACATGAAAGCGGCATATTTTTTCTGCCGCCGCATGCTGGGCAAGGTGATTATGCCGCTCAAGGTCATTTATGCGAGAAAACCCGCGCTGCTCCGCGTGAGCCTGCTTTACCAGAAGATCGAAGAACACCGCATTTCGCTGCCCGCAACCCTGCGGCTGCTCGTCAAATCGGTGATTTCGCTCAAAAACAGCTGCACCTTTTGCAACGATCTCGCGCTGGCGCTCGCGGTGCAGAAGAAGCTGGGTCTTGAAAAATTCCGCGACCTGGAGAATTTTCGCGCTTCTGCCGCATTCAGCGACGCCGAAAAAGCTGCCCTGGCTTATACGCTGGCAGTGGCGGAGCACAACGGTGTTCCAGACCGGGTGTTTTCAGCGCTTAGGCTGCACTTCAGCGAAGAGCAGGTCGTGGAGCTGACTTGGCTTGCCGCTGTCGAGGTGTATTATAACACGCTGTCGCGGGCGCTGAATATCGAAAGCGACAACCTGCTTGCCTGATGGACGCGGAAGCACATGCACTGAGTTTTGATCGCCACCGGCCACTGCTGTTTCGGTGGCGTACCGCATGACGGGCAGCCTGCATGACGCCGAAGATATCGTGCAGGATGTCTGGCTGAAAGTACATCCGCACACCGCTCGCCAAAATCAAAGACGAAAAGTTTTTTCTGATTCGCCTGGCGACGCGCACGGCGATCGACGCCCTGCGCAAACTGAAACGCGAACGCGAGGCATACAAGGGTGTGTGGTTGCCCGACGCGGTGCTCGACGATTACATGCATGAACCGCAGCTCGACTATGAGCGCCGCGACGCAATTTCTTACGCGCTGCTGCACACGCTCGAACGGCTGAACCCTGCCGAGCGTGCCGCGTTTTGTTCCGAGATGTTTTCGACTATGACTACAGCGACCTTGCGCGCATTCTGGATCGCACAGAGACTGCCTGCCGTAAGTTGGTTTCCGCGCGCGTGCTCGTGAAAGACAGCCGGGTGCGCTTCAAAGCAGACCCGGCGGCGGCAGACAAACTGCTTTGGGCGTTTTTGCGCTCCGCTGGTTCAGGCGACCTTAAGGGGTTAGAGCGTATGCTGGCCGAAGACGCGCCTTATACCGACGGCGGGGGCAAAGTAAAGGCTGCGATTGCCGATACGCACGCGCCGTAAGGTAGCGCGGTTTCTGGCGGGTGTGGCGAAAAAGCGGGAGCGGCGCGCCGTGCTCGTGAAAACCCGCATCAATGGCGAATCGGGCTTCCTGGTAGTGCGTCACGGCCGTGTGCAGAATATTCTGCAACTGAGCCTGAACGAAGCCGGCGTCGCTGCAGTCAGAACGATGATAAATCCCGACAAGCTGCCCTTGCATCTGAGAATCCAGCTGCGTTTCAAGATTTCCTGAATATGCTCCGGCTGCTATTCTGACAGCGCCTGTCGCCTTGCCGGTAGTTAAGTTCTTTACCGCATGTCAAAATCTGCGGATTTGAAGTTTCCATGCCTGATATTCCGCGTTCGCACATACGCAATTTTTCGATTATCGCGCATATTGACCACGGCAAAAGTACGCTTGCCGACCGTCTGCTCGCGCTGGGTAAACTCACCGACGAGCGCACCGGCAAAGACCAGATACTCGATAGTATGGATATCGAGCGCGAGCGCGGTATCACGATCAAGAGTAACTCCGCGTCTTTTTACTGGAAGGGCGAGAATGGCGAAACCTATCTCTTCAACCTGATCGACACGCCGGGCCACGTCGACTTCACCTATGAGGTCTCGCGCTCACTGGCCGCCTGCGAAGGCGTTTTGCTGCTGGTCGATGCGACGCAGGGGGTTCAGGCTCAGACTCTCGCGAACTTTTATCTCGCACTCGAAGCCGACCTCTATATTCTTCCGGTCATAAACAAGATCGATCTGCCTTCGGCGGATGTCGAAAAAACACGCCAGCAGATCGCCAAATCGCTGGGACTCAGCGGCGACGATGCGGTGCCGGTTTCGGTAAAATCGGGCATCAACGTCGAAGCGCTGATGCAGGCAATCATCGACAAAATTCCCGCGCCACGTGTGCAGGACGAAGCGCAGCATGCGCGCGCGCTGGTGTTCGACGCTTACTTTGATACCTATCGCGGTGTCGTCGAGAAAATCCGCGTGTTTGACGGTGAAATCAAAAAGGGCGACCAGATCTCTTTTATGCGCAAGGGCGGTGTGCACCCGGTGAATGAAATCGGCATTTCGCAGCTGCGCCTCGTGCCACAAGATTCCCTCAAAGCCGGTGAGGTCGGTTATGTCGTGACCGGCATCAAGAATGTGGCGGATGTCATGCTCGGCGACACGATTACACTTGCCAGCAAACCGGCGACGGTGCCGCTCTTTAAGTATAAAGAAGTCAAACCGATGGTCTTTTCCGGGCTTTTCCCGGTCAACGGCGACGACTATCCGCTGCTGAAAGAGTCGATGGATAAGCTGGCGCTGAACGATCCCGCACTCATCTATGAACCCGAAAGCTCAGAAGCACTCGGCTTTGGTTTCCGCGTCGGCTACCTCGGCCTTCTGCACATGGAAATTGTGCAAGAGCGCCTGGAGCGCGAATTCAATATCAACCTGCTCACCACCGCGCCATCGGTCACATACCACATCTACTTTCAGCACAAGCCGATGATGACGCTCAACAACCCGGCGGAATTTCCGGACCCGGGTGAAATTTCGCACATTGAAGAGCCATACGTCAAAGTCGCGATCATATCACCGACCGAATACATGGGTGCTATTTTGCAGCTGTTGTCAGACAAGCGCGGCGAGAACGTGTCGATGAACTACCTCGACCCGACGACCGTGCAGATCATTTACCTTGTGCCGCTTGCGGAGATGATCTTTGAATTCTACGACCGCCTGAAGAGCGTTTCTCGCGGCTATGCAAGCCTCGACTATGAATTTGCCGAATACCGCAAGAGCACATTGGTTAAACTTGATATTCTCGTGCACGGCAACCGCGTCGATGCACTGTCGATGATTGTGCATAAATCGGCCTCTGAGACGCGCGGCCGGCAGGTTATCGAACAGCTCAAGGAACATATCTCGAAGCACCAGTTCCAGATTGCGATTCAGGCCGCGGTCGGCGGCAAGGTGATTGCGCGTGAAACGATCAGCGCGCTCAGAAAGAACGTGACGGCGAAGTGTTATGGCGGCGACATCAGCCGCAAACGCAAGCTGCTCGACAAACAGAAAGAGGGCAAGAAGCGCATGAAGATGATCGGTTCGGTCGAAATTCCACAGGAAGCCTTCCTGTCTGTGCTTAAGACGAGCGATAAGTGAACATGGCTTTTTCAGTATTCTGCTAACGTGATTTCGCATTCGGTGCCCACTGCATATGGCGAAGCGCACATTCAGCTGATTGGCTGCGATGCGGCGTTTCTCGCTGAAACACACGAAGCGCGCTACGAGGCGGTTCTGTCGTCAAATACACTGATACAGAGGCTGGCTTACACCGAACAGGTACACGGTGCGACGGCTGTGAACGTCACACCTGGTGCCGGCAGATTGTCTTTCATGGGTGAGGCCGACGCGCTTGTCTCGCGCGAGATGGCGACCGCACTTCTGATCCGCACGGCGGATTGTATTCCGATTCTGTTTTATTCGACGGCTCAGCCATTTGCCGGTGCTGTCCATGCGGGCTGGCGCGGGCTCGAAAAATGCATTCTGAGCAAGACTCTTGCCAGCGCGGCCGACGAATATGGGGTGAGCGTAAACGACCTGCAATTTGTTGTAGGACCGTTTATTGGCCCGGATTCATACGAGGTGGGCAGCGAGGTGGCAAACCAGTTCAGCGAGCGGCATAGCCGCGTCAAAGGAGGAGGCAAGTTTTTGCTGAATCTGAAATCCGTCTTAAATGCAGAATTTGCCGGCCTCGGCATCGAAGATCACCAGGTTTCGTGGTTTGACCGCAATACTATCGAAGATCAGGCCTGGTTTTCAGCGCGGCGCGGCGATAGCCAGCGCAACCTGTCGCTGGTCTTTCTCACCGACGGAACTTAGAATGAATGCAGCGTGATGGTAGCTTTTAATTATCGAACACCAGCTTGTACCCGGCGGCGAGCACCGCAGTGAAATAGCAACCGGAAAGATCGTCGCCACCCGCGCCATTAGCCACGTAGTTCACGCGGTGCGCGCGCGCATCGAGCTCGATAAAACCCGAGCGCTCGACCGAAAAATAATAGCGCAATGCGAGGCCGCCGTTCATGTTGAAACTGTCGCTGAAAGAGGGCCTGAGACCTGAGTAGCGCTGCACCGCGCGGTGGCTGATCAGGTCATAGCCCAAGGCACCGGCCGCGAGCAACGACATCGGGCCAAACTTGAGAAATTCCCAGCGCATATCGAGTCCCATGAATAAACCGAAAAATGTTCGTGTCGGCTGAACGGTGTTTGTATTCAAATCGTAATCCAGGTAATCGGCGGGAGCGTTCAGGAAGCGAAAATCGACTGCCATACCGAAACTCAGATTTCCCACCCCGATGGCGAAAAGAAAGCCGAGTGTCGGATGTTCACCGAGCCGCGACAGGTTTTGCATCGGCAGCCATGCACCCGCGTTTGCCGCAAGGGTCATCGATATCGCAGATTCGCGGACTTTGGAATCCTGTGCGGAAAATTCATGCAATTTGCCGCCGCTTGTTTTTTTTAGTTCTGAAAGAAAAGCAGACCTGCCATTTGAAAACCAGGTCTGCAATAGTTTGCCATCGGTTGAGCGGGGCTTGCTTGCCGCCGCACGCCGTGCGAGCAGGCGGTGGTACTCGGGAAGTTTGTTGATCGTGCTGCGGCTGATTCTCTGCCGGTTGAGCGCCGACCACAACCGGTCGTTAAGCTCCGGGGAGGTGGCATCTATGGAATCAAGCTTACCGGATAGTTCGTAGAGCAGCGTGAGTTCATTGTCACCACAAAGGGTCTTCCATTCGCTTATCACCTCGTCTTCGCCGGCTTCGCCGTAATGGATCGTCCGTGCAGCATTTTCCGCGATGAGCATGCAATCGGGTGGGGTGCGCAGCAGTTTTTCGCGCAGCGCCGTTTTGCTTTCGGCCTTGTTTTCCGGGCTTCGGTTTTCAGCTGCGAAGAGCCCGACGATGAACAAGCAGGGTAAAAAGGCGAGTATTCCGCGCACGGCGTTTACCTGTCGCAATCAGGCGCGACGTCAAGGCGTATCCGCTTTCTGTACTTGTCTTTTCGGTGAATGTCTCTTTTCTGGCGCACGGGCCACCGTACTGCGCCGGAAAGGGGAACCGGTGCGGCAATAATTCCCCAAAGAGGAAAAATGAAAAAGCTAATTCTCGCCGTCGGCGCAGTTGTTTTTGTCGCCGGCTCCGTTTATGGCGCCGCAATGCGCACACACTCAGACCGCAAGGCCAAATTCAGTATACAGCATCCTGCCAACTGGAAAAAGAAAACCAACCAGGACGGCATCAACCTGATGCTGATGTCAAAGGACAGTCTCGCTAATGTACAGGTGATAAGGTCTGACGTCGAGGCCGGCACGGCTACCGATGCGTTTCTCGCCGAAGTGGAAAAATCTGCCGGCCCCCAGCACGTGAACCAGTTCCCGGCAGACAAGCGCGCGGCACAGCCAGACGACCTGGCGAAAATGAATGCCGAGCAGGGGACTGCGGGGTATTACATGGTGGAAAACGACGGTGTCAAAATTCACCAGTTGATTATGGCGGTGCGCAAGGGCGCGGTGATGTATTCCATTATTGTGACATTTGCCGACCAGGGTGCCGACCAGTACCGCAATGTGTCGACCGAGATTGCCGATTCGTTCAAGATCCTGGATTAACCATACACTTTGTTCTTTTCTGCGCGGCCAGCCGCGCAGAAAAATCACACGACAGCCAGCATGCGATCGAGTGACGCGCGGGCGCGCTTTATCGTATCTTCGCTCAGAGTAATTTCAAACTGCTCGAATTTTAATGCGTCGCGTACCTTTTCCAGGGTGATCTTTTTCATGTGAGGGCAGGTCTGGCACGATGAAATGAAGGTGACTTCGGGAAACTCAGCGCGCAAATTGTCGCCCATCGAACATTCGGTCATCAGCAGCACCTGCTTCGAACCCGATTCGCGGATATATTTGCCCATCTGCGAGGTTGAACCCGTAAAATCAACTTTCGCCGTCACGGTGTCTTTGCACTCGGGGTGCGCGATGATTTTGGCATCGGGAAAACTTTTACGCGCACTCGCCACGTCGAACTCGGTATAGAGTTCGTGCACCATGCACTTACCGGCCCACGGAATAATTTTCTTTTTTGTGTGCTTCTGGATATTCATCGCGAGGTAGCCGTCGGGCACCACGAGTACTGTGTCCGAAGGCAGGCTTTCGACAATTTTTACTGCATTGGCGCTGGTGCAAATGATATCAACCTCGGTTTTGACGTCGGCCGTGCAATTGATGTAAGATACGATGGGTACCCCGGGATATTGTTTTCTGAGTTTTCTGACATCTTCACCGGTCATACTTTCGGCGAGCGAGCAGCCTGCTTTGAGATCGGCGATCAGCACCTTGCGCGAAGGATTAAGGATTTTTGCGGTTTCTGCCATGAAATGCACGCCGTTGAACAAGATGATGTCGGCCGATGAATCGCGTGAACGGCGCGCGAGTTCGAGTGAATCGCCGACAAAGTCAGAGATGCCATAATACACATCGGGTGTCATGTAATTATGGCCGAGGATCAGCGCATTTTTTTGCTTTTTAAGTTCCAGAATCTCGCGCACAAGCGGCTCGCGCTCGTCGAGTTCTTCTTTGAAGTAGGTCTTGCCGGCGTTCTCGCGCCAGGTTTTGATTAATTGCTCTGTCTGCATTTTGTTCGCCTGTGACCCGGTGCGCAGCACCGGGTCACAGGCGACAATATCTAAAATCTATCGAGGTATTCAAACACAATCATGCGGTTGGTCTTTTGACCGATACCCATCATCATATCGACTTCGAACGCCAGGTGGTCAAAAAACTGGAAGCGCAGGCCAAGGTTAAACAGAGTCTCTTTCAGGCGGTTACCGTCGAAAAAGATGTGCTGCATTTCGAAGATTGGCACAAACTGCCCGATCGGGAAATCGAGCGCGAAATAGAGTTCGGTATCTTCCGGTGTGGCAGTCGGCTGAATCGGGGTACGAATGCCCGCATGCACGTGCTGTTCTTCTCCGAATAGATAGATGGGTTTCGTGATCGTGAAGTAGGGCCCCATAATCATGCGGTAGTAAGGATTATCGCTCTGCACGCGGCTGCGCGCTCCGGCCATGAATGAATCATAGCCCACCGCAAGAAGAATCGGAAAGTCTGCCCAGCCGTCGGTGAGTTTTGCCTTGGCAATCACCCCGGGGATATTGAACCTGGCGTCGTTCTGCCCGATTGCACCTTCGACGTCGAAGGCGACACCGAGGTAGACGTTATCGTGCACCCCGAGTATACTGCGGTTCATGATGCCGCCGCCGTCATAACCCGTGACCGCAACGTCAAAATCACCGCGTTTGAGCGTGACCGCCGTCTGGGTGTTCACCGCGTCGATAATGGGCACGGCCGCGGAGAGCGAAGCGGTGCAAAGCCAGGCCGCTAGAAGGAATATGCTGATTTGTCTTGTCATTTCGTGTACTGTGGGCAGGGACGCACGCTGTGCGGCACTGCGCTACAGTACAGTTATCGTCCATAAATCCCACTATGGAAAAGGAAAAAAACCGCCGAAAATAGCCTATGGCGCGCATTACCGAAATCAGCGATTCGCAGAGCTATGACAGCGGCGATTTTTATCCCCGACCCCCGGCAGGCGGCAAAAACCGCACTTTGCTCATTTCGGCCGGTATTGTGCTCTTGGTCGCGCTGATCGCCGGCGGCGTCTATTATGTGCTTTGGCAGAAAAAGCAGACGCTCGATCAGACGCGCCTCAAACCCGCGACAGACTTTGAAGACGCCAATTCCCGCAAGATGGCGCCCGACCAACTGCCCCAGGACCTTGAGCTCAAGAAGGCCGTGGAGATGTATAACCGGGGTTACCTGAAGCCGGCGCAGGCCGAGTTTCAGCAGATCGTCGAGTCTTCAAAACCGAATGACGTCAAAAGTATGGCGCTCACTTACCTCGGCATCATGGCCGACGACGAGGCCAAACCCAATCTTGCGGCGGATTTTTT
>JAXMHE010000006.1:0-165778 GCA_046346945.1 Turneriella sp.
ATTACCGGTACCGCAGTCATCTCCGTTAACATTCGTGAGCGTCTGCCCCGAAGGCAATGTGCCAACGGTGTGCAGGTCAAGATCGAGCGGATCTCCACTGCCCCAGCTGAGAACGACTTTGAGGTCTTGTCCTGTCAACGAGCGCACGAGCGGTAAGCGCCCTGCGCTCACCGCGCTGATGACAATATTATATCCGCCTGCGCCCACGTTACCGCCTAGCGCAGTACCTGCACTGAACGTGCTGGTCGAGGGATCAAAAAGTGCCGTCGCAGCGGTCGAATTTCCAAGGACCACAAACTGTTTGCCGCTTTGTGAACCCGAGCCAATAGCAAAGGAATTCGCTCCGGCACCTGCATTTGCGGTGAGACCAGGACCTGCCGCAAAAAGACCGGTTGTCGCATCAAAAAGCGAAGTGGTATTCGACGCATTGCCATGAATAACCAAAGCCTTGTCGCTGTTGCTTCCCGAGGTAATGGCAAATGCCAGGGCACCGGCACCCGCATTACTCGACAGTGCGGGCCCCGCGGCAAAGGTATTCAGCGAAGGATCGTACAGTGCCGTGTTACTGCCGCCGGCACCTAACACACTCATCGCCTTGCCTGCATGGATGCCAGTGGTAATCGCCGTACCGAAAGCGCCGGTGTTGGCAACTGCGGGCAAAGCGGGCCCCGCAGCGAACGTATTCGTTGCAGGATCATAGAGAGATGTCGTCGTCAAACCGTTGCCGTGCACGACCATCACCTTGCCGGCCTGCAGCCCGGTAGTGATGGCGAATGAATGCGAACCGGCGCCGGCGAGGCCACTCAAAGCCGGGCCCGCTGCGAAACTATGGCCGGCAGGATCATACAGCGATGTCGTGTTCACTCCACCACCATGCACCACCAGCGTTTTACCTGACTGCGCCCCAGAGGATATAGCAAACGAGTTCGCGCCGGCACCGGAATTCGCGGACAGGTTTGGTCCCGCAAGCGAAGTCGAATTATCAATCGGATTAAAGACACGGGTGGTGTTGTTTCCGCCACGGACAAGAATGTACTTACCGGCAAAAGGTCCTGAATTTACAAAGAAGGCATGTGCCCCATTGTTGGGTGTGCCGGTAACGGTAGGCCCGGGGCGGAGCTTGTTATTCACCGGTTCATAGACCTGCGATCCAGTCGTGCCACCCGCACGGATAATCAATATCTTCGATTCGGTCGTATCGGGCACGACCACGTTCTCCTGGCGCAGGTCGTTATACGTCTGGTTGCCGGACGCCCAGCTTGTGCCGGTTACTTCGATGGAATACGTTCCCGGCAACACTGCTGAACGCCAGGTCACCGCAAATGCTGCTGCCGCTCGAAATGTTTTTCGGGATGTTTTGTTTTGGCAGCCCTGACCGGCGCCGTGCTGTCGCATCCGCGTAGGCCGCGTTACTGGTATAGACCGTGCGCTGCGCCGAACCGACCGTGTTTCGCCAGTCAACCAGCTTTACGTTTGCATATCCGAGCATCCAGCCGTCGTCCGCATCGATGACTCTGGCAACGATATTCTGCGACGTTGTGGCTGCGAGCGGAACAAGATTGAGTGTTCCGATATTCGTCGAGACTGTTCCCCCGCTGCCGACTTCCTGCACCGAGATACTGCGCTTGGCAGCCGGGCGGTAGCTGGCATCAGAAAAAGCCGCCGCCACGCGGTAGCGATTCCTGGCCGTGTGGACATTGCTGAATGCGAAAGTACCGGCGGCATCGGTGACCTGGTCTGCATACTGCGTATTAAGCGGAGTTCCGTCGCTGTCGTACATCCGCACCGAAATGCCGGCAAGCGCGCTACCCGCAGTATTTTTTACCGTACCGGTAATTTTGCCCACCACGTAGTGCTCGGCCGAAACATAAACTTTGGCGGGCGGCGTAACACAGCTGTCTGTGCGGTAGTTGCCGTAACCGTCTCCCGCAAGAACGCAGGCATAGACCGAGCCGGATGTATAGGCGTCGACAGCAATTGAATACGTCCTGGTCGCAAGCGCGGCCGGGCATTCTGGCAGGCTGATGTTCTTGCAGCTCTTCACATTGACATCGCTGACAATCTGCGTGAAAGCAACGTCTTTTGCCACCTGTATGCGGTAATACTCTGTATCGCTCGTCGCAGTGCTGTTATCTATATCAAATTGCATCACGGCAATATTGAAGCTGCGCGGTGACTGAGAGGCCGCAGCAAATGAAGGATTGTTGGCCGGTGGGTCGACGTCGACTGTCCATTCAGGAGTAGCCGTGGCAGATGCAACGGCCTGGTAATTGCCCGCCGCATCGCGCGCAACAACGCAGACCTTATAGACTGTAACACCTGTTGTCGCGATTGCGGGAGTAGAAAGCGGGCTCAGCTGGATCGAAGTGGAAACCGGAGTTTCTGCCCCGTACGATGCCGACGCACAGGACGCGCCGGCACCGGTTGCCAGCGCATACTTGTAGTGGGTCACGCCGCCCGATGTTGAAACCTGCAGTTCATAGTTCGTCTGCGTAGTTGTGGTCGGCTGGCTGACCGGTGTGATCCAGTTCAGCGCAGCAGTCGGCGCGGTCGTGTCGATCGTCCACGTATATTTTGTGACAATCGAAGCCGTCGCTGAGGCGGTTGTCCATCCGCCCTGCCAGTTTCCTGCAAGACTTTTGCCGATGGCGCACACGGTCACATAGCTGCCATCGCCTGTGAGGCCCGTTGCTGTGATCGGAGTCGATAGCGGCAGCTCGGGAAGCGCGTTCCACGCGGTGCCGCTGTTGCAGTCAGTACCTGAAACAATTTTGCCGCGGTAGGCTACCGCGCCATTGGTATTGGTAATGCGCACACTGGCCGAAGTTCCGGTAGTGGTGATGGCGGCGATGTCCGTCGCATTAAACACCGCTTCGACGGTTCCCGTGTCGACAATGTACGAATATGTACCACCGCTGATCGGTGCAGCAAGCGCGTTGCCCGATGCGTCATAGCCGATCACCTTGATCGTTACGGCACCAGGGACAAGATTGCCCGTATAAACCGTTGCCGCGTTCGGTACCGCGTAACCGAGGCTCGCGATATCGGGGCCACCGCGCCACGTGTTAGTAGTACAATCGTTGATCGCGCCATTGTCGAGGCAGTAGCGAAAGTATGACACATCTGTACCGATCACGCGAACATTAAAACTCAGCGAGGCAGTCACTGACGCAGGAAACGTCAAAGGATCGATATAGGTATCGGGCGCAACGGTATCCTGGACATAGGACTTTGTATAGACATCAGACGCATTAGTCGCCTGCCAGTAGCCATTTGCATGTTTCCCGATTACGTAGACTGTGTGATAACCTTCGGACAGGCCTGAAACGGTCAGCGGTGTCGCGATGGGGATTTCCGCAGACCAGCTGCCGGCATCGATCTTATAACTGTATGAGACCGCATACGCGCCTGTCACGATGCCGTGCAGCGCGCTCTTGGTATAAAAAGGCGCGCTGGTGCAGCTCGCACCTGATCCCGTGCCCAGCGTGCAGAGGCTAATAGTTCCCAGTGTGCCCGGCAGAGCGGTTCCGTCTGCGGGATTGCGCCAGTCGATACTGGTAATCGCCGGCGACGGCAGGCCCGTAAAGGTAACCTGCAGCACACCGACCAGGCTTGCCCCCTCGGTGGATGTCAAATTGAGCATCGTCAGCGTATAGCTGATCGCCTTCTGAATTGTTGTGTTAAGCACCAGGGTATTGGGCTGACCGATTTTTAGAACAGAAACAACCTGAAGGCCATTGCTCAGCAGAAAATTTGCGGTGTTGGCACTCGTCGCGTCATGGTGCCATTCTTTGCGGTAGTGATTTGATCTGCGTGCTGGATATGGTTTGGTGTGAGACATACGCGGGGGGGGATCCAGCGGCAGAAGCCGCCGGATCGTCTGGACTCACGATACCAGCCGCTTTTGAGTCTTTTTTCTCGTCTTCGCCGCCCGAAACCTTACCGCACTGGAGAGCAAAAATGAGCACCAGCGCAAACAGGGCGGCAGTGATGGTGTTTCGCTTCATCTGCGTTCTCTCCTGTTCTCTTCTGACGAAGGATCCTTATATACTACGACATTAGCACCCCGCGTTCTGAAATTTGTGCAATTTATTCGGGAAATAACAACATGCATTATGTCCCCATCAGATGAGCCCAACAGAGTACACCGCGATCAAAAAATCATCATGGTCGCACCGAGGTTAATCCGCAGGGCCATGCCGATTTTTTCCTCGAAATAGATATAGTGGTCAACTGTCATCAGTGCCTGCCAGCGGCGGTTAAAATCGTAGGCGATACCGAGGCCATATTTCGCCACGATGTCACCGGAAACCGCGTGGATTGTCGCGCCATAAGCAGTTTTTGTATCTGAAGTGATGTTCGTTACGCCAAAGCCGAGGTAAGGAATAAAGCGCATCACGAACTTCGGCGAAAATTGGACATCGTAGGCTTTGCCGATCGCACCCGAGTTGGTGACATAATCTGCGTCGGTATCCTGCCCGATTTTGCTGAGCGCAGATGTAGCCTTAACTTTGTAATAACTAAATTCATAGATTAATAATGTGTTCTCGAAAACTTTGGATTTGGGCAATTTAATGAAAGTTGTTTCTACTGAACCCCAGATACGGCCACCATAGCCAAGGCCAAGTACCTGCGATGCCTGCCCGATGGGCACCAGGAGCCCGCCGAGCAAACCGACACGCAGGTCAAGCTGGCTGCGCTTCCAGGTGCGGCCGTAATTGTTCGCGGCATCGCCCTCGCCCGGTAAGGCCATGTCTTTTGCAGCGGGGTCAGATTCTGCACCGGGCTTTTTGAGCTGGGCTTTTTTACCCGCCGGTTTCGGCGCAGGTTTTCCCGCGCCCTGTGCCAATAGCCCATGCGCTACCATGAACGACGACAGAAATATGAGACAAATTTTCTTCACAGCCGTCACCTATGCATTTATCGGATATTGCCGATTCACAACTATATGCGACGGGAAAAAAGCTGCCTTCGACACAAAAGGCTGCGTTTGAAAAATAGTATACAACAGTTTTCCCAATATGCTGCTGTGCACCCTCCCCGTATTCTGCTCAATCTCAAAGGCCGTGCGCCACTGTTTTGCCACAATACCCGGTAAGCATGCCACAGCGAATGCCGCGGATCATAGATGCTTGTCGCCTCGGATGTCACGCCATTGAGCTCGACGATTTTGAGATCCTGGCCGGCACGAAACTTTTGCTCGTCGGGCATCGCGGATACTCATGACCGAAGTAAACCCATGGAACCGGCGGCTTATTCGGTCTATCTGCTGCTCGAGCGTCAGGCGTGACCAGGTGGCTGCCATCCAGAAACAATGAGCCTTGTGCGTACCGAGCTCCACCAATGGAAAAACCTTCTCCTGGCGGAATCACGCGTGAGCAACGCGCGATACTTCTCAAAATGGAAATGTGCTGATGCAGACGGCACGCTCGTCGCGCAGAATCCTGCCCTTCGAGCGTTCACGCCATCACCCGTCAGCGAGGGAAACGCTTATCGGTGATGGCAAAAATCTGTCCTTTATCTTCATCAGGCAGCCGTACGTAGAAAACTCCGTATTCTCGTCCCGGGGATGATTACGGATAATGGCCGGCAGCGGCGCTTGCGCGAAATAAGCAGAGAGTTCTTCGCGGCTTTTGATGATCGCCACGTCGTTGCCGCGTTCCCCCACATCGTGGCTTCAATACCACGGGGTACTGCAGACGATAGCGTCGTGCATAAATTTTTCCGCGGTTGCTATCCGATCTGCGATGTTCCCCATGGGCAGCAGCGCATATCTTGTACGCTGTTTCCGTTGCCACCCAATGTCGAGAATCGCGGATTTCGATTCGCCGATAAATCCCGAATCGGGAATCGCCGGGTTCGCAGCCGTAAAAGTGGCACTTCGCGTAGCGCAGCATCAGGTACAAATGTAAAAGCCGAGCGGAATATAGAATATATAGGTTTTGGCCAGAATTCCCAGCGCGTCAACCGGCGCCAGCGCGAGACCAGCAGGCGCCGACCTCTCCAGGAGAAGACCGGCAGGAGAATCTTGTGCAGAAGTAAATAAAATACTATTCCGGCGAGGGCATACAGAGCTGGCGCCTTCATATCGCCCGAGAATAGAATGTTCCCGCCGCGAGCACTGCGACCGACGAGTAGCGGAGTCCAGGAAAGCGCCGGAGGCGAGCGCGAAAGACCGCGCATAGCGCCATGGATGCGCACTCACAAACCCAATGCTGCATGCGGGGAAAACGCGCCCGGTAGGAAGCGACTGGCGATGACGGCGCTTTGCCCGTCACGCAACCATTGTTCTGCGCGCTGCCATAAGCGGAATCGGCAATGAACCGGTGCAAAATTTCATTTAACCAGCCGGCATTCCGCGCGGCGCGGCCAGCCAAAACGAGAAGTAAATCGCCGAGAAAAATTCCCGCAAACAGCCAAAATACCGCCGTGGAAAACCCAGTCGTTCTTCGTGGCGACGAGCATTCCCGAGGCAATGCAGGTCAGGTTCCTCGCTGACGAAAGTTGCGATCGCAATCAGCATCAATAGCAGTTATGGCGCAACAGGCTCTGCCTGTTGCGCTGCCGGGTACGCATTTTGCGCCGGCGTAAACTGCCTTAGAAATAAATTAAAAACGCGCGCCAGCTCAGCAGCTCGATCTTCGACAAGCAGGTGGCCTTTGCCGGGAAAAAGCACCAGCTCCTCGAATGCGTGAGTAATCCGGTGATGGCATTCGGCAGCCGCGACGGGGATACTTCTTCAGTTCGTCAGCGGCCCATGCAGAATGAGCGCGCAGGCTGCCCGAGGTTTGATAGAGACCGCTTCCATAAGCCCATCGCTGTCATAGAAATTGCGCGCGTAGCGATAGCTGAAAGGTCGCAGGTCGAAATAGCCAAAATGCGGCAGCGCCTTTGCCGTAAGCCAGAGCAGCGCCCAGCTGCAGCGCATGCAGCATGGTTCAGGTGATAGGTAATCGTTTGCGTCAGCTCGAATTCCTGCGCGCCAATCGAAGATAACAGCGTCAGCGTTTCAGTTTTGCCTGCGTGTCGTGCGCCAGTGGATACAGCACTCCCCCACCTTACGCTGTAACCCACTGTGCGATTTTAGACGCGCGGAGGCTCTGCAGCAGCGCATTGACATAGCAGGCAGCGGCGGCGATCGAATAATCAGGCAGCTCGCGCGTAGACGCGCCAAAGCCCGCAACCGGGAGAATCACGTGAAAATTTTTGTGAAAGCTTGCTGACTGCATGAGGCTTGCACCCACTGGGCTACCATGCAAGAGCAATAATTAAGGGATTGCCCGCATCACCGAACTCGGTGCGCGACGGACGGTGTCGGGTCTTCCGCCGTAACGCGCTGAGTGGGGATTTTCGACAGTTACGCTTTCTGACCTTGCGCCGGCTTTTCCCGCGGAGGAAACCACTGGCTGAAAATCCATGACGACGCCAGAATGCCGGCATAGATAACAACCCGCGCCGCATCAGCGGCGACTTGCTGGCCGCGCGCACGGATGCCAAGAGGTTTGTGAGTTCAGGTGGTGCCGCATCGAGTGGTGACCGTTGCC
This sequence comes from Turneriella sp., assembly GCA_046346945.1. Lineage (GTDB taxonomy): Bacteria > Spirochaetota > Leptospiria > Turneriellales > Turneriellaceae > Turneriella. Next base: position 7,545 of record JAXMHE010000006.1, read on the forward strand.
GCTGTATCGCGCAGGCCAGCAAAAACAATCCGCCGTCATTACCCACCTGCACGCCAAGTACCGCCAGGTGTGCGGCAATCGCCCCGAGCATCGCCAATAGCGGGCGAGGCAGGCGCCATAGACAACCGTACGGTTCGCGATGAGCAGCAGGAAGCGATGGAGTCGAAGATGCCGGCAGCAAATTCGCCCCACGGTCTGACACGCAATTGCGAAATATGGCAACGGATTCGGGTGCGCCGTCGAATTTGAACCGGTGAGCGTCTGCAGCAAAATCACCGCGATTGCCGCGCGCAGCGCGTTCCGTCAGGGCGCAACATCACTCGCCGCCTGCGCCGCCGTGCGCGTGAGCCCACGCGAATCGCAACAGCCTCGCATTGGGCATAATTCCCAGCGGCATCGGCGGCGTACCAGCTCTTGAGGCGTTTGACGAAATACATGTCGATCTCGCCTTTATTTTTCGCCACCAGTTTGCCCCGGTATTCACCTCGAAATAATCCTGACCATGCGCGGCGGTGCTGCGCGATATATTGATCATTTCCGGTGCGCTCAACTCTTCCATGCGGCTCGCGGTATTCACCGTATCGCCCGGTGACATCAGGCGAAAACTTTCAGTGCCAATCACGCCCACCAGCGGGCCGGCGTGGATGTCGAGTCTTATCTGCCAGAGCGAGCACCGCTGCGCTCTTTCTCGCGCTTCATATGGATCATAACATGCTGCATTTCAAGCGCTGCCAGCACCGCATCGAGCGGGTGTGTTTCATTGTTCCCGGAATGCCGCCGGCGGGCCATGATACGCATCACCGATCGTTTTGATTTCTTCTCCATTCCATACTACGCGAGATTTCACCACCTCTGGAAGCAATGGTCGAGCTCGGCAACTGCCTGGACCGAGTTTTTCGGCAATTTTGGTAAAGCCCACGACATGTCAGTAAAGAGCACGGTGTACGAATCGGGTGCTGTACTGGGTCACCCGGTTAAATTTTTTGAGCTCGTCTGTACATGCTCCGGCAGCACGTTTAGCAGGAGCCTTCCGACTTTTGTTGCGCTCTTCATTGTACCGTTTTTGAGAATGATCACCGCGACGCGCAGAGAAGCTGTACAAACATGAACTGGCCAATGACGTCATTCAGCCGGTCTTCCGGCTTCATAAAGCCCTTAATCCACTGCGGCTGGAAAACCTCGATAGCAAACACGCCGGCGGTGAAAGTTACGCCGAGGCCCGCCGCCGCAACGGTCGTCGCCAGTTGCGCGAAACAATTCAGAAATCAGCACCATTTCAGCGTAAATAATGCTCCCCCTGCGAACCTGTGACAATGATATTAAAGAAGAGGAAGAGCCGCATCGTCAGCACAAACGGCCAGTACAGGCTGCGATAGAAGCCAGAAACCGGGACAACACATAAAAGGTGAGAAAATAACACGCCGGTGCCCAGATTTAAGGCAACAGCCAGAACAGTCTTGGAAGAGGGATTCAGTGAACCAAGGGTATTTGAAACCCCGTTCAACAGCGAACGAATTTCCAAATGGTGAAGTTCGCTGACCACAGCCGTGAGTCGCCGATTAACAGGTCGATGATGCGTTTTATGTCGTTTGGTCGTCGGCTGTGACAAGGCCTTACAAATAAAAAAGGCGCCCAAGGGCGCTCTTCTTCGGGGAAAATACGGTCCGCCGCCAGGAAGCACGTCCCCGTGCGCGGCGGACTTTTTTAGGCATCCTGCCCCTTAAAATCTCCCATTCCGCCCATGCCACCCATGCCGCCTACGCCGCCGCCCATTGAGCGCCATCTTTCTTTTCTGGCTCGTCTGCAATGAGGCATTCTGTGGTCAGCACGAGTGCCGCGATCGATGCTGCGTTTTGCAGTGCAGAGCGCGTGACTTTCGCCGGGTCGATGATGCCGGCTTTCAGCATATCTTCCCATTTGAGGGTTGCGGCGTTAAAACCGACGTTCTCTTTTTCGCTGCGTGCCTGCTGCACGATCAGCGAACCTTCCATGCCGGAGTTTGCCGCGATCTGGCGCATTGGCTCTTCGAGCGAACGCATCACGATGTTCTTACCGGTTTCCTGGTCGCCTTCGAGCTTCAGTTTTTCAACTACGTCGATCGCCTTGAGCAGAGTCAGACCGCCGCCGGGAACGATACCCTCTTCGACCGCTGAGCGGGTTGCTGAGAGTGCGTCTTCGACTCGGGCTTTTTTCTCTTTCATTTCGACTTCGGTTGCAGCGCCGACGTGGATCACTGCAACACCACCCGCGAGTTTCGCGAGGCGTTCCTGCAGTTTTTCGCGGTCATAATCAGAAGTGGTCTCTTCGATCTGCTTCTTGACGGTTTGATGCGGTGCTGAATGTCAGAATCTTTGCCGCCACCCTTGATGATGGTGGTGTTCTCTTTTTCAATGATCACCTTTTCGACTTTACCGAGATCTGCGACAGTAGCGCTTTCGAGCTTCTGGCCGAGTTCTTCAGAGATCACGTGACCACCTGTCAGAATTGCGAGGTCTTCGAGCATCGCTTTGCGGCGATCTCCGAAACCGGGTGCTTTCACTGCCACGCAGTTGATCGCTTTGCGGATCGTGTTATACACGATAGTCGCGAGCGCTTCGCCTTCGAGGTCTTCAGCGATGATGAGCAATGGCTTACCGGCCTGTGCTACCTGGTTCAGAATCGGAGCTGAGTGTCTTTTACCGCGCTGATTTTCTTGTCATAGATCAGTACCAGCGCGTTTTCGAGCGTGGCCGTCATGTTTTCCGCGTCAGTCACCATGTAAGATGAAACGTAACCGCGGTCGAACTGCATACCTTCGACAGTGTCGAGGGATGTTTCGATCGATTTTGCTTCTTCTACGGTGATCACTCCGTCTTTGCCGACTTTGTCCATCGCGTCAGCGATGAGTTTGCCGATTTCAGCGTCGTTGTTTGCAGAGATCGTTGCAACAGCAGCGATGTCTTTGTTTTCGACTTTTTTCGCGAGTTTACCGATGTATTCGACTACCGCTTCGACAGCCTTGTCGATACCGCGCTTGAGGTCCATCGGGTTTGCGCCCGCTGTGACGTTTTTGATACCTTCGCGGGCAATTGCCTGCGCGAGAATCGTTGCAGTCGTTGTACCGTCGCCCGCTACGTCATTGGTTTTTGTAGAAACTTCTTTTACGAGCTGCGCGCCCATATTTTCGTATGGATCTTCGAGTTCGATTTCCTTTGCGACCGTTACACCGTCTTTGGTGATTGTCGGTGCGCCGAATTTTTTATCGATCACGACGTTACGGCCGCGTGGCCCCAGCGTCACTTTTACAGCATTCGCGAGTTTGTTGATGCCACTCATCAACTTCGCACGTGCTACTTCATCATATTCAAGCATTTTTGCCATAGTTTACCTTACCTTACTCAACAATTGCGAGAATGTCTGATTCGCGCACGATGAGATATTCCTTTCCACCGTCTTTGATTTCTGTGCCGCTGTATTTTCCGTAGAGCACTTTCTGGCCCGCTTTAACCTGCATGGGAACGGTTTTACCGTCATCAGATACTTTGCCGGGACCCGCTGCGACTACAACGCCGACTGTGGGTTTTTCTTTCGCTGTATCAGGAATAAAGATATTCCCGATTTTTTCTTCTTTCTCAGGCGCCGCTTCAATAAGAACGCGGTCTGCCAATGGTTTTATTGCCATTTTAAATCCTCCTGGAACAATTGAGCCCGCAGGGCCCATTGTTCCAGGCACCGTACGAGCACTCGCTTTGAGTTATGCTATCACTCCGCACTGGATGTGTTAGCACTCTCTCTGCCTTAGTGCCAATATATACAATCCAGACAGGCTGGCAAAAAATTTTAGAACTGCAGCGGTAAGCCCGGTAAGACTTAGCGGGCTGCGAGCAGCAAATGGTCTGACAGCGGTATTTCGTCATCGTAGCCGAAGGGCACCATATTATACGTGAGTTGAAATGCGGCGCGGATTTCTTTGCGTACTATGCTGGAAGTATCGACATCGACCACGGTCGCCGATTGTTCTGCGGCGGAAAACCCGGCCCAAAATTTGCCGTTGAAGCGATAAATGTATGCCACGCGCGGTTCAAAGCGCAATGTCCAGAAGGTCTGTTCCGGACCGCCATACGCAACATTCTTGTACAGCGGGGACGATCCACCCACGTAAAAAACTGAACGGCTATGTTCGAGAATCAGCAGAACCGGCCAGTGCACTTCATGCTGTGTCGCCCACGGCGCAAAAGCCTGCTGGCCGCGCCGGCTCTGGTCATAACGCAGGCCGGTGATGACCTGCATCGCATTGGCGCGGTAACGCCACAGGTGCGACAGCGTGGCGATCTCACCATAGCCCGAGCGCAGGTAATTGCCCGCAAGCGTGGCGCGCCAGTGGAAAGACAGGTCATGGCGCCAGCGCAGTGAATAGAGATCATTGTCGACCAGAAGACTTTGGAACAGGTACAGACTGGACGTGCTTTCGCCCAGCGCGACGGATGCGGCGTTCGAAGCGTTGGGCCGGTAGATGCGCGCGACGGCATCGATTGCCCACTTGCTGAAGTATATGCTGCTGCTTACGGCAAATTGCGCTCCCCAGCGGTCTTGTGGTGCATCGAGCGTCGAGCGGTAGCCGCCCGCCTCGGCGCCAAAGCTGAGGAACCGCATAAAAGACGACAGCATCACCTTATTATCGCTCTGCAGGTATCGGTTGGGCGTGCCGAGTCCATAGCCCTGCTGCCGCGAGCCAGCGCCGAGGCGAAAGTCGCCTAGGCGTATAAAGGCAAACAGGCTCGCCCTTGCATCGTGCGACTGGATTTCATTGCCATGGATATCGTGCGACGAATAACTGTAACCGGGAGCAAAGCTGCCACCGTAACTTTTCAACTGGTGGGGCACCGAGAAGCTATATTGTGTGAGGTCGGTCTGTACGTCGACGGCATCGCCGGGCAAGAGCGAACCCGTGCTGTAAAACGCCGCCAGTGACTGCACTAACCCGAAGCAGGCGAGCAGTAGGGTTATCCGCAGGAAGACATTCACGGCGCAACCCGGCAATTTTGCTTGCCGCGTCAAGCCGCGTCGAACTTAAATTTGTCTTTTTGCGCTGACTCAAAGTCCATTGCTGCCGAAATTAAACCATGACAACAGACGACCTGCGCATCGAAGGGCTGAAACCCCTGATACCTCCGGCAATCCTCATCGAAGAGATACCGCTGCCCTACGCGGGTCAAACTTTTGTGAACACGGCGCGCGAACAGGTGAACCGCATCATCAAAGGCGAGGATGACCGCCTGTTGGTGGTCGTCGGCCCGTGCTCGATACATGACACGAAGGCAGCGCTCGAATATGCGGAGCGACTGCTGCCTCTGAAAAAGAATCTTGCGGGTGAGCTCGAAATTGTCATGCGCGTCTATTTTGAAAAACCGCGCACGCGTTCGGGCTGGAAAGGCCTCATCAACGACCCGCACATTGACGGCTCGTTTAAGATCAACGACGGATTGAGAATTGCGAGAAAACTGCTGACCGACCTGACGGCATTGGGCCTTCCTGTCGGCTGTGAATTTTTGGATACAATCAGTCCGCAGTTTTTCGCCGACTGCGTCAGCTGGGGTGCAATCGGCGCGCGCACAACCGAAAGCCAGGTGCACCGCGAACTCGCGTCAGGCCTCTCGATGGCCGTGGGATTTAAAAACGGTACCGACGGTAACGTCAAGATCGCAATCGACGCCATCCACGCGGCACAGACTCCGCACCACTTCCTTTCGATCACCAAGCAGGGTGTTGCGGCGATTGTGCACACCAAAGGTAACCCTGTCGGGCACCTGATTCTGCGCGGCTCGACGCAGGGGCCGAATTACAGCAGTGAGCACGTTAAGAAATCTGCAAAAGAACTGACCGACGCTAACCTGCGCCCAGGTCTCATCATCGACTGTAGCCACGGCAATTCGCAGAAAGACCACAACCGCCAGCCGGTCGTTGCCGCCGACATCGCCGCACAAATCGCGGCGGGTGAGCGCTCTATTGTCGGTGTGATGCTTGAAAGCCACCTGAAAGCGGGTAACCAGAAAGAGGCGCCGCTCGAAAAACTGGAGTATGGCAAATCGATTACCGATGCTTGCATTGCATTCGACGACACCGTGGCGGTGCTGAACGAACTCGCGACCGCAGTAAAGAAGCGCCGTAGCAAATAATCGTTTGCGGGTCTAATCCGCAAACGAAACTCTCCGCATGCCCGTCACAGAAGTCACCCCCGGAGTGGCCTTTACCCGTCATGCCGAAACCAATGTTCTTTTCGGCTGCCCGCCCGAAGTCATTAAGCACCTGATGATCAAAGGCCTCGGCAGCCCCGAAGTCATCGTATTGCCTGACACGCCTTACCGTTTCGACGTGCTGCAGAACTGTACTGAGTTTCCTCTTTACTACTTTCTTTTTGTCGAGCGCAACTTCATGCAGGGCAAGAAGCTGACGATTGTCGGCACCCCCACTCATCTCAAGGCGAACCGCAAACTGCTGCGCCTGACGCTTGTCGGGCCTACGCGAAAAGAGTACGATGCACTGGGGCATAGCCCGTGGTTTGATGAACTCTACCGTGAATCGCGCGAGATTTCCGTCAAAAATTCGTCGGGTAAAGAGCTGTCGATCGACGATTTTGTGGATTTTATTCCGTTCCAAAACGGCGTCGCGAAGCTCAAAAATGGCGGAGAAATCACTCACATCGGCAAAGACCGCTACCGTCTCGGCGACGATGTGATCGACATCAATTTCAGTGTACCGCAGCAGCCACCCTATGACCTGAGGAGCGACTTCACCACCACGATGCCGGCGCACTTCGGTGTGACGGTATTGGGCGGCGCCTCAGGCTTTATCGCCGACAAACCCTGCTCGGGTCTCGTGCTGCACTACAATTCAGAACACATGCTGGTAGACTGCGTGCCGTACCTCGAACAGGCACTCAATGCACGGGGTATATCCACCACCGAAATACGCTCGCTGTTTCTCACGCACATCCATGACGACCATTGCAATATTTTCCCGCTGCTGAGGCTCTCGAACAAGGTGCGCCTGATTGCCACCAAAGAAATATTCTGGATGGCGATGATGAAACTCTCGCTGCAAACGCTGATGCCGGTCGAAGACCTTTCGTCGATGTTCCATTTCGTCGAAGTGAAGCCTTATGAAACAACCGAGTTCTACGGTCTGTCGATCGAGCCCCACTACACCGTGCACTCAATACCCACGATTGGGGCAACGTTTCGCATGAAAGAAGGCAACGAGTCGCGCAGCATCGTGTTCATCGGCGACAACAAATCATTCAGCGACATCGAACAGATGGTTTCGCAGGGCATCGTCCGCAAGGAAAAATTCGAGGTACTCAGGCAGAGATATTCCGAACGCCACGACATTCTGTTTGCCGACGGCGGCATGGGCATTCTGCACGGCAATCCACGCGATGCGCTTCAATCGCATTCAGACCGCATCGTGTTCATGCACCTCGAAAAACTGCCACCCGAATTCGATGCGACGTTTTCGCACGCCGTCGCGGGCAAACGCTACAACATCATCCAGGGCAGTTATGATTCATACATGATACGCACGATGCATATTCTAAGCGATTCGTTCCGCAACATTTCGCATGAGTGGAGCACCGCGCTCATGAACAATTTCCACATTGTGACTTTCAATGCGGGGGATATCATCTTCAAACAAAACGATACCTCGAAAGGCCTGATCTATATCATTCTGACCGGCAGTTGCAGCGTGATGGTGCATGACGGCAAAACGCTCAGCGAAAAAGCGCGTAAAGAGGCCGGCGATTTTGTGGGCGAAATGGCAGTGCTCGACGAGAACAAGGTTCGTTCGGCGTCGATTGTGGCTGCATCCCCGGTCACGCTCTGCGCAATCGATGAAAAGCTGTTCCACGAATTTTTGATCGCCGAGAACCGAACGGACGAGATGCGCTACTTATGGAAGGTTCGTTCCGAAATCGAACGCTTCTGGCCGTTTGAGCAGTTTGCTGACAACGTCAACGATCGCATCGCACGCACTGCCGTCAGGCTGCGCGTGGCTTCAGGCGATAACCTCGTCGAACAGGGAAAAACGACGGGGAGTTCTTTATTATTCTGTCGGGCGAATACAGTGTCAGAGTCAACGGTACTGAAATCAAGATTTTGCGCGCGGGCGATATGTTCGGCGAATATGGTTCGATCGACGAAACCGCACGCAACGCGACCGTCACCGCACTCTCCGACGGTCAGGTGCTCGAAATTGCGCGCGGCGAAATACGCAAGATCATCGAATCGGCGCCGATTTACAACTTCAGCATGCGGGAAATCATGATGCGGCGCTCGCGAGAACTGAAGCTACTCGGCGCAGGCTAAAAATGTCGCGCCGGATAACCCGCATCGCTACCTGCACCGCGCTGCTTTGCGCCCTGGTCTCTCCCTTGTTTGCACAAACAAGCCCGGCGGCGAGGGGCTTGCTGCAGCGTATTGAACTCGGCCTCGGCATCCCAGTGACCTACAACACGGCCAACGCCAACACAACGACCAAAGAACTCAGAATCGGGCCTGCAATCGCGGCGCACGCGGATTTTCATATCGCGCAACAGCATTTTTCGCTGCTGGCGTCTTTTTCCAAGAGCCAGATAATGTGGTTGCGCGAAGATGGCAGCAAGAACCCTGACATCTGCAATGAGACGTTTTCGATGTCGCTGGCATCTTTTCCCGGATACTGCGCACAATACCAGGCCAGACTGCAACCGCTGTGGTGGTTCGACTGGGCACCACAGCCATGGCTAAAATCATTCTCTGTGGGACTATCGTTTGTCTACAACCACTTCACCGATATTTCGTATAGAGGTTCGCGCATCTATAATACCAAGTGGGCTTACGAAGCGCTCGGCATTGTGGGGGCTTATCGTTTACAGCGCGGCCGGTTTTCCTTTATGGCAACCGCGCACTTTGATTTCGGATTATTTTCTCAGACTGCAACCATCATGACGCCGGCACAGAATATCCAGGGTCTGCAGGCAGGAGTAACCATCTATGGCATGTATACGTTCTATTAGAATTATCACAATTTTCTGTGCTGCTTTTTCGGCAGCCTGCATGCAGACGACAGATCCGGGTATGAATGAACGCTACATTGTGGAATTTGGGGCAGCCAATTCTCCTGATTACGCGGTGGGGAAAAAATTCCATTGGACAACGATGCCGGTGAAGATTAAGTATAACCCGTGCCAGGTAACGGGTTGCTCCACCTCGCTTGAAGCGGCAGTCCGAAAGGGGATTGATTTTTGGAAACGCAATGCCAGTCTCTATGGCGAAATTCAAACCGAATATTCGGACTCAGGTGATATCGAGGTTAAATATGTGCAATCCACGGGGGGAAACACGATCGGTGTCTGCAGCGCATCACTAGGCCAGTATTCCAACGGCGCGATGGTCGCCATCAAGCCGCTTTCGCTCGATCTACGGCACTCTCCGGTGGGGGCGTCAGCGACTCGAACTATGAATTTGTCTCCCGCGCACGAGATGGGCCGATTGCTTAGGGCTATGGGAGCACTCGCCGCGCGACGCGACCTCATGTACTACCTGCTGACCAATAAAACCAGTTACAGCCCGCGATCTGAATTCGATCGCGCTGGCTGTATTCGCAGAAGACCGGATGTCGGTACATACCCCGCGAGCGCAGCAATGGCAGACATCACCGATGCGGGTATTGCCGTCCAGCCACACCGCTCATTTGGCCATGACACGCATTGCGGCGTACATCTTCGTTGCGCAACTCATCGCCTGTGTTTCGGCGCAGGAACGCTCGATGCGCTCTCTCGCGGCAGACATTGCCTCTGCGGAAAACAAACTTCCTCACCGCACGATTGCAGTGCTCTTACCGCAGACCCGGGGCTTAAGTGACGCAGCGGAAGCCGAACAGCTAACCGACCGGCTGATACATGAGCTGGTGAGCACCTCGAATCTGAAGGTCGCAGAACGTTCACGCCTCGGCGAGGTGCTGAAGGAGAAAGAACTCGCACAATCGGGTATCGTGGAACCGGCGGTGGCCGCGAAACTCGGCCGGCTGTTAACCGTGGACGCCGTGCTGATCGGCACGCTCACCGGATCTGTTGACAAGACTGAAATTTTTCTGCGGCTCGTCGATTCGGGAACCGCGCTCATCATCCACACCGCGCGCGCCGAAATTTTGCCTGCCGGCCGCGCAATCCAGCCGGTGCCTGCCGCGGGGCTTGTAGCGGAGAAGCAACCGGTGGTGGACACTGCGGGCACTGCCGTGCAGAACGAGGCGCAGTCGCGCCGCATAGAGGTGAGACTGCCCGGCGGCGCTAATACCGGCAAAGTCGAAACAGAGCCTGAGGCCAGCGGCAAACTCGTCGATGTCGCTTACCGCAGAGCCGGCCCCGGCGGATATCACCAGGTGATTGGCCGCATTGCCAATACAGGCAACATTAAACTCCTGGATCCGCGCGTCTCACTGCAGCTGTTTGACCGGCAGAAAAACCTGATCGGTGGCTCTGCGTGCGTATCACCCGACCAGGCGATTGCCCCCGGCAGCAAACTGCCGTTCTCGTGCCTGTTCAAACCCGCCCCAGATTATTCTTATTATGAAGCGGTTCTCGACACGTCCGCACGGTTCAGCGCCAGCCGCGCCACGGAACTTTCGGCGGCAAGCCTGCGCTTCCGCCGCGACGCCGGTTCGATCTCGGGCGATTACCAGTTAAGCGGTCAGCTCACAAACCGCGAAGATTATGCAGTGACCTACCCGCGGGTGCTGCTGAGCCTATTCGATGCGAATGGCAGGTTCATCGGCAGCGCCAGCGGCTTTACAGTCAAAAAGGAACTCGCGCCAGGTGAGTCATCCCCCTTCGTTGTCACGGTCTATGCGTACGCATTGCATGGCAAACCGGTGCGCTACGAAGCTTTTTACTCTGCCCTGCTCAGCCGGCGCTAGGGAACTGCTAGTTATACACATCCAAATTTTGCGGATTTTCCTCGAGCTCAACCGCGCCGGCATTTTGCATCTCGCCCGCGCTCACACCCGGCACAGGGGCGGCGACGGGCGTCTTGCCGTCGCGTGAACCAATTACCAGTCCACCCGGTACTGCCGGCAAGCCTGGAGCCGGCGCCAGCTGCGCGATATATTCGTCGGTGCGCTGGTTTAACTCACCCTGATTTTCTGCGTAGTATACCTGCGCTTTCACCGGAAATTTACATGGATACGTTCTGAGCAACAGGCCGCGTTCGCCGCAGATATCGACCTGCACAAACCCCGATTCGAGCGGCGGCAGAAACTTCTTATTATCCGGATGGTTTGAAACATATTCTTTCGAGAAGTCCGTCCATACGGTACCTGCAGTACCGCTGCCCGAACCCGTAAACGGTGCGCCGCGTTCATGGCCCACCCAGATCACGCTGATCTGCCCCGGCAGTGCGCCCACAAACCACGTGTCTCGAATGCCCGTGCGCCCCGACCACTTGGCCTTTGCGGCGGCGGGCGACTGCACGGTGCCGGTTTTACCTCCCGATATACCGGCGATCTCGGGCGTTTTAATCGGCATCGTGCCTTCGTTTGAGATTACCGCCTGCATCAGGTTCAATACCATCGCGCATGCAATCGGGTCGAGAATACGTTCGCGTGGTTTTTCGAGGTCGGCCTTGTAGATTTCCTGGCCGTCGAAGTCGGTGATCTTGAGCACCATTACTGGCTCAACCATTAAACCGCCCGACGCTATCGTGCCGTAGATGCGTGCGAGCTCGAGCGGCGAGAGTTCGATTGCACCCAGTGCCATCGCGAGATTCTTGCGGTCGCCGATCCTGAGCGCCATTTCGTCGCTGCTGAGCCCCAGGACTGCCTGTAACGCATCGGTGAATTTATTCACGCCCATCTGGTGCAGCAGCTGCACAGGCACCGTATTCATCGACAACGCGAAAGCGTGTCGCGCGGTCACCTTGCCCTTATAACCCTTGTACCAGTTTTTTGGCTGGTAGCCGCCGAGGTTAATCGCCTTGTCTTCAACAATGCTCGAAGGGTGTATCAGCTTTTGCTGAAAGGCCAGCGCATAGACCAGCGCTTTGATCGTCGAACCCGGCTGGCGGTACATTGAGAACGCACGGTTGATCGGCGATGTGCTGCGGTACTCGTATCCGCCGACGACACTTTCGACATACATATTTTCAGGGTTGATACCGATGTAGCTGCCATTGATGCCCTCGGCGATGGCTTTCACCACGTCCGCGTCGGCCTTGTTGTTCTTCGAGACGAGTTTTTCATACTCTTTCATGAGGTCGGCCTTCACCTGTCCCACGCGTGCATTCAAAAGTTTTGCCGCGGCTTCCTGGTTGCGCACGTCGAGCGCGGTGTCGATGCGCAGTACTTTGGTCTTTAGCTCATTCGAGGTGAAGCGTTTTGTGAGAAATTTCTCCACCTCGTTCAAAAAGTCGGGCGCGCGGTTCAGGCGAAAATTGCGCGCATAGTTGTACTTGCCGATCTTGCTGCCGTAAACCGTGTTGTTACCGATCTTATGTTCGCTCACCGCATGCCGCTCCCGGAAACTCTTCACGTTCTTTTCGACATCCAGTTTTTCGCTGCTTTTGATGACGTAAGGGTGCGCGCTCATCAGTTTCAGCACGAGTTGCTGCCGCGCAAGCGCAGTCTTCATGGACGCCGCAGGGTTATAGAGCGACGGCGCGGGAATAATACCGACCAGCATCGCTGCCTCACCCGGAGTCAGCTCACGCGCAGAAACACCGAAATAGCGGCGGCTTGCGTCTTCGAAACCGACGCTGTTCATGCCGAGGTAAACTTTTGTTGAGATACACCGCAAGAATCGTCGCCTTGTCATAGCGCGACTCAAGGTACCATGTGCAATAAAACTCTGACAGCTTGTTGAAAATGTTGCGTTTGCGGATTTTCGTCGTGTCGCCACCGGCAGCACCCTTGTCGGCATTTTCCGCTTCGGAAAGTATGAGCTTCGCGAGCTGCTGCGTGATTGTGCTGCCGCCCTGCGTGTCCCCCCCCGTGAGCATGGTTTTGAGCGCCCGGAAAATCGATTTCAACTGCACGCCGCCGTGGTTGTAAAAATTTCGGTCTTCTGACGAGAGAAGCGCCCAAACGATGTTTGCATGGTCAACCAGGTTATCTGCACGGATATCGCGCTGGCCCGGCCGGCGAATTTCACCGATCAGCACGCCGTTGCGGTCGTAGATTTCGATCAGTTTTTTATCGTGCTCGGTGAGTTCGCCCTTGAGCTCCGCTTCGAGCGCGCCCAGGATATTCGTGACGGCCTCTTTTTTACCATGCCACGCAATATAAGCCCCGACCATGAGCGCGAGCGTGCCGGTGACGGCGAGCGCCGTGCCTGTCAGCAGGATTTTTTTCTTTCGCTGCCACAACCATGCGAAGACAGACTTTAAACGATGGCCGAAACCGGTCTTTTCCGGCGGCACAGTATTTTCATGGGCAGAAGGCGGATTTATGCCTGCGGGTGCGGCACTTGCCCCGGTTGCAGCGGCTGCGTTTTCTGCTGGTTGCGTGGTATTGGCTGGAGCCGGCTCATTGCCGGGAGTATCTTGCATGGTTTAGGACATAAGAGCATGCCCGACCGTCAAATTGTTTCTTCCATCGCGCCACAGACGCGATGGAAGAATTGAAAAATCAGGTCTGCGCCAGCGCCTGGTCGATGTCGGCGGTGATGTCCGAGACGGTTTCGAGACCAACGGAAAGCCTGATGTAATCGGGTGAAACGCCCGTTTCTTTCTGCTCTGCTTCAGTCAGCTGCGAGTGCGTCGTTGAAGCCGGGTGGATCACCAGCGACTTCGAATCACCGATATTGGCGAGGTGCGACAATAGCTTCACGGAGTTGATGAACTTCTTGCCTGCTTCGAGGCCACCTTTCACACCAAAACCGATCAACGCGCCGAAATTTTCACCGAGGTACTTTTTCGCCTGCGCATGGTTCGGACTGTCGGTGAGACCCGGGTAATTAACCCACGCCACTTTTGGATGCTTCTTCAGGTGCTCTGCCACTTTGAGCGCGTTGATGCTGTGCTGCTTCACGCGCAGCGCGAGCGACTCAAGACCCTGAATAAACTGCCACGCATTGAACGGGCTCATGCTGAAACCGAGATCGCGCAGCCAGATGACACGCGCACGAATGATAAAGGCGATGTTTACACCACCGAATGGCTGGAAATTACCGAACACATCCCAAAATTTAAGGCCGTGGTAACCCTGGTCGGGCTCTGTGTAATCGGGATACTTGCCGTTGTTCCAGGCGAACTTACCCGAATCGACAATCACGCCACCGATCGAAGTACCGTGGCCGCCGATGAACTTGGTTGCCGAGAGCACGACGATGTCGGCGCCGTGTTCGATTGGCCGCACGAGCCCGACACCGACAGTGTTGTCTACGATGAAGGCCACACCGGCTTCGTGTGCGATTTTTGCAATACCGGCAAAATCTGGCACATCGAGTTTAGGATTGCCGATCGTTTCGGCATAAACCGCCCGTGTCTTGGGTGTAATTGCGGCCTTGAGCGCCGAGAGATCGCCTGACTTTACAAATTTCACAGTGCGGCCCAGAAGCGGCAACGTGTAATGGAATAACTGGTAAGTGCCGCCATAAAGGTTGTCGAGCGATACAATTTCATCGCCGGGACGCGTGATATTCAATATCGCCGTTGTCGCCGCAGCCTGCCCCGAAGCAGTCGCGAGCGCTGCGACGCCGCCTTCTATCGCCGCCACGCGTTTTTCAAACACGTCGGTTGTCGGGTTCATGATGCGCGTATAGATATTGCCGAATTCTTTCAGCGCGAACAGGTTCGCCGCATGGTCCGCGTCGTTAAAAACGTAAGATGTGGTCTGGTACAGCGGCACTGCGCGCGACCCCGTCGTCGGATCGACCACCTGCCCTGCATGCAACCCCAGTGTTTCCAGGTTAAATTGTGACATTTGCTACTCCTTGTCTGCTATATTGAATTTTAGGACAATATACAATACCCACTCTGCGCGGCAAACTTTTGTTAAGAAAGTTCTGCAAAAGCCATGCCGGACATAGCCTCGCGAGAGAATGCGCGCCCGCGATCACGCCAGCGCTCCTAATTTTGGCTTTTGCAGAACTTTAAAATAAATCGTCGCTCACCAGAGAAATATTCTGCGCCAGCTTCTGCAATCCCCGGCGAAAAAACACCGAGCCCCTGAGTGCGCTGCGCGTCTGCGGCAGCGCACCCTGTGCCACCTGCTCTGCGGCTGCATGTTCGTCGCTAAAGGCATCTGCGGCAAAACTCGTCGCCGTTTTATTGTAAGGGCAAACCTGCTGGCACACATCGCAGCCGAACACCCATCGGTGTTTTTTTTCGGCGCGCGGAAAATCCGCCGCAGGCGCTTTGCTTTCAATCGTACGGTATGAAATACACTTCTCGATCTGCATCAGACCGTCCCCGGTGAGAGCCTGCGTCGGGCACGCGTCGACGCACAGACGGCAGGTGCTACAGGTGGCTTCGACCTCTGAGTCCAGCTCATTGACTGGGGGCAAATTTATTTGATTGCCGGAAAAAAATGCGAGGGCGCTCCTGCAGAGACTCTTCAACGAGCAGTGCAGAAATCAGGAAATAGCTGCACCATGCGTGGCGAGATCAGCATGCCGTTGCGGCCAATGCGCCCAAGGCTGCCCTGCGCGCCCAATAGCGTTCGGCTAGCGGCGCCGAATCGGTGACGGCGCGGCCTGTGAGATCGCAGGCCTGAGCCACGCGTGCGAGTTTTGCTTTGAGGCTGTCGTGGTAGTCGCGTTGCCACGCATAGCGTGCAATGCCGTGGCGCCGCGCAATTTGGCTTCCGTTTTACGAAACCGGTAAGGGTACAAAAACAGCAGCAGCGATTGCGCCCGGGGTATATGCTCTGCAGGTTCTCGCGTTCGCTGCGCGCGAGGTGATCGAGATCTGCATTTCTGCCATCGGCGATAAAGCCGCGGTAAAACGCGGTATAACCGGCATCGGGGGTTCGGCATGCGAAGACGCCGTCGATCGACCTCTTGCCGCGCGCAGTCGACCGCGGTCTCAATCTGACCTCGTCTATGGAACCCGGCACCGCGGTTAGCCGCGCGTTTGCCTCAGAGCGTCAGGCGATTAAAGTGTTGACGTGGGGATCAAATTAATGAATATATTTATCCTTTTATATATGCTCTACAGTAGCGCCAGTAAATATGCAGTCAGGGCCTTGGCCTATATGGCGACCGAAGAAGACCAGGAAACTTTCACCGTCGAACAGATTGCCCGCGGCGCGAATGTTCCGAAGCCTTACCTCAGCAAAGTGCTGAAGCAGCTCGTTTCGGGCAAAATACTGAAATCCAACAAAGGCCCCGGCGGCGGTTACCGGTTCGCCAAAGACGTCCACGACATCAGCCTGTACGATATCAAGATTGCGATCGATGGCATGACCGAATTTGTCGAGTGCTCTCTTGGTCTCGACAGCTGCAACGATGCGGCGCCGTGCCCGGCACACTTCATCTGGAAAGAACTGCGGGCTGCTGCGACCAAATCGATGCAGGTGACAACACTCTACGCTGCAGGAAAAATCATCACTGAAAAGATGAATCACCCCGAAGCGAGCAAAAAAGTAATGTACCGCCGCAGCAAAGATAGTTAGATTTCATAATAACCATCTGAACGGCATCAACAGCCGGGCGCGCAGACCGCCGGTTGGCAAATCGCTGCCCGCGAGCCGGCTGCCGGCTTTCATTTGTGCATTGTGCTGCGGCAGCGCCGTTTGCCCCAGGCGAAAAAACAACAGCGTGTCGAGATTCAACACCATGCTGCGGTAATCATAATTTGCAGAACCGGTTCCTGCCCACGAATCGATTTGCATAAACTTTGTGTGTGAAAACCGCTGTTCAGTATTTTCACCGCGGTACAAGTAGACTTTGGCACCGCGCTTCTGCAGGCGACCCGCCATGTGAAACGAAACGGCATCGATCCATGGCAGGTCAGAACTCTCTGACAAAATAATTTCAACCTCTACCTTTTCGCGCAGCTTACGCACCAGGATGCGCCAGAAAAAACCATATGGCACAAAATAAGGCACAGCGATGACGATTTTGTGCTGCGCAGCGCGCATGCGGCGTTTAAGCCAGCGCGACATCGAAAATGCAAAGGCGCGGTGCCCATGCGCGACAATCACTTTATTGCGGCTGCGCAACAGAAGGCGTGCGGCCCATTTGCTGTGCCGGGCGCGGCGCGTGGCATCGACATATTGCCGTTCCAGCAGCTCGATAATTTTTTTGTTTTCCGTGACCGCCATCATATCGAGCCAGCGGCGCTCGCCTACGCAGCGGCGCGAACACTGCCGCATCAGGTTAAAACCGCCGGTGTATGCAATCGCGCGGTCAACCAGCAGAATCTTGCGGTGATTTCTGCGGATCAGGTAGCGAAACCACGCCAGGCGCAGGAAACGCAGGCGATGGTGCGTGAAGACCTGCACCCCGGCCGCGGTAAGTCTTTCGATGACTGCTGCAGGCAGCTCAAAACTGCCCACCGCGTCGATCACGACCTCAACGTGAACGGCCGAGCGCGCTTTCTCTGCAAGCGCATGTTCGAACAGGCGGCCAATTTCGTCGTCCTGCCAGATGTAAACCATGAGGTGCACTGAATGCTTTGCAGCACCAATGCGACGGATTGCATGCGCATAAAAATCATCGCCTTCTGTCAGAATATCTGCCGGCACCAACACGATTCATGTCCCTTAAAATTGGCTGCCGCGACAAGGGAAGTTATGAAAGTTTTTTGTCCCGCTAACCGCAGTCGGGCAGAATCCAGCCGGGCCTCAGCAGTAACAGTATGCCCAGCGCAATACCATAGATTGGCCCCGCGACCGTAAGAAATCTGCGCAGTCTTGGCTTAAGATACACGCCAAAAAGCGATGCGGCGAGCATCAGCGGAAAAGTGCCGAGGCCGAAAAAAAGCATATAAAGCATCCCGTCTGTGAGCGTACCCGCAGCAATACTGGCCATGAGCGCCATTGCCACCATGCCGCAGGGTAAAAAGCCATTAGCGACGCCGAGCAGCGTGAACCTGCCGGATCCTGACTTGCCTGCTGCCCGGGTGAGTAGATTGCGCAGACCAGCCTGTGCCCGCGATAAAAAATGGATCTGCAAAAGGGGCGTCAGTTGCAGCAGTGAAATCAGAATCAGCAGGCTGCCGGCAATATACGAGAGATATTTCTGGTACCCTTTGAGGTTTGCAGCTGCACCGAGGCTGCCAACGATTGCACCCAGCATCACGTACGTAAAAATTCTGCCTGTATTGTACAGAATGCGCGCAGCGAGCGCGGAGCCGAATCCTTTTTCACTGACCGGCAGCGCCAGCACCAGCGGGCCACACATACCGAGGCAATGACCACCGGAGAACACTCCCATGACCAGCGCGGTCAGAAACAGGCTCATTGCACGGTGGATTGCAGAAAGTATTTCTTACCGGCAACTTCAAAGGCGAACGATACTTTCCACATATGCGCTTTATCGACTCGCGCTTTGATTTCCCGAGTAACACCGTCAAATTCTACGGGTACATTAAAATCTTCTGCGGGGTTGAGCGGGGAATAAAATTGCACATTGCCTTTCACGTGCTTATTGCTGAAAAACGCAGGCAGCGAAATGACGACACCCTGCTCAGAACGCATAATTGCCGACTCGCCCAATTTTGCCAGCGCGTTTTGCTGGCCGAGGCGTTCTGAAAAAACTTTGTCCTGGTAATAATAATCGGGCGCAACCAGGTCTACCCGCTCAGAAAAGGCCTTCTTCACGAACATCAGCGTCATGCCCATGAACAGGGCCATGACAATCACAATACCGAGCGGCCAGGCGTAATTGCGCATACTCAGCTTCCCGGAGCGCCAGCGATGAACACCGTTTTCTTTTTTCTTAACAGCTGTCCATTCGACCACACTTCCAGTTCGACCGGCAGATTCACACCATGCAGAACATCCGGTTTCAGAGCGACAAAGAACCGGACTTCTGAAACATTCTGTGCCCCGATATCACCCGGCTTGTCGATGAAACGGATTTCGCCCGCCGGTTGCACGAGGCGGATTTCGGCCGTCTGTTTTTCGAAGGTCTTATTGAATATTTTTAGCGAATACAGGTTACCCACAGTGCCATCGGGAAACTTCTGTGCAAGCATGCCTGGCTGACGCAGAAGCACCGTTTCAATATTTTCCCGGCGCAAGAGCAGCGTGGTAAATATCGAAAGGACGACGAGCCACACGACCAGATAGCCAAGTGTGCGCCATTTGAACAGCGCCTTACGGCCGTCCTTCACAGTATTATAAGACGTATAGCGGATGAGCCCGCGGGGCTTGTGCGTCGAATCCATCATCTTATTGCAGGCATCAATGCAGGCTGTGCACTGGATGCATTCGAGCTGAATGCCATTGCGGATATCGATTCCGGACGGGCACACAACGACGCAGGCTCCGCAGTCGATACAATCGCCGAAGGCTGAAGTCGCCCCCGCACCAGCAGTCACTGCCGCAGAGGACACAGAAAGCGCCGCGCTGCCGTCGGCCGATGCGGTGATCGGGCCATGGCCTGCGAGCCCCAGCCCCAACTTTTTGCGCGTGCCAATCGAAGCACGCTTTTCACCGCGCTTGAAGTCATAGGTTACGCTGATAGTGTCGTTATCGACCAGAGCCGATTGAAACCGGCCATACGGGCAGGCAAAATGACAAACCTGCTCGCGGAAACGAGCGAACACCAGAAAGAACACGATAGTGAAGAGGTTGATGGCGATAAAACCACCGATGTGCATGCTCACCGGATCAGTCATGATTTTAAACAACTCGGTGCTGCCGATGATGTAGGCAAGAAAGGTATTCGCTACGGCAAACGAGAGCACGTAGAATACGAGTATCTTACCGACCTTCTTTACTGCCTTGCCGGCAGTCCATGGCGCCTGCGCCAGCTGTTTCTGCTGCTGAAAGTCACCCTCGATCAAATACTCGATTTTGCGGAAAAGGAACTCCATAAAAACGGTCTGCGGACATGTCCAGCCGCACCAGATGCGGCCGAACACCGATGTAAAAAGGACAATGGTCAGAATCATTGTCAACAAGGCCAGAACTACAAGATAGAAATCCTGTGGCCAAAAGACGAATCCGAACAGGATAAATTTGCGTTCAAGAACATTGAGCAGCAACAGTGGCTGATCATGGATTCGCACATGCGGACCCGCAAACATCAGCGCGAGCAACAGGTAGCTTACCGCATTGCGCCAGTTATAGAACCTGCCCTTGGGTTTTTTGGCATAGACCCATGCCCTCTTGCCTTCGGCGTTGATCGTCCCTATATGGTCGCGGTATTCTTCCGTGTCTTTTTCCGCTTTGATCAGGGGATCTGATGCAGTGTACATTTTTGCTCCTTTAAATTTTCACCGGGAAACCGCACGCGATCTCCCGGTGAAAACTTAAACGCCCCGGTTCTGCCAACGCAGAACCGGGACAATTGCCGCTTATTTAGCAGCGCACTTCTTTTCGCGCTCCGGGTCGATCGCTTTTGCGCCCGCCGGATTAGAACCACGCTTCGAAAAGATAAAGCTCACCAACTGCTGCAATTCTGTATCTTGCAGCGGCTTGCCATTGCCGAAAGGCATCATGCCTTTCTGCTGAAAACCTTTTCTCACGTTGCCCATGACTGTCGCGAAATCGCAACCATGGATCCAGAACTCGTCCGTCAGGTTAGGACCAACCAGACCGCCGAGCGTTGGGCTGTGGCAGGCAGAGCATGTCTGCGCTGTGTAGAGCTTTTCGCCCGCGGCAAGCGAGGCCGCGTCGGTCAGAGGCTTGAGGCCCGTATCTGCCGCAGGTACCGCAGCAGCACCAGGCTTCTGCGGTGTCCCGGCCATTTCCATCTGGTATTCTTTATCCGATGAAGGTCCGCCTGCCATATGGTAGTATACCATATAGGCAATGCCAAACACTATCGTGAAGTAGAATCCCAGCACCCACCAGCGTGGCATGTGGTTGTCGAGTTCGCGAATACCGTCGTATTCGTGGTCTAAGAGTTTGTCTTTTTCGTCATTCTTGTTTGCCATGACCTGTCTCCTATGATGCGCGGTGCATTTTGGCAGCGGAGGGCGCAGACACGCCCTCTTCTTCCAATGGCAGATGCGCCATTTGTTCGTATCTCACCTTGTTGCCTCTCAGGACGAGAAACAGCATCACGGTGAACACGGTGAAGAAAATCACCAGTGTCATTACCGGGTAGATTGAGATGTTGCCGATGTCGCTTAAAGTTTTGGATATCATACAATCCTCACTTCGCCCCGGCGTTGTTCGCCTTGATATCGGTGCCCAGGCGCTGCAGGTAAGCAATGACAGCCACAATCTCGCGATTTGCGTCGACTGCCATGCCGTCTTTTTTCAGCGCGTCTGCTATAGCCGATGCCTGGACGTTCAGATCGGTCAGCGCTTTTTTATCATAGAACGGCGGGTAATCCACACCGATCGTGGTGAGCGCTTTCACCTTTTTCGTCGTCAGGCTGGTGTCGAGCTGGTTGTCGAACAGCCATGGGTACGCAGGCATGATTGAACCCGGCGATGTGATGCGCGGATCTTTCATGTGCTGGTAGTGCCATGCGTGGTTGTATTTACCACCCACACGGTGCAGGTCAGGCCCCGTACGTTTTGAACCCCACAGGAACGGGTGATCGTAAACAAACTCGCCCGCCTTCGAATATTCGCCATAGCGCTCTGTCTCTGAACGGAACGGACGGATCATCTGCGAATGGCAGGTATTGCAGCCCTCGCGGATATAGATATCGCGGCCTTCGAGTTCGAGCGGTGAATACGGCTTCACGCTGGCAATTGTCGGTATGTTCGAACGCACCATCGCGATCGGCACAAATTCGATGATACCGCCGACAAGAACAGCCACGAGAGTCAGGCCGGTGAATACCAGCGGCTTGCGCTCGAGAATGCGGTGGCGGAAACCTTTTTGCGTGTCGTGGTCCTGTTGGTCTTTGAGCGCAGGTGCGCTCGCCTGTTCACCCGGAATCAGCTGGCCGGCACGGATTGTTTTCACCATGTTATAAGCCATCACGATAAAACCGGTCAGGTACATTGCACCACCCACTGAACGCATCACGTACATCGGAATGATTTGTGTAACCGTATCGAGGAAGTTAGGATAGAGCAGCGCACCTTGTGCAGTGAACTGTTTCCACATCAAGCTCTGTGTGATACCACCCCAATAGAGAGGAATCGCGTAGAACACAATACCGATGGTACTGATCCAAAAGTGGAAATTGGCAAGTTTCAGACTGTGCAGTGGTTTGCCGTAAATGCGCGGAATGATGTAATACAGCATCGAAGCTGCAATACCACCGTTCCAGGCAAGTGCGCCAAGGTGAACGTGACCAATAATATAGTCTGTGTAGTGAGTCAGCGCGTTGACGTTCTTGAGGGACATCATCGGGCCTTCGAATGTAGACATACCATAAGCGGTAACACCCACTACCATGAACTTCAGAACGGGATCCTGGCGTACGCGATCCCATGCGCCGCGCAGAGTCAAAAGACCGTTAATCATACCACCCCATGATGGAGCGATCAGCATCACTGAAAAAGCAGTGCCGAGCGATTGCGCCCAGTCTGGCAAAGATGTATAAAGCAGGTGGTGCGGACCGGCCCAGATGTAGATAAACACGAGCGCCCAGAAGTGAACGATCGAGAGTTTATACGAATACACCGGACGGTTAGAAGCCTTCGGAATAAAGTAATACATAATTCCGAGGAAGGGAGTGGTCAAAAAGAACGCCACGGCGTTGTGACCATACCACCATTGAACCAGAGCATCCTGCACACCGGCGTATACCGAGTAGCTTTTCAGAAACGAAACCGGAATCGCGAGCGAGTTGCCGATATGCAGCATCGCCACTGTGACAAATGTTGCGATATAGAACCATATTGCAACATAGAGATGTTTCTCACGGCGGTTCAGAATCGTCATCAGCATGTTGAGACCAAACGTGACCCAGATTAACGCAATCGCGATATCGATGGGCCATTCGAGCTCAGCATATTCCTTGCTGGTGGTAATACCAAACGGCAGAGTCAGCGCTGCAGATACGATGATCAGCTGCCAACCCCAGAAATTGATATTCGAAAGCAGATCGGAATACATACGCGTTTTCAGCAGTCGCTGTAACGAATAGTAAACCCCCATAAAGATCGCATTGCCCGCAAACGCGAAAATCACCGCGTTCGTGTGCAATGGTCGCAATCTCCCGTACGATAAGAACGAGAAATGCCCCAGATAGTCGGGAATATATAGCATGATTGCTATTATTAGGCCGACTAGCATACCGACAATGCCCCAGACAATCGTCGCAATCGCAAAATTGCGGACTATCCGGTTGTCGTATTCAAACGTTTCAACTGCCATAGTGTACTCCTTAAATATTTGCCTTTGCCCGCACGGTATCAACAGTTGGTACCGCACTGGCATCGGACTTTTTCGCTCGATCAGTATTTGTTATAAGTGCATTTGCGCCCTGCTTACGCAGATCATAGTCATCGAAAAGCATACGCATCGCGGGAGTTTCCGAATCTTCGAACTGGCCCCGGCTGTGCGCAAAGAAAAACGCTGCGAGAAAGCCCACGCCCAGAACCAGACTGAAAATCAAAAGTACGTACAGTGCTTCCATCAGACAACTCTCCTTAAGCGCGCACCGACGCGCGCAGATAAAAATGCCAGGGCGATCACGCTCAGAGAACTCAGCGGCATAAGCACCGCACAGAAAAGGGGTGTCAGGTCTCCGGCAACAGCGACGCTTACCCCGACCGCATTATAAAGGAAAGAAACCGCATAGGCTGTTACGGCAGTCTGGCGTGCCTGTGCGGCCATACCGATGAGCGCCGGCAATTTGGTAAAGGCAGCGGCAGAAAGAATTGCATCACTCGCTGGCGAAAAATTACTGTTCTTTTCGGCAATGGCGACGCCTATATCAGCTTCGTTCAGCGCATACGCATCGTTGAGACCGTCTCCGATCATCATCGTCGCACCGGTCGATCGATAGTCACGGATAATCTCTGCCTTCTTTTCAGGCGACGCCGAAAAATGCAGTGGCACCTTTTCGCCAAACAGCGACGCAAAACGTGCGCGTTCTCGGTCGCTGTCGCCCGAAAGCAATGCAAGCTGGTGCTGCGCTGAGAGCGCGGTAATTGTCGGCGCAAAGGCCAGGACGCAGTTCGTTGCCGATCGCAAAGAAACCCAGATAACGGCCATTGATCGCAGCATGCACCTGAGTACTGAACTCGACCGGTTGAACGCCGGTAACCACTGCCCCGTTCTGCTCTATCCAGCGGGCCGAACCAAGAATGACTAAATTCTGATTGCATATTCCCCGTATGCCGGCACCCGGTTCTTCGCGAAACTCGGTCACCCCGTCGGCTGCCTCGCGGCCGAGGTATGTGGCCACCGCAGCGCTCAGCGGGTGCGACGAATGCTGTGCGGCACAAGAAATCAGCGCTTTATCACCGGCACTGAGTTCTTTTGCGGATGTATGGAAGCGAATGTCATATTGTCCCGGATTGGTGAGCGTTCCGGTTTTGTCGAAGACGATATTGCGCAAGTGGAAAAATTTCTCCACCGTTGCCGCTGTTTTCAGAAACAGGCCTCCACGCGCAAGAGCACTCTGCACGGTGAAGAAAGAGAATGGCTTAGCCATCGCCAGTGCACAGGGGCAGGTAATCACCAACACGGCAGAAAATGCATTCCACGCGCGCGAGGTGTCTGACGGCAACCAGTAAAGCAGTGAACCGACCGCGATACTGATCACAATACCCGTGAAATAAGGCAAAACGCGCTCGGCAAAATTACTCTCTGGAATCGCCGATTCGCTGCCGGCACTTTCCGCACTGCTTTCCCAGATGCGGTTGAGGCGTGCCTGGTTTACGGGTTCGAGTACTTCGAGCTCCGCCGCGCGGCCAATGAGCTTGCCCCCGGTTTCAAAAAGTATCCCCGCGCGAGAGGGTCACGGGCAGGATTCACCGGTAATAAAGGCATAATCCGCTTGCGCCGTTTCAGACAGCAGCTTGCAACGCGTCGGTGAAATTTCACCGTTGCGCAGGCGCAGAATGTCTCCGTTGGCGAGGGCGCTGACCGGCGTAATCACTTCGTCGTCGCCCTTGCGCACGCGCACAGCGAGTGGCAAAAAGAGCAGATTGTCGCGCTCAAAGTTGAGCCATTCATACGAACGACTCTGCACATAGCGACCGAGCAACAGAAAAAAGATTAATCCGGCAAAGGTATCAAAATAGCCGGCGCTGGTGCCCGTCGCAATTTCTGCAATGCTGCGACCGAACATCGCCAGTATACCGGCAGAGATCGGCAGATCGAGAATGATTTTCCGTTTTTTTAGCGCGCGGAACGCATTCAAGAAGAATTCGCCGGCAGAGTAGATTAAAACCGCAGTCGAAAGAATCACATTGATAGCAATAAAAGTACGCGCAAAACCGGTTTCAACCCGGGTCGAAAAATATTCGGGCAGGCTGAACAGCATCGCATTGCCGAAGCCAAAGGCGGCGAGCGCCATGCGTTTTAAGAGCGACTTATCATAACCCGTCAGTGCACGGCTGCGGCGCGACTCGGGCCCGAAATCGGGCAGGTAACCGAGGTCGGCAACGAACCCCACAAGCCGGGAAAGCGGGAGCGCCTGCTCTGCAGTGAGCACAATTTCTTTTCTCAAATAGTTGATGCGCGCGCCGGTCACACCCTGCAGCATCTCGGGTAATTTCTCGAGCAACCAGACGCAGGCTGCGCAGTGTATTGCCGGCAATTTCAGGCGAATCGAATAGCGCCCCTCACCCGCATCGCGCACAAAAAGTTTGCGGAACCAGTCGGTGTCGCAGTAGCTATAGTCACCTTGCGGGCGGTCGCGCAAAGACTCAACCTGATTATCATTGATTTCATAGAAACCCATCAGGTTATTTTCGCGCAAAATAGAAAATACCTGAGAACAGCCCTGACAACAGAAGCGGTTTTCACCGACCTGAATCGAGGCCGCGGGGGCGCCGCAATGTGCGCAGCCCTCGGCTTTTTGGGCTCTCAGAGAATCCGTGGTGATCACAGCTTCCATTCGGTTGAGACCACAGCCAAAGGCGTCCCGAACGCGTAAAGGATTAATAGATCTTTTTTTATTTATATCACTCGCTTGAGGATTCCGGGAAAGATTTGGGCGCCCCGCTCGATGGAGCCTAACAGTCGCCTTCAGGCAGGCAAGCAAAATTGGGTTTTCAGAGGTTAAGGAAACAGAAGGGAGAAAGAAAAAACATCCCGGTTGCCCGGGATGTTTTTAACGAAATTATTTTCCGCCTGGGACAGAAGGCATCGCTGGAGCACCAGGAACTGCCGGAACTTCTGGCAAAGCAGAGAGTTTTGCACATTCTGCGACTGCAGATGTATGTGTTTTTTGCGCTTCATTAAACGTATTGGATGCTGACGTTCTGCAATCCGTTCTTTCCTTGCCTCTTTTCGCACTGCATTCTTTCAGTGCAGATGCTTTTGACTTTGCTGCGCCTGTCAGTGCTTCTTTCGCTTTTTTCTCACATTCGATCTGCGCAGCGTTCTTTTTTACTTTTGCTTTTGCTTTTGCAGAGATGCCTGTTGCTGCAAATGCAACAGCCATGAGGATAATAGAAATTTTTTTCATTGAGTTGTCTCCTGTGGGATCTGCCTTTTCGGCACCCACTTATTAACGCTCGGGCCGGCCGGTTCGGACATAAAAAAAGCCGGCCGGGCCAAACTTGCCCAAAACCGGCCTTTTACGCTTCGCTGTTGTCTCAGGCAGACAAAGGAGCGGTGTCGGCGTCATAAACTTCCAGCCCCGCCATCAGCTCAGGATGCTCTTCGCGAAAGGCGTTCACCACCGCTTCGGTCAGTAATGAACGGGCCTCACGGGAGACGGGAAAGAAAACATCGGCGTACTCTCCATTGCGCAGGCGAAATGAGGGCATACCGATGAACACGCCCTTGCGCCCCTTGACCAATCGTAAATTCTTCACCACAAATGCGTCCGAAAGTGTGACATGGGCATAACCCAATGTATTTTTACCGTCTGCCTGCGGAAATACCTGAACCCGAGAAATGCGTACGTGTTCCATTCTAAAATCCCCCTAAGTCATATGGCGCCAAAATGCACGGCAAGCAGCCATTGGGCTGCGTAATAAGTGAGCGATACTGCCGCCTGCGCATAAACGGTGGGACGTATGAATTTGTTAAATGCCAACAAAAAATCCGAAGCCGCAAATAAAATTGCGCCGATTGCGGCATGAGTTAATAGCGGACTCCCCAGCGCAGCCAGCAAGAACAAAGCAGTGACTGCGATATAAAAGAAAATCGGTAGGATAAACTTCCTATTCCGCGCGCGAAACAGGTGTTGAGCAAAATAGACGAACGCTAAAACCGACACAGAAGCCACGGCAAACACTACCGCAGTGGATTGCGCATCGCGCGGGTTTTGCCGTGCGAAAGCGAAAATGTAAAAGATATGCCCTAAAAGAAAACTCAGAAGGCCCGGGATAAATCCGCGCTCTGAAAGCAGCCAGATATCGCCCGCAAGACCACACAGTAAAGCAGCAAGCCACAGCCCCGGCGGAAAGGCCGGCTTCAGAACAGCGAGAACCAGAATAAAGATGAGCGGCAGGGGTTTCAGAAAAGTGTAGATGCGCGGCGAGAAAAGTTTCGCGAGCACCGCGCCGGCGACGAGAGCAGAAAAAATGATCAGGCGGTTATCCATTACTGCCCTCGCTCGGTGGTGAGCTTGATTTTAACCTGTCGCATTTTTTCATTGTCTCCCGGAAAGTGCAGCGTGAGATTTTCGACGCCTGCGGGAATAAATTCAAACGGCAAAATCTGGAATCCCGCCTCGCCCCGCATGAGCTCGACACCTTCTTCGGGTTTTTTCCTGTCGAAGAAAAATGTGTCTTTCGGTGTATCGGCCCCGCGGCGGGTAATGTAGATGGCGTACATCGCATCGTATTTGAAATGTTCATAAGCGACGGATGTAAAACGTTCCGTATAGGCTTTGCTGCCGATGACGGCATATTTTTTCCCGCTGGGTTCGGCAAAATAGGCGCGCCCCAGATCGATTTTCCAGGGCAGCGCGGTGCGGTTTTCAAAGTCAAAACGCAGAATCGTCAGCGCAGGCAACCGGTGGTATTTTGACGGCGCCGACAGCCTTAGATCGTCGGCAAGGTTCTCGAGGTCGTCGCCTTCGGGCGCATACATGGTGAGTTTCAAAGGTGGCGCCGACAGCCGTATCTCACCCTTCTTCGCGGCAGATTTTTCGCTGCCAGTGCCCTGCGATTTCTCGACCACCATGTAGGTATGCAGCCTGTTTTCGGCGCAAGCCAGGAAGAGCACGGGAAGACACCATAGCAGGCGTGAGGCCACGCGCGAAGCTGAACATCAAATAGCGCACGACAAGCCATTTCGCAGTGTAGCCGGCCGCAATTAACATTGACGGCGCGATGCGCTTGGTTGCCCTGCGGCATGAAATCCCTGATGCTTTTTATTGTCGCATGCACCTGCGGCAGCCTGATGGCCGAAAATGCCTCTGAATACCGTGCACGCAAGGCTTTTGAAGCCGAAAGCGAAGTCGACCAGAAACAGATACACGCAATTCGCGAATGTGCAGTGAGCAAAATTCAGACCTGCCTGTTTCCGCTGATCGCACACCTAAAGAAAGAAGGCAAAGAAAATACACTGCTGCGCCGTGAAAGCGCCTACTCGCTTGGCCATCTGCGCGCCATTGAAGCGCGTGAACCGCTGCTCGCCCTGCTGCCCAAAGAAACAGAACCCGCAAATAAGGGCGCTATCGTGCGCGCTCTGGGCCAGATCGGAAACAAAGCAGATATAAAAACCATTTCGCCCTTTCTTGCCGACCAGGATGCATTGCTGAGGCGCACCGCCGCAAAGGCGCTCTATGACATCGACGACAAAGCCGCCTCGGCCGAGGTTTCAGGCAAAATCGCGGGCGAAAAGGACGACTATACCCGCGTCGAAATGCTCAATACCGCGCTGCAGCACGAAGGCGGCAAAGTCGAGCACGCGCTGGCGCTCAGAAAAATTCTGAACAGCAACGACCGTGCTGCCCGCCTGCGCGCGGCAGAAGTTCTGGCACATTACAAAAATAAAGAAGCACTGGGTGATCTTGAGCGCGCGTTGAAGACCGAACGCGACATGCAGGTACGTGCAGCGATCTACCAGGCGATCCAGGCAACAACACTGGCGAACTGATTGACGCCACGTCTCGTTTACTGGATTAGCTTCAACACTATCCGCGGCGCTTTGCGCCGCAGATAGTGTTGAAGCATAAATTGCAGCGGCTAGCCGCTGCAATGCGCCCAGATGGCGGAATTGGTATACGCGCTAGTTTCAGGTACTAGTGAGGGCAACCTCGTGGGGGTTCAAGTCCCCCTTTGGGCACAGATTTCTCTCCCTGACCGGTAATGGCCGGATAGGGGTTAGTCGATAGAATATAAGCTAACCGCATGGAAATTAAGCAGAGCACATCCGGCCCCGTTGTCATCATCGAATTGATCGGCGATATGGGTCTGTACAATATCGCTCCCTTCAAAGCAACACTAGAAGAGCTGCGGCAAAACGGGAACCTGAAAATTATCGTGAATCTCTCCAAAGTCACCGGCATCGATTCGATCACGATTGGTCTTTTTATTCTCGAAACCACCCGCTTTGAAACTTCGCGAGGGGCTCTCAAACTTTCTTCGTTATCTGCAAGCGTGACGAAATCATTCCAGATCATCAATGTCTTTTCGATGCTCGAAATTTACGATAACGACGCGCAGGCGCTGGCTTCTTTTTCAGAAACCCTGGGCTAAACAGCTTTGCTTTTTTTATATCCGGGCCGTGCGTTGTGCTTGGCGTGGGCCGAGCTCTGCCCGCTTCTATGCCCGCCGCACGCTTTGAGCATTTCACTCTTGAGTTCGACGCCGAAACAAATGCGATACTCAATAGCGTGGCCGCACAGTTCAGCGGCGAAATCAAAGACATCCGCGCGCACAAGCCGACACGGCAACTGACTGTCGTATACCGGGAAATCCGCAGTATTGAAGTGGTGCCGGGTGGAGACGAATTCCGCGGTAAAAGACTGGCGAAAAAGCGCTATGGAGTCTCTTTCAGGCCCGACGTGCGCATTCTCAACAGCAACGGCGACCTGCTTCTGCCCAAACAAGAACAAGACACGGCGCTGACCCGTGTGACCTACTGGAATCTCAGCGAGGCGGATGTGCTCAGCCTCGCGTTTATGCGCAACAAGGCAGACAGGCAACTTTTTATACTAGGATGCAAACAGGCAGAACTATTGCTGCGCGTTGCGATTGCCAATGCCGCGAACGACAGCACTCTTTCGTCGGCTGCCTATGAGCGCGCCCTCGAAATACTGGAGAAACACCCGGCCTATGACAGGGATACAACGGCCCGGTTCATCGCCTTTATTGCCGCCGAAACACAGAAAGGCAACCGGACACTGGCTGAGCGGTCCATAGCCGACTATCGCCGCGTCGACCGCACAGGCGAAGCGGCGCTTTCGCTGGCAGAACTCATGCATGAACTGGGGCGTGAAGCTGCGCAAATCTCAATGGTTTTGGACGAAGCCGTGCCGCGGCTCATCCGGCGCAAACCGAGGCAATTTTCGCTGCGCCTCGGGGCGATTCTCGATTTTGTCATGGCAGAAAAGCTCGCGACACCTTCACCGGTGCAACTCTTGTGGCAGGCTTACCTGGCTGCGTCTGCGGAACGCGAGGTAACGCTGCTCAGAAAAATTTTCCTGCAGGCAAAAGTTCTGAAAGCAGACCGCGAAACTCTCGAAATGATCTACAAAACATGGCGCGGCTTCCAGCGTTCAGAGCCGGGTAATGAACGACAGAAAAAAATCAGTGCACCAAAATGGCTGAGTGCACCGAAGCGAAAACTGACCTGAAGCGCCTAGGGAAGTTCTGCAAAAGTCATGCTCGGCCATGGCCTCGCGAGAGAATGCGCGCAAGCGATGACGCCTGCGCTCCTAATTTTGGCTCTTGCAGAACTTCCTTACGCTCTCAGATAAATTTACTTTTTGCCACACCTTCGTCGAACTCGCCATAACCCGCATAGTCGAGCAGGTCATAGAGTTCCTGGCGCGTCTGCATGTTCTTCACTTCGGCCTCTTGCGAGCCGTCGTTTTTGATCGCGGTGAACACGCGTTCGACCGCTTTCATCTGCGAACGCAGCGACGTCACCGGATAAATCACGAGCTTGTAACCCCATGACTCGAGGTCTTTGGCTTTGAAGTATGGAGTTTTGCCAAACTCAGTCATGTTCGCAAGCAGCGGCACTTTCACCTCTGCAGCGAACTGTTTGAATTCGGCTTCTGTCTTAAGCGCTTCGGGAAAGATTGCATCGGCGCCGGCGTTGACATACATCTTCGCGCGCTTGATCGCTTCTTCGATGCCGTACATTGCGTGCGCGTCGGTGCGCGCGAGCAGCATCAGTTTATTGCGGGTTTTGGCGAACGCTTCGATCTTGCGGCACATTTCATCGCCGGTCACGAGCTCTTTGCCTTCGAGATGGCCGCATTTTTTGGGCAGCTTCTGGTCTTCCATCTGTACCATTGCAGCGCCGGCGCCTTCCATCTCAAGCACCATGCGCGGAATATGCACGACTTCACCGAAACCGGTATCGACATCGACGAGAATCGGCAGGTTGGTCGCCTGGTAGAGACCGCGCACGTAATCAGAAAGTTCAGTCACGGTAAAGTAACCAATGTCGGGCATGCCGCGCGACGCAGAGAATGCCGCACCCGATATGTAGAGCGCCTGAAAGCCGATTTTTTTGGCCAAAAGCCCCGTCAGCACATCGTGCGCGCCGGGGGTCTGGACGATTTCTTTGCCCGCCAGCAGCGCCTTCATCCTTTCCGGTGCATTGTATTCGCGTTTGTCAAACATCCATGGCATACGGCAAAAGGGGGGATTCAGACAGGTTGAAAAGGAATTTGCGGTATGCGATACTGCTCCGATTGGTCGCCATGGATAGTCTCGAGTTTCTGCACGCTTCCCCTTCTCCCGCCTGGGTGGCTGAAAATGCCGCGCAGATACTGTGCGCAGCAGGCTTCAGCGATTCGACAGAACATACGATCGCTGCCGGCAGCAACATTCTGTTGCGCCCACATCCCGGCATGCTGATCGCCGCGCGCCTGCCCGAAAAAGCCAACGCGGCAACGCTGAAGTTCCGCATCATCGGTGCGCACACCGATTCGCCGCACCTGCGCCTCAAACCCAATGCAGAAATGCAAAAAGATGGCATGACGCTTTTGGCGAGTGAAGTTTATGGCGGAGCACTGCTCTACACGTGGTTCGACCGCGAGCTCGGCATTGCCGGTGAAGTCTACTATAAAGAAGGCAACAGCGTGAAGCAGAAGCTCGTGAAAGCCGAAAAACCTCTGTCAATCGTGCCCTCGCTCGCGATTCACCTGCAGCGCGGCGTCAATGAAGATGGTTTTGTGCCGGCAAAAAAAGACGGGTTAAATGCCATCTTTGCCTCGGGTGCCACTGCTGGCTGTTTTACCGACTGGTTATGCAGTGAAGCCGGCGTCGCAAAAGGGACGCTGCTCAGTTATGATTTATCGCTGTTTGATTTAGCAGGCCCGTCGCGAGGCGGAGTACAAAATGAATTTGTGCATTCTGCGCGTCTCGACAATCTCGCGAGTTGCCACGCCGCGATCGGCGCGCTCATCGCCGGCGAACCCAAGGACACCATACAGATCGCGGCCCTTTTTGATCACGAAGAGATCGGCAGCGTTTCAGAGAGCGGTGCAGAAAGCGGTATCACCGAAAATCTGCTGCGTGAAATTCTCGTCGCTTGCACGGGTTCAGATAAAGACTACCGCACCACCCTTGGACAGAGCGTTTTTCTCTCTGCTGATATGGCTCACGGCGTGCATCCGCATTTTGGCGACCGGCATGACACCCCCGAAGACAACCGGCCGCATCTCGGTGGCGGCGTCACAGCAAAGATTAACCAGAACCGGCGCTACGCAACTTCGGCGGCGACGCTGGCACTATTCAAGGACATCTGCCGCACGCACGAATTACCGCACCAGGTTTATACGCACCGCAACGACCTGCCCTGTGGCAGCACGATCGGGCCGGCGGTCAGTGCAAAGCTCGGCATACCGACGCTCGACGTGGGTGTCGCGATGCTGGGCATGCATTCGATACGCGAGACTTGTGCGTACGCAGATTTGGCGACGTACCAGAAATTCATGCACATATTTTTGAATTCGTGACAACCCATGTGGCCAGCATTTTTCGCTTGATTATTTCATTGCGCGCAGCGCGCGCAATGAAATAAAATCAACCCATCTGGCCTGAGCGGCTGTTGATCTTATCGAGAAAGTCAAAATCGAGATTCAGCGTTTCGTCGCCGTCAAAGTTGTTCTTAAGCTCGGTGTAAATAATGCCGGCGAATGTCTTTGGGTTGTTGAGCTGCGGATGGATTGAATACTCAACCCACCTGCCCTGCTTATTATCGAGCACAAGGTCGGCGTCGCGCAGAATCGAAAGGTGCTGCGAAATGGTCGGCATCGACAAGCGCAGCATGAGCTTGATGTCATTCACGACCAGCGGGCGGCGCGAGAGCAATGCCAAAATACGCAGCCGCTGTTTGTCAGACAGTGCTTTAAACATGCGTTCGTATTCGCGCAATTGCACAGTTAACTAAGTAGCGAAATGATTTCCCTTGTCAACATTGTTCGTGGGGGGAGATTTACGCCCATTCCTGCGAACAATGTTATACTTCGCTATTTATCAAAATAAAGATTTACCGAGTGTTGCATGCTCGCTCCATGGCGCAGGCGTTTAAGACAGGCTCCGGAAGGCAGAGCGAACCGGTCGCTTTACCTTCCGGGTTTGTCTGCGCCAAGGAGAGAATATATGAAATATTCCAAATTAATCGCAATGGCCGCAGTTATGACACTTTCGGTAGCATGCGGAAAAAAGAGCACCAGTCTGAAAATCGCAGGCTCTGACACCATGGTGCAGCTCGGCCAGAACCTGGTGAAAGCTTATATGACGGCAAACCCTGGCACTTCTGCGTCCGTGCAGGGCGGCGGCAGCGGTACTGGTATCGCGGCACTGCTCAACAATTCCACCGACATCGCTTCCGCTTCGCGCGAAATGAAACCGAAGGAACTCGACCAGGCAAAAGCCAAAGGTCTCGATGTGAAAGAATATATCATTGCCCTCGATGCACTCGCGGTTGTGGTACATCCGACAAACAAAGTGTCGAAGCTCACGATTGCGCAACTCAGCGACATTTACGCGGGTAAAATCACCAACTGGAAACAGGTAGGTGGCGCAGACCAGGAAATCCTTGTGATTTCACGCGAAAACAACTCGGGCACGCACGTGTATTTCAAAGAGCATGTACTGCGCCAGGGTAAAGAAGCAAAAAAGGGCGAAGCAAACCCAGACCCGCTGGCTGTCATGGAATTCGGCCCCAAGGTGACCTACGGCGTTTCATCTCAGGCGATCTCTGACCAGGTGAAATCGAACCCTGCGGCGATCGGCTATTTTGGTATGGGCTGGATCACAAAGGATGTGAAGCCGCTCGAAATCAGCAAAGACGGCAAACAGTTCTTTGCGCCCACCGCGGATAACACCTCAAACAAGAAATACCCGATTGCGCGCGGTCTGCAGATGTATGTCAACGGCAATGCCGGCGAAAAGGCACAAAAGTTTATCGATTTCGTGATGAGCCCTGAGGGGCAAAAAGTCGTGAAAGAGCAGGATTTCGTACCTGTGAAATAGAGCAACGAATGGCAGCCTGCTTTCCTTCGGGAATGGCAGGCATCGCCATTCAGCAAAATCGCCTGAAAAATCGGGTTATTTCGCTAAATGACGAATAACGATGTACGCAAAGTCGAAACCATAGCAGATGGCAACAGGCATGGAAAAGCGTAGCCGCATCGCAGAATTCCTTATCGAAAAAGGAGTGATCCGGCTTTCCGGTTATGCCGCGGCAGTCGTACTGCTGCTGATTCTCTTCTTCATCTTACGCGAGGGGCTGCCTTTCCTCGGGGTTTACAGTTTCAGCGATTTCTTATTTAAAACGGACTGGTATCCGCTGTCGGCACGCTATGGCATGTTGCCGCTTTTGACCGGCAGCGTGATGGTGACCTTCATTTCACTGGTTCTCGCGGTGCCGATGGCGCTCGGCACTGCAATCTTCATGTCTGAACTCGCGCCTGCGAAGTTACGCAACGCTTTCAAAATATTACTCGAAATACTCGCCTCGATACCTTCGGTTGTTTTTGGTTTTCTGGGCATTATTTTGCTCGGCCCGTGGGTGCAAAAAATTTTCGGTGTGCAGACCGGGCTCAATGCCTTTTCGGCCGGCATATTGCTGGCTTTCATGGCACTGCCCACCATTGCGAGCGTCGCAGACGAAGCGCTGCAGGCGGTGCCGCGCAGCATGCGTGAAGCCTCACTGGCTTTGGGGGCCAGCCGCATACAGACCGTCTTCCGCGTGACTTTTCCCGCGGCTTCGTCGGGTGTGATTGCCGGCGTGATGCTCGGCATCGGCCGCGCGATCGGCGAAACGATGACAGTGATGATGGTCGCGGGTGGCTCTGCGCAAATCGCGCTCTCACCCATGGCCCCCGTGCGCACGATGACAGGCACTATTGCAGCAGAAATGGGTGAAGTGGTGATGGGCGACGACCATTACCGCGCGCTATTCATGATCGGTCTGCTGCTCTTTATTATTACTCTGGGAGTGAACACGCTTAGCGGAGTGATCATCGAACGCATACGCCGTCGCCAGGGGGCAGAATGATCAGTCGTAAACTGCGCGCGGGCGACATTTTCGGCTATGCAGTAGTCTACACTCTGACGGCACTCGCGTTCATACCTGTGATCGCATTCGTGCTCTATGTCATCGCGAAAGGCATTGGCCGCATTAATTTTGAATTCCTGTTCAGCGCTTCATCGTCGATGGAAAGCGGCGGCATTTTCGCACCACTCTACGGCACAATCATTCTCACCCTGGTTTCACTGCTGTTTGCAGTGCCTATCTCGCTCATGGCGGCTGTGTACCTGTCAGAGTATGCCCGCAAAGACCGCTGGTTCCAGATTATTGAAATCACCATCGTCAACCTCGCAGGTGTACCTTCGGTTGTGTACGGTCTTTTCGGCCTCGGCCTCTTCGTTATCTTCTTTGGCCTCGGCAAATCGATTGTTGCCGGCGCGCTCACGATGGCCTGCATGTCATTACCGCTTCTGGTCACCGTATTCTACCAGGCGCTCAAGGCGGTGCCGGTGACTTTGCGCGAAGCATCGCTGGCGCTGGGTGCAAGCAAACTTTCGACAACATTCCGTATCGTTGTGCCGACCGCGCTACCCGGCATATTTACCGGTGTTATTCTTGCGACCGGGCGCATCGCCGGTGAAACAGCCCCCGTACTTTTTACCGTCGCGGCATATTACATGCCAACGCTGCCGCAGAGTCTTTCAGACCAGTCGATGCTTTTGTCATACCACCTGTATGTCATCAGCACGCAGAATACCGGCGTCAAAGAAGAGCAAAAATACGCCGTCACACTGGTGCTCGTGGCACTGGTGCTGGTCGTGAATCTCGTCGCGATATGGGCAAGAGCACGCGCACGCAAAAAAATCGGCAACCTGGGATAATCTTATGGATAACAATGCAGAAAAAAATCTGGATCCTGTACTGAAACTCGAAAAACTCAATCTGCACTATGGCGACAAACATGTGTTGAAAAATATCAGCATGGATATCGCCGCGCACTCGATAACGGCTTTAATCGGCCCTTCGGGTTGCGGCAAATCGACGCTGCTGAGATGCCTCAACCGCATGAACGATCTGATCGAATCGACAAAGATCGAAGGGAAAATCACATTCGCGAACAGCATCGAGCTCAATAACAAACGCCTCGATGTCACACAACTGAGACGCAAAATCGGTATGGTGTTCCAGAAACCGAACCCGTTTCCGAAAAGCATCTATGAAAATATCGCATACGGTATTCGCATCGCCAGCAAAACTTCGAAAAGCGAAGTCGACGGCCGCGTCGAAGAGGCGCTGAAAAAAGTCGGATTATGGAAAGAAGTCTCAGATCGTCTCAAAGATTCGGGCATGGCTTTGTCTGGTGGGCAGGCACAGCGGCTGTGCATCGCGCGTACCATCGCAACAAAGCCCGACGTCATTCTGATGGATGAACCCACGAGCGCGCTCGACCCGATCAGCACGCAGACAATCGAAGAACTCACGCTGGAACTCAAAGAACAATACACGGTTGTGATCGTAACTCACAACATGCAGCAGGCCGCGCGTATCTCAGACACGACTGCCTTTTTCTACCTTGGCGAGCTGATCGAGTACAGCCCGACGAAGCTCATGTTCACGCGGCCACAGCAGAAAAGAACTGAAGACTATATTACCGGGAGGTTCGGCTAAAATGCAAATTATCATTGTGCCGAACCGCCGGGGTCGCCCCGACCCGGGAGATTTGGGTGAACCTTTTGTTTCATTCTGCGCTGTGCGCAGATTGAAACAAGCATCCCCATGGAGAAAATATGTTAATCATTGAAAAAGCCCTCAAAGAACTGCGAGATAACCTGCAATCTATGACCGAGGTCGTGCTCGATATGCTGGAACTCGTGCGCAGCTCGCTCGAACAGGAAAAAATCAACGACCTCGAAGTGGTCTTCAAACAGGATAAACATTTAGACCAGCTCGAAAAATCTCTCGACCGCCAATGCATGGAACTGCTCGCACTCATCAATCCGCATGCATCTGACCTGCGCTTTGTATTTTCGGTAATTAAAACCAACATCGACCTCGAACGCATGGGCGACGAGTGCAAGAACGTTGCGCGCGAAATGAAAAGTGCAGGCGACAAAGTGCCGCCCGAAATGAAACAGCTGGCGCAGATGGTCGTTGATACTGCAAAAAGTACGTTCAAGGCACTCGCGAGCAGCGATTCAAAGCTTGCGATGGAAATCATTCTTGACGACGACAAAATCGACACCATGGAATACAACATCGTGCAGAAATACCCGCAGCTGGGCATATCGCTGACGGCAAAGGCGCTCGAACGCATAGCCGACCACGCGACGAATATTGCTGAGAATATCATCTATTCAGTCGAAGGTATCGACGTGCGCCACGAGAACACTATAAGACAGCGACTGGTGAAATAGTGGATGCGATCACGGAAAGTGGTCGCTCGCACAACATTTCGTTATTATGCTAAATAAGGATTTATTCATGACGGTACCGACAAGGTCACAGAGCCGGCAGATTCGCGCAGAGCGCGAGACAAAACAGGAGCTTGAGGCGTGGAACGAAGAAATTTCCCAAGCGCTTACCCGGGCAAAGAAGATTCTCGGGCAACGCAATTGGCGGCAATCCATCAAGGAGCACACGATTTTTTCGGCCTTCGAAGTCGGCAAACTCGCGCAGATCAATATTGATTGGATACAGAGCACAACGCCGCTCAGGCTCGTCGACGAGCTGATACACGATTTTCGCACCGAGTTTTTTCCGGTGCGCGAAGCGGGACAGTTTGTCGGTTACGTCAAAGCCGAAAAATTTCGTGCAATTTTGGGGCAAAACCAGTACAGCCGCGATATCTTTCTGCGCAATGAGAACACGGTGATGGAAATTCTTGAAAACGGGCTCATAACCGTCGACGCACGCACCACGCTGCCCGAAGTTTCCCGCCTGCTGATGGCCCGGCCCAAAGAGCAGCTCTATGATCCTTTTGTGATCACCTACCATGGCGAATATTACGGCGTCGCCACGGTCAAAGCCGTGATGGACGGCATCGCTTTCTATGAACAGAAAGACATTGCCGCCGCCCGCGACGCGCAGCAGGCAATGAACTCGCCGAAGAAGAATAACCGAGGCATCTTCGTCGATTATGATTTCTTTCTCGAACAGCATGGCGAGGTCGGCGGCGATTTTATCTATGCACAGGGCCTCAAGCCGCACCTGACACTGTTTTCGATCATGGACGTGTGCGGCAAGGGGCTCAAGGCTGCGCAGATGGCGATGGCGCTGGGTGCATATTTCCGTTCGGTTTTCAAATACCTTTGCAAGGTGGGCGGCGAAGCCGATTACCGCAATCTCAAACTTTCAGCAAGGCTCAAAATACTCAACACGATGCTCGTGCGTTCGACGCCCTCTGACATGTATGCGGCCGGTGCTGTGTTTCTGCTCGACACTCGGCACAATGTGCTGCTCTATTTCGATTTCGGGCACACACCGGTCTACGTGGTGCGTAACGGCAAAGTACTGCCCCTGCCCCGCGCCCCGCATAACGAGGCGGATGGTTTTCCGTTCCTGGGAATCGACGAGCAGATGATTATTCGCGCCGCTTCGGTGAAACTTACTTCGGGCGATATTATTGTAGCGACAACTGACGGTGTCGGCGAAACCCGCAACGAAAAGCGCGAAGAGTTCGGCGAGGCCGGGCTTACCCGCGTTCTCGCTTCGCGCCGCTTTGAACATCCCTCTGAGATTTCAGAGCAGCTGCAGAGTTCGCTCAGGGCATTCAGGGGAAAATACCGCCGGCTCGACGATATGTCGATGCTGGCGTTCATGGTACCCTGATGAGCGACAAAGACCGGAAATTCCACTTTAAAAAAGATACGGTTTACGACGCGCTCTATATTTCAGACATTCATTATCTGTTGCGCAAAAAAATCCGCAACCACATGCACAAAGACCTGTTCAAACTGCTCGACCATCTCAGGCGGCAGGGTGTGCGCTTCCGCAAGATTTTTCTCGTGGGCGACATTATCGAGAACTGGTATTTCAGCTCGCAGCGCAAGCTGGTGCGCAAGTACGGGCGCAAAAAATTTAACCGCCTGTTCGACCGTATCGACGCGCTCGCGACACCGCTCTCCCTCAAGGTATACCTGATCGGCAACCACGATTCGTTCAGTTATACGATCAGCCTGCCGCCGAAAATCGACAGCTACCTGAAAGAACGCGGTTACACCATCAGCGACGTCTATGAAACAGAGAGGCTGGTGGTGCTGCACGGCCACCAGGGGCAATACGGCAAGTTTTCGTGGTTCTTAAATATTCTCGGTGTCCGGTTATTGCACCTGGTCAGCCACCTGGTTCCGTCGATTTTTACCGTGATGGAAAACTTCTACCGTAAGCACTTCAATTTCGACCGCAACGAAACGGAAGAAGAAGTCCGCGAATATTATGGCATACTGCGTGAACGCGCACACCAGGGCAATCGCCTGCTAATCTGCGGCCACACTCACCAGTTTATGGCCGACCAGAAACTGCGCGTTATCAACACCGGCGACTGGATAGAATCGGGTACCTTTGTCGTCGAACAGAACGGGGTATTCTCAGGCCTCGAATTCAAATCAAAAAAGAAAATCTTCGAACGCTACAATATTAAGCCGTAGTGACATTTGGCATGCGGCCAAATGTTACTACGGCTTCCTGGCTTTGCGGTAGATTTTTTCGAGTTTGTCGCAACAGCGGTCGTGGCTGTGATCAGCAGCCACGAGAATGGCTTCTTTCGAAAACCTTTCAAACACCGGCTTGTCTTTGAGCAGGTTCACGGCCGCAGCGGCAATTGCAGGAATGTCATGCGGTGGCGCAATGTAGCCGTTTCGCCCATGCTGAATCAGTTCGGGCAGCGCAAAGGCGTCGACACCAATGGCAGGCATGCCGGTCGCAATTGCCTCGAGAGCCACAAGCCCCTGCGTCTCCATCGCCGAGGCGGTGATAAACAAATCATGATCGGCATAAATCTGCGGTAGTTCTGCACGCGGCTTGTAGCCGGTGAAATTAACGCTGTCAGCCACACCGAGTTCAGATGCTTCGCGTTTAAGCTCCGTCAGAACCGGCCCGTCGCCCACAACGGTCAGCCTTGCGAGCGGCAGTTCGCGTTTGATGAGCGCGAAAGCGCGGATCACCTCTTCGGTATTTTTTTCGGGCGCTAGCCTGCCAACATGCAGCAGGCGGGGCTGATCACCGGGATAAAGCCGTTCGGTGCCCTTAAACAGCTTCAGATCGATGCCGTTTGAAACCACCGTCACGGGCACCTGGATCTTCTGAGCAACAAGCTGCTGCTTAATGATCTCACTCGGAGAAATAACAATTGCGCATTTTTCGTATAAGCGGTTTGCCAGCTTATACAACAGTTTTCCGCCCAGAGAACCCGGTTTTTTCCGCGTCAATTTGCTGAGCTTACTGGCGATTTTTTTCCGCCGGCGAAACCGCGAGAGAAGTTTGTCGAGTTTCAAGAGCCTCAGCGGGTTGACATACATCCCCACTTCGCTCATCATCGTGTGGTACGTGCCAATCACCGGTACCGAAAAAATCTTGCCCGCAGCCACACCGTACTGCCCCATAAAACCCGGCGTCTGTATATGGATCAGGTCGGGCTTAAAATCTTTGATCACGCGGTGCAGTTTGGTTTTGCCCGGCACGACAATGCGCATTTCGGGGTATGAAGGCAGTGCGACGGATTTAAAACGTTCCACGCGGATTTTTTCGCCGATACGGTCGGTATCGTCGTCGCCATACTGCGGGCAGCAAATGATAAAGCGGTGGCCGCGCTCTTCGAGTTTCTCGCAAAAATTCTGCACCGAAACGGCAATGCCGTCTATTTTAGGAAAAAAGGAATCAGTAAAGATGGCAATCCGCATAACCTATATTTCGTTAACCAACGAAACATAGGCGCTCCGTCAATCGTTTAAGCTAAGGAAGCTCTGAAAAAGTCATGCGCGGCCGACTGCCGCGCGAGAGAATGCGCGCAAACGCAGACATTTGCGCTTCTAATTCGGCTTTTTCAGACCTTCCCTAACAACTGCAACAGCTCGGGCAGCATCGTTTCTGCCGTCAGTTTATAGTGCTTCATCAGCGACGCAGTGTCGCCCGACTGGCCGAACTCGTCCCTGAGGCCAATACGGTGAATGCGCTTTGGCTGCTTTTCGCTCAAAAGCTCTGCAACCGCGCCGCCGAGGCCTGCCATGATGTTGTGCTCTTCAAAAGTCACAACGAGCTGCGCATCCGCAGTTTCCCTGAGGATTGTCGCCGTATCGAGCGGTTTAACCGAATACGCATCAATCACCGTGATACGCGTGCCGGTTTCTTTTTCGATGAGTGCAGCGGCTTTGAATGCCTCATAGACCATCACCCGCAGGCGATAAAAACCACCTTGCCTCCGCTCTGCAGCACATGCGAACCGCCCGGTTCGGCACCGTCTGTGGGGGCATAGATCGTCGGTACATTCGGCCGGCCGAGGCGCAGGTACACAGGCCCCTCAAATTTCACCGCCGCTTTGATCGCGGCAAGAGCCTGGTTATAGTCTGCCGGTACAATCACTGTATTGCCGGGTATGACGCGCATGAGCGCGATGTCTTCGATGATCTGGTGGCTCGCACCGTCTTCGCCGAGCGTGATGCCAGCAT
Organism: Turneriella sp.; assembly: GCA_046346945.1. GTDB lineage: Bacteria > Spirochaetota > Leptospiria > Turneriellales > Turneriellaceae > Turneriella. The sequence continues at coordinate 50,034 of JAXMHE010000006.1, forward strand.
GCGTGGCCGCAACCTTGACGTTCAGGTGCGGATAGCCCACCGAGTTACGGAAAATTTCCCATGCGCGGCCTGCTGCGAACATCGCAAAGCTAGAAGCCACGGGAATCAGGCCTGACAATGCAAAGCCTGCGGCTTGCCCGATCAGATTTTGTTCGGCCACGCCAGTTGAAGAAACGATCGGGGTATTTTTCGCTGAACTTTTTGGTCTTGGTTGAACCGCTGAGGTCGGCTTCGAGCACGACTACTTTCGGGTTTTCAGCACCAATTTCGACGAGACCAGCACCGTAGCCGTCGCGCGTCGCTTTCTTTTCGAATTGGGTATTGAGGATGTCTGTTACCGGCACACGGCTAAAACGGGCATTTTAACACACCGTCACCAAAATTAAAATAAACTCGCGGGGCTGGCTATGCCACCCCGCGAGTTTATTTTAATATCATCGAATATTTCAGGTTGGCGTCGATCTGGCGGTCGAAAAGTTTATACTCTCCATAGCCCGATAGCAGGTTGTTATCATTTTCAGCCCGAATTGAGGTTACCACACCCGCACCATTCTGCCGGTTCGTGCGTATGTCGACGGTTTCCCATTGCAATGGCAGGTTCTGCTGCCGGCCCCACTTACCGAGTCTCACACGCTTAAAACGGATATCGGTGGCTGAGGTTGATTTCAGGTAGTGGTCGGCGGGGCGTTCGCCGTTAAAATTGTTGATATGCACAATTTCGACAGAGGAATAGTAATCGAAAAAATCCTCGCCAAACCACGGAGTCAGAAGATCGTATGCCCCCTCGAGTTTGAGTCTGAGATCATGCTGCATATAGGGCGAATTGGGTTCGTCGCCGCCCATCGAAGCCGACACGCTCGTCGAGTTCTGCCCGTCTGCGGAAGCCAGGCGGAACCCACCGCCTGAAAATGACGGCGAAAAATAGAGACTGCCCTTGAGCGGCATCTGCGAAGAGAACACAAAACTTTTAATATCGATCGGCATCGAAAAATCGAGATACTGTATAAATCGCACATAATATTCGCGGCGCCTCAGATGCGAAGGCAGCCATGAATACGCGATGCCCGCCTGCACTTCGCGCCAGTAATCATCGAGCCACGCGTTGACGTACGGCTTCAGGTCGCTCCAGTAAAGGTTGTCGGCATTAAGCGGCGCAAGCACAGTTCCGCGCAGGGCGAATATTTTTTTCTCTTCGGCATTTTTCGATTGCCTGAGCATTGCATTGGTCAGAGGCTTGAACTGCACCGGGTACAGTTCGACGTTGCCACTCAGCTGTGCATTGAGCGCCGAAAAGCCCGAACCCGCGCGCACCACTCCTGTGAGCTTTTCATTCACGAGATCAAATTTTACCTCGGGCAGAGATAACCGCGGAATTTTGCCCGCATCGCCGATCTGCAGGTAACCGTCGGCTATATCGAGATTTATTTCCGATTTGGCGTATTTGTTTCCGCGCCGTTCAGACAGGTTGATCGAAAAATTCTGCAATCCGTTCAGCGTCAGCTGCGAAGGCAGGCGCAAAAGCTTCTTACTGAAACGGCGCGGCGTAACGCGGAACACATATTTTTCGGGCAAAGCATCGGGCCGCAAATCTTCAAAGTCGGCCTGCACATTGTAGTCGTCGAGCGTCGCCTGCGCAGACCCGGTTGCGCTGTTGCCTTTCACGAGCATTTTTGTATCGATGCTGAACGCCGCAGAGCGGTACCAGTCGGCCTTGTCTTTCTTTATGGCAAAATCGCGCGTGCCCATCGCCATGCGAAAATTCGAGACCGCTTCGCGAGTTTCAACAGTTTTGCCCTTCACCTGCTGAGTATTTTTCACGAGCGTGCGGTCGAAAGCAATTTCTCCCGATGCGAGGCCCGATGAAATATCGAATTCTTTCTGGAAGTTATTCAGCAAGGCCATTTTGAGATTCGACGGTTTAAAATACCAATAGCCCTGCAGGTCGTCGCAGGCCATCGAATCGCAGGCTGCAAACTTGCCGAAAAAATCTCCGTCACCGATCACTGAACTTTCGTAGCGCACCAGTGCCTGTACTTCTTTGCCCGCGTGGTTTACCGTAAAGTGCAGCTTCTGCACCGGGGTAACTTCCTGGAAGTAGCTGTTGTCTTTGATATTGAGAAAGAAACTGCAGTCATAGCATTCGACATGGTACCGGAGTTTATCCTGCAGGAGACTGCGCACCTGCGTCAGCATTGTCTGGTCGGCACCTTCAGACGTGATCCAGTAGCCGATTTTACCTTCTTCGATGATGATGCGTGTCTCTGACAGCCAGTCACGATCAGGCTTCACCCAACCCAGCGGCTGCCTGATGTAGACCGCCGGCGCCTCGAGCAGGTAGCGGCCACGCGAAAAGTCACGGTCGAACGACACGCGCACACCGATGATGCGCACGCCCTGAAACAGGCGAACGTCGATACCCTGGTATGAAATTGCCAGCTTGCTCTGGTCGAGGTGCTCTTCAAGCCGCGCCTGGAACGCCTTGCGGTCGAAAAAGAAATTAGGCAGGTAGTCGAGAACCTGCCAAAGAACAACAAAACCGAACGCAATAAACAGGTACTTCAGCCGTGCCCGCAGCTTCAATGTGCTGACGAGACGCTGCGCGTGTATTAAGAGCGTCTGTGGCTCAAACTTAATTTGCCGATTCGTCGATCTCGCGCATGAACTTATACGTATAAATGCCAGTGTTATGGCCGTCGTTAAAAATAAAATTCACGGCATAGTTGCCCACCCAGTCGAACTGCGTCACTTCAACCATTGGCGGCACGCCCTTCGGACCGCGAATGGCTTTTGGGTCGGGGTTGTGCGAATCACGGCATGTCGCACAAGGGCAGCGCATGCGCAAATTGAAGGATGTATGGCTGCTCACGTGGCCGTCGCTCCAGCGGATTTCGACCACATTGCCTGCAATGGCCTTTTTAGGCAGGCGTATTTCTATAGAGTCTGGCAGTGCTGGCATAGGGGTATCTTGGGGGGTAGAAGGCTCACTTTCTTGTAGAGCGTCAAATCATTCAGAAGCCAGCGGTTGCTTCGTCGGCGCTGACTTCTGAAACAAACCGGTAAACCAGGAGCGCAGCGCCAGCCACATCAGGCCGAAGGGTCGCTGCTCTGCCACGAGCAGCAAAAAATCCCGCAGGGTTGCCACCATTTCAAATGCCACGAACGCGCGGCTTTTCATGAAATATTCCCTGGTGAGCCGCGCGCGGTTACGGAACATGTACCCATAGCGCATCGCCGAATAGCCCGGCGGATGCAGCGTGAAACCCAGCACGCGCCGCGCCTTTCTTTCGCCGCGCGCATGTTCGAGCACTGCGGCGCCGCACACCACGGTCGGCACGGCGAATTTTTCCCGCGCGCGCAGGCAATATTCCCAATCGACGTAGTCGATGAAAAAATCTTCGCGCATGCCACCAACCATATCAAATACCTTTCGCGTCACCAGTGTGCCAGAGGCAATCACCATCAGCACCTCGGTGAGAATGCCGCTTTCAGGACAAAACCGCCGCGCAAAAAATAGACCACCGCGGCATGGATGTTTCGCAAAAGCCTGCAGATTCACGTCGTAAATGCGACTACCGATAATTGCTGCCTGATCATACGCCGCAGCACTGTGCATGAGAGCCGCGGCGAAACCGGCACGCGGCGTCGAGTCGTGATCGAACAAAATCACCGCCTGTGTTTTATTCTTAAACGCGAGGGTTAATCCGACATTCTGCGCATGCGCAATGCCGGTGTTCTCGCGCAGCTCCACGAGCTTTGCTTTTGCTGCCTTGGCTGCCTTGCGCAGCACTGCCAGCGCCGGAGCCGTTGAACCATTGTCGACGACATAGAGTGTGCGGCACTCGCGCGCAATTGCCTTGAGGCGCGGCGCAATGCCCGGGTCAGGGTTATAGGTAATCACGACGGCGGCGAGGGACATTTGTGTATTTCCGCTTTTGCGCTTACGGTGAAAATGATTTATGGAGTTTTATGGCTAATCGTAAAAGACCACTCGCAGTCAGCATTATCGGCTGGTACCTGATCGCCGCCTCGGCATTGACGGTGGTCACCCTGCCCTTCACGCTGAAGAGCGAAGAGGCGGCAAAAGTTTTTGCGCGCCTCGACACCTCGCAGACAATTCTGAGCGTGACGTCTGTTTTAGGTTCACTGGTCTGCCTCGCCTCTGGCCTTGCGATGCTCCGGCGCATGTCATGGGGCCGCACTCTGTGGTATGTGTACGGCGCCGTGAGCGCCATCTACACGTTCTGGCTCTACCGAGGCTATATGCTGTCGTTTACGATTATTCCCGTCATTCTGCTGGGTGTCACCTGGTACTTTTTGAGCCGCGAGCAGGTGAACGCCTACTTCGCGGGCGAAGAATGGCAGACACCTGAAGAAGGCCAGAATGACTCTGCAATGCCTGCAGGCCCGGTGCGGCCACCGCGCGCGCTGTGGATGAAAATCGTGGGTGTGATTCTGCTGGTGTTCGCAGGTTTTTTTCTCTACATGCTGATGATCTTTGCCGCGAGCGTGCCTGCGGGCCAGGTCGAAAAATCCCTGCCAACACTGGCGCTGTTCGCCGCGCTCTTTGCGGGCTTTGCCGGTGCGGGCATGTTCTTATGGGGCTATTGGCGCTGGAAAATTCTGTCTGGCATTCTGCTCGTGTCTGCCGGCGGTATCATGCTGCTGATTGGCTTTGTGCTGATGCAGAGCGATGCGCTGACCAATGGTGCGCCGAAGGTTGACCCGGTGGCGATGTCGCTCATGGGTAAAAAGGCATTACTGGTAGGCCTGCCCGCAGTCGCCGGCGGCATCTGGCTGATCTTACGGCAGAGAGCAGAAGATAAGGGTTTGCGGTAGATTTGGTCCGGCGAAAAGCGCCACCAAAAAAACGCAAGGCCTGCTTTGGAGACGGCTGCCCGCGGGCAAAGAGCGCATCCATGCGCGCCCACAGGTCACGGGCTTCCTGCCCTTGAGAGTCGAACCCTGCGGGTTCGACATTCGTAATCTTGAAATGCCCCTGCGGGGCATTTGGAGACGGCGGGAGTCGAACCCGCGTCTTACCGCTCAATCATTCGCTTTCTACATGCTTAGTCGGTGTTTGTTTTTCAATCCGACGCTGCCCATCGACAGGCCATCGCCAGACATAGCGGCTAAGTTTCACACCTGCGTGCGCCGCGCACGCATTAGCAATTCTGCTGTAGGTTAAGATTATGCCTTCCGCAGACTCAGAGCATAATCCGTTCTACCCGAAGGTAGATTGCTTTCGCTAGCGATTAAGCAGCGAGAGCGTAAGTTTCGTTTTCTGCAGTTATACAGATTGCCTTTTATGGAGGCTACCACGCATGCTTTTCAAACAACCAATTCGATAATCGAAGCCATTGCGTCCCCTAAGGATTTTCTGCCCTCTGGCAGAAAATCCGTGGCCGGGCTAAAGCGCTCAATCGAGTCCCACCAAGAGTCCTCGAAAACCTGCAGCCGACCGCAAGGTCGCTCGCCGTGAACCTGACAGGTTTAGGGCTGCTGGTTTTTGTTGCGCTGTAGTTCGGCCTAATCTCGCAACTCTCTGAATATACGCAAAACCCAAGCCTTTGCGGCAAAAAAAGTGGGATTTATAAAGAGAATGATTATGCGCCGCGATTGCAGCATGCCACGAAGATTGTGGCCGGAGAGAGATTTGAACTCCCGACACAAGGATTTTCAGTCCTCTGCTCTACCAACTGAGCTATCCGGCCCGGAATATCCCTTGCGGGAAGTTCCCAACAGACCCCGTGGCGCCGAAGCGTATCACGAAGCCGTCGGGAGAAACCTACGTTTAAAATGTCGGGTAAAGCAAAATTTAAGAAAATACACCGTGCCAAAAGCCAAATGTTTCCGAGGCGATAAATCCCCCTCTGCCAGGCTGTCGCATAAAAGCCCCGGCACACGCAAAGGCGGGCATTGACAAACAAGAGACAAAACAGTCTTTATCTGGCTTGACGAGCCGAATGCCGGGAGCACCGGCGGCCACCCAAACATGGGTGTGTAAAAGGAGGATATATGAGTTTTCTGAAACCATGGATACCAGAAGATCGCGAACGGATGCTGAGCGACATGACCAACCGCATGAATTCGCTGCAGCGCGAATTTAACCAGTTTTTCGACAATGTCGCCGGCAACTGGCGTTCGAGCCCGATTGTGCTCGAATCGGAAAAGTTCTTCAACCGCTTTGTGCCTTCGATCAACGTGCGGGAAAATGACAAAGAAATCACGGTCACGGCAGAATTGCCGGGGCTCGAAGAAAAAGACATCCACGTCACCCACTCAGACAGAGAGCTGATTCTGGAAGGCGAAAAGAAGATCGAAAAGCGCGATGAAAAAGACACTGCGCATATCATCGAGAGCTCATATGGCAGCTTTCGCCGCATCATCGGCCTGCCGTCGACGATTGACCTCACGAAAATCGACGCCAAATTCAAAAATGGCATTCTGACGATCACGATGCCGAAGTCAGACAAGGCAAAAGAAAACGTTAAAAAGATCGAAGTTAAGTCGGGTTAAACCAAGTTAAAGCGCACTGACGGCAATCCGCCTGATTTTTTGCGTTCTGAAGGGGCCATGCGGCCCCTTTTTTGCTTCAGAGATTCTCCATATCGCCGATACTAATTATGTCACATTGACACAGGAGCCATGGATGGCGCCTGATGAACACGGCATGGACGCCCAATATGAGTACCAGGAGCATCCATGCGCAAACCTTCTATCGCGGCGAGCCGCAACAAATTTAAGAAAGTACTGTCACAATATGTAAAACACCAGGGTCTCGACCTCGAAGTCACCATGAAAACCGGTGAAAAAGTCACCCTGTCAAAAATGCGCAAAATTGAGGGCGATCAGGTCATCTCAACCACTGCCCGCGGAATTCAGTCTGCCCTGGCCATCAGAGACATTCAGCACCTCGAAGTCTTCGTTAACTAAACCCATGTTGCAGAGCAGTCGGTCGTCGAGTAGCCCGCCAGGGTGTATCGAGACGCCCGACTAGTCTTCCAAAAGAGCGTTCATGCTCGCAACGAGTGCGTCAATCGGCACACCGTAGCCCATACAAATCTGCTCGAGCGTCTCAATCTCATTGATACCGCAGTGTGAGCAGCCGCCGAGGTGGTAGCTGGCAAGCACCAGACCGGCTTCAGGGTGAATGCGCAATGCCTCACCGACAGTGGTCTGCGGAGTAAATTGGGGTTTGGTGGCGGCTTCGGTAGCGGCCGTCTCGGTGCTTTCCATTGCGAACAATATACTGAGAGCAGCCGGTTCTGGCTAAAAAATTGGCTGTGGCAGCGCTAATTACATGGCCAGGTCTTTCGCGTACATCTCTTTCACCCAAAGATCGTGCTTGTTGCACTTCGCGAAAATTTTGATTTTGCCCGACCAGGGTAAAATTTCCGAATAAAAATACGCATACGTAATGGGGTTTCTCTCGCGCTTGAGCGTTACAGTACCCAGCTCCTTCCCCGTCATGTCCATGATGCCGATTTTTTCAATATAGTGCCCTTCATTGGCCTTTTCGAGCGGCACCTCGACAATCACAGCAGCCCGGCCATTATGCACCGATTTTTTCGCCGTGGGTGCATGGAACTTGGCGATATCATGCCACTCGCGCGCATTTTCGAGTGTGTACTCCTTCATCGGCCTGATCGGCTCGTCGCCCACAGGGGGGACTGACTCTTTGCAACTTGCCAGCCACGGGCTTAAGCCCATGGCAAGCAGAAATGCCAGATATCGCGCGGCTTTTAGGGAACTTCCTTTAGCTATGGGCTTAAGCCCATAGCTAAAGATTTTTATCTTAATTCTGGTCATTTGCCGTCCTGTAGATTTTCATCGAGTTAGTACCGTCGCGCGTCGCGAGAATCAGCCAGTCTTTGCCCGAGTCGTTCACGGTCAGGTGAGAGAAAATCCGCTGGTTCGTAGCGCTGTTATCAAGACCCAGGACGTTGTTCACGACCTGGAAGCTCGCTTCAGCGGGATAGTTACCAGAGGTCGCGCAGCTCGCAGAACCCGTGCAGGTGGCTGAGTTCATATCCACTCGCCAGATATTGGCGCCGTGATCCTGATTGTCGAAGCCAATATAGAGATAGTTGCCAACAAATTCGAGTAGCGTCGCGTGCGCATTGCGTTCGCATTTGTTGTTCGGTGCGGTGCCGCAGGTAGCCGTGTTGCCACTGAGGTTTGTCGCCTTACGAGCAGGCAGTGCACTGCCGTTCGGGTATGTCTGCGGTGTAAATGACCGACTCGCAACCAACACCCAATCAGACGAACCATAGTTGGTACCACCCGACACCGGGTTTTTCGGCAATACCCACAATTGCGGCACTTCATAGCCTGGCGGGCAAACCTGACGGCGACCGGTCGCAGTCGTGGCAAAGTCTGCCGTAAAGTTGTTATCTACCACCTGCCCTACCGTGTAGCTGTTGGCTACGGCTGCAACACCCGAGGCACCACCGTTGCATGCGCCATCTAGCATGCACACAGTCTGCATTTTGATCGTCGCGCAGGCATTGCGTATCATATAAAGGTCACCGTTCGGTGCTGTCCTCATATAGGGCACCGCCTTGATTGCAGGAATGATGCGGTTAGATGGGAGCATGTTCTCCCAATCTGCCGTTGCCAAAGGAAGATAAGGCAGAGCAAGTGATGCGTAGTTTCTCCAGTCTGCGGAACTGGGGGTAATATTCTCCCAAACGTTCGCGTCACAATTCGCCGTCGATGCGTCAGCGCCTGTACATCCCGGCGGTGCAGCGGCTGTCGAGCGGGCAAGACGAGAGCGCAATATGCCACCATCGGCCTTCGTAGTGCTTGTCCTCGCGTTGCCGAGTGTATCAAACAGCCTGCCACCGTTCGCTACGTACAGCTGCGAGACGTTTGTGCCGGCCCCGTCGTTGTCATATTCCCACATGGTATCGATTGAGACCGTGTTCCCCTTAGGACTGGAATCATTCGTGCTGTTGGGTACGCTACCACTCTTGCCGATGTAGTTCATAAAATATCCGTTCACATCGGTCGGGGCTCCCCAACTGGTATCGCCGTTACCACAAGACCCACTCGGCAACGCGCACATACGCGAAACGCGCGGGGCCTGTGAACCCCGGTGGGGTGATGCCACATATAAGTAATTGCGAAAAACCGCGGCGGTCATCGACCGATAGGTATTCGTTGATGAAGTGAGTCCGTTTCTTTCAGTAAATGTAAACTTTGAAGTACTGCTGCTTTTGTCGGTAGTCCTGAACACACTTTGGTATGAACCAGATGTGTTGAAAGCTCCCGCAAAGATATATTCTGTACCGCCATTGGTTACCGTACACGTAGTGCCGGTCATGAACGGCGTTGATGTACCACCGACGCATCCGGCATTAATTGCGTCTAAGCCTTGCAATGTGCCACTAGAACCACCCGCGTAATTTTTGAATTGTGTCGCGGCCGAAGCTGCATTGCCATCTGCATCCAACGTAATGGTCTGAGCGGTGGTGAGACCTTTGTCCATTTCGAAGAATTTCGATGAGTTTCCATCCCAACCCAACACAATCTTGTTGTCATAAATAACCATCTGACCCGCAGGCGTGCCGTCCGCAAACGGGTCAGTAAATACCGGCCCACCCGAGAAGCCGGTTGGTGCATTGACGATGAACGGCTGCGCATTATTCACGCCGTTCGTGGCAATCGCATTGTTGCTGAGATCTTTAACGTTCTGCACCAGCAATTGGTGACCGCCGTTAGCGATGGCCGGCGAAAATGTCACCTGCACCTGCGCCGTGTTCGTCTGCCGCGCAGCACTATTCACGTTCGTGCCATAGCCTGCAGTGTCATATTGGTAATTACCCGATGTATTGCCAGTCACGTTATCCACCGCTTCAGAAAAGGTCAGTAGCAGCACAGTACTGCCGGCCGTTGCCGAAACCACGGAGACCCCGATGAGGCTTGGAGCCGTGGTGTCATTGCCGCATTGGAAGCTCATCGTTGTCGGTGTGGCGACGCTATTCCCGGCGCTGTCGCGCACGTTGATGATTTTGAGCAAGTATTGACTCGCATCACTATCGAAGGCCGTACCAAAGTTAATGCCGAATTTGTTTGCGCCGTATGAGGTGACAGACGAAGCCGTTGCCTGGCCGACACCGGTGGCGCAGGGTTGTGCCACGTTATCGACGCAACCGGGAGGCGTATCGGTAAGCAGCGGAATTGAATAGTTCGCAGCATTGTCTGCCGCATTCGCCCCACCGCCTGTCAGAACATTTTGGTCATACTGTATGACTACGCGCTTCTGAGGGCCGTTCGCGGGGCAGATTGTCGCGTTATCTGTAGTGATTGCCGCCGCCGGTTTACCGTCGCCGTTAAATGTGGCGGAATTATTCGTATTGCCCATTTTTTGGCCGGTGGCCACGGATGTCACGGTGTTCTGGATGACAGTCGTTGTGTATGCCTGCCCTTCAATCATCGGGTTTACGGTCAGCGTGTAGGTTGCAGCATTGTTGCCCGCACCGGCAGTTGAAACTGCCGAAATGACCGGCAGCGATGTGTTGGTATAGATCAGCGCGCAGGCAACTAGGCCCGAGCATTCGGTCGAGGCTGCTGTTACACTCTCATTGTACGTGATGGTCAGAGTAGTCGCAGACGTCGTCACAATGCCCGACACCACCGGTTTCGTCACTCCATCAAAGTTGGCCGTGTTAGCGGAAGAGTTCAGGTTAAAGTTGGCGGTGTCCTTCACGGCCGTGTTCACCGTTAATAAGTATGTGGTGCCTCCGGTCTGTGCACTCGTCGTGAGGTGCACGACGTTGGTGTTCGTACCGTCGCGGGTCGCGGCGCTGACTGTTAATCCGCCCCCAAGCGTAATCACGTAATTGCCAATGGTCTGGGAAGTCGTCGTTTCGACCGTTTCGCTAAAGATCGCGTCGGCGGATGTTGAGCCCAGCGATTTGGCTGCGACGAGAATCGGTTTTGCACCGTCGGCCTCTGTCACGGCTCCAGTTGTCACTTGCGCAATCGTAGCCGCTGTAAGGTCTTGAAGCCCTGGCGTAGCAGTCGTTGTCAGGTCTGGTTTAGCTTCTGTGTCACAACCCACCTGCGTTGCGGCAGAGCATGTCTGAATATTCTCATTGAAGCGCAGGTAAATCACAGCATCATTGGCAGTATCTGTCGCAAAAGTGACGGCCGTGCCGTGGATCAGCCGCACATTGGTAAAGCCCGCAACCAGCCAGTGAGTTGTCGCTGTGCCCGTCGAATTCGCGGCATACCCGGGAAAGGTGGAATCGTTCACGGACTTGTTGAAACCAATGCGGTAAGTGTCGATTTTCCCATTGTTATCGGTATCGAGCGTATCGGCCGTTACAATAGTCAGAACACCCGGCGAATAAGTCACTGCTGTGCGCGTGACCGCAGTCGCCGCATTGCCTGCCAGGTCTGTGCAGTTGAACGCAATCGAGTAGATGGCGCCGTCAACCAGAGTCGGGTTGTTGGTAATTGTTCCGGTAAAGGTACCGGCATTGAGTTCGGCACCCGTCAGTGCTTTCACGTGCGGCGACGAACCGTCGGCGGTGCCGCTGGTCTGTGTCCAGGTGATGCTGCCCGTGTTACAGACTTCGGATAGCGTATAATTCACCGATGTGTTATTCACGCTCGAACTCGAGGTCGGGCTTGTGACGGTAATCGTCGGCGCCGTCGTGTCGACAATGATTGCCTTATTGGCACCGAGGGAATTTGCCGCCCCTGGCGACGCTAGTGTCCGCGTCGCATCATTGCCCGCCGCATCCTGAATCGATGTGCCAGCGCTCAGAGAACCTGTCGCGGCATAATCAAGGTCGGCGGAAGTGTTGCCCGCTGCGACAGTATAAGTGAAGGTCAACGAACTTGTGCCGCTGCCCGAAACATAATCGACCGCGGTAGTCGCCGGCGAGCCAGTCGTGAGTGTCAGCTGTGGCGTGCCTGTCACGGTCACATTTTCTGAAAAATTGACCTGGATAGAAATGGCATCCCCGACCTTATAACGGCCGTCGGCAGTGGATGAGTTGACGCTCGTCACCGTCGGTGCGGTGTTATCGACCGTCAGCGTCGCGGTTGATTCAGACGATATGTTGCCTGCGAGATCGAGTACAAAGAGTTTATAGCTGCCTGCCGTTGCCGGCGCATTGATCGTAATTGCACTGCCCGACGCGGCCTTGGTCATCGTCGCACCGGCCGTAAAGGTTGTCGTGCCGCTCGGCGCAAACCAGATTTCATCGCTCGCCGGCCCCTGCCCTGCAATTGTCACTGCGCCACCACCCAGTCGGGTCGACGAAGCAGTGTAAACGAGATTCTGCGTGGTCGGTGCGGTGGTATCAATGACTGCATTAAGAATCGCCGACGCGACACTCAAGTTGCCTGCGGCGTCGGTTTGCCTTGCAGTCATCGGATGTGTGGCCTCTGATAGAGCAGCGCCAGGGGTCAGCGTCGCGGTTCCAGCAGCGCAGGTCACCGCCGTGCCGGTCGCAGTGCCGTTATCATAGAGCTGAACAACCGATCCATTCACACAACTTACCGTGAATGTTGCAGCGGTGTTTTTTGACACTGCGTCGTTATTCAAAGTTCCTGTGTCGGTGGCAGTGCTCATGGCGAGCGCCGTCGGCGCCGCATCCACAGTTGTATCTATAACGAAAGTATTGTTCGAAGAGGCGGTCGACAGCGTGATCGTGGCCGTACCATCGATATAAGTACCGCCCGTCGCTGTGTTCACCGCATATGTGTATGTATAGACCGTCGCCGAAGTCTGCGACATCGAAACCGCAGCAATATCTGTAGAGCCGGGTTGGTTAATCGCAATTGTCGGTATTGCACCGGGGTCAAGGGCATAGGTTGCGGTGATCGTCACGTTGCCGGCTTTGAATGGCCCCGCAGTGTTGCCGCCCTGGTCGTAAGTGATGGCACCAGTGACAGTACCCACAATATTCAGGTTCTTATTCGTGCCCAGAGAGCCGGCGGCCGCGAGCCCCGCGAGATTGAGCGCTGCGTTGTTACCGGCGCTATCTTTGATTGTGCCGTCTGATCCATTGTTGGCCTTAAGCGATGTAGTCGCCACATAATTCAAATCTGCGTTCGTATTGCCGGCTGCAACAGTATAGGTAAATGTCAGAGTATTCGTGCCACTGCCTGAAGTGTAAAGCACGTTAGTGTTAGCGGGTGTACCTGTCGACAGAATCAGGTAGGGTGTGCCGGTCGTAGTGTCTACGTATACGACATCATTGAACAGCACCGTAATCGGTATCACGCTGCCTGGGCCATAAGACCCGTTTGCCACTGCGGATGTCACACCGGTGCTGTTATCGACAGCAGGTGCGGTGCTGTCCCAGGTTATAGTGAGACTCGTTGAGTGGTCGCTCACTAACCCCGTCGAGCCGACTGTCGCAACAGTAAACAGGTTCGAGCCTGTGGTGAGCGTTGCCGCGCTGTTCACGACCAGTGAATATGCCCCAGATGCGTTTGAAATTGTTGTCGCGACGAGAACTCCGTCGTCATAAAGATTCACGATGGTGTTGGCTGCAACGGTACCGGTGAACGTCATACCGGGAATCGCCGCGGTGGATGTCAGGTTATCGGTGTTTGAACTACCAAGGTCCGAAGCTGCCGCAAGATCTGTGGTCGCAGGTGCATTGGCCGAGCCGGTGACGGTTGCCGAATTCGGCGAGCCGAGTGCGACCGCTGAGGCATCGGTAATGCCGGTAATTGGGCCTGCACCGTCGGTGTCAGACTGCGCCGCAGTCACGGTGAAGGTATTACCGGAACCGATCGCCCCAGGCGAAAGCGTTAGGCGCACTTTGGTGGCATCAGCCCGGCGTACGGCGGCAGAAACGGAATTTCCGCCGGTAACTGAATAGTTTGCTGTGTTTTGCACAGAGGTGAGATCCATGATTTCTGAAAAAGACAGCTCGAGCGTGGTTGCATTGATGAGCGTCGCGAGATACAGAGTCGGTGCGGTTACGGAAGATCCAATGCCCGAGAAATTCACCGTCTGCGTCGCCATCGCATTGGCAACACCGTCATGGATATTGCTCACTGTGAGCGCATATTGCACCGCGCTCGTGCCCGGTGCATTGAGCGTCAGCGTGCAATAGGTCGCCGTGCATGAAGCACTCGCCACACCGCCGGTCACCGTTGGGCTGAAAGCATAATTCGCCGTGTTGTCACCCGCATTGGCGCCGCCGCCGGTGACGACGGGTTCGCTAAAGAAAACACGCACCTGCGTATTGGACAGTGCGACCACTGACACAACAGTCGGTGCAGTCACATCGGGCGTTGCCCCGTTAGTACCAGTGTAGTTGTATGTCTGGTTGGCAATCGCGCCGAATGCATTACCGGCCAAATCGCTGACAGAACCAGCGGTGACTGTTGCTGTACATGACCATGGGGTCGATGAAGGTGCCGTGGCCGTCATCGTCAACTGCACGACGCCTGCGGCCACCTGTATCGCACTGCTAATCGTACCTGTAGCAGGACAGCCGGCGCCAGACAATTGAAAATCCGTGGTCGCGATAGTTGCATTATTTAGCGGTTCATTGAAATTCAGAATTACCGAGGTGGGTGATGATGATGATGCGCTGGTAAACTGGGGAGCAGTGGTTGTGCCCGGCCCGGTAAACGTGCCGCCGCTCGGTATCGTAGTACTCGCGGTATTGCCCGCGGTATCGGTTGTGCCGGCAAGCCGGGCAGAACGATGGTATAAGGGTTACCGGCAGTTGTCCCGGGGGCATTCAGGGTCAGCTTAACCATATTGGAAGGCGCCGCCGGGTAAAGCGTCGCGCTGTTGACGGTAACTCCCGCGATGGTATAATCGCCGACAGCTGTGCCGCCCAGATTTTCTGACCATTCAACATAGATTGTCTGCGGGTCGTCGGGGTAAATGGCCACGATGTATGGTTTTCCGTCGCCGGTGAATGTAGTCGAACCTGAGCTCAGGGTATTGCCAGCAGTATCCTGAATTCCGCTGGGAGTTGCGGTGTATGTAGTCGTCGACTGTGAAGCCGTGGTAAGCGTGCAGACATTGCCAGTGCACGAAACGCCTGTGACATTCAGCGAAGGTGAGAAATTAAAACTCGAAGTGGTGACGCTGCCTGCGTTCACGGGTTCAGAGAACGTAACCGTCAGCGTCGTGTTATTCGTCGGCACGATGCTCAGTACCGCAGGAGCGACAGTATCTGCCGTCGCATAGTAGACCAGCGAGGTATTACCCGCGGCCGTCAGCAGCACACCTTCGGCGCTGCGTATGGTACCAATAGTCACTGTCGCAGAGCACGACCCGGTGTTAACCGTGCCGCCGGTCGCCACGCCGGTGAACAATACCTGCGTGCTGCCAATCAAGGTGCCCGCAGTTCCGAGAGTGAGAGATCCCCCACCCTGGCACGCGTTGATGGTATAGTTGCCTTGCGCTGTCAGGGCCGTGCCCGCAGCACCGGCTGTATCCATCGCACGGTCATAGGTCACCAATACAGTCGCGGCCGGCGAAACGCCTGAAGCGGTAATGCTCGCAACTTTCGGAACAACCGCAGGAATACTGAATGCAGTCGACGCATAAGCGGATGTACTTGCGTTACCCCAGATATCCTGCACTGTATTCGCCGACACGCAGACGTAATAGGTCGTGCCTGCGGTCAGCGTGCCCGTCGTCAGTGTCACTTTTGCCGCGTTTGCCGAATCGCGCACCGCAGCTGAAACCGCAATCGTTGCCCCCGCACAGCCGGGGCCTGCGCGAATTGCATAACTACCTGAAACCTGCGACGTGGTCAAATCGACGGCTTCATTGAAGTAGACCACGACCGAGGTTGTGCTGACGGGAGATATAGAACTAAATACCGGCCCGGTCTGGTCGGCATTGTTCGGCGCGGTGAAGGTCGCGCTGTTATTCGAACCCAGCGAAGAACCGTCGACACCGACGATATTCGAAGCGACAACAGTATAAAGCGAACCGGCAGTCTGCGGCACGGTATCGACAAAAACAATACTCGAATTATTCGGATCGCGCGAGGCGGCGAGCAGGTGTAACAGGCTGCCATTGGGGGCTGTAATGCGGTAATTGGCAACGGTCTGCGCAGAGGTAAGGGTAATGGGCTTCGAGAAGGTCAGCATCACCCGGGTATTGGTGAGGGGTGTTGCAGTCAAAAGCGAAACCGCGACCGAAGAATTGGCGTTACTGCTGCCCCCAAAAATGAGGTCAAAAGGCTTGAAAAAGGTGTTATAGGTTTGCCCCGAACAATTGAGGGCAAAGGCTGAAATTCCCAGAATTAGGGCATATTTCGCGCCGCTGAGTTTACGCATAAGTCATAAGACGTACTCTTTTGTACTCTATACGACAAATTTGTCAAAAAACTAACAATCTGCAGTGCTTTTTGTGCCTTGGCCACTAATTCTGGTCGTTCGCCGTACGGTAAATTTTCATCGCGCTCGAACCGTCGCGCGTGATAATGATCAGCCAGTCTTTGCCGGCGTCGTTTACCGTCACGTGTGAGAATATCCGCCGGTTGACCCTGCTACCTACCCTCGGGGCCTATATAATTCACCATTGTGAACAATGGCTTCGGTTCCTGCGGCCGCTGAACGTAGGGACGCCATGCTGGTGCACCAGACGTTGGCCCGCGAGTCACGAGATTTGACCGTCAGCGGAGCTCGTGGTTTTCCTTTGTACGCCATCGGAGCCCAATGGAGCAATTATTGTAAAATTTCTGCAGACTTTAGGGCGTTACTTCCTGAAATTCCGCCCACTAACAATATCGCCCCACTGGGCAATGCAGTCGCGGAGTAGAAATTTCGCGGCTGAATCAGGTTGGGGCCTGCTACGATCGTACTGCCATCCTCACTGAAAATTTCCACAGAGGTCAAAGTTATGCCTGCGTAATTACCACCCATTACGTACACCCGCCCATCGTAACCTCGAACAGCCTGAGCATAAAATCTTGCCTGAGATAAGTTGGGCCCTGCCTTATAAACTCCGGTAGCAGCGTCAAAAATTTCGGTTGATGAAAAAACTGTCGAATTGTACAAGCCGCCTGTAACAAGGACATTACCATTAGCCAAGCTTACAGCGGCATGGGCCATTCTTCCTTGATTTAAGCTGCCAGTCACAAGCCAGGTATTAGTCGTAAAATCATAGATTTCAGATTGAGCCGTGACAATGTCATTTGCAGACCCGCCGGAGATTAATAGGCGCCCCCCCGCCAAGAATTGGGTGGCGGAATAAAAGTGAGCTGAGTTCATAGTAGGTCCTGGAATAAATGAGTTTGTGCTCGGATCAAAGATATCCGTCTGATTGCTCGGTGCTAAATTGTCACCGCCACCAGAAATCAATATTTTTCCGTTAGGTAACGTATTTGCCGTGTGATTGACTGCAACCCTATTGGATGCCCCGACAGCAATAAAAGTATTTGTAGTAGGTTCAAAAATCTCAGCAGAAGAAGTTCCGATTCCCGTCCATGTATCTATTACGCCCCCAACTATTAAGACACGACCGTCAGACAACAAGGTAGCGGAATGCCCCATGCGCGGCGTAATCATTGGCCCAATAACGGTGAAAGTCTTGCTCGTAACGTTATAGCTCTCAGCGATCGGGATCAGGTTACTATTTGCATCCCTTCCACCAATAATTAACACTCTACCATCCAACAATAGCGTGGCCGAGTGATCCATTCTACCAATATTCAAATTGCCAGCCGGATACCAGGCCGTTGGGATCTTGGAACACCCCACATTCACATTCACCGGCGCGCCATGGAAATCCATCACACCACCGCCGTTAGAGACCGTGCACACATAACCGGCCGGTTGGCTTGCAACAACAAAGTTGTACGAATTCCCATCGGCAATGAGCTCTGCATTCTGATAAGAACCATTGCCGCTGATAACGGTTTTTGGTGGTTGTCCCGTAGTTACATTGTTCACCAACTCCACCGTACCGCCGCTCGGCAAACCGGTAACCGTACCTCCCACAGGGAAGCCAATGTTGATGAGGCGCAGCGATGGCGTTGAGAACGTGCCTTCGGCGACGACGAGGTAGTTGCCGCTCTGGGCCATGTGGAACGTGTCAGGCGCTACTGAGATCGAACTCAGGGGTGGCTGTGCTGAGGTCGGGTCAGTCATATCCATTTCCACGATTGCACCGATACCACCAGCTTGCAAAGCGTAGGCCACGTTGCCTGTCGTAACGATTTCATAAGTAGTGTTCAATGAACCCGTGGGATGAAAGTATTCGTTACCAGTTCCTGGGTCATAAGTCCTTAATGTTGGCTGTCCATTTGCCCACGCAGCCATAATGAGATGCGACTTAAATGGCATTATCCGGTTAAAATATTGGGTCGAAAATTGGATCGGCTCCCCGTGATATGTCAATAGGTCTTGGTTTAGTAAGCTGCTCAACAAACCGTAGGCACCTGCACGACCTGCGGACCACATCTTATTCGAAAAATAGACTGCAGGACCTGAACCTGCAGAGAAATTGTAGGCATACAAAAATTGAAACATTTCCGGGGATAAAACGCAATCCCCCACAGGACCAGTGGATGCAAAATCAAAAACTGCACCATAATTTGCCAAGGTAAATACAATTCCATTTGCTATCAGATTTGGCACAGGCGAAAGTGTCATGGGCACGCCAGAAGGAAAATTCCTTGTAAAAACCACCCCCTTTTCATCCCAAATTGTTGTGCCGACTCGCTGAACTGAATCCATTATACAGGCACCCACTTGTTGGTAGTAATAAAACATATCCCCATTCACCAAAACCACGTTATCCCCAGTATGGTAATACGCGTATCTTGTTGGATCAACGGAGCCTAACGCGGGAATTT
Source organism: Turneriella sp. (assembly GCA_046346945.1). Lineage (GTDB taxonomy): Bacteria > Spirochaetota > Leptospiria > Turneriellales > Turneriellaceae > Turneriella. The sequence goes on from JAXMHE010000006.1 coordinate 68,840, forward strand.
GGTTTTTATCAGCAATCGTAAAACGAATCCTTGGTGTTTGGGGAATAACTGGTATGACGTTATCGCCGGAAATATTCAGACCAGTTGTTGCTCCCCCAACACCCACACTACCCAGCACAAATACAGTAAAATGATTATCTTTCGCTTGAATTTTCTGTGCCGCATCTACAGCGACCGAAACAGATGGAGAAAATTGCGCGGCATCGGAAGCAGCACTGTATACCCACAAATTGCTTGGCGTAACTCCAATCGCACTTACCTGTGCGGGATCATAATTCATGGTAAGCACGTAATTTTCCGTAAACTGCAATCCATCGGGTTGAAACTCAAACGCTTCACCCACAAAACGCAGCTGTGCCGGTGAGCGCGGCTTATCCGCAGTGATCGGCCCTTTCTCCTGTATTGCGATGACTGTGTCTTCCACCAATGCATTTGCAGGCACATCCAATCTCACCTTCCCCGGAATCTCGATCGAATCCGCAACGCCTGCTTCGAAAAGTTTCACCACTCCTGTAGGCGCTGGGCCGGCCGTAATAACTGAATTCGGTTCAATGCGCACGTGGTTGCCGATGAATACCCCTTTTGCAATGGTTGCCGCGCCGAATTGCAAGCGACCGTTCGGTGCGTAGATGTTCGCGGTGATTTGGCTCATGCCGCCGAGTTGCACAGCCTTGGCAGAGTTCTCCATCGGTTGTGCAGCGGCGCTGCCGCCTTCTATATAGAGAAGAAAATCATTTGGGTTACTTGAAATCGCCGCGAGGGTGATTTTCTTTTCAGAAATAAGATCGACCTTCGCTGTCACGAAGCATTGTGTCGCGCAGAGCAGAGAAGAATCTTTTTTAAGATCGATGTCGTTTAACTGATAAAATCCGCCGCTCAAGACAAGAATTTTGTCTTTGCGCACGGTCAGATTGTTGTATCTGCCGGCTGCGAGCGGTGATGCCGCATCGTTGACGTTCTGCGCACCAGGCGTACCGGAAAGAAAGAATGGCAGATTTGGTAAGGAGCCGAGCGGCGAAACTTTGTTCGCAATAACTGCGCTCTTCGCCTGCGCAAAGGTGTTCGCTTCAGTGGTTCCCTGCACATTGGCGCGTTCTTTCAGGCGAATCTTATCTGCTTTGAGTACGCGACCGACCGGTACGGTGACGCTGACACCCACTGTGAGTTCAGAATCTGCATTGTTGATATGTTTGGGATTCGACGGTGCCGTTGCGGGATCAAGACAACCCTGCCCTACACAATTGCCAAGTACGTAGACGTTGGTATTAATTTGCGTGTGGTGGCGCAACCATGCGGATTTACGGGCGATGATGCCCTGCGGCAAGATGCCGTCGTTGCCGGGTGTTTCTTGAGCAGGGTTCGATGCCGTAACACCTTCGGGAAACTGGCTCATCTGAGCAGGAAACTGGCCAATATTATTGTCCGTGGTTGATTTGCTGCAATTCAAGATAGACGCAGATAAGAGCGAAATTACCGCCCACACAGAAAAGATAGATAGTTTCATAGAAACTCCACACGCTTAGTTTTATGAGAGAAGCGATGTGAGATATGCCCCAAAGGCACACCGCACAAACCTTGGGACAGATGGGGAGAAATTGACGCTGCGTCAAACCGGATTCAGTTTATCGGCCTTTGTCGGCTCGTTTGAAAATCATGCGCAACGAGATAGCATTACCCTTTCTCTGTTGCGCAATTTCATCCTTCTAATTCTGGTCGTTCGCCGTGCGGTAGATCTTCATCGCGCTAGTACCATCGCGCGTGATGATGATCAGCCAGTCTTTGCCCGCATCATTTACTGTTACATGGCTGAAGATTTTCTGGTTGGTGCCGCCGCTCGCCGTCTCGATACCTGGCAGGTTGACGATGCTAAAGCTTGCTTCCGTTGGTATCGAGCCCGTGGCCACGGATGTCATATCCGTACGCCAGACATTTGCCCCGTATGTGGCATTGTCCCAACCCACATAAAGGTAATTGCCGACAAATTCGAGCAGCGTCGCATGCGTATTTGCCAAACATTTATTCGGCGCCGTACCGCAACTGCCGGTATTCGATGCCATGTTGGTTTTTCCGGTAGAACCGTACTCAGCCACAAGACGCCAGCCGGTCCCTGCGGCTGCACAATTCGCGGCGGTTCCACAATTCTTAGGCATCATCCAAAGTTGCGGAACTTCGCTGCCCGACGGGCAAACCTGCCGCAGCGTTCTGAAATCCGGCGTACCGCCGTTCGTCGCAAAACCGTTGGTGCTGCAAGCGTTACGCAGCATATAGAGGTCGCCGTTCGGCGCGGTGCGCATATAGGGAATCGCCTTCAGCCCCGGAACAAACAGATTGTAGGGCAGGATACAATCCATTTCCACCCAGCTGGTACTGCAATTGCCCGAACCGGTAGCGGCGGTGTTTTGTGGTAAAGGAATAGAAATATAGCTATTCCATTTTGTATTCGCGTCCGGCGTTACATCTTCCCAATACGTGGTGCAACCGCTGGCATCACTTGGACAATTCGCCGGCAAGCTCGTTTTCGAAGAGTACTCAGCCCCGGAAGCCGCATTGCGGGTCCGCATAATGCCACCGTCAGAATTACCGGTGCGAGCGGAGCCGAGTGTGCTGTTGGTATAGCCGCCATTCGCGATGTAGAGCTGAGATTCGTTGCCCCCCGCGCCGTCATTGTCATGCTCATACATGACGTTGATCGCATTAAACGCCTGATTTGAAACATTCGGGTCCCCGTAGGGTGCACCCGCCCCCTGGTACGAGCCATTTCGCAAACCGCTCGCGCTGTTTGCGCCGATGCGCCGCATACGTTGGGTGTTATCGAAAGCTACGTAACTCAAATAGGTTGAGTTTGTTGCGCCAGTACAGCCGGCAGGATTGATACATACACGACCACCGCGACCACCGCCACCCTGCTCTGCCCCAAAGTTAACAAATAACTGATCTTTAAAGAGAACGATATTTGCAGCGCGATACGCGGCCGTGCCGCCACCATCACCGGAATAGCGTTCGGTGAATGTGAATGTAGTATTCACGCTCGACTTATCCGATGTGACCCAGAATGAACGGTAGAAGGCGCTCGTCAGTACGTCGGTCTTGGCTGCCCCAATAAACATCAACTCGGTCCCCGAGGCACCTGTGCATGCGGAACCGGTCATTCCCGGTGTGGATGTACCGCCTACGCAGGCCGCATAGATCGTATCGATACTCTGCACCTGTGTCTGCGGCGAGCAAATATCCGTTACGATCGGTGGATTACTAAAAGCCGTGTTACAACCGGTGTATTTGGTCGTAAGGCCGCTGAAATCCGAGGCAGAGCCGAAGGTCCCATCACCATCCAGCGTAATCGTCTGCGCCTGCGTCAGACTGTAATTCATCTCAAAGATTTTCGATGATGCGGTATCCGCGCCCAGGTAAAGCTTCTGGTCATAGATAATGATCTGCCCCGCGGTGGTCCCGTCACCAAATGGATCGACAAAAATCGGTCCGCCCGTGAATCCTGTTGGAGCGTTGACGATGATTGGCTGCACATTTGTTGTACCGTTGTCTACAATGACATTTCCTGTCGGGGTTTTCAAGTCAGCGACATTCTGCACACGCATCTGGTGACCGCCATTCGAGAGCGCCGGCTGAAACGTCAAGAGCACCTGCGCCGTATTGGATTGCCGAGCGGCGGAAAGCACACCAGTGCCATAGGCCGCAGCATCGTATTTGTAGTTTGCGGCGACGTTCGCGGTAACGTTGTCGACGCCTTCACTGAAGGTGAGTAAGACCACAGTAGAGCCCGCCGTGGCAGTGACAACCGTAGCCGAGATCAATACCGGCGCAGTCGTATCGGTGCCGCACTGGAACGAAAAGTTACCCGGCGCGGCTATCGTGTTACCGTTGGAGTCCTGCACCCCGCTGATTGTCAGCTGGTAGAGCGTGGAATCGGTAGCGAAGTTGTTCGTAAAATCCACAGCATACTTGTTGCCACCCTGTGCGGTCACAGTCGCTGCACCCGCTGAATTCGGTGCACCCGTACCGGTAGAACAACTCGAACCAGAAATACATCCGGTGATCTTGTAGTTCGTGATTGTCGTCGCGGTTGCAGAGACCGTCTGGTCATATTGCACCACAACGCGCTTCGCCGGACCATTCGCCGGGCATGCGGTCGCTGTATCTGTGCTGATCGACGCGCCCGGTTTGCCGTCACCGTTGAAAGTGGCAGAGTTATTCGTGTTCAGCATCTTGTTGCCGGTCGCAACAGACGTCACCGTGTTCTGCAGCACTGTCACGGTATAGGCCTGGCCTTCAACCATCGGGTTCACAGTCAGCGTATATGTCGCCGCATTATTGCCAGACCCCGCAGTCGATACCGCCGAAAGAATAGGAATCGAAGTGTTATCAAATATCGCCGCGCAAGCAGTTGTCGTAGAGCACTCCGTAGAAGCAGCCGTCACCGATTCGTTGAACGTAATCGTCAACGTCGTCGCCGAAGTCGTTACCACACCGGAAACAACCGGGTTCTGTACGCCATTGAAGTTTGCTGTGTTGGCAGAGCTATTCATACTCAGGTTGGCGTTGTCTTTCACGTTGGTATTCACCGTCAGTACATAAGCCTGCCCACCGGTCTGCGCCCCAGTCACCAAATGCACGATATTTGTGTTGGTCGTGTCACGCGTCGCCGTCGTCACCGTCGGATTGCTGCCGCCAGTGATGACATAGTTCGTGGCAGTCTGTGCAGTCGTTGTTTCGACAGTTTCACTGAAAATCGCGTCCGCTGTCGTTGTCGACAAAGAGCGGGCAGCAATCAGAACAGGTTTCGCCTGGTCTGACTCGGTAACAGAACCGGTGGTCACCTGTGCAATTGTCGCTGCTGTCAGATCCTGCAGACCAGGTGATGCCGTCGTTGTCAGGTCGGGTTTCGCCTCTGTGTCGCAACCCACCTGCGACGCCGATGAACACGTCTGCACGTTCTCGTCAAAGCGAATGTAAATGACTGCGTCATTCGCGGTATCGGTCGCAAAAGTCACAGCGCTGCCATGAATCAGGCGCACATTCGTATAGCCTGCAACCAACCAATTTGCCGTCACTGTACCCAGAGCATTTACAGAATATCCGGGAAATGTCGAATCGTTCACCGGCTTGTTGAAGCTCACACGATAAGTATCGATCTTGCCGTCGTTATCCGTATCCAGAGTATCTGCAGTCGTAATCGCCAATACGCCCGGTGAATAAGTCACGTTTGTACTCGTTATGGTCGTGCCGACGTTGCCTGCGCGGTCTGTGCAGTTGAAAGCTACCGAATAGATCGCACCATCAACCAAAGTCGGATTGTTGGTAATATTGCCGGTAAAGGTACCCGCGTTCAGCTCTGACCCCGTCAGTGCTTTTGTGTGCGGGCTTGAACCGTCGGCGGTGCCGCCTGTCTGTGTCCAGGTTATCGAACCAGACTGGCACACCTCTGACAGCGTGTAGCTCACCGACGTGCTGTTGACACTCGAACTCGAAGCGGGTGTCACTGCCGAAATCACCGGCAGCGTCGTGTCATACGTTACGTTGGTGGTTGATACCGCAGTTGCTGTATTGCCTGCTGCATCCGTCGCATTCCAGGTAATTGTGTAGATCGCTCCGCTCACCAAGGTCGGCGGGCTCGCCAGAGTAATGCTCGTGTGCGCTCCCGTTGCCAGTTCGCCACCGCTCAGTGACTGTATATGCGATGCGCCGTCAGCTGTGCCACCCGTGCGCGTCCATGTTACCGTGCCTGAAGCGACGGCTTCTGAAAAGGTAAAGCTCACTACCGTGTCTTTTACATACGCGTTCGCCGCAGGCGCTACGGCAGAAATAGTCGGTACGGTAGTGTCGATCGTTATCGATAGATTGCCAGATGCAGGGCTCGCATTACCAGCAACGTCAGTTTGGATAGCATTCATCGAAGTGTGTGCACCCGCACCCAAGGTGCCAGCTGTTACGGTCGCCGTACTGGCCGCGCAGGTTACCGCACTACCGGTTGCAGTCAGGTTATCATACAGTTGCACACTCGAACCGGTGACGCAGCTGACCGTAAAAGAAGGCGTCGTACTGCTGGTAATATCATCCGTGCTGCTTGAACCCAGGTCAGTGCCGGCCGTCATATCCGGGGTGCCCGGTGCGGCATCGGCCGTCGTATCGATGGCAATCGATAGGTTGCCAGAAGCGACACTCTGGTTACCAGCGGCATCTGTTTGCCGCGCATTCATCGAAGGGTGTGTCCCACCAGAAAGTGTTGCGGCAGTTAAGGTCGCCGTACCGGCTGCGCATGTAACCGCGCTGCCAGTTGCGGTCAGGTTATCATAGAGCTGAACACTTGAACCGGTAACACAACTAACCGTAAAAGAAGGTGTGGCATTGTTCGTAATATTATCGGTAGAACTTGAACCCGAATCGGTTCCCGCTGTCATATCCGGGGTGCCCGTTGCGGCATCGGCCGCAGTATCGATCGTAATCGAAAGATTTCCGGAAGCGGCGCTCTGGTTACCAGCGGTATCTGTTTGGATTGCATTCATCGAGGCGTGTGTACCTACAGAGAGTGCAGCCGCAGTTAGCGTCGCAGTGCCGCCTGCACAGGTAACAGGCGTTCCCGTTGCAGTCAGGTTATCATAGAGTTGCACACTCGAACCCGTTACGCAACTCACAGTAAAAGAAGGTGTCGTATTGCCGGTGATGTCGTCGCTGTTGCTCGAACCCGTGTCAGTGGCAGATGTCATATCGGGAGTGCCCGTTGCGGCATCGGCTGTGGTATCAATTGTAATCGAAAGGTTGCCCGATGCGGCGCTTGCATTGCCCGCAACATCAGTCTGAATCACATTCATTGAAGCATGCGTTCCGGCTGAAAGTGCAGCGGCAGTGACAGTCGCCGTGCCTGCCGCACAGGTTACAGCTGTTCCTGTCGCAGTCACTCCGTCAAAGAGCTGCACACTTGAACCGGTGACGCAACTGACAGTAAAAGAAGGTGTCGTTGTGTTGGTAATATCGTCTGAATTGCTGGAGCCAGTATCGCTCGCATTTGTTAAATCCGGTGTGCCCGGAGCAGCGTCGGTAGTGGTGTCAATGGTGATCGATAAGTTGCCCGATGCAACACTCTGATTACCGGCTGCATCTGTTTGCCGTGCATTCATCGAAGCGTGTGTGCCGGCCGATAGCGCCGCAGCTGTAACAGTTGCTGTACTGGCCGCACAAGTCACAGCTGTTCCCGTTGCAGTTAAATTGTCATACAGCTGCACGCTTGAACCGGTAACACAACTTACAGTGAAAGAAGGCGTCGTTGTATTCGTAATATTATCCGTATTGCTCGAACCCAAATCGCTCGCATTCGTCAGATCAGGTGTTCCCGGTGCTGCGTCGGCAGTTGTATCAATCGTCACCGCAAGATTCGAAGACGCACTTGAAACGTTGCCCGCAGCATCGGTCTGAAAAGCATTGATATTATGCGCGCCAGCGCTTAACGCTGCGCTCGTCAGCGTGGCAGTGCCTGCCGCACAGGTGACAGCGCTGCCCGTTGCAGTGACGTTGTCGCGCAATTGTACGCTCGAACCCGTGACGCAACTCACAGTGAAAGAAGGTGTAGTGTTACTTGTGATATCATCGGTGCTGCTCGAACCGCTGTCGGTACCGGCCGTCATGTCGGGTGTACCCGGTGCAGCATCGGCTGTCGTGTCGATCGTCACAGAGAGATTGGATGAAGCAGTGCTCGCATTACCCGCTGAATCAGTCTGGATCGCGTTGATATTGTGTGCACCCGTGCCCAGGGTAGCCGCAGTCAGCGTGACTGTACCGGCAGCACATGTACCCACCGTGCCCGTCGCACTGGCGCCATCATAGAGTTGTACGCTGGAACCGGTCACGCAGCTCACTGTAAACGAAGGCGTAGCATTGCTCGTAATATCGTCGCTGCTCGATGAACCGCTGTCGGTACCCGCCGTCATGTCGGGGACACCGGTTGCTGCATCTGCTGTGACATCGATGGTTACAGAAAGATTTCCCGAAGCAGTTGAAACATTACCAGCCGCATCGGTCTGAATCGCATTGATACTGTGTGCACCGCTGCCCAGAGTTCCTGCAGTCAGTGTCACCGTGCCACCGGCGCAGGTACCGGCCGTGCCCGTCGCAGTTGCTGTATCACGCAACTGCACCGATGCGCCGTTCTCGCAAGAAACGGTAAAGGAAGGCGTTTGGTTGTTTGTCGTATTGTCGGTGCTCGAACTGCCCGTATCAGTGCCGGCAGTCATATCCGGTGTACCCGGCGCGGCCGGTGCGGATGTATCAATGGTAATCGAAAGAGCACTCGAATCAGCGCTCACATTCAGCGCTGCATCCCGTGCAGTCGCAACCACCGTATAGGTTGAACCCGCAGCAAGAGAGATGTCGGTCGACCAGTTGCCGCTGCCGTCGGCCGTCACAGTCGCAAGCAGAGTACCGCCGCTATTCGGCTGATACAGGCGCACTGTCGAATTCGCCTCTGCAGTACCTGAAATAGTCAGGTTGGCTGTCTGTGAAGTAATACGGTCAGAGTTCGATGAACCCGTGTCGTCCAAAGTTGCCAGCGCAAGCGATGCCGGCGCACTGGGTGCCAGACGATCCGGGAATGTTATCGTGCCCGTGTTCACACTGGTCGGCGTTACACCGCTGGTCGCGCTATAAATTGCGTTGGATGCAGCACTCACCTGAATCGTCTCCACACCCGAAGTAGTTCCGGTGTTTGTCAGATGAATTCGCATCGAAGTAGCGCCGGCTGCCGGAGCTGTACCTGGACAACTCGCGCTTGCCGTATCGGTTACACACGTAACCGTCGCATCAGTAGAATTTCCGCTGTTCTGCGTGAAAGTGCGCGCAAAGTCACCGGCCACGACGCTGCCCGACGCAGGGCCCCCGTTCGTGTAGACACCTTCGCTCCAGGTGACGCTGATGTAACCAGTAGTGGCCCCGGTTGATGTGTATGTTGGCGTACCGGTGATACTCGCGACACCGATGGCTGAAAGCGTCTTGGCACCCGTATCAATGGAAGCCGCGTTGCCGGCAGCATCAAATACCTGGTTCGCTACACTTGTCACTGTTACAGTCTCTGTGCCGGCGACCGTACCTGTGATCGATATGGTCAACGTCACCGTGCCCGAAGGCGGTGTATGCGTGATACCCGTAATCGAAGCACCCGTGGCTGTGCCACCGTTTGCGGCAAACGCTATCGCAAAATCGCTCGTCGCCAATGCTGCGCCAGTCGATGTGTAGACATTCTCTGAAAAAGTCAGCGTCAAAGTCGTGTTGCCCGTCAGCGGGCTCGTATTCAGCGCCGGCGCTGTCGTATCGATCACCAAAGACGGACTCAGGTTCGTGCTCGCAACACTCGTGTTGCCTGCAACATCGGTCTGCACTATGTTAATGGAAGCATAAGTACCCGCAGCCAAAGTGCTCGCAACGACAGTCGCGGTACCGCCAGAACAGGTTACGCCCGTAGCAGGGTTAGTGATATTCGTCGTCCCATCGCGCAAAATCACCGTGGAGCCGTTCTCGCAGGATACGGTAAAAGAAGGTGTCGCAGAATTCGTGATATTGTCCGTCGTGCTGATACCCGTATCGGAACCTGCAACCAAATCCAGAGACGCAGGCTGCGCCGGAGCGCTCGAATCATAGGTTACTGTCAAACCGGGAGAAATATCGCTCACAAGGCCAGTTGGGCCAACAGTTGCAACCGTAAAAACGTTCGCACCCGCAGTGACGGTGGCTGCGCTCGTCAGCGTCACCGAATAATTGCCGCTCGAATCAGAGACTGCAGTCGCAACCAGAATTCCGTCGTCATAAAGATAAACTGTCGTGTTCGCAGCAACCGTACCAGTAAACTGAAGACCCGGTGCCGGAAATGCCGCACTGGTAATGTTGTCTGTCGTCGAACTACCCAAATCCGATGTCGCCGCAAGGTCACTCGTCGCAGGTGCCGTCGCCGAACCAGAGAACGTCGCAGAATTCGGCGAACCCAGCACATTACCCGAAGCGTCGGTCAGAGCCGCCCCACCCGTCACGGTGTAACTGTTCGATGAACCATAAGCACCGGGAGTAATAGTCAGCCGCACTTTCGTGGCATCTGCCTGACGCACGGCAGCCGAAACCGTATTGCCGCCAGACACCGTATAGTTCGCGGTATTCTGCGAAGTCGTCAGATCCATGATCTCTGAAAACGAAAGCTCCACGGTCGTGGAATTAACCAGTGTCGCCATATACAGTGTCGGAGCCGTCGCCGACGAACCGATACCGGAGAAACTAACAGAAGCTGACGACATCGTGTTCGCCGCAGCATCCTGAACATTGCTCACAGTCAGCGCATATTGCACTGCACTCGTACCGGGCGCGTTCAGCGTCAGTGTACAATATGTGGATGTGCAGCTCGCACTCGCAACACCACCTGTCAGCGCTGGGGAAAAACTGTAGTTTGCCGTGTTGTCGCCCGCGTTCGCGCCGCCGCCTGTAGCCACGGGCTCGCTGAAGTAGACGCGCACCTGTGTGTTTGAAAGCGCAATCACAGAACCGATAGTCGGCGGAGTTGTATCTGCGGTACCGGTACCTGTATACGCGTAAGTTGCGCTGTTATTGGTCGCCGCGATTGCGTTACCGGCAAGATCTGAAACATTACCTGCCCCAACTGTAACGGTGCAGGAAGGTCCATTGGAAGCAACACTGGTCAAGACCAGCTGCACAACGCCCGCTTGAATTTGCGTTGCACCAGTTACCCCCGAAGCACATCCCGCGCCTGTGATCACAAAATCACCGATCCCAATTGTAGAATTGTTCAGCGGTTCATTAAAGTTGACAAGTACCGTGGTCGGTGACGGTGACGAAGCGCTGCTTACCTGCGGAGCAGTCGTCGCAGTCGGCCCCGTGAAAGTACCACCGCCAGGAACCGTACCCAAAGTGCCGTTGTTCGTGGAATCAACACTGCCCGTCGGGTTGTTCACGCTCAAGGTATAAGTTGTACCCGAAGTTAAAACCGGGGAAATAGTCAGCTTCACAAATTTAGAACGGTCATTGGCATCGGGTAAGTAAAGAGAGGCTGCGGTAATTGTACCCGCAGGTGTTATAGTATAATCCGCCGTGCCGACAGAGGCAGAATTGCCAATCGCCTCTGACCATTCGACCAGAACAGTACCGCTATCGACCGGATAATATGCCACGATGTAAGGCTTGCCGTCGCCGGTGAAAGTTGTCGTCGAAGTGCTCAGTGCATTGCCGGCAACATCGTTGATACCAGAAACAGTCACTGTATAAGATTGCGTGGTCTGGTCGGTCGAAGTCGCAACGTCACAATACGTGTAGTTTCCGGCGCCAGTGTAGCAGGTTACTCCTGTTACAGTCAGCGCTGGCGAAAAATTGAAATCCGAAATCCCCACTGTTGCGTCGTTGATCGGCTCATTAAAAGTCACGCGCACCGTGTTTGAATTTGTCGGTGCGACACTCGCAACCGAAGGTGATGTCGTGTCGGCCGCAGAGTAACCGAAAACCGCGAAATTCGTCGCTCCCGTCAGAGCCACGCCGGCAGCAGATGTGATCGCCGTATTTAGTGTAACTGTGCAAGTGCCGGTTGTGCCTGTAGCAAGTCCGCTTAACAGGATTTGCGTAGAGCTAACGACGGAAAAATTTGCCGCCGAAGCAGAAAGGGTACCGCAGTTGGTGATTGTGTAGTTCGCGCGTGTTGTCAACGGTGTGCTGTTGACCGCAGGAGTCGGCTGATTTGCATCTTTCATCGCCTGGTCGAAGGTCAAAAGCACAGAAGTCGGTGAAGAAGATACGGCACTCACCACCTTCGGAGTACTGGCGGTATAAAGATACCCCACAGAACACGTGGTATTCGCCACTGCATTACCCCAGATATCACGCACATTGCGCGCACCGATCGCATAGATTGTACCTGTCGTCATTGCACTGCGCGTCAGCGTGACCTTCGCGAAATTGGCGCTGTCGCGGACGCTACCCATCGCTACAGTACCCGCAGAGAAAGTACCATCGGCCTGGCAGGCTGCAACCGCAGCAGCAGAACTTGCGCCTGTATAAAAGCGGTAATTGCCGGCTGTTGCACTCGTCGTACCATCCAACGCCTCATCAAAGAAAACCTCCAGAGTCGTGCCGCTTGTGATAGAAACACTGCTGAACAATGGCCCTGTCTGGTCGGCGTTGTTAGGTGCAGTGAACGTTGCGCTGTTCGACGAACCCAAAGAAGCTCCGTCCACCCCTACTATATTCGACGCCGTTACAGTGTACTGCGAACCCGATGCCTGCGGAATCGTGTCGACAAAAACGATATTGGAATTGTTCGGATCGCGCGATACAGCCAGCATATTAAGGAGGTTACCTGAAGAATCCGTAATGCGGTAATTGGAAACCGTTTGTGAAGACGCCAGAGAAACGGGCTTGTTAAAAGTCAGCATCACCCGCGTGTTCGTTAAAGGTGTTGCGGCCAAAAGAGACACCGAAACCGAGGAATTCGCCGTGCTCTTGCCATCAAAAACAAGGTCAAAGGGCTGGAAAAACGTGCTATAAGTGCGACCGGAACAGTTTAGGGCAAAAGCCGAAATGCCCAATATTAGGGCAAATTTCGAGCTGCTTAGCTTCCGCATAGGATTTGAGACGTAGTCAATTGAACTCTACACGACAAAAAAATGGCGTTTCTAAAGAAAACTACAGACCTTTCCATTTCGTGCTGGGTGCACACTTACCAACAGCAAATAGGGTTCGGCCGGATTGACCTTGCGTGCGCTTTATGAACAGAGGCGGGCACCAAAATACATATCTTCACCTATTCCGTCAAAATCTTGACCTCAACCCGCCTGTTTTTTGCCGCGCCGGCCGCAGTCTTGCCGTCGGCAATCGGCGCGGAACCGCCGTAGCCCTCTGATGTCAGTCGGGCAGCGTCAATTCCCTTGCTGATGATAAATTTGCGCACGCTCTCGGCGCGCTTTTTGGAGAGTTTACGCGAGCTATCGTCATCGGCACCGCTTGCAGCGGTATGCCCACCGATTTCAATCTTGATACCGGGATTCGATTGCAAAAACTTCACAAGTTCGAGGAGAGCTTTTTCCGGCGCCTTACCTTTGATCAATTCATCAGAATCCGGTTTGAAGTTCACACCCTCGAGACTGTATGTCATTGGCGCGAGAATAAAATCATGGTCGCGTGTCTTTTTGTCGTTAGACATCATCGGAAGATCCAGAGTGGATTTGGCATATGCGTCTTTCGCGGCTTCTACAGTGTAATCGAGACCCGGCTCCAGATCGACTGAGAATTGCCCCTTGTCCCCGGTTGTAACTTGTTTAACAATTGCTGTACTGCCCTTAGCACGCAAGGTGATGACAGCGCCGCTGAGCACGTCCCCATCAGGTTCCCTCACTGTGCCTTTAAGCACGAGCACTACGCTCTTTGCTCCCAGATATTGAATCGGCAGCATTTTAGGCTCAGGCGGAGTCGAACCATAATGCCACGCAGCCCCAACATTAAACAAAAAATACTGGCCTGTGATATCCTGCGAGTGCATCATGTAGCCGCCGTCCAGAAAGAAAGCAACAGGCCATTTGGCCGGGCGAACTTCGACACCGAGGACTGCCTGAAAGCCGTTACCAATATAACTACCGGTACGCGCGCTCTCAGCCCCGGCCGCAAGGAGCGACACATATTCGCTCTTCACGGCAGTGCTGACAGTACTAAAGATTATTCCATCGGCGAGCTTCACGTACGGTGATATTGTCAAATTCATGCTCTTGGGTTTGAGATCCCAGTAAAGAGACAGTTGGAAAAGGACGGGAATCAGGGTGATGCTCCCGGTGCTGACAGCCTGGCCGTTTTGAAAGAGATCTTGTGTGAATTTATGAAATCCGGCATTGATGCCACCGCGCAGGCGCAGGCTATATTTTTTCAAGGGTAGAAACTTCATTTCGGGAATAGCAATGGAGTTTTCGACGGTAAAGCCAATGACGCCGAATTTGAGCAGGCTGATATCAGCCGTCGGCAGCAGCGGTGTATAGATTGCGGCAATACGCGGATCGAGCTTACTCCACCGGTGGAAAAGATTATGGTGTGGATAAAGGGAATCGCGCTCACCCGCCATATTCACAGTTTGTATAGTGTCCATGGTTTTGTCCATGGGAAAAGCCTGGAGGCCTACCGCGGGCGCCTGTCCACCGCCGGCCACTGGCTCGCTGCTCAGATTGAATCCCCAGGCTGCTTTGCCTGAAACACCATAGAAGGGCAGTTGTTTCTTTTCGCTGTTTGCCGACAGCGTAATCAGTGCAGTATCATAGCGTTTTTTAATTTGCGAAAGCTCGATAGCCAGCGAACGCAAAACAAATGGCTTACCAGAATAAAGGCAATGGCCCGAGGTCATTTTCGTCGGATTCTTCAGTTTGCCTTTCGGTAAATACTTGGGGAAATCTTTTTCTTCGCACAAGGCCGGGGGCATCAGCGCGGCGCGCACATCGACCGTACCGACTTTTTCATTTTCAGATACGTACTCGACGTGCAGCATAATGCCCTCGCCGGTTTCGATGACGACATCAGTTTTCGGAGCAGTGGCAAAAAGGCCCGGATAAGCGCAAATCACTAAAGCTGAAAGAATTATTCGTTTCATGTCTATGCATTGAATCGACGCAGATTATGCGGAAAATGCAACAAAAAAAGACTTAGAGAATCTCTGACTAGGCCAAAAGCTGCTTGCGTACCGGCGGGAGTACACCCAAGCGTTCCATCAATCTGCTCACCTGCGATACCGGATCAGCAAACGAAATCTCCTTATATAGGCTGGCTTTTTCCATCCCGGCCAGGAGCCCCAGCGCCTGCGGTTCGGCAAACTGCTCCCCCCATAGCCCCTCAATAAAACGACCTCCACGTATCAGACCGCGCATTTCCATAAGGCGGAGTGTTCGCACAAACTGCGGCCAGGGCACCTTGAAAAAATCCTTTTCCGCAGCATAACGATAGATCACTCCCTGCCGGGCGAGCTGCATTTCGGCGACCGCGATCATTCTATCCGACTCGTCAATGGCGTCAGGAAACCGCATCAGGGCAAAACGCCCCGGGGGGAACGGCGTGTTAGCCCACGAATTCATTCGTGGGCTAACACGCCGTTTCGACATCGACAGTCGCCGCAGCGCGAAAAACTGGTCTGAAGTGACCAGGCCACGCGCCACCAGCTCGCGCATTCCGCGCAGTGTCTGTTCGCTAAAAAATTTACCCTGCGCATGGATATCCCCCATAAAAGAGGCGCCATTTTTATCGAGGTACTCATAGATGCGTTTTGCATCGGCGCTCAGCGTTGAAAGAGACTTGGTGCCAAACGGCTCAGCAATTCTGTACCATAGTTCCCGCGATAAGATCATGTACCGCGTTTTCGGCGTGATGGTTTTTAACTTCGATTCAGATGAAACCGGGCGCCACCAGAAAAACTCACCGGTCAGAAAAAGTTCTTCTAGCATACGCTCTGAGAAATCGGTCAGCCGCAACTTCAGAGCCTCTACCCAATCTTGCTGAGAGAGAGCGACCCCCTGTAATTGCAGCAGAATTTTCCTGAGCGATGCACTGCCTGATAGGGCTTCGCCTGCGGCGTGCTGCCAGACCTGCAGAAACTTCAGGTATTGCTCTGCGGAAACCCGGTATTGCCTGTCCCGCGGCCTGCGGTCAAAGTGCAAGAGCCGCTGGTAATAAGCGCGCTCGACAAACATTTTTTCACCGCGCCGTTCAAACTGGAACACGCTGCCCGAATTTTCGAGTGCTAAGAGCGCCAGCGTTACGGTGCTTTCTTCCAAAGCCAGGCGTTCAGAAATTTTGCGGATGCTCAGCGGCCCTAACAGTTCGAGGTGTGAGAGAACAATCGCTTCGATTGCGCTATAGCGGCGCTGATCTGCGATCTCGTTGCTTTCGGCAGTCGAATAGGCGGATTGTACCAGATCCAGTTTGTCTGCACTGATAAAATAGGAGCCCACCGCTATAGCGGTGGGCTGAAAGGGCAGCCGATAGTGAATGATTTTTTCAGAGGCTGCCAGATCTGCCAAACCCGTTGCAAAACCCAGTTTTGCAGCTTCAGCCTCTGGCACAATCGCAAACTGTGTGATGCGGTCATAAAGTTCGTATGCGTTGCGCGCCGGATAAAGCGTCTCTGCCTGCACAGCCGCGAGCGTGGCGTCGGAAATCGTGTCGCCTTCGCGTTCTTCAAAATTGGTGCGCACCGCGCGTGTGCGGCGTTCTTCAAGCGGTGCGTCATCGAGAAATGCGTACGGACGCGCGTTGATAATTTCATGCGCAAGCTGAGAAGGTTGGGCGCTGTCGACGGTCAGCGTTCTGATCTCGCCGCTCTCGAGCCCCCTGAGCACGCGCAAAAAGCCCTCAACATCCATCGCCTCATTGAGGCAATCGTACATCGTTTGTTCTACCAGCGGGTGATCGGGAATTTCGCGCGGCCCGCTGAGGTTTTCGGCACAGGCGATCTGGTCGGGAAACAGCAGTGCAATCAGATCCTGTGCATTGGATTTCTGCCACTGCGCGGGCGTTTTGCCGCGCGAATTGCGGCGCAGAATCGCAAGCGCGCGCGAGGCGTTCCAGCGCCAGCGTATCTCGAACATCGGCGCATCCAGTAGCGCCTGGATCAGCACGTCGCGCGCCGATTTCGAAGACAAATAGGTAAAGACTTCATCCAGAATAAAACTATGTGTATGGCTGAGCGACAGTATGATTGCGCTGTCATTGGCCGCCGCCTGCAGTTCAAAATTGAACTGGCGACAAAAGCGCTTTCTGAGTGCCAGGCCCCATGCGCGGTTGATCTGCGTGCCAAACGGCGAATGCAGCACGATGTGGCAGTTATTGACCTCATCAAAGAAGCGCTCGAGAATGACCGTGTGGTGTGTCGGCAGCGCTTTGAGCGCTTCGCGGCTTTCTCTCAGGTATTCCGCGGCAGCGCGCATTTCAGCCTCGGTGAGGCCGGTTTCACGCTGCGAGGCAGAAACGAAACGTTCTAAATCCGGCGCAGCCAGAAAACTCTCATTTAAAGAAGAAACAGCTTTACTGAGCGCATCGCTGCGGCCCGGCACATCGACGATCCAGAACGGGATTGTCGGGTGTTTGTCGGGAGCATGAAAAACCGAAACACGGTTACCCCTGACACTGGTAATCTGCCACATACGGTTGCCGAGTTGAAACACATCACCCTGGATCGATTCAATCGCAAAATCTTCGTGCACTGTGCCAACAAATACTTGTTCTTTTTCATCAACTACTTCGTATTCAAAATTCTCAGGAATCGCGCCGCCGTTGAGCGCAGCATAGATGCGCGTGCCGGGACGCGCATGCAAATGGTCTGAAGACTTATCATAGAAAATATAACGCGCCTTGCGGCCGAAGCGCAGCGAATAGCCATCGTTCAGCATCTGTAAAAGCTGGCGGAATTTATCGAGAGCAAGATTACGGTACGCGTACGCTCCGGTAAAAAGAGAAAAAAGCTCCGCGACTGAATAGTCGCGCATCGACACTTCGGCGATGATCTGCTGCGCCAGCACGTCAAGCGCCGGTACGCAGAGTGAAACCTCTTCGAGTTCACCCGCGCGCAGCGAACGGATGAGTGCGATGCATTCGACCAGGTCGTCGCGCGAGAGCGGAATTAACAGCGCACGCGACGTGCCGTGCTTGTTGTGCTCTGACCGGCCTGCCCTCTGTATGAAAGCATGGATCGAACGCGGCGATGAAATCTGCACGACGAGATCGATTGAGCCAATATCGAGACCCAGTTCGAGCGAAGACGTCGCAATCATCACCTTCAAGTCACCCGCCTTAAGCATCTGCTCTGCACGGTGGCGTTGAGCATGTGACAGCGAGCCGTGGTGCGAGGCGACCAGGTTCTGCCCGAGAAGTTCGCTGAGGTGGCGCGCGAGGCGTTCGCACAGGCGGCGGTTATTGACGAAGATCAGCGTGGTGCGGCGTTTCTGGATCTCGTCCGCGAGACTGCGGTACACTTCATCCCAGTTTTCCCCGCTCATCACAGCGCTTAAGCCTGCCGTCGGCATCAGCATGCGAATGTCGAACGGCCGCTGCTTTTTGTCAGAACAGAGCGCGATGGGTTCATTGCCCACAAGGTATTCAGCCACGCGTTCGAGCGGGCGCACGGTTGCCGATATACCGATGCGCCTCATGCGCGCATAACGGGATAAATCCCCTTTCTCTTTGGCTGCCTGCAGGCGAATCGCTTCGAGGCGCTCTAAAGACAATGCAAGGTGCGCCCCCCGGCGGTTAGAGACAAGCGCATGGATCTCGTCGACAATGACGGTCTCGATCGTTTCGAGCAGCGCGCGACCCGAGGCGCTGGTTAAAAGCAAATACAATGACTCGGGAGTCGTGACGACAATCTGCGGCTTGAGTCGCACGAGCTTCGCCCGTTCAGACGCAGTGCTGTCGCCGGTGCGCACCATCGCATGAATTTCATCGATGTCGATACCCTCCTTTTCGAGTTCGTGTCTGATACCACGGAGCGGAATCTGCAGGTTTTTTTCGATGTCGTTCGACAGAGCCTTGAGGGGTGAAATATAAAGAATGCGCGAGCGACGGATATTTTCACCGGCAACCGCGCGCTTCACTAGATCGTCGATGATTGCGAGAAAGCCCGCAAGAGTTTTACCTTCGCCGGTAGGTGCGCTGATGAGCGCATGCCGGTTTTCTGACAAAGCATTCCATGCCTCTACCTGTATCGGCGTGGGACTTCCCAGTGTCCTAAAAAACCAGCGCTGAACAGCCGGGTGAAAATTCGTTAAGGCAGTTTCTTGCATTGGCAAACTTTTCATAGCCACGGGATATAGCCAGTGGCTATGAATGCGGAAAAGATAACAAATTACAGGGAATAAGGAAATAAAAGCCATGCGACTGACGCGAAAACCGCGATTCCCGGTGAACGCCGGGTTCGCGGTTTTGAACTACTTTACATCCGCTCTGAATTCGAAAACATGCGGCGTGAGAAGCGCAGTCTACCCCGGCAGTTTTGATCCGTTCACGAACGGCCATCTGGATATTGTTCAGCGGGCGCTGCGCATCGTCGACTCATTGCACATTGCGGTGCTCAAAAACACCAGCAAGAAGGCGCTTTTCACACCGGACGAGCGCGTCGACATCATCCGCGAGGTATTGCAAGGTTACCCTCAGGTGAAGGTCGAGACTTTCGAGGGTCTGCTGGTTGACTATTGCCGCGTGCACAATACGCGCATTGTGATACGGGGGTTGCGTGCGGTCTCCGATTTCGACTACGAACACGCTATCTTCCTCATGAACCGCAAACTTTTGCCCGACCTCGAAACCATGTTCCTGATGGCGGGTTCTGAGAATTCATTTATCTCGAGCACCATCGTGAAAGAAGTGGCGCACTTCGGCGGCAACATCGCAGACCAGGTGCCGGCAATCGTGCTCGACCGCATGCAGAAGAAGCGCGCACACATTAACGCAGAATAACTTTTCGCGTAAAAGAATAACCATGCCTCAAATCACCTTCCGCCGCGCCATTACGCTCGTCACTCTTTCGGCCGCATTAACCTCTTTTTCATTCGTGCCTTACAATGTTTACTTCCTGGGATTTCTGGGACTTATACCGGCATTTTATGTCTTTGAACATTTTTCCGCGAGCCGCCGCCAAACTGTCTTTCTGTGGCTGATCTGGACGCTGATTCTGAACCTCGTCGGTTACCACTGGATCATGCACACGATTGCAGTGTATGGCATGATGCCGACCTTCGTCGCGTTTCCGCTTTTTCTGCTCTACTCGCTGGGCACCGGCGGCAAGATGCTGCTGTTCTTTTTCTTTCTGCGCTGGATGTACAGGCGTGCAGATATTTTCTCTTCCGCTGCAAAATGCACACTTGCAGCAGCTGCGGCCTTCGGCCTGTGTGAACTGATCGGCTGGCAGCTGTTTCCGTGGCACGGCGCCAATATTGTCAGCGGCGACCTATTGTTTGCGCAGGGTGCCGATCTGATCGGCACGCGCGGAATGTCTGTCGTGTGGGTCGCGATGCAGTTTTTGCTCTACCAGGCCGGGGGGGATTTTCAACGCGATAAACAGAAATCGTTTATTAAACTGGCGACACAGAGCCGGAACGCGCAGGTATTTCTGCTGATCGCCGTGGCGACGCACCTCTATGGTTATATCCAGTATTCGCGCTTTGAAGATTTTGAAACTGCGGCACCGAAATTTGTCGTCGGCGTGCCACAGGGAAATGTGCCGCTGATCACCGGCTACCACGAGCGACCCTATATCATCAGCCGCATGGTCGCGCAAACGCAGAAACTCGTCGCCGACGCCACTGCAGCCGGGCAAAAGCCCGACCTCATTGTGTGGCCCGAAAGCTCGATTCCCGCAATGGAGTTTGAACGCTCTGAACCGCTCAAGGCTGCGATAGCAGATTTGCAGAAGATCACGCAGACTCCGATTATCATCAACGACATTCTGCATGAACGTAGTCGCAACCGGGATTATTCGAACATGTGGCATCTCGATAACCAGGGTGCACCTCTCAACAACTACCAAAAGAATTTTCTATTGCCGTTCGGCGAATTTATGCCGCTCGGTGAAAAATTCCCGTCGCTGAAAAGCCTGTTTCCCGCTGTATCGGATTTCTCACACGGGGAGAAGTTTTCGCTGTTTAACATACAGACCCGCCATGGTGTCATCAAAGCGATGCCGCTCATCTGTTATGAAATTATTTTGCCCGACTATGCGCGCCCTTTTGACGCACGCAGCGCCCACGAGGCACAGTTTATAATCAATATCACGAACGATGCCTGGTTTGGCGACTCGTATGAGAGCTTGCAGCACATGACGCTCGGTACGATGCGGGCAATCGAGCTCAGGCTGCCGATTCTGCGTTCGACCAATTCAGGAATCAGCGCCTACACGGCTTCAACTGGCGAAGTTTCGGGTAAAACAAAGCTCTTTGAACGGGTAAACCAGCTCTATGCAGTACCCGCAATGCCAAGGCACCAGACTGCTTTTGCCTGGTTGGGCAACATACCGCTTTTCATTTTTATGCTGATTACAGGCGGATTTTTCGCGTTGCAGCATTACCGGCTGCGTAAGGCCGCGACGGCCTGACCACTCAGACCGCGGCAGGCAATTCGATCTTGCCGTCGCGCATCAAAAGCCGGCGCGAGGCCGCCATTGCCAGTTCGGCTTCGTGCGTCACAACAATAACAGTCAGTTTATCTTCTGCCTGCAGGGTATTCAAAACATCGATAAAGCGCTGCCGGTTTTCGCTGTCGAGGTTACCGGTCGGTTCGTCGGCGAGAATGAGCGGCGGGCTTTTAACCACGGCTCTTGCGACCGCTACGCGCTGGCTTTCGCCACCCGATATCTGCGACGGGAAATGCTCCATGCGGTGGCCAAGACCGATGCGTTGCAGAATTTTTTCTGCGCGCTGGCGCGAATCCGTTCTGTTCACACCCTGTGCGCGCAGCGGCATCATCACGTTTTCGAGCACGGTAAATTCCTGCATGAGGTAATGGCTCTGGAAAATAAAACCGACTTTATCGCGGCGGAATATATCCAGCTTTGTGTTTTTTACATCTGCGGTGAGCTCAAGACCGTCGATGACGATCTTGCCCGAATCGGGTCGGTCGAGTGCACCTAAAAGATTCAACAGAGTGCTTTTTCCGGCACCCGAAGAACCCTGTATTGCGACAAATTCGCCGGGCTCAACGGTGAATGAAATACCCTTCAAAACCTCTGCACGTATCTCGCCGTCGCGGTAAGTTTTATGCAAATCGCTCACGGCGAGAATTGGCACCTGTGCTGAACCCTGTTGAAGCATCAGACTTCCGCCTTGCGAATAATATCGATCGGCTCAAGTCGCGCTGCCTTGCGCGCCGGAATAATCGACGCAAGAACGGACAGTGCCACCGAAACATAACCCAGTACGCGTAAAAGTTTCCAGTCAATGTCGATCGGCAGGTGATCAAAATAATAAACGTCGCGCGGGATGAGTCTCACATCGGTCCACAGGCTGTGGCTAAAATGCTCTGCATAATATTTACCAATCGGGTTGATTACCGCTTCGATGCCGTGTAATACCGATTCGAGGTTATTGGCAAGCCCTACCCCGGCAAGAATGCCTGAAATAGACCCCAGCACACCCATTGCCATCCCTGTCACGGCAAATATCATCAGGATATTTCGGCGAGAAAATCCCAGGGATTTCATGATGCCGATATCACGTTTGTGTGCGCGAACAATGTTGAACGTGGCAATCACAATACCTACCATCGCCGCGATAATGAAGAGGAAGACAATGACCACCATGATGGTTTTTTCGAGACGTAGCGCAGCAAAGAAGTTACGTTGCTCGTCTTCGATCGTGCGTATTGTGTAAGGCCACGCGCGCGACACCTTTCTGCGGATTTTAGACAACGCATCTGTATCTTTGATGCGAATCACAAGCTGCTGCACCGCATCTGGCAGCGCATAGAGATTCTGAGCAGTGGGCAGAGACAAAACAATCACTTTCGTGTCATAGTTATAGTGCCCGGTCTTAAACAATGCCGCGATTTTGAAAGTGCGTATAGATGGCGTCACACCTGTTTGCAGGTTGAATTGCCCGCGCGGCACAATCAATTCAATAGAATCGCCGACGCTGAGCCCGAGATTGAGCGCCATCTCACGGCCGATGATCGCGTAATCGCCTTCGGGAATTTTTCGCACACCGGCGGGTTCGACAATCTCGGGAAACGAATCGGGAATAGCATAGGTATGATTTTCCTTATTACGCTGAAAATCCATTCCCCTGACAAAAACATGGTCGAGAAATTTTCTGCGACGAAAAATGGCCGGTGACTGTATGTTGCCCTCGACGGATTCGATATCGGCACCCAGATCAGCCGTAAGGCGCTCTTTCCACTTTTCCCAGCCGGCGATTTTTTCGCCGCCGGTGATGCGATCGACGGTGAGCATCATGTGCAGGGTCGAACTGGAAATATACTTTTTTCAGCTGAGCTGGAAGCCGCCAAAGATCGACATGACGACGACGAGCAGGCTCGTGCCGACAAAAACGCCGACGAAAGCCAAAAAGGCATTCATGCTCAGGAAATATTTACGCTTACCGCGCGAATAGCGCAGGCTGATACCGAGCGCGAGTTTGAATCTTTCGAAACGGGGAGAGTTATTTTGCATGGAATTTATAGAATAGGCTATACCTGCACGCGGCGCGTGCAGGTATAGCCTATTCTTAGTTTAGCGACGCAGGGATTGCCGGTTGAATTTTCCGAAATTGGGACTGCAATGACGGCGCAGCGAAGACGCTGAGCGAACCGCGGACCTGTGGATGTTGATTGCATCCGCTCCAACCAGCTGCGGCCGGCCTTGCGGCCTCCGTCTTCGGTGCTACGTCGCCGTGGCATCCTGTTAGCGACGCAGGGATTCGAACCCCGGACCTGTGGATTATGATTCCATCGCTCTAACCAGCTGAGCTACGTCGCCTTATGGCCGCGAAGCGGCCATAAGGCGACGTAGCCGCGTTTCGCCGCTACGAGCCAGCAGGCCTCATCTTGGTCACGAATTTTAGGCCGTAGGCACCCGGCAAAGCCGGGGTGCCTACGGCCAATTTTAGCGCGGGCAGGACTTGAACCTGCGACCTTTGGGTTATGAGCCCAACGAGCTACCAACTGCTCTACCGCGCGGTATTAAGGAACAAAACTGCAATTCAGACAGGGTGACAAGCTAATAATGAATTTTGATATTCCATTCCCGGGAAATGCAAAGAGCAGAGCCGCCATTAAGTAAGAAAACATGCCCAGCAACGGGAAAATCCGCCCGAAAAACACCTTCGTATCACGACCACGTATTAAGTTTTGCAGGCAAATCCACTTAGTGCGGTGCGCAATTAGAGATTGACGGTTTGACTCGATCTCCGATTTTAAAACTATTCTCTAAACTGACCGAAATTACCGATAAAGAGGGTACACGACTATGCAGAAAAAACCGCGAAAATACCGTCGTTTCCGTTTGACAATACTGTCACTGTGTTTGTTTCCCATGTTTACCCCGCTGCAATTCACGCGCGCGGTAGAAACCATGGACTGGACTAAACTGAAGATTGTGGCTCTGGGTGACTCGATCACGTGGGGCTACCCCAATGGCCGTTCATGGACCAACCTCGTAAGCATCGAAACAGGCATACAGATCGTGAATCGTGGAGTCAGCGGCGAAACACTCGAAGAAATGTACTACCGCCTCGAAAACGATGTCATCCGCGAAAAACCGGAAATCTGCATCATTATGGGCGGCACCAATGACGTGTTCTTTGGCAACACGCCCGAAGAGATGATGAACATGATTGAACAGATGGCGGGCGAGCTCAAACGCCGCAAAATTACACCGGTAATCGGACTTCCCATTCCGCTGACGCGCGGGGGCCAGACAGAGGAAAAGCTGCAGGCACTGCGCCGTAAATTGCAGGATTCCGGAATGTTGACCATCGATTTTGCCAGCGATTTCGCGCGCAGTAAAAAAGACTTCAAAAAACTTTTACCGGATGGCATACACCCGGCAGACGAAGGCAAGCGCCTGATGGCAGAACGCCTTAAAAAAGAGCTGCCGCGTATCGTGTCGGCCTACGTTGAGTCGAAACTCGAAGCAGAAATTTCCAACTAATATACCGGGGCTTTTGATAAGCCCCGCGTTTAAATAATAATGACACGTTGAGCCAATTCTCGAAACCTCACCGGCGCTGAGGTTAGAAAATGGCAGATTTGATTTCCCGACACATAAGTTACCGTGCTGATTTGCAGGGCCTGCGGGCTGTCGCTGTAATACTGGTTTTTCTTTTTCACGTTTGGCCTGACAGCATTCGCGGCGGATTTATCGGCGTGGATGCGTTTTTTGTTATATCGGGATTTTTGATAACCAGCCTTCTGCTCGCCGAAGTCGAAAAGACAGGCAGGCTCGACCTCGCCGATTTCTGGTCGCGGCGCTTGAGAAGACTTCTGCCCGCGGCGACGCTCGTGCTTCTGGTATCGCTCTATGCCGCACTGCGCTGGTTACCCGAAACAGAATGGATCAACACAGCTAAACAGGTATTCGGTTCAGCGCTTTATGTGCAAAACTGGATGCTCGTCGCGCAATCGGTCGATTATCTTGCGCGCGAAGCCAGCCCGACGGTGGTGCAGCATTACTGGTCGCTGTCGATCGAAGAGCAGTTTTATTTTGCCTGGCCGCTGATTGTCTTTGTTGCCGCATGGTTCACGCGCAAGGCCGGGCACAAGTTTCGTCCGTTTATTCTGATCTACTCTGCCGGTATTCTGATCGTGTCGTTCATCTGGTCCTCTTACGTTCTGCGCGGCACACCACAGGGCTATTTTACCACCACCACCCGCGCATGGGAACTGGCAATCGGTTCAACGCTGGCAATACTCTGGCCGTGGCTTAAGCTCAACGCGGCATTTCGTATCGCTCTCAGCTGGGTTGGCCTCGCGATGCTGATGACCGCGGCCTTTACGGTGCGCGAAGGTTTTGCCTTTCCGGGTTGGATTGCTATCGTGCCGACATTGGGCACCGCATTCTTAATTTTGGGCAACCAGACACGCTTTGCCGCCGCAACGATACTGGGCACACAACCACTGCGCTTTATCGGCGACATCTCATACGCGATTTATCTCTGGCACTGGCCCATCATTGTGGTCGCAAAACAGGTCCCGCAACTTGCAGGCTGGCCCGCATGGAAATTCAGCGGGGCCATCATCGTGCTCACGCTGGTGCTTTCTATTTTGACTAAATATTTTGTCGAAGATCCGTTCCGCTCAGGCTTTCTTGCTTTCGGGCTTAAAGCCAATAAGCGCCGCATGTTTGTCGCTGGTTCGCTGATCACTGCGCTGCTGCTGATTGGCGCAGGCGCAGGTGTGTCAGCAAACACATGGTATAAAGAAGAGAAAATCGCCGCTGAGCTCAAAGCAAAAGAAAAGGCAACGATTTATCCGAAATCAGAATATCCCGGGGCCGCGGCGATGGATGCGCTCGAACCGGCTTCCGTGCCTGCCGGGCTGCCGGTTAAACCCAACCCGGTCGTCGCCGAATATGATCTCGGCGCCTATGCTTATTGTATGGGAAAAACCGGAAGTTTTGCCGTTCGACCTTGCGAATTCGGCAACCGCAACGGCACAACCAAGATTGTACTCACCGGCGATTCGCATGCAATGCAATACGGTACTGCGCTCGAAAAAGTCGCGAAACTGCACGACTGGCGCCTTGTCGTGCTGAGCAAACCAGCCTGCCCGTTTGGGGATTTCCCGGTCTACTGGGAAGGCTACCAGCGCGGCGAGTGCGAGCACTGGAAAAAGGAATCGTACAAAATCATCGCCGCGATGAAGCCCGACCTGATGATCACGACCACAGCGCGCGCGGGAGTTTACCAGCAGCTGCCGTCCAAAGAGCGGCAGATCCAGGGGTATAAACAATACTGGCAGAAATACCTCGACCTCGGCATACGCGTTGCAGTGATTCGAGACAATCCGCTGATGCGCGGCGGCCCGCTCGGATGGATGTCGCCGCCATCCTGTGTTTACCAGCACAGCAAAACACCGGCAGACTGCGACAACCCGCGAAAAAAATCGCTCGAAGACCTGGTCGATCTGATGGTCACGACGGCGCAGCAAATGCAGAATGTACCGATTATTGATCTGAGCGATTACTTCTGCGACAAACAAAACTGCCGCGCGGTGATTGGGAATATCCTCGTCTACCGCGACAACCACCACATCACCGACGCGTTTGGCGTCACGCTGGCACCCTACATCGACAAAGCAGTGAAGAAGATACTGAAGATGCCTGCGCCACCTGTGGTCACGGCCACAGCTGTAGCCACGCCGGTCACGAAATAAGAATCAGCTTACACCGAGCCGGGTTGAGAAAAACTCCACCTGGCGATCGGCAATTTTCGAGAACCACGGTTCTTTGAACGGCTGAATGTGCCCCATCGAATATTCTTCAACCTCAACCGAGCGCAGCTGCTTAACAGTGTCGAGTATAGATTGCACGGGAATTCCCTCATCGCGTTTGCCATACTGTATGAGTACAGAGCAGTTCACCTTCTGCGCAGAAAGAATCGGGCGGTGGAATGGCAGTTCCAGGGCAACGCGCGCAGGAAGTTTATTCTGCCACTTTGAACCCTGCGGAACGCTCCCGAGAATGCCTGTTTTCCAGCCGGGAAAAGTCAGAAAGGCAAATTCGCCGGGATCGCCCGCCAGAGTCATGTTAATGCTCTGCCCGAAGAGTGAAGCCGCCCAGTCTGCGGCAGACATCAGCGTTACAGGGAGAAATCCTACCAGCGGCATCTTCGCCATCACCGCCCACGAATCGAAAAACGGCACGAGGCAACTCACCGCACGCACGTTGCCGTCTTCTGCGGCCGTCATGAGCACGTTGCCGCCTGAAAGCGAAGCACCCCACAGGCCGATGCGCGCAGCATCTGCGACAGGTTGGTTGCGCAGAAAGCGCAGCGCAGCGTGAAAATCTTCGCGGTGGCGCGAGGGGGATACCCATTGCCTGACTTCGCCCGGGCTATCGCCAAAACCGCGGTAATCAAAATTGAGTACGCCAATACCGGCTGCCGCAAAACGCTCGGCAAAATCGGGCAGCTTCCACGTGCGTTCCGCGCCGAAGCCGTGCGCCATAATAACAAAGGGCTGTTTTCCCGCCTCGGGATCAAAATACAGGTCGCCAACACATTCGCCGTCGCCGCTTTCAAAGCGGACAACTTTGGTTGTATACGCGCGCGCCATCAGGCAAGTTTCCCGGCTTCGTAGTCGGCAAAGGCCTGGTAAATTTCTTCTTTGGTATTCATCACAAACGGCCCGTAACGCGCCACGGGCTCACCGATCGGTTCGGCCGCGATTAAAAGTACCCGTGTCCCATTTTTCCCGGCAATCTCAACCGCGTCGCCGCCACCGAAAACTGCAATATCTCCGGCGGCTATGTCGTCTGCAGCGATCTTGGCATCACCCGTGACACCGATTAAAAGCGCGTTCAGGGAGGATTTAAACTCATGGCGGAAAATGCCTTCGTGTTTGAAAATGATATCGAAGTAAATCACCGGAATATGCGTTTGGGCAGCACCGGGTTTGCCCGCATATTCGCCGGCAATGAGCCTAACGCGAAAATCGTCTGTCTCAACCTCGGGGATTTTTTCCGGCGGAATATCCTGGTACCTGGGTTCGCTCATTTTCAGGTGCGCGGGCAGGTTCACCCACAACTGGTAGCCCCACAACATCGGGCGCTCGACCGAAGTATCCATCTCTGGCATTTCGCTGTGTATGATGCCGCGCGCCGCAGTCATCCACTGTGCGGAACCCGCGGTCAGAAGACCACTGTTGCCGCGCGAATCGCGGTGCCGCATACGGCCTTCAATCATGTACGAAACTGTTTCAAAGCCGCGGTGCGGGTGCTCAGGAAAACCTGCAATATAAGCTTTTGGGTCTTCGTTCTTGAATTCATCGAGCAACAGAAACGGATCAACGAACGAAATTTCATTGCTGCCGATAAAACGTTTGAGGCTTACCCCCGCCCCGTCGGTCGTCGGCTGCCCGGCGAGTTTTTTCAGCACGGGTCTGAGTGTCATGTATGCACTCCCGTCGCTACGCCCGCCTCGCCGTGTTTCACATACAGTTCTTTGCCCTTCTGAACCATCGCGTCAAAAATGTGCATACTCTTTGTGTCAACGCGGGTGCCGATGTCATAAAAAGCGCCATCGAATTTTGCATCGCTGATCTTAGCGCCGAGCAGCTTTGCAAAGCGCAGATCCGCAGCGGAAAAATCGGTATTGTGAATCACGCAATCATTCAGAAACGCCCCCCGCAGGTTGGCACCGGAAAAGTTCGCGCCGGTGAGATTGCTTTCGCGCAAGAATGCATGCTGCAGGTTTGAACCCGAGAAGTCGACCCCCGACAGATCAAGCTTATCGAGCATGACGGAATTCAGGTTTTGGCCGCGCAGGTGCCCGTTGGCTTTGAGAAACTCGAGCGTCTTTTCGCGGCTGATGACCTTATCGCCCGTGAGTCCCGTCTGACCCCGGTAGTCGCTGATCGCTTTCTGCAGCGCCTGCACTGCCGTCAGCGCATAGTTCTTGCGGCGTTCGGGATACCCTTCGATGGCGGGTTCGAGCTCATCGGGTTTGATATCTGCTGCCTCATCGAGCGTCTTGCCCTTCGCGAGATCGCAGATGATTGCGAGCGAAGCCAGCGAAAAACTGCAGCCGGTCGTGGTATATCGGGCATCGCGAATTGTGTCGCCCTCGATCTCCAGATACAGCCGGTAACCGTCGCCGCAACCAATGTTCTTGTACTCGGAAACGACGGTGGCATGCTCCAGTTCGCCATAATTGACGCGGCCTTCTACCAGCGCGTTGAATTTTTCGAAGTTCACAGTCACGAATATAGCAAAAAGGCGCGGTTTCGGCAACCGCTTCGTGTGGATATACCCCCTGCAATTTCCTGACACTGCATGGGTATATCGGCGTTCAGAACTGGATATTGGGCCTAAGCAGTACCTGGAAGTTTTCACCACCCGGATAGTTATCGAGCGCGCCGGAATACAGGCTCTCTGACTGCCAAAGGAAACCGAGCGTGAGAGTAAAAGCGAGAGCTTCTTTCATGGGCCATTTTTTATTGAGTTCAAAGGCAACCCGCGCCGGCTTGAAGTCTCTGGTCTTAAAATCAACGCGCAGATCATAACCGCTGTTGGCGAGAAAATCCCATGCATCGGCGAGATAGTCTAACCTGTCGCGCTTGATGCCGATAAAAAAAACATCCGCAATATTCTCGTTCTGGTGCATTTTGACGCCGAGCTTAAACGCCCATTGCAGTTTCAGCAGCGTGAATAGCTGGTCGCCTTTGATTTTCCATTCGAGCTCGACCCAATTGTCAGGAAACATTTCGTTATCTTTAATATGGTGCGAACCATAGCTGACGACATAGCCGACGTAACCCAGTGAGCTCTGGTAACCCGATTGGCGGTTCTTCTCGCGCTCTGCGGCCGTTCTGCGATGCGGGGTATACCGCACGACATTGCCCAGGAACAGCGAAAGCGCGTAAGGCTCCTGGAAACCGTTCGTGGCGGCGCGGATGAGGTTGAAACTTTCACCGCCCAGCTGCGCACGCTGGTAGAGTTCGTTCGCATTTTCGCGTACCAGCACACCTGCCACCGGCAACGGATTAATGCTGGCTTCGAATACCGCCTGCTGCGGAACGAGCGACGACAGCATCAGGTTTTTATACACATTATATTCGCTTTCTTCGCCCACGTTCGGAATCGGCTTATCGCTGAAATTGAGAATCATATCACCGCTGGTATAATAGCCGTCGATCGTGTAGTCCCAGATTACGCGGCGCGGCAGCGTGTCGGGCGCAACACCGCTCTTTTCGAGCTCCGCAAAAGTACCCAGCGGGTCGGGAGAAGCATTAGCCTGTACTAAAGAAGGAAATGCGAACAGAACACAGAGCGCCAGAGCAGCGTTGAAGCGCATGCGGCGAAACATAGCTCAATAAACGCCGGTATGGTGTGCTATTTTGGCCAGCAGCGCCTGCTGGTCGACCGGCTTGCCGATCACATCGTGCGCACCGGCCTTGATCGCTTTTTGGTGCAGATCAGTGGTATACCTCGCGGCAGTGACCAGAATGATGCTGCGGTAATCACTGTCTTTTTCTTCTTCGTATTTGCGTATGCTCTGAATGAGCACAAGCCAGCTTTTGGCCGGCAGGTTGGCATCGACCAGCACGACGCCGGGCGACAAATTGCTGAAAACGGTCAGGGCTTCATCGATATCAGCCCCGCGGCGCACGGTAAAACCGTTCAACTCGAGAAAAGATGACAATTGCAGCGCATCGGATTCATCGACGTCTGCCAGCAGAACCTTGTCGGCGTGCGGAAAATCTGAGGAAAAAGCCATCTGGAACAAAATCTGAACAGTGAATGAGGCGGTCGATAATAATCGGGCTACGATAACGGTCTCCCGGTTCAAGATTGCCTTTACCATAAGTCGATAATGAACCGGAAAGCTCTGGTCATGTTCAGCCGTGCACGCAAATATTTCATTGTTTTACTGGCTTTTGCAGCGTTCACACGCTTCCAGTGCAGCTGGAAAATCCCGTTTTGGAATGAAAATACGCCGGCAAAAACAGAAATACAGATTCCGCTGGCCGACAAGGCCCTGCGCGCCGTCGATTTTACGCTCATGGAACCGGGCTATGCACAGGCGCGCGAGCTGGGCAAAACCTGGCTGAATTATACATCCGCCTTCGCGAACGACGAAAAACGCGCAAAACAGCTGGAAATCCTCGCCAATGAACCTGCGATACTCGGCTTACTGAACGACCCTGAAGGACCTTTGGCTCCCGCATTTCGCAGTGAGGCGCGTCATCTGCTCGACGATTTCGGCAATCGTGCGCTCACTGCATGGCGCCTGCGCGCGCTAGACGGAAAGGTTCTTCTCGGCCATAATGAGAAACAACTGAAGAGCAGTGAAGACGCTGTCACACGCCGCGAAATTACGCCGCGCTCCTTCACGCTACCGATTAAGGGAGCGGGGTTTAACTTCAGCCTTGATGCAGAGTGGGATATCACGCGCCTTCCCGATTTTCCGTTAAGCCAGGTAAATTCAGAATACATGTTCTTCCAGACTGACCACATGCTGAACCTCGCCGCCCTGCCCGACGGCCAGCAGCTGAGCGATAATGCGTACCGGTTTGTTTCCGGCGGCAAGTTCATCGCCGAAGCGCATGGTGTGCAGCACGGGATGCGTGTTGTGGCTGTGCGCTCGGCGGATCATTTTCTGATTATCTGTTATCCTTTCGCGGGTTACCTGTTTTATGCAGTGCGTGGCGGATTGCTGCTGCTGCTGGTTATTGCGCTTTTCTTTGCGGTATTAAAACTGCGCGCACTGCGCAGCGCCGCAAAACATGTTCTCGAAAACCGTTCGGGGCAGTGGCTCGAACAGCACTATGAACAGAGCCTGTCGCTCACCGAAAAAGCGGTGAGTATAACGGATAAGTCGCTCGCGGTTTCTGAACAGCTGAAGCAGCGCGAAGCAGAGGTCATTACCGAACTCGGTCGCCAACTCAGCAGCATGAACCGCAGCATCACAGAGCAGACGCTGCAGCTGATCGACGAAAGCCTGAAGGCGCGCGAACCGGTCAAACCGGTAACTCCACCGGGTGCAGCACGAGCGCAGGGCATTATGCGGCCATTGCACAAGAAGACCGTGCGCAAAGAAGCAATCATTATCGACGGCGATGTGCGTCCCGAAATCCAGGTTTCGATAGAACTCGATTTGCCGCTCGCGGACGAGAAGCAGTTATCGCCCGAAGGCAAAACGGCGCTCGTGAGTTCGCTGAAGCGCAAAGCCCGCGAGAAGTCGGCACTCCCCGACTTTATCCATGACGAACGGCTCGACAACTATGACTATGTCGCGCCCGAACCGATGCCTCTGCCCGTCATTACACCCGCGGCAGAGATGCAGACGGAACCCGATACCGCAAATCTCGAATATGTGCAGAAGTTCCGCTATGCGGGCAAAACGCGGGTGCTGCCGATGTCTGCCGTACCGGCAAAAAGCCCGGTTTTGAACGTGCGCGAAGACCTGCACAAAGAACAGCTCATCGTTTCAGAAGAAGAATAGACGAATCCATTTCGCCTTGACAATGTGACAGAATCCCCCGTCCTACTGCCCACTATGAAAAAATTGATCACAATGGGCCATGCGCTCATTTTTACTGCGGCGATCGCGCTGACCGGCAGCCTCGCAGCGGATTCTGCCTGCAAAGGTCTCGGCGAAAGCGAGTGCAAAGGCAAAGACATCTGCACCTGGGTAGGCGGTTATTCGCAGAAAGACGGCGACAAAGTAAAAGCTTATTGCCGCGCGAAACCGGGCCACGGCGACTCAGCAGACAAGAAATCTAAAAAGAAAAAAGAAAAGTCTGAAAAAAGCGAAGAAGCAATGAAGTCAGACGACAAGGCTGACAAGAAAGAAGAAAAATCTGACGAAAAGAAAGCTGATAAAAAAGACAAAAAGAAAAAGAAAAAAGAGAAGAAAGAAAAAGCTGAAGTAAAAGAAGAAAAGAAAGACGACAAAAAAGCTGACAAAAAAGAAAAGAAAGAGAAAAAAGACAAGAAAAAGAAGAAGAAAAATAAAGACGACGATAAATAATTCACGCTTTCTCGCCCCGCAGCCTCTGGCTGCGGGGTTCTTAATAACCCAACACCTGTGAAAGTCACCGGGTTCTCATTCATACGCAATGCCATCAAGTACGATTACCCGATCAGGGAATCACTGTTATCATTGCTGCCGCTGTGTGACGAAGTCATCGTCGCTGTCGGTGCTTCTGAAGACGACACTCTTAAACTCGTCCGGTCTATTGATCCGGAAAAAATACGCATTTTAGAAACCGTATGGGACGACAGCCTGCGTGAAGGTGGGCGTGTTCTCGCGCAAGAGACACAAAAGGCTTATGACGCAATCACAGATTCAACCTGGGCATTTTACCTGCAGGGCGACGAAGTTCTGCACGAGCAGGATTATCCTGCGATACGCAATGCATTCTCGCAATATGCCGCAGACAAATCAGTCGACGGCCTGCTCTTTCGCTATCGGCATTTTTACGGTTCCTATGATTATATCGGTGCTTCGCGCCGCTGGTACCGGCGCGAGATACGTGTCGTGCGCCCACCCGCTTTTGCGCTGAACCCACAACTGAAGATCTATTCTTACAAAGACGCGCAGGGCTTTCGCAAGAACGTAAGCGAAAAACTGGCAGTGAAAGAAATTGCCGCCGACATCTACCACTACGGCTGGGTTAAACCACCCGAAGCGCAGATGCAAAAACAGCAAACCTTCAACAAATACTGGCACGACGACCAATGGATGCAACAGAATATTCCTTCTGCCGCAAAATTCGATTACAGCAATATCGATTCGCTCACACGATTTACGGGAACACATCCCGCTGTGATGCAGGAGCGCATCGCGCGCAAGAACTGGCAGTTTGATTTCGACATCAGCCGTTCGCGCTATACTCTCAAAGAAAAAATTTCAGGCTTCATCGAAAAGCTGACCGGCTACCGGCCGGGTGAGTACAAAAACTACAAAAAAATATAATATAATGCATGGCAAAGCCATCCATTATATTATCAATGCTTTCAGTTCGGAGATGGAGCGGCAGACCGCGGCTACCTCGAGCGCGGCCAGGTCTGCGTGGTTGTGCGCACCGTGGCTGATACCGACACCTGCGACACCCGCATTGATTGCCATCTGCAGGTCATGCGTTGTATCGCCGACCATCACGGCCTGTTCTACGGTAAAACCCGATTCTGCGAGAATTTCCAGAATCATCTGCGGATTCGGTTTTGGCAGGCATTCTTCGGGGGTGCGTGTGTGCCGCACAAAGGCAGCGAGGCCCATTGTTTCGAGCGAACGGTCGATACCGGCGCGGCTCTTTGCAGTGGCTACTGCAACCCGCCTGCCCTGCGCATGCAGTGCAGCAATCAGATCGTATGCGCCTTCGTAGAGCTGAATCGCCGCCTCGCCGGCCTCATAATGGCGGCGGTATGCCATGTGAAAGGCTGTGAAGAAGGCTTTTTCGTCGCCGGATTTTTCAGGGAACAGCAGCTTTTGCGCTGCTTTGAGTCCGAGGCCGATGATGCTGCGCGCGATTTCGTTGCTGATTTCGGCTCCGACCTCATGCCCGGCAGCAACAATCGATGTTTGTATCAGATCGATCGAGCGGTAGAGGGTGCCATCCCAATCGAAGATGACTAGCCCTGCATTGCGCAGAGCCCTTGCCTTAGCGACCACTATTCTTCGTCGTCGTCTTCATCATCGTCGTCATCAGGCAATTCATAGTCATCATAAGCATAACCGTCTTCGCCCGGATCTTCCTGACCGACGTACTGGATGGGAATAATTTTGTCGAGCATCACCACGTCAAATGAGCTTTTGAGCTCTGGGTTTGCGTTAATCACGTTAAGGCGACCGTCGGTACGCACCAGGATGCTCTGCAATTCGACGAACTTGGCGATGAGTTCAGAGTTCGCCGAATTCAGCTTCGCGAGATCGATCTCGAGAAGCAAATTGGGAATCTTTGCCATTTCGAGCTCGCTCACCACGCGGTCGAGGTGGCGGATCATGTTGATCAGGCCGAGTTTATTGTCCTGATCTTCGATCAGCACGAGCCATTTATTTTCGCTTTTATTGACTTGCATAATTTACGTTAGCGGGGCATAGATTTTTTTTTGCACCCCGCGTCGAGGCAATTCGACGGGGCGAACGCCCCGCTGAATTGCTAAACTGGGCGCCAGATCAATGCAAGGCAGATCGCGGGGATTAAACCCTGCAAAAGCACCCCGCGCAACATGGCTGTTCCGGCGGAAAACAGCAGCACCAGGGATGCCGCTACCATGCTCCCGAGCGTTACGGTGAAAATAGCAACAGCTTCGGGTACGTGCGCTGAATGCCACAGCCAGATCGCTGCCACAGTCGCGACTGCGAGAAACAGGTTATAATAGCCCTGGTTCAGCGCCATCAATTTCGTGGTCTGCGCTTCGGCTTCTGTGCGCCGGAATATTTTTCTGACTGCTGGTTTCATCCAGAACAGGCTCTCCATGGCAAAAAACAGCACGTGAATGAATGCCGCAATCGCGGCGAGAATGCTTATGGTTAACATAACTGACTGAATCCATGTCTAACCCGATGTCAACCAAAAGGGGAAATAAGCATATCTAGACGCTTCGCGCTTGGATATACTTACGGCTAAACCTCAGAATTGAGTTTGCCGTGGTGCTGCATTGCACGATCCGTCATGCCGCATGACGGCATTGATTCACAAGGCGGCACGGGCACTTCAGAATGCCCGCTACCCATTGTTTCTCAGCGGTGCGGGTATCTCAGCGGAGAGTGGCATTCCCACTTTCAGAGGCGCACGAGGTGCCATAGTCGGCGGCGACAAGGATGTCGATGCCGCCGACAGAGGCGAGGAAGGCTTATGGAAGAATTTTCGCGCCGCAGCGACAGGAGGTCGCGAGTCGGGCGCTGACAGGATGTCATCTTTGCGCCCTGAGGAGCTCGCCACCCCGGAAGCATTTCGGCGCGACCCGGCGCTGGTGTGGGAATGGTACAATTGGAGAAAGGGCATTATCCGCTCCAAGGAGCCGAATGCTGCACACCATGCAATCCGCCTCATCGCCGAAAAACTGCCGCAGCTGATGTGTGTGACACAGAACGTCGATGGTTTTCATGCGCTCGCGGGATTGCCGGATATTCTCGAGATGCACGGCAATATTTTTCGCGCGCGCTGCCTCGCCTGCGGCGCGGTGCATGAGATGCGCGACGCGGTAGAGGTGACAACGCCCTGCCCGGTATGCAGCGAGGCGCGGCTCAGGCCCGACATCGTGTGGTTCGGTGAATCGCTGCCGAAAGATATTCTACACAGAATCTACGAAAGACTGCATGTGTGCGACGCAATTCTGGTCGTGGGGACCTCGGGCAGCGTGTACCCCGCCGCGGGTTTCGCGATTGAGGTGCGCCGCCGTGAGGGTTATGTCATAGAGGTCAACGTCGAAGAAGGGCACAAACCTTACGCGCACGACATCTACCTGCGCGGTAAGGCGGGTGAAATTTTGCCGCAGATTGCGGAGCTGGTTTAGAATGGAATAAATACAACCGGCGACCAGCTCCAGTCGCTGCTCTTGTAACCAGAGACCTGGTAAGTGTAGTAACCAACTGAAACGCCCCAATACACACGGCCAAAAAGATTCGACATTAAACCGATCGAGGGGCCATAAGCCCAACCCTCTGCATTGATATCACCCCGCAAAAAATGCCGTGTCGCGCTAAGCGAAGGTGTCAGCAGGTAGCCGCCGAACGGGCCGATGTAATAGGTCAACGAAGGGCCGACCGAATAATCCTGGTAGCCACTGCCGAATATCGCACCGGCACCGACACCCGCGCCAAGACGATCGATGAGGAAGTAAGTAAAATTGGCGCCGCCGCCATACACGACACCCTTGCCGTCGCTCGAAATCACAGGGCCCAGGCCAAAACCAGTGCAACCCTGTCCGAAAGCAAAAACCATGCAGTTGGATTTTTTTTCTTCACCCCTGCCGGTACCCGGTAGGCCGGCTCCGATAGAATCTTCTTCTGCCGATAGCGCCTGAAAAGAAAAAAGCAAAACACAGAGAATTTTTTTCATGATTTGTTTCTCCCTTAAGTAATGTGCGACTGAGGCTCTTTTACCTCAGTGCAGAGTGTCTTTCAATTCGGCAACCATATCGCAGAAAATGCCCGCACCTTCTTCAAGTATGTCTTCGCGTGTCGCGTAACTGATACGGATTGCATTGCGGTTCGCGCTGAAAATATATCCAGGCACGAGGAGCAAACGCCGCTCGATTGCCTGCGTGACAAATTCGGCAGAATCAATGGGAATTGCGGGATACACATAAAAGGCGCCGTCGGGAAATGGCAGCGTCGTGACTTTGCTGAGCATGCCATAGACCATGTCGCGGCGTTTTTTCATGAGCGCAAGTTCGCTGTCGATACCGGTTTTGAGCGCGGTGATCGCACCCCACTGCATCGCATGCGGCGAGCAGACCATCGTGTATTGCTGCAACGTGACCATTTTCTGCACAATGCCTGAATAGCGCGGAGGCGCTGCGAGGTAACCAACCCTGAGGCCTGTCATCGCATGGCTTTTGGAAAATCCATTCAGCGTGAGCGTGCGTTCCGGGTTGATCGAAGCCATGCTGATATGCTTCTTCTCATAATCAAACGCGCCATAGATTTCATCGGAGGCAATGATTGCATCCTGTTCTTCGGCGAGTTCAGACAGCAGTTCAAGCTGGTGGCGGGTGAGGATTTTGCCGGTGGGGTTCGACGGCGAGGCAAACATGATGAGTTTCAGGTTGACGTTGTCTTTTCTCAGCTGCGCCCTGAGCGCCGCGATGTCGTCGACCCCGAAGCTCTCGGGTATCGTGTAAGGCCGCGCTTCATGGTATTTGACCAGCGCCGGATAGATCAGGAAATAAGGATCGATCAAAAGCACTGCGTCATTCTTGCCGACGACAGTCTGGAACAGCAGAAACAGGATCGATGCCACACCGGTCGAGACAATCACATCATCGACTGCCGGAGAGACGCCGCTCTTCGCCGCGAGAAATTCGACGATCGCTTCGCGCAGCTGCACCAGCCCTGCAGTGGGGGTATATCCACTTTTGTCGTCTTTTAGCGCCTGGATCATTGCTTCTTTTACCGTTGCAGGAACCGGGAAATCGGGCTGACCAATCGAAAGATTGAGGGGATTTTTTATTTTCGCCGCGAGGTCGAACACCTTGCGGATTTCACTGGTATCAATGTTATGGATGCGGTGAGCAAAGATATCGCGCATGGAGATTACTTAAGTTCTTCTTCGAGTCGCTTGGATTGATCGTCGATCAACAGCTTATTATTCTCGATGCGGCACTGCGTCGAGTTCCAGACCTTTACCTTGGCCGCGGCATCAGCGCACGCCGCCGATTTAGGATCAGCGCAGAACCGGTCGGTATATTTTGTACACTCTGATTTGCCGCATGACAAGGTCACGAGAGCAAAGGCTGCCATCAGACCAAGAGCACTAAAAACACTTTTTCGCATGACGGGCTTAAACAAAAATAATTTGCTGCGTCAAGTGAAATGCATAGCTGCGGCGCATTGCGCCGCAGCTATGCAAATTTAACTATGAAATCCCTGCCCCGTGCACTCTGGATCACATTCACCCTGCTGCTGGCGGTGGCTGCCATCATTGCAATGCGTGAATACCTGCTGCTTCGCAACATACAGCAGGTCATGAATACATCCACCACGCCGACGGCCGCCCCACCGAGCGGAGAGAAGACAGTCATAGAACCGGCTAAAATAGCTTTCGTTACCTCGGTAAAACGTTCAGGCAATGGCGTTTCGGCACGCGTCGATTTTGCGGCCTTCAAAAAAGCTGTCGAAAAAGATCCTGCGATTCTCGCCAGCTGGGGCACATTGCGCTGGAAGGTACTCGAAGATACCCCTGCGCTCTGCGTGCGCAATCTCGGAGCCGGCACACCGCTCGCCCCGCTGGGTGTGAGAAGCGGCGACTGCATCACCAAACTCGACGGGGAGACCATCAACCAGCCGATGCGAAACCTCGGTATCTGGCTGACTCTCGCTCAGCGCAGCACGCTCCGCGTCGAAACTTTGCGCGACGGTGAAACGATCACATACTCGCTCAGCAAAAATTGAAGCCGTTGAACAAAAAACTCCGCCTGCCGCTCGTCGTGCTGACCTCGATTTTGGGTGGCTGGCTGCTGGTGCATTCGCTAAAAACCAGCGTGGTGGATTTTGCGCGCGTCACCAACGAATCGATGCTGCCTTACCTCAAGCCACAACAGCTGCTGGTGATACTGAAGACGCATCCCTGCCTGCGCAATCCACTGACCGGACAGGCGCTGTGGTGCCGCGCCTGTGAAACCGGCAAAGCCTATGTCTTCAAAGACCCGCGCGCGCCGACGCGCAAACTCGTGAAATTTGCTTTGCCGCCGCGTGCGCCATCGGCCCCCCATGCGGCCCTTAACAGAAGCGACATAATCTGGTTTACGCAAGGTGCGGCGGGTGCACTCAACCCACAAAGTGGCGATGGATTCTGTTACTTTGAAGGCAGCAACCGAGAGCAATCTGTGGATTCGCGCCATTTCGGAGCAGTCCCCGTTGCAGAAATCCTGGGCAAGGTTATTTACCCGCAAGGACAATATCGCGATGCCCCTTCGGGAAATGCACAGCCAGGCAGTCGCTAAACAAGGCTGCAAAAGACTCGCACCATGATCGACGGCAAACAGACGAAGAACCTGTCGCAATTTGCGCTGCGCTACAAATTTACGCTGCTCGTCTTTGCGCTGATTTTTGGCGTGCTCGCATTCAGGGCGATAGAGCTCGCAATCGCTTCACCCCTGCCCCCTTCGGTGATCGAGCAGGCTCAGAAAGTGAGGCGCGGAGTGATCTTTGATTCGCGCGGCCATGAACTCGCGATCTCGCGCGACACGGTCTCTGTCGGTATCAAACCGCTCGAAGCCAGACTGCAGACAGAAGGCGCCGACGTGCTCGCGCGTGTCACGGGAGTAGCGCGCGCCGACTTATTACAAAAGATCAAGAGCAGTGAGAAATTTTTCTATCTTAAGCGCAAAATGCCGCCCGAAGAAGCGGCACCGCTCAGAAAACTCGATCTCGCGGGGCTCGTGCTGCAGAACGAACCCGATCGCTATTATCCGAACCACCGGCTCGCTTCGCAGATCATTGGTTTCACCGGTCTCGACGGCGAAGGCCTTGCCGGCGTCGAATTCAGCCAGAACCAGACACTCACGCGTTCGCCCGCGGGCTCGCTTTTTCCCGGCAGCGGACAGGATTACATCGGGCAGAACATTCACCTGACGATCAATTCATTCGTGCAGCACCAGCTCGAAAAAACACTCGCTGCAGGGCTTGAAGACAGCGTCTCGCAGCGCGCGATGGGAGTCATTATTGAAACGCAGACGGGCCGCATTCTCGCGATGTCGTCGCAGCCCGACTTTGACCCGAACCAGCCGAACAAGTCGGGGGAAGCGACATGGAAAAACCTGCCGATCAATTTTCAGTACGAGCCCGGGTCGACGTTCAAAATTTTCACGATGGCGGCCCTCTTGCGTGAGAACATGCTCGACGACAGCACCGAATATGACTGTCCTGGCTATTTTGAATACAAAGGCCGCCGCGTCAGCTGCACGCATAAACACGGAAAGCAAAACTTTACGGAAGTGATGAAAAACTCATGCAACTACGGAGTCATCTCGGCTTCCTGGCAGCTGCCGGTGTTAAAGCTTTACGAAAACCTGAAGGCGTTCGGCATCGGCAGCCCCACGGAAATAGCGTTGCCCGGCGAAGCGCGCGGGCACCTGGCCAACCCGAAAGACTGGGACTACTATCTCAAGATGTCGATACCCATCGGCCATGGCGTCAGCGTGACGCCATTACAGCTCGCGCTCGGTGCAAACGCGATAGGCAACGACGGCAACTTCATGCCGCCGATGATATTAGACCGCGTCACCGACTCGCAGGGACGCGTGATTGAGCGCTACCAGCCGCAGGTCAAATACCGCGTCGCAAGCGTCGAGAATTCACGCAAAATACGCATGACCCTGCGCGAAGTGGTGAAAAGCGGCACCGGCGCGGGTGCGGATCTCGGCCTCAAGGAATTCGACGTGTGCGGCAAAACCGGCACCTCGATTAAATCGACGAGTAAGGGCTATGACGCCAAAAAGTATCAGGCCTCATTCGTGGGCTTTTTTCCGTGCGAAAAGCCTGAGATCACCATCATGCTGATGTTCGACGAGCCGCGCGGCGAATACCACCAGGGCGCGACGGTGGCGGCGCCGGCATTTCGCCGCGTCTTAAAAGAGATTATTCCTGCGATCCACGTGGGTGATCTGAGGCAGGTCAAAGCCCTGCCCACCCCGCAATACCGCTCGATTCAGGGGGATAAATCCGCCATGCCGGATTTTCGCGGCTATAGCAAAAAAGAGCTGCTGTTTCAGGTACTTTCGCGCTTTCCTGGCGATCACCAGGTTAAGGGAGCGGGCTATGTTTTGAGCCAGTCGCCGGCCCCCGGCACGGCCCTGAATCCCCCTTATACATTCAGCTTTCAGCTCGGATTTCCCGATGAATAAAGAATGGGGCTGCGCCGAACCGGTTGTCTTGTTCGGCCCGTTTTCATCGTCTAAATGAGCATAGCACCGTGCACCGCATCATTTTCTCAGCGCGAGCCCACCTTTAGGCTTGTCGGTGAATCGAAATCTCGGCCTGTGGCGAAGATTAGGATTTTTCGCGTGATTCAGCAATATTTCTTATTCAAACCAATTTCCGCGGGGTACATTCTCTGAAAGCAATCATCTCTCACCGGCTCAGACATGGTATCATGCTCGCGCTGAGCCTTGTTTTTTGCGTCACGCTTGTCGCACAGGATGCTGAACCGGCAAAAACCGAAGCGCCTGCCGCGAAAGGCGAAGAGAAAAAATCGCCTGAAACGGCCGTGCCCGATTCGCAGCTCGAAAAACTGGCAACCGAAAGCGAAAAAGACGCAGTCGAGAGCGAAAAGAAGGAAAAGGCTGCTGAAAAATCAGACAAAGCGGAGAAAAAAACGGAAACAGCCGAGAAGAAAGCTGAACCGGCTAAACCAGTAAAAGAGAGCAAGGCCGAAAAGAAAAAGGCAAAGCGCGAAGCCGAGGCTTCGATGTTTCGCCCGGATTTCCGCGACCAGGAAATCCAGGATATCCTCAAAATTTTTTCAAAGATCATCGGTAAGAACATCATCGCCGATGAGAAGGTGAAAGGCAAAATCACTGTAATTTCACCGTATAAAATTCCCAAATCGCTCGCATACCCCTATCTCTACTCTATGCTCGCGATTAAGGGATTCGGCATCGTCGAAGAAAATGAAAACCTGATTCGCGTTGTCGCAATCAAAGACGCGTTGGCTGGCAGCCCCATGATTTTTCTCGGCCGCGAGGAAATTAAGGATACCGAAGTCAAAAGCGATATTCCGGTAACGCAGATTCTGCCGGTCTATGGCAGTAAACCTTCACGGCTGTCGGCAATTCTCAAACGCCTGACCAGCGCCAATACCGATCTCGTCGATTACGATGATATCAATATGCTGATCATCAGCGGTAGCACTTTTGAAGTCAACCGCCTGATTCGCATCGCGAACCTGATCGATTACAAGGGGCCACAGACGGGATGTGATGAGAAGACCGATCCGGATGGTTGCCGCTATCGCGTAGACGGCAGCGTGCATGTCTATCGCCTCGAAAACATGCAGGCTGAAAACGTCGAAGCAACGCTGAAAAAAATACAGCTGCCTGTAGAACCATTGCCAACCCCCGCCGCAGCGCCCGGCAGCTCAGCACCGGCGCCGGCTGTGACACAGGCAAATGTGCAAAAGAAACCGATCGACGTTGTAGGCCATAAAGAAACCAACAATATTATTTTCGTCGGTTCTAACGACGAATTCGAACTCGTGAAAAGCCTGATTCAGCGCATCGACCTGCCGCGCCAGCAGGTATTTCTCGAAGTGCTGATTGTCGAAATCGGCCTTGAGAACACCAATGAGTTCGGCATCGACTGGCTGGTCGGCAAACAGGGCGGCGCGCAGTTCAACAGCACAAAAATAGCCCAGGCATCGGGATACATCGGAACAGACGGGACAATCAACACAGCAAAACCCTCTTCGCTTCCCGGCTTTACGCTAACCTTTGTTAACGATTCAATCACCAGCATACTCGGTATTCTCAACGCACACATCGGGCGCTCGAACTTTGTGGTTGTATCGGCACCACAGGTCTTAACTCTCGACAACCAGGAAGCGGAGATCAACGTCGGTGAAGACCGCCCGGTACAGGTGAACTCACTGCAGGCGGGTCTGACCGGCAGCTTGTCCAAAAGCTTTGAATACCGCCCCGTCGGCATCAAACTCAAATTCACGCCGCAGGTGAATAAGAAGCGCATGGTGACGCTCAACCTGTTCCAGGAAGTGAAAGGCATCACCTCGACCGATTCAAACTCGGGTAACCCGATCATCAGCAAAAAAGATATCAAAACTTTTGTGCGCGTGGCCGACGGCCA
This sequence comes from Turneriella sp., assembly GCA_046346945.1. Taxonomy (GTDB): domain Bacteria; phylum Spirochaetota; class Leptospiria; order Turneriellales; family Turneriellaceae; genus Turneriella. Next base: position 112,522 of record JAXMHE010000006.1, read on the forward strand.
GACAATCGTGATCGGTGGCCTCGTGAGTAATGACCGCCGCACCGAAATGAAGAAAGTACCGATTCTCGGCGATCTGCCGCTTTTGGGCTATCTGTTTAAGCGCATTGGCACGACCACCAAGCGCACCAACCTCATGGTTTTCATCACTCCGCATATTCTGACCAACCGGGCGATTGCCGACAAAGTGACCGAAGATCTGCGGCAAGACCAGATCAGAGAACAGCGCCGCGGCGCGATCGACTAAAATGGTTTGGTGAAACAGCCATGAGACGGTTCGGTGACATACTCGTCGAAGAAGGATTGATCGAAGAGGATGAGCTTAAGAAAGCTCTCACCTTACAGCGCAAATCGGCATATAAACTCGGCCAGATTCTCATTAAAAAAGGGCTCATCTCTGAAGACGATGCGCTCAACTCTCTCCATTCAGTATGAAATGGAATACGCGGAAAAACTCGAGCCGCATAACATCGAAGAGCTGGTCGAAAAAGTTCCGCTGAAATTTGTCCAGAAATACCGCGTGGTCCCCTACCACGCGACCGACCACCAGATTCGCATTGCGATGACCGATCCGTCGATTCTGCACCCGCTCGACGAGTTTCGCCTGCTGTTCATCGGCTACGAGGTTACCCCGGTATTAACCCGCGAAAGCGAAATTCTGCGCGTCATACACAACGTCTACGAAGCCAAAAGCCGCGAAGAAGACACCGACCTCAACATGGGCGATGGTCTCGAAATTCTCGATGACATCCAGGACCTGCACGATTCCACCGAACTCGCCAACCAGGCGCCGATCATCAAGCTCGTGAACATGATTTTGTCGAATGCAGTGAACGAAAAAGCGTCGGATATTCACTTTGAGCCGATGGAAAAGGAATTCATCATCCGCTTTCGTATCGACGGCATTCTGCACAAGATGATGTCACCGCCGAAATCGGTGCAAAACGGCGTGATTTCGCGCGTGAAGATCATGGCGAACCTCAATATCGCCGAGAACCGCCTGCCGCAGGACGGGCGCATACGACTACGCTTTAGCGGCAACGACATCGATATACGCGTGTCGTCGCTGCCGACGCAGCACGGCGAAAGGCTCGTATTGCGCCTTTTGAACCGCACCGCCTCGAAGTACGAACTGTCGAGCATCGGTTTCGAAAAAGAAACGTATGATCTTTTTGTGGAAACGATTAACCATCCGAACGGCATAGTGCTGATCACCGGCCCGACAGGTTCGGGTAAAACCACAACGCTCTATGCGGCGCTGACACGCCTTAACAGCCCCGAAAGGAATATCATTACGGTGGAAGATCCGATCGAATACCAGATCGACGGTATTGGCCAGGTGCAGGCGCGCGCCAAGATTGGCTTCACATTCGCCGAGGGCCTGCGCTCGATTCTGCGCCAGGACCCTGACGTTATCATGGTCGGTGAGATACGCGACGAAGAAACCGCGCGCATTGCGATACAGTCATCACTCACCGGTCACCTTGTGTTTTCCACGCTGCACACCAACGATGCGCCGTCTGCGGTGACGCGCCTTCTCGACATGGGCATCGAACCGTTTCTCGTCACATCGACTTGCCGCGGCATCATGGCACAGCGCCTGGTGAGAAAGCTCTGCCCCCACTGCCGCAAGGCAAAAGACACAAACGTTAAGGCATTGCAAGCGCTCGGCTTGCATTACGTCACCGACAAGAAAGGCAGCCAGGCAAAGGTGCCGACCGGTAAAATCAAAATCTACGAACCGAAAGGCTGCAAAGAGTGCATGAATACCGGCTACCGCGGCCGCATGGGTGTGTATGAATTTATGCCAATGACCGCAAAACTGCGTGAGATGGTACTGGCGCGCGCCTCACTCGACGACCTGAAACATGCGGCCATCAACGAAGGCATGATCACACTGCGCAACGCAGCGCTGCGCCAGGTTCTGTCTGGTGTTACCTCGCTTGACGAAGCGATGAGGATAACATAAGTCTAATTTTGCTTCACCGGCTGGTGCGCAGCCGGTGAAGCAAAATATTTTGTATGCCGCATTATCAATACACTGCATTCAGTAACACCGGCCAAAAGGTAACCGGCGTCATCGAAGCACCTTCGCCGCAAGCCGCAACGCAGAAACTCAAAAGCCAGAACTTTTATGTACGCGAGCTGCGCGAAGACTCGGCCAAGCGCGACCGCGACCTGTTTCCTTTTCTCAGCAATATTCTCTACCGCATCAAACGCAAAGATGCTGGCCTGTTTGCGCGGCAATTGGGCACCCTGCTCGGCGCCGGCATACCTTTGAACGAAGCGCTGTCGGATATCGGCGAGCAGACCGAAAACATCCATCTGAAAAAAATTATACAGGAGATGAAGCAGCAGGTCATCGAAGGTAAATCGCTCTCAGAGGCGATGGCGCAGCACTCGAATGTATTTCCGCCGGTTTACGAAAGTATGGTGCGCGTCGGCGAGGCCACCGGTAACTATGAGCCGACGCTCAAACGCCTCGCCGATCTGGAAGAGCGCAACGAAGAACTCAAGGCGCGCGCCATCACCGCGATGATCTATCCGGCTTTTATGCTGCTCATTTCTGTCGGCGTGGTATTTTTCCTGATGACCTCGGTTGTTCCACAACTCAGCGACCTGTTCAGCGGCTTTAAGGCGGAGCTCCCCTTTATCACGCGCACCGTTATCGGGCTTTCAAAATTTTTCTCTTCGTTCTGGCATGTGATGATTCTCGCGGCCTTCGGCGGTGTCTATGCCTTTGTGCGCTACCGCAAAACGCCCGAAGGCCGGCACAAGACCGACAAATTTATTCTGCGTATTCCTTTTTTTGGCGGCCTGTTGCGGCGCATCCAGGTGGGTCTGTTCTGCCGTAACCTCGGTATCCTGGTTGAAAGCCAGGTACCGCTGCTCGACGCTCTAAAAATCGTCGCGGGCACAATTACCAATTCGATTTTTATCGATGAACTGAACGCAGCGATTCAGCAGATCAAAGAAGGATCATCGCTGCGCGAATCGATGCGCAATTCTGTGATTCTGCCCCAGATGGCACGCGGAATGATTGCAGCGGGCGAAAGCACCGACCGTCTCTCTGAGCTCTTGATCAAGGCCGCGGAGATTATGGAATCGGAAGTCGACAGTGCAGTCAGGCGCATGACGCAGTCGCTCGAACCAATCATGATCGTCTTTCTCGGCGGTATCGTTGCGGCGATCATGGCAGCGGTCATGCTGCCGATGTACAAAATGACGGAATATATCAAATGAAGATTCTGCATGGTGAATCTACATATCTTCTTTTGCGGCTTTGCCGCAAAAGAAGATATGTAGCAATCACTCTTGCTTAGCGAGCATGTGGTTAAGAATACTCGCCTATTTTTCCGGTTATCGCCGCCGCCTGATGCGCCTGCGCCGTATTTTTCTGCGCAAAGTCATACCCCCTAAGATTCTGCTGGTACGCAACGACGGGCTGGGTGATTTTATTCTGACCCTGCCAATTGTATCGGCGATCAAAGCGCAGCTACCCCACGCGCGCATCTATGTTTTAGCCGCAAAATCGCTGCATACAATGTCTGCTTTTTTGCCCGAAATCGACGGCTGGGTGCTCGATCCCGGTTGCCTGTTAAAAAGGCATACGCGCAAAAAACCACCATTACAGGTGCAGACCGAGTTCACCAGCCTCGTGCGCGAAGTCGCCGCTTACCGGTTTGATCTGGCAATCTTTTCATACGCAGAAAGCGCAAGCGCAAAGCTGGTGCAACAGGCGGGCATTCCATACCGCCTGGGTCCACTCAGGAAAAGTTTTTTCCACCGCTTTAACCTGTGGTACTATATTCCGCGGCGAAAGACAGGCCAGTCGGAATTTCAGCTCAACCTGAAAATATTGCGCTCGCTGCGCCTGGCAAACGTATTCCATTTTCCGCGCGCGGTTTTACCCGAACTCGAGATGCAGCGGGTGCGCGGAAAATACGTCGTGATGCATCCTTATAAACGCTCAGGCACGGCGCTCGTCTGGCCGGTGGAGAACTTCCAGGCGCTTGCCCGTCAATTGTCGGAAGCAAAGCTGCAGGTGATCGTGATCGGTGACCGCGACGACAGCGAAATTCTGCATTCGTACTTTGGCAGCATACCGCAGGTTGAAATACGCTGTGAGCTGAATCTTGTACAGACCGCCGCGCTGATACGCGACGCTTATCATTTTTTCGGCAATTCATCGGGCCCGCTGCACCTCGCTTCGCTCGTGGGTACGCCGCACACGGGATTTTATCCGCAGAACAAGAGTGCAGCTCCGCGCCGTTGGCGCACACTGCCGCTCACCGGTACACCACGCCTGGCAGAACATCTGCTCAGCACTGACTTTCCGGTCGGCTGCATCGAATGCCGCTTGAAAAGCTGCGAGTTCTATCCGTGCACGCAAAAAATTACCGTTGAGACCGCTGTCGCTTCAATGAAATTCTGGAAAAGAGCGCCTGTGCGGCACAGCGCAGCCCCCGCTGCGAAGAAGCGCGGTAAAAAGCGGAAGAAGACAGTCAAAAAAAGCTGACATATTGCTGACATTGCCTCACCATTGCGTTTTTCCCCTGCCGGGGATTTGCGTACTACCCTTAGCTGTGGTGCAGTCAGAAGGATTATTAGAACACTTCAGGGGTTATTCCCTCAGCATCGCATCGCATCCTTTGGCGGAGCTGGCGGACTTTCCCGATTCACGGACTTTTTATTCGGAAATTGCCGCCAGTGGACATACCCGCCTCCCTATTGGTGTACGCTCTATTCTCTACATGGCGACCTGCAACCGTATTGAAGTTTACGCGGAATTTGCCGAAAGCGTCTCCGACGAATCTGCGGCTGATGCAATGCGCAAGATTTCACCGGTATTCGATACACTGCTTTCGAAACTACCCAGCGTCATGCAGGGAGCAGGTCTTTTGGAACACCTGATTGCGGTCGCCAGCGGATTAAAAAGCCTCGCACTCGGCGAAACTCAGATTGCAGGCCAGATCAAGCGCGACATGGCGCATGCACAATCCATTGGCTGGATTTCGCCTGGTATGATGACCCTGCTGAAGAAAGTACTCGAAACACAGAAGAAGATCCGCACGAGCACCGGAATTTCCGAGCACTCTTATTCACTGATGACTCTGGTGAGTGATCTGATCGCTGAACGCCAGCTTCAGGAAATCCGCAATGGCCTTATCTTAATCGGTGCATCAGAAATGTCCGCCAAGGTTGCACGATTTGCGCTGCGCCGGGGTGTGTCTGCATTCATGCTGGTACGCAAAGACCGCGCCCGGTCAATGAACGCCGATCTGCGCGCCATGATCGATCAGCAACCAGGTCTTTTTACCGAAATTTCACTGGCCGATTTTCATGCCGGCAATTTTTCCTTTCTCGCAGACGCCATAGTGCTCGCTTCTACCGCGCAACAACCGCTGCTCAATGCGGCTCATGTGCATATGCTCATTGCCAAGGGAGCGATGTGCTCACAGGGTGCAATCGTCGATCTGTCTTTACCGGCCAACGTCGATAGCGACATTGCTGAAATTTTTGGTGAAAAACTGATTTCGCTCTCCTCACTGCAGGCGCTTTCCGATGCAGCCAGGGCAGAGCGCAACGCTTCGGCCCAGGCCGCAGAGCCGATAATCCGCCGTGCCGTTTACCAGCTGTGGCTCGACCTGCTTTATCGCGAAAATCCGGTCGTTGTGCGAACCTATCTGGACGAAAAAACAACGCAGACGGATACTGAGTGGCAGAAACTCGCACAAGAGGCCGCGCTCAGTGAAAAACAAAAACGCATTATGTACGACTTTATCAAGAAAGAACAGCGCCGCGCCCTTGCCTCGCACAGGGAGATGATTCTCGACCTGATCTCGGGTGCTGCCGCCCAACGATCGGAATAAATGCCGGCTGCGGCGACACAGACAATCACGCTGGCGACACGCGATTCGCTTTTGGCGATGGCGCAGACTATCGGCGCGGCACGGAGGCTCAGCAATGCGGGGTTCAATGTGCGCATCCATTCGCAGAAAACCTCTGGTGATCTTAAACTCGATGCTGCGCTCTATACCGTAGCGAGCCGTGTCCCGGCCAAAGAGGGTCGGGCTTTTTTCACAAAAGAACTCGATGAGGCGCTGCTGAGCGGTGCCGCGGATGCCGCAGTGCATTCTTTCAAAGACCTGCCATACGAAAGTGTGCCCGGCATTGCCGAGCCGATTCTGTTTTCTGAGCAGACCGGCTCAGACCTGCTGATTGTACGCAAAGGGACCAGGTACGGCGCACGCGGCGAGGGCCTGCTGATCGGTACCTCTTCGCTGCGCCGCATACACCAGCTGCAGCTCACATTGCCTGCGGCGCAGACACTCGTACTGCGCGGAAACGTGGTGACGCGCCTGCATAAGCTGGAGACCGGCGATCGCGGCATCAATGCGCTGCTGATTGCGGGTGCGGGACTCAGGCGACTCGAAGAATTCACCGCACAGGCAGACGACTACGAAGGTTTTCTGGAGGCACAGGCCCTTGCTCACCTGCGCCAGGAGATCAGCCGTTTCCGTGCGCTGCGCCACCACGAACTCGAGGTGATCGAATTGCCCGAGGTGGATTTCCCCACTGCCCCGGGACAGGGTGTGCTGGCTTTCCAGTTTTCCGATGCCGCGGCCGCAAAACTGGAGAACCGGGTAAAAGACATCTTTCCCGAACACGGCCGCATCCACTCGAGGGTACTGATCGAAAGACAAATTATGCGCTCGCTCGAGACCGGTTGCCATGCACCGCTCGGAGTCTCAGCTTTGACCGACGCTTTCTCCGGTTATGCAGTGCATGCCTGTTTCAGCCGCAATTCGACAGCCGACCCGGTTTCGTTTGCAAACTCAGTATATATTTCAAGGCATACTTCGGGAGACAGTGAAAAAATCGCGGCGGAGATCCGTGGTGGTATCAGCAAAGCCTTCTGGTGGGGATTGACGCCCGAAGCGGCACCGAAGCCCCTACAGCTTATTGCAGTGACGGCATTTCGCCAGGTAGACCTGAACCCTGCACGGGGTGAATCCACCCTGCCTGCCGCACTTTTTGTTGCGTCGCCCGCCGCCCTGCCCTGGCTTGTGCATGAAAAACGCATGCACTCGCTGCCCGTCTGGGCTGCGGGTCAGGACACGTTGCGCCATTTGCAGGAGCAGCTGCCGGCGATGCAGGCAATGGTGGCAGCGGAAAAAGGTTTTGCGGCGGCACTTGCCGATATGCGAAAAAAGATTTCCGGAAGCATATTGTGGCTTGGTTCAAAATCAGGACTGGCACGGGCGCAAAAAATCGCCGGCACTCTGCCCGTCGAATTTCTGCCAGTTTACGATAACGAGGTTCTGAGCAATGCCGAAATTGATGCCGCTCAGCCGCTCTTGCGCGCCGCTGCCGCAGATTCGCCGCATCTCGTCGCTTCGGCTGCAGCAGCGCGCGCACTTATCACATACATGCGAGCCGCCGGCGTTGCGACACCGCTCGTATCATGTTTCGGCGATTCGGCGGTGGAAGTGCTCGTTGCAGAGAAAATACGGCCTTACCATGTGAGTCAAGCGCCATCTTTCGCGCAATATCTGAATGAAATCTGCGGTTCAACCGAATGCATGACCTTACGCATCATGCCACATACAGGGAGCTAAAATGAAACGGAAAAAAAGCGACAAACTCTGGGAGCGCGCACTAAAGGTTTTTCCCGGCGGAGTGAACTCTCCTGTCCGGGCATTTCGTTCGGTGGGTGGAAATCCCGTATTCGTCCGCAGTGGCAGCGGCAGTTTCATCACCGATGCCGATGGTAATTCGTATCTCGACTTTCTCAGCAGCTGGGGCCCCCTGATTCTCGGGCATGCAGAACCCGGTGTTGTGCGCGCAATCCGTTCAGCGGCAAAGCACGGCTCGACATTCGGCGCAACGACGCAGGCAGAGGTTGAACTCGGGGAGTTCATTCTGAATCATCTGCCTTTTGCCGAGCGCATCCGTTTTGTGAATTCTGGTACCGAAGCGGTGATGACGGCGCTGCGCATGGCACGCGGACTCACCGGCCGCCAGATCATCATCAAATTTGAAGGCTGCTATCACGGCCACAACGACGCGCTGCTCGCGCGCGCGGGTTCGGGATTGCTGACCGCCACAGGCAACATCGCAGAAGCCAGCTCTCCCGGTGTCCCGGAAGATATTGTGCGCAATACGCTGGTGTTGCCGCTCGACGATGCCGGCGCATTTGACGCGGCGCTGAAAACGTATGGCGATAAAATTGCCTGCGTGATCATTGAACCCGTACCCGCGAATGCGGGCCTCCTTTTACAGCGGCGCGCTTTTATAGAACACATTCTGAACTCAGCGAGGGCGCGCAAAATTCTCGTGATCTTTGACGAAGTGATCAGCGGCTTTCGCCTTGGTTTCACAGGCTATAGCGGTCGCGAGAACCTGACTCCCGATATTATCACCTATGGCAAAATTATCGGGGGTGGCCTGCCGGTCGGTGCCATCGCCGGGCGCGCGGAAATTATGAACTGTCTCGCGCCGCAGGGACCCGTTTACCAGGCTGGCACGCTGTCGGGTAATCCGCTGGCGATGGCGGCAGGCTACGCGGCGCTCAAAAAGCTCGTGCACAAAAAAGGCGAAGTTTACGGACATCTCGATAAACTCGCCGGGCATCTCAAAAAACTTTTCCTCACCGAAATTGAGCCGCTGTTTAACGGGCGCGAATGGCGCATTCAGCTGGTGCAGGATGCCTCGCTGTTCTGGTTCTCGTTTCGCAAGGCCGGCAACCAGGAAATGGTACGCTCGGTTACCGCCATCGAACCATTTTCCGGAAAAATCTATGCGCAGATATTCCATGCCATGCTGAAACACGGTATCTACCTGGCTCCGTCAGCATACGAAGTTGGATTTCTGAACGCGGCAATGCGCAAGAACGATATCGAATATTTTATCGCGGCACTGAAAAAAATTATCGGCAAACTGCCAGCGAAAATCAGGGATTTTGGCTAAGGTGAAACCACTCCGCAAGAATCTCTCGCAATTTTCGCTGTTCTCAGGCTGGGCGCTCGTCATGGCAGTGTCGATGCTTTCGGTGGTCGTACTGTTGGTCTGGTGGCAGAGGCTGTTAGTCAAAAATCTCGATCTGCAGTATGGCTTTTTCCGCTCAGAGATTGAAAGCAGCAGCGAAGTTTCCCCAGGCCTAAGACGCTATCTTTCTGAGCAGGACGACAAACTTGCAAAGCAGCTGTTTGGCAATACCCGCACAGAACAACCTCCGGAGAATGCGGCACAACTCATCGAAGACCGCTTAAGAAACCGCCACAAGATGGTGCTCTACGAACAGATTTTCTTCATCGTGCTGCTGCTCTCTGGCCATGTTTTTTTTCTCTACATCTATTTTCGCGAACGGATTCGCCGGCGGCTGACAGAAGAAACCATACTGCTGGCCACGCATGAATTGCGGCAACCGCTGCAGAGCCTTTCGCTCGCGCTGGAGACCGTCGCTCCGAATGCCAAAGGGCGCAGCCGCGACGCCATACAGACGGGGCTCACCGAAATCGGCAAACTTAGCCAGCAAATCCGCTGGCTTGCCTCTACCTTTTCAGCCGTGCATTCGACAGAAGACCGGACAAGCATCACCGATCTGGAGCCATATGTGCAATCGCTCTTAGCCGACGATTTTTCAGCCGCCGACCGGCAGCGCGTTAAAGTCCATGCGGTACACACTTCCGCCACGGAATTGCGCATTGCGCCGGGGTTGCTGCACTTTGTGCTGCGCAATCTGCTGGAAAATGCGCTCAAATATTCGGAGGGTGATGTAACCATTGCCGCAGCGCCCGCCGGAAAAAAAGTGGAGTTTCGTATCGCAGGCAGGGGAAAAACCATGAATCAGCAGGAATTCCGGCGCATCGGCGGTATCTTCTACCGGTCGAACCGGGCCGATGTGCAAAACACATCGGGATTCGGGCTTGGCCTCTATCTCACCAGCCGCATTGTGCGCCGTGCACGGGGCCGGCTGCTGCTTGAACACGACAAGCAAGGTACGACCACGGCAATACTGACATTGAGGATTAACTGATGAAACACCGACATATCGCGATCGTCGAAGACGACGACAATATCCGCGAACTACTTGCCGAAAACCTGAAGCATGCCGGCTACCATGTGTCGGCATTTTTTACTGCCGAACAATTTGAACGCAAAAAAGATACGGACTATGATATGCTGCTGCTCGATATCATGCTGCCCGGAAAAAGCGGACTTAGCCTGCTCAAAGAAATCCGCCTCTCTGGCCGCACAATGCCGGTCATTCTGGTCACTGCCTCAGAACAAAACACGCACATGGATACTGCGTTTGGTGCAGGCGCCATCGATTATATTGTGAAGCCTTTCAATCTGCAGCACCTGCTGCTGAAGATACAAAACCTGTTCGACCAGTTTCAGGCACCGCCTGCGCCTGGGACGGGCAAAGATTTTATCATTGGCGCCGGGAAATTTGATCCGGCGCTTAACGTTGCAGTGCGCGACCGACAGGAATATAAACTCACTCCGTCTGAGGTTGCTACGCTTTTGTATTTTGTAAAAAATCCCAACCGCATCATCACGCGTGAAGAATTGCAGAGCCAGAATGCGGACGATGCGAAATCGATGTCGTCGCGCAACCTGGATAACTATATTCTGAAATTTCGGAAGTTATTTGAAATAGATCCGAAAACGCCTGAAATATTTGTAACAATCCCGCGCAAAGGATATGCACTCAAACGCTGATAGCTATGGAAAAACACAGCAACCGTTTCGACGCCGCAATCCGCGGCATACCCACTGACCGTACGCCTATCTGGTTCATGCGTCAGGCGGGGCGTTATCTGCCTGAATACCGTGAAGTGCGGAAAAAACTCAGCTTTGACGAGATGCTTGCCGATGCGGAAGTTTCAACCGAAATTACCCTACAGCCGATCAGGCGCTTCGATCTCGATGCTGCAGTCATTTTTGCGGATATTATGACGATCCTGAACGGCCTCGACATTCCGTTCAACTTTGCTTCGGGAGGTCCTGCACTGGAATTCCATAGCAGCGACCCGGCAGAGATGCAAAAACTCGATGCTAAACGACTGTTGGCAAATCAGGCTAACTTTGGACCTTTCCTGCAGGCAATCCGCAATACACGCGCCGCACTGCCCGCAGAGAAGTCCGTTATTGGCTTTGCGGCTTCGCCTTTCACGTTGCTCAGCTACCTGCTTGAGGGTACGACTTCAAAAACCCACAATAAGACACGCGCCTTCATGCTAAGCCATGCTCAGGAATTCCATAACATGATGTCGGCTATCGCCGATTGTACCGCAGAATATCTCAAATTGCAGATTGCGGCCGGAGCTTCAGCGGTGCAACTCTTTGAGTCATGGGGAGACGTGCTTTCCCCCGGATCATACCAGAGCCAGATTCTTCCACATGTGGATAAAATCGTGAACGCAGTCAGTCCACATGCGCCTGTAATCTTGTACGACAAGGGCGCCTCGCTACATATTGATATATTGCGACCGGTGGCAGCTAAAACCGGCGCAGTGCTCTCTGTGGACTGGCGGATTGACATTGCAACACTCGGCGATCTTCGCATACAGGGCAATCTTGACCCGGCAGCGCTGGAAAGTGATCCATTATCGGTGCAACAGGAGACGTGCAAAATACTGCGTGCGCGGTCTGGGAAACCAGGTCATATTTTTAACCTTGGACACGGCATTACGCCACAGGCAAAGCTTGAATGCGTTGAAGCTATGGTACAGACAGTTCAGGAATTTTCGCTGAAGTAGATTACTCTACGGTATGAAAATCCATAGCTAAATTTTTTTCGAAATATTCATTTTTTTTCTGAAATATTGAGAAAAATGGGGCATTTTCTGGTATTTAATATGTATAGCCACTATGAAATGCCTGCGACAACCGTGTTTTCTAATCAATAAGCCAACCCCCATTAATGACATCTGGGAAGTTCAACTAAGCTATAAGTTGTGGAATCGTCTCATGAGCCTGGCAAAAAGCCGGACATGTACCTACTCCACGATTACCCGTTTTTGCGCCTTCCGGTTGGCTGAGCCGGAGCAGCTAAGAAATTTCAGATTATTCACCAGAGTCATTTCTGACATCAAAAAAGATACTGCAAGTACACCAATCTTGCATCGTCACATGCTTTGCCTGTATGGAGAAGATGTTAAATTGTTGCGACTTGCGGCGATGCGTCTCAATTTGACGGTCTCTGCATTTATCCGGTTGGCGCTTTGGCTTTACCTGCCGCGCTTAGAGACGCAGAATAACACTACAAGGTTCATTTCGCCTGAAATACTTTTCCTTTTAGGAACAAAACGTTGGATGATAATACCATTGGCAGCACTGAACAATGAAGGCAATCCCGCAATAAGGCAATTTGGCTTTGCTTCATTTCCACCCTGGTTCTGGTGGTAGTTCAGTGTGCTTTAACCAGATATGAGACTGTCTCGTAATGGTGCGTCCAGGGGAAGAAATCAAAAATCTGCATTGTTTCGCACCGGTATCCTTCGGCAGTAAATACCGCCAGATCCCTGGCCATCGTGGCTGCGTCACAGGACGAATAAATAATCGGACCAGTGAAATCTTTCAGCGCTTTTTCACGGAACTTTTGCCACGTAGCTGGCAAAAGCCCTGCCCGCGGAGGATTGATTAGTAATATCTGTGGCTGAAATGCCTGAATTTCGTCCTGAATTGATTCAGTAATCCTTTCCGGTAGAAACAGATCTGTCTTGCGAAAGTTTTCCGAAAAATGACTTTGAATTCTCTGACCGTTCTCCTCAAAAAAAACCTGCTGAACTTGCTCATCGCTCAGGATATCCATAGCTATGACATTCATCGGTCTGACCAGGGATTGCATGCGTGAAATAAAGCCAAACCCAGAAAACAATTCCAGCACGCGCGGTAATGAAACACCTGTACGATCAAAGAACTGACTGATTGTCGTGAGCCACGCCGGCAGCGCGCGCAGGTTCGCCTGAAAAAAACCAGTCACCGGAAACTCAATGTCGATACGACGTCCAGGCGGCCATTCGACCGTATAACGCGCCAAAGTTTTTGATTCTTCTTTTGAATTGAGTACCGTAAATACTGCCTGACCGTCCGTATTCAAACGAATACGCGCCGCCCGAACTTCAACAGGGTACTGCGGAAAACGTTCGCGAAGAGCCTTCTCGTCAAAAATCAGGCAACCGTGCTGTGGAAATGCCCGGGTCCTGTAGGAGACAGGTTCGTAAAAGCCATAGGTACCGTATTTATTGATGTGTACCTGGACATGATTTCTGTAATGGTCCCTGACCTCGCTTGGCATGCTGTGAAATTCCATAGCGGTAACTTCCACTTTATTGCGCGCAAGCTGGCTTTTCAGCCATTCCTGCTTGTAAACAAGTGTCTGAGCATAACTCATATGCTGCATACGACAGCCACCGCAGCGCAGGTAGTTTTCACATTCTGGCCGAGCACGTTCTTCTGCAACACTGAATAGAGCCCAGGTTTCATTCTGGAAATCGCCTGTCAGTTCAGCGGGCAGTTCATCCCGTCTCGCTAAGACGCCATGCGCAACTTTGGATTTCACCTGTGCGATGCGGGCGATAAACCTCTCGCCGGGTAGCACGCCCCAGATAAAAAAAACGTGCGGTTTGAATTTTTCCTTCTGCGACTCGTCAGTAAAGTAAGAGAGCCCCAGCCCTTCAGCGACAAAATGCCTGCACTCAAGTTCAACAAATGCACCCGGTTTAAGTTTGCGAATGTTCATCGTTTTTAGAGAGGTTAGCTATGAAAATCCATAGCTAACGAACTGGGTTAGTGCCGAAAGTGCCGCATGCCGGAAAACAGGAGAACAATCCCATGCTCGTCTGCAGCCGTAATACTGTCGGCATCCTTAATCGAACCACCAGGCTGCACAATCGCGCGCACGCCAATCTTCGCGCAGGTATCGACGCTGTCGCGAAACGGAAAAAATGCCTCTGAAGCCATCACCGAACCCTTAAGAGAAAGTTTTGCATCCGCCGCCTTCGTTTCTGCAATGCGAATACTGTCGATGCGGCTCATCTGCCCGGCCCCGATGGCGAGCGTTCTGCCCCCCGAGGCAAAAACCACCGAGTTCGATTTGACAAATTTTGCCACGCGCGAGGCAAATGCCAAGTCGTGCATCGTCTGCTGATCGGCCTGTGCTTTTGACACCACCTTGATGTCAGCCTCGTTCCACAGCGGCAGATCCTGATCCTGCAAGAGATAGCCGCCCGCCCCCGGTACCGAGCGCAGGTCTTTGTTTTTTTTCGCCTCGAGGCGCGAAAAGTCGACCGTAATCAGGCGCAGATTTTTTTTCGCTGCAAGGATTTCAAACGAGCCTTCTGTAAATTCGGGAGCAATAATCAGTTCAAAAAAATGCGGTGCGAGTTTTTCCGCGGCCGCCTTGCCGAGCGGGCGGTTAAACACGACAATACCGCCGAAGAAGCTCACAGGGTCACAGTCCATTGCATGCTGCAGAATCTGCGCCTGGTCGTTGCCCGTCGCGACACCGCATGGGTTGGTGTGCTTGAAGATCGCGCACACGGCCTCTGTGAAGTCTGCAGCAAGCCTGATCGCAATATCAAGATCGAGAATATTATTAAACGAGAGTTCTTTGCCAGCCAGCTGTTTCCACGGCACATCTTTTCCGGCTTCGACGAGGTACGAGGCATTCTGGTGAGGATTTTCGCCGTAACGCAGGCTTTGTTTCTCCACAAGGCTCAACCGCATACCCTGCACGCCACTTTTTTCTTCGAGATAGGCAGAGATTGCCGCGTCATAGGCTGCTGTACGGCCGTACGCAGCGAGACGCAGTTTTTCGCGCAGCGCGAGCGTGGTCGCGCCTTTGTGCTGGTCGAGTTCCTGTGCAACATCGGCGTATTGCTCGGGAGAAACGACAATTGCTACCGAGGCAGCATTTTTGGCGGCAGAGCGCACCATCGCGGGCCCGCCGATATCGATATTTTCGACCGCTTCTTCGAACGTCGTGCCCGCTTTTGCGGTGACTGCTTCAAATGGATACAGGTTAATCACAACCAGGTCAAAAAGTTTAATGTCGTGCTTGCGTGCTGCCTCGAGATGCGATTCGAGATCGCGCCGCGCAAGAAATCCGCCATGGACTTTTGGATGCAGCGTTTTAACACGACCGTCCATCATTTCGGGGAAACCGGTATAATCTTCAACGGCGATGGCTTTGATGCCCTGCTCGATCAGAAATTTGAGCGTGCCGCCGGTAGAATAGATTTCTACATTCAAAGCATTCAGCTTTGTTGCAAACTCTTTTAGACCGGTTTTATCTGAAACAGAAATGAGCGCACGGCGCAGGGGAACTGTATCCAATGTCAAAATCCTTTGCAGAGACGCGCAACATGCGCGCCCCTGCAGAATATCCCATCGTCAAATGAGAAGCGTCTGGCCTTCAAAGACGTCTTTGCAGGGGCCAGTCATGTAAACATGGTTGTCTTTCTCAGACCAGTAGATCTCGAGAATACCGCCCTTGAGCTCGACCTTCGCTTTGCGCTTGATCTTACCCGAAAGCACACCCGCAACCACGGCAGCTGACGCACCGGTGCCCGATGCCAGCGTCTCGCCAACACCGCGTTCCCAGACACGCTGCTTAATATGGTCTTCATCTACCATCTGTATAAAGTGCACGTTGGTACGGTTGGGAAAAAGAGAATAATTTTCAATCATAGGGCCATATTTAGCCACCGGAAAATTATCCACATCTTCTACCCAGATCACTACGTGAGGGTTACCCATCGAAAGCGCCATAAACTCAAAGGTGTTATGATCTTCGAGGTAAATTTTTTCTTTCAGAACTTTCTTTTCTTCTTCGCCCGCTGCGCAAACCATGGGGATTTTCGCACGTTCGAGAATCGGCTCACCCATATCGGCTTTCACGCGATAGACGCGGCCGTCGCGCACCATCAGAATGCAGGGAATAATGCCGCGCAGCGTCTGCACGTTGATTTCCTGTTTTTTGGTGTTACCGCGGTCATAGAGATACTTGCCGAGGCAACGGATTGCGTTACCGCACATCTCCGCTTCTGAGCCGTCTGGATTAAAGATGCGAATCTGGAAATCGGCTTCGTTCTTGTTATCGGGCGGCATGATCAGCACAAGGCCGTCAGCACCTACTCCGTAATGGCGATCGCACAAAAGCCGTGCCGCACGCTGTGGATTTTTGGGAGAATCTTCAGTAAAGAGATAATCGTTGCCCAAACCTTCGAGTTTTGCAAATCGTAATGCTTTAGAACCACTCATTCAAGCCCCCGAGGCGGATAATCTGATAAAAATTCTTGCAATTGCTTCAAACTTTCGCAGAATGCCGGTTGTTATGTAGCCAGTTATTATGAATGAGACAGAGTTTCAAGCCTTATTTGATTCGTACCAGCAGGCTCTGCGCTCCCAGGAGAAGCATCCCGTTCCACAAAAGCTGCACCTGATGGTCTACCACTACGCGCAGCGGCGCCACCAGCAGTCGAGTGACGTTTCGGCGGATTTCTACCTGCACATAGTCGGGAAAATCCAGGGGATTCTCGACCGTTACGACCCCCGCAAGACGCCTTTTTACCAGTACATGGCGTCTTACCTGAACTTCGAGTTCACGCATTTCCTGCGCCGTCGCCGCCTGTCCCGCTCGCAAATCGAACTGCTCTCGCTCGAAGACCTGGCCCAGCGCCACGTGGAATTACAGGCGCCCCGCCCACCGGATGGCGACCTGGGCTCTGAACTATTGTCGCTGCTTAAACCAGGGCAGCGCATTTACGCCAAACTTTCGCTGGCTTTTCCGTTGTGTTTCGGCGAACTACGTGCCCTGGCCACTAGGCAGAAAGGAAAAAGCAAAGGTAACGGCTGGTCAACCCTGCGGGCCTACCGTGAGTACCTGCAATTTACGGAGACCAAACGGCAGCAATTCCTGCGCGAAAGGGACCACCTGCTACTAACGCTGATGCGCAGCCAGGCCGCAGACGGTAAAGCGGCGGAAAAACGCCGTGAAAGTGCCAGGAAAAAGTTTTTTTCCATGGACACCCGCATTCCTATACGCATCGTGGCGGCGGTCACGGGTGAGCCGATCGCCTCCGTACAAAGACATATGAAGGCGGCGATCCGGTCTCTGAAAGACGCATATACCCGACGGGAAAAACAAAACTTGGTGGCAAACAGAGGAAAACGCAAAGAGGCAGATTGAAAGCGAAACGCACAGGTAAATCCAAAACCTCACCCCGTCGCGCCAAAAGCGCGATTTTGCGCCCCAAAAAGAAAGCGGCTGTCGCAGCGAAGCCCAAAAAAGCCCTGATTTCCCGGAAAAAGACGGCAAAAGCCAAGAAGACAGTGGAAAGCCAGCTGCAGATGTCGGCGCGACCCACAGACGATCTCGAAATTACCCAGCACATTTCCCCCTATGCGGCGCTCAATGACGAACGCGCGCTGGCCACTGCGTGGGGAAATTCTCGGCGACGAAGAATACGTGCTCGATGAAGAAATCTGGAATTCTCTTTATAACCGCATAAAACTGCAACTCTTGCGCGTCGGCTATTCGTTCCGCGTGGCCGAAGAAGGTTTTGGCCTGAGCCCCTATGCGGTGACCCCGATGCCCGCATTTCGTGGCGACCATGAACCGGGCTTTTTGCATACTGGCAATTTCACCGTTCTCTGCCCCGAGCTGCCCGGCGTTGTTTTCGACCTGAAACTGAATTCCGGCGAACAGGCTCTCTTGCTCGATTGGTCGCTGAAACGTACCGATGCACTGCCGAGCACGGGACACATAGCACTCTACTGCGACGGCGAACTTGTCGAAGCGGTGAACCTTATGCAGAACCGCTGCCAGCTCGAAATTACCCGCGACGACTTAGGCGACATATCCTTCTATTTTCTCGACGCCGATACTGGCAAACAGACAAAAATTCTCGAATTGAGTATATAATGCAAGTAGCAAGAAACAAAGTAGTCACTATCAGTTATGAACTGAGCGAAACCGGAAAAGGCAAACTCGAAGACGGCACGCTCGATTACCTGCACGGCTTCAAGAACCTGATGCCGACTCTTGAAAAATTTCTTGCCGATAAGAAAGAAGGCTTTTCAGGCAAGGTCACGATGGGGCCCCGCGATGCGTTCGGCGAGCAAAATGCGGAGCTCATCATGACGATTCCGAAGACGCAGCTGGAGAAGCCCGAAGAGATCGGCATCGGCACCCATATAGAACTCGAAAGCGAAGAAGGCATTATTCCCGCACTGGTTACCGGTGTAGCTGATGACAGCATCACTGTCGACGGCAACCACCCGTACGCAGGCAAGAGCATCACATTCGACGTGAAAGTGGTGAAGATCCGCGACGCGTCGGCCGAAGAACTCGCGCACGGCCATGCACACGGCGCGCACGGCCACCACCATTAACCTATGGCTCTCTTCAGAGCCATCAGACATAAATTTGAAACTTTATCTGCGCACCTGATAGAATCGCCGTGCATTGCGGTATGTAAACTCGACGCAGAGCGCGCCTATTGCACCGGTTGTTTCAGAACAGTGCGTGAAATCGAAGGCTGGCCTGGATTTTGCCGCGAACAAAAATACCGCGTGATCAGCGACGCTGCAAATCGGAAACTGGCTGCTACACAGCCGAAGTAATTCAGAGCACGAGCCGGATTTCCGGGCGTTCTGCACCCGCGTCTTCGAGCACCTGGCGTATTCCATTCATCTGTTTTTTTTCTTCTGCGGTATACGCAGCGAAATTCTGCCAGTGCACTTCGAGCCCGCCGGCAAGCTCGGTTGTTAAAAAATCAAACAACGCATCAAGGTTGTTGCCGAAATGCGCGGGCAATGTCACACACTTATCCAGCTCGGCATAAAATGCGGCCGCCGTGCGGATTTTCGCCGCATCGATATGCAGTTTTTTCATTGCGGTATGCTCTCGAAGGTTTTATAGTGATCGACCGTCACATAGATCAGGCGATCTGACGAATAGATCATACGGTTCGCACCGCGCTTACCCCCGCGGTAGTTCAGATCGGCCTCGTAATAGACACGGCCCTTTTCCACCGGCAAACGCCGTTCACGGTTGCCGAAGCGGTCGCCACCGATACTCTTACCGGGAGCAATTTCTCCCAGCTTCATTCCGGGCAACCAGCCGAGTTTTTTCGCCTGTTTTTTGGTGATCCATTTTTCCGGTAATTTGCCGCTATCCGTTACCGATTCGACTGCCTGCCTGAGCTCGTTGCAGTCAAGCCTGTGCGCCCGGCAGATCTTTTCGACGGCCGCCTGTCTCGTGGCAGATAAAGCGCGCGCAGAAATACCTGAGCTGCAGAGAATTGCCGCACAAAGGAACAGGTTGCGCACAAGGCGTAGCTTATTTGCCGGCATTATCACGGTTTGCATCCTCTTCTTTTTCTGTAATGAGAGGTGTTTTGGCCGGCATAAAGAACGAACCGGCGAAGATGACTGCAATAACGAGGCTTGTCTGCCAGTTTTCAATATGCAGCATGCGCAACTTCAGCGTATCCTGCGCTGCCTCGAATGACATTTTGATGCCCACAACGAGCACCGCAAACATCGCCGCCGCCTCGAGCTGCGGAAAGCGCTCGAGCAATCCGATAAAGGCCTTGGCAAAAAGCCTGAGGCAGGTAACGCCAAAAAAAGCGCCCCAGAACAAGACCCAGAAATCGCGTGTCAGTGCCACCCCGGCACCGATCGAATCAAAGGAGAAGAGAATATCCGTCCACTCGACGGCGATGATCGCAGCTAAAATCGGGTGTTTTTTCCAGGTAAAGCGCGAGATCTGCAACCCATCTTCAGGTTCTGTGTCTTCATCTTCTTTGCTTTTTTCCAGCTGGCGCACATAGCGCGCGACCGCAAAAACGACCAGAGAGGCATAAAACGGCCAGACCGGTACCTGCATGCCGGCAATGCGCAGAAATTCCCCGGAAGTGTAGAATACTGTCGTGAGCACGGAGAGAATAACGAGGTCGCTGATGAGCAAAAACAGATTGCGCAGAAAAAAATCCGCAGCCATATTGATCAGGTAAAAGCCGCCCAGACCTAAAATCCATTTCTGCTCGAGAATAAAACCTGCGGCGACGAGAAACAGGAAGCGGAATAAAAAAGCGCCCCACACACCCCATGTAAGAGCCTTGTGCGCTTCGGCGGGTTTCAGATGGCGTACCTGTATCGCGAGCACAGTCGCATTATCGATACCCAATATACCCTCGAGAAAAGCCAGCGTCAGAACAGACAACAAGCCTGCAGAAACAAAAAGTTCAGACTGCCTGCCCGAAGTCAGCGAAGTGAAATGCGTCATAAATCCGAACTGGTAATCGGCTGCCATCACCGCACCAAAAAAAACCGCAGAAATTATCAGCGGCCATTCACGCTTGAAAAAATTCATATTACCTGAACTGGTGTATTTCAAACTGGTCGGCAAAGACACGGATGCCATAGACATCGCCGCTCAGCGTCTGCCATACCTGGCGCCATTCGCTGGGGCGGCCGGTCTGTTCTATCACGATGGAATTTCTCAGATCGCCGCTGAGCGAATAGCGCGCAATGCGCACGCGACCACCCTCGAGGTTCTGCCAGATGCCGACGCTGTCTTTTCCCTGCGGCAGGTACGGGTGGTCTTCGGCGTTGCTCAAACGGGCAAAGACCGTCTCTGCCGCCGAGTCGGAGAGGTTTTTCACTTTTACAATACGGTAAGCAAGAGTCAGCTGCTTTTTTTCAGAATCAGGATCGATGCGGTCGATGCGCGACGAAAGCATAACGCGCTCGCCTGAATAAAACGGGTAAATGTATTCGCAGTGCACGATGGAATTGCGGTCTTTCAGCATCTCGAGCTGCTTTTTGTCGAGCGTCAACGCCTCGCAGTCGGTCTGCCGGAATTCATACGCAAGGCGATTGCCTTCGTAGCGGTCGAGATGCAGCTCGTCCAGGTAACGGTAGAGTACCCAAAGATAACCTTTTGCATCGGCGTCGAACCACAGGATATTTTCAAAAACGAGTTCGGAAAGCCCTTTTCGGCCAATCGAACGCAACAGCTTGCCTTTAAAATCGAACTGCAGTATTTTATATCCGCCGCGCGTTGAAGGATCTTTGCTTTCGCCTTCGGGCGGAATATAGTTCTCCACGAAAAAGTCGTCGTTGCCACCCATCACGATGCGACCGGGCACGCGAACCGCTTCGAGACTCTTCGTGTCATTCCGGGACTTACCGGCTTCCTGGCCGCGCACGCTGAATACCAGCTTGCCCGAACGGTAGAGCTTGATCGTTTTGTCTGAGGGTTCGGAAAACGCTACCCACTCTTTGAGTACCCCAACACGGCCGGGGATTTCATGGTATACACCGCCCTGCCGGGGAAAGTGCGCCTTGTCGTCGCCAATCGGCAGTGAAAAAATCTTTTCGGGTTTGAGCGTGCTCGACCTAAATCGGGCACAGCCGCTGAACACAGAAAGCAGAATTACGGAAAAAATGACCGCGCGCACGCTGTGCCGTTATTCAATGTCGAGCTCTCGCGGGAACCGAAATTGCTGCCTTTGCGAAGAAGCCCGTGCATAGACCAGCTAAGCGAGGCCCGTCCCCTTTTATTGAATGAAGCCCTGTCTCACAGCCGATTTTCGACCTATGCCTCTCCAGTGCGGAATTGTCGGATTACCCAACGTGGGAAAATCCACGATCTTCAATGCGCTCACGAAATCACACAGCGCCGAAGCGCAGAACTACCCGTTCTGCACGATTGACCCCAACGTCGGCGTGGTCGCCGTTCCAGACCCACGCTTCGACTTTCTGGTAAAAATCGTCGAACCCAAAAACAGCGTACCGGTCGCAGTCGAATTTGTCGATATTGCAGGCCTTGTCAAAGGTGCGTCACAGGGCGAAGGCCTCGGCAATAAGTTCCTCGACCACATCCGCAAGGTGAATGCAATTCTGCACGTCGTACGCTGCTTCAAAGACGAAAACGTGACGCATGTGTCTGGCAAAGTTTCCCCCCGCAGCGACGTCGAAATTATCGAACTTGAACTGATACTCTCTGACCTCGACCAGGTCGACAAGCGCCTGCAGAACCTGCTCAAAAAGAAAAAAAGCGGCGACAAAGAAGCTGTCGAGCAGAGCGCCATACTCGAAAAAGTCTACGAGATCCTGAAAGCCGGTAAACCTGCAAGCGCCGCCGGCTTAAATGAAGAAGAAAAATTCGCCATCAAAGACCTGGCGCTGCTTTCGCTGAAACCCGTGCTGTTTATCGGCAACGTCGATGAAGCGCTGCTCGCAACGCCCGAGCAATCCGAAGAATTCCGCGAGCTACAGGCAGTCGCCAAAGAGCGCGGCGCACAGGCAATTCCCATCTCGGGTAAGATCGAGGCCGAAATTGGTCAGCTTTCGCCTGAAGAAGAAAAAGAGTTCCTGAAAGACCTGGGCTTAAGCGAACCGGGCCTCAACCGCGTGATCCGCGAGGCATATGCACTGCTCGGTTATATCACATTCTTTACCGCCGGCGAAGTCGAAGTGCGCGCATGGAACGTCGTCAAAGGCGCCTCGGCGCCCAAGGCCGCCGGTGAGATCCACAGCGACATCGAACGCGGTTTTATCCGCGCAGAGGTGACACCTTTTGCCGCTGTCGAAGAGTTCGGCTCGCAGAAAAAAGCCCAGGAAGCCGGCAAGATGCGCCTCGAAGGCAAAGAATACATCATGCAGGACGGCGACGTCGTCTACTTCCGCTTTAACGTATAAACATTTATCGCAGGGCTGACCCTGCCGATAATCGTGTATGCGCCTGCGTTGGATTTTCCCCGTGTTTTCTATGGGTATCCTGGCGCTTCGGGCGACCGAATACCCCAAACTCGAGGCTGATCCCGGGTTGAACCCGCTACCCCCAGAGGTGCTGGCATTTCCCGACTTCACGCAAAATTATAAACAAAAAATTCTCGCCGGCGATTATGAAATCTGGTCCGAGGAAAAACTGCAGCGCTGGAGCAGTGCGCAGGGCCTTTCTGTGACACCCGATAATCCCGAAGCGGGCTTACTATACCATCGCGCCGCCATTATTGCCGCACCCGGCCTGACTTTTGAGCTTATCCGCCCGGTTAATGAAAAAGGCAGCGAATTTTCCAATGGCTGGATGCTGAACCTGGACCTCGCCGCCATTCGCTCGCGCGGCGGCAAAAGCCTGGCTAAGGGGAACTCCACCTATAACAATATTCTCGACTGCGATGTGTTTCTCGACGGCGTGCACGCAATGCGCATTGTCCAGGGATTATCGGGCAGTATCAAAAGCCCGGTCCGCATACAGGTGCCGCACATCCGTAGCAGCGAAGGCCGGCTCAAAGTAGAGCTGCGGCTCGCCAACCACCCGCGGAATTTCCTGTTCCTTTACGACGCGTATCTGAGCCGCTGAGATCAGCGGCGCCGGCCTGCGGGTTTCGCAGGTGCAGCAGGTTTTGCCACAGGGGCAGCCGGCTGGGTTGCAGCAGGCAACGGTTTAGATTCAATGGAGAACTGTTTTTCCACCGGCTGACCGCCAAAATGGATTTCCGCCGCAATCGTTGCAAATCCTTCCCAGGATGTACGGGTCTTATGTTCAAAGCCAGAATATTGCGTGTCGGTAAATCCATTATCACCGAGAAAGCCGGTACGCACAAATTTGTCTGAACTGTATGGGTTCGCAACCCACCAGTGGCCTTCATAACCGCCGCTGACAATCAGCCCGACGCTGCCAACGCGCAGGGCACAGAATT
Source organism: Turneriella sp. (assembly GCA_046346945.1). Classification (GTDB taxonomy): domain Bacteria; phylum Spirochaetota; class Leptospiria; order Turneriellales; family Turneriellaceae; genus Turneriella. The sequence goes on from JAXMHE010000006.1 coordinate 136,251, forward strand.
CAATTGCCGTGTTCAAAATGTACTCATTCTCATTAAAGCGTGGCGACTTTGCCAGCTGAGTAAAATAAGTCAGCGCAGGAAAGTAGAAATGCGTGCGCAGGCGAACTTTCGGGTGAAACTGGATGTATTGCCGATAAACCAGCATGAACGTCGAATACGTCCAGTCGTCGTTTCGCGTGGTTATACGCACCGGGTCTGAGTAGTCTTTGTAATACCATACCCGAAGGCTTGGCCCAAGAGAAGCATCAAACCAGCGGAACGCACTGCCCCAGTTCATGATAAAGTTGAGCGGGGTAAAATGGTAATACGTATTGGCATAGACCATTGTCGCATCGAACGATGTTTTTCCCGCAGAGTTTTTCAAATCGGGCGAAATACCCGCCCGCTTCAGTGCCTGCGCAGCTGCAATTGCATTGGCCTGAAATGCAGTCGTGGTGTAGTCGTAACCGAGGTCAACCGGCACCTCCGTCGTTACGCCATTCGAAGTTTCGGTGAACGTAAATCGTGCCGGTTTATTTTCTGTGCGCTGCGTTTTGAAACCCAGTTCAAAATCGGTAAAAATACCACGGTTCGAACGGTAGTAATGAAAGCCCTCGCCCGTATCGTGATCCTTTTCCTTGTCTTTTCCCAGGCGAAACGCCAATTCCATACCGAGCATTGTCGTGTAGTCGAAGGGCAGCGAATAAGTACGCGTCGTGTTGGTTGAAGGATTTTCCGTTTTGTTGGTAAAATTGTAAACACCGGCTGAGAATGTCAGTGTAAAAGTTCCGCGCGTCGGATTTTTGCTGATATCTTCATTCTCATATTTTGCGGCCGGCAGCTTTGGTGTACCATCCTTTTTCGCACCCGCAATCTCACGCTCTTCTGCAGGAGCTGGTACTGCTTTGGCCGGGGCCTTTGCCGGCGCCTTGGCTGCAGCGGCAGGTTTTGCCGGGGCTTTCTGCGCAGGACGCGCAGGCTTTTTCTGAGCAATCAGCGACGCCTGAAAGGCAAACGCCAGCAGGAAAATCGATCCACTTAATTTCATAACTCTGCTCATTCCAGTACCACAAAATTGGAAAAGAATGTTCCGGATGTTGTTACATCGGCTTTACTCGTGTATTTATAATTGAAGCGGATTACATACGTGCCTTTATTCTGCGGACTTGTTGCAGCGTAGGTGCCCGAGTAACTGCCGCCGATGGCAGTGATCGAATAGACGCTGCTATAGCCGTTAACACCTGCCGCGAGCGATCCGTCTTTGAGCTTTGCGACGTCGTCGCTGGTCACTGATCCGGTCTTGTACAGTAACTGTGCAGAACTCTGCAGTTTCAGCCGGTCGTCCGTTGTCTGCCCGTCTACTTTATGGTATGCATCAGCCCAGGTCATTGTCGCGGTTGTTGAGGATGTACTCTTTCCCGTCAACACCATCCGTAACTCAGTATTGTCGTAAATCGTATCAAGCGGGTTTGTGTGGCTGAGCGGCATTTCTGTTATCGTGCACGAGCTGCCCGCCAGCGCCATGCACAGAACCAAAACGGATGGACGCATTACCATTTTGGCCTCGTCTTCTGCATCATAAACCGCTGGAAGAATGAAATCTGCGGCTCATAATTGAGTTTTCCCTTAAAATACTTTTGGTGCACTTCATAGAGCACATCGTCTGCGCGCTCGCGGTCTTCAAACGCTTCCCATATCGAGTAAGCCCAGGTGAGCGCACCAATCACGTACATCGTGCGCGCCACTTCCTGGTGATTGCGCAACTCTTTGTAGCGTTGCTCGGCCTCTTGCGGCGTCGTTGCGCTGTTATACGCGTCGCGCGCTCCCGGTACCATTGATTCGCGCTTATAACCATAACCGATTGAGCCATAAGTCACAAGCGCCATCGCGGTACCCGTAATATAGTTTTTGTTGTAGAACTGGCCCCAACCCGAAAGTACAATCGAACGAATGCAGGCACCCTCTGCAGTTTTCATGATCTCTGTGGTAAAATAGTCGAGATCGAAAAAGCTGACAGTAACCGTGCAATCCATCACTGCCAGGTAGAACGGTGAAAAATCAATGCCATGATCCCATTTCGGTTCGCTGCAGCGGGCTTCATCGATCACCTTGGCATTCACGTCGGCGATCAGCTGCTCATTCATCAGCTGCAGGTCTTTGGTTTCAGCCATGAAGTGGCGAAAGCTGGAGATTGAGCGCTCGAGCGCCTTGCGGTGTGCGTCTATTTTTGCATTCTGTATCGCAATCTCCTTCGACCGGCCCTTGCCGACTGCGTCGCGAATGCGTACGTTTTTCTGCGTCGAAAAATATTCTTTATCAAGACCTAAGTCCGCTCCGTTGGCAGGCGCCGCGGCCTGCAGCGCCCCAAGAGCAAAAACTAAAATCCCGGAAAGGACGCGACTGATCGTATTATGGTGCATTGTAACTCTCATGCGCATTACCCGAAGCTGAATTCGAACAGCAGAAAGTCGAATTTCACTCCCCTTTCCGTCAGCGGAACATAGTCATAATGCGCATCAAAGCGATACGCTTGTCTCAGGTTTTCGAGACCCTGCCGCCCCATATAGCGAGATATGGCGGCCTCAGAGACGTTAAAGCTCCAGAAAATCAGCGCAGGCAATTGGAAATTGAGAGCTGCGACGGTCAGGTCGCCGCTGTTATTCGCATTCTTGGCCGCTTGAATAAACATGACATAGAATGTCCAGAATGCAGTGCCGTAGAGGATACTCGTCACGTACTGGCGGTTATAAATCTGTCCCCAGCCTGGTACAGCCATCGAACGATATGTTGCTCCAGTGACCGTCTTTTCATAGTCTTCCATGAATTTGGGCAGGTCAACGTAGTCCAGATTCATGGTGACATTCATGCTCACGCGCAGTGGCTGTCCCGGTGGTCTCCAGAAACGGTATTTTGTTACCTGCACGTCGGTGACCTGCACATGGCCTTCTTTTTTCACCCAGGTACTTTGCAGCTGAAAATCTTTCGATTGGCTGGCACCGATAATTTCTGCCTCGCCGAGACTCTGCCCTGTCTTCATCGCCGCTTCGACAGCGTTATTAAATGCCTCTACCGGATCTTCTTTGACGCTTTCACCGACCGCATCTTCTTCTGTAACCTTGACCCGAAAGCTGTTGGTATATTCACCCGCAAACAGCGAGCCGCTGGCCGACAGCAAGACAAAGCAGCTAACGAGTCTGAAATATTGCACTGGCTTCATATTATTTCCACTCCACAGGTGCCCACATGTAACCGGCACGGTATTCGGTTTCCCAGTTCAATTGTCCCGGATGGCCGATGAATATTATGCTCGAGGTGAATCCCCATAACTCCAGCCCCATCATGCCATACACACCCCAGCGGTCATAGTAAGTCTGGTTATAGCGCAGGTTTGCACCGAGGCCGATATGCATTTTAAAGTAGAGCGGTGTATAGGTACGGAACATCACACCGGGATAGCTGGAATAAATCCACTGTTTATCGCCAGGATACTTGGAACCAGGATTAAATTGCGGCGACACATCAAAATCGATGTAATAATAGAAATACTTATGCCCATTCCACTGGCTGTCGAGTTTTGAATTCACCAGAAGACCTGCGCCGCCGCCCACCTGGTCGAAAAAACCCGCATCACTTTGCCGATCAAGCCCTCGCGATGATTTATTGCCAAAAAACCAGGGAATCACTTTTGCCGGTTCGTGGTGGAACTCAGTGGTTGGAGAATTTTCCCGCGGTGCCTTGATTTGCGGTCCGCGCGAGCGGCAATTTGCCACAAGCACAAGTACCAGAGAGAAGAATAATATCTGTTGCAGCCGTTTCATATATTCAACAACCTGAATGCATATTTGAAACCCACTGCCACTGAGGTGCCCGTAGGGTAACGGTATTCTGACGCATTATTCTCCATAAAGCGGAATGTGTAGAAGATGCGCCAGTTTTCGCTGAAGAAAAAATCCATACCTGCGGCAAAATGATACGCATAGGTCCTGGGCAGCCATGGCATAATTCCACCGCCTATGAAAACGCTCATCTTGTCGGTGCGGATAAAATGAAAGTAACCGGAAAACGCCACAAAGAACAGGCGGTAGTTGCTGCCGAGATAACCGGTATCGGTCGTATTGCCGGTAAATACCTGCGGAGCCACAAACCCCTCCACTTCGGCGTCAAAGCGTTTGTTTGAAGTAAACAGACCAAACCCCATAAAACTGGTTTCTTTCGAATTCATGTATTCGAATTTGCCGCCCCCGAATTCGACTGCGGCCAGGGGAACAACAGTGAAAAAAGCGCCGAGCGTAAGAGCACGAAAAATGCCATTGAAGATTCTCATGCTATTTTAACTCCTCCAGAATCGCCCTGTGTTCTTTTTCAAACTGGGATGTGGCCCGCTGCACAAAATCGAGCTCCGATGCATCGCTGCCTTTCACCTCGGTCTGCGCCGTGATTCCGGTATCACCCCGTTTGTAATACAGTGTAAACAGTTTCATTTCGCCCGTAATGCCATCGACCATCAGCTTGTTGAAAACAATCAGGTCTGCGCCGACGGCGCGCTGCAGACGCTTGAGATAGACGCTCTCGAGCTCTCCCGCTGCCTGCTGCGGAGCCGATGACATCTTCGCCGGATTAATGAGCCGACCCGCCCCGCTCGAGTTCACGCGCACTACAAAATTGCCGCGCAGGCGCTCTTTGAGCGAATTATTTCTCGGTCTGCCGGCAACGACTTCAACGCTGACAGGCAATACGGCTATGATATATTTGCCGACAATCTGCGGCTTCGGTTTTGGCTTAGGCTTTTGGCCGGGTTTCGGTTTTTCTTCTGTTGCTGGCTGCGTATCCTCATTTGTGGCAATATCCAGCCCGGTTGACGAGCCTGGCGCACTGTCGGCAGGCTGCACAGCGGCAATTGCCGCATCATAGCCGGTATTCTCCGATGGCAGTGAAAGCACAGTATCGGCAATGATTTCCCGCGTCGCGAGTTCGCGCGCAAAGCGGTAGCGGTGCGTATAACGTTCGGTAAAACGGATCGGGGTCATGCGCCCGCGCTCGACCTCAATACTTTCAAACGAATGGTGGAAAGCAAAACGGTGGAAGGTGGCATTGGGTTTTTCAAAATTGTTGCCAAAGCCATCAGAATATTCTTTTGCCGCAGCATACTCAAACGACAGTTTTGAAGATGAAATTGTTTCACCGAAACCGATGCCCCAGTGCAGCGAAGTGAATGGCGAACCGGAGCTTGCGTGCGTCACACCGCCGCGCAGCGCGAGAAAATGTGCCGGCCAGTATTCAATCCCGTAGCGGAACCGCGTCGGCAGCGAAACGGAATTGACTGCATCAAAGTTCAGCATCACTTTATACGGGAAATGCATACTGATACCGGCATTGTATTCTTCCCGGTTGTCAGGGCGGGAAACTTCGTTATCCAGTTTCAGCAACGGATGCAGGTTACGGGCTGTAAAACCGGCAGAGAAGCGCGGTAACCAGCGCAGGAATTCGCTGTATTGTACCGGGTCAAACGTGCCGAGAAGTGCCAGGTCAAAAAAGAGGCCTTTTTGCTGCTGCTCGTAGCTCGTCACCTGTGGCGAAGAGAGGAAATTTGCACCAAACCACTTCACAGTCATACCGGCATTCAATTTGCGCATAAGCACCGGAGCACCATAAGACAGCGCAGCAATATAGGAGTATTTTTCGCGGTCAGGCAGGACGTTCACGCCGTTACGCACGTATTCGTTGTCCTGCGCCCGGTTAAAAACACCGGTAAGCCCCAGCGTGCCATAAGGCAGCGGAATCGCCATCAGCAGCGAGTGGCCGGCCACATCGTTCGCTGCGCCATGGTATGACAGGCCATATTCGACGTAGTTGATCGTCGCGAGGCCTGCCGGATTGTAGTAAAGTGCAGAGAGATCATTCGAGTTACCGGTCTGCGCCATGCCCATACCATATGACCGGACACCCAGAGGTGTGTTCAGCGCCGAAGCAGCGGATAAATAAGGAACAGAATCGCCGTCGCTTTTTGCGGCCGTTGCAGCTGTGGCAAAAAGGCATAAGACTGTGGTGACAGCAACGTTCCGCGTCAATTGTATGTAATAATTGGCTCGCTTCAAAAACTTGCTCCGTTTTTTATGAAAATCTGTTCGGTAAGCTCGGCACCTTGCAGTAACTGACGTTGCCGTCAATCAAAAAGACAGCCATTCTGCTTTACCGCCTGCGTTTTTTCCACTCACTGCCGGCGTGCAGCAGTCACCACAAGGCGCCCTACGTTGGATCGCTCTCTTGCTGCTGTCGGCTTCACCAGGTGCGCCGGTATACGCTCTTTACCAGGAATACCAGCTCGCCGGCAGTATCGCCATGTCCCCCGGCTACTCCTTTGCCACGGCGCAGTACCGGCTCTATGCCAATGAAGCGTTAATAAAGAAGGATTTTGTCGCGTTTGAATATGATCTCGATTCGGTCTACGCCGATTATGGTTATGGCATCACTCAGAATTTTCGCGCCGGCGCGGCAGCCAAAGCGCATGCGTTTGATTATCAGAATCTCAATCACATTGTCGATCCGTCAACCGGGGCCGAGACAAAGGCCATTTCGCTGAATGCCCCGTTTTACAAGGGCCAAATCTATGCTGAAGCCCGTTATAAATCTCTCGCGGTCAGGTATGCCGCCGGCGCTCAGAAATACAATCTCTCTAAACGCGAAACATCCAACTCTGCGCTTGCAGTCACCTCACCCGGTGTCGCCTTCGTGCACACTGCCGCGCTGGGCTATTGGCAACTCAACGCCCCGCGCCCCTATGCATACACCGGAATTGCCGCATTCCTGAGCGCCGAAGCCCAGCAACTGGCCACGCCCTATGTATGGCAAAACTCAGGAACTGCTGTTTCCATATCGCGCGAGCAGTTCATCGTCCATGAAATGCAACTGCGCGCGGGCGAAGAGTTTGGGGGTGGGCAGCTCTATCTCATGGCTGCTCTGCGCGCCGGAGCGACGAGTTTTGCGCTGCCGGGTGAAGCACAGGACGTCATTCAATCCTTCTCTGTCGGCGGGCCAGAATCACGCTACCGCCGCCTCGCGGGCTATTCATTCTCTGAATTCAGGGTGCCAGCTTACGGCCTGGTCAACCTCGACGCGATTGTGCGCATTGCGGGACCGGTGAATTTCTGGGCGATCGCCGATGCGGCGGTTTTTGATCGTGTGTATAATGAGCGGCGACTGCATGCAGGTGCCGGGGCAGGACTCATCATTGATCTGCCTGACAACACCCTCGGCAGTCGCAGCGCTGTGTTTGTGCGCGCAGAGATGCCATTCTTTGCGGCAGGCGGCAACCGCTTCCAGGTATTTATGGGTATGAACGGGCAGGTATTCTGATGGCAACCGACACAAAATCTCATACAATTCTCGACAGCGTTCTCGCCGGCAATCGCCTGACGACCGCGGATGCGCTGACCCTGTGGCGGCATGGCAACTTTCGCGACATGGGCAACGCTGCAGAAGAAATCCGCCGGCGCATCAACCCCGCCGACGAAGTCACCTACACCGCATTCCGCGTCGTGAATTATACCAACTACTGCAATATAGAATGCAGTTTCTGCTCGTTCATGGATGAAGTCGGCTCGGGCAAAGGCTATAATCTCAGCGCGGATGAAATTCTGCGTAAAGTCGAAGAAGCCGTAGCGCTCGATGCTCCGCAGCTTTTCCTGCAGGGCGGCGTGAATCCGGAATTGCCTTTGCAGTACTACACAGATACACTCTCAGCAGTGAGAGAAAAATTTCCCGGGGTGCACATCCGCGCCTTCTCTCCGGTCGAAGTGCTGTTCATGGAAAAACTGCTCGGCAAACCTCTCGCCGAAGTTTTCACCCTGCTCAAATCTGCGGGTATGCACAGTTTTCCCGGTGCGGGTGCTGAAATTCTCACAGACCGCATGCGCGACATTCTGTCCCCTAAGAAGGCCTCGACACACGAATGGCTGCGCGCAATGGAAACCGCAGGAAAAAACGGCCTGAAAAGCTCGACCAACATTGTGTGGGGCAGCGAAGAGACCGACGAAGAAATCATCGCGCATCTGGAAGCGCTGCGCACGCTACAGGACAAAACCGGTAGTGTTCTGTCTTTCGTGCCATGGACATTCCAGGCGCAGACCAAGAGGTTTCGCCTGCGCAAGGTGCCGCCGCATGAGTACCTGAAGATGGTATCGCTGAGCCGCCTGTTCTTCGACAACATACCGCACATCGAAGTTTCAATCATGGTCGCCGGCAAACAGCTGGGCGAGCTCGCGCTGCACTTCGGAGCCGACGACATCAATTCGCCCGTCATCGAGGAGAACGTGCTGCGCTCATTCGGATTAAAATCCGTCGAAGAATCCCGCCGCTTCATAGAAGAAGCCGGTTTTAAGCCGGTCAGGCGCAGCTTCAGCTACGTGCGCGGGAAAAAAACCGATTTAGGCAATTAGTCTGCATATGCCGCGCTGCGCGCGGCATATGCAGACATCCACTCGGCTTGACAGCGCGTCTCTTTTTCATTGCTTCACGCAATGGATTACCGCTATCTGAACGTCGAAGAGAAGAAAATTACGCTGAAATCGGGCAGCGAAGCAGCCTATGTGTGCGCCACCATCAATTCTCCCCCGATGAACGCGCTGTCGTCCGGCGTTTTTGCCGACCTCGACGCACTGATAACCAAACTCGAAACCAGTAAAACTCGCGTGGCAATTATTACCGGTGCTGGTAAGGCGTTCGTCGCGGGCGCCGACATCAGCGAAATGAAGGGCATGGACAAAACCAAAGCCAAAGAATATTCGCTGCTCGGACACAAAATCTTTTCTCGCATGGAAAACTCCCCCGTTATTTTTATCGCTGCAGTGAATGGTTTCGCACTCGGTGGCGGCCTCGAACTCGCCATGGCCTGCGATATCCGCGTGCTGGCGCAAGCAGCTCAGATGGGCCTGCCCGAGGCCACTCTGGGACTCATACCAGGCTTCGGCGGCACCCAGCGGTTGCAAAGGCTGATCGGCCAAAGCGCGGCTAAATATCTTTCGCTCACCGCCGACCGCATCCCGGCAGACGACGCACTGCGCATGGGCCTCGCAGCTAAAGTCGTCGAAGGTGAAAAACTGATCGCGGAAGCAGAGGCCATGACCGCAAAAATTCTGGCGCTCGGCCCGCATGCTGCACAGACCCTAAAAAAAGTCATGCGCGAAGGCGCAGATAAGACTCTGCCCGACGCGCTGGCCTATGAAGCCGAAGAATTTTCTGTACTCTTCTCCGGCCCTGAGGCCCATGAAGGCCTAAACGCGTTTCTCGAAAAACGGCCGGCGAAATTCTGATATGGCTTTCGGCCGCAAAAAAAAAGCCAAGGCACCCGAGCCCGTCCCGGCTCTCGAAAGTGCGACTTCCGATGAACTCTTCATTGTCGACCTCGTGCGCAAAGTGCAGGTAGACCGGCTGCGGCAGACCTACGACGATTACTTCCAAAACCCCGAATATACCAAAATTGCAAAATATTTCTTTGAACAGATCTACGGCGCGGGAGACAAAGCGAGCCGTGACGCCGCATTCAATAAAATCTATGAAAAACTCTCTGCGGCGGTGAACGCCAAACGCATCACGCGCGTCACACAACTCAAGCAGCTGAATGAACTGACAGATGAACTCGATCTCGCGGTAGCGCGGCAGTTTATGCGCACGCATAAAAAGCATACGATGACCCTGCCGGATTTCGAGGCCTGCTACAAAGCTCTCGACAACCGCGAAACGCGGCTCATGCAATTACAGCTCCTGATGGAAACCACGCGCTTTTTCCATAAACTCGCGCACGTGCCACTCCTCGGCTTTGTGATCAAACCTACCCAGTTTGCTGCGCGCGCGCTGGGTGTCGAATACATCATGGAGTTCTTTATGGAAGGCTACCGGTCATTCAAATCGGTGAAGGACGCAGAGCCGTTCATGGTGGCGATCGAAGAGCGAGAGCGCGCCTACCTCGATTCACTGTTGCCGCCTAAATAACCTTTTATCTTTTTTCGAGAAATCCCGTCAGCAGGTCGTGGATTAATCTCGCATCGCCCTGGCGGCTGGCATCGCCGGCGAATCCCGGGCGGTGGCGGCGGCCTGTTCTTAACGCAAACAAACATTCTTTATCCGCTGCGCTAAAAGGTGCTTCAGGAATTTTACTGCCGTCAGAGTCAAACGCAAAACAGGTACCGTCGTATAAAATACCGTCTTCGACACCAGAACGGTTGCAATAGAGATAGTTCTGTCCGTAAACTTCGGCGTAGGTACCGAGGCGGTGCCGCCAGTTGCGGGTCGAAGAAAATTCATTCCTGTCGTCTATACCACGCGCGGGAGATGCTGAAATGACAATCACGGTTTCAGCATGCGCAACGGAAGCCAGGTGCGCGAGTTCGGGATGCCAGGCATCTTCGCAAATCAGAATAGCTGTTCGGCCCAGCCCCCCGTCATAGGCGGCGAATTCACCGCCGCGGTCAAAATAGCGCGCCTCATCGAACATGCCATAGGTTGGCAGAAACAATTTGCGGTGGATATGGCGAATTTTCCCCGCGCAAAGCACTGCCGCGGCGTTAAAAACAAAATTACCCTCACGCAGCGCTACGCCAATCACCCACTCGGCGGCAGGCGACACACCGCTCTGCGCGAGGTCGGCAGCGAGTTCGGTAAGATCATTTTCGGATATCGCCACTTCACCGGCAAGGCTTTCGAGCAGGTAGCCGCTGAGTGCGAGTTCCGGCAACACAATAACTTCTGGCTGTTCTGGTGACGCGGCAATCGCTTCAGCCGTTTTCAGAATGCGCGCGCGGTTCGCGGCATTGTCACCCAAAATCGCTGAATAGGGCAGGCAGAGAACTTTATTGGCTGCTATAGACATCACTTAATATCGATGTCGTACGGCATCAGGAACAACATCTTCTCATCTTTCATATTTTCTGTTTTGCCAATCAGCCGGGTAGCTTCGCGCAATAATCCCGGCAGCATCAGCTTGCGCGGGTCACCCAAAGACAGCAGGTTTTGCGTATCGCTCGGATAAACCTGAATATTGTAATAATTTTCGTCGATCGAGGCCTTCTCGCGGATGATTTCCAGCGCAAGCATCAGCCCTCCCTGCCGGTCGACGAGTTTCTTCTCCATCGCGTCTTTGCCGCTGTAAACACGGCCACCGGCCAACGGCCGTATTTTTTCGGCTGATTGCCCGCGGTTGTCGGAGACGCGCTTCAGAAACAGGTCATAAAACTCTGTCAGGTGCTCTTTGATCAGCAACCGTTCGTCGTCGGTGAACGAGTCGGATTCAGAATAGAGCGCGGCGTTCTTGTGCGTCTTGAAAGTGTGCTTCTTCACACCCAGCCAGTCATAGAGGCCTTTGATGTTGAATTTGCCGGTGAAGATACCAATCGAGCCGGTGATAGAGGTATTGCTCGCAAGAATCTGGTCGCCACCGACAGCCAGATAATATCCACCCGAGGCAGCGACATTGCCGATCGAAACCACAATCGGAAAATCAGCCCCCCTGCTCTTCTTGACTTCGCGGATCTTATTCCACAAAATATCTGACGCCAGACTCGAGCCGCCGGGTGAATCGATGCGCAATACGAGTCCCTTGACATTGCCGTCATTGCGGATATGCTCCAGCACTTCCTGCACAGTATCTGAGCCGATTGTCCCGCCCGAGAAAAGCCCGTCTGATCGCGATGTTCCCGACATAATATCGCCTGCCAGCACAAGCACTGCAATCGTCGGTTTTGTGCCCCACGTATCGTCATAAAAGCGAGTGCGCGCATATTCGTGGGCGGCAATTTTCCAGCCGGGTGCCGTAAAGGCCTGCGCGGTTAGCTGGTTTTCCACGTCCGGCATATAGGCGATCTCGTCGATGAGCCCTGCTTCCTGCGCTTTTGTCGCTGTGTAAAAACCCTGATCCATAATCGAATCGAGTTTTTCACCTTTCACTTTGAGGCGGCCCGCAATGACCGCCGCCTTCATCTCGCCGACTCCCGATTTGAGAATGCCTTCGAGCTGCTCGCGGTCAAATTTGGTCGGTTCAGAACGCGTGAACCTGTCCGGTGCGGATTTATAATCGCCCAGCGCGATGAAATCCGCCTTGACGCCAACCTTGCTGAGCAGGTCTTTCACGAAATACGCTTCGGCTTTTAAGCCCGAAACATTGATCATGGCGGATTGAGGCATGTAGATGCGGTCTGCCATACTGGCGATAAAATATTCTTTGTTACCGGCATTTTCCAGATACGCGTACACAGGTTTCTTTTGCTGAAAAGACAGCAACGCATGGCGCAGCTCCTCTGCCTGCCCCCAGCCGCCGTGGAAATCTCGACCGGTGATGATGATACCGCGAATCTGCGCATCTTTTCGCGCGGTTTCAATCGTGCGTAACAGTTCGAGGAAAGTAAAGTTCTCTGATAAGAAAAGAAAGCCCTCTTGCTTGCGCTCGGTAATCGGGTCGTCGAGATTGATTTCGAGATAACGCCCGAGAGCACTGATACCCGTTGCGTAGCGTTCGCGCCCGATCAGGATACCGCCGCCCAGAAATGCACCGCTGTCCCGCGGAGTGCTCGCCTGCAGCGACAGCTGGCTTATATACTGTGCAAAGCGCAGGCCGAAAAATGCACCGTTGGCCTGGCTGTAACCACCATAAATATTATTGCCCGGCCAGAGCGTTGCCTCGGCGATAAACTTCGGCGTGATAGATGAAGTCGTCGTCGACGGATTGACGTTGATATCTGTCGACAGCGTCAGGTTTTCGACATATTTTCCCGGCAGCGGCCTTATACCCACACCGAGATCCCAGTTGGTTTGAAAAATTTCACCCTGGAACAGCGGTTTATTGAGTGCACGCCCCACCGCACCGATCGACAGCCGGCGCCAGGGTCTCAGAATAAAACCGACATCCCACTGGCTGTAGCGGTCGAGATAAGAAAAAGAGGAATCATACCAGCTGTATGAAGTTCCAATTGAGAGAAAGGGTGTATTGATGATGCCCATACCGACTGTATATCGGCGCGCATAGTCGTTCGTATCCCCCAGGCGCCACTGCGTCGAGAAGGCAATACCCAACAGGTTGAGAAAGACCATGTGATCGTCGAGTTTGTTCTGCTGGTTGCGGCCATAGAAATAGCCCAGCTGCAGCGCATGGTAGCCTAAACCCGCCGGGTTAAAATAGAGACTCGTGGTATCGTCAGAGGTTGCGACTGATTTTTGCGGCAGGTTCGGCGTGTCGATCATGCGATTCGTCTGCAGCGCATCACTCTGCACTGGGGCGGTCTGCGCATAGGCAGATGGCGCTAATAAGAGCAGGCTTAAGAACAGAACAGCGGGCAAGCGGAACTTACCCCTATCGGCTCCCGAAAAAATGAATTTTAGAGCACTCGCACAATCGACATGCATACGGAACGACCGGCCCCCGAGTCAGACTGTCGAGCGCGATTGGCCAGGCACGCTGAAGCCTCAGCGTGCAATGAATGACTTCGCAATTTCGCTCACTGCCTTGCCATGAGTGTCCCGGGCTGCCGCCTCAAGGTTTTGCAGCAGAATCCAGGCATTACGTCCGTTCACGTAGACGCCCACGCCCTGCAGCATTTCAGTTTCACCCTGCATCAGGCGGTAAGCACCAATGCAGCCATCGCGCACCCCTGCGGCAGACAGCTCTTCGGCGCGGGGTTTTCGCTTATCTTCAGGGATCACATTCTTTTTGGCATCGGCTCCCGCACCTTCGAGTTGCACCAGCAAATCGCATGCAGTCGTCTTACCCTTTACTGTGTCAGTGCGTATCTGCACGCCCGCCTTGCCATCAGGCGCGTTCACGCTGAAGGCAAGGCCATCGGCATCGGCTTTTTCGCTCCAGTCGGATGGATAAGTCAGAGAAAACTTCGCTTTGCGGTGCTTATGCGTTTTAAGCAGAGCAGCCTTGATTTCTTCGGCCTGCAGCAGAAAAGTGCCGGCAAAAATGAACGAGGTAATTATAAAGAAGCCGCGTATTAAATAGCCCATGAAAAAATCCGGCAGAGCTGTATTGGGCGGCAAGACTTTTTCGACTTGCCGTCGTACAGGCGGGCCCAAGACAGAAGCATGTCCACCGACCACCACGCCGGTCTCGAAGACATCGAGGTACTCGAGTCTTCAATCTGTGAAATCACGCAAAACACGCTGAGCTTCCGCGGCTACGCGGTGACTGAACTCGCGGCAGTTTCCACATTTGAAGAGGTCGCATACCTGCTGTGGAACGATGCCCTGCCCTCACAGAAAGAACTGGGAGATTTTCTCCAGGCTTTGCGCAGCGAGTACAATCTGCCGCGCGAGATCGTCGAGCACATCAACCACGTACCACGCGAAGCGCACCCGATGGCCGTACTCAGAACGCTTGTGTCTTCGCTTGGCCTCTATGACCCCGAAGCTACCGACCAGTCGCCGCCGGCACAACGGCGCAAGGCAGTTCGCCTGCTCGCGAAAATCCCGCAGATTGTCGCCGCGATAGCACGGCACCGCCAGGCAAAGTCGAATGTCGAAGCGAATGCAGAGCTCAATATCGCAGCAAATTTTCTCTGGTGCCTGACGGGTGTGACTCCCGATGCAGAGACAGCGCGCCTGCTCGAGACGACACTCATACTCTACGCCGAACACGAACTCAATGCATCGACCTTTGCCGCGCGCACGACCGCTGCGACACAGGCCGATATTTACTCAAGCATGGTCACCGCGATCAGCACGCTGCAGGGTAACCTGCACGGCGGAGCGAACCAGCGTTCGGTCGAAATGCTGCTCGCGATCGCGCGACCGGAGAACATCGACGACTACCTGACCGAAAAGCTCAAAAAGAAAGAAATCATTATGGGCTTTGGCCACCGCGTTTACAAGCATGGCGACCCGCGTGTGCCGGTACTGCGCAGCCTGTGTGAAAAACTCGCGGAGAGAAAAAACGAGCAACAGATTATGCACGTGGCGACCGGTGTCGAAGAAGAGATGCTTAAACGCAAGAAGCTGCATGCGAATGTAGACTATTATTCGGGTCTCGCCTTCTACCTGATGGGAATGAGCGCCGATATCTTCACCTGCCTCTTCGCCATTGCACGCACTGCGGGCCTTCTGGCGCATATATCGGAACAGTATGCGCAAAACAAACTGATCAGACCGCGCGCAGTATACACCGGCAAAAAAGGACAGACATACATTCCGCTGGACAAACGCTAGCAGGCTGCTAAAGAAAGCTGCGATTAAGGGTGCTGCACATCGGGGAGAAGCTCAACGCTGCCCCGCCGCAGATCAACCAGCAATAGACAAATTCTGACAGTGAGCAGCCGGTTCGCTGTCTGCTGCATCTGCTTCGCCGCCTTCACGAGGCGGCGAAGCTGTGCCTGCGATACTGGCGGGTAAAAAGCATTGGCTGCTTTGCGGGATTTTTTCACCTCAAAGAAAAAATACTCTTCGCTATCACGACGCCTGCACAACAGATCCACCTCGGCGCCGTGGCGGCGCGAATTGCGCGAAATCACTTCGCAGCCAATTAAACGCACGAAACGCGCGGCAAAATCTTCTTCATCGTTGCTGAAAACGCGGCGGATTTCAGCATCCAATCGGGCACTGAAGGCGCGTAAAGTGCAAATTATTTTCAGCTTGCTTACACAGCGCAGTGCGTATTCCGGGTATAGATGTTCCGCCTCCCTTTAGCTGGCCTCTTGCTCTTTACGATTGCATGCAAAACCGGCACTGTCAGGGCAGAAGAAGCTAAGACCGCCCCGCGTGCCGGCGCGCAGGCCGAGACGACGCCCGCTGCCGGTAAATTGCTACCGGCGAAGACGCCGGCCACCGGAAAAGCGCAGCCTGCGCAGCCGGTTCAACCGATAGTCATGCCGGTGAAACATCCGCGCGTGACGCGTCCCTTTCTCAACCTGTACGAGGCATCTGCGTTCTTCACACACATGGACGAAGAGCACCAGCGCTTCGGCACGGCACCGCGTGTGAAGAAATATAAGAAGAAAAAATATGGCAACAGCTCCGTCGAACAGCGTTCTGGCCGCAAGCGCCTTTACGACCACAATATTTTTCTGCGCTCGCTGTTTGCCGGCGAACTGGCGATTGAACCTTTCGGCAATCTGCAACCGCAGTTTCAGGACGGCATTTTTCTCGATATCGGCAGCGCAATTCTGTTTGGCGAAGGAGCCAATACCGTGCGCGATCTTTACGAAGATGGCCAGATACAACCGAACCTGCTGATTGTGGCAAGCGATGTCAACGACAAGACGAGCAAAAAGACCATGTACATCGATCAATACCGCCGCTCGGGAAAAAAACTGCCGTTCCCCGTGGTGGAAGTGCCGCTCCTCATGACCAGACCCGAACACTTTATTAATCCGATTAAACTGTTTCTGCCTGCGCACACAGGTGGATTAATTTTTCGCAGCGCCAATGCCGGCCCCGACCTATATTACGACCGCGAGCAGGTGCATGCGCACCTGTGCGCGCTGATCAGCGCATTTCCGGACAAGAACGTCCTTTATCTGTTTAACAAGTTCATTCTCTACAAGCCGGAAAGCCGAATGGATTTCATAATTCTCGGAGAAATCGACGAAACAGTCGGTATCAACCACCGCGAAACGGTGTGGGAAGATATCAACTGGTCAAAACGCACTTTTAAAGAGGCAATCCGCCAAAATCGGCAGCATCTCTTACTGGACTGACGCCGCCCAAAAATAAATATGCAATCGCGCCATTTTTTATTATAATTTGTGCGATGTCGCAAGCGGCTGTCGACGAACTAAAGGGTGAGTATAAATACGGATTCGTCACGGACATAGAAGCGGAAACTCTGGCCGCGGGCCTCACCGAAGATACCGTCAGAAAAATCTCCGCTCTGAAAAAAGAACCCGAATTCATGCTCGCCTGGCGGCTCAGGGCATTTAAAGCCTGGCAGGAAATGCAAGAGCCCCGCTGGGCAGAAGTCAGCTACCCGGCGATCGACTACCAGAAGATCAGCTACTTTTCACGCCCCAAAAAAAAACTCGCCTCAATTGAAGAGGCAGACCCCAAACTGCTCGAAACCTTCAACCGTCTCGGCATTCCGCTGACCGAGCAGAAGTTTCTCGCCAATGTCGAAGGCACCGAGGTAAATAGCCGGCCGGTTACCCCGGTAGCGGTCGACGCGGTTTTTGACAGCGTCTCAGTAGTAACGACCTACCGTGAGACACTGGCAAAACTCGGTATTATCTTCTGTTCCTTTTCAGAAGCAGTGCGCGAACACCCTGAGCTTGTACAAAAATATCTGGGCTCAGTCGTACCCGTGCGGGACAACTATTTCAGCGCGCTGAACAGCGCGGTTTTCAGCGACGGTTCCTTTGTTTACATACCACCGGGGGTGCGCTGCCCGATGGAGCTTTCCACCTACTTCCGCATCAATTCGGCGAACACCGGGCAATTCGAGCGCACGCTGATCATTGCAGATACAGACAGCCAGGTGAGTTACCTCGAAGGCTGCACCGCCCCGCAGCGAGATGAAAACCAGCTGCACGCCGCAGTCGTCGAGCTTGTAGCGCTCGATCGCGCATACATCAAATATTCGACCGTACAGAACTGGTATCCCGGCGACGCCGAGGGCAAAGGCGGTATTTATAACTTTGTCACCAAGCGCGGCCTGTGCAAAGGTGTAAACTCGCGCATCTCTTGGACGCAGGTTGAAACCGGTTCGGCGATCACGTGGAAATATCCGAGCTGCATACTAAAGGGAGACAATTCAAAGGGTGAATTCTATTCTGTGGCGTTTACGGGTAATCACCAGCAGGCCGACACGGGAACCAAAATGATTCACCTCGGCCGTAACACCTCGAGCACGATTATCTCGAAGGGGATTTCGGCCGGTTATGGCAAGAACACGTACCGCGGCCTTGTGCGCGTCGCTGCTTCTGCGGAAAATGCGCGCAATTATACGCGCTGCGACTCGCTGATTCTCGATAAAACTGCGGCCGCGCACACGTATCCCTATATCGAAGTCAAAAACCAGCAGGCACAGGTCGAGCACGAGGCGACGACCTCAAAGGTAAGCGACGCACAATTGTATTTTCTGCGCCAGCGCGGCCTTACCGAAGAAGACGCCGTGCACATGGTGGTAAACGGTTTCTGCAAAGAGGTATTCCGCGAATTACCGATGGAATTTGCCGTAGAAGCGCAAAAACTGCTCGAAATCAGCCTCGAAGACGCCAACGGATAAAATTGTCATGAGTAAAAATCTTCTCGAAGTCAAAAACCTGCACGTGCGCACGAAGGGCGCGGCAGACGGCAGCGGCGCCGAAAAAGAAATTCTGCGCGGCATCGATCTCACAATTGCGCCGGGCGAAATACATGCCATCATGGGCCCGAACGGTTCAGGAAAGAGCACGCTGTCGCACGTGCTTTCGGGACATCCCGATTTTACAATCACCGCGGGCTCGATTAGTTATGACGGCCGCGATCTTTCGGCGATGTCGATCGAAGACCGCGCGCGCGCAGGTGTATTCGTTGCTTTTCAATATCCGCCTGAAATTCCGGGTGTGAACAACATGCAGTTTCTGCGCACCGCGGTCAATACGGTGCGCAAAGCGCGCGGCGAAGCGGAACTCGGCGCCGGTGAATTTCTCGCGCGCGCGAAAGCCGTCATGGCTCGCCTTGACATGAAAGCCGAAATGATCAAGCGCTCACTCAACGAAGGCTTTTCGGGCGGCGAGAAGAAAAAAAACGAAATATTGCAGATGGCAATGCTAGAACCCCGGCTCATGGTGCTCGACGAAATCGATTCGGGTCTCGACGTCGATGCACTCGAGGTCACGGCACGGGAAGCAATGAAGACTATGACCGCAGACCGCGGCATGGTCGTCATTACCCACTACTCGCGCATCTTAAAATATATCACTCCGACCCGGGTGCACGTGCTTTCGGGCGGTAAGATTATCGAATCGGGCGGCGTCGACATCGTACACCGTATCGAAGAGCGCGGATACGACTGATGGCGGCCGTCACAGCAACGGGACAAATTATTGCCAATGCAGCAGAATTGTCTGCGGCAGCATTAAAGGCAGTTTCGGTAACGACAACGGGTTCGTCTGTGGAGTTAAAACTTGCACGCATAGAGACCGCCACCGATATCTATATTAATCCGCAGGCGCTCGCCGAATGCAAAGAACTCGCCATCAAAAACAGCGGCACACAGGCTCGCTTTTTTCTCGATCTGGCTAAATCGGCAGCGCACCCGTTGCGGCTGAAATTCGACAATGCACAGCAAGGTTCTGCGCAGATATTTTTGTCCGCACAGCAGTGCCACATCGAGCTCGATTGTGCCATGCAGATCGAAAAAGAAAGCCAGCTCGACTGTTTTCTGAATATCCACAATTCGACGGCCAATATTACCATCGACGCAAACATCTTTCAGCATGCTAACGCCCGTTTTTTTGGTCTCACGCGCGCCACGGCGGATGACGCCGTCTCGATCGGCATGCACGTGCATCACATCGAGGGTAAAAACCATACCGAGCAGAAATTCTATTCTTTTGCAGCGGAAAAATCTGCGGTCACCTTTACTGGAAAAATTTCAGTCGCTCCGGGGGCCGGCGAATCTGTCGCGCACCAGCTGCACCGCGGCACGGTGCTCTCGCGCGAGGCGCGCATCAGTGCACAGCCATTCCTGAATATCATGCACGACGATGTGCGCTGCACGCACGGCTCAACGGTCGGCTTCATAGACGAAGACGCTAAGAGATACCTGATGGCACGCGGCATGGCCGAAAACGACGCAGAACAGGTGCTCATTGAATCTTCACAACGGCAATTTATCGATGCACTGCCCGCGCCCGGTGCTCAATATTTCGGCTTCGAAGGCGGTCTCGAATGAGCGATCAGGCGGCGAGAGACGACCTCAAAGAGAAAATTATCGCGCAACTGCGCACCTGCTTTGATCCGGAAATTCCGGTAAACGTCTACGATCTCGGGCTGATCTACGGCATCGATGTGGCCGACGACATGAGTGTGCGGATTGACATGACACTCACCTCACCCAATTGTCCTTCGATAGAATCCCTGCCCTCTGAAATTCAGCAGAAGGCGGAGTCTGTGGAGGGCGTAAAATCCGTGAAACTCGAACTGATCTGGGATCCCCTTTCCATACGGGCATGATGTCCGACGAAGCCAAGCTGCAGCTGGGGCTGATGTAATGCATTTTATACGCTCCCGCCGGGCATGGCTCTTTGCAGTCATTGTACCGGTCACGCTGCAGTGCGCCTCGCTGGCTAAGAAAATATTTGATCCACCACAGGTGGGTGTCGACAAAGTAGAAATCAGTAAGGTCGACCTGACCGGCGTCGATCTCATAGTTCACGTTAAAATCCACAATCCCAATTCGGTGGGCGCAACTCTCAACCGCATTGAATACGCCTTCGACATAGAAGGCGAAAGACTGCTCAAGGGCACAAAACCCGACAAGAGCAAAATACTCTCCAACGACACGAGTATCATTCCCATGCCGGTATCGATCAGTTATGCGGGGCTCAAAAGCGGCATCGCGGGAGCACTGAATAAAAAGTCGCTGCCGTTTGCGCTGACGGGTAAAGTGGTGCTCGACACGCCGATCGGCGACATGTCTTTTGATATTGCAGAAAAGGGGGATATTCCGGTTCCTGACAGGCCGCGTTTTGAACTCGAAAAAATTGCGCTCGGAGAATTTTCTGTTGCTTCCGCCACCCTGATGGTGCATATCAAAGTCAGCAACAATCATGATGTAAATCTTGACATTGAAAAATTCCGCTATGAATTTTCACTGCAGGAAAACCTGATCTCCGCGTCTGAAATCAGCGTGCAGCGCTCGCTCAACCAGGATAAATCGATGTCGGTTGTGCTGCCGATCACGGTTAAACTTTTGGGGCTCAAGCGCAGCGTGGTCGATATGATCAAATCGGGGCAGCTCAAATATTCGATGAAATTTGACCTGAACCTGAAGACGCGGTTCGGGCCGCTGACAATACCGTACGAACGCGACGGCTTAACTTCCCTTTACTGATTATTTCCTGTTTGGATTGTCTCCCATGGCAGCCTTTGCTCCCGGCGATAGAGTCAAAATTACCAAACCCCCGCATATATTCGAGGGTGTGATTATTATGCCTGGCTCACCGGCTGAAATCAAGTCTGTAAACGCGGACGGCAGTTATGACCTGCTCTACTATGACCGCGAAATGATGCCGCATACCATGCCGGGGTTTAAGGCCAGTGAAATCGAAACGGCGGGAGCAAGTACATGAAATCACCCCAGGATATTTTTTTATCTCTTCTGCCGCAGGCGACGGAAATCAGCAAAGAAGTTTCACGGCGTTTCTTTAAAAAGCCCCTCGACCAGATCGGCATGGTCAGCAAGGCCGACGCCTCGCCGGTGACTGCGGCCGATCTTGAAATCGAGGCAAAACTGCGGGAGCTGATTGCCAAAAACTTTCCGCAACACGGCATCATCGGTGAAGAACACGGCAACACCAATGCCGACGCAGAATTTGTCTGGGTACTCGACCCGATTGATGGCACCAAGAGTTTTATCTCAGGCGTTCCGCTCTTCACAACCCTCGTGGCGCTGTTACACAATGGCGAACCCGTTTGCGGTGCGATTTACCAGCCGATTCTGGACGAACTCGTCTGGGGTAATAATAAAGAGTGTTTCTTTAACGGAAAGCCGACACGTATCCGCAATACATCGTCACTTGCTGAAGCCACGCTGCTGGTGACAGACGCCCGGCATGTCGGCGAGCTGCACCCGCAGGCACATTTTCATGAGCTGGCGGCGGATGTAAAATTCTGGCGCACGTGGGCAGACGGCTATGGTTATGCTCTCCTGGCGACCGGATATGCGGATATCATGCTCGACCCGATCATGAATCCGTGGGACATCATGGCTGCTGTGCCCGTGGTGCGCGGTGCCGGCGGCGTCGTTTCAGATTTTTCCGGCGGTGATGGGGTGCATGGCAAATCACTCATCGCGGCTTCTCCGCTGCTGCATGCGCAGGTGCTCAAGAAATTGAGCAATGGTTAGAAGCCTTTTCAATTTTCGCTTTCGGCTAACCGCAGCGATATTTCTGGTCGCCATCAGCGCGACAACAACTGGCCTGATTTATTATTACCAGGTGGCTTCGCAGCGCATCTGGTCGCAGATGATGAACCGGGTGCGCGACTACGGCAAAATCGGCGTCGCCCTGTTCAGCCCCGACGATTTGAAATTCCTGGAAAAAATCGATGCCGACCTGAATTCGGCCTCACGCGGCGTCGTACCACCGGTTTCGGGCAGCGGCGCTTCGCTCAATGCCCTTGCCGACGACGAAAAAACCGCAATTCTGCGCACGAATAAATTCCAGTTGATTGTGCAAAAACTGCGCAGGCTGCGCTATTCATCGGGCAAGGCGCCGATTCATAACCTGACACTTTCTTCGACGCACTCAGGCGACGGCGGCCGGCCGCTGATCCACCGCGCGTGGCTTGCGGGAGTCAAGATGCACGAGCGCGCACCGGAATTTTTGCGCGTCTTGTGCGCCGACGAGTTTGAAGAAATAGACCGTAACAACAACAGCAAAATAGATCCCGAAGAGGCAATCTATCATATCGGCGACATATTCAATGGGCGCGGCCAGTCGGGCGTGATCGCTGCGCTCAAGGGCGAAGTCGGCGTGGGCAACGGCTATCGCAGCGAATATTCAGGCGTGTATATTTCGGGCTATACCCCGGTGAAAGATTCGCGCGGAAAAACCGTCGCGATCCTGGTTGTGGATTTTTCCGCGGCTACAGAATTCGATGCAATTTTCTCTCTGAAAGTCACGGGTTACTATATCATGATCGGGGTGCTGCTGTTTTCCATCGCGGCCGCCGCCCTCACGAGCCGCGTTCTGCTGAAACCCCTCGAAAGCATGCAACAGGCAGCCGTGCGCATCGGCCGGCGCGATTTTTCCGTGCGCATTGAAACGCGCAGTAACGATGAACTCGCTGACCTTGCGTACGCCATCAACCTGATGGCGCACGAGTTAGGTGAATATTCGCTGCACATGGAAAGCCGCATCGCGACGCGCACGGGCGAAATTTCCGGCATTCTGGATTCGCTCGAACAGGGCTTGCTGACAGTCGACAGTATGGGAATCATCCAGGGCGAATATTCGCGGCAGACGCTTTCGATTTTCGGCCTGACAGAGATCGCGCACCGTAAATTCAGCAGCCTGTTTGAAGACGAAAAGCTGAGCGCAGCGGTCGACCAGTTCCTGGCTGTTTCTTTTACAGGGCAAAATATCAGCCGTCAAATGCTCGATAAGGCAAATCCGCTGCGTGAAATTGCGTATAAAAATCTGAAGGGCGAAATACGCCATCTGCGGTTCACTTTTCGGCCGCTGGGAGGCACGGACGATTCGAAGATCACTCGTTTGCTGGTAAGCATCGTCGATGATACGCTGAACTACTCGCTGCGGCAGAAAATCGATTTGGCCGAAGCGGCGAAGCGCAATGAGTTCGACCTGCTGATCGGCCTGACACAGGTGCCCCCGCGCATTCTGGAAGATTTTATGGCACAGCAAAAGGCTTACCTGAGCGAGGGCAAGGCGATCATCTCCCGGTTCGAATCGGTCAAACCTGATGAACTGGTGGATTTCTCGCGGCATGTGCATGCGCTGAAAGGCAATGCGGCGCAACTGGGGTTCATCACATTATCTGAATTACTGCACGAACTCGAAAATCACCTGCAGAGTAAGGCTCTCGGAGAAACCGGAGATACGCGTTTTCTCAGGCATGAAATTTCGCGCTGCATTAATCTTACGGAAGCACTGATACTCGATCGCGACAGGCTCACCGAACGGATTCGGGCACTGGTTGGCAATGCCGGACCCGAAGATGCCGCAGCCGAATGCAAACAGCTGCGCAAATTCTGGCTGGCGCAAATGGAACAAAAAGCCGCGCAGCGCGAGATTCCGATCGATGCAAAAGTTGAATTTGCCCCGGGCACCGAGAATGCGGTACACCAGCTGCACAATATTCTCGTGCAGCTGGTGAGAAATACCTTTGCGCACGGTATGCAATCCCCGGCGGAAAGAATTGCAGAGGGCAAACCACCGGAAATCCAGATCCAGATCCGGTCGGCTGTAGTTCAGGGCCTTACGGAGATTTCCTACAGTGAAGACGGTCGGGGATTCCGGGTTTTGAACCCCGGTGACACAATGTCGCTCGACGAGCTGCGCCAAAAGGGATTGACGGCACCGCGAAAGTCCGTGACGCTTGAGTCAGGACGTGGCCTGGGAATGGACTATATCGCCGCAACAGTGCACAGACTCGGGGCTAAAGCCACGATCAGTTCCGGAAATGGCATAACCATTATCCGCTTTGAATTGCCGGGATAATCATGCAGATTCTCATAGTCGATGACTCAGAACTCATGCGCACGATTGTTGAGCAGGTAATCGTGGAAAACCTGAAAGAAGCAGCAAAGCAGATCCGTTTTTTTCATGCCGCGAACGGTAAAGATGCCATGGATATATTCAACCAGGAAAAGATTAACCTGATCTTTCTCGACTGGAATATGCCCGTGCTCGACGGAGTTGAATTCGTGCGCGAAATACGCATGCACGGCAGCAAGGTGCCGATTGTCATGATTACCTCGGTGACCGACAGTGAAAAAATTCTGCAGGCCGCCGCAGCCGGGGTTAACAGCTATGTGGAGAAACCCGTGCGGGGCCCTGCTCTCTGGGATCAGATCGGGATGTTCTTCAAGAATGCTGGATTTTGAAATTTTTTCGGCTTCGCTCCGGCATGTTTTTGCCGAATTTGTCGGCCTCAGAGACCTGACCAGCGAGGCAATGAAAGTTATCCCGGAAAAATTCCACAATATCACCTCGAAAATTGAACTGTCCGGCGATGTGACTGCAACTCTCTGGCTGAATATATCCGAACCCGGCGTAACGCTGGCAATGCACAGGCTGAACATTCCGCAATCGAACGAAGACCGCATGCTGATGGACACCGCGGGAGAACTTTTGAATATTATCGTCGGTTCTGCGCAGCGGAATTCGTCAGCCCGTTATGATTTTTCGCTGCCGAGCGCCTACAAAGGCGAAGGTTATCCGTTGCGTTTCGATGAAAAACTCACGCGCTCGGCGCGGCGGTTCATTTTCGAAGACTTTGAAGCAATTCTGATCCTGGAACAATAGTAATATCCACCTTATTTTCAGACACAATATCAAACCCGCAAATGCTGGCCTTTGTTGCCTGCAGAAACGGAAGACCTGAAGAATCTGCCTAATGCATTAGGTTCTGAAAATAGCGGGATTTTGTCCCGACAATGAGACATAATATCTGTAACAAAAATGCACACTGAGCGCTTCGCAAACTGCCTTGTTTCGCGCTTTCCCGCTTCTGCGGAAGCTTGAATTTCTGAACGGCTTCGCAACTCATTCCCATGCTCTATCCCGATTCATACCAAAACACTCCAGGCGCTGAAATAGGCGCAATTTCAGGAAATATCTGGCTTTCACTGAAAGAACAGCTCCGTAAAAAAATGCCCAGCCAGGTCTTTTTCGTCTTTTTTTCGGATATTACTGCTGAACTTACCGGCAATGAGCTGGTGCTGAATTGCCCGAGTGTCGAAGTTGAGCGCCATTTACAGAGACAGTATGTGCGGCAGATTGCCGATGAGGCTAAACAACTTGGCTTTCAGGGCGAGATTGTACTGCGCACCATTGCGGCTAACACAGCCGCATCCCCCGCCAAAGCTGCGCCGGTAACGAAGGGCCAGCGCTCAGAGACGGCTTATCCTAACCGCATCGATCTGAATCCTAACTACACTTTTGATCGCTTTATTAAGGGACCTTCGAACGAGCACGCATATGCCGCGGCCTTGGGCGCTGCGCAGAAGCCGAACGACTACCATAACCCGCTCTACATTTATGGCGGTGTGGGCCTGGGCAAAACCCACTTAATGATGGCAATCGGGAACCATGTGCAACAGGCATACCCATGGCTCAAGGTCAAATATTGTCCGTCTGAAATTTTCCAGAGCGATCTGATCGAGGCAATGAGAGAGAAAAACCTGTCTTATTTCCGCACGCGCTACCGCAGCGTTGACCTGTTTCTCCTGGACGACGTGCAGTTTATCAGCAAGAATGCGGATTTTACACAGGAAGAAATATTCCACACCTTCAACTACTTTTACCAGAATAAAAAGCAGATTGTGATTTCAGGCGACCGTCCACCGCAGGCGTTGCCACAGCTGCACGACCGTCTGCAAAGCCGCTTTCAGCAGGGTCTGATCGTTGATGTCAAGGCGCCTAACTTTGAAACGCGCATGGCGATTCTCAAAACAAAGGCAGAAGAGTCGCGCATGGACATCAATCATGACGTATTAAAATATCTCGCAACGCGTTTCACTTCTCAGGTGCGCCCCATGGAGGCCGCGCTGAGCATTCTGCATTTCACCTCTGAACATGAAAAACGACCGATCGACCTGCAGATGGCTAAAATGGCGCTCAAGGCGCTGCCGCAGGAAAACGGCATCCACCAGGTGACAATCGAAGATATTCTGCGCATCGTGGCGCGTACGCTGCATGTCGATGAAACGCTGATCGTCGGTTCAAACCGTACCGAACACATCGCGCTCGCGCGCCACGTGTGCATGTATCTCGCCAAAACTCTGATTCAGGGCGCCACGCTCAGCTACATTGCGAGCGCATTCGGCAAACGGGATCACACGACTGTGCTGCACGCAGACCAGAAAGTCCGCGAACTGATCGACACCGACCCCGCGCTGCAGATGCAGATCGCCGAGATGATTGAAGAGCTGAAATTCTAAAGAGAGATCTCCGCAGCGGCGCCGCGGAGTTCAACCGCGGAAATTAAGGGGTTACTTCGGCGTCGTCTTCGAGGGTGATTTCCTCTGAGCGGCGCTCTGCGTTGCGCTTGGGACGCGGTGCCGCTTCGTCGCCGGCCATCGCTACGCCACCCAGCACATCGGAATCTTCGTCGTCATCGTCGTCATCATCCCCTATTACCGGCATATTGCCGCCGCCCTTTTCGCCCAGCATGCGGCGGGTTTCGGTTTCCCAGTCCTGTGCGATCTGCGCATATTTTCCATTGGGATAGTGGCTGCGCACGAAACTGAAAACGCGTTGCGCGCGCGAATACTGATTATTGAGATAAAGCGCTTCCCCTTTTTTGATATACGATGCTTCATCGCGCTCGGTGAATTTATTGCTCACGGCTTTATTGAGGAAATGTACCGCATTGCGGTATTGTTTGAGTTTCAGGTATGCATTACCCAGGTAATACAGCGCCTCTTCTGATTCGCGGCCCGCAGAATTCGCGGCTGGCGTGAGCAGTCGTACCGCGCGCTGGTAGTCACCCACGGTGAACGCCTGCACCCCCGCGCTGACGTCATATTTTTTCGCCACGGCCGGCTCGGCGGGCTTGCTGTCTTCTTTTTTGGCTGCGGGCTGGGGCTCGTCTTTATCCAGGATTCCATGCAGCGCAACGGAGTTTTTGTAGTCGGCGTCAGCCGTGTAACCCAGCGCTGCGCGGGCCTCACGGTTATCCGGATTTTCGGTCAGCGCGTTTTCAAAATTGCGGCGCGCATCTTTACCAAATCCCTTGCGGTGGTAATACTTCGCAATTTCCAGGTAAATCTCGCAGCGCAATTGTTTGTCTGCCGTAGAATTCAGCAACTGCAGTAACTGGTTCATGCCCTCGTCTGAATAGTTGCGCATGATCTGCAGCTTGGCGATCTTGAATCGCGCCCGCGTGCGCAGCTCGTCTGGCATTTGCATCTCGAGCAGCTTTTTATATTTGCCCAGAGCGACATCGCGCATACCGAGTCGCTCGTACGCTTCAGCGAGGTAATAACGCGCTTCGCGTGCATGCACCGATTCAGGGAACTGTGCTACAACTGCGGTCAGATCGTCGATACCCTTGCGCAATCCGTCTTCGTCAAAACGCTCGAGTTGCAGTTTGCCCTGCTCGAGGCGCACCTTAGCGGCTTTGTTGCCCGAAATATATTCCCGTTCGATCAGAAAAACGCCGGCACCGATGGTGAAAACGATTGCCCCGACCCAGATTGTGATACTGCGCATATTACCTCAAGTTCTCCGATGTTCTGTTTATCCAGAATTCAGCATTCCGGCGATAGTATTTCTGTGTGAGCGGGTGCTCAAAGTATTTGATCGCGCGGTCGTACTGCTCGAGGCGGTAACGCGACAGGCCAATATAGAACATTGCCTTCGCACGCACGCGCGGGGTTTTATTGCGCAGAAAAGGCTTCAGGGCCCGTATTGCCCCTGTGTAATTGCCTTTGAGGAAAGTGCGGCGTATAACGCCATTGATTCCGCGGCGCGAAGAATCGTCCGTTTCGGGATCAGCAGGCGCCGCTTCGGCGCTGTCGAATTCGGCTGAGGAAAACTCGGGGCGGGGGGCTGCGGCAGGCAGTTCGGTGTCACGCGGTGGCCTCGCCGGGGCTTTGCCCGATGCCTGAAAGGCAACCGGCCCGACCATGTTACGCGAGGGGGTAAATGACGACGGCTCAAGACCACGGGCGCTCTCAACAAACACCGCGTAGTAGTACAGTCCACGTGCAGGCGGCAGATCTTCGTACAGATTGATCTCCCCTGTCAGTTTTGCGATCAGGGTTCCCTTCGATATATCGTGTATCACACGCGGTTCTTCGTTGAAGCGGTAGATCTGGATGCGGCGGTCTGTCGCGCGACCGTTCATCAGATGCCAGGTGAGGATAACACCCCGGTCGCGGCCATAGGCAGCGAGGTCGGCAAAATAGGCCTCATTGGAAGAAGGCGGTTGCGCCGAGGGAATGGCCGCTGGTGGTTGCGGGGCTGCGGGAACCGGATTTTCGACCGTTGGCGGTGGAATCTTCACGGTATCTTCAGGTGTCAGGAACTGCGCGCTGATGGGCAGGCATGCTGCCGCCGCCAGCAACACGATTGTACGTGACATAATCTTTTTGGTGCTCATGGTCGTGCTCGCTGAAACGGTATAGTCCCTCGCTTCAATTTCGGCATTCGCGACCGTATAAGTGCAGCTATTTTTACGAAAAACCGCAAATCTCAGTTCTCCGCGTGACGCGCCCGTGGCGCGTGGACTGCGGAACACTTATGAAAATCATCTCCTTCAACGTCAATGGCATTCGCGCGATCGAAAAAAAAGGCGAACTCGAAAAGCTCATCCAAAAAGAAAAACCCGACCTGGTGTTTTTGCAGGAAATCAAGGCAAAACCCGAACAGCTGAGCGACGCGCTGCTGAACCCGCCCGGTTACGAAGCACACTACCACAGCGCAGAAAAACCCGGCTATTCGGGCACAGGGGTTTATATACGCAAAGGCCTGTTCGACAAGAGCGAAATTCTGCGCGGTATGCCAGGGTGGAATGACCACGAGGGGCGTGTCCTGGGCGTAAAAAACGGGGATTTAGTCGTGTTCGGAAACTATTTCCCGAACGGCGGTAAATCCGACGCGGCATGGAAAGAGAAACTCCAGTTCTATGACCATTTTCATGACTATATCGCGGCTTTACGCAGAAAGAAAAACCGTGTT
>JAXMHE010000007.1:0-154658 GCA_046346945.1 Turneriella sp.
AATGCGCGCTTCACTCTGCTGAAATTCAAGCACCGGCAGGTAAAAAGCATTGTTATCGATCTTTCGGGCCGTGCTGTGTGAGTGAAAGTTTCACCAGTCTGCGGGCAATCATTCTTCGCCGCAGCGCGGCGGGCGACGATTCGCTGGCGCTGCAAACACTGCTCGAAAACGGCCAGTTCCAGTGGTTCCGCATTCCCGGCGTGTTAAAATCAAACAAGCGTTCGTCTTTCCATTATTATCCCGGTGCGGTCTACAGAATGATTTTTCGCGCGGCCGCCGATACCCGCGTGATACCGAAAAGTTCCGAACTGCTGTTCTCGCCCTTTGGCGAAAACCAGAGCTATGCGCTGCTGAATGCGGTGGCCGAACTGGTGCGCGCCGCAGAATTTCTGAAAGCTTCACCCGAGAATGCAGAATACTTCGAATTGCTGTTGGCAGCACTGACCGCGATGCCAGCTGAAGTCTCTGCTGTTGAGGCGCATGTCGATGCTCATTACTGGCAATTGCTGCATTTCCTGGGGCTTGCCGCCCTGCCTGAAGAAGACTGCGAGTACGTTGCCTATGATCTGCAATCAGGTTTTGTCAGCGCGCGCGAGCGCGCGGCAAGGGCGCATTCCGATTTCCTGCTGCCCGTCGAATGGATAAAACGCGCTGAGGGAGAAATCCTCGCTGGCGTAGACTCTGCACACTGCCGCGAACTGATCAGAAAGTTCTTATCGACGATCTGAAACCGGTCAAAGCCGGTTGAGCCCATTGAGCGCCGCGACGCGGTAGGCTTCGGCCATCGTCGGGTAGTTGAACGTCGCTTCGACGAACCAGGTGACACGGTTGTGGGGCGCCGGCTGCGACATGATCGCCTGGCCGATGTGGATAATTTCCGATGCCTGGTCGCCAAAACAATGGATGCCGAGAATTTCGAGCGTCTCGCGGTGGAACAAAATCTTGAGCAGCCCCGCGGTCTGTCCCGTGATCTGCGCGCGAGCAATATTGCGAAAGTGCGCCTGCCCGACTTCGTATGGGATTTTCTGCGCGGTCAGTTCTCGCTCGGTCTGGCCCAGCGAACTGATCTCAGGGTTCGTATAGATGCCGGTGGGAATGCCCTTGATCAGATTGCCAACCACCGATTTGCGTGCAATCTGCAGACCGACAAAACGCCCCTGGTTAAAGGCGGCGCTCGCAAGGGCCGGGGGGCCCGACACATCACCCACGGCATAGATGTGCGGTAACGCCGTCTGAAAATTTTCGTTCTTCTCGATTTGCCCGCGGTGGTCGATGCGGATCGGCGAGTCAAATGCAATCAGGTCGCGCGTGTTGCCACTGCGCCCGTTTGCCCACAGGAGCGCATCCGATTTGACGACTTTGCCCGATTTGAGGTGCAGCAAGACATCGTCGCCCGAGCGTTCGACTTTTTCAAACTCTTCGCTGTGCTTGATGACAACACCCTGTTCGCGCAGGTGATAGCTCAGCGCATCGATAATTTCGTCGTCGAGGTATTCGAGCAGCTTCGCGCGGTGATTGAGCAGCGTGACTTTAACGCCGAGGCCCTTGAAGATCGAAGCATATTCGCAGCCGATAACGCCTGCGCCGTAAATGGTGATCGAGCGCGGAGTGAAGCCGAGTTCAAGCACTGTATCACTGTCGACGATGCGCTCGTCGAATGTGATTTCTGCGGGGCGATAAGGCCGTGAGCCGGTCGCAATGATAATCGATTCTGCGGTGATCTTCTCGATGCCCTGCGCACCGGCCGTGATTTCAATGTCATGCGGCCCCACCAGGCGCGCACGGCCGGTATAGACATCAACCCGGTTGCGCTCATAGTGTGTCATGTTGAGCGATGCTTCTTTGTCGATGATCTTGCGTGTTGCGCTCAAGAGTTGCGGGAAATCGAGCTCTCTGCTCGCGAAGTGTCCCTTCACTAAAGGGTTCGACATCGATTCAATAAAGCGTTGAATCGAATGCCTGAGCGCCTTCGAAGGAATCGTGCCGCGGTGCAGGCACTCCCCGCCGAGCTGTGTACTCATTTCGATGATCGCGGTGTGCTTGCCCTCTTTGGCGCACTGCATCGCCGCGCCTTCGCCGGCCGGCCCGCTGCCGATGACGACGACGTCATAATGCTTCATTCTATTTCTTCTTCCGGCATCTCGTTTTTCTTCGATGCATGGAATGTAAAGCCCCGCTTCGAAGTGGCGAGCCACTGAGCTAGATACTCGATACGCTGACGCTCCGCACTCCCCTCGGGTAGCGACGGTACCAGCTCGTTTTGTATTGCCTCAATAGCCTTTGATGTCGCGAGGTCTTTGAGGTAGAACAGCTGGAACGCCTGCTTGATCGCCGAACGCTCTGCCGGGCTCATGCCCGAGCGCTTGAGGCCGATGAGGTTCAGCCCGAACGCGAGCGCGGGATTACCGTTGTTCATCGTGTAAGGCAGCACGTCGCGCGTCGCCTTGCTGACCCCGCCGATGACAGCGAACGCACCGATGCGCACAAACTGGTGCACCATCACGAGCCCTGAAATCAGCGCACCGTCGCCGACCTGCACATGCCCTGCGCAGCCGCTCTTGTTCACCATGATGATGTTGTCGCCGAACTGGCAATCATGCGCCACGTGCGCATCGGCCATGAAGTAACAGCCATTGCCAATTTTGGTTGTATTCCCGACCTTGGCCGGCTGATGTACGGTGATTGTTTCGCGGAACACGTTGTTGTCGCCGATCACAACTTCGGCCTGAGGATTGTTAAAGTGGATGTCCTGCGCATTTTCGCCGATGGTCGCGCCGGTGAAGATCTTATTGTTTTTACCGAGTGTAACTTTGTTCTTGATCGTCGCACGAATACCGACTTCGGTGCCGGAACCAATTTTTACGTCGGGGCCGATGTAGGCAAATGGGTGAACAACCACATCGTCGGCCAGGTTGGCGGGGTTTTCGACGATGGCAGAGGGATGGATTTTGGGCATATGTTCATGGATGACGAGTGGTTTGCGGCGTAAACCACAGTGCCGCAGCGGCAAGACGTGAAGGTACAGGTCGCGCGCTAAGCTTGCATCTTAAACCGGTCAGTCTTGGATTTTTCAGGGAAAACTTTGCTTCCGGCCAAATGACCGGAAGCAAATCCAGTAATCAGGGAACGGAAATTGAAATTGTGGTTGTTGTTGAATCGCAGGTTGCTTCTGATATCATACGCTTCACAATGCGCAGAACCGCTTTTTTGTTCGTCGGAAATACAATCGGATTGCTGAGTACCATGCCAGAGGTCGTATCGCTGCCGCTCGTCGGTGGCAATAAGGCCCGGGTTCCAGTATTGCCAGCCGATAATGTGGTGAAATACAGTACGACACGCTGGTCATTGGCAGTGCCGCCGCTGCATGTGACTGCACTTCCATCGATAAGTTTGCTTTGCTGCGTGTCAGAGCAAATGAGGTTGTTTTTTGGGGTTGTGCAAGTACCGCCTGCAGTCGTATTTATGAGCTTTGATACTTCGATCATCATACAACGGTATGTTCCCGAAGGCATCTTGCCCTTCCCAAATGTGGGAGAGGTGAGCATGTCAGATTGAATTCCCGCTGTGCTCTCAAATACCGTCGTGGGACTGGAGCAATCTGCGCTGGCGGAAACTGCCAGTTTATAGAGCTTGAATTTAATTGATGTCGCATCAATTGTAACCACGGCTGCCGGTTCTGCATCTTGTGAAAATATCGGCATAGCAATCGAGAGACAGGGCAGCGCAGCAACTTTTAAGAACTGACGGATCATATGGCTTCTCCGGAGAGAGTAAACTCTGTCTCTTCAGTCGCCGATGAGGTTGAACCTGATTCAGCAGCTTTACCGCAACCTTGAATAATTGCTCCGGCAGTCAATGTAAGTAACAATACTAAACAAAGAAATAGAAGGTTAATTTTCATAAGAAATCTCCTGTAGATTTTTTTAGGCCAATCTGCTAAGAATTGCTCCTGAAGGCAGACAGGTTCAAGATGCAGTCTCGACTTACCCTTTGTAAATCATTTTTTTGTTCAAACGAGCTGAGATGTGTTTCTAGCAACGAGATAGAAGGTACGCTTGTTTACCCTCAAGGCTATCGATTAAAGCCGATGCTGAACTCCGTAGCCGCGACACCATCAATGATACGATTCGCTCCCGGCGCACTGGAAATAACAGGGCCAGTTCCAGAACTGTGAAAAAGGTATGCACGGCCCGTATTGCCTACCGTGCTAATTGTTGCAAAGAAGTTTGCTCCGACCATTAAGTCAGGGTATCCGTCCCCGTTAATGTCTGCTGCACCAACTCCGCGACCAAATTGGTGGCCGATTAGCTCTCCAAATACTGAATAACCCGCATGCGTTGGTAAGCTTGCTGTGATTGTTGCAGCCTGGCCGAAGAAAATTCGAGTGTAACCGTTGTTTGCTGTGCCACCATGAGCTCCGGCGATTACGTCCCCATAGCCATCAGAATTTACATCCTGAATAGCAATCGTCGTGGTTAAAAAGAAACCATTTGTACCCTCTGTAACAGTAGCTGCAGGGGTTCCTGTATTTGATTGTAATGGACGTGAAGCGACTGCACCATAGTAAAGAAAAAGTTTACTTATGCTTGCAGTTGCGCCATACCCCCCGGCCGCGAGGTCTGTTGCACCGTCTGCATTCAGATCGCCAGCTGCCATTGAGCCACCCAGAAATGTGTTTGTGGTTCCCGTTGCAATTGCTTTGGCGGTTGCAGCTACGTAAGTGCCGGGAGCAAAGCCACCAGCAGTACCATAATACATATATGCACGACCGAAATTCGTTGTGTATGCAGGAGCGCCGATCCCAACATCAGTAAAGCCATCTGCATCGAAATCACCTGCAACAATGCTGCTGCCAAATGTGGAGTTCGGAGTTACATTTTCTCCCTCAAAGATGACCGTGGCCGCTGATGAACTTGTTTGCGAGATACCTGAACCGCTACTGTAAAACAGATAGACTCTGCCCACCTGCCCGGTTAATGCCGTATTTTGTGCGCCATTGGCCCCCGCCAACAAGTCAGAATATCCATCGTTGTTAACATCGGCGGCAATCATTGTAGAGCCTAAATTGTCAAAATCAACGCCTTGTATGATACGATTAGCAGCACTAGCGAGGGTTAAACTGATACCACCAGAGCTACCATAGAAAATATAGATGCGCCCATCTGTTCCCGAAACGCCATCCGTCCACCAAGAAGCCCCAATAGCCAGGTCTCCGAAACCGTCACCATTATAATCCGCCAGCGCGGAATTACGACTGAATTGTGCAGCAGATTGTTCACCCGCAATAATGCGTGGGGCGCTCGAAGCCGTGGTATTCGATATGCCCGCAGCTGATCCATAGAATATGTAGGATTTACCCGTCGCGCTGGCATCCTGCCATCCGCTAACAACGATGTCTTCATACCCATCGCCATTAATATCCCGGTTATTTCCCTTGCGCACGCTGATCGGCCCGGCAGTCGTGACATTGCCTGCCTGGTCGGTCGCACGAACCTGAATCGTGTGCACCGTGCGATCGCGCCAGGTCGAGGCTCCCATAGGCAGACCGAACTTCCAGGCGCCTGCAGCATACGTTGCCGCATTCCATGTTGTACTATCGAGATTAAATTCCACGACGAGAGTCGCGGCGCTCACGTTATCGGTAGCCGGCCCGATCACTGTTCCCGTATGCAGCGGGCTATTGTTGCGCAGGTTCTGTATGCTAATGGTCGGTGGTGTATTGTCGAACGTGACGCCGGTACGCGTAATGGGCGTCGCGGCATTGCCCGCGAGATCTGTACAGCTGAATGTGACGGTATAGATTGCGCCGCTGACGAGTGCCGGATTGTTACTGATCGTGAATGGGCCGTGTACCCCTGCAGTTAATTCTCCCGCCACGAGGCCCTGATTAAAACTGCTACTGGCTGTGCCGCCGGTCCAGGTCCAGTTAATGCCGCCGGTGGCGCAGGTTTCAGAAAGTGTGTATGTCACCTGCTGGTGGTTCACAAACGTGCTTGCAACAGGGGCCACACCGGAAATCACGGGAACAGTCACATCGTAGGTGACGTTGGTGACCGTAACCGGCGTGGCGGCATTTGCTGCCGCGTCAGTGCAGTCAAATTGCACGGTATAGACCGCACCGCTGACCAGTGCGGGATTATTTGTCAGAGTTATAGCGGTATGCGCGCCCGTATTGAGTTCTGTGCCCGTCAGAGCCTGCACACGCGGGCTGCCGGGATCGGCGGTACCGGCAGTGCGCGTCCACGTAATCGAGGCGGTGGCGCAGGTTTCTGACAGAGTATAACTGACCTGTGTATTGTTGACATAGGCGCTGCTTGCGGGCGCGACGGCAGAAATCACTGCGCCCGTATTGTCATACGTGACGGCGGTGCGCGTCACCGGTGTTGCAGAATTGCCCGCTGCATCGATGCAGGTGAAGGTGAGCGTATAGATGGCGCCGCTCACCAGGGTTGGATTATTGGTGATCGTGATGCTATTGTGAGTGCCCGCGTTGAGTTCTGCTCCCATGAGTGCTTTGGTGTGAGGTGCACCCACATCGGCAGTGCCGCCGGTTTGCGCCCAGGTAATCGCACCGGTATTGCAGGTTTCTGAAAGCGTGTAGCTCACCTGCGTATTGTTCACGAAGCTGCTTGCGGCTGGGGCTACTGCAGATATCACCGGTAGAGTATTATCAAAGGTGACGGATGTGCTCGTCTGTGTCGCTGCAGCCTGACCGGCAAAGTCTGTACAGTTAAAAGAAACAGAATACACTGCGCCGCTGACGAGAGCCGGCGGGCTCGCGAGCGTAATGTTGTTATGCGCACCCGCAAGTTTCTCCGCAGCACTCATCGCCTGCACACGCGGGCTACCGGGGTCTGCAGTTCCACCCGTCTGTGTCCAGGTAACGTTGCCCGTATTGCAGGTTTCAGAGAGAGTGTACGATACCTGCGTGGTATTCATGAATGCGCCATTGGCAGGAGCGATCGCCGAAATCACCGGCACCGCGCCGTCGAATGTGACGCCGGTGACCGATGAAGCCGTCGCCGCGTTCCCGGCGGCGTCGGTGCAGTTGAAAGTTAGAGTGTAAGTTGCACCATCCACCAGTGCGGGCGTATTGGCGAGTGTTACTGCAGTGTGCGTCCCGGAAGTAAGTTCGCTGCCCGTGAGCGCCTGCACCCGCGGGCTACCCGGGTCGGCGGTGCCGCCAGTCTGAGTCCACGTGATCGAAGCGACATTGCATGCCTCGTTCGTGGTGTAAGATACCTGCGCGTTCGTAACGTAAGTGCCTGCACCAGGTGCAGTGAGTGAAATCGTGGGTGGCGTGGAATCTATGGCATAGACAGCAGAACTCACTGTCGAATTCAGCATACCGGCTTTGCAGGCGAGCGCCATGAGCGTCGAGCTGACTGACACAGCAACGGTGGCCGCGTACGTTGTTCCAACTATGCAGGTACCGGTGCTCGCATTACAAGTGGGCGTCGTTACACCATCCGTTGTATAACAGACCGTTGCACCTGCTGTTGAACTCGTGATGGCGACATTCTGTGTCGCGTTATAAGAACCTGCAGGTGGCGCAAAAGTAGGAGAAAAAACCTGATTAGGGTTAGTGGACACGCCACCCTGTGCATCAACTGTTGTGCTTTTTTCGCCGGCAAAATCACCGAATTGGCGGCAACCAGCAAAAAACAAAACCCCGGCCAGCACCAATGCCGCCATGGCACGCACGCACAGATAAGCCCTCACCGGTA
Source organism: Turneriella sp. (assembly GCA_046346945.1). Classification (GTDB taxonomy): domain Bacteria; phylum Spirochaetota; class Leptospiria; order Turneriellales; family Turneriellaceae; genus Turneriella. The sequence goes on from JAXMHE010000007.1 coordinate 7,728, forward strand.
TTGCCTCACTGCTCATTAGACGTCTGAGCAGTGCAAAGTCAACCAAAAGCGGATGAAATTTTACAATGCATATTGGTGCGTTGCGCAAAAACTAATGACAGTTTTTGGAGCGCAAAGGGCAGCTTGCACCGGTGTGCGTGCGCGGGATTCAAATACATCCGCCCTGCAAGCCTGTGCTAAATCTGGAAGACAAAGATTCTTGTGATCGCCCGTTTAATCGCGGCATGCAGAATTTCGAGGCTGATTGGCTTGAGCACCACGTCGTCCATGCCGAGCTCGAAGCATTTTTCCCGTGTTTCGTGCAGCGCATCGGCGGTCAGCGCAATAATGGGTATTGCGCGGTTGGCGGCATTTGCATCGTTGCGGATTGCCTTCGCAACTTCAAAGCCATCCATGTAGGGCATCTGGATATCGAGTAATACCAGGTCATAAGTACCGCTATGGAATCTTTCCATCGCCTGCAGGCCATCGTTCGCGTAGGTCGCGCGGACTTTCCAGCCTTCGAGTATTGACTGGATCAGCAATTGGTTTACTTCGTTATCTTCGGCAACGAGCACGCGAATGTCGCTGAGGTCTTCTAAGCCACTGCCTGCAATGATGTTGGGCGCACTTGTTACCCGCAGGGGCAGAATTACCGTAAATTTTGTCCCGATTCCAGGGGTGCTTTGAACCGATATTGTCCCCCCCAGGGCATTGACGAGCGTGCGCGTGATTGCGAGGCCGAGCCCGGTGCCGCCGAAGCGCAGACCCGCACCGGGTGATAGGCTTGAGAATCGCTCGAAGATGTGCGGCAGTGTTTCAGGGGATATTCCGATGCCGGTGTCTGTCACTTCGAAGCGAATGCGCGCTATGTCACTGACGCGCGATTCGAGATTGCATTCGACGGAGACTTGCCCCTGATGGGTAAACTTAATTGCATTCGTGAGCAAGTTCATGAGAATCTGGCTGATTCTCGCCGCGTCGCTGATCAGGTTTTCCGGAACCGTGTCGGAAACGCTTGAGGTCAGAACAACATCGGTTTTGCGCCGCCCGTGGTTTACCGAGGCGACCACTCCATTGATCAGCCGGCGCAGCTCAAATTTTTCTGAAAGCAGTACGATACGACCTGCCTGCAGGCGCTCAAAGTCGAGGATGTCATTGATGATCGCAGTCATCGTCGAAGACGCGCCATGCATCAGCGCAATCTTTTCGGAAAAAAGTTCGCGCGTAGAAGCATCGGTAATTCCTGAGAGGCTACCCATGAGCAATTCGCTGAAGCCCGATATGGCATTGAGCGGTGTGCGCATTTCATGCGATACGTTTGAAAGAAAACGCGATTTGGCTTCGTCAGCAGATCGCGCCAGTTTGAGTGCAACGGCAAGTTCTTCTTCGGCGCGCAGGCTCTGTGTATTGAGGTAGAGAATCGCGAAAATGAAGGCAAAGCCGGACAAGGCGAGATTGCCGAGGAAAAAAATATTCGCGGTAACCGGGTCTAGCCTGACATTTGCGGCAAGACCCTCTTTGAAAAGCGCCATGGTCAATAGCAGAGCGATGAAAACTGTCGCAGAAATTGCGATCAGGCGACCGCGTGCCATGCGGGGCGAAAAAATGAATGCCACTTGCGTAAAATTGAGAAAGTACAGCCAGAAACCCGTTTCAAAGCCCCAGTATAAATGGTTAATGGCACAATGCGCGCCTAGGTGCAGCGAAAAGTAGAGCTTGGCAAAAAAATAAAAACCTGCGGCATTGGCACCGATGCACAATGTGTACATACAGAATGAAACGAGCGCAACCAGCGAAATGTATTTAGCCCCGAAAAAATAAAAGGCTATCGCCAGGGTGAATGCTGCTGCGGCTGCGACGAAAAAAATTGTGTTCACAACCCGCAGGTTGCGCAGCACGTAATCATTCTTGGTGTGTACTGCGCCGGCGTTGATAATATTGCGGAACATCCATTTCACCCGGGAATTGTGCGTTCAGAATTTCAACCAAAAAATCCGAAAAGGCAGTTTTTTCTGCACTAAGGTTTTCTTTAGTCGCTAAGTCGTTTGCTATTGACAGATTCCTTTTTGCTGCCGCGGCTCTGCGCAGGCGAAGGAAAGACGATAGTCAATGTCCAGAAAAATCATTCTCATCGCAGCCTTTTTCAGCGGCAGTTCTGTGTTTGCCATCCATTCGCCGGTGATCCGCGAAGGTAAGCTGGCTTTAACTGCCGCGCAGCTTGACCAGGGCCCTGTTGAACTCAAAGGAGAATGGGAGTTCCATTGGAAAAAACTCGCGTCAGAAGTGCCACTGGGTAGAAGCCCCTTAGAGCCCGCGCCAACCACCGTCACCGTACCCAAGTCATGGAATGGCATGGTGGCGCGTGGCATCACAGTGCCCGCGCATGGCTACGCAACGTTTCGGCTGAATCTCGCATTGCCTGACGTTCCGCAGAGGCTAGCAATACGCATGAATGAGCAGGGCACAGCTTTTGCCGTCTGGATTAACGGCCGTCGCATTGCGGAGCGGGGCAGGGTAGGTGCGACAGCCGCTGACACGATTCCCGACACCCGCCCGCTCGTTGCATTTCTGGGCGAAGTCAGCGGGCATACGATGATAGACCTGGAAATTGCCAATTTCCATTATCGCAAAGGCGGCATGTGGAATGCCGTGGAGATTGGCCACGAAGAAGTCATTCGCCGCGAATCGGCGCGTGCGCATTCGCTCGAGGTCTTTGTCGCGGGCACGCTGCTGATCATTGCGCTCTACCATTTTGCTCTCTATCCCTATTACCGGCCGGGAAAACCCGCGCTGATCTTCGCGTTCTTCTGCCTGGCACTTTTTTCCGTCGTCACAACCGGGCAACGAGTATTGCCCGAGGTCTTTCCCGGGTTACAATACGGTATCTATTCACAGGTCGAATACCTGTCGTGGTTCTTCAGTATACCGCTCGGCATTCACTATGTCGATTCGATGTTCCAGATTATCCGCGGGCGCCGGTTTATTCCGCTCGTGTACGCTATTGCAGCCGTTTTCAGTCTTTGCCTGTTGTTCCCGCCGGATTTATATAGCTACACGATTTTGCCTTCGAACATCATACTGTTTGGCGCCGCGAGCTATGCGATGCTCAGGCTTGTGCTGCTGATTCCGCAAAGACCGCAGGGAATACGTCTTTTTGTCTTCGGCGCGCTGGTGCTCATCGCGTTTACCGTAAACGATATTCTCTATATCCACGAGAAATTCCGCCTTGCGCTGCTCGGGCCGTTTGGCATGCTCGTTTTTGTGCTCTGCCAGGCACTGGTGCTTTCGCGCCGCCTGCTGTCGATTTTTCAGGAAAAAGAGACCCTGCAAAAGAAACTCAACGAAAACCTGCTGCAGAACATTCGGCAAAAAACGGATGAACTTCGCACTGCGGAAGAGAAGTCATATCAGAGCCGCGAACAATTTAACAATATCGTGAATAATATACCTGGGCTTGCGTACCGCTGCGATGCCCTGCCGCCATGGTCGATGCGGTTTTTGAGCGAAGAAATGCAGCGGCTGACAGGCTTCGAGGCATCCGCCTTCATCGGCGACGCGAGAATGAAATTTTCCGACCTCGTCCGTATAGAAGACAGGGATGCCAGAAGCGAAAAAATCGGTTCGCTCACCCAGCAAGACCCCCGCTACCGCATGACCTACCGCCTGACGGGTGCAAAGGGCGAAGAGATCTGGGTAGAAGACAGGGGACAGCAGATTTTCGATACCTCGGGGCAGGCGCTGTGGCTCGACGGCGTCATGGTCGATATCACGCTGCGCAAACAATTTGAGAATGCGATGCTGCTCGCAATGGAAAAGGCAGAACAGGCGAATAAAGCCAAAAGCCAGTTTCTCGCGAGCATGAGCCATGAATTGCGCACCCCTTTGCACGGCGTCATCGGCATGGTTTCGCTCTTGAACGAGACTGAGCTTACTGAAGAGCAAAAATCCCTTTTAGCTGTTATTGAATCGTCGGGCAGCAATCTGCTCAATCTAATCAACCAGATACTCGACCTGGCCAAGGTTGAATCAGGTCATATGGAGTTGCTCATGGAACCAGTGGATATCCGTCTTGTGGTTGCGGATATTATTTCTTTGCTGACGCTTACAGCCCGCGAAAAAGGGCTGAACTTGCTGCACGAATGCGACGCAAATGTCCCTGAGTTTATTGTCTCAGACCAGACGAAAATCCGCCAAATCATCCTGAACCTGACCGGCAATGCATTGAAATTCACCAACAAGGGGACAGTGTTGGTCAGGATCACTGCCAGCGATCACCGCAAAGGGAAAATATTGCTGAAGTTTGCAATCAGGGATACGGGTATCGGGCTTTCAGAACCCGAGCTGGAACGTATTTTTCTGCCTTTCATGCAGGCAGATAGTTCGACTGCGCGAAAATTTGGTGGCACGGGTTTGGGACTGACAATTTCAAAACAGTTAGTCGAAAAAATGGGCGGATTTCTCTGGGTAGAGAGTAAACTGGGGGAAGGGTCGGAATTCAGTTTTGCGCTCCCAGTTAAAATCGCGGAGCAATCAGTGGCATCGAATCGGGCTGAAGGAGAATCCTTGGTTGTGGCACCGGCATTAGACACGCGCAGATGTATCTTGGTTGCGGATGACGATGAAATTAATCGAGAAATTTCGATGCGCATGCTGAAAAACCTCGGTTATGACGTGGTCGTCGCAGAAAATGGTAAAGAGGCGGTAGTTAAGGCTTTCAGTGCAGCTCCAGACCTGATTCTCATGGATTGCATGATGCCTGAAATGGACGGGTATGAAGCGACGATTGAAATCCGGAAAAGAAGCGACGAAGTGAGGACACGGCGTTTACCAATTATTGCGCTGTCGGCCAATGCGATGAAATCTGATCAGGATAGGTGTATGTCGGCAGGTTTGGACGATTTTATTTCAAAACCCTTTAAGCAGGCCGAGCTCGCGGCAAAAATTAGCCGCTGGCTTAATTAGTTATTTTAATTGCTGAAGTCTCCGCACTGCGCATGGATTGCCGCAATTTCATCGATGACGGAGTCAAAGTAAGTAATCAGGGCTGGGTCGAATTGCGATCCGCTACCGTCACGGATAAATTGCGCAGCTTCTTTGAAAGACCAGGCCTGTTTATACGGTCTATCGGTCGTTAACGCATCGAAGACGTCTGCAATGGCGACGATGCGCCCGGCGACGGGAATATCCTCACCCCTCAAGCCCTGTGGGTAACCACTGCCGTCGAATTTTTCGTGGTGTGTCAAGGCGATGGATGCTGCCATCTGAATCATATCTGATTCGAGGCCAGAAAGCAGCTGGTAGCCGATTTTAGGGTGGCTCTTCATGATATGAAATTCTTCTTCGGTGAGCTTTCCGGGCTTCAAAAGTATTGCATCGGGTATGCCGATTTTTCCGACATCGTGCATCATGCTCGCCTGGCCGAGATTATTCAGCATAATCTCGGATAAACCTGCCGCGCGGCCAATGGCAACAGAATAGCGGCTCATTCTCTTCAGGTGATTTGCAGTTTCGTTATGTCGGTGATTTGGTTTGCAGATTAATCTATTCAATGTTTCTGTTCGAACGTTCCAGTTTTTCAGGCGTTTCGACAAGTTCGGCAGTTCGTTTTGCTACCTGAACTTCGAGCTTACCGCGCAACCTGCCGATTTCCAGATGAGTCTTCACTCTCGCTTCGAGTTCGGCGACATGAAACGGTTTTGTTATGTAATCAACTGCACCGAGCGCGAAAGCCTCGCGCAGATATTTTGTGTCTTCTAAAGCCGTCAAAAAAATTACTGGAATTGCTTCCCGTTCTGGATTTTTCATCATTGCGCGGCGGACGGCAAAACCATCATTGGGCATCACCGTGTCCAAAAGCACGAATCAGGCTTTGGCATTCAAGAACATCGAGCTTCTGACCACCCGTAGCCTTCAGCGTCTGGTATTTGGGCGCCCGTAATGCCTTTTCGAGAATTACCAGGTTTGTGGGGGTGTCGTCTACAGCGAGAATTAAAGCTGTATCACCGTTAAGGGGCTGGATCGTGTCAGAACTGCATTCTGCCCAGCAGGTGGCGTGGCCTTTTTCATTGAAATTCAGGTTTTTCCTTAGTCCTTTTTTCAAGAAAACCTTGGGGTCGAAATTTTATCTATTTACTTTAAACGGTTTAATTGCAATATGCCTTATGGAAATGGAAAAAATGTTTTGGACTGAGGCAATGTACGGTACGGGTGACGCAACGGTAGACGAGCAACATCGCGTGCTGTTTGATCTTATCAATTCGGTGCTCGAATATCGAAAAAATCTGCAAGTATTTTCGAAGCGAAATGGAAGCGCAGTAGTCGATTACACCCGAAGCCATTTTGCGTACCGAAGAAGATATCATGGAAAAGAAGAAATGCTCTGCTTGCGACGCGAATAAAAAGGCCCACCACGCGTTTCTCAATCTCATTGGGCGTTTACATGAAAAATACCGTGTCGAGGGTGCAACTGACGAATTTGCGGGCGAGTTTTACAAGTTCGTGGCAAGTTGGCTTCGCAGCCACATTATGCTAATCGATGCGACTCTAAAGCAAACAGCGTGAAATAAACCATTTGCCCTCAGGCGGGCCGGTTCTTGCCGAATCGCCTGAGCGCAAGAAAGCTCAGCGTTAACAGAACGCACAAAGCCGGAGCGAAGATCTTGGCCCTGTAATCAAATTCAATAATCATTGTAGAAAAATTCGACAGAAATCAGGCCCAGCAGAATATTTGTCACTTGTTTTCGGGAAATTCCGGCAACAAGCGCGCCCACGGGAGCCATGATCGCGGAGGCAGGTATACATGCCCAGCCAGTAGTCAACGGCCGCGGCATCTCCCGAATATGCACCGAAGGCGAGGGCATTGTAAATAACTGCGCCGAAACACGCGATTGCCTGAAGTAGTACAGATGTGGGCGTGGCCACTTTTTCAGAGATTCCGTAATAGTTTACGAGGATTGCAAAAACAATAAGGTCGAGGCCAGTGCCGACAATCCCAAATACGATACCCCCGAGCAAACCTCCCGTACCCAGAATTGCGAGATCAAGCGCACCGACTTTTACCAGCGCGTCTGCGCGTTATACTTCTGCGTTTCGGTTTTCCCAGAAGAGCACGATACCGAAGCTGAAAGTCACCATTGTGAAGGTAATTTTCGCGTATGCGGGAATTATGAATGGTTGTATGTAGTTCGAAGCCAGTATCATGCCAGCCAAGCCTGCAATGGAAGGAATGATAACATGGCAGGCCTACGAATGGAATCTTGGTGCAGATGTCTTGATGCAGAAGCACCCATTCCACAGCCTGCATGAGCCAGGCGAAATTTCGATGCCCGTGGCTGGCGCCACTTACGGTACTTTGTGCATCTCGGAAGGTTAATGCGCCGCTGCCCTCGCTTGTCGCTCCGGACATGAAACCACCCAGCACCATCGTCAAGAGCGAATTGCCAATGGCTGAAAAGTTTGTAGAAGCTATCGGTAAAGATCATGTACACAGCCCACAAGCCGACAATGATGATCGAAGGAATGAAATAGTAGAGATATTTTGAGAGCACTATTTATTGCCTGGATCGAAAGTATTGCACCATGTCGTCCATCGATTGTAATAGATACGCAAAATCCCGTATGGCCTCATCTGCGTTCGGCGCACCGGATTTAATGAGCTCGAGATTCTTCTTACCTTGCTCGACTGCATTGCCCATGATAAACATCATTTCACCGAAATTAATGGTGAGGTTTTGGAGTACGGTAGCGAGTCCCGCAATTTCCGGGTGGCTATCTGATAAGCCTTTAAAATCAACTCTTAGGTTGCCATGGGACACTTGCTGCGCTCCCAAGATCAGTCGGTCGAGTGGTATTAGTATTAATCGAAGTATGATGAACATAATGAGCACGATCGAAAATGATATTACCGCAAGACCGACAACGAAGCGGATCACCAAACTACTGATTATATCTTTCGCCGGCTTTTTCAGCGAAGATTGTTCGGCAATAAACCGCAGCTTGTTACGTGCTTCGACAATTGCAGGCTCGCTGGCGCGCGTTCGCGTTTGTCGCAATGTAATCTCGTGAGATTCAATCTCTTTTCGCATCTCAACCGTGCTCGTTGCTTTTATCAGGCCGAGTAGCAGTTCATTTTCGAATTTTTCCGAGGCTGGTATCAGCAGCAGAGCGAATGCGCAGACAACAAATATCACAGCCGTCACGGCAAAATAAATTAATGTGCTACGAAAGACTGTAGAACGCTTAGTCATTGAAAATCGCGCTCACTTTGTTCCGGAATTCCTGCTCGGTAAATGGCTTCGGCAGAATATCGTCATACGATTTTTTGTGGCCGGGATCTTTTCTGAGTTTGTCAGGAAATGATGTGATGACGATGATCCGCAGATCAGGGTCTACTTCACGGATTTTTTCGATCGCCGACTCGCCGGAGCCTTCGGGAATATGCAGATCGATTAAGGCCAGCCTGAATGTGTTTTGCCTGATCTGTGCCACGGCCTCCGCTTCAGAATTCGTTTCTACAAATGTAGAGAACCCGAGCCCGCGAAGAAATTTCTTCTCCATTTCCCGAACGAAAATGGCATCTTCGAGAATCAAAACCTTTGCGCCCTTGATTTCCAGATTTGTCATTTATGCCACCGCAAAAATCGCTTCAAACCTGTGGGCCCTGTATTCGCAGAGAATCAATCCGGTTCCGCCAGATATCTCAGCCTCTACGGCGGACTGATTCAACAACTGGGGAGCGAATAACTCGCTTGCGGCGGCCAAGCCATTCTTGCGCAGGTAGTGGCCGGCGGTCATATTTGCCAGTTCTCCAAGAGTGTTATTGATTAAATCCACGGTTATGTTTTCAGCAGCAAACTCGGAGCCAGTCGCCGTTGACAGTATTCGATGAGCGAGATCGAAGGCCGAATCACCGGGTACGGCAAGCGTCAGAGTCCCGTTTTTAAGGCCGGAAAATTTAACCCCAACAAAATGGGCAAGATTGCTCAAGGCCGGCAGGTCTTCTGGTGAATTCACGAGTAGGCAATGCAGGTCTACACCGGCAATGATCTGTGTGGTTTCTCGCAATGAGTTCTCAATGGATATCATTTTAACCTCCCGCCAGTTGTACTGTTTTCTTCAATTGGTCTTTCGAAAAGGGTTTCACAATGAAATCGTATGCCCCTAGTTCAATGGATGCCTTGATGTTGGCCTGGTCTCCCATCGCACTGACCATAATAACTCGCGCGCTCGGATCATTGGCTCGTATTTGTTTGAGCGCCTCTATGCCGTTCATGGCTCCGGCGAGAGAGATATCCATCGTTACAACGTCGGGTTTGAGCTTCTCATAGAGCGAAATCGATTCTTCAGCTGTATCTGTTTCTGCCACGACCTCAAACTCTCCCTTTAGAGCGTCTTTCACCATCAATCGGATAAATATTGCGTCATCCACCACCAGAAGTTTTTTCATTGATTCGTTCTCCTTGTTCTTGCTTCATCCGAAAACTGAGTTTTCGAGGCGAGTGCCATGATCGCTACGTTTACCAGCGTCTGCGGCTGAAACGGCTTCACGATAAAATCGATAATTCCGTGATCTATGCAATCCTGAACCACATCGGGTACGTTGATTGCGGAAACAATTACGACCCGGGCTTCCGGAAATCGTTTCAAGAGTTCTTTCACGGCGCTGACGCCGTCGAGTTTGTCCATGATAATGTCCGAAAAGACGAGGTCCGGCTTCTCACTGGCATAGGCGCTCAGCAGTTCTTCACCGTTGCTGGCCTCTAGTACCTGCGAGAACTGTAGCGGAAGTAGGGCGCGTTTGACGAGATGACGCATGAAACTCGTGTCGTCGACGATGAGCACCGATTTTCCGAGGCCCAGCGACATGGTTAATAATCCTGCGCCTGAGCAGACATGCCGCGCAACAGGCTCTTTGCCAGTACGACAGAATAGCCAAACAGAGTTTCCTTCGATTCTGTCTGGAACTGGATATCCATGGTGAGCACTTCGGATTCAGGCGTGCTGCCGCTTTTCTGGAGTGCGGCCTGTAACTCCTTAGGTGTGGATGCTTCGTGCGGTATCGTCGGGTAAATGCGTAATCCACCGTGAATGGTCATCGCATTTGTCAGCGAGACAGAAACGATATTTGTCAGCTCAGTTATCGCCGAGGTGACGTCGCTCTGGCTTAGCGTACCGTGCTGTTCGCCATAGAAGAGACGCGCCAGCGCCTGTGTCTGTGACTCTTCAATTCTGATAAATTGAATACCCTGAACCCCTGATTCGAAAGTTGTGTAGAAATACTTCTCGGTCGGCGGCCGGGCCGCTTCGAGATCTTTGGTCAGGTTCGCCCAGCCTTTTAGCCGGATGCTGCGGTATTCCAGATTTATTTCACTGTTCCCGGTAAGCTGGCGCAGGGCCGCCAGCGCATTTTCCTGGCTCGATTCCAGAATTCTTTCTATCAGATTCGTGTCGGCATTGTCCGGCACGGCATTTTGTATTTTGAGTGGGTGTTTTCCCAGCAGGTTTGCACCAGAGTGCCGTTCCGCAGAGTAAACAACGTCTACCATCTTTTGCGGATCTAAAATAAGACAGATATTTCCACGGCCTAGAATCGCTGCCCCGGAGACTCCGTCGACCGTCTCAAAGTTTTTAGAAAGCGATTTGATAACCATGTCTTCATAGCCAAAAAGCTCATCGACGCGAAACCCGACGCGTCCCTGCCGAACCTGGACGATGACGACATGCTCGTCGTCGGTCATTATTTCATTGCTGCTGTGAACGCCCATTTCAGTCGCGAGCGACAGAACTGGTACATGCTTTCCCCTGACGTCGACGGCCTCGACATTGTCCAGTTTCAGAATTCCGGATTTCTTGATTTTGATCGTCTCGACAATGGAGGTGATGGGTATCGCCATCGAACTGCGACGCACGCGTATTCTCAGGGCTGTCACAATCGCCAGGGAGAGGGGTAATGCGATACGAAAGGCACTGCCCTTATTCTGTTCGCTTTCAACCACGACGCGCCCGTGCAATTCTTCTATCGATCTTTTCACGACATCCATGCCAACGCCACGGCCTGAAATATCGGTAACCGCTGCCGCGGTGCTGAAGCCGGGCATGAAGATGTAATTGAAAATTTCCGCTTTTGGTATCTGTCCGATTTCTTCCGCGGTAGCGAAGCCTTTTTCAACGGCTTTTTCGCGAATACGCGTTTCGTTGAGTCCTGCGCCGTCGTCGCGGATTTCGATATAAATGTTATTTCCTTCCTGCGAGGCCGACAGGATAATTTCTCCGTCGGGCCTCTTTCCGGCGGCAATGCGGTCTGACCGCAATTCTATGCCGTGATCCATGCTATTGCGCACCATGTGAAGCAAAGGCTCGTACAGGTTTTCGATTTGCCCTTTGTCTATTTCGGTATCGCCACCTAAGACTGACAGTCTTACCTGTTTTTCCGGATGTTTCGAGTTGTAATCTCTGATCACACGGGCAAAGCGGGAAAAAATACTATTGATTGGCACCATGCGCACTTTCAGAACCTTCTCTTGCAGGTCTGCTATGATACGCGCCATCTCTTCGGCATTGTCACGGTATTGTGGAAACAGCACATGATTTCCTATGCTCTTTCTGAATTCCTGGTTTAATTGGGTATAAACTGAATTGTTGGATAGCAGTTCACCGACCAGATTGATCAGGTCGTCAATTTTTCGACTCGGTACCCGAAGTAGTTCCCCTGATTCGTTTTCCTTCTGGCTCTGCGTTTCTGCCATCGTTCGCGAATCGCTACCGGAATTCGCGAGATTGGGTGCGGACGCCCGTGTTTGATCGCTCGCTTCTGCAGTCATCGAAGGTTGCGGCGTCTTTGGTTTGAGACGCTTGATGACGAGATGTTCTGTCTCTGCATTGAGCAAGGCTTTGCGTATCTCAGGGATTGCGGTCTTCGTGAGCACGATGAACCCAAAAAAGCCGCTAAAGCTTTTTTCTTCGTAGCCCCCAGACTCTGGTTTCTCGCGTATGATCGTCGCGATTGCGGAGAGCTTTTTTCTCATCAGGTATGCCCGCATTCCAGGCATCGGTGTCGATGGGTGCAGCTTTATCTCAATTTGGTATGCGAAATCTCCTTTGCCGAGAACCACTTGCTTTTTCGGTACAGGTGGGCGCTTTGGGATGTCTGGGGCAGGAACCAATGCATCTGCGGCTTTGCCGGCAAGGCTGCGTGCGATTTCCTGCGTCAAACCCTCGTGTTCGCTGTTGTCAACAACCTCGCCATGCCGGTATTTTTCCAGCATAGTGGATATCACGTCTGTAGCCCGGTAGAACAGGGCCAAAACATCTTTACTGGCCTTAGCGGTTCCTTCGCGCAGAGCCGAAAAACCGTCTTCGAGGGCGTGCCCGATTTCGACCATGGGAGTTAGGTCGACAAAAGAAGCATTTCCTTTGATCGTATGAGCAATTCGGAAGAGTAAGTTGAGAGTTTCTGGTGATGAGGGGGATGCTTCGAAGCGCAGAAGCGCATCGTTTAATAAGTCTATTTTCTCTGAGATCTCTGCAATGAAAATATCCCGTTCGGAATCCTGCAATTCCATGCTATAGTCCGCTGAGGTTGGCTTGCTCTTCTCTGGTAAGTATGCGCTCAAGATCCAGTATGATAAATATACGTTTGTCTACCTTTGCCATCCCTTTGACATACTGAACTACTCGCCGGTCGGCATTCAATAGTTCTGGTTCGGTGTCGATTTGGCTTTGCAATACATCGAGCACTTCATGGACCATATCGACCACAAGACCCACAAGTCTGCCTTCAATTTGTGTAATGAGAATGCGCGTCGATTTGGTAGCGGGGATTCCCTTCAGTCCAAATTTTGTACGCAACTCGACTATCGGTATTATCTCGCCGCGCAGGTTGATGATCCCCAGAATGTACGCGGGCTTGCGGGGTAACCAGGTAATATTTTCAAGACGTATGATCTCCTGCACCTGAAGGATATCCACCGCATAATCTTCCTGACCGAGGCGAAAGGCAACAAATTGCTTAATGTCTTCAGCAAGTCTGTTCTCAGTTTCGCCTGTTCGGCCCAAAGCATTGCTCATATTAGTTTCTGTGTTGCTGAATCGTCTTGAAACCACTCTCTATGACTTCACGCCATCCGCTCTCGATGCCCGCATTTTCTCTCGGGTCGAAGGCCTTGACAGTGGTTATCAGCGCCTCAGTCCATATGGTGAACTGGTCGGAGCTAACGTTGAGCATGGATTTACCGCTTTGCGTTACCAAACGGGAAAGTGCAATCTTTCCTGCTTGTTGGTCTCCCGCAGCGAGCAGCAGAAAGGCGATGTCGTTTTTCAGTAATTGCTTTTGCTGCATGCTATCCAAACTGACATTACCTTTGATCGCCTCGACGCCGCTAGCCTGAAGATTTCGCAGCAGTTCGTCGTAGAATCCCTTCTTCAGCGTACAGCGGCCGAAACTTTCCCGAATTTTGCGTAGTATTTTGGCTTCCATAATCTGACTCCGTTAAATCTTGAAGCGCTCGAGCTCTGTGGCCAACTGTTCCGCCCGGGCAACCAGTGACTGTGCCCGTTCCATATTGCCGATCGAGCGATCAAAACTACCTTTTGCACGGTTTGCGACCTCAGAGACTGTGGCGCCAACTTCGCCCACGGCGGTCTCTTGCAAGGTCGTAACCGTTTTTGCCTCGATGGTTTTGGCGCCGAGGTCTGAAGTGATCAACAAGACCGAATCAAACGAGTTGATTTGCGCACCGACGTTTCGGAATACCTGATATGAAAGGTCTGCCGACGCAGTCGATATTTCGGCGAGTAGCTCAGCATACATTTTTTGTTCTTCAGCCCGTTCCGCGACCGATTGCGCCAAACCGCGCAGTGAGTCGAAGGTTTGTAACGTTCGTTTGGCACTTGCCGTGTTGGCCTGACCTTTCTTTCCGATGTCTCTGACAGATTCGGTCGAAGTGTCACTGGCTTCCTTGATAAACAACAGTGCCCGCGACACGTCAACGGTCAACTTCGCTCCGTCTCCAACGCGCTGAATGTTGTCCCGGATATTCTGCGAAATCTCTTTCGCTGCTTCGGCCGAGCGTTCGGCGAGAGATCGCACAGCGCGGGCAACGACCGCAAAACCCTTGCCATACTCACCGGCACGTGCCGCTTCGATAGCCGCATTGAGCGCAAGTAGGTTTGTCTGGTCTGCGATGTCTGTAATAGTGTCGATAATTTGATTCACTTGTGCGGACGAACGGTTAATGCCGTCCATGGCTCTGACGAGGCGATCGAGCACATCTTCGCTGTTTTTTACCGCCTGCAGCACGAGTTCGGCCTGTTTCTCAGCAGTAGCAGCTCCGAGCTGAATTTCATCTGCCGCGGCTTCAACTTGTCGGACGATTTCGGTTGCGTCGTTTACTTCGCGGCTCATCGTTTTTGCGGATTCGACGATACCCTCAGCCGATTCGGTAATCGTGAGAATTTCTACCTGGGTTGCAAGTTGTGCGCAGTTTTGTTCTTCAGAAAACGCTCCGATGCGCAAGCTCGCGTCAAAGCTCGATTGAACCTGTGCAGTCGCACTTATTGCGGATGCACTAATCGTTTCAATGTTTTTTGCGACTGTTATTGTATCTTTTATGACACTATCGAGGCGCTGAACCGCAAGTGCGCCTTCTTCGGCATTGGCGCCCGTTGCCTTTGAAGTCGCCTCGGCGTTATCTCTGATCACCCACGCAATATCACGAATCTCGACGCCAACCAGACCGACGTCATGCATGATTTCACTGAGCTTTTTGACGAAGGAGTTAAAATCGTTGCCGAGCAAAGCAATCTCGTCTTCGCCTTCAGTTTTGATTTCCGTTGTCAGGTCACCCTGCGCCGCGGCGCCAAAACCTTTCACCAGAATGCCGACGTTTTTCAACAATGCCCTCGTAATGAAGAAAGTCATCAACAAGGCAGAGCCGACGCCTAACAGCAAGACGAACATTGTGATGTAAAGGTCGTTCCTGGCAGAATTTGCTCTTTTGGTCAATTTTTCGATCAAGATCGGATTAATCTGATCGCTCAGATCCCAATAACCCTCTACAATTTCTGACCAGCTTGCAAACAACTTCGCTGGATCAAGATCAGCCCGCTTCTGGAGCAGGCTGGTTGCAAGATACTCTCTGAAAACGGCAAATTTCTTCTGTAGCTTTTCACCGTCTGCTTCGATGCCGGTGAGTTCGGGGTTATACCTGATCATCGCTTTCAGATTGCCATTCAATTCATCGATGCTTGCACCGGCGCTTTCGAGGTTCGAGCGAAAGACCTGGAAATCCGCTTCAGTGGCCAGTTTAATATTGCCCGCAAAAGTTGCAGTCCGCCCGCGCATTAATCCAAGATTTTCGGTCAGCTTCGGCAGGGAAAAAATTTCGACAAACATCAGGTAATAGGTGTCTAGCGCACCGTCCAGGGTTATGTTGCTGGAGTCAGAGATCGACGCAATGAGAGAAAGCCCTGTCGTGATCGTCTGCGTGTGTTTGCTGAGGCTTTCCAATGGCTTGTAATCGGGCCACTGTTTGAGTAGTGTTTCCGTTTCCCTTTTGAAACTCTCCAGTTGGGTCTTCAGCGCCGTATCAGCGGATAACAATTCATTTTGCCGCGAAAGTCGCGAAAGAGAATCATTGATATTCTTTTCTGTGGCAGAGATTGCTTTATCAGTAGCGCTGCCGGTGCTGAACCTCAGTCCGACGTTACCTCTGTGCAATTGCAAATTTCGGATAACGCGCAATACGTCCGTTACGAGTTCGGTACCCCGTACTTCTTTTTGGACAAAAACTACCTGGGTTTGGTTAATCGTTGTGAACGTTCTCAAGGCAACGAATGCACCAGCTACGGTAATGATGAAACCGATTAATAGAAATTTATTGCCGAGTTTTAATTTTCCTAGCATTATTTTCCTGCCTGATCCTGATTGACTGCCTTTTGGCAAACGCTACCAATGCCGATGTGTGCATCTGGCAGCCATTGCCTGCTGCGGTCAAAAGTCGCGAAGGTCTCCACGCCGAAGCGGGTTGTCCCGCGTTTGACCGCAAGCAGCGGGAAGGGATCTATTGCGGTTATCGTGTCGGCATGGCTCATGGCCTTAAAAGGGGCAAAGACCGCCGGGTGACAAAGCTTATTTTTCTAAAACCTAAGGATTTCCCTAGTATTGCAGAATTTTCAGAATGCCGACTTATGCGGCAAATGCGTAGCGTACAATAGTGAGACCAACCCTTTCCAGAAGAATCTGCCGCGCCGGCCACGGAACGGAAGGCATTTTGGTCAAAAGGAGGCTACATATGAATTTTGACGAAGCCCAGAAAGTGAAATCAAATAATCTCAAAGAGGCGGTTACTTTGCTTAATAATCCGCAGACACCCCTGAACCTCAAAAAGCTGGGGATTGTATCTGTAATGCGCAGAACAGGCGGAACACATGGCTGAATTCAATCCTTCTGCCCGCGAATCTGGCCGCGTGCAATCTGCACAATACAAAGGAAAAACAAAATGAAACTACTCATCTGTGATGATTCCGTTATGATCCGGAAATTAGTAGAAAAGATCGTACGGACGCGCTACCCGGAGGTGGAAATCGTTGGCACCGCCGAAAATGGCCTTGTGGCAGTGAAGCTGTTTAGCGAGCATCAGCCAGATGTCGTGACAACGGATATTACCATGCCGGAAATGGATGGCATCACCGCCATGCGCGAGATGTTGAAACAGAAACCGGATGCGCGCGTTATTGTCATCTCAGCCATTTCCGGGGCCGAGAACGTAAAAAATGCGATCGATGCCGGTGCCGTAGATTTTATCACGAAGCCTTTCAATGAGAACGATTTCGTAAAGATTTTTGGCTCTGCGGTAGGCTGACGATTCCAGAAACTGCCGGCTCGAAACGATCGGAAAACCGTTCGCGCTGGAATAAGGGAGAACTAATAGCTGGTCTTTTTTATCGAAGACTGCAGGTTGTGTATTTGATGTGTCTTTTCTGCCAGGGTGCCGGCGGTTTCTTGCAGATTCTCAGACAATCCGGCTAGCTCCTCAAGTTCGCGGCTATGCATACGAATTCGCTCGTCCAGCGCCGATCGTTTGATCTTTTGTGGTTTAATCTGGGGGTCGACCGGGGAGAGTGATTCCCGAATCGCGGCGAGTGAATTCCAGGCGTCCATCGCCTTGTCCAGCAGGCGTGCCGCAGTGGCATTCAGGTCTCTATTAGCATCTTCAAGCTTATTCACGAGACCTTTCTGTTCATTGAATACATGCGCGAGATCCCTTGTCATTTCTTCGTTTCGTGTTATCAATTCGGTGAAGATGATGCTCCCGAACATCAACGGCCTGATCACGGGTATGATGGCGCGCAGAATCGACCAAGCGCCCACATTGCCCGAAAAATGCTCGGCCAGAGTGACGATTTGCGCGACGGCAACTGCCCCGAAGGCGATGTACAACCGAACCTTAAATTTTTGACGGAAACGGCTAATCAGGTAGATGAGCAGGCCAAGCAAGAACAAGATCTGCGCGCTGGTGGCCAGTTGCATGGGACTTCTGACATAACGCATGTTGCTGAAAATATGAGTCTGCCACAGCCATTGCGAAACGGCATAGATGCCGAGCGCAAGCGCTGCATTGAACCACAGAAAGATACCGAAGAATCTCTTGTTAATCACATAGTCGTAAATGAACGCGCGGGATAAAATCAAAATAACCCAGGTAACAACAAGATTGGAAACTAATGGCAAATACTGATCGTCCATCTTGCCCTGGCGAAAATGGGCGAAATATTGCGCAATCGCCAAGCCAAGATTTAGCAGGCTGACGCTAGCTGAGGCGATGAGCTTGAAGTACATCTCCTCGATATGTACCCGCCGGTATTCCATGATGAGAATTGAAGCCATAAGACCGAAAATGATAAACTGTACCAGGTAAAGAACGGCTAACCCGGCTGGTTGAGTAAAATAATCAATGAGCAATTGCATTGGGTGTTCTTCAGGACGAATAGACATGCAATTTTTGACATACCGTAAAGTCAATTCCCTTGAGGGTTACGATCTTCACGGCGCAGAAAAACGGGCGTTTGCGTGAGCAGATAACTCGAGCCAATGGTGCCGTCGGCGAACAAATTGATACTGCGGCTGGTGGTCTTGTCAAAATTCCACCACGTGACTTCGAGCCCGTCGATATCATAGACAGGGTTATCGCGATAAAATTCTACCGGAGTGTAATTCTGCAACAGTTTGAACTCGCGGCGGTCGCCGTAGAGCCTGCGCAAAACAGCGCGCTTCACACCGAGCGCCGCGAGCTCGCGCAAAAATCTATCCACCCCGTGCACATTGTGCTCATTCACGACGCAGCTGACCTTCACGGGAATTTTGGCCGCCGCAAGAATTTTTTTGAGATCAGGCACCTGCGAAACCCCCATCAGCTTACGATAGGTTTCGCTGTTCAGAGTTGGCAGCGAGATGCACGCGCGGTTATAAGCGTTGAATGTATCGATCTTTTTGAGGGTCAGCGCTGCGTTGGTGTGGATCGATATCTGTGCGCCGGAAATGTCTTGCCGCACCTGCTCAATGAGCCGCCGCTCATGCGCGTAGAGGTGCGGGTCGGTTGTGGTGCCGGTGAATACGATTTCCTTGATACCGAGGTGTTTGACCTCGGCGATAAATGCGTCCCAGTTTCTGAGCGGGAACAGATCGAGGTTGCTAACGTTGGCGTGCGCGGGAACTTCTTTGCCGATACAGAATGGGCAGAAGCGGTTGCACGGCCCGGCAAAGAGGATATTCGCGAAATCAGAATTCCTTTTGCCCGGGGCTTAAGCCCCGGGCAAAAGGAATTTGGGATGCAGAATTATGTAGGCTCATCCGTTGTTAGCCCCGGGCTTAAGCCCGGGGCGGAAAGAAGACATGCCTGCACCGACGGCGCGAAGAATAGTGCAATCGTGCCGTTGAAATGTTCAGCACCGTGCGGCGTGAGCCGTAAAACCGCAGGCGCATGCCCGGGAAGTTTGCTGCCATTCTCGGAGTCTGCATATTCCATGAGTCTTTGTTGCAGAACGTATTCGACCGCAGCGGAGTAGGCAAGCTCGAGCGTGATGCCGAATTTATCTTCAAAGGCGGCGAGATTAATTTCGCCGAAATAGAAACTCACCGCAACCATTTTGGCCATCATGTGCGCGGCGGGCAGGTGGTACAGATCCTGGATCGGCAAAATCTCTTTCGCGACATCGCGCAGGTAAGGAGAAAGATTTTTGCCGACTGCCCCAGAGTTATACGCAATTGTAGAATGCGTGAAGGTCTGCGCCCCGAGGCCTACGCCGAGGTAGGGCGTGCCTTTGACAACGCGGCGTGTCAGGTAACCGCTCGTGCCAGTGTCGCCCTCAATGCGACTATATGTGTTCTTGCCGGGATTGGCCTTGTAACCGGCAGCTGACAGCATCTGTTTCGCGAGTGCAGCTTGCTCACAAACCTGCTGCAAATGCACCTGGTTCGCCTGGTGTGAGATGCGCGTGAGTTTATACCGCATGCGGTAGAGCGTGATGTATTCCGGCTCAAGGCACATTGCATGTTCGAGCGTTGCCTGCCAAGACGCCGTCGATTGTCCCGCAAAGCCATACATCAGGTCGAGGTTGAATTTTTTAAATCCGGCAGCACGGATATGGTCGCGCGCGCGCAGGTGGTGTTCGACGCCGTTGGTTTCGCGGCCTAAAGTTTTCAGCAGGTCGGGCTGTGTCACCTGCACGCCCATGCTGATGCGGTCGATGCCCATTTGTTTATAGGCGCGCATTTTTCCCGGTTCGAGAGACGCGATCTTAGGCGTGGTCTCGATACTGATTTCAAAATCTTCCGTAGTTTCGAAGTGCCTGTGCACTGTGTCGATATGTTCGGCAATCAAATCGGCCGCGACAAAAGACGGTGTTCCGCCACCGATGTCAAAACCCGAGATAGTGCGTTTGCCCAAAAGTTCTGCGTACAGGGCCGTTTCGCGGTTGAGCGCAGCCATGTATTCGGCCGTGCTATCGAGCTCTTTTTTTCCGACAACAGTGTATTCGCAGAAATAGCAGCGCGTCTCGCAGAACGGAATATGCGAATAGAGACAGATTTCACCGAGACCGGCAAAGGCATCCCTCACGGTGTCTGCATGCTGTTCACGCTGCACGCGGTAAGGCCAGAATGTCTCGCGGTGCGCAATCGGGTAAGCAGTGTTCGAGATGTGGTGGTTGCGCTCTCCGGCGGCAAAAATTTCCGCCGGGGTAAATGCCAGCTCGTCTGCCCCGACGGGGCGTGCGCACCGTTCGGTTCCCGAAAGCGCCATATTAACCGATTTTTCGGCCACCGGCAATGTTAACAACCGGCAGACCGGCGTCCTTCAGAATGCGCAGCGCCAGGTGCCCGCGCCGCCCGGTTTCACTGAGCGTGGCAATCTGTTTCGATTTCGAAGCCTTGAATTTTGCGCGGATTGAGGAAAGTTCAGCACGCAACTTTTCCAGTGGAATATGCGCGTCGTGAAAACCTGCGTGTTCAGGCGCAGTCGAAACATCGAGCACGAAAAATTTCGTACGCTTCGCTTTGATCTCGTCAAAGGTGACATCCGTCGTGATGCCATTGGCTTTCTGTACCGCCACAGTGGCTGCGATATTGAGTGCGTCGCGCGCGGTGCCGAATGCCGGAGTGTATGCGAGATCGAGGAGTGCGAGATCGTCGATCGTGAGTTTGCCGGCGAGCGCAGTCGCAAAAGCGTCGAGGCGTGCCTTGACGCCGCGCCCGGCGGCTTCGAGACCCAGCAGCGCATGCGTCTTCTTATCATAGAAGAGTTTGAGCGAAAGCGCGGCAGAGGCCGGCATATAGGGTTCGGTGTCGCGCGCGTGAATGAACGTGCTTATGACGCGCGGTTTACCGACTTTCTCAAGGGCCTGTTCGTAGGTTAGACCCACGCGACCGACTTCGATATTGGGCAGGCGAATGATCTGCGCGGCCGAAAAAAAGCCAAGGCGCGCTTTGCCGCCGGCCGCATTTTCACCCGCGACCTGTGCGGTTTTATCAGACACTGCAGCCTGCGGTATCCAGCGGTGGTGCTTGCCCTCGGGTACGCTGACGCAGATACTGCAGGCATAGATATCTTTAATGTTCGTGCGGCAGGCATGGTCGACGAGCACTGTGCCGTCAGAAGCCAGTTTAATGCCGCTCTTCTTCAGGAGTTCTGTTCGCGGTGTGACGCCGATGGCAGAAACCACAAAATCCGCCTCGATGCGCATACCGTCGACACGTACTGCCTTAATCATATCTTTGTCGTATTCAAAAGTGAGTTGTTTGAAACCGGCGATAATTTTGGCCTTGTGTTCAGAATGCGTCGTGACAATTTGCGAAATTTCAGGAGAGTAATCAGGCAGAAAGCGCATCTTTTTCGATGAGTGTCACGTCGGCACCACCGCGCACCAGGCCGTCGAATGCTTCGGCGCCCATCGAGCCGCCGCCCAACACCACGAAACGCTTCTTGCCACCGGCGAGAGAAGCCTTGATGGCGGCGAGATCGTCGAGCGTGCGGAAGTGGCGGAAATTTGCCGCCTCTTTTGCGCCTATCGGCTGCAGCGAGGCGGCACCGGTTGCAAAAATTAGCGCATCGTAAGCCAGGGTTTCGCGCTCGCTGCCGGCGGTAATTTCGATGCATTTTTTCTTCGGATAGATAGCGGTGACTTCGGTGCGTGTACGAACTTCAACATTGTAGACCTGCGCAAAAAATCTTCACGTTCGCGGTTGAGTTCATCGAGCGAGGTGACCTCGCCACTCAGGTGCAGCGCCAGGCCGCTCATTGCATAACTCACGCGAGTGTTGCGTTCAAGAAGAATAATGCGCGCATGCTCATCGATTTCACGCGCACGTGCGGCCGCGGTGGGGCCGGCGAGGGCGCCGCCGACAATAATAATTGTTTTTTGTTTTTTAACTTTGCTCTTTGCTGCAGCCATGCCTGCATATCCGCAAAAGTCTGTAAGCCGTCAAATGCAGTTTTTTTCGACTCGTCTGAGAAAAAAAGCATGTTTTCTGGTATTTATATATTAGAGGGGAAAACGATTTTCCGTCAGGCGGGGCTGCTTAAGCGGCGCGCCTGACGGAAAACTCTCTGAGGAAGGAAAATGAACACATTAGAAGAAGAAGTGGGCGGTGAAGCGATGCCGTCTGAGCAGGCGCAGGAGAAAAAGTCCGTGCGTACGCAGTGGAACTGGGTGCAGGTTTCGGGCCGCATTGCGTCGGATGTAGAACGTAAGACAGTCAAGGAACAGACGGTGATTGGTTTTACCCTGTTGTTTGAAACGCTGCGAAAAACAGATAAAGAAGGCTCCCATGTCAATTTTATCCAGGTCGAACTGTGGGGGAAAATGGCTGAGTTGTTTTATCCGCTGCTGTCGAAGGGTATTGAGCTGATTGTCACAGGCGAACTGTTCCAGCAGCGCTGGGTTGGCACTGACGGCAAAAAGGCGCAGAAATATTCCATTTCGGCGCAGGCTCTCGCGATCAGCGACCAGAAATTCAAGCCCAATTAGCGAATGCGAGCACCAATTTCCATTGCTGCGCAGGGTGTCCGGGACACCCTGCGCAGTGGTGCGTACGAGCGGCAGAAAAAATTGACAAATGATAATGTTTTTAATAAGGTATCAGCGGAGCGGAAATGAGTAGTGATAGCATAATGATAATTGCCGTGACTTTAGGCGTCGGATTCATTCTGACTGCGCTCATAACTGTCATCGAAGTTATCAGACAGCGCGATACCGGATCCTGGCGCGAAGAATTTAGAATTTTGCAACTCGAAAATAACCGCTACCTGCAAAAAGTGCACGAGGAAAACACGCGTTTCTTCCGAAGCATGGGGTTGACGACGCAGCAAATTCTGGAGCGCGTCGACCGGGTCGAATAGTTGCTTTAAGGTACTGCTGTCACAGATTCATCTTGCGGTGTAACCGGTACACGTTCGATGAATTGGAAATCATACCCCAAAAATATGCGCCGGGCGAGGGGAACCTGCGACGCAGCCAGAAAGCGGTCGTAATACCCTTTGCCCCGGCCTAACCGGTTGCCTGCCTTATCCACGAAGAGCCCAGGGACTATAATAATTTCCGGTTCGGCAAGCGCACCCATTTCATCGGTGAACCACATCTTTTCACCGTCGATCTGTGGGTAGAGAAACTTTGGGTTTTCAAAGACTGCACTTTGACTAACTATACTTTTTACCGGCAACTCTACCTTCATGGGTTCGTAGATGGCGATTTTTATATTTTTGAGTTGCGATTCAGAAAAATTCTGTCGCGCATAGTTAGTCAGGCTCGCGGCAATACTGCTATGAGTTTTTTTCAGCTCTGCGGCGGGGTGACTGGCAAAGAATTCTTTCGCCACTACCTTGAAGCGTTCGCGGAGTTCGGATTTTGCATCCGACGCAGCCCGGGGCTTAAGCCCCGGGCTGCGTGATGCATCGATAGAATCTCTTGCTGATTCGTCTGGCAAGCGGCCTCATTCGCCTTGTTAGCCCCGGGCTTATGGTTCGACTAGCTCACCACAGGCGCCCGGGGACAACAAGGCTCAAACAACAAAATTGATCATCTTGTTCTTCACGACAATCACTTTGCGCACGGTTTTGCCTTCGAGCGCCGCTTTGACTGTGTCAACGCCGCGCGCAGCACTTTCGAAATCCGCATCGCTGATACCCATCGCCAGCTGCGTACGCCCGCGTATCTTACCATTGATTTGGATCACCGCTTCGAAGTCAGATTCGACGAGGTATTCGGGATTATGCTTCGGCCATTCGGCAAGCGCTATGCTGCCCTGCATGCCCAATGCCTGCCAGATTTCTTCGGTGACGTGAGGAGCAAACGGGGAAAGGATTTTGATAAACGCAGCTGCAGTGTCGCGGCCGATCGATTCCACGCGGTAGGCTTCGTTGATGAAAATCATCATCTGCGAAATTGCGGTGTTGAGCGAAAGGGTTTCGATATCGTCGCTGACTTTTTTGATCGTCTGGTGCAAGGTTTTCAGCACGGCTTTTTCGTCGGCGGGTGCCGCGAGCAATTTCTCGTTGAGTTTGCCTTCAGGCATGTACAGCCTGTAAACGCGCGCGAGAAAGCGGTAGATGCCTTCGATGCTCTTCGACGACCAGGGCTTCATCTGTTCGAGTGGCCCCATGAACATTTCGTACAGCCTGAAAGTATCAGCGCCATATTCTGTCACAACGGTATCGGGGTTAATCACGTTGCCGCGCGACTTGGACATTTTGACGCCATCTTCGCCGAGAATGATGCCCTGGTGCACGAGCTTCTTGAACGGTTCGGTCGAAGACACATAGCCCAAATCATAGAGCAGTTTATGCCAGAAGCGTGCGTAGAGCAGGTGCAGCACTGCATGCTCGCCGCCACCGACATAGAGGTCGACACCGCCGTTCAGCCAGTACTTTTCTTTTTCAACAGCGGCAAACCTTTCTGAATTTGCCGGGTCTGCAAAGCGCAGGTAATACCAAGAACTGCCGGCCCATTGCGGCATCGTATTGGTTTCGCGGCGCAGCTTTTTTCCGGCGCGCGTAAAATTCACCCATTCAGGAATATTGGCGAGCGGCGATTCCCCTGTGCCCGCAGGTTGGAAATTGCTGCTTTCGGGCAATACTAAAGGAAGATCTTTTTCCTCTTCCGCGACCATAAAACCGTCTTCGTCGAAACTGACCGGTACAGGTTCACCCCAGTAGCGCTGGCGCGAAAACAGCCAGTCGCGTAATTTGTATTGCACGCGGCGCATGCCGAGCTGTTCTTTCTCGAGGTGAGCGATGATCTTCGCTTTTGCCTCGGGCGTGCTGAGGTCGTCAAAAATAGGCGAGTTGACTGCAATGCCGTCGCCGGCAAAGGGCAGTTCAGTTTCGCCCGACGCTGCCTTTACCACCTGCCTGATGGCAATGCCGAACTGCTCAGCGAAGGCGAAGTCGCGTTCGTCGTGTGCCGGCACCGCCATGATTGCGCCGGTGCCATAGCCCATCAACACGTAGTCGGCGATGTAAAGGGGGATTTTCTCCTGCGTCAGCGGGTGGATTGCAAAAGCGCCGGTTTTTACACCGGTTTTTTCTTTCTTCGCGGCGTCCATTTGGCGGTCAAGGTCTGTTTTGAGCGCTGTGGCTTTGCGGTAGTTTTCAATTTCTGTTTTTTGCGCGGTGGAGGCAATCTTATCTACCAGCGGGTGCTCGGGGGCGAGCACCATGAAGGTGACGCCATAGAGCGTATCGGGGCGCGTGGTAAATACGGTCAGCTTCTCTGAAGAGCCTTCAACGCCAAAATGCACCAGTGCTCCGGTCGACTGGCCGATCCAGTTCTTCTGCAATTCAATGGTGCCTGCCGGCCAGTCGAGTTGCGCGAGGTCTGTCAGCAGTCGCTCGGCGTATGCAGTGATGCGCAGCATCCACTGCCGCATGGGCCGGCGTTCGACTTTATAACCTTTCTCAACCCATTCATCAACTTCTTCGTTGGCGAGCACTGTGCCGAGTTCTTCGCACCAGTTCACGGGCATATTCGCGATATAAGCGAGCCGATGGTTTGCAATGAATTCTTCGCGTTCTTTTTCCTTTGCATCACCCGAGAGTTCAGCAGGTATTGGCAGTTCGGAGATGGGCCGCGCCTTTTTTGCCGCGGGATCGTACCACGAATTAAAAAATTTCAGAAAGATCCACTGTGTGAATTTGTAATAGTCGGGTGAAGTGGTGTCGACTTCGCGCTCCCAGTCATAAGAGAAACCGAGGGATTTCAGCTGGCGGCGAAAGTTATCGATATTTTGTTTCGTGGTAATCGACGGGTGAATGCCGGTCTGCATCGCATAACGCTCTGCCGGCAGGCCGAAGGCATCCCATCCCATCGGGTGGAGCACGTTAAAGCCCTGCATCCGCCTTTTGCGCGCAATGATGTCGGTAGCAGTGTAACCTTCAGGGTGACCAACGTGCAGGCCTGCACCCGAGGGATACGGGAACATGTCGAGCACGTAGTATTTGGGCTTGCTAAAATCTGTGCCGGTGCGGAAAGTCTGCTTCTCTTCCCAGTACTGCTGCCACTTCTTTTCAATCTCGGTAAACGGATACGACATGGTGCAGCAATGCGATTTCGCGACAGGGCGAAAAGCGCATCAGGCTTTCATTTGTCGTCCAGCACCGACTTTAATGCATTTTCACCGGCTTCAGACAAACCATCGAATTCTATACCATAGCGACGCCCGTTTTCGAGCGAAGTCATGTTCATGATTTTGCCGCTGAAGGTGGCGATATTGTCCGCGGTGAAATGCGCGTCGAAAACGATTTTATCCCCGACACCCGCCTGCGACAGAATGCTGCGCTGGCCTGTATAAATGAAGCCGATACCACCATGGCTGACGTCGACGATTTTGCCGGTGATCGGGTTGTCGGGAAAGCAGCGTTTCGTATCGAGATCTTTCTCGAGGCGGCGCATAAGCTGGCGTACGGCGTGGTAATGGCTGGCATTCAGCGGCGCCCTGAGGCTAAAAACCTGCACATAGCCGACAATCAACACGCCGCGGTAGCGAATCGGTTCGCAGATTTCACCGATGTAGTCGCCGGGCAGGCCGTCGGAGCGCATGACCTGTTCGTATTCGCTGTAGGGCATTGCCATGATATTGTCGCCGCCCTGGCGCTGTTTGATCATCTCGGGCGCAAATACCGGGAGGTTAAAATCCTGCAGTTTTTTCATGCGCACGGTCATGCGCGTCGTGCGCTGTAGTTCAAACTTAATCGTCGTTTCGGGCACGAGTTCCCGGATTGCATTGGTGTACTGTGCGAGCAGCGCATCGCGCTGGCTGTTCGAGCCCGCGTTGACGCGGTAGAATTCGGGATGTGGAATCACATTGCGCACCTGGCCCGCCAAATCTCCGCCAGAAACCGCCACGCGGTTTTCGTGGCGTATACCGCGCTTACTCAGATAGAGACGCATCGGTTTGACGATTTCGGTACCTCGTTCGGTGCGGTTCACAACGCTGCATTCGAGCATCATCGAGTTATCATCTTTCGTTAAGAGCAGTGTGCGTGTTGGCCCGGGTTGCATCTGGTGCAGAATTTCGAGATGTGGGTGTGCATAAGCCACCGCGCGCGCCGGGTTCTTCTGGTTGTTTTCAACCACGTGAATCGGAAAGCGCGCAAAAAGTTTTTCGGTGATCTGGTGCAGCTGCGCGTGGTCGATAATCTTGCGCACTTTGGCGCCGTCGCCGTTTTCCGATAGGTCTGAGTTTTCCATAAGAAGCCCTTTGCGGCAAACCTGCAGCGCTCGAGGTGGCGTTAATCCATTATTCAATTCGGCATTAGGTAGAATTACTTATGCTGTCCTTATTGGTTTTAACAGCGGGCTAATTTAATTCGGCCCGCTGTTAAAACCATATTACTTTACGGCATGTGTCAAAAGCAGTCTTTGGCAGATGTCCGGTTTTCAAAAGTTTTCCTTTTCTCCCATATTAGCAGACAATATTGCGCGTGCGGGGTTCACGGAGCCGACGCCGATACAGAACGAAGCTATTCCCTACGTTTTACAAGGCCATGACCTTTTAGGTCTCGCGCAAACCGGTACTGGCAAGACAGCGGCTTTCGCACTGCCAACGCTGCAGCGCCTGATGACAGGACAGCGCAAGAAAGTGCGCGCGCTGGTCATTGCACCGACGCGCGAGCTTGCGGAGCAGATCAATGAAGTTTTTATCGCGCTGGGCAAGGCCTGCAACCTGCGCTCTGTCACGATATACGGCGGCGCGAGCATGAATCGCCAGCTACAGGAACTCCGCCGTGGCGCTGAGATTGTTGTCGCCTGTCCCGGTCGCCTGCTCGATCACATGCAGCGCCGTTCAATCAATCTGAAAGAAGTCGAGACGCTGATTCTCGACGAAGCCGACCAGATGTTTGACATGGGCTTCTTGCCCGCGATTAAGAAGATCGTCGCGGAACTACCGAAAGAACGGCAGACGCTGCTGTTCTCTGCCACGATGCCTGAAGAGATCCGCAAGCTCAGCCAGCAGATTCTGCGCAACCCGACCAAGGTCGAACTGGCGCGCGGCCCCGTTGCGACCATCAGCCATGCGCTCTATCCGGTGAACCAGGAGCTCAAAACCACATTGCTTCTGCACCTGCTCAAGACCTGCGGCAACGATCCGATTCTGATCTTCACCAAAACGAAGCATAAAGCGACGCGCATTGCCGAGCAGGTTGCCAAATCGGGTTATACAACCGCCGCGCTGCAGGGCAATTTATCGCAGAACCGCCGGCAAAAGGCACTCGATGGTTTTAAGTCTGGCCAGTACCAGATTCTGGTCGCGACCGATATTGCGGCTCGCGGCATCGACGTGAATAATATCTCGCATATTATCAACTATGACGTGCCAGCCAATGGCGAAACCTACATCCACCGCATTGGCCGCACTGCGCGCGCGGCAAAAAGCGGTGAGGCATTTACCTTTATCACCGGAGAAGACAAGGGCATCGTGCGCGATATCGAGCGCACTTTGGGGAAACCTATTGAGCGCCGCTTCGTCGACGATTTTGATTACAAGGGTATGTCTAAGACCGTTCCGCGGCCGCGCCGGCTGCGGAACAATACGCAGCCGGCAGAAGGCGTAACCGACCGAAGGCACAGAACAAACCCCGGCGCCGGCAGTTCAAAGGTTTCGGCCGCCGCTAAACTGTTGTTGACTCCACTGGCCTGAGTTGCTGTCTCGCAGCATGCAGGCAGTGTATTTTGAAAAATTCGGCGCGCCCGATGTGCTGAAGTTCGGCGAAATGCCTGAACCGACCTGCGGTGCTTCGCAGGTCGTGGTCGAAGTTAAAGCCGCGTCGATCAATCCGGTTGACTACAAAATAGTCGAAGGCGAAGGTTTGCCACTCCCCCTGTTCGGCAAATTTCCGCGCATTCCCGGCAGCGACTTTGCCGGTGTGGTACACAAAACCGGCAGTGCAGTAAAGCATGTTCGCCCCGGCGACGAAGTTTATGGCATCAGCACTTCATTCTTTGGCGGCCCCGGTTCGCATGCGCAAAAGGTTGTGACTAATAAACGCGTGGTGCGTAAGATACCAGCCGGATTAACCATCGAAACGATGTCGGCGATACCGGTGGGAGCCCTGACCGCACTTAACGGCCTCAGGCAGTGCGGCGAGCTGAAAGGGAAAAATATTCTACTGACCGGCGCGAGCGGTGGCGTGGGGCTCTTCGCTCTGCAACTGGCGAAACACTTCGGCGCGCACGTGACGACGATCTGCAGCGCGAAGAATGTACCACTCGTGCGCCGGCTCGGCGCCGACGAAACGCGCGACTATGCCTCAACACCGCTCAAATCGTTAAACAGAAAATTCGATTTCTTTTTCGACGCGTATGGCCCGACGCCGCTCTCTGACGCTGCGCCGCTCATTGAACGCGGTGGATACTATGTCACGACGCTGCCGCGCGGCTCAAAGATCTTCAAATCGTTTTTTGGCTTTATCTTCAGCAACCCACATGTGGTGATGGCGAACCTGAGCATCAGTAAAACCGGGTTCGAGACAATCGAGAATTTGCTGATAGAGAAAAAACTCGAGGTCCTGATTTCCAAAAAATATCCGCTGAGTGCGGCGGCAGAAGCCTATGCAGCGCTCAAATCGGGTGGCATTCCGGGAAAAATTATCCTGACCACCTGAGGGCGAAAAGGCTCGCTAACGTCGGATACGAACTCACCGCTAACGGTTCATTGTTCTTTTGTTTGCGGTTCATAATACAATATGACCGGACCACCGCTGAACGATTTGGTCTTCACGAGTTTCAGCATCCTTTTTTCGCCGATGTTTTTGAATAACGGCAAACCACTTCCCTGCTAACCGGGTGAACACAAAGTTGATATTCATCTATCAGATTCAGTTTTGTCAAGGCGACAATCAGGCTCGGACTACATACAAAAACGTCTTTAACGGATTGTTGTTTGAGTCCCAAAACTTCTTTCTCAAGGTCCTGACTTGCTAATTTGGCACTTTTCCAATCTACATTTTTCAGTGTGTGGGAAAAAACAATCTTTGGGGTGTTGTCTATTGCGGCGGCAAAGTCGTCCGTTGCTTTTTCGCCCGTGGGGTTATCAAGCACAGTTCGCCAATACTCCATAAGCTGGTAGGTTATTCTGCCGTATAAAACGGCACCGGCACTTCTCAACAGGTCCGCGTAATGCTGGTGCAGCTCCTCGTCAGGTACGCCAGAGGTATGGTCACAGAACCCGTCGAGCGTCATATTGATTGCGGCGATTATTTTTCGCATAAGGTCTTCTCGCCCGTTACCTGCGATGTTTTTCTGCGTAAGACCCGGCGGCAAGGAATACTGTTACAAAAGACCAAGGAAAATCATTGCTTGTTTTCGTACACATCGTATTCACCTATTCGTGGAGCAAATGTTCGACCGCAGTTAAGGCGTTCGCATCTCCGGATGCTTCTTTCAGAGCAAAGAATTCAATGGCTTTTTCATGGGCATAAATATAGCCAAAGAACTTCTTGTCCTTTTCTTCCGTTGCGTTGTTCTTGAGTCGCAGGAATTTTTCCTGGAACGGCAAGGTGCCATCAGCGAGCTGTTTCATCGCAATTGACCAGGGCAGCAACCCGAGTACTGCCCCTTCTGCGTATCCTTTGAGATCCCAGCCTATCGGTTCGGTGACAACCTGACCGGTCTCTTGCATGTAAGCGAGGTAGCGTTCCAGGGTTCTGTCTTCCAGGTCTTTGAGTTTCATCCATTTTTTCTTTCGCGCATTGTCCCAGGTTAGTTGGGCGGCGGTTTTGAACAGCGCAGAGCCATACACTTCTGATTCATGGATGCGTTGCAGATCTGCTCTATACTCGGGATAGTTCATCTGTTTCCCCTTGTTTGTGTTTAATGGATTCCGCAATGTCGGCGATTGCGTGTTCCAGGGCACTGAAATATGCCGCTGTGTCTTCGATAAAAGGCATATGACCCGAGGTGCGAAAAGTGACCGTCTTTGCATGCGGTATTTCACTGGATAGTTTCATGGATTGTTCTGTCGACACAACGGGGTCGCGTGTGCATGCAAAAATATAACAAGGCACCTGGATTTTTTTCAGCTCATCGGCGATGTCGATGGTGTTGATGCCCTGGAATAAGGGAAATAAATCCGCATAATTTTGTTTGTTGATATTTGGAAAGATGTTAACGAGCAACTGTTCGCTACGGGGATTCAGGAAGTATTCAGTTTTGTCGTGTGCCAATGAGGCGGAAAACACACGTTGCATGAAGAGATTTGTCTGGAATAATTTGAGATTTGCCACGAACAAACCCTTAGTCCAGTTTCCCATGCCTGCCAATTCAACCAGTAATCCTTCAAACCCGCCCCATTTGCCACTATGAAAGCCTGCAACACTGATAATTGCCGATACATTGGGGGCTTGATGAAGGGCTAAATTTATTGCGCAAAATCCGCCGGTCGAATGCCCAATAATAATTGCCGACTTCGTGCCCAAAAGATTTTTCAGCGCGCCGTTCATCACCTGAAAAAACCATTGGTCATTGACTTGTTCTGATTCGAAATCGTCAGGCACGCTGGAAGGATGGTGGGCAGGTAAGCTTAACGAATACCAGGGTCTTTGTTCTTTGAAACTCAGTGGAACACAGTCGCGCCAGAAATTAATGGAAGCCAAAATGCCATGAATAAAGATAATAACTGGTCCCATCTCATCGACCAGAAGATGCTCATTCACAGCTAAATAGGCCAGCCTGTGGCCTTGAGACTCGACAAAACCTTCACGAACTTGCACTGGATGCTATGCCGCACGTTCTGCGTGGATTTTCAAAGAAAACCTTGCAGTAATCCTTCTGTCAGCTTCCACAATTGTTGTTGCTTGGTGGGGTCTTGTGATTCGGCCGACGAGGCCACGGCCTTTTTGTTATCGAAATACTTACCCGTGACACCCGCTACTTCTGCGGCAGTCGCAAGGTAGACGCTCGTCTCCGCGCCTTTTTCCGGCGATTTGAAGATCAGCCGCGCGATGAATTGCACCACAGAGGGCATGTCACGCGTGATTTCAGTCGCAATGACTCCGGGGTGCAGGCAATTCACCGTGATTTTGCGCGGCGCCAGCTTTTCCGCCAGTTGGTACGTAAACATCACATTGGCAAGCTTTGACTGGCTGTAGGCGGTCGTGCCGCTCCACTTTTTTGTCAGCTGCGGATCTGCAAAATTGAACGATCGCCAGCTGTGCATCTTGGATGCCACGTTGACGATGCGGCCGCCGACGGCAATTGCCGGCAGCAGCAGGTGCGTTAGCAAGAAGGGGGCGAGATGGTTCACGGCGAGGGTCATTTCAATGCCGTCGGCCGAACGCTCGAATTTTGCCGGGCTTGCACCGGCATTGTTGATGAGCACATCGATTTTGCTGGTTTTGTTTCGCAAAGCCGTGGCGAAATCTGCGACCGACTTCAGCGATGCAAAATCCACCGGGAGAAAGCTGACTTTCGCGTCGGTATTCTTTGCCCGCGCCCCGGCGATGACTTCTTCTGCGCCGGCAGCATTGCGCCCGCTGAAAATCACCTCCGCGGACATTGCCGCGAGCGCAAGCACTGTTGCCCTGCCGATGCCGCTCGTGCCGCCCGTCACAACGATCGTTTTCCCATGCATGTTTTCTGCCATGATTTGTTCTCCTTTAACCGACTGCCGAATGGTTTTTTTGCCCTCTACCCAAAAGGGCGGCAAAGCGACAAGGCGAAGGTAGAGGAAAGCATTGACCGGTCAATTTATAGTCACTGTTGCGATAAGCAGGGGATTATAATGGCAGACTCAAACAAAACGGCATTCATTACCGGGGCCTCAAGCGGTTTCGGCGCTGCTATTGCCGAGCGGCTGGCAAAGCGCGGATTTCATCTCGTGCTGCTCGCGCGGCGCAAAGACCGTCTTGAGCAACTCGCTTCTGCGCTCGCGGTACCCGTACACGTGATAGGCTGCGATGTGCGCGATGAACAGGCTCTGAGGTCTGCAGTATCTGCATTGCCCGCGGAATTCGCCACGATCGATGTGCTGGTCAACAATGCCGGTTTGGCACTGGGGCTCGAAGGCGCGCATGAAGCTGCATGGGAAGACTGGCAGCAGATGATCGACACCAATTGCACTGCAGTCGCCCTATTGACCCGGCTCATTTTGCCCGGTATGGTAAAGCGCCGCTCAGGGCATGTCGTAATGATGGGCTCAGTCGCCGGGGCGTACGCTTATCCGGGTGGCAATGTGTATGGAGCGAGCAAGGCATTTGTCGAACAGCTGTCACGTAACCTGCGCGCAGACGTCGCGCGGCATGGCGTGCGCGTCACGCACATCGCCCCCGGCCTTGCCGGCGGCAGCGAATTTTCTGAAGTGCGGTTTCACGGTGACAGAGAAAAGGCGCAGCAGGTCTATGCGGGCACAGAACCTCTATTGCCGTCAGACATTGCCGAGTGTGTCGATTGGGCGATCCAG
This sequence comes from Turneriella sp., assembly GCA_046346945.1. Taxonomy (GTDB): domain Bacteria; phylum Spirochaetota; class Leptospiria; order Turneriellales; family Turneriellaceae; genus Turneriella. The sequence continues at coordinate 41,155 of JAXMHE010000007.1, forward strand.
CAGCCAGCCCATGTGAATATCAATAGCATCGAACTGATGCCCACCTGCCAGGCCTCGGGCCCGCTCGCGGTCAACCGTACCGGTTGAGGGGCTCGCGAAATAAATCGGGCAGATTTGTTTTTGGAAGCGAAGCTTCCAAAACCAAATCTGCCAAAATATTTCACGCGAGTCCATCTGGCAGTGCGCCAGCACCTGCCCGAACTAGAGTCGGTGGCCACTCGCGCACGTCGAGAATTGTCGAATAGGCGGCATTGACTTCGCCGCAGTGCACGACCGCATCGACCCGGCTTTCGTAGCGGTCGGCAAGTTCTTCGAAGTCATGCATGTCAGCCGGGTCGGCATCGACAGAGCTGCCGATCAGCGGTAAATCCACCTCGGCGAGCAGTGCAGCAATCAAGGGATGTTCAACGATGCGTATACCCACCGTATTCTGTTTGGTGACGGCGTAGTGCGGCAGGTTTTTTGCCGCGTCAAAAATGAGCGTATAGGGTCCGGGTAAAATTTCTTTTAGAAAACGAAACAGCTGGTTGCCCTGCATGCGCACATAGGTGCTCATCTGCGAGAAATCCCGGCAATAGAGCGTCAGCGCCTTGTTTTTCGGCAGGTCTTTGATGCGCTGTATCTGTGCGACGCTGTCTTTGCTCTGAGCGAGAGTGACAAAGGCGTAGACGGTGTCGGTGGGTAAGACGAGTAATTCGCCGTTCTTGAGGCGATCAGCGAGCTGTTTGACGAGCCTCGCTTCGGGATTAACGGGGTGAAGGTAGAGTTTCAATGAAAATCAGAGCATAACATGTTTGGCCTGTGGCCAAACATGCTATGCGTTTCTGTTACAACCAAATCATCGCGCCGAGCGACATTCTCCAGCCGCTGGTGGTCAGGTCAGAGGCCGAAACATAGGCGCTGGCAGCGCTGGGTATAGATGCTGTCAGTGAACTCCACTGGATACCACCTTCTGCAAACAGGTAGATCAGCGGCAGTACTTTATAGGTCAGGCCAAACAGAGTGTGACCACCTGTGCCATAATAAAGGGCATCTGCTGTCGAGGCAACTGTATTTCCCGTCGCTGTGTAGGTTGTTTTGAGCGTATTGCCTTCATAGCCATAACCAAACCTTGCGTATGGAGTTAAGCCGAGTACATTGCCTACGACATCAAGATAAACAACCAGCTCTCCACCGGCGCGCAACTGTTTTGCGTCAGGGCTCGATGCAGGGCCACCTGAGAGTGAGCTGTAATCGACATAAGGGCCGAAGGCGAAGGTCACCAGCAATGGAATGCCTGCGGTAAAGCGTGCGAAGCCGCTGAAGCCGACGCCTGAAAAGGTCGTGCCGTTCGAAAACTTGTCGCTGGTGTAGTTACCGTTGACGCCGATTTGTGCGATAGAAAACGCGGGTGCGCTGAATGCCGTAATTGCCGCAAAAGCGGCCAAAAGTTTGATTTTTTTCATGTTCCTCCGGGGCAAAAGCCCTTTAGTATAAGGATGTAGACGTATATTGCCGCCGCGCCGGTCAACTAATTTAGGTTCGCGGTAAATCCGCCTTCTTTTATTGCTTGCCCAAGCATGCACAAAGTGCGCAAGAGACATAATCTCGAGCCGGCACATGAGCGTCTTTTTGAACCACTTTCCCCCGCCGCATCGCCCGGATTTTACCGCCGGTCTGGATTCCGCTATCACGGCCGCCCCGGGATGGTATAAGCAATTCATCCCGTTCGAAGAAGATGCCTCGCAGCGGTCGTGGCTGATGCCATACCTTCTGTCGCACGGCCGCAATCCGGGGCGCAAGGTGACCATCATCGCTGCTATCCATGGGGATGAACTCAACGGGGTGCGCATGCTGCACGAACTCGCGGCTCTGCTCGAGGGCGTCGAAATCAATGGCTCGCTCTGCCTTGTGCCCGTCGCGAACCTGATGGGTTATGCCAACCATTCGCGCTATTTGCCCGACCGCCGTGACCTCAACCGCATGTTTCCCGGTCTCAAAGACGGTTCAGAGGGCGCGCGGCTCGCCAATTTTTTGTGGACGAATTTTGTCACGCAGGCCGATTTTATTCTCGACCTGCACTCGGGCAGCTACAACCGCTGGAACTTTCCGCACCTGCGCGGTTACATGAAAGACGACGCGTCATGCGCGACTGGGCGCGCGGGTATCGACGGGCAGGTGATTCTCACCAGTTCCGGTGTTACAGGCAGCTTACGCAAAGAGGCGGGCAAGATCGGCAAGCCCGTGTTCCTCATTGAAGCCGGTGAGACGGGTCGCTTCGAGAAAAAAATTCTGCAAATGGGATTGCGCATCTTGCTGCGCATTCTGGTTTCACTGGAGTCTATCGCCCCTGAGATCGCCGAGCGGGCCGCAGAAATATTCGACAAAGATCTGCCAGCGATCGAGCGCACGCCTGGCTATTACCGCAAAGCAGTCTGGCAGAGAGCGACCTGTGCGGGCCTGTTTATGCCGGCGGTTGCGCCCGGCGACCGCGTCGAAGCAGGGCAGCCACTCGGCTTCATCACTGATTTGTTCGGCGAACGCCGCGCAGAAATTCTCTCAGAACAAAGCGGATTTATTCTCGGTATGCACCTGCATCCGCAGGTTGTGCCGGGCCGCGCGCTGTTCCATATAGCATATGATTTTAAAGAGCTTTAGAATACCAGATTCATGCTGGCGCGGAGCGGCAGCATGAATCTGGAACAATACCTCGACCAACTCAAGATCAGCGAATCCGAAAACATCCGCGCGCTGATTGAGATACCGGAGAAGCCGCCGCGCTATGCGGATATTCCTCCTGTGTTTGGCTCAGAAGTTCGCGCTGCGCTGAAGGCGCGTGGCATTGAAAAACTCTACTCGCACCAAAAAGAGGCGGTGGAGCACTACCTTGCTGGCAAAGATATCGTCGTGACGACGCCGACCGCTTCGGGCAAAACACTCTGCTACCTTTTGCCGATTCTCAATGCGAAGATGAAGAATCCCAAAGGCAAGCATCTCTTCATGTTCCCGACAAAAGCTTTGGCACAAGACCAGCTGGCGGCGTACCGCGGTTACGGCGAAGCGCTGGGGCAAACCTGGAATATCAATACATTCGACGGCGATACACCCGAAGAAGAGCGGCGCATGGTGCGCAAGGCGGGGGATTTTATTCTCACCAACCCCGACATGCTGCACTCGGGCATTATGCCGCACCATTCGATCTGGAAATCGTTCTTTGAAAACCTCGAAACGATTGTGATCGATGAAATGCACACCTACATCGGCGTCTTTGGTTCGCACGTCGCGAATGTGCTGCGCCGTCTGAATCGGCTGCTCGACCACTACGGGGCAAAACCCCGCTATATCTTTTGCTCTGCGACAATTGCCAACCCGACCGAGCTCGCAGAACAGCTCGCGGGACGCGAATTCACTGCGGTGACCGAATCGGGTGCTCCTGAAGGGAAAAAGTATTTTCTTTTTTATGATCCGCCTTTTTATGAAAAACTACAGGTTGCAGAGTCGCCATACAAGACTGCGGCGCGTATTGGCGCAGGTCTCATCAAGAATACGATCTCGACGATCTTCTTTGCCCGCTCGCGCAACCGGGTGGAAATCCTGACGCAATTTCTGCGCGCGCGGCTGCCCGAATCGCTCGCACACAAGGTGCGCGGTTATCGAGGCGGTTTTCTGCCGCTCGAACGCCGGCAGGTCGAACGCTCATTGCGCGACGGCACCACGCTCGGGGTGGTTTCGACCAATGCACTCGAACTTGGAATCGATATTGGTGCCCTGAATGCAGTCGTGTCAATCGGCTATCCGGGCCGCATGAGTTCACTCTACCAGCAGTTCGGCCGCGCGGGTCGCAAAAAAGAACCCTCGCTCGCAGTGCTTGTTGCCTCGCCGTCGGCGCTCGACCAGTACCTGATGCGCAACCCGAACTACCTGTTCGAGAGCCGCGGCGAATCGGCGATTGTGAATCCCGACAACCTGCTGATCTACCAGGACCAGCTGAAATGCGCAGCGTACGAGCTGCGTTTCGAGGCAGGCGAAAAATTCGGCAACTTTCCAGTCGATACCTTCATGCAGCATCTGCAGGAAGAGAAGGTAATCGTCGAAAAAAACGGCACGTACTTCTGGATGAGCGAAACATACCCGGCGGCCAATGTGTCGCTGCGCTCGGCCGCGACCGACAACTTCGTCATCGTCGACAAAACGGAAACCGGCAACGAGAAGGTGATCGGCGAGATCGATTATTTTTCTGCGCCGCTGTTCATACACGACGAGGCAGTCTACATGCATGCGGGTCGCCACTATTACGTCGATGTGCTCAAGTGGGATGAACGGCGTGCAGAGGTCAGGCTTGTCAAATCGGACTATTATACCGACGCGCATGAAAAAGTGCACCGCAGCATTCTGCATGTCGACGAGAAGCGCAGCGAGCGCGGTATCACGCTCAACTGGGGCGAAGTGACGCTGCGCCGGCAGGCATATCTCTATAAAAAGATTAAAATCGAAACATCAGAAAATCTTGGCTGGGGTCAGATCCACACGCCTGAAATCGAGATGCACACGCAGGGCGCGTGGATTGAGATCGATACCACACTGATGCCCAAATTGCCGGCGACTTTTTTCAGCGCACTGCTGACGCGGCTTGCCTATGTTTTGCGGCAACTGGCGCCGCTCGTCGCGCTCTGTGACAGGCGCGATATTTCGGTTTCGAGCGGCTACCGGGACGTGCAGTTCGGCGAGCATGCGATTATTTTTCACGATAACTACCCCGGTGGCGTGGGTCTTTCGCATAAGCTCGTCGCAAACCATGACGCACTGTTTGCACTTGCGCTCGAGACTGTCACAAAATGCAGCTGCGAAGCCGGCTGCCCTTCATGCATCGGTGTCTGGGATTCGCAGGTCGATCCCCCGGAGGGAGAGCAGGGCGGTGAAATGAACCTGAAAGCCCCGGTGACTGTGGTGCTGAAGAGCTTATTGCGCGTTGCCTGAAATCGCCAACATGCCGCTATTCCGGCATCTCGAAATGGGCTCCCGTTCCCGATTGACAGAGTAAACCGAGATGCGATTGCTTGCCATGCGCTTTCTATTATTCCCGGCTTTGCTGGTGTGTTGCAGCACTGCAGTACAGATGCGTATCCAGGAAGCTGATTACGAAAAATATCTGAAGGCATTGCCCGACCTGAAACCGATTGCGGCAGGCGCCAGTGTCTCGCTCGCAGTCCGCTATGTCGAGAACCCCGACCTGATCTCGCTCGAAGCGGCCACACGCGCAAAACTCTACCGCATGGTGGAAAAATATGCCGCTGAAGCGTACAAGATTGAGCTGAAGCTCACCGAAGAAAGCGCAGTGAAGGTGGCCGATTTTTTCAAGTCAGTGCGGGCATGGTTTAATGAATCGCCGATCGGTTTTCCCGCGCAGTCATATCTTATCTCATGGTTTTCGATGGACCGTGAAAAACGCATCGCGGAAACCATTGCGGCGACGCTCAAACAGCACGATGCCGCCAAGATCAGGGAATACCTGGGCGAAGATCGTTCGCTCGATGCGCTGACGGCCAAATTTATCATGACGCTCGGTAAAATTTACTCTGAAAAAGACCTGCGCGGCCGGCCATTGCTGTTTGGCAAAAACCGCGACACCGAGCCGCGTTTCTCGTTTGGACACTGGTCCACGATACTGCAGGGTGAGAAAACGGTCGATTTTATTCTGACCAACGGTGGCCTCATCGGCGCCGATAATGGTATGCCGATCTACGTCATTGCGCGCGGCGGAGTGACGAGCGCCTTCGTCGAAAACAACGCGCACAGGCCATACCAGGGAGTGGGCGTGCTGGGGCTCTATCCGTTTTTGTCAGACAGCAAGTTCTTTGTGGAAAGGCGCGGCGCGCTCACCGCAGACGAAAAACTCGAGGCAATTGCGTGGGTGTGGCTGCATGAATTAGGGCACCTGTTGTTCAAAAAATCAGAGAATTACACTTTTGCCGATTCGGTGCACCGGGCGCCGCCAGATCTTAAATATTTCGAATGGACAAAACGCGTGCGCGCCTCGCGCAACCACCATACGAATGAAATTGCGAATATGAAAAAATTCTGATCAGCCCGGCTGAATCAGACGGTGATTTTGCGCGAAGAGTCATGCAGGCTATGCGACCAAACGAGGTCGAAGAGCTCTCCGCGGCGCGGTTCTTTCGCGAGTTGCGAGAGGGCGATCTTACCCCGCAGATAATTTTCCGTTAAAAATGCCACTTGGCCATCTTCGACACGTTCGGCGACTGCCGAGAATTTTTTGCCCTCAACCCGGTGCGAATAGGCATCGGCCATCTGCCGTTTGACCGCATCGAGTTCTGCGGCGCGTCGGCGAATGATGTCGCCGTTGATCTCATGGTACACACGCTTCGCAGTTGGGGTGTTTTCTGCTTCAGACAGATTGGTAACCTTCGCCGCCTGCCGACGGGGTCGGGCTTCGAGCCAGTCGACGATTGCTGTATTGCGCCTTTTGGAAAAGGGGAAAATATGTATATTGGCAAAATCAGCAGCGCGGCAGAAATCGAGCGTTTCGGTGAATTCGGTTTCGCCTTCTGAGGGAAATCCGACTATCACGTCGGTGCCAATGTGTACTTCTGGGCAGATCTTGCGCACCTGCGCAATGCGGTGCATGAAATTCTGCGGGGTGTAGCCGCGGCGCATCGTGCGCAGCACGAACTTCGAACCCGATTGCAGCGGAATGTGTAGAAAGCGCGCCATCTTGGGGTGTTGGTAGAATAGGGCAAAGCGTTCATCTACATCGCCCGGTTCGATCGAGCTGACGCGCAGGCGAAAGTCGCCGTCGAGAGCGAGTAGCGATTCGACGAGACTATGGAATGTTTTGCCGTTATCGTTGTACCAGCCGATGTTGACGCCGGTGAGCACGAGCTCGCCAAAACCGGCCGCGATAAGTTCGCGCGCCGAAGCGAGTGTGTCTTCTGCGCCGCGCGACACACCGCGGCCACGTGCCTGTGGAATCTTGCAATAGCTGCAGCTCTTATTGCAGCCGTCTTGTATTTTGAGCGTTGCACGGCTTTTGAAGTTGTGGTTCGAAGAGAAAAAGAACCGATCGTTTTTCTCTTCGGTGTCGTTGCCGTTCAATACTGAGGCGATCTGGTGTTTTTTGTCGTTCGAAACCACGCGGTACACGCCCGGCAGCGAACGCAGCTCTTCGGCGTCGGTCGTGGCATAACAACCGGTGACGACAATTTTTGCGAGCGGGTTGAGCCGGTGTGCACGGCGAATCGCCGCGCGGTTCTTATAGTCGGCCTTATTGGTGACTGTGCAGGTATTGATGACCACAAAATCGGCCTCGCGCAGGTTGTCGGTCAGCGCATGCGCATTGTCTGACAGATTGGCCTTGATGCCATCGCTCTCAAACTGGTTCAGCCTGCAGCCGAAATGGACTACAGATGTTTTTGGTTGTTGTCTTGTTTCTGTACTCAAGATGCCTTAGCGTTCTTTACTCGTTCAATATTTTTCTGCGCGGCATTGCGCAATTCGTTGTTCTGCGAGCGCGTGATTTTTTCGTATTGCGCGACGATGTCGGCGCGTTTGTCTTCAGGAAATTTGTTTTTTGCCCACTGCAGCTCGGCGATGTTGGCGCGCAGCAGTGCGTGCAGTTCTGAGTCGCGCATCGATTCGGCGTAGCTGAGGGAAATATCGGCTTCGTCAAAATTGGCGAGCGCGATGAGCGCGCGGGTTTCAGTAATGAGTCCCAGATATTTTACGGCGCTGTCTGCGCTTTGTTTCGCGTCGCGTGCAAGAGTCAGTGCCTGCGCCGCGTTGCCGTAGGCGAGTTCTGCACGCGCAACGAGCAGCGACAGCTGCTGTGGCACAGGTTTATCCGCATCTTTTAAATCTTCGATGAAGCTGTAGCCCGCTCTGCGCGCTTCTTTGTAGCGACCCGACGCAAAGAGCAGACCGATAATGTCTTCGCGCAGACCAGGCCGATCTGGGGTTTCTTCGGCGACGGCGCGCAGGTGGTAGACTGCATCGCTAAAGTTTTTTTTAGCTGTGTGGCAGTGCGCGGCAAGAATGCGCAGTTCAGGCTTGGTGCCGGTGTCTTTGATTGCCGGCCTGACGGCAGTCAGGCACGCATCGTAGTTTTTCTGCTCATAGTAGGCAAGGGCGCGTTCGTAAGCGGCGTCGCCGGTTTTGGCTTCCTTCTTTTCTGCGTCGGCCTTCTGGGCGGACAGCGCCAGAAACGGCATAATAAAGATAGTACACATCACAGCGCGCATGGCTGGCAACGCGCCGCTTTGAGACACCGCGAAAAGCAAGAAAACACTTTGCGGTGCGCCGGGTAAATGGACTCTTTGGTGTGCTGGCAGCTGCCGAAAACCCGTGGGGACTCGATCTGTGGATTCTGCGCTCTGCGATGGAAGGCCGGCATCTCGGCGGTAACAAGGCATACAAACTGCAGGGTTATCTTGCCCGCGCGAGGCATGAGGGCTTCTCGCACCTCATCACCATGGCAGGCCCGCATTCAAACCACCTGCGCGCTTTTGCCGCAATTACCCGACGCGAGGGGCTCATCGGCACTGCCATTATCCGCGGCGATGAGCTCGCCGATCATTCCCGTCATTCGGATGAAATACGCTTTGCCCACGAATGCGGCGTACGGTTGATTTTTGCCCCCCGGCAGATTTACCGCGCGTTACGCGAAACATCCACCGCAGCTGAGCGTGCGGTTTTAGTGCCGGATTTAGACTTTAAGCAGGCCATTTTTGTACCGGAAGGCGGCCTTGGCACAGAGGCCCTCATGGGGGTTGCTCGGTGGGCCAAACAGGCTACGGGTTTTGATACCATCTTCTTGCCCTGTGCGACCGGCGCGACCTGCGCCGGATTTCTCGCCGCAACGACAGCACCGACACAGATCCATGGCGTGGCTGTGCTGCGCAATTTTCCGGCGGTGAATGCGGCAATTGCTGCGCTGGTGCCGCAGGCCGCGCAGCGCTTCGCGCTCATTGAAGATTATGCCACAGGCAGGTTTGGTGGTGCGGTCGATATTGGGGCCGAAGCGGGTGAATTTGCGCGCGTCAATGGCCTGGTGGTTGATGGCATTTATACGGCGCGCCTTCTCAGCGCGCTGCATGATCGGGCGCGAGCAGGCCACATTCGCGGTCGCACGCTTTTGGTCTACACGTACAACGAATGAAATTTGTTCAGGAACTCGCTGAGCGTGTGGTGGAACTGGGTCGGCGAATCGTGCTGTCCGTGCAAGAACTGGTCAATCACCTGCGAAATTTCGTCCGTGACCGCCCGGCACTTTTCAGCCATGTCTCTGCCCAATTCAGTGAGCGATACCAGGTGGCTGCGCGCGTCCAGGGGGTTTTGCGATTCAGAAACATAACCGATCTTGCGCAGTTTTGCCAGTAATACGCTCATGTTGGCCCGTTCGCGCATCGTCAGCACACACAGGTCGGTAGCCGATTTGGGGCCGTGTTCGAGCAGCGCCGTCAATATTGCCGCATAAGGCACAGTGAGCCTGAGCCCCGAGAGGCGGCCTTCGAGCATTGCCGTGGCGATACGTCCGCTGCGAATGAGCAGGACTGCGCTGGGGATGTTCTCGCGCGAGACGAGCGGATTCGGAGGCATCAGCATATCATTTTTTGTCCGGATTGCGTTTCTCGATGACGGTAATTGTTGTCGGCGCCGCCTGCATATAATCGTAGTTGAGAATCTTCTTTTGTCCCTCTTCGCTGAGCGCGTAAGCGATAAATGCATCTTTGCGCCCGCCATCGGGCACGTACACGAGAGCCAATGGGCGGGACAGACGGTATTTGCCGGCCTGGATGTTCTCTATCGACGGCGACAGGTACGGACCTTCGGGCAGCAGGGAATAGTCGAGAATCTTAATCTTGTTTTTGCCTTCAGACTTGGCAACGCCGACCCCCATATAGGCAATCGCGCCGGGGTTAGAGGAAATAAAATCGAAGATCTCTTTATTGTCGCGCTTAGTTACCGCGACCGAAGTGTATTCGGCGTCTTTGAGAGCTGCATAAACCGGCTCGCCCAGGTCTTTACGGCGCAGAACGTGCTCGCGTACATAACCTTCGCTGCCTGAGTTGTTGTTGCGCAGAACCGGTATAATTGCCATGTCGGGGCCGCCCAGTTCTTTCCAGTTCGATATTCTCCCTGAAAGAATTTGCGAAAATTGCAGCAAGTGAATCTTTGAAACGGGGTTCGCCGGATTGACCACGACGGCAAGTCCGTCAAAGCCGATATCCACCTTTTCATAGCGGGAAATGTCGGCCATTGCCGCAAGATGCGTTTCGCTGATGTCGTTCGAAGTCATCGCGATATCGACGCGTTTGCGGGTCAAATCGTCGATGCCGAGCTTCGAGCCGCCGCCGGTGACTTTGACCTCATATTTCTTCTGGCTGTCGTTGAAGCCTTCGGCGAGAAGCGTGGTGACGGTTTTCATGGTCTCTGAACCCGAGATGAGAATTTCCTGCCTGCGGGAGCAGCCTGCGAGGGTGATGAAGCCCAATAACACCAGCCATCTGCTATGGATTTTCATATCAAGGGGGAAGAGGAAAAGAAATCTGTTAATTCGGAAGTGTTGCATATTTAGTTATTTGCCATAATATAGAATTAAATCGCTTTGACAAGAATATTCAATTTCGTTGCGCCATTTTCACGCTGAATCTCGCCCAGTTGCGCCGGATTTACGGCCCGAGCGACGGGTAGTTTGGCCAACTGAATCACTCCCTAAAGCAATTCAACAACTTAAACTTTCCCTTCTTCTCCACAATAATCCCGATAAAATGGTTGTCGTTGTAGGTTTCAACCTTGCCGTCCTTTCTGTATTTGTAAGTTAAAGGCAATTCAAAATGCATTGTGACATTCCCATGTTTTTCCGTGCGCTTGGGCTCACCGATCTTTACATCCCAGATTCCGGTATAGGTTTTCAGCAGTTTAAACCGGCGCGATGAGATCGCCGCGCGTTGCGGTTCGATGAAGACATTGAAGATCATTGCCGGGTCGTCTTTTTTCTCGGGTAGCAAGCTGTGTATGGCCGTAACATATTCGGTCTTTGTCACGAAGAACTCGGCAAATTTTTTCTCGTCGGTGTTGGTGAGCGCATTGGCCAGCGCGTCTTTGATCTCTTGCAGCGAATTTGCACCGCCGGTGAGCGGCGTATTGTTTGTGCAGCCTGAAATCCAGAATGGAGTCGCAGCACAAGTAAGAAAGAGCAGAATTTTTTTCATATGGTATACCTAAAAAGGCCCCCATCCACAGCTGTGAATGGAGGCCACTGTTTCAATTGTCTTGTTCGCTTAGAGACCGTCTGTGCTGATATTCGTCCATGCGCCGGAAAAAGTACCAGCGGCAAAGCCAACAGTCGTATCGGCAGTAAAGCCCGTAGCAGCGCTTTGCGCGTTGGTGGTTGGCAGTGTTTGTCCAGTGCCACCAGTGCAACCCGCCTGCTTTTCGAACGGTGTCGCTGCGTTGTCTGTGTTGATTTTGTTCGCGACAGCCAATGCGCTGGTAAGCGCACCAGTACCGTCAGAGCCTTTTATACATGCACCCGCTTGAGTTGCGGAGCCTGTTCCCATGAATAAAGATTCGTCGGCTGAAGTGGCTGCAGACCAAAAAGTGCCGTCATTGGCAGTCGTCAGTGCTGTGGTTCCGTCGTTTGCCACATTCCTTGCTGCCAAGAGTCCGAAAGCACGAACATCACCGTTTGTTACGCCTGTAATAGTATCCGTACTTTCAAACGCAATCTTCATATCCCGCGTATTGTCCAAAACGGAATTATAAATCTTACCGTATGTTCCCACACGGAACCGGAAAATATTCTTATACGCTGTTGCAGTGGCGCCTGCATTCTGCGCTGCATCTGTCGCAAACACTGTATTTGCGATAATCGGAGCTGAGCGAGGTGTAAGGCCGTTGGTCGTGGCGTCGTTGTCTGCTTCCATGATATTTGAATCCGCATCGCGTTGTGTCGAGACGTTACCCAGATATGCAATACCATATTGGATAGTGCCAGTCCAACCGTTTGTCCAGTCAAACATGTCGTCGCCGTTGGCGAAGCTAATAATGTATTTTATGTTCACAGTTCCGCCGAAGAACTCAATACCATCATCTGACCCGCGGCTCACGTTAAGGTGGTCGATCGTCGTTCCACTGCCGACCGCATAGAGCGACAGACCGTTCCATTCTTTCGTTGTTGTCAGTTTTTTGCCGGCAAACTCGATACGAACATACTGAATGGTACCACTGTTGTCGGTTGTTACCGCTCCCGAAGCCAGACCCGCTTTGCCAGTATCGAACTCGGTAGTGACTTCGTTGCCGGCCTGATTCCAGACAGAGCGTCCCTGAATCGTGAGTCCACCCCAATCACCGGGTGCCCGTGAACCTGCCGTTTTGTCAGAAGTCATGACAATGGGCGAAGCCGCAGTGCCGACTGCGTTAATGCGCGCACCGCGTTGTATCACGAGGCCAGAAGTTGTGGAAGTGCTGGCTTTGATTGTGACGCCAGACTGGATCTTCAGTTCTGTGCCGCAGGCAAAGTTCACCACGCCACTGATCGTGTAGGTGTTGCCGGTACCTAACAGTACGCTGCTGCTCTGCTTACCTGACAATGTGCTGCCGTTCGCCAGTGCGCTTGTAGCCGATGTCGGGGTAGGTGGGTTTGCCACGCAGCTCGAATCTTCGTCAAATTGGCCTGCGGTTGTGCCGCCTGCAGCCGTATCCTCTGTTTTTGAGCAGTTGCTCAATACCATCAGGCCAGCAAATGCCAGGCTGATGCCTAATTTTGTTTTCATCTTTTCTCCTTTTGCCTTTGCAAATTTTCCATGTACTTTAAGTCCTTTGTTCATCTAGTTCCAAGTATAACTATATGCGATCATGAAGTTAACACCGAGCTGGTATGAACGCACGACCTTATCGCCCTGTCTGGCGTAGATTACGGGATTCAGGATGTTACCGGCGGTGAATTTCAGATTGCCATACGAGCCGATCTTTTGTTTCAATGCCGTATCGAGCCGTCCGTTGGCCTTTTCTTTGGTGTCTTCGAGACCGCTGATACCGACTTCAGTGATGCGATCGCCAAAGTAGTAGAACAGAACCGATACCTGCGTGCCCAATTTTTCCCGATCATAGTTGAGTCCGGTATTGATCACATAAGGAGACTGCCCTTGCAGGGCGCGGTCTTTGTTCGTATAAAACGGGTCTGAAATTGATATATTCGACTTGATATACGCGAAGTTGGCGTTGATCGAAAACTCATCGATCCACTTCGAGATAAAGCCGAGGTTTTTGCGCGTCTCTAATTCGACACCATAGTTCGACGCTTTGTCGGCGTTCCGGAATGTGCGGACATAGTCGGTTCCCGGTTGCAGAATGGTCTCAATGGGCAGTTTCATCTCTGTATAGAAACCACTAACAGCAATAACTTCCATCGGCGACGGGAACCATTCCCAGCGCAGGTCATAGTTCTCAATTTCCGTCTGCTTCAGGTTTTTATTTCCTTTCTCATAACCCGCGCCACTGATCCGCTCAAAATAGAACTCCGACATCTCGCGAAAATCGGGGCGCGAAACAGTCTTGCTGTAGGCACCGCGCAAATTCATGTCGTCTGTGAGCTTGAGGATAAGTGTGCCCGTCGGTAAGAGATTTGACGTTTGGATAATGCCAATGGTCTTCGTTGCCGGATTAAAGAAATCGTAGGTCGAAACAACTTGTTTGAAGGTCTCGTAGCGCGCGCCCGCGACCATACGTAAGCTGGAGATAATTGGCATGTCAATTTCGCCGAAGCCCGCATAATTGTCGTATGCCGCCGCATACGTGTCTGTGGCAGTAGTGTCTTCCGTCAGTGTGTATGTGCCGTTCGCGATACTGGCCTGTGTGATTATATCTGAAAGCCCGGCGCCAGAGTTATCTGTTACGCCACGGTATGCAAAGCGGCGGTTCTTGCTGTTGCGGTCGCGAAAAATAAACGCACCGCCAACCGTCATTTTCGATTTGAGCCCAGACCATTGGTTGAACGGAATCACTAACTCAGGTCGCAAGTCTGTCACGTTGTCAGTATTCTGGCTGTTGAAGCGCAACGAGTTCTGTGCATTAAACTGGTTTATGGTGAAGCTATCGGGAGTCGCAGATTCCTGATACCAGGTACGGGTATCGGGTTCATAGCGTTTTGCCACTGAATACGCCGCTTTCCAGTTGAACGCAATGTCTCCAAGGCTACTGAACCGATGTTCACCCGAAGCCTGGTTGAACAAAAGAGATGTTTCGATATATTGCAAGCGCAGGTCTTTAATGTAGCCGAGAGTCAGAATGTTTGAGCCCTTGGTCGAAATAACTTCATCGGTCGATGCCTGCGTATACATTGTCGTACCGCGGATTTTATGGTTCTTGTCTATCACTCCGGTTAAAGACAACAGGCCCGCCTTTGAAGTTTGGTATTGTGAGCGCTCAACTTTGTAATCGCGCACCGCGTTGCCGCTGGTATCATACAGTGCCTGGGTTTCGTTCAGATTCTGCGATTGCTCGCGAAACATTGCCGATGCAATGACACCGAGTGAGTCGCCGCGTTCATTGAGCTTGTACGTATTACCAAATGACATGTTGAAATAGGACGGCATTGCGCCGGTAGTGCTCTGTGCGTTGTAGATTCTATTGAATGCCTGACCCGCCGCAATTTTGTTGGCTGAGCTGGCAGAATTGAGATTTGTGCTGGGTATCGCCGATGGCAGGGCGCGCGTTCCGTCGTCGACACCGAGAAAGTCGAGCTTACCGCCTTGGTAGGTATTGAATGGTTTGAAGGTCGTTAAGGTGTTATATCCGGTGGAGAGCAGCACCTTTGCTTCCATTTTATCGGGAAAGTCCACTGGGTTGATGTCGACCAGGCCACCGGAGAAATCACCCGACATATTGGCAGTATAAGTTTTGGATATAACGATGTTATCGAGTAATGCGACGGGGAAAACATCGAGCGGAATCACCCGCTTTTCCGGTTCCGGCGAAGGTAGCAGTGAACCGTTGAACTGCACACTGGAATACCGTTCTCCCAAACCACGCACATAGATATACTTGCCGTCGACAATAGTGACTCCGGTAACCCGGCGGGCTGCGTCGCCTGCGTCCTGATCTGGTGACCTGGTAATCTGCTCTGCGGCAATCGCATCTTGCGATGCTGCCGCTTTCTTACGCTTCGAGAGCAGTGCTGCAGAAGTATTGTCTAACCTCTTCGCCGTCACCACCACCTCGCCCGACACTTTGTAGTTCATCGTGACGTTCGCTCGGGCGGGCTTGCCCTGTGCTACGGCGACCTGAGTGCTGGCGGGTTGATAGCCAGTGATCTGGTAGGTCACCGTTTGAGTACCAACCGGCACGTTGGTAATGGTGTAGTTGCCATCGATATCGGTAATGCCATAAATGCCGAGGTCTTTAATGACTGCAGTCACGCCGATCATCGGCTCGCCATTGGCTGAATCGAGCACCTTGCCGCGAATCGTGCCTGTGGCGCCGGTGTTGGCGACCGCCGCGGCCTTTGCAGCCTTCGGCGCCGCATCGATCGCATTAGCGACGAGGATTGCCGCGAATAGCGTCAGCGCCTGTATGGCCTTCGCTGCGTGGCGATTGAGTCTACCCGATATGTTGGGGTTCTGTTGCATTTGGTTTCTCCGTGTTGTGCATTGCACTCATATTGTAAAGTTTAATTTAGGTATTTGGCTAAATGACTAATTGTAAAAACTGCCCCGGCCCGCTTGTCATGGATTTCCATAGCTATTAGTCTAAAACGAAGCGGACGCGTTCGTAGTATTTCACCACGATTGCCTTGCCGGCCGGGCCGATGGAGGGTTTAAAGCGTTTGGCGCGATAGGTCGCCGCGGCGGCTTCATCGAGGCCCTGACCGAGTCTTTTGCCGACAGGGCGGGCCCTGAGCACTTTGCCCTCGTCAGAAATGACTATTTCGAGCGTTACCGAACCTTCTATGCCTGCCGAGCGAGCAGCCGGTGTGTATTGCGGGCGCACTTCAGGCGACAGGTCGACGGGCATGGTGGCGCCACCGACTGCCGCGTTGACGGCGGTCGCGATGCGCGGGTCTTCCTGGTTTGGGTCAGGTGGAGTTTTATCTTTAATGAACTCATTGCCGAAGACTTCGTCGACCTCTTCGCGCGGCTTCGCGGGCTTCTTCTTGAACGGTTGCACGACGTCGCCGAAGTCAACGGTGACCGCCAGCTTATCGAGTTCTGCATCCGAAGGGCTCCAGTCGATTTTGACGACTGTGACCGCGATACCGAAAACCAGCAGCAGTATTCCCAGCCACAGGCTCTTATGGCGGCTGATCCACGGGATCAGCTCGTAGTTCTCGAATGTATTCGAGAGCCCGGGGTATACGAGCGTGCCGTTGGAAAGTTGTATACCGTCGAAACTGACTACTCCGCTGCGAGAGCTTCGTTTCTTCACTTGCCCACGAATTAATTCGTGGGCAAGTGAGGGAGATGAGCCGTTTTCCGCCGTCATAAATCCTACTTGCCTTTTTTGGCCGAATCGACCGCGAGACCGACTTTGCTGATACCCGAGAGTTTCACGTCATCGAGCACCTTCAGCATGTCGCTGTACTTCGTGTCTTTTTCCATGCGCAGAATCACCGCAACTTCGGGCTGCGATTTTTTCGCCGCCGTCAGGCGTGGGCCGAGCGTGCTGAGGTCTTTGACTTCTTTGTCGCCCATGAACACCTTGCCGTCTGGCTTGATGGTAATCGCCACTTTATGCGGTTCGCGCTTCATTGCGACGGCATTGACCTTGGGTAATTGAATCGGAATCGTGCGGTATTTGGTGAATTCGGCGGTGACCATCAGAATAATCACGAGCACGAGCATGATGTCGACGAGCGGGACGACGTTAATGTCGCCGATGACTTCGTCGCCTGAGTCGTTGCCTACTTTGGCGGCCATCTTAGACTACCTTGTTGCCCGAGCGCGTCGCGCGGCGCAGTGCGACAATAATGTTCGTGACTTCTTCAGAGTTGGACATCTTGCGTTTGATCACTGAGGAGAAGTAGTTGAACAGCATGACGCATGGAATCGCAACGCCGAGGCCCATCGCGGTGGCCACCAGGGCTTCAGAAATACCTTTCATGACGACCTGCGGACCTGCATCGGCGGCGCCTGCGAGGTCGCGGAAGGCTTTCATGATACCGAGAACCGTGCCTAAAAGGCCGATGAACGGAGCGTTATTGCCCAGCGTCGAGAGAATGGGGAGGCGGGCTGAGAGGTAGCGGCGTTCTGCGACACTTGCGGCGTTGGCATACGATTGAATCGTGTCTTCGTCATGCTGCCAGCCCTTGAGGGTCACTGCCACGATGCGGCCTTCGACGCCATATTCAGGGGTTGCAACTTCTTTTGCGAGGTCTTCGCCGGTGGCAGGGTTCTGGCTCAGCTTTTCGGTTACCAGACGCACGAGCTTAGCGTTCGCTGATTTGCTGTTGAGCAGCACCCACAGGCGGTCAGCCCCGATGGCGAGCGCGACGACAAACAAGGCCATCAGAATCCACAGCGCGGGGTCTTTGCTCTTGAAGATGTTGGCTTCGCCGGCTTCGGCGAAGGCGGCCGCTTCTTTGTTGCCGTCAGCACCCAAAGGGGCAGCTTCGGCGGCCGGGGCCGCAGGGGCACCTGCGGTTGCAGCGGGGGCAGCGGCAGCAGGCTTGGCTGCCGCGGGTGCGCCCTGCGCTGTCACAGACATGGTGGTGAAGACTGCGCCAAGGGATAATACCAGAAAGAGCAGACTGTTTTTGGGGGAGTGAGAGAGGTTTTTGAACATTTGTTTCTCCTAGGGTAAGAACCCAATCTGCGCGGACAAGGCGGCAGTTGCGACATTCTGTAAATTGTAAATTTAGCTAATTAACTAAATAACATAATGCACCGTGCCACAGCATTGCCCGGAGCTCAGTTTACCGCCTCAATTCAGCGTCGATTCTCCTGAATCAAAGGGGCTCGTTTCGCATAGGTTAACTTAATAATTAGTTATTTCTCAAAATGACGTATTTTTGACTTTACACCACCCACCGAGTTGCCTGACCGCTGATTCTTTGCCAGAGGGCACATGAAAGACAAAAAAAAGAAAGAACTGTCAGGTAAGCTGAAAGACAAGATCGCGCAACTTACCGGGCTGGCCAGCGGCGATGGCGCCCCCACACTCGGCTTTGAGCTGCGCACCAGCCTCGAAAAAACCTATGAAAATTACTTATTAGCTGAGGCGAGGCTTCAATCTGCGCGGAATGAGTATTTGCAGGCGAAGGGCAATGCGAGCGTCGCCGAAGACGAGCTGAAGCTGGCCCACAAGCAGGCTAAGAAATTGCTGAAAAAACAGACCGAATCAGCGAAGCCCGCAAAAAAGAACAAAAAAGCAAAATAACTATCCTGTAAGACCGGAGGTAACTATGCAAAAAGTGCGCGAGCCTGCTGCAGAGCATACGGCCATGGCCGATGGCCATGCAGTCTACCACAATTGCGTCTCAAAACTGCGCCATATGGCGGGTTTGCCGGGCGCCAAGTTGAAGTCGATACGCGAATCGATTCGCGATAACACCTTTCCGCTGGATATGCGGAATGCGATGCGCTGCGATCTACTCGAAAACTGGTCGTTAAAATCACAAATCGAGTTTCTCGACAGCATTGCGAACCTCTCAGAGGCTGAAAAAAGCGTGCGGATTTATGCTGCAGCGTATAGTCTTTACCGGCAAACACAGACTGCTGCGGTGGATTGAAATATTGCCATGCGAAATCTGCTGCTCGCAGGGCTATCCATTTTTGCCTTCACCGGGCGTGTAATTTCCGAAGACGGCTGGAAACGAGGCCTCGAAAAAAACGGCATCATGATCGAAACGCGCAGTATCCCAGGTTCTGCCTATAAAGAGTTTAAGGCCAGGATGGTCGTGAAGGCGAAACTCAGCAAGGCGATTTCGATTATGGAAGATATCCCGGGCTACACCGGGTGGATGAAAGACTGCAAAGAAGCCCGGGTACTGTCAAAAGCTTCTGCCACGAGCGGCGTCATATATTCATTACAGGCCACGCCGTGGCCAATTGCCGAACGCGAAGCGGTCGTGGGTTATTCGTTCAGCAGATCTAAAAATCCCCCGGCTTTACGCATTCAAATTGAAGCTGCACCCAATGCCGTGCCGGTCACGCCAGGTCGTGTCAGAATTTCCCGGCTGAAAGGACATTGGACATTTGTGGAAGTCGCACCGGGCTCCGTCGAGGTTACGTATATGCTGCACTCAGAACCCGGCGGCAGCCTGCCTGCCTGGGCTATTGCAGGCATGGTCGCTCACCTGCCGTACGAGACTTTGAGCAAGCTGCGCGCGCGGTTGGAGAATTAGCCGATCTCTTCTATTCACTGTAAGACGCTGAAGCCAGGTGCCGCTCGTTGGCCTTCGCATCTTTTTTCAGTTTGGCCAGCAGTACAGAAATTTCCTCCGCCGTATTCGGTTTATGTCCCGGCACCAGCTCGATGATGGCAGCGCTGATGGAAAGCATCGGAAATCGCCGCGTTTCGTCGTTCCTGTCCGCTGAAACATAATAACCCTGCGCGCGTTCCTCGGGAGAAAAAAACGGTTTCATTTCCTGTTCAAATTTTTGCTGAATGCCCCCGACGCGCGCCAGAATATCGTCAGCGCGCCGTTCAGCCGATTCGATGCCGAGAAAAAAATCATCGCCGCCCACATGGCCGACGAACATGTCGGCGGCCGCCTGCGCACGCAGTATGTCGGCGAACAGGTTGAGAGCACGATCGCCCTGCCTGAAGCCGAAGCGGTCGTTAAACGGTTTAAAGTGATCGAAATCGAAATACACGAAATAGCTGTGGTTGCGCGGCTCTGCGACCGCGTCGAGTATGAATGCGTGAATCATATTATTACCCGGCAGGCCGGTAAGCGGGTTTGTATCGCGCGCTGCGGCGAGATTTTTTTCGTTGATGATGCCGAGCAGAGATTTGGCATCGAGAAATCCGAAGTACTTCATGTTCTTGACGATAATCACACCCTCGCATTCCGGGTTATTCACGAAGATTTCTAGAATCTTATCCTGTGCGGTGTTGATATCGGCGATCGGGTTCGGAGTGACGAAATTGCGCAGGCTGCGGGTGACCGATTTATTTGCCAGCAGCTCCTTACCAAATGGAGAATAGATATATTGCTTGATTGTTCTTTCGTGAATAATTCCCAGCGGATAACCATTCGTGTCGAGAATGGGAAAAAAGTTATAGTAAAGCTGGTCGTGGAACTTATCGAGCAGAGTGCGCACGTCGTCGCTAATGTTGATTGTTTCGATACGCAAAATGCTGCGTGAAATCAGCTCGGTGTCATCGGTGCTGCGGCGCTGGAATTTTCCCTCGCTTTGCCGGATATGCTCATAGGTCAGTTGCACGCGCGTCGTCTCGAGCTGCGGATATTCGACGAAGAAACCCTGGACGAGATCGAAGCCGAGTGCCCGGCATGTCCTGAACTCTTCTGCCGTTTCGATGCCCTCTGCGATTGTTGTAACGCCCTGGGTCTTGCAGAGATTCACCATGTGCGAACACAGGTTGCGCTTGCGTGCATCCGATTCTATACCCGAAATTAAAAAGCGGTCGAATTTCAAAAGGCCCGGGTCAGAATGGTAAAACATTTCAAAACCCGCGTATCCCGAGCCAAAATCGTCGAGTGCAATGCGAATACCGCGTTCCTGCAGATTTTTGACAAATGCGCCCAGGTTAACGTGTGAATTAATTTCGTATTTCTCGTTGATTTCAAAGCAGATCTGGTCGCAGCTCAGGTCAAAATTCGTCATCAGGCGCTCGGTGATGCCGGGCCGGTAATCGGGCATGTCGAGTGTGCGCGGATCGTAGTTGTAAAATAAGATCAGCTTTTCATGGAAAGGAATGGTTTTGAATTTGGCGATCGCCTTCTCACGCAGCCTTATATCCGCAACAAACAGCGCTTCTGCCGCAAATGCCGCATCGAACAGGTGTTTCGGCGAGGCATAGCCGAGGCTTTCGACTCCCCTGAGCAGAGCTTCAACACCATAAGTGATTCCCGTCAGGGAATGCACGATAGGCTGAAAGGCAAAATCCAGCCTGTTCAGCTCGCTAAGCCACGTGGAGAACCGGGCAGTGTTGTGTTTTGCCTCTGGAAAAGGTTTGCCGGTATTGGCTAAATCCGACTTCTGCTGGAAATCTTGCATAGGTAATATTTCGTCAAATAGCGAAATGATAACGCTGCGCAAACACTTTCGCGGGGCAGAGGCAATTTGGGCTGCTTTTCCATTGACGCGTCTTCTACCCCGATAGATATATGTCCCGCATGCGAATACTGATATCTGTTTGCCTATTCGCAGCCGTTCTTTCACCGATCTCAGCGGCTTTGAAAAAGGTGATCATTCTTCCGATGATTAACATCGAAAAAGACCCGAATTTTGCATACCTCGAAGGATCCATTACCGATAGCCTCAAAGACCGTCTGAGGCAAAAATTCGCATTCGACGAATTGCCCGAAGATAAGTGGGCAGTGGTGGCAGACCAGAACTTCATTCTGCGCGACGACTTTCACACGCGCACCGCGGCGATGAATCTCGGTATTCTCGCGAACCAGGATATTGTGATCAACGGCGGATTCAGGCCCGTGAACAAAAAACTTGCGGGTGGCAAAATTAAATCGAGCATCCATGCGACGGCGCACCTGCTCGATGTAAAAAAGAAGAAAACTATAGCGACCGTCGAACTCGACCTGCCGGCAGACAGCGAACTTTTTACCGCAGTGGGGCAGGTTGCAGATCGCATAGAAGAAGAAACACGCAAGGTAATCCCCAGTAAAGAAGATGCGGCGCGCTCGGGGCTCAAGGCCGACAGCGAACCGCTTTTCTCAGATGTGAGTCTTGGCCTCAGGGCCGGCGGGGGTATGTATGTTTCAGGCTATGCCAAATATTTTAATGCGCAACTGCCCGCAGTCGGCGCAGTGATGCATGCGCGAGTGCCGAAGCTGATGCAACAATTCACCACAGAAGTCGGGCTGGTGTTTTTAAGCCACAAGCTCAAGGACGGTAATGATTCGGCATTGCAGTCGCTGGGGGTGTCGAGCACCACCGCGAACTACATGTTCAGCCTGAGTTTTGGCTACCAGATAAATCTGAGCCCGAAATTCTTTCTCGAGCCGCAGGTAGGGGGTGGTTACGTGATGCAATCGACGACCGTAACCGGTAACGGCATCAATTCAAACCTCAGCAATGGCTTTCCGATGGCGCGCGGCGCACTGGTGACGGGCTACCGCATCAATGCGCTTATCGACGCTGCGCTGTCGGCTGAGTTTCTGGCACAGATCGAGCAGGGCACAATGACATTCGCCCCGCTGCTTTTGGGCGGCGTTCACTATAAGTTCTGACACATGCGTTTGGTGGGTGGCAAAACTGAATTTGATTTGCCGCCTGAGTCGCCGGCGATTTACAACCAAACGCGGTGAGAAAAAACAAACCACGGCGCCCTGCCAAATCCCCCTATCCCAAAGAAGAATGCGGCATAGTCGGTGTCTATAACATCGAAGAAGCGGCTAACCATGCATATCTCGGCGCCTATGCGCTGCAGCACCGTGGGCAGGAAAGCGCGGGTATTGTTTCCTCTGACGGTGAGCGCCTCTACCGGTTTGCGGGTATGGGTAAAGTGGCGGATGTATTCACTCCGCAAAAGATTCGCCAACTGACGGGCCGGCATGCGATTGCGCATAACCGTTATTCGACGACGGGGGCAAGCTTTCTGCGCAATGCGCAGCCTATTCGTTTCGAATCGCGCCTCGGCACGATGGCACTCGCGCACAACGGTAACCTGACCAATGCCGCGACGATACGCAAAAATCTCGAAGAGCTGGGTTCGCTGTTCCAGACCACGATCGACACCGAAGTTATCAGCCATCTCGTGGCACGCTCACGCAAAGAAAATTTCACCGACGCGCTGATTGAAGCGGTGCAGCAGATCCGCGGCGCGTACTCTCTCGTTGTACTTTCAGGTGACACGCTTTATGCACTGCGCGATCCGAATGGTTTTCGCCCGCTGGTCATGGGTAAAAAAGAAGACGGTTTTGTTTTCGCCTCTGAAACCTGCGCGCTCGACATCATCGACGCCGAATACGTGCGCGACGTCGAACCGGGTGAGATGGTAACCGTGTCGGCGCGCGGCATTACCTCTGTTTTTCCGTTTGGCAAATCTTCGCAGAATCTCTGCATTTTTGAATACGTCTATTTTTCGCGCCCCGATTCATTTGTGTTCGGTAAATCGGTCTATGATACGCGGCTCAGAATGGGCGAGGTTCTGGCCGACGAAGCGCCGGTTGATGCAGACATTGTGATGCCGGTGCCGGATTCTTCTTCCGTAGCAGCCCTCGGATATTCGCGTAAAAGCGGAATTCCTTACCACATGGGGCTGATCCGTTCGCACTATGTAGGCCGTACTTTCATCGAGCCTGACCAGAAGATCCGTGACTTTGGCGCAAAAATAAAATACAATGCGATCTCTTCGGTAGTAAAAGACAAGCGTGTGATCGTGATCGATGACAGCATTATGCGCGGAACCACGACGCGTAAAATTGTCAAAATGCTGCGTAACGCCGGCGCAAAAGAAATCCATATCCGCATCGCGAGCCCGCCGACGCGCCATGCGTGCTATTACGGTATCGATATTCCGCACCCGGCGGAACTCATTGCAGCGACACACACTGTAGAAGAGATCGTAAAATACCTGCGCGTCGATTCGCTCTCATACCTGTCGCTCGAAGGCATGCAGCGCGCGGCGAAAGAGACGCCGGGCGGCAACGGTGAAGCGGGTTACTGTACAGCCTGTTTCGACGGCAAATACCCGGTGCGGCTCGATGAAAATGAAACGATCTACTCCAACCAAAAAACGCTCTTCAGCGAATACGAAATCGAAGAAAGCGCGTAATAGCAGACGAACGACTGACAGCAGCAAAGCTGCTGTCAGTCGTTCGTCTGTCCTTATTGTTGCGGGAGAGGAGTCCGGTGATATTCTCGGCGGCGCGATTGCACGAGAAGTGCGCAAAGCGGCCCCTCGCCCTCCGTGGCTTTGGGGTTGCGGTGGTTCGCGCATGGCTGCCGCGGGGGTGGAGATATTCTACCCCTCCGAAAAACTGGCGACGATTGGTTTCTGGGAAGCAGCGAAGAATTACCGGCGTTTAACGAAGATTATCGCGCAACTCGTCGACGAAGCTGTGAAGCGCGGTACACAGGAAGCGTGGCTGATCGATTTTCCGGGGTTTAATCTCGTGCTGGCGCAGAAGCTCAAAGAGAAAGGCATCCGCAGCACGATGATTGTTTCGCCGACTGTCTGGGCGTGGAAATACAACCGTGTATTCAAAATACGCGACCGCTTTGAACGCGTGCTGTGCCTGTACGATTTTGAGCCTGAAATCTACAACAAGATCGGCGTCGAGGCACATTATATCGGGCACCCTCTGACGACGGAAACCGCCACTTTCAAAAAGAAAATTGCGCGCGAGGGAAATCCACTCAAAGACGTCTCGCAGCTTAAATCTGTGTTTAAGGCCGGTAAACAGATTATCGCAATTATGCCTGGTTCACGCCCGGCTGAAATTCAGCACCACACACGGCGCATTCTCGATGGGGTGCGCCTGTTCCAGAAGCAGAATCCCGACTGCGCCTTCGTTATACCTGCGGCAAACGCAAAAATCCACGATATTCTTTCAAAGTATGAACTGCCACCCAATACGTACCTCGTCGAATACAGCGCGCCCTATGTGCTGAGCGTTGCGAGCGCCGCGATTGCCTGCTCGGGCACTGTGACGCTCGAATGCGCGCTCTTTAATGTGCCGCACCTGATTCTGTACAGATCGTCCTGGATGTCCTACGGCATTTTTAAGGGGGTGATTCGCATACCCTATATCGGAATGGTCAACGTTCTCGCGGGCCGCTTTATCGTGCAGGAGTTTCTGCAGCACCGTCTTACGGCGGTAAATATTGCGTCGGAACTGCACCGCATTCTGTCAGACGAAGCCTACCGCACGACGCAGCAGGGTGAACTCAGGCAGATTGCCAAACGCCTCACGGCGTACGAGCCCGCGAGGCAAGCGGCAAAACTTTTGCTAAGCAAACCATAGGGGCTTGCGGCCTGCTTGCAGGCCGATTGACAAAACAGCCCGCGGGGGGTAAAAAAGTCTCATCGTTCAGGGCGCATCATACGAAGATAGAACTATGAAAGCCTCAGTTCTGTTTTCCTTCGTTCTGTTCCTGGTGGCCTGCCGCGCCCCCCAGGTGCGTTCCAATACCGGCGACAATAACCAAGCCAAGTCTGACGACCCGGTTCTGCAAGACGGCGTCGCAATGGAAGATAAAGCAGCACCGATTATCAGCGAAGGCTTTGCTTCATGGTATGGCAAAGAGCTGCAGGGCCGGCCAACGGCAAGCGGTGAAATGTTTGATATGCAGAAAATGACAGCGGCTCACCGGGATTTCCCGATGAATTCTCTGGTGCTGGTCAAGAATACCGAAAATGGTAAGAAGGCGATGGTCAAAATTAACGACCGCGGACCATACGTTGACGGCCGTATCATCGATGTGAGCTATGCCGCGGCGCGCGAACTGGGTTTTGCTGAAAAGGGCACAACCAAAGTGCAGCTCGAACTCGTACAGGCGGGTGAAGATAACTTTCTTGCAAAAGCCGGCGTTGCGAAAAAGGCAAAACGCAAAGGTGGCAAAGCAGACGCCGACGAAGAAATTATAGAACCGGTAGATCCCGATTCTGCTGCAGACGAAGATGACGGGAAAATCAAATCAGCAGGGAACAAAGAGAAACTGCAATTTCTCGACGGCAAAAAACCCAAAGGCTACACCGTACAGGTCGGTGCGTTTAAAAAGAAAGTCAACGCCGAACGCCACCGCGATGAAATTCTCGAAGCGTATCCCGAAAAAAGTTTCATAGCAACCAACGGCAAGTGGCACTTTGTGTGCATCGGCGATTTTAAATCGCGCAAAAAAGCCAAGGAATTCCTGAAAAAGCTGGACGAAGACGGCGTTCAGGTGATGTACCGCGGTAAAGTTAGCTAGCAGTTTCCTGAAAAGGAAACTGCGTGCCGGCTGCGGAAACCGAGAAAGCGAAAAGCAGCGTAGTGACTTGCAGAGCAAGTGACGTAGCGCTTTAGCAGGCGTTGCCTGCCGACTGGCAGCGGTTTGCCCGGAACTTTTCAGAGAAAAGGTCAGGGCAAATCGCGAGGCTTTGCGCTTTTTCGGGAGTTTTTCCGCAGACTGCTGCATTGAACAGATTCCATTTCGGAGTAAAACTTCGAAATGGAATCTGCGTAATTTTTTCCGTCTTTTGCCGGCAGAGTATCCTGCCGATAATCATCTGTACACACGAGTCAAACTATGCTCAGATGGCGAAAATCCCCCGGTTCTCAGGCTCAGACAGGTAACGGCATGCAAGTGCGCCCGCCGTGGATTCAGAAAATCGTGGCTGAAGGCATTGCCAAACCCGTAGTGCACGAAGAGCAGGTTTTTCGCAGCCGTTTAGCCGAAAAGCTGGCGGCGATGAAAGAAACTGCGCCGGCCGAGGCCCCACGCCGTGAGCCAGTGCCTGTTGCGCGCGTCGCCGGAGCGACGACTGATAGTTCTGCAACTCTCTCGGGCGGTGATTTTGCCTTTCACCTCGCGCCGCTGAATGCCATTATTCCCGAGCGGCACGATGAACCGCGTGCATTCCACACACCACAGCCTGATTTTTCGGCAGCGCCTGCTGCCGTTCGCACGGCCGAACCACGGTTTATACAGCCGCAGGCAGAGCCGCAGAGTAAAGCGCCAGCCGGCGATTATAATTACGTGATCGATGCGAAGGCCGAAGCGCCCAGTGCAGCCATGAGCTATGAACTGTCACATTCGACTGTGGCGTATGAACGCGGAGATGCATTCGATCTCGAGCAATTATTCGACGAAGTCGGGGTTTCTAATGGCCGCGCGTGGAACCCGCCGGCAGAGGCGCTCGAATCACTTTTGGGTGAAGTGGCTGAGAACGAAGAAGCAATTTTCAACCCGCGTGTGACCAAGACCGGTAAAACGATCGATACACAGGACGATGAATGGCCTGTCGATGCGGGGGAAATCCGCGCTACAGATGAAAAAACTGCCGTGGCCGAAGTTAAGCCAGAAGTTGTGCCTGTGCCTGAATCGGAAAAGCCGCGCAAGAGCAGCCAGGCTGGCGCGCGCTTAAGCGATGAACCCCTGGTGCGCGACGCAGAGAATCGCCGGCCGGCGAAACCTACGATTCACAACGCAATCGATCGTGCTTCGATCACGCCGGTTTTGACTATTAACCGCCAGCGCGAAATTCTGTTTCCGCTTTTGAAAACGCAAAAACGCGCGCTCGAATTTGCCAACCCGGCCGAAGCGCAGCATGTGATTGAAAAACTCGAGGAGACGCTCGAGCAGTTTTCGATCGAGGGCCATGTTGTCGGTATTCAGCGCGGGCCGATCATCACGCGCTATGAGCTGAAGATGGCGGCCGGCATCAAAGTGAACCGCATTCTGGCACTGACTGACGAGCTTGCGATGGCGCTCGAGGCAATGCGCGTGCGTATCGAAGCGCCGATTCCAGGGCGTTCGACTGTCGGTATTGAAATACCGAATAAGCAGCGCATCAAGGTATTGCTCGGCGATATTCTGAATGACGTCGGTTATAAAGAGTTCGGGGGCGCGCTGCCGCTGCCGCTCGGGCGCGACATTGCGGGCAACCTTTTACTCGAAGACCTGACGCGCATGCCGCACCTGTTGATCGCCGGGGCCACGGGATCGGGAAAATCTGTCGCCGTGAATTCGTTCATCTCGAGCCTGATCTTGCATAAAACACCCGAAGAGGTGCGCTTTCTGCTCGTGGACCCGAAGCTGGTCGAACTTTCCGGTTATAATGACATTCCGCACCTTCTGCATCCGGTCATTACAGAACCCAATAAGGCGATACTTGCGCTGAACTGGGCCGTCGAAGAAATGGAACGCCGCTACGAAGACCTCGCGGACATGAGCACTCGCGACATACGGTCTTACAATGAAAAAGTAAAATCGCTGAAAGCGAACCCCGGTGCAGGACGCACGAGGGCCAGCGCAGCCACGGATGGCAATGGTGCCGGCGATGAGACGCCGATCATGCCTTATATTGTAGTGCTCATCGACGAGCTCGGTGACCTGATGATGGTTGCCGGTAAAGAGGTCGAATCTTCGATTATCCGCCTCGCACAAAAAGCGCGCGCGGTCGGCATTCACCTGATTCTCGCGACGCAGCGCCCGTCGGTCGATGTGATTACGGCGCTCATCAAAGCGAACTGCCCCGCGCGCATCGCGCTGCAGGTCGCGCAGAAAACCGACTCGCGCACGATTCTCGACGGCAATGGCGCAGAGCAGCTTTTAGGGCAGGGCGACATGCTGTTCAGGCATCCTTCCAAGGCACAGCTCATCAGGGCGCAGGTGCCGCTGATTGAAGATAACGAAGTCGAGGATGTCGTGGCGTACGCGAAAAAACTCGCGAAACCGGTATACATTACGCTGGAAGACCCTAAAGGAAAAATGGGCGAGCTTGAAGCAGGCGATGAAGAACTGTTTGAAGAGGCCTGGCAGATTATTGTCGAGAGCCAGAAGGCTTCGGCTAGTTACCTGCAGCGCCGGCTGCGTATCGGTTATAACAAGGCTGCCAGATTAATAGAAGCTTTCGAGGCACGGGGTATGATCGGACCGCAGATTGGCTCGAAGCCGCGCGAGATTATCGGCGGATTGAACCATGTCAGTGGCCAGTAACACATTTGCAGCATTGTTTGACCTCCGCCGGGCTTTATGGAGAATAGGTCAATGCTACAAAGATTGAAGGCTTTTTTTACAAAGAATCCTGATCGTAAAAAATATAGTGCGGAATTCGTGGGCAGCATGGATGCGCAGCTCAAGGGTTTCTTGCGCATCGGCGCCGCTATTTCCAGCGTTGCGTGGCTTGAGTTTGGATTAAAAACCGACGGTCTGTTGCATCCTGAATTTCCCGAACTAAAGTATTTTCGCTTTGGATTAACCGCGGTCGGCGTGGCGATTTTTCTCGCGTCGTTCATCAAGCCGTTCGGGAAAATCGCTGCCGATTCGCTGAAGTTCCTGGTCTTCTATATCATGATTTCGTGTTCATTTTTTACGGGGCGCATCGCCGACGACCCGAATTATGTGTCGGGCCTGCAAATCGTGGTGATGATTCCAATTGCTGCACCCGTGCGCTTTCGCCTGTTCATGCTGATGATCGGTGTCTCGGTTGCGACGTTTATTACCTCTGTTATCATCTACCACCCGCCGCTGACCACCGCGGCGACGCGCTATTCGATGAACAACCTCGTCATCTCTTATGTTATCGCCGTGGCGTTTTCATTCATTATGGACCGGATTCGCTTCGATTCGTTCATGAAGACGAAGAAGATCGAACTCAAGAACATCGAGATTGAGGCACAGATCAAGCGTATCAACGAACTTAAGACCCAGCAAGACGGGGATTACTTTTTAACCTCGCAACTTCTGCATCCGCTCGCGATGAACGAAGCAGTGCCGTCGCGCGTGCGTGTGGAGTTTTTGACCGAGCAGAAAAAGAAATTCCAGTTCAGGCACTGGCAGTCAGAAATCGGCGGCGACATCAGCTCTTCCAACACAGTATTCCTGCGCAATAAAAAATATGTCGCGTTTATGAACGGCGATGCGATGGGCAAATCGATCCAGGGTGCGGGCGGTGCACTGGTTCTGGGGACTGTGTTCAAGTCATTCCTGCACCGCACGCAAAACGATGAGATGAGCCGGTTTATGTTTCCCGAGCAGTGGCTGCGCGACTGCTACGAAGAATTACACCATGTGATGATTTCATTCGACGGGCGCATGCTGGTGTCGGCCGTGATCGGGCTGATCGATGAGGATAGCGGCTATCTGTATTACATCAATGCCGAGCATCCGTGGATCGCAATTTTGCGCAACGGCGAAGCCAGTTTCATTGAAGAGGAGCTCACGCTGCGCAAGCTGGGAATGCCTGAAAACGATGAGCTGTTCCGCGTGAAAACCTACAGGCTCGTTAAAGGTGACCAGATCTTCATCGGTTCGGACGGACGCGACGATATTTCACTGGGACGCGACGACGCCGGTAACTCGATGATCAACCAGGATGAAACACTTTTTCTGCGCATCCTGGAACTCACCGGTGGCGACCTGATGCGTTTTCGCGAAGAATTGGTGCACAAGGGCGACATCACCGACGACCTGTCGCTGGTACGCATTTTGTACGACGGGGCAGGGCATGAGCCGGTGAGCCGGGCGGATCTTTCTGTGATCAGGAAGCATGCACTGAACAAAGACTATGTCGGCGCCGTGGCTGAGCTCGATCGGCTTTACGCTGAAAATCCGCATGATCCAAAGGTCGTCTATGAGCTGGCGCTCCTGAATTCCCGCCTGAAAAACTTTGCCCGGGCGGCGGCGCTGGGCGAAGAATACTGTAACTATGATCCTTCAGATCTCGGTATGATTTACCTGACTTCGCGCTCGCTCAAGTACTGCGCGGGCGCTGACAAGAGCCTGCTCAAGCGTGCGGCCGATTACGGTGAGCGGCTGATTTTGCGCGAGCCGATGAGTTTTCACGGTATCGTGAATTTGTCCGATATTTACCGCCGGCTTGAAAAGAAAGACAAAGCCGAGCGCCTGCTGCGCAAGGCAGAGGCATTTGACCCGGAAAACCGGGCTGTCCAGAAGCTAAAATCCCTCATGGCGCAATAGCCGGCAATTGATTTGACGCACGCGCATTCAGTCTGAATTACCCGCCATGGATAAGCGGAAGCTGCTATATATTCTACCCGTCGTTGTGCTGGCTGCGCTCTGGTTATTTTGGCCGGAGACCGACGAAGATAAAAAGCTCAAATCGATGAAAGACCAGGCGCGCCGCGCTGCGCTTGCTGCGAACCCGCAATCGGGCGAGCATCGCGAATTTATCGAACAGAATAAAAAGCTCTTCATGGAAGAGAATATGTATACTTTTAGCCAGGTTATGGAAATGGCCAGAACCGGAAGGCTGTCGCTGGTGGCGGAACTCTGGCGGTTGAGAACCAAGTGCGGCATCGGTTCCGACGCATCGAACAAAGACGGCCAGGCGGCGCCGCAGATGAGTTTCGACGAATGCAACATTCGCATCGAGAACTTTCTGCGCCAGCAATACCCGCCGCCGGATAACGAAAAAATGATCTCTTTATTCAGGGGATATCTGCGGTATGAAGATGCGATGCGGCGCTTTGTGCTGCCCGATAATACGCCGATGGCCGAAAGGCTCGAGCTCATGCGCAAAAAGCGCCGCGAGTTTTTTAACGACGCCGATGCGCAGCTTATCTTCGGTTATGAAGAGACCAGGGCTTCGACGCAAGAGGCATTGAACGAATTTGTCAAATCTTCAGCCGGCATGCCTGCTGAACAACGCGTCAAAAAGTTCTATGACATGCGGAAGAATATGCTCGGCGATTATAACGCCGCTGTAAACGAAACCGAACCCGCTTATACTCGCTATGAAACCGAGATGATGCTGCGTGCCGATGAAATGGAGCGCAATAAGAACTCCGATGCACAGACGCAGGCTCTGCGCGAGAAATATTTTGGCGCCGACGGAGCAAAACGTATGGCGCAGGTCGACCGCGAAATCCAGCAGGAAAGACAGAAGATTTCAGAATACGAAGCCGCCGCGCAGAAGCTGACCCGCGACACCGCGAACCTGCCTGAAAACGAGAAGAAAGCAAAACTCGACGAACTGCGCGTGAGCATTCTGGGCAAAGAAGAAGCCGATGCGTACGAGCGGCGCATGCAGTACGAAGAATACCTGCGCACAAACCATCTGAAGTAACCGGCTTGGTTTCGCGCAATTTCTGGATAAAGCAGTCGGCGTGGGCGGTAGCGCATGCCGTGTGCCTGCTCTTTTCGCTATCGCCGTTTAACATCTGGCCGCTGGCTTTTGTCGCCACGTTTGCCATCTTCATGGCAGCAAGGTGCCTCGAGTTACAGCGCATGGGCCGTGTTCTTGCAACAGGAGCACTCTTCGCCGCTGCAGTCACTTTCATCACATTTGGGTGGATCGTTGCCACCGTTCACCGCTATACCGGCCAAAACTTCGCTGTGACTGCGCTCTTGAGCGTGGCCTATGCCCTGCTGTGCCAGCTCAAGATTGTTTTGTTCTTCATCGCCGCTCGCTACGCTTTCGGTAAAATCAGGTTTGATTTCATCGGTTCACTCGCGCTTTCGGCGGTGCTTGCCGTCTGCGACGCCCTGGTGCCGGAGCTTTTCCCGTGGAGCTGGGGCAACGCCGTTGCGGCCGGGCAATACCTGCGCCAGTGGGCGTCCGTGGGTTCAGTATATCTGCTGAGTTTTTTTGCAGCATGGGGCGGGTGTGCAGTGGCTGCAGTCTTTTCGGCTGAAAAAAGCATTACATGGAAGCAGCGCTTATTCGCGGTGAAAATGCATGCAGCTCTGCTGTTTTTGGTTATCGGCGCGGGTTCCATTTTCTATTACTGGCCGATTGCTGAGCGGGGCACGCTGGGCGTGGTTGCAGTACAGACGAATATCGGCGCCGCACCCGAGGCGAAACGCAGCGATGCCGATTTCGCCGCCGACGCCATCAACCGTCTCTTTAATCAATCCCTTGAGGGCCTCATTTTGCATGGCCGCACGAACCTGATTTTATGGGGAGAGGCTTCGATGCCGTTCCATTCGTCGGCGCGTGGTGTCGGGAACCAGGAGATCTATTCTCCCACCTTCGATGCCGTGCCAGAATATCTGCACCGCATTTCGGGTGCGGCTGTGCTCTATCAGGATCTCCACTTTCGGAAGAAAAATCTGCACGCGCGTCTGGCGGCGCGTCCGGCGCCGCTGCTGGAACCGTCAGAATACCTGAAACGCCGGCTTGTGCCCTGGGGCGAATATCTGCCGTTGGAAAATCTGGCGCCGTCAATGCGCCGCGCCTTTCCCGAGGCGGGCAGGCTTGTTCCCGGCTTTGAGAGCAACGAGCTCAGCGTACGCTTTGCCGATGCGCCGGCCTTTAGGATCAACCAAGAGCAGCTGAAAGGCGATCTGCAGCTCATGTCTTCACCCGATAAAATACGCAGCCATTACCCATTGCCGCAATACAACGGACAAGTGACGATCAAACCGCTGCTATGCTACGAAGCGCTGTTTCCCACGGAGAGCAGGATAGCAGAAGCGCGACTGATTGTGAATCTCGCGAGCGATGCGTGGTTTGGCGATGGCGTTGAAGGTGAGCAGCATGCGGGTGCTGTTGCGCTGCGCGCGGTTGAAAACGGTGTACCGATGCTGCGCGCTGCGATGAGCGGGATCAGCTTCATGGTCGATGCGCGCGGCGAAGACATCGTACAGCGCAGCGCGCAGGCGAGGCCTGCGATTCTGCACGCCGATATTCCACTGCAGTTACGCAAAACCCTGTTCGCACGTTTTGGCATGGCCGCGTTTTATGCGCTCATGGCAGCGCTTTTCTGGCCCTACGCGCTCGATCGCTGGGTCAGTCGCCGATCAGGCTAAGAGATCCACGACTTCTTAGCCGGCAGTAGAATGCCGGTTAAGAGCATATTGTAGAAAATAGATCAGCGCTCCTTCATCGCGGTGCAGCTGTTCAAAATAGCTGCGCGGGCGACCCGGTAGCTCTGAAACGGCCATGAATGCGCCTTGATTGTTTTTCCATGAGGCGGATTGCTCAAGCACAGTAGCCGCTTCACGCATATAGGCATAGTCGTCAGTTGCGAATGTGAGTTTTGTCCCCGGCCGGCCTATGCGCGCAAGCTCTGCGGTGAGTTCGGGCGAAATAAAACGGTGTTTGTGGTGCCGTGCTTTGGGCCACGGATCGGGAAAATTGATGAGGATTTCGTCGAATTGGTCTGCCGCGAAAATTCCTGCAAAAAACCATGCCACGTCGAGCACCAGGTAGCGGACGTTGGGAATGTTTTCCCTTGCCTGTGTTTTACCCGAACTGATCACGCGCGCGAGTTTTTTCTCGATGGCGATCACGAGCGTGTCGCTGTGCGCTGCTGCATAGGCGCGCGTGAATTCACCCCAGCCACAACCGATCTCGAGCACATAATGCCGGTAGCTGGGAAACGCAGCCGTGATGTTCAGGGGAAAACTTTCCCGGTTGAAATCGAGGCAGAATTGCCCCGCGCGCGCGGCTTTTTTTCCGAGAATGCCCGCAAGCTTGGACTGGATTTCTTCAGGTAACATCGTTTCTAATTGCGGTCAGGGAATATTTGCAGCCCGGCTGCTTATGGGAGTTCTGCAAAAGCCCAAATCAGGAGCGCTATGCGGCTTCGGCCACGTATTCAACGGTGACGATTGAACCGACTGTATTCGAAGAGGGTGAGGTTCCGGTTGTGCCATCTAAATCATGGAATTCGATGTCGAGTTTGCGGACGAGGTTTGAAATAATGCGCAAGCCGCGGCCAAAGCGCAGGTGTTCTATCAGTGAACCATTGAGCGGAATTACCGCTTTGCGCGCCTCGCGGTATTCTTTCAGGCTGCGCAGAAAACTCGCAAGGTCTTCACCGCGCGGAATTTCGCGGAAAACTTCAGATATTTTAAAGCCGCCGCCATAGTCGAGTACGCTCAGCGTGAAGATGTTGTCTTTCATCGTCCATTTGAGTACGATGTTCTCGGCGCCATTTTTAGCGTAGCTGGCAAGAATTGCATTGGCGACAAGTTCATCGGCGACGAGCGAAAGTTCGAACACGCTCTGTTCTGAAAGTTCAAAAGTTTTCGCCACAGATTCGACATAGTTGCGCACATGCGCCACGGCAGACAAATCGGCCGGAATGAAGCACACACCTTTCTGAAAATGAGGGTTGGAGTTATCCTGATTTCCAGGCAATGCCCAGTCACAAAACAGTATCTCCAGGTTGCCGATCGGAGAATTGGTTTCAAACTGTGCGAGAGTCACGGTTACCTTCATGGAGCACCTTTGAGCGCAACCATTCTAGCAAGACGATCGAGCACGCGGGCTTTACCCAGTAAACTTAAATATACCGGTAGCTCGAGACCCTCTAACCGACCCGTCGAGGCAAGACGAAGCGTCATAAACAGAGGTTTGCCCTTCGTGTCGGTTTCTTTGCCGACAAGGTTCAGGGCCTCTTTTATGGCATCAGGATTCAATGTATCGCTTGTCGCGTTCATTTGCTCTATATGACGTTGAAATGCGACAGCCAGCGACGTAAATTTTTCGCTGGTAAAGTATTCAGATGAGACATAATCGGATTTTTGCGGTGCAAAAGGCTGGTAGAAGTCGGGTAGGTAGTTGCGTATCTGCCCAAGGGTATCGAGGTAGACGCGCAGCGACAGCAGAATTTCGCGCAGGCGTTCGTTGTCTTCACGGCATTCGGCTTCGGGCACAAAGCCGCTGGCCTTGACGAACGGCAGAATTTCGCGCACAAAGTCGTCGTCGGGTGTTGCGCGAATATGCTGGTTCGAAAGCCAATTGAGTTTGGATTTCGCAAACAGATAAGTTTCAAGTTCCGCGATAGTGGCTTGCGCGAGGTCAACATCCGCCGCTTTCTGCAGGTCGAACACATCGAACATCGCCGGCGATTTGCTGCAACGTGCAACATCGAAGAGAGTTTTTTGCTCGGCAATAGGCATGTATTCGCGGCCGTCGGGCGACGACCAGCCCAACAGTGCCATGTAGTTATTGAATGCGCGCGCAGTGTAACCGAGGTCGCGGAATGCCGTGATGGGGGTTGCGCCGTGGCGCTTCGAAAGTTTTTTGTGGTCTGAACCGACGATTTCACTCACGTGCGCCCACGCGGGCACTTGCCAGCCAAAGGCTTCGTATACCAGCACCTGGCGTGGAGTGTTTGAAAGATGCCCGACGCCGCGAATCACGTGCGAAATTTTCATCAGGTAGTCGTCGATAACAACAGCATAGTTGTATGAAGCGAAACCGTCAGATTTGACGATGATGAAATCGCCGATCAGCGCCGTGTCGAAACGCACAGTTCCCTGCACCATGTCTTCAACGACAACTTCTTTGGCCGGTGTACGGAAACGAACCGTGTGTTCTACGCCCTGTGCTTTTTTTTCGGCAACCTCTTCCGCAGTCAGGTTACGGCATTTGCCGTCATAGACATAGGGTAGCCCCATTGCTTCGCGTTGCTTCTTTTTCCGCTCGAGTTCATCCGCCGAACAAAAACAGGGATATGCTTTTTTCTCTGCAATCAGCTGTTCGCTGTATTTTTTAAACAGATCGAGGCGCTCAGACTGGCGGTAAGGGCCGTACGGGCCGCCAACTTCGGGGCCCTCATCCCATTCATACCCGAGCCATTTGAGCGAATCGAGCACCTGGTGGTAACTCTCTTCAGTGGAGCGTACCTGGTCGGTGTCTTCAATGCGCAGAATGAATTTGCCCTTCTGCGCCCGGGCATAGAGATAATTGAACAGCGCCGTGCGGGCACCGCCGACATGTAAAAAACCCGTGGGGGAGGGGGCGAAACGCGTGCGTACTTCTGACATAGGATGCGACAATAATCATAACCCGATTTCAGACATAGCGGGTCAATTAAAGCACACCTGCCCTTTGCCGCCGGATGCGGCTAAAGGCAGCTATGTCACGAACGTGGTTTACGGCCTGTCTGACCCCCCTGTTTGGACGTATCCTCATGAAACGCGATCTGCAGCGCTTCCAGAACCAGGTCTTTGATTTGCTCGTGATCGGCGGCGGAGTCAGCGGTGCTTCGATTGCGTGGGACGCAGTGCTGCGCGGCTTTTCTGTCGCGCTGATCGAGCGCAAAGATTTCGGTCATGCAACTTCTTCCGCAACTTCAAAACTGATCCACGGCGGCCTTAGGTACCTGGCGCAGGGCGATATTCCGGTCGTGCGCGAATCGCTCAGAGAGCGGCGCTATCTCGAAATGAACATGCCGCACCAGGTGTTCCCGCTGCCGTTTTTGATGCCGATCTATGATTTTACGCCCACGCCGCGCTGGATGCTCGGGTTGGGCCTGACTCTGTATGACTTTCTTTCGTGGGATCGCAACTATATCGACGATCCCGATAAGCATCTCGACCGCAAACGCTGGCTCACGCGCGAAAAAGCGCTGCAGCTCGAGCCGGGCCTCAACCCACAGGGACTTAAAGGTGCTTATCATTATTACGACGCTTTGAACCGGCACCCGAACCGCTCGAATCTCGAATACGTTTTATCCGCGGCGTCGCGTGGTGCGCAGGTGGCCAACTACGTCAGTTGCACCGACTTCATCATGGAAGAAACTTCCGCCGGCAAACGCGTCAGCGGCGTCATTGCGCAGGATACCGTCAGCGGAAAAGAATTTCCGATTCGCGCAAAAGTGACCGTCAATGCAACCGGGCCATGGGGCGACCTGGTGCTCGGCAAGCTGCACAAGAACCCGATCCGTAAACTGATGCGCTCGAAGGGAATTCACCTGCTGTTTCCGCGCTTCCACAAGAACACGACGATCGGTATCGAGACGCGCGACAAGCACCATATCTTTCTGATTCCGTGGGGAAATTACTCTCTGCTTGGCACGACAGACACCGAGTTTACTGGCGATCCCGACGACCTGAACGTAACCCGCGACGATGCAGAGGCATTTCTCAACCAGTTCAATGAATATTTTCCACAGCACAAAACACTGACAGATGTGGTAAACACCTACGCCGGTCTCAGGCCGCTCGTTGCCGAAAGCTCTGTCACGAGTACGTATAAAGCATCGCGTCGGCATGAAATCGTCAACCACCGCAAACAGGAAAATATCGACGGATTAATTTCTGTGTTCGGTGGCAAGTGGACTACTTCGCGCGCTCTCGCCGAGGAAACGGTGGACATGATCGAAAAAAAATTCGGTTTCCCCCGCCGCCGGTCTGTTTCTCACAAAACGCCTGTCGTGGGCGGGGCAGTGGGGCCGCGTCTGGCGACGTTTATCGCCGCCGCGCACGACCGCTGGGACAAAGTTTTTCCCGCGCAGCTGATCGACCACCTGATTGAAATTTACGGCGCACTGTATGAGCGCGTGCTCGATTACGCAATCAAAGACAAATCTCTGCTGCGGCCGATCGACGCAGAGTATCCGTTCATTTATGCCGAGATCTATTACGCAGTCGAACAGGAAATGGCGCTCACGCTCGGCGATTTCCTCAAGCGCCGCTGCGGGCTGGGAAATATGGGCTTTATCTCCGATGCGGCGCTCTCATCCGTTGCGGGTACAATGGGCGATCTGTTGCGCTGGGATAACACGCGCCGCAAAGAAGAAGTCGCCCTGTTCAAAAAATCGCGCTCGATCATCGGCTGATGCGGTCTGCAGACGCCAGCCTTGCCGAACTGCGCGGTTTTCTGCAAAAACAATCGATCCCTTTTACGGAAAACGAACCGCTGCATACGTATACTTCTTTTCGCCTCGGTGGCAATGCCGATATTTTTATTAAGCCGCAAACCGGTGATGAGCTTGCCGCATTGCAGGCGTGGCTTCTCAAGGTTCCGGTCGCGGTTTTTTTGCTGGGTGGCGGTTCAAACCTGTTGATCAGCGACGCCGGTTTTCGCGGCGCAGTTATACATCCCTCTCTCGGTGAAGAGATCCAGATTCTTGAACAATCGGCCGACCGGCTGAGGGTTTTTGTGCCGGCCAGTGCGCGCGCGCCGCTCACCGGAAAAAAAATCTCGGCGCTGGGCTTCACGGGCCTCGAGTTTCTGACAACTATTCCCGGCCAGTTT
Source organism: Turneriella sp. (assembly GCA_046346945.1). Taxonomy (GTDB): domain Bacteria; phylum Spirochaetota; class Leptospiria; order Turneriellales; family Turneriellaceae; genus Turneriella. The sequence goes on from JAXMHE010000007.1 coordinate 79,900, forward strand.
GGCGGTTCGATCATCCAGAACGCGGGCTGCTATGGACATGAGCTGAAAGACACCGTGGTGGATGTGCGCGTTGTGCGGGGCGGCGATCTGCTCACAGTCGGCAACGCTGAGAGCGCGTTTCAGTACCGCGACAGTGCTTTCAAACGCGACGGCTCTCAGTGGGTCGCGGGTGCCACGCTCGAACTCTTTGCGGGCGATCCGAAAAAAATTGAAGCACATATCGCCGATTACAAGGCAATGCGGATCGCTTCACAGCCCAAAAACCGCCGCTCTGCGGGCAGCATCTTTAAGAATCCCAAGGCAGCTGTTTCGGACAAAAAGGCATGGCAGCTGATCGAAGCAGCGGGCCTGCGCGGCGTCAAAGACGGCGGCGCCGAAATTTCCGCAGAACACTGCAATTTTATCGTGAATAATGGTGACGCGACGGCCGCCGAAGTTTATCGTTTGATTCAGCTGGCTGAAAAGCGAGTGTTTGAGAGCAGCGGCGTGCAGCTGCAAAGAGAAGTCGTTCTCGTCGGCTTCTGATAGCCCGGGCCTTGTCCCGGGCTATAGGAATTAGTAGGCCTTCGCTGTTTCGTTGTAGATGGCCGCCGTAATTCCCGAGCGAATGATATTCCGGTAGGTTTCAAAACTCTTGCGCTTTTTGCGCGCAAAACCGTTTTTGTAATCGACCTCGACGAGGCCAAACCGCGCGTCGAAACCCTCGGCCCATTCAAAGTTATCGATCAGCGACCAATGGAAATAGCCACGCACATCGACGCCGTCTTTAATTGCGGCTGCGATCTCGGCAAGATGAGTCACGAGTAACTGCTGCCGCAGTTTGTCGTCTGCTGCAGCATTAGCCGTGCCCGATTCGAGCACGTAGACTGGTAGCGAATAGCGCGCCTTGGCACTCTTGAGGACTGTTTTCATACCAAGGGGGAAATCCGCCCAGCCGAGTTCATTTTTGATTTCCCCGTCAAACGCATCGTCGTGGTTCTTGATTTCAAATTTCGTGGGCGCGAAAATATTCGATTTAATATAGAAGCGGCCGTAGTAGTTGATGCCGATATAGTCCTGCGTGCCTTTGAGCCCCTCGATCGGCTTTTCGATGTCGGTATTGGTCACTTTGAGAACCCCTGTATGAATTGCGTCGGTGAAATCCCAGATGAAGGCCTGTTCGACCTTGCCGGCAATGATGCGATCGAGAATGGCATGGTTGCGGTATGGCGCGAATTCGCGTGTGTGTTGTGTCACACCCACGAGCGCCGCAGGGTTTGTCTTTTTGATGAGGGCATAGGCAGCCGCATGCGACCGAAGCAGTGCTTCCATAACCGGTGCAACCGATTTTTCGTCGGGGCGTTTTTCGAGTGGGGGGAAAATTCCCTGCATATAACCCGAATAGATATAGACCATCGGCTCGTTCAGCGTGCACCACACGCGCACATCTTTACCCCAGCGGCTAACCACAAAACTCACGAACTGCATAAAATGCTGCACCGCATCGGCTCTCTCCCAGCCACGCTTACCGTTCTTTTCTGCAAAGAACCAGGCCGGTGAGCTGAAGTGGAAGAGGGTAACTGAGGGCTCAATCCCCTTGCTGCGCAGCTCTGCAAAGAGTTTGTCGTAAAAAGCAACCGCAGCTGCATCGGGCGTCGCCATCCCTTCGCGCGGAAACAGGCGATCCCAGGCAATCGAAAAGCGGTATGCATTGTTGCCGAGATCTTTCATCAGCTGCACGTCTTCAGAAAGTTTGGTGCTGTGGCCGGTCTTAAGGCGAATTACGGTTTCGCTCCATTCGTGGAGATTCTTGATTGCGGCGCCGGCAACGGGTTTGCCTTCGCCGGCATAACTCTTGCGCAAAAGAGCGGCCCAATCGCTCGCCTCTGTAGGTTCGAGCTGTTCAGCGGCAGTGGCAGTGCCCCACAAAAACCCGGCAGGGAAATTGAGAGTCGTATCAATCGTCTGCGTCGAAAGCCTTTTCGCGGACCTTCTTTTGCCGCCGACCGTCATCAGCAACACGGCGATGATGGTCGTAACGAGAAGGGCGATTTGTAGCTTGCGGTTGGTCATTCCGCATGACTGGCCGCCAAGCCCGTCACGTCAACCGAACTTCTGCGTGAAAAAGCCCACGAGGCTTGTGAATTCTTCAGGCATCAGGCGCTTTGCGAGATCCATTGCATGCGCGTCGAGACCAATCAATAGTTTCTTTTTCTTTTTTTGGATCGCGCCCAGAATGGCTTTCGCCGCGTCTTCGGCAGAAGTGCGCGCGACGGAGTCGAACCGCGAGGTGATGTGGCCCTTATCGTTGCCGCCCGGCGTCGCGTGCACCTTTGCATTGCGCACGATATTGGTTTTGATGCCGCCGGGATGCACCGAGGTCACCACCACCTTCGTGTCTGCCAGTTCCTGGTGCAGCGTCTCGTTGAAGCCATACACGGCATACTTCGAGCAGTTGTATGGGCCGTTGGTGGGGAAGGGGACGAAGCCGTTGACGCTGGAAATATTGACAACCGAAGCTTCCGGGCGTGACTTGAGATGCGGCAGAAATGCGAGCGTGCCATAGACCACGCCCCAGAAATTGACATTCATCACCCATTCGAAATCTTCGTAAGAGACCTGGTCGAGCGGCTGCAGCACCGTGACGCCGGCATTGTTGATCACGATGTCAACCTGCCCGTGGTCTTTTTTGGCCGCTTCAGCCAGCGCATAGACCTGCTCGCGCTTTGAGACATCCACTACATGCGAGGTGATTTTGGTCTGGCCATAGAGTTCGCCGACAGTCGCCTGCAGGTTCTTTTCGGCAACGTCGGCGAGCACGAGCTCAGCGCCGGCCTTAGCGAGCTGGTGCGCGAGTTGTTTGCCGATGCCCGAGCCCGCGCCGGTCACGACGGCGACTTTGTTTTTGAGGTCTTTCATAGGGCAGTGAAATGAAATTGACACAGGCGTCAAGTTTAGTCCTGCTGAGCATTCAATTTCTCTGCGATTCCGAAATGCAGCTCGGCAAAAAAATTCCGAGTTTTAGCGCGGGAAAAACAGGACGCGATTATTCAGGTTATCGGCTACATACATGCCCGTCTGATCGACATCTACACCCGTGGGATTGTTGAGCGATGACGCCGATAATCCTCCGTTGTTGGTAGTATTCGCCGTAAAACTGCCAGCTTGACCCCAAACTGCGGTCGCCATTGCGGACTCTGCAGGGAAAAAAAGTACCCGGTGATTTGCGTAATCGGCGACGTAAATTCCTCCGCCAAAATACTTAATGCCCCACGGTTGGTTCAGGTTACTGGCACTGGTTCCGCTTCCGTTTGCGCTAAAATTCGCCTGGCCGTAGACGCGCGTTGCGGTGGTCGATGTACCGGGAAAGAAAAGCACGCGGTGGTTTCCCACGTCTGTAACGTATATTCCATCAGGAGCGATGGCGACGCCGCGTGGAGTCGAAAGACCCGTTGCGCCTGCGCCCGCCGTATTGCTGGTAAAATCCGGCTGGCCATAGACGCGGTCTGCCGTGGTCGAAGTACCCGGAAAATGCAGGACCCGGTTGTTAAAAGTATCGGAGACATAAACCCCGCTGGTATCAGAGGTGCTTGTGTCAGGATTATTCAACCCCTGGTTACCGAGGGCCGGGTTGTTGACTGTAAATGTGGTGTAGCTACCCGCCTGTCCGTAAACCCGTCCGCCAAGGCCAACGGCGGCATCAATATTGGTTCCCGCGAAGTACAGTATCCGGGACGATTCGATGTCGTTGAGATAAACCCCTGTCGCATCAGCAAAAATCGAAGATACATTCCCGTAAGTACCCTGGCCACGGCAGGTCGTCGAGCCCGGTGTGCCACCGAATGTTGCCGTTGTGAAGCTACCGGCCTGGCAATAAACGCGCGTCGCCGTCGTTGCGGTACCCGAATAGAATAAGGCCCGGTTGTTTATCTGATCAGCGACATAAAGTCCGGCATCAGATATTGAAGGGCGAATTGGTCTTTGCAGGCTCTTATCGTTCGGCGTAGCTCCGGCCGACACACATCCGGCATTGTTGTTATTAATCACGTTACAAGTAAAGAGGCCATTCTGGCCGTAGACGCGTGTCGCCGTTTGCGTGGGTTGCGCCCAGTCGGGCGAGGCGGCTACTCCGCTTGCCGGCATAGAGGTCTGCTGATCCCACATATAACCTGCATTCGTGCCATCGAGAACATAGATATCCTGGAGAGCACTGCCAGCCTCTGAACCCGAGACGAACACTAGTTCTCCCGCCCGTGCACCGCAATACAGCACGCTCAGGGCTTTTGCAGAAACTTTTGCCGTCGCGAGAACCGTATTGACCTTCGCGTGCGCCGGCCCCTCTGCGCTATGAGATGCGCTTGACACCGAGCCATTTGCCAAGAGGAAAAATGCATCGTTGCGACCTGAGTATGCATTCGCTACCTGGATAATCGAGCTCGCACTGTTAGCTGTGGCGACTTTTGTCATGCCACCCGTATTATTCGTCGGATCAAAATAAAAAGGCTGCGCTGCGGCACTCGCTTTAGCAAAAAGCCTCGTGCCATCCGCATTGATGCCGATGAGCGTCGTCTTCACCAGACCGAAATGGGCAATTGAAGTTAAAGCCGCAGTGTTAAAAGGGGTTGTTGTGGGTGACAAGTCTGCATACTGAATGAGGCCACCGCTATTTACATAAATCCGCAGCTGCGCGGAGTTTTTCGCCGCGACAAAGCTGACCGCGCTCGCAGAGTTCAGGGGCGTGCCGCCCACAGTAAAAGCCGACGGTACATTAAACGCAGGTAGCTTTGCATCATCATTGTACGCGGCAACCGACCGCGCCACAAAAATATTATGCGTACCCGCGGTACATCCGCCACAGCTGCGGTCTGAACCGAAAACTAACATCAAAAAGCCATCGGGCATCTTCACAACGTAAGGATTGTACTCGTCGGTAGAGGCCTGCGATATGGGTGAGCCGTCGGCGAGCGCAAGCGACGCCCCTTTGAGTTTTGCGGGTGCGCCGCCTCCATTGCACGCGGCAAAGATGAAGGACAGAAAAATTGCAATGAGATGTAATTGCTTTGTTTTCATAGCTACTCCTAAAACACCAGCGTCAAACTCACGATATGAGCCTGCCTGAGCGCACGCCCGTCTGAACCGTCGGCTGCTGTGGTCGGGTATGCCTCGCCGGGTTTGAAGATTCCAAATCCATAAAAGAACTGTAAGTCACCGCGCGCTGCAAAGTTTAAACCCGCGTCGCCAGCCATGCCGATGTCTGAAGAGGCTTCGGTAGCACCTGCATCGGAGATACCACCCGCCGCCGAAACTTTGCGGTAAAGCGAATACTTGAGCGACAAGCCTATATTCCGTGCCCAATAAAACATCTTGAGCGGGCGCAATTCAACACCGCCGCGAAAGATTTGAATGTTGGTGAGGCGGGGCTTCAATGCCAGGCCGCCCGAGTAGGCGCCAAACGACTGGAAGGCGGTATAGTTCCCGGCGGTATTCGATTGCGATGCCGTACCTGCACGTGCGGCGTCACCATCACCCGAAGCCATCGTATATTCGGCGTTGAGCTGCGGATCGACAGTTCTGAGTACGGGTAGCGCGTAATTTACACGGCTAATCAAGGCCGCTGCCATGATTTTGTTCTGAATGGATTCGCCATTGGAGGTCAGGTTGTACGCATCGCCGCCCTGGTAGATACCGTCGACGCGGTACTGCAATTTCGCGTTCACGATGTAACCCGTTGCACCTAACCCGCCATAGAAGGGATTATATTCATAGCGCGTCACGACGGCAGAACTCTCTTTAATAAAGTCTTTGCTATAAACGCCGTAGGCTAAACCCGTAATATTTAGCGGTCCCAGGTCGAATGCAGGGCTCGAATATTCGAGCGTCGCAAACATGCGCTGCCCCGACCCCGTAACCGACGCATCCGGTTGTAAACCGGGTATCGTGTTGAACGGGTTAGGATCTCCCCCGCAGCCCGAAATATTAATATAACAGGCGCCTTTACCGTAATCCGCGGAGTAAAGTCCCATCGCCTTGATCTTGCCGAACGCATAGTTGCCGTTATAGGCAACCCCATCGGCAAAATTCGCGAACAGAATACCTTGTTCTGTTTGATAAAAACTGCGGCCAGCAGTGACGGTGTGCTTGCCAAAATTTCCTTCGAAGGAAGTGATTTCCAGGATTCCCACCGCGTTGACTTGCTTTTCGACAGCAGCCGGCTTCTCGGGATAATATTTGAGGGCAAGGTTTCCCCGCACCATTACATTGTACTTGTCGTTATACGAAAAGCTACCCCATGGGCGGTAATTGCCGTTCACAAGCCCCTTGGGCAGAGTTTTATCCTGATAATAGGTGGTCGTGGCGAGAATTCCGGCGCGAAAAAAATGATCTGCAGCTTTTGTGGTTTCTGCGCTGGAGCCGGCCGCTGGGACATTGACTGCAGGTGTGGCGATCGGGGCGGCATACGCCTCAGAAATCAATATTAAGGAAGCAATAGCCGCCGAAAACAGAACTCTCTTCATGATCGGTTCAGAGTTTTTTGAGAGTGGGTGAGCCCGTATTCGTCGGTTGCGTTACGGTATTTATAGTGTTGTAGAGTTGTTGTGTATCGCTTCCGATTCCGACCTGGACATCGTTCTGTTTCATGAACTGCTTCTCTGTGCCGGTTTGGCCGATCGAGTTGATAGTTGCAGGGCGTGTTGAGGTATTTTGCCGCACAATGGGCCCATAGATACCGTCATTCGAAGACGTGGCCTCATCGCCTTGCGCGATTTTGATGAGCTCCGCTTCTTCTTTCGCGAGGGCATCAAGATAATTTTTTGCGGATGCCGCATTTGCTGCAGCCGCTCTTTCCTGGGCAACGCGGGCCTGAAGGTCTGCACTTTGCTTTGCCAGCGTAGCGCGGTGTGTTTTCAGCGCATCTTCAAAAGATTTCGCTGCGATCTTGTCGTATGGATTCCCTGATATCCTCGCCTTCTGCAGCGCAGATTCCAAACGCGAGATTATGGAATTGGTGCGCTCAAGGCCAGCCTGCGCTTGCGCTAAATTCGTCCGGGCCTGTGCCAGCGCTAAATTTGTCGTTTGCGCATATTGGGTAGCATCGGTGCGTGCAATCTCGGCTGCAGACTGAATGGCTTGCACCGTGAGGGTTTTTCCCGCCAGTATGCCTGCGAGCACGGAACCGCGCACACCCGCAACGACTGTTGGCGTGCGCATACGAAAGCCATTGCGCTCAGCCCCGGTGCCCTTCTTCACAAAGCCACTGACGTTTCCATGATCGATCAAAACTTCGCGGTCAGTACCGCTGCTCACGGAATTATCGAGAAGTGTCACGCGCGTATTGGGACCTAAAGCGAGCTGTCCGCCTTTGGGATAGATCACAACCGCCTGGCTTCGGTAGGCGGTTTGAATCATGGCCCCGGTGGGCAGCTTCATCGCCAGATTCGCATCTACCCATTTCTGGTTCTGATAAATCTGAACGGTGCCTTTGAGGGAAGCAAACCGCGCTTCGGCATGGATCCCCAGCGGTGACATTACAGCAACCAAAGCCAGTAAAGACATCGAATATCGCGGCAACTTGTTCTTTCTCATGGACATCCTACTTTTTCTTTTTTTCCGGAGCTTCCCCGGATTCGGTCATTTTGTCGTAGGCTTGATTCAGTTCTTCGTATGATTTAACCCCGAACACTTCGTATGGGTTTTTGGGATTTCGCCAGGCGGCTTTGGCTTCTGCCTGCTCCAGGGCTATTTCAAAAATGGCCAAAAGTTCTGCGCCACTCAGTTTTTTGTTGTGTGCTGTTTTTGCCTTCACGAGCCCCAGGTGCTCCGCTGCCTGCACGGCATACCATTCCAGACCCGTCAGCGCAAAGAGCAGGGTTTCTTCAAGCCCATGCGCATAGATGGCCGCTTTGGTGGCTGCCCCTGCCGTTGCAGGCATAAGCAGCGGGATATCTTCCGCGGAGAATCTATAAATTTTCTGATCGTTGATCGCCTTACACCGACTCGCAGCATCGGCGTGCTTATCGAGTTCGCCGCGTTGTATAACGACGATCGTGCAAACATCGTCCATCGTCGCTTCTGGTGCAGCGGCGATGCCCCTTAAGAGATCGAGTTCCTGCGAATTCTCTGCAGACAATGACACGACGAAGAATAGCGCTGCGAGTATCCGCATACGGCCTTTTTTCTGCGCCTTATCCGGTGGTCAAAAATAAATCTTCCGCGGGTGGTACGCGCCCAATAGGCGCTTTAGCCCGTTGCCGCGCCAGCGCCGAACTGACCCACGAGGTCGGTCAGCCCGGCTGGTTTGTTGCGGGCGCTTTACTTCGCCGTCTGCGCGAGAATCTCGGCCACGTCGAGCGTCTTGACCGACTCTTCTTTTTCGACCGATTTGACGCCGTCGCCAATCATCGTGATGCAGAATGGGCATGCGCTTGCGACTGTTTTCGCCTCTGTGTCGATGAGCTGGTTCGTGCGCTTAATGTTCACGCGCTCTTTACCGTTCTCTTCTTCTTTCCACATCTGCGCGCCACCTGCGCCGCAGCACAGGCCGCGTGATTTCGTGTCGACGGCTTCGACCACTTTGCCGCCGGTCGCTTTTTCAATCACCGAGCGCGGAGCGTCGTAAGTATCATTATACCGGCCGAGGTAGCACGAGTCGTGGTAGGTCACGACGCCGAGTTCTTTGGCTTTTTGCTGATCTACCTGGATCTTGTTTTCTTTCAGCAGCTTGTCGAGGAAAGTGGTGTGGTGCTCCACTTCGTAGTTGCCACCCATCTGCGGATATTCATTCTTCAGGGTGTTGAAGCAGTGCGGGCAACCGGTAACGATTTTTTGTACACCATAGTTGTTCATCGTCTGGATGTTCATGCCAGCCAGAGTTTGGAACAGGTATTCATTACCCGCGCGGCGCGCAGAGTCACCGGTGCAGTTTTCTTCAGTGCCGAGAATGCCGAATTTTACGTCAGCTTTGTTCATCAGGCCTGCGAGAGACTGTGCAATCTTCTTGTTGCGGTCGTCAAACGCACCTGCGCAGCCTACCCAGAACAGCACGTCAGGCTTCTGGCCTTCTTCAGCCCACTTCGCCATCGTCTTGATGTTAAGGCCTTCTGCCCACTCTTCACGCTTGTGTGAACCAACACCCCATGGGTTTGACTGGTTCTCCATGTTGGTGAGTGCAGTCTGCAACTCGCCGGGCAGTGCGCCTTCTGAGAGCACGAGCGCACGGCGCATGCCGATGATTGCATCGACCTGGTTGTTGCCAACGGGGCAGGCTTCAACGCATGCATAGCATGTGGTACAAGCCCACAGAGACTCCTGTGAAGTGTAGTTGTCGATCACACGCAGTTCAGGCATTGCCGAAATTTCTTCGTCGGTTTTGCCGGCTTTTTTCGCTGCCTGTACCTTGCCCATCTGTTCCATCAGCGCATGCTTGAGGTCGCCCATGATGCTTTTTGGATTCAGTTGTTTGCCGGTACGGTTCGCCGGGCATTCAATCGTGCAGCGACCGCACTCGATGCAGCTTAAGCCGTTCATGTGGTCTTTCCACGTGAAATCCTGAACGTTAGCAGCACCCCACACCTTTGCATTTTCGGTGTCGAGGTATGACAGCTGGCCTTTTGGAGTTTCTTTTTCAAACCAGAAGTTTACCGGCGCCCAGATCAAGTGCGCGTGTTTAGAGTTCGGGACAAAGGCCATGAAGGCAAAGACAGTCATGATGTGAGTCCACCATCCGCCGATATACCAGTAACCGGCATTGGCAGAAGTAACACCCCACGCAGACAGCATGCTCACCATGGATGCACGAATCGGTGAAATGTGGGTGTTTGCCTGCAAGATTGCATGTGCGCCTTCGGCGATCAGCGTTGAAATCATCAGCGTTGAGATCATGCTGATCACGACCATCGATTGGCCTGACGGGCGATCGAGTTCGTAAGCGCGGTAAACCCAGCGGCGCAGCGCGAAGAAGGCGAGACCTGCGAGCACCAGCAGTGAAACGATGTCGAGCGCGTAGTCGTAGATGTAGTGGAAGTGGGGGATTAACTTCTCAACGAGTTTAGGTATTGAAAATTCATAACCTGTTACACCGACGAGAGGCATGTGGAACGGGCCGAAAAATCCACCGATCAGCTGGCTGGTGGTATGGCCGCCATAGATCAGAAAGCCGTAGAAGATAAAGATGTGGAAAATGCCGCGCACGGGCTTTTTCATCAGCTTCTTTTGCAGAATAACGTTGATCAGAACGCTCTTAACTTTCGCACCGAAAGTCGATTTGATTTCCTGTGGCTGGCCGAGGTGGGCCAGTTTCCAGTACTTCATGACTGCATAACCAGCGTACGCAAATGAGACAACAAAGGCGACCGCAAAGATCGCAACTTGTGCAATTTCCATGGGTAATTATCGGAGATTTTGGGAGAGTGTAAAGAGAAAAGCAACCGCAACGCGCCGTTGGCGCGTCGCGGTACTTGTGTTACGGATCAGTCGCGAGGCCACCGATGCGTGAAGGTTGTTTTTCAGTGAGGCGTGCTTTCGCAGCCTCCGCCTTGATCGTTTTTGCTCTGACTGCCTTTGGCACACCCTTCAGATTCCAGACAATACCGAACAGGCTGAGGAATTTCAGTACGTAGTAGGTCAGGTCAATTTCCCACCAGTAGAAACCCATGCGAGCAGACGCCTGGTAGTAGTGGTGGTTATTGTGCCAGCCTTCGCCCATTGTGGTGAGCGCGAGCAGCCAGTGGTTTTTGGATTCTTCGCCGGTCGCATAGCGTTGCTTACCCCATTTGTGTGTCAGCGAGTTGATGGTGAAAGTCGAGTGGTATGTGAGAATCGTGCTCAGAAAGAAGCCAATCCACAGACCAGACCAGCCGCCAACGAGGAATGAAATCACGCCGAGTGTCCAGGGTGCGATCCAGTCGTTTTTAGAGATGAAGCGGATTTCAGGGTATTTCGCAAAATCCTGAATGTTTTCGAGCGGCACACGTTTGTTCTCAGGCTTGAAGATCCAGCCGATGTGCGACTGGTAAAAGCCGAGGAGCTTCAGCGAGTGCAGGTCTTTTTCGGTATCGCTGTATTTGTGGTGGTCGCGGTGGTGGCCAGACCACCACAGAACGCCCTTTTGGCCGGTCGTCTGTGCGCCAAATGCCAGAATAAACTGGAAAACGCGACTGGTTTCAAACGAACGGTGCGCGAAGTAGCGGTGGTAACCGGCGGTGACAAAGAACATCCGCATCCAGTAGAACGCTATGCACAGAATTGCGGCCTTCCAGGTGACACCGGTATAGATCGCAGCGAGCGGTATGAAGTGCATCAGCACGAACATCTTTTCGCCGCTAAACCATGAGCCGAACTTTGAACGCCCCGTGGTTTTATCGGCTTCTGTAAAAACAGGGGTGGTTTCTTGCCCGTCTGGGCTATAACTAACAGTGTTCTTCATGTAAATGAGATGAAAAACCCCATTTGCCGGTTGCAAAAAAATTGTCGTGGTAGGGGTAGACTTAAGTCTACCCCTACCACATGAACGTGTCCCGTGCCGAATTCCTGCGTTACACGGCTGCCGCAGCCCTGCCATTGTTCGCGGGTATGCCCCTCTCTGCAGCGAATCCGCTAGCCCCCGGCTTTAGCCGGGGGATCGCGATGGCAAAAATACCATCCACTGGCGAAGAGCTGCCCCGTATCGGCCTGGGTACATATTCCACCTTCGATGTCGGTTTAGGCTCGCCCGAGATCCTACACGTGAAAGAAGTGCTCGCCGAGTTCGCGAGGCTCGGTGGCCGGCTTGTGGATTCATCGCCGATGTATGGCAATGCCGAGGCGGTCACGGGCAAAGTTTCAACCGAGCTCGTCATCAATGCGCAGCTCTTCATGGCGACCAAGGTCTGGACTTCAGGTCGTGAACGCGGCGTTCACCAGATGGCAGATTCGCTGCACAAGATGGGCAGAAAGAAAATCGAGCTCATGCAGATACACAACCTCGTCGATTGGCGCACGCACATCAAGACTCTGCGCGCCTATAAGGAAAAGGGTCTCTACAAGTACATCGGGCTCACGCACTACATGACATCCGCTTTTGGTGAGCTCGCCAAGATTCTGAAGGCCGAAAAACTCGACTTTTTGCAGATACCGTATTCGCTGGGTGAAACCACGGCAGAAAACCAGTTGTTGGGCGTTGCAGCCGAGCGCGGGGTAGCGGTGATTGCCAACGAACCCTTCGGGCAGGGCAGCCTGTTTGCGCGTGTGCGTGGCAAAGTTGTGCCGGCGTGGGCGGTCGAGAAGGGTATCACGAGCTGGGCGCAGTATTTTCTCAAATTCATTCTGTCAGAACCGCGCGTGCAGTTCGTGATTCCCGCGACGCGCAAGCTCGCGCACCTCAAAGACAATATGTCTGCCGGCGCGGGCTACCTGCCGGGTCACGCAGAGCGGCTGAAAATGCGGCAAGAGTTTTTGTAGGGACAGCGCAGAGACGCAAAATTTTTTAGTCATAACCAATGTCGACCGACCGCTGCAAACTTTTGATCCAGGAAGTGCCCGACAAGGGTTATACCATCGCTTTTCTCACCGGAGTATTAAACCTATTCACCGCAAAACAGATTCGCGGAGAGCTCGAACCGTTGCTCGCGAAAGAACGCCTGCGCGTGATCATGGATATCGAAGAGCTCGCCACGATCGATTCGTCGGGCATCGGTGCGCTGGTGAATTTTATTCTCGCGGCGCGCAAACACGAAGATGCGCGCGTGGTGTTCACGCAGCCGCGCGCGGTGGTGCAGCATATCTTTGAAGTGACGAAGCTCAAATCATTTTTTACGACGATCGACGACCACAGCGACGCACAGACGTATTTTGCGGATTGATTTTTCCGTGTGGCCGCAAACTACTCGCTGCAGGCCTGCGCCATAAAATTACCGGGCAATTTCGCACGCAGCTTTGGCAATATTACCGATAACTGTGCGATTTCAGCCCCCGTGAGTGACGCCGCGAAAAAATTCTCAATACACTGCTTGTAGATCGGCCATGCCTTGCGCACTGCGGCGCTGCCCTTGGCGGTGATCACTGCATGAAATCCCCTCAGGTCGCTCGGGCACTTTTCGCGTTTCAGGTAGCCCTGCTTTTCGAGCGAGTTGACGATTTTAGTGGCGCCGCTTTTAGTCAGAATACAGGCCTGCGAAAGGTCGTACATGCGCAGGCGATTTTCAGGCGCGGTCTCGAGCTCGATGAGAATGTCGTACGCGGAAAGTGTTATGGCACCTGAGGCTTTCAGTTCGCGTTCGGTGCGGTAGATGGCTTCGGTATTGTAGGCCAAAAGGTTTCGCCAGGCTTTGATCGCCGCCGTGTCATGCTTCACAAAGACACAATACACACTTTTTGTTGACGAGTCAACTAAATAGAGTTAGCTTAAGTTTAATGGTTGATGAGTCAACCAATTAGGGCCCCAAGAGGGCTAAAAGGGGTTTGATGGGTTGGTTTATGGCGCGGCTGCGTACTGAACCAGGCTTTGAAGCTCCACAAAAAAGGAGATATTTATGACACACATAATTCAGACAGTACTGGCAACGCAGGGCGACTGGACAGGCCTTGTGCTGCGCCTCGCTCTCGCCGCGATGATTCTGCCGCACGGCGCGCAGAAGCTTTTGGGCTGGTTCGGCGGCTATGGTTTTAAGGGCACGATGGGGTACTTTACAGGTACCGCGGGGCTGCCAGCGATTATTGCGTTTCTGGTTATCATCGGTGAGTTCTTCGGCGGTATCATGCTTTTGACCGGCGCCGGTACACGCATCGGCGCTCTGTGGGTGGGTGTTATCATGCTGTCTGCGATGGTAACCGTGCACTGGCAGAATGGTTTCTTCATGAACTGGTTCGGCGCACAGAAAGGCGAGGGCATCGAATTCTTTCTGCTGGCAGTCGGTATTGCCGTGGCACTGATTATCAGCGGTGGCGGCAAGTTCTCAGTCGATTCTCTGATTGCAGGCTGATTTAGGTTTATCTGGCCACGAGCTTTAGCCCGTGGCTAGTTTGTTCAGTCTTTCTTCCTCTCCAGGTGCTTTTCCCACTTATCCCAGTTGTTTTCATGGTTGACGCTCGAAGGCATCACCAGCGAAAAAAACACCGCCGTCAGCGCGATCACTCCGCCGCCGATCACCGCAATCATCACGAGGGTCGTCAGAATTGTGGTGCCGAGTATTTGCCCGTGCACCAACAGCACCCAGGGTACGGCAACCGCAAACAGCACGCCACCAATCACGCCGGCAATGCCCGGCACTGCGTGGCCGCCGAAGCGCACGCCGTTTTCTTCTTTTTTGTCTTCCATCTTAATCTCCTTTCTTATATGACGACAGCGCATATCTCAGCTGGTCGAGCGCGTAGCGGCACCGGCTCGCGGCGGTGTTCATCGAAATCGCAAGTGCGTTGCCGATTTCCTTGAAGCTTAAGCCGGCATAGTAGTGCAGGCGCACGACTTCCTGTTGCGCGGGCGACAGCCTGCCAATTGCCTCTTCGATATCCCACTGCTGCAATTGATCTTCGACTGCTTCCCTTGCGCCAGGCTCGTCAAACCCGGCCTTACGCAGAATTTCCGTTTCGAGTGGCAGCGCCTCGTGGCGGCGTGCATGTCTCTGTCCGGCGTTCTGCCACACCGCTCTCGCGGCGTACGCTTCCAGGTTGGCGATGCCTTCGGGGCCCCGCCGCCACAGAATGGTCAGCGTATCCTGAACGACATCTTCGGCTTCGTGCTCGTCTTTGAGCTGCGTCGCCGCGAGTCTGACAAGTTTCGGGCGCATGATCTCGGCCCAGCTGTTGAAATCCACCGTCGTCTTTCCTCTGTATGATAGATGCAGGGTGGGCGGATTTTTGTCTTTTTATTTTTGATTTTTTGCTGCGCTGAGCGCTGCAGAAAATCAAAATGGGACGGGAAAGTCGCGCCGCGCAGCGGCGATGTCGTTTAAGACATCGTTTGTGAGCGTTAAATCCACCGCCGCGATATTGGTCTTCAGCTGCTGCATGCTCGTTGCCCCGATGATTGCGCTCGTCACAAACGGCCGCGACAGAACAAAGGCAATCGCCATCTGTGCAATGTCGAGCCCGTGTTTTTTCGCGATGTCAATATACCGCGCCACCGTCGCATGCGCCTGCGGCGTATCGCGCTGGTTGAAGCGCGTCGACAGTGTCCAGCGCGTGCCGGCCGGTCGCGCCCCGCCCGCATATTTACCGGTGATGAGACCGGCCGCAAGCGGCGACCACGCAAGCAATCCGACGCGTTCGCGCAGAGAAATTTCCATAAGATCAGGCTCATGCAAACGGTACATCAGGCTGTACTCGTTCTGTATCGACTGCACGCGCGGCAGATTTTGGGTTTCAGACAGGTGCAGGTACTTCATCGTACCCCAGGCCGTTTCATTCGACAATCCGACATGGCGTATCTTGCCCGCGGCGATCAGTTCTTTGAGCCTGGTGAGCACTTCGACAAAGTTATCGATCTCTTGTTCGTTGGTCGATTGTTTGATTTTGTAGGTCCAGTGCTGGCCAAAGTGGTATGAACCACGGTTAGGCCAGTGCAGTTGGTACAGATCGATGTAGTCGGTTTGCAGGCGTTTCAGCGACGCTTCGACACACGCGGTGATGGAGGCGCGATTGATGTCGCCGCCATTATGGATCCATTTGAGGCCGTTACCGGCGATCTTGGTGGCGAGAATGACTTTGTCGCGGTTCCTGCGTTTCGCAAACCATGTGCCAATAATAGTTTCGGTTTTGCCATAGGTCTCGGGGGCAGGCGGCACCGCATACATCTCGGCGGTATCAAAAAAATTCACACCCTGCCCGAGCGCATAGTCCATCTGCTCGTGGCCCTCGGCTTCGCTGTTCTGCACACCCCAGGTCATCGTGCCGAGGCAGATTGCGCTGACGTCGAGGTCTGTGGTGCCGAGGCGGTGATAGATCATGCGGTAAGGTTTCTTACTTCGCCTGGGGGCGAAAACGAATTATCGGTTATGGAGTTGCAAAGCAGTATACGCGCTTCGGCACATTGCAATTCGCAATTGTTGCGTTGTGCCAGGCTGTACTCGAAGAAGTTGGATCGCCAACATTAACATTTACCTGCGTCGTGTCGTTCCAGCCCGTACATTCATTCTGGTGCGTGCCTGTGGCACTGGCACCAGTCCAGGCCTGATCGGAATTGGTCAGGGGAACCTTGTTTTCAGTAAACAGAATAGGGCCATCGATCGTGCCTGCAGCAGGTATAAAAATATTGAGTACTATGTTGCCCATCGTATTAAACCAAGGTCCCGAGATCGAGGGAGTAGCGCATCCTCCGGGAAATCCGGAAATGCGGCACCGGGCTTCCATAGTGGGCGCGCCTGTGAGACCCAAGTATGCTTTAAATTCATGGTTTGAGTGTTTACGCAGATTGAACTTTGCCGCGGCTTTCGTGCAAGCACAGTCGGCCCTGGCAGCGCCGAGAAAGTTCGCAGTACACTCAGGGTATGGACTGGCGGCCATGTCGCCCATTGTTGTCCATGAGCTCGCAAAAACATAATAATTATTCGTGAAGGTTTCGGCAACCGTTCCACCGGGATTTTCCAGTTTTTCCAGCAAATTGAAGTTACCGCAGCCAGCACCGAGGGTGAGAAGAACGATAATAATAGTCTTCATCTTGAACGCAGTTTTCATATTTGTAACCTCTTGCAGGCTTTTCTTCATGAGTTACCAGCATACAGTATTCCTCAAAATTCTACGGTTGTGCAAAACAATAAATCGGAAGCGATGCACTCGAACAGGATTGAGCAGAGGAGTTGTTGGTCCAGGCTGCATTCGCAGAGAGCGTGCTGCCTGAAACTCCATTACCGGCCCCTGTCCAATCTGTGCAGGTCGCGGTGGCCCCTGTCCCGGCAATGGTGCCATCGGCATTCGTCCCCGTCCAGACATCCGTACTGGGGGGATTCCCTTTGGATTCTGTCAGGTTCAACATACCCATGAGATTTCCGGAAAATAAGCCAGAATATCCGTTGGCCACGGTAATTCCACCTGTAGTCGACCAAAGCGGTCCTCCCGCGGGAATGGCGCATCCGACCGTATTGAAGATACCCTGGATACGGCAGCGCATGTCGCTGGCCACGATGCTGGTCCATGAGATGTATTTGCCGCTCTGGGGCATGGACAACCCTGCATTGGTAGCCATCACCTGGCAGGCACAATCTGCGCGGCCCTGGCCCGTGAATCCTGCGCAGCTCGCAAAAATACCGACATTATAAGAGTTGAAGTTCGCTGTGCTCGCTGTGGAGGCAACGAACGCCAATAACCGCTGTTGGTTTGTCGTCCCCCCGGGATTCTCGAGATTTTCGAGCAGATTGTAGTTGCTGCAGGCATTCAGCATAAGAACCAGACAGGAAGATATTATTGCCTTTGCATTCATGAATCCCCCTTTTAAAATACCACGGTAAGCGATAACGCCGCCCCCACCGTTTGCACCGGCTTCGAATCATAATACATACGCCATTCACCTTCGAGACCCAGCGACAGAAATGAGAAGACCAGGAAATGGATGCCCGGGCGTGCCATGAAAAATGGATTCTTTACCTGCTGTTCGGTCGAACTGCCACCTGAAGAAAAACAGTTGTTACTGCTGCAGGTATTGTACACGTTCAGCTTGCCGAAATAATATCCGCCACCGAGCATAGTGGTCAGACGCCAGCGAGGTGAAAGATCAAAATAATATCCCACCGTGGCCGCCGCTGCGAGGTGATCCATATTTGTGGAGTAGGGCGTTGAATTGGAATTCGATTTCAAACTCGCGAATGATGCAAACACACCCACATGCCAGCGTGACCGCAGGCGGTACATTGCCAATATGCTTGCGGTTGGTTCAGTTTTAACCTGAGCTTTATCGCGGCTAACCAGCGGGTAAATGCCTCCTGGACTCAACGAAAAGTTCCAATTGACATCCGCCCAGGTCTTGTCTTTCTCTGTTTTGTCGAGCTGCGTCTTTTTTTTCTTATCGAGCTCCGATTTGCCTTTTGCCTGTTGCTGTTCGATTGCAACCTTGGTGATCTCTGCGACAATATCTGTCGCGACCTTGTCCGCCGCCTGAAATATGGTAGCATCCACCCGGTTTTCTGTCGGTACAATCAGCCTGAATTTGTCGGTCGAGCCGAGCGAAATATTTGTATGGATTTCGATCTCTGCCGCTTCCTTGTCGAAGGTGAAATCGCCGTAGATCAATATGTCGATATCAGCAAGGCGGCAAATTTCAGCGGCTTCTTTCGGGCCGATAACGCCTTTGTTTTTCGCACGCACCTGCGCGACGATCGGCTCCACTTTTGACATGTCCGCTTCGATGAATTCAAATTTTTTATGCATCGAGCCGCCGATCGCTTCTTGCAGAGAGCCCGGCATGTACTCGAAGTTCTTGGTGCCGGTTTTATCCTGGTATTTGACGATCGCAACGCGCGCCATATCGGCAGTTTTCGGTTTTTCCTCCGCCGCATGCAGCGTGGCGCAGGATATAAGTGCCACAGCGATAAACCGTCTGACGAGAAACTTCATATCTCCCATGGACGGATAGAATTGGAGAATGTCAACAAGAACTACGGGATATTCCCGTTCCTGGTGCCAATTTTTTGTCCGGTTGTGGCGTTTTAACCGTCCCCGATATCGGGCTAGCCTGAGGTCGCTTTTTCCGGCGCGACACGTAGCTTCAGCCACCCCAGATTCAGCACTTTCTTTTCACCGATCGGCAAGAGTAACAGCAGGCCCATCGCGATAAAAAAGGCAAAACCGCCCCAGACCCATTTTACCAGCGGGTTAATCCAAACCTGCAGCACCAGCCGGCCTTTTTCGTCGCCGCCCAGCTGTAAATACACGTCGGTCATCAGTGTCGAGATAATCGCCGGTTCAGAGGTGTTCTGCGAGTCGGAATAACGCCCCTCGCGAAAATTATACATCGGGTAAGTGCGGATTTCAGTCGTGTCGCGGCCAATGAGCTTGTTGTCGCGGTATATTCCGAGCGTTACCATGCGTGTGCCGTAAAGCGGTACCTTGGCACCTTCAGGCATGCCTTTCTCTTCGTAGTTTTCCACATGCACTGTGTAACCCGCGAAGCTCTGCGCCTCGCCGGGGTTCAAAATCAGCCTTCCCTCTGTGCCGAATGCGAGACCGGCAAAGCCGGCAAAGAGGATTGCGAGCGCCACATGCACCATGTAACCCAAAAAGCGGCGTTTATTCTGGAACAGCGTCATGATCACGCCAACAAAAAACAGTTCCTGTGTATAGCGCACGCGCGCGAGCGCTGCGCGTAACCATTCTTCGAGCACCCCGGCGATCACAAATGCCGACACGGAAAACGTCGTGATCGCCATGACGCGCGCAGAATTCCATTCGACGACAAATTGGCGGGTGATGAGCCATGAACCAACGCCGGCAATCGCCGCCGCCAGCAAGGGAATACGTGCATTTTTGAGCAGGGATGATGCAGATGTCACACGCCATGCGAGCAGTGGGCCGATGCCGGTCAGAAACAGAATCACAATACCCATCGGAGCCATGAACTTATTAAACCATTCTGCAGTCACCGACTCGCGGTGGCCTGAAATCCATTCGCTGAGCGTCGGGTACATTGTGCCGAAAAAGATAATGAACAGCGACGCGAGCAGCAGCACGTTGTTAAACAGAAAACCCACTTCGCGGCTGAGCAATGATTCAATTGGTTGCGCCGATTTCAGCACGTCGTAGCGTTTGATAATCGCGTAAGTACAGAACGCGATGGTGATGACGATGAACGCGAGAAAAAACCAGCCGAGGTTTGACTGCGCAAAAGCGTGCACCGATTGCACGACGCCCGACCGCGTGAGTGCCGTACCCACCACGGTCATGATGAATGAAATTGAAACCAGAACCATGTTCCAGACTTTGAGCATGCCGCGGCGTTCCTGCACGATGATCGAGTGCAGAAACGCGGTCGCGGTGAGCCATGGCATGAGCGAGGCGTTTTCGACCGGGTCCCACGCCCAGTAGCCGCCCCAGCCGAGTTCTTCGTAAGCCCATTTGCCGCCGAGAAGTATGCCCACGCCGAGAAAGAACCAGCTGAAGATCGTCCAGCGGCGCACGTACTTGATCCAGTTGAGCGATGCGTTGCCGTTTAAGAGTGCAGCCATGGCAATGGCGAACGGCACCGCGAATGAAACATAGCCAAAGTAGAGTATCGGTGGATGTATGATCATTGCCCAATGCTGCAGCAGCGGGTTTAATCCGCGGCCCTCAGCATGTGCGAAAAGTTTTTCGCCTTCCTGGAACACACGGAACGGATCAGACGTCGGCGCAAAACAACCGATCGCGGTGAAGAACAGCGACAGCGACATCAGGATGGCAATGATATAAGGTTCGAGCGCAGGTTCTGCGCGGCGCATGTGCCTGACCGCCATGTAGGAAAATGCGACGACGAGAAAATTCCACCACAGCATCGAACCGGCTTGCCCCGCCCACAGCGACGTCAGACGGTAGAAGACCGGCAGCTGCAGGTTGACGTGCTCTGCCACGTAGACAATCGAAAAATCTGCGGAGACAAGCATGTATGCGAGCAGCAGCACGCAGATCGTGACGGCGATCAGGTGCAGCTCGAGCGCCGAGCGCGCATGCGCCAGAAGCCGCTCACGATCGGGCCGGCGGAGGTATAAAAATGCCGAACCGGCCGCATACGCGGCGGTGGCGAGCATCATGTTGAAGACGATAGACCCGAACAAATGCATTATTCACCCCTCTCTATCACTGCCGTATCTGCGGCAAAACCCTCGGGCGGTTTGCCATTCCATTGTAATTCAATCTTCAATTCACCAATCTGTTCGGTCAGGTAAGAAGCAACGACGCGCGCGCGCAGATTGGCGAGCCTAACGGCATTCCCTTTGGCAATACCGGCACCGGCGAAACCGGTGATGCGCAGTTTTTGGCCGGGCTTCAGTCCCAGTTGCAGCAGCTGTTTGCGCATTTCGGGTAGAAGCCTGATCGATCCTTTTTTGAACTCTATCTTTGCAATCACCAGCTGCGGATTGATGCTGACCGCATGCCCCTCTGATTCGACGGCGCGGCTGGCGAGCGGCACCGTTTCGGCTTCGATGCGCCGCGGGGCTATTACCAGCGGCTGCGACGAAAGCACTTCCTCTGCGCCTGCGGCAACCGTGCAGAGCAATAACGCCGTTGCGATATACATCGTTTTCATCGGATTACCTCTACTGTATAGCGGCCGGCGGTGGCGTCAGCCGGTATTTCAAAATTTCCTTTATATTCATAACCGCCTTCGATCGCGGTTTTTTCGAGCGGAATCGTCATCAGCGTTTTACCGCCTGCGCTCACGAGACGGGCCTTGAGCGCCATATCGCGTTCATCGAAGTAGCTGACTGGGAATTGTTTTGCGGGTTCGGTGACCGGGGTCTGCATCAGCTTCTTCCATTTCTTCAGGTTGCTCACCTGGAATTTGTATTCTTTGGCCACACCGTTAATGGTTTCGGTGATGATAACTGTTGTGTCGCCCTGCGCGACAATCTGCGCCGGGCTCGCCTTGACGAAGGTTTTGTGTGGCGCCAGCGCCTGGTCGCCCATCGCGACGCCGAAACGCAAGTCGCCTTTTTCGGCGCGCATGCTGTATGCGATCTTCTGCGTCGCATCGGTTTCGTTGTGGTGCCAAAGGTATACCAGGATTTCTCCGCTCTCGGCATTCGTCACGAATACGGCCGGCTCGCGGTGTTCCAGGTATGCACCGAGTTCAGTTGCGATACGCTGCGTTTTCTGTGGCTCGATTGTCGCCGGTTGCCACCATAGCATAACCGCAGAATCTCCGGTCACGCGCCGCGCTGAATTCACCGCATAATCCCAAAGCGTTTTCGAGGCTTCGATCCAGTTGGCGAAAGCTATGCGGTCGGGAGCCACCAGGTCTTTGCCGACCAGAATGTTCTGTAATGCAGGTTCGCGTGGCAGGGTGCCGTCGATGCGGTCGATGTCAAAAATCTGCCACATCACAGACGCTGTCGGTGTGAACTCCACCTCGGTGCGGTAGAGCTGCGTCGAGTCGCCGACGGGAAGCAAAAATGGCACACCGTCGTTTTTCCCCGCCCAGGTGTCGAGCAGCAGGCGAATACCGACGCTGCGTGGCTTTGCTGAAGTGTTGTGGATTTCATACTCAATGCGCGTCCTGATGCGATCTGCGTCGGCTTCGGGATGAAGAATCTGCCTGACGACGATTCCCGTGCGGCCTATCTTTGCCTCGTAGACCAAACCATCGACTGCTTTTTTTGCGACTTTGCCTTTTGTTTCTTCCAGGCGATAGTCTGTACCGTCGACGCGCACCGTCGTGAACGAAGAACCAATGCCGTCGGGCAGGGAACCGTTAGGGTGCCCGTAAAGCAGATCAAATTTTTTGCCGCTGGATGTTCCGCCGACGGTGAACTGGCCGTTGGCCGACAGTGCTACGTCGCTGCCGAGCCCACCGCTTTCCGTTGCGAGCGTGAGTTTTGCTTCGCGGAATTTTGTGCGCGCATCGGCGTAGGCATTTCTTTCCGTCGCAACAGCCTGCAGTTGGTATACCGCTGGATTCAGGCTGATTTCGGTTCTTTCGACAAGGTTAAATTTCGATCGCACTTCTGAAATGAATTCGGCGGCATAGTAATGCGCAGAAAATTTTATCCGGTTCTTTTCGGGCGCAATGGTCGCCGAGTTCACGCGCACACGGGCGCGCATACTGCCGCGTGTGAATGCCATGTCTTCGGGTGAGAGCGAAAGATCGACGCTGTCGGCTTCGAAGAGAAACGGCGCAGCGGCGGGGCAGCTGGCTGTTACAACCAAAGGTGATATGAATCCGCCGACAGTGCGTAGTGTTTCGGCGGGTTCGCTGATAGACAGCGGGCAAACAAGTGGCGGATACTTGGCGAGAAGATCCTGTGCGAGCTTACGGTTTGCCGCATCGTTCACGGCATCAGGTTTATCTTTCGTAAGAGTATTAAAATCGGCGAGCAGCGCCGCATATTGCGCCTTCTCTGTGTTGCCGGCGGACCTGAGCTCTTCTGCGCGACCGATCATGCTGGCAAAATCTGCGGTACCTGATTTCGACTGTGCGCCCGCACAGGCGGCCACTGCGCAGGCAGCGAGAAGAATCCATCGGTTTCGCATGTGTTAAACGCGGACGCGTCGACACGGTGACAATCAGGATGCAATGCCGTGCCATAAGTTCAGCCCATAATTGCGCATGACGCAGTAAACGGCAGCAGCACCACGGCATATGCCCCCGGTTATGGCCAATTTTTTTTCGGGTCTGACATCCGAACAGACGGAGCGATTACAGCAATACCTGGAAATGCGCGTCTGCGAGCCTGAAACGGAAATTGTGCATCTTGGCGCCGTCGCCGAAGACATGTATTTTGTGCTCGAAGGCGAAGGCAAAATGAGCCGTAACGGGCTTGATCTCGGCTCAGTTAAGGCGGGCGACCACTTCGGCGAACTGGGCCTGATTTCGGGCAAACCGCGCGCGGCCACGATCGTGGCGGTCACGAAGCTGACATTAGCTCGGCTCGATCGTGCGAATTTCAACCGACTCGTTTCTGCCGAACCGCAGATCGCCGCGCAGGTGATGCTTTCGCTCATCAACACGCTCGGCAGGCAACTCGTCGAGCGCACTGAGAGTCTCGATCTTTTACTGAGGCAAAGGTCATTACCACGCCAGGCGACGGTCAGCGTGCGCCGCGAAGACGGCAGTGTGCAGCAGATCAAAACAGGTTCGGCAATCCACGATGCATTGCCGCCGGTTTTGAACGGGCTACCGGTCGTCGCTGCGCTGGTGGATCACCGCGTTTCCTCTCTAGATACACAGATATTTTCCGACACCGAGGTTGTGCCACTGACCACAGCGCATTGGGAGGGTGAACGTGTGATGCGCCACTCGCTCGCGCTGCTACTCGCCGAAGCCACTGCGGAGCTCAATCCGCCGGTTTCACTGCAAATGGGGCAGGGTATCGGTGCCGCTCAGTGGGTCGAGTTTCCCAACCACACTGGCTGGACACTACAGCAGATTGCCGACCACCTCACGCGCCGCATGCGCGAGCTGATAAGAAACCACGCAGACTTCAGGCAGGAATGGTGGAATGTCGACGAAGCGCGCAGCTTCTTTTCGCGCCACAACCGGCTCGAGACAGTCGAGCTCATCAATGCGACGCGCTCGATGACGATTCAGCTCGTCACGGTCGGCAGGTATTACGCTCTCTATAATGGCCCGCTTCTGCCGCACGCGGGGCTCATCGATGGTTTTAGCCTGATAGTTTCAGAAGGCGGATTGATCCTGTTATCGGGAGAGACCTCCGAGGTGCCCGACGGCTTTGCAGAGTTTGCGAGACTCTCTGCCGAGAGCGGCAGGTGGCTTTCCTCTTTTGAACTCACGAGTGTGGGCAAGCTCAATCGTGCCTGCATCGACGGGCGAGTGCGTGAAGTCATTCGCGTCGCCGAAGGTTACCATGAAAAGCGCCTCGCGCGCATGGCCGATGACATTGTTTCTCGCGGCGGAGTGAAAGTTGTCTGCGTCGCCGGGCCGTCGTCTTCGGGCAAGACCACGTTTATCCGACGGCTGTCGATACAGCTGCGTATCAGCGGTGCGGTACCCGAAGGCATTTCGCTCGACGACTATTACCTCAGCAGGGAACAGGTGCCGGTCAATGACCGCGGCGAAAAAGATTTTGAAACGATACATTCTCTCAATCTTGCGCTGATTGCCGACCATTTGCGCCGCCTGCTCACCGGTGAAGAGGTAACTACCGCACGCTATGATTTCCGCGACGGCGAGTGTAACCCGGAAGGCGGGAAAAAAATCCAGCTGGGGCCGGGTAAAATCCTGCTGCTCGAAGGCATTCATGGCCTGAACCCGGCGCTTTTAGCGGGCATTCTGCCTGCCGAAAATGTATTTCGAATCTTTCTGCAACCATTGCTGACTCTGCCATTCGACATGGTGAACCATCTCAATCCGTCAGACCTGCGCCTGCTGCGCCGTGTGGTGCGCGACCGGCATTCGCGCGGGTTCGGCGCCGCGGAAAATATCAGTCGTTGGGCCGATGTGCGCCACGGCGAGCACCAGAATATTTTCCCGTTTGTGTCGGCCGCCGACGCGGTGTTTGATACTTCTCTCGTGTATGAAATTTCAGTGCTCAAGGTATTTGCCGAGCGCTACCTGCTCGAGGTGCCGCCGGGACACCCGAGTTATGCGACGGCGTTTCGTCTCAGGCAGATGCTCGACTTGTTTGTCGCGATCGCGCCCGACGACGTGCCTTCGACTTCTATTCTGCGCGAATTCATCGGTGCGAGTTCGTTTGATTATTAAGCGCTCCGGGCAAAGCCCGGAGCGCGTCTACTTAAGCCGCGCGAGTGATTGCTGCAGTACATCCGCCGTGCGCGCCATGTCCGCTGCGGTTAAATTCTGGTCGAACGAAAGGCGAATGACGCTGAGCGCTTCGGCTTCGCTGTAACCCATCGCAAACAGCGCCTGCGAAGGTGAGCGTGAACGAGACTTGCAAGAGGTGCCGGTTGAAACCGTGATGCCTTCGCGGTCGAGCGCCATAATCAGAAAAT
This sequence comes from Turneriella sp., assembly GCA_046346945.1. Classification (GTDB taxonomy): domain Bacteria; phylum Spirochaetota; class Leptospiria; order Turneriellales; family Turneriellaceae; genus Turneriella. The sequence continues at coordinate 105,442 of JAXMHE010000007.1, forward strand.
CAATCGGTACCTGGGGCAAAAGTAAGAGCAGCGTGCCGGGCGCGCGCGGTGCATCTTCAGCGATAATTTTTGCGCCCGCTATTTTTGAGATCGCGGTTTTGAGCAATGAGGCAAAACCCCCCGTTACTTTTTGCCATGCGGGATATGAATTTGCAGCCAGCTTGCGCTTTAAAGCCTCCGCAAGACTGATGATCGCCTCGGTATTATGGCTGCCGGCGCGCAGGCCGAATTCTGGTTGCCGCCGGCGAGTAGCGCGGTTTTAAGCGCAGCATGCCCCGGCGGGGTGATGATAAGCCCCGCACCGAAGCCGGCCCCGGTCTTGTGCCCGGTGGCGGTCAGGAAAGCACCACGCGCGGTCAGTTCTTTGACCAGCCGGGGGGAGAGCGGCGCGTTTTCTTCGTTGCAGAGCTTGGGCAAAGCCTGTGAGAAATCGACAATGACCGGCATATGGTTTGCACCGAGTGCATTCATCATTTCGAGCGCAGGCAAAAGCACTTTCCACTTCAATTCACTGCGTGGCCATGAGCGTGATCAGGTCAAACGGTTCAGCCAGTGCTTTTTTCAGGTTATTTTCACTGATAGTGCCGTTGGATTCCGCTTTAAATGCATGGATCTCGGTGTTCTCCAGTTGCTTCAATGTTTCGGCAATGCTCGGGTGTTCGAATGGCGAAGTCAGCACGCGGAAAAATGCCTGCCTTATGCCTGCTATGGAATTCCCGAACCAGCAGGTTATTCGATTCGGTTGCGCAAGAGGTAAAAATAACCTGTTCAGCGGTTACCAGAAGCAGCCGCGCGATGTCTTCGCGCGCGCGTTCAATGCGCTCGTTGACCTGTTGCGAAGCGAGCGAAAGCCCCGAAGAATTGGCGAAGTGCGCGAGATAAAATTCGCGCCCCGCGGCGAGTGCGACTGCGTCGGGCGGATGCGTCGAATTAAAATCGAGATAGATTTTCGCTGTCATGGCGGGTCAGATCGAGATGAAAACGCAGGCGTTCAAAATCGCTCAGCTGGCTCTGATCGGTGATTTTTCCCGATTTCAGCGCATTCGCAATAATATTCGCAGCGCGCACCGGTTCGTCGCCGCGCACCGCGGTTTCGGCGAGCGCATAGAGATAATCTGCGCGCTCGCTCACACCCGGGTAGTCGAGTGCATAGAGTTCAAAGTGGCATTTTTTTGCAATGGTGGTGTTGCTGTTGCGCGCTTCGGAAAGCAGGGCTGCGATCAGCGCCGACAATGTTTTTGGATTCTGAAAACTCGCATATGCACTCCGCAGGTTTTTCAGCTGCGCGGGGTCATGCGGCGTGCGGAAGCGTGTGGCGTCGAAGTGCCGCTGCAAAAGTTCACGGTAAACCGGGTCGCGCGCATACGCCTCATTGGCCCGCTGGTGGAACAGTTCGGGATTTTTCGTACAGGCGGCCCGAATCGGCGTCATAGATCTGCTTTTGCAGATAATACTCGCGGTAGTCAAGCGCGCGCGACCACAGCATCGCCAGGTCGCGCAGCCCGCATGTCGCGCGGAAAATTTCTTCGCTGAGTTCGATCGCGGGTATAAAGTCTGGTTTTTTCTGCAGTGCGGCTTCGACTTCAAGCGCGTGAATTTTGAGCAGGCTGCGCTCGGTGGCGGTCATCTGGCGTTGCAGGCGACCGGCGGCGGTTTGTCCTTCAACAGCTTCTCCGATCGACGAAGTGCGGTCGCTGATCTGTATCGAAGTGACGAGCGCACCGCAGTTGGCATAGAGACCGTTAAAGAGCGTGAAGATATCCTGTTCTGCATGTTTGCTCAGAAACAGCGAATAGGGGCGTCGGGTCACACTGCCGGTAATCGGCGGCAGCTTGTCGTTGTCGCCAATCTTGCGGTCGGCCAGTGTATAAATTTCTCTCCACGCTTTTTCGGTGAGATCGCGCGCTTTGCCTTCGTTCTCCTCAAAGCCAAATGGCCGCGCGCCATGGCGTGCTACATCTGACCAGTCGGGCGATGAGAACGTGCGCGAAAAATAGCGGTAGAGCTGGTTGCGTGCGGTGAAAATCACGCCGAAAGTAATCAGCAGAATCGCCGCCAGCGAACCGTAGCGCGACAGCGGGTTTTTCCAGATGCGGGCGAACAGGTATTTCAGCATCAGGTCTTCACCTCGGGCGGTTTTGTCTTCCAGCGCCGGTGCACCCAAAAATATTGTTCGGGGTATTTGCGCACTTCTTTCTCCATTTCACTCACCCACAGTGCAGTGAGTTTTTCCGCAGCCTCGCGCGATGAAGCAAAGTCGGATTTATTCTGGAAACGGTACAGCGTGCGCGCATAGAATACGTAACGCCCGCGACCCTGGAAGATGCAGAAACCCACGGCGAGTTTGGCTTTGCCGAGGTAAGCCAGTACTGCCGGCCCCATGTGTGTCGAAGCCGGCTTGCCCATGAAGTTGACGAACACGCCTTCGCTGCCGGCGTCCTGGTCTGAGACGAGGCCAATCGGCTCCTTGCGCCTTAACAACGGAATATATTTCTCTGATTCTTTGAGGTAGATCGCGCCGCCGCCGCCATAACCTTCGCGAATTTTCCGCACAACCCAGTCGACGTATGGGTTTGAAAGCTTCTGCGCGGCGTAATAAACCCTGAAGCCGACAGAAGCGTATGCAGGAATCGGGATCTCCCAGTTGCCGAAGTGCCCTTCGGCAAACACCACTCCCTGCGAGCGGTCGGCGGCGATTTCGAGTGCCTCTTCCCCGAAGCTGACGTATTTTTTCAGAAAGCGTTTATGCTTCATTTTCCACGATTGCATCAGCTCCAGGAAACTGCGGATAGTGTGGTTCATGTTACTGTTCACGAAGCGCTTCAGTTCTTTTTCGTCGGTGATACCCAGAATTTCCGTGACATGTGAACGGATACGCCGGCGAGCAGAACCTAAAATAGGGTAAAACAGCACGCGCATGCACGCGGCAACACTGTGGAGCGCAGAAAAAGGAAACAGGTTGATGATGCCGAAAATCAGCATCAGGAAAGTGAATTCGAAGACGTGCGAGATGCGCTTGCTGAGCGGAAAATATTTCTTCTCTTCAGCAGGCGCTTTCTTTGAAGCGGGGACTGTGGTTTCAACACTCATGCTTTGCCTGCCTCATTCGCCCCGTCTGCATTGCCGACGGGTGGTTTGCCGTTTCTCTGCCGTGCGGCATCTTTGATCTGCCGGTTACCCGTCATGCGCGCGCGGGTGAGCTTGCGGAAGCGGTAATTAAAAGTCTGTCTTGGTATCCCCAAGAGCAGAGCAGCATCCGATTGGTTGCCATTCGCTTCTGCCATGGCCCAAGCCATCGCACGCGCCTCTTCGGCAGCAAGAATGTCGGGCAGGGTCTTGCCGGTAAATTCAGCGCTGCCTTCCGTTGCAGAGTAGAGTGCCGTTGCTTCACTTGCGGCCGGCGCAGCCGGTACCAGCCAAAAAATATAACCAAAGGCGCGCGATGTCGGGTTTTCATAGTCACGTATCGCTTTGCAATAGCATTCATAGCCGCGTGGCGCCTGCCCCAGCCTGACCGCCTTATCGATGTCGAGATCACCCTTCAAGGCGCTTTCGGCAATCGCGTCTTTTGCGCGCGCCACGAGATCTTCGGTTTTCAGGTGCATCGCGTCGCGCAGGCGAATATCCTGGAATGCGCGGTTATGAAAAATTTCGCTTCCCGAACCATGGCAGGCGAGAAGGGGGATATCAAGCGCGGCAAGTGTATTGATTGCCATGCGGCCATTTTCGATTTCGCGGTGCAGATTTTCTGCGATCGGGCGTGTTTCGATTTTCGGTGCGGCGGCCGGCGCCGCCGGTAGCTCGCGCACAATCGAAATTGTCGCGGCTGCTTCCGGGGGTGAAGCCAGCGGGCTTTCTGCCTGCGCTGGTTTAACTGCAGATTTTACCAGCTGTGGAATTTCAGCCAATCGGATTTCACGCGCAGCCGGGGCGATCACGGGCTGGTGCGTGGCGGCCTGCTCAGCGACTGCGGCTTCCGCTGCATCGGTGGCCGTCCTGCGTGGCTCGGTCAGCCCTACACCATCCTTGGTGGGGGGCTGCCAGATTTTGACCTGTGGAATTTTACCTTGTGCCTGCAGGATTTCTGCACGCCCCCAGACGGCATTAAATTCAAAGTTGCGGTTGATCGTCGCAAGCCCCGATGCGCCTTCCTGGTCGAGGCGGCGCAACAGCTCATCGGCAGATTCTGCTTCCTGGACTGTGAGAGTATAACCCTCGGGACGTATTTCGCTCAGCGCCTCGACGAGGGCAAGCCGGTCAAGCTGGCCCACAATGCGGCCGCGCTCGACTACCGGCAACACATCTGTTTTGTGTTCCATGAAGAGGCGCATCAGGCGATGCAAAATTTCAATGCTCAGGTGAGGTGGCTCGGCCACCGGGGCGAACAGTGTAACTCAAACGTGCGCCGTACACAAAAAACTGACGTCCGTAAAACTTCAAAACCGGCCGGTGCACACGGTTCTCGCCGGTGCCTGACGGTACATAGGTTACTGCCTGCTTCAGCATGCGTTGCGGAATTTCAATGGGTTTGAAATATTCGTCGCAGTAGACAATCCGCCGCTGCTCTTTCAGGTCGCTGTAGGCAATCGCATGTGCATACTTATCCTGGGGTTTCCGCTCTATTGGCAGATGCAGTTGTGTGTGAACAGATCTGAGTTTAGCGGCAGCCGGACTATCGGCCGGCGTCTTTTTCAGGATGCGCAGCACGGGAATCGCATAATGCAGATTGGCAGCCCCAACGAGCATCAGGCGTACAGATTTTGCTGCCCGTTTCGGTGCCAACGGTTTTGTTGCAGTGATGACGGCGTCTGCATCGGGATATTTTTCCCTGAGCGCTTTCAGCGTTTCTTCTTTGGCCAGCGCCGCGCGTATTTTATTGTAGAGTTTTGGCTCGAGCATCTCTACCGCAAGGTTGCCGCGCAGTCGTGAGAGCAAAAATCCCAAAGCGCCAAAACTGCGCCGCTCCGCTGCAAAGCGCATGTCAAGATCTTTGATGAGGGTTTCGATCAGGCGGATACGTTTCAAAACCGTCGCCTGTGGGTAATGACCGAGTTTTTCGCTCGCGGCAGACAGGCCATTCAGAATTTCCTGCAGCGCAATCTTCGCCTCCAGCCGGTGCTTGTCGGCCGCGAGAAAACGTGCCTCGTGTTCGGCGAATTCACGCTCGTAATAATTATAAAGAGTCTGAAGGTGGTTCTTCCCCCTCTCTCCGTGAGAGAGGGGGCCAGGGGGTGAGTGGAGCGGCGAATCAGCCATGAAAGAACTTGCCTATACCCAACTGCACCAGCCATGCCAGCGGCGCGGCAACCAGGCCCGCACCGACGTCGTCGAGCACGATGCCACGGCCGCCCGGAAGATCCTGCAGCTTATTGATAAAGCCGGGTTTCCAGACATCGAACAAACGAAAAAAGATAAAGGCTGCGGCGATGCCGATAGCATTGGGTGCAATCAGCAGGCAGGCCAAAAACATGCCGGCGAATTCATCGACGACGACTTCGCTCGGGTCTTCGTCGTGCCATTCATTCGCAAGTCTCTCTGAGGCGATAATTCCAATGATAGTAAAGAAGACACCGGTCAGCGCAGCCCACCATGAAATCGAAAATTTTCCGACATGCAGCAATCCGTCAGACGGCAAAAGGCGCGCGCTCAGAAAAAATGCGAGCGCGGCAAAGAGCGAACCCCAGGTGCCGGGTGCTTTCGGCAGGTAACCGGAATAGAAGCCCGTCGAGATAATTTCATACCAGGTCGTGACAGGCAGCTTTTGCGTGCGCAGTGGTGAAACGTACGTCGTTGCTGCGGGGGCTGCTGCCTCAACACTGCGCGTGAACTCGTGTGCAGGCGAATGGGAGGTTTTTGGTTTGGCTCGCTTCTTTGCCATGTCAGACGCTCTGACCCGTCACGGCTTTCAGCGAAGTGCCGGGAAAATAATGATCGAGAATACGTTTATAGCTGTTGCCGCGGTCTTCGGCCTGTGTTTTCGCACCCCACTGGCACATGCCGACGCCGTGGCCAAAGCCGCGCCCGGTCAGCACAACGCTGGAGCCATTCTGTGCAACGCCGAAGAATGTCGATTTGACTTTGAGTGCACCGAGCGCGGTGCGAAATTTGTCCGCGCGGATGGTCTTCGTGCCGTTGGCAGTCGCGATACGCAGCGTCTTCACGCGTTTCGACGAGCTGCGTTCTGCCACGCTGATGCTCTTCACCCCGCGCATGGCGAGGCGGCGGCCGATTTCGCTCATCGGTATTTTTACCTGCCATTTGTAAACAGGAGCCGTCGTGCAATAAGGCGAACTCTGCACGGCGAGGTATGGCACCTGCTTACCCCATGCTTCCTGCGCAGAAGCGAGAGTGCCGCCGCAGGAAGAATGAAAAAATGTCTGCGCGAGGTCGCTGCCATAGTAGAGCACTTCGTTGTGCGTCTGCGACACAGCGGTGCGCGCACCGCCGTCGTCTTTTTTTAATCCGCCATAGACCTGGAAGTTGGTGGTGGTATCGACATCGTAGGGCTTCGTTGAACGTTCTTTCATTTTAATGAGCAGGTATGTACGCGACACGACTGCCTGTGCCTTGAGCGCTTCGTTGTGCCAGTGCGGGCTCATTTCATGGCTCACCACCGATGTCAGGTATTCGTCCATCGGTACGTGGTTGATGTAGAGCCAGTTGCCGCCGTCGCGTTTGGCCTCGAGCGCGCCCTTGTAGCGGCGCGAGCGCAGCACGAAATAGCCTTTTGGCTGCAGTGTGCCTTCTTCGGTAAAGGTAAACGAACCCGAACCGCGGCGCGTCGATTTACCCGAGGTGAATGTATAGTCGTCGGCCTTCACGCTAATGGCTTCGCCGGCATAGAGTTTCACGCGCACGGTAAGCCCGCCGCGGGTGTCGAGCATGACGCTGCCACTGCCCGATTTATTGCGGTAGCGTGAAGAGCCGCCGCGGCCATTGGGGCTGCAGGCTGCAGCAAAGACAATCAATGCAGTAAATAGCGGCAAATACCGGGTTCTACGCAATAAATCCGCCGAAAATCGCATAGTCGATTATCGACATATTTAGCCACGTATTTGAGTTTGCCCTTAAGGGCAAGCGGCATTACTCAGTCCGTCGCCACGCTGATTGCAGGTTTGTACCCCATGTCTTTGCGGATCTTGTCGATTTTGATCGTGCAGTGGCGCGACATGATCGCCGCGGCGAAGCGGGTGAGTGGCGGCTCCGATTTGAGGCGCAGGATTTTCCAAAGACCCTCAACGACAAATGCCAGCGCGCGTGCGACGCCACCCGGAATCGATTTGCCGGGAGGTGTTATGCCCTGCGTGGCAAGATAGCGCGTGAGAAAACTGCGGAACGTGGTGTCTTCACCGTCGGTCACAAAGTAAACTTCACCGCCATGGCCTTTTGTCAGTGCGAGCTCGACCGCACGCACCAGATTAAAGATGTGTGTGGTGCTGGTGTCTTTTTCGCCGCGATCCATCCACATAAAACGCTTCTTTTGTATCATGTCGACGAGCACCGGCAGAATCGTTTTGTCGCCCGTGCCCCACACGAGACGCGGCCTGACCGACAGAGTTTTGAATTTTTCTGTGTTCGCGCCAATGACCAGCTTTTCGGCGACGGCCTTGGTCTGCGAATACAGGTAGGGGGATTTCTTGGGGTATGGATATGTTTCATCGATGCCCATCATGTCCTGCCCGTGGAACAGCGCAGCTTCGGTGCCGATAAAAATGAAGCGCTTCACTTTGGCGGCTTTCGCGGCGCTGAGTAACTGCTGCGTGCCAATCACATTGACGCGCCAGAAATCGTCTTTATTTCCCCACTGCTCGACATGCGCTGCCGCATGGATGATGACGTCGATGCCGCGCAGTGCGTCGACGGTCACTTTGCCGAGCTCTGAGCGCAGAGGTGTTGCGCCGAGTTTTTTGATCGCGGCGTCGCTTTTAGCAGAGCGCGACATCGCGATCAGTTTGTGTTTCTTTTTCAGCGGGCTGACGAGTGCCGAGCCAACGAAACCCGATGCACCGGTGATGAAAATTTTCATGATAGCAAATATCCGCCGTCAACAACGATGGTTTCGCCGGTGATATAGCGCGAGGCATCGCTCACAAGAAACAATACGGGTGCCGCGATGTCGTCGGGATCGCCCTGGCGCCCCATCGGTATGCGCGCACCGAAACCTTTCATCATTTCGGCAAAGGCCTCGGGTGACAGGCCAGATGCCTTGAGCATGCCTTCTGAAATTTTTGCGACGCCGGGAGTTGTAATGCCGCCCGGGGCGATTGCATTCACTGTGATGTTATGGGGGGCCAGTTCGAGCGCGAGCGATTTGGTCATCATTAGCACACCGCCTTTCGAGGCATCGTAGTGCACGAGATTGCCTGTCGGGTGAATGGCATCGATCGATGCAATGTTGATGATCTTGCCTGGTTGACCGTTTTCCATCATCAGTTTCGCGGCGTGCTGCGCGAAAAAGAACGGACCCTTCAGGTTGATCGCCATAACTTTATCCCAAAGTTCTTCAGTGGTATTCATCACCGGAGACATGGGGAAAATGCCCGCATTGTTCACAAGAATGTTGAGTCCGCCGAATCTGACCTTTGCCTCGGCGACTGCATGCACGATTTCGCTGACTTTGCCTGCGTCAGTTTTTATAAAAGCAGCTTTGTAGCCTTTGCCGGTCATCTGTGCGGCAGCAGCCTCGCCGGCTTTGCCGTCGATATCAGAAATCAGCACAGCAGCGCCGGCCTCTGCTAGGCGTTCGACGATTGCGAACCCGATGCCCATTGCACCGCCGGTGACAAGAGCCACCTTTCCCGAAAGGTCGAAGAGTTTATTCAGTGGGGTTTTGTTGTAGGTCGACATGGTTGATCCTTCTCTTTATCGTGACATTTTACCAGGGGATTTCTTTTTTATCGCGCAAAAATTTCCCGGTGGGAATATTGTCAGCAGTCGCGAGCCAGACAATCGTCTCGGCGCCTTTGTCGACTTCGCGGGTGGCGCGTTCGCCGCCCATGTCGGTCTTCACCCAGCCAGGGCAGACTGAATTGACTTTAATTTTGTCGGCTGCAAGATCGTTAGCGAAGATGCGAGTGACAGCATTCAGCGCGGTTTTCGAAATGCGGTAACCGGGATACCCGCCATTCATCTCGGTGAGCCCACCCATGCCGCTCGAGACATTGACAATGCGGCCATCGCCTGATTTTTTTAAGAGCGGCAGCAGCTGCTCAATCAACCGGTAGGGGCCGAGTACATTGGTGTCAAATGTGTCGCGTATTATATCGAGGTCCGCTTTTTTGCTGTCGCTGCCGTCGAGAAAGATGCCCGCGTTATTTACAAGTACGTCGAGTTTGCCATGCCGTTCGGTGATGAACTGCACCAGGTGTGCGACCGATTTGGCATCGCGCACATCGAGCGGGCAGGCGTCGGTGATCACGCCCGCTGCGCCAAGGTCGTCCTGTGCGTCGGTGACGTGCTGTGCATTGCGGCCGGTGAGAATTGTATGGTGGCCGAGGCGTGCGAGCTGCCTGACGGTTTCTTTGCCGATACCGCGGGTCGAGCCGGTGACGAGTATAACTTTCATGGGCCAAGTAAATCAAATTGTCCTATCACGTCGACGATAAACACAAAAATTGAATTTGCTTGCGGCGATAATAGAGCTGCGCAGCATGGCGCACTTTGAACTTTTTATCGCTCGCCTTTGTTGCGTTCCTTGCGTTCACTTTTCTCGTTTACTGGCATCTGCCGCGACAGTGGCGCGTCGGATTTCTCATTCTGGCGTCGATGGCTTACTATGGCATCTATAGCCCCGCGTTCTTGCTGCATTTTCTTGCGGTGATTGCCGTGAACTACCTGTTTGCTGTGCAGATACAAAAGAGCCACAGCAAGGCTCTCGTAGGCATCGCTGTTGCCGCCAATATTCTGCATCTCGCCTTCTTTAAATACTTTAACTCCGTCTTTGCCTTGGTGGCACCGCACGGTGCAGCACTGCCCGACTGGTTCAGGGTCGTGATGCCGCTCGCGATCAGTTTCTACACCTTCCAGTTTATTGCATTTCACGTGGATGTCTACCGCAGCAACGCGGCGGATGCACCACCGGGAGCAGCGATTCAGCCTGAAGGCGGCCGGTATTTTCTTTTTATGCTGTTTTTTCCACACCTGATCTCGGGGCCGATTCTGCGCGCGGCTGATTTTTACCGGCAAATCGGGCAAGAGGTGGCATCGCGCGACATGCAGGTGCGTGGGCTTTATCTCGTCGCGCTGGGTCTCACCAAAAAGCTATTTATCGCCGATGTGCTGGGTTATCTCGTGAACCCGGTCTATAAGAACCCGACTGAATACGGCAGCGCCGATGCGCTCGCCGCGATACTGGGATATACTGCACAGCTATACTGCGATTTTTCGGGCTTCATCGACATCGCGCGCGGTGTCGGCAAGCTATTTGGTTACAGCCTGCCGCAGAACTTCAACAGTCCCTATTTTGCGACGAGCTTTTCCGAATTCTGGAACCGCTGGCACATGACGCTGTCGAAGTTTATCCGAGACTGCATCTACATTCCGCTCGGCGGCAACCGGGTTTCGCAGGCGCGGCAATATTTTAACCTGATGACTGCGATGGTTCTGTCGGGCATCTGGCACGGCGAGACTGCCAACTTTTTGCTGTGGGGGGCGCTGCACGGCGCGTACCTCGCAGGGGAAAAGCTCATCGGTCTATCGAAAGCGCCAGCCAATCACGCAACATGGCTTTTGCGCAACCTGTGGGTAATTGTCGGCTGGAGTTTTTCACTCGTCTTCTTTCGTGCATCCGACTTTAAAACGGCGCTGGCGGTACTGGGGCAACTGTTCACATTCAAACAGGCATCGCTCACCCTGTCTTTGGTTTTTGCGCTGATTCTGCTCACCTGGCTTGTGCAGTACTTTGAACTCAGGCGCGAGCGCCTGCTGGCTTTTGCGATGCCGCGCGCCGCGTACGTGGTTCCATTGCTTTTGGTGGTCATCTATTTTCTGATTTCACGGGTGCAGATCCCGAATGAGGCATTTATCTATGTTCAGTTCTGATAAAAATTTCCGCAAGTGGATTTATTACCCGGTTATTCTCATTTTGCTGCTCGTTGCCGCAGATAAACTTTTGCTCGTTGGCAAAAAGGATGCCGCCGTGCCGCCGCGCGTGAGCCGCGGCGCAGGTATCAAACTTAGCGAAACGGCGAAAATCCGCCTGAACATGGAAGCGAGTTTTGCCGCGAAAAAGCCTGGCACGAAAACAGTCGTAGTATTTGGCTCTTCACGTTCCGAGCGCTTCAACCTGCTCAAGCAAGAGACCGGTATCAGCGAGTATCTCGACACACCGCAGAAGCAGCAGATTCTCGACACGCAGTTTTTGGTCTATGCGCAGGTGGGCGCACAGATGGTCGCATACTACCACGGCCTCGATCACCTGTGGCGATTGAATTACATTCCGGATGCGATTGTGCTAGAGGTCGGCCCCGAGCTTCTGGAGCTCGACCACAAAAATAACCATGGCAAGTCGGAGTTCATTTTTTCCGACGAATATGACTACGATTACTACCGGCTGCTCGAGAAGTTCGGCAAAAAGTCGGTTGCCGAGGAAGCGCGATCACGTCTGCTCTTTGCCGGTTATGCGCTCAAACCGCGCCCTGAACTTTTAGTCTATGACTATTTGCCCAAACCGCAGGATGAAAAACCGCAGTATTCGCTGGTGCAAAAATATTTTCGCGGCTACAAAGATTATCTCGACTCTGAACTCACCGGCAAGTTACGCGAGGATCGCATCGGTGCCTTTCTCACCATGTATGGCAATAACTACAAGACTTTTTCGGTGGATCCGCTCATGGACGAGTCGCTGCGGCGCATTGTGAAAATGGCGCGCGACAAAAATGTGCCGGTATTACTCTATCGTCCCTTTGTGCACGAGGATCTCAAACAGGTTCTGGATAAGACACCTTATGCGCCGGCGATCGATAAGTATGCCAGGGAACTTCCTGCGGGCAGCATCCAGTTCCACTACGCCAGCCAGAACGACTACAAATGCAAATACTGGTCTGATGCGAGCCATTACTCGACGCGCTGCACGCCTGAAATCATGCACCACCTGTTGCGTGTGCTGAAGTTTTATTAATTTGTAGAGACGCGCTATAGCGCGTCTCTACGGGGCGTTTATGAAACAAATCCACCGTCCCGAACACACCGATAAATCCCGCACGCACTGGCAGACTCGGCCCAAAAAAAACTGGCAAAAGTTTCAGTATAACCAACCATATGCAAAAGGCCTCGCCAATGTGAAGAAGGTTCTTTCAGAAACCAATTTCGATCCTGCGACACTGTGGCAGTGGGGCACGATGCAGGCGATGGCACTCATTGAAGTGCTCAAAACCGCCGAGAAAACCTTCGGCGCCCAGGGGCAAAAGCTGGTACTCGATGCGCTCAAAAAAATCGGCCATGACATTGGCACGCAGATTTTAGCCGGCACCACGATCGACGCTGAGACTGACACCAATGAATGGATCAGCTTCTACGCGACTGTGATTAACCGTATTGCGTATGCATCGCTCGAAAGTCCGAAAGTGCATGGTGAGAACATTGGTCCAGGAGCAGGAGGCTCGTGGGTCGGCGCGGCCATGGAGGGCCGTATTGTCGCCGACTTTCACATCGACTATTGCCCGCACCAGGATATGTACGGCGCGATGGATTGCCGCGTGCAGCGCTATTTCGTGCAGGGCATGATCGACGCCGCGCGCGAATTTGCCAAAGCGCACGGCCGCGATGACATCTACGATGTCATGTTCAAGACGACGATTCCCAACGGATATGACACGTGTTTTTTTAAGATCGAAAAAGGAGACGCGGCATCAGCCGAACGCTGGGCGAGGTACACTGAAGTGCTGGAAAAGAAAAACCTGAAACTTGCTAACATTAACCAGGGGAAGCCTATTTAATGTTAGCCGTTACCCAGTTCCAATAATCTGCATCCATCGCCACATCACCTTTCGCACCCAGTGTCGTGATTTCAGGCACTGCATAAGGATGGTTCGCTTTAATGAATTTACGCGCCCGGTCGGCGCATACACTCGAGGTTTTGATGATGAGCTTGGTTTCGCTCTCGCGGGTGAGTTTGCCTTCCCAGTGATAGACCGACTGCACCTCGGGAATGATATTCACACAGGCAGCCAGGCGATTTTCCACCAATAAGAACGCCAGCTTTTCAGCCGAAATCATGTCTGGGGTGGTTGTCAGAATCACGACCGGCCTTGCTTTCTTTTTGAGCATGGCCGGTAGTTTGGTCAACTTAGTGGAAATAGATGCCGGTTCAGCCGGCTTGTCTGCCACGGTCGTCGCTTATTTTGCGCCGGCTTTTACTTTCTGTACCACCTTTTCTTCGCGCGGCACAGCGTAGTAATATTCGGGGTCGTTGGAGAATGTCAGAAACCCTACGTAATCTTCAAAGCGGAAGTAGTATGTCAGTTTGTCTTTTTCCGATTGTTCGTAGTTGGCTGAGGTGATCTTGATTTTTTCAGGATTTACATAACCATAATAGCGAACAAGCAGGCGGCGCAGCGAGCGCTGGATGTTGGTTTCCAGAAACATTTTGCGTGATTCGGGGGTGTCTTTGGCCTTCTCAAGATCGTCGCGTGTCTTGAAATATTCATCGCGGATAGCACCCGCGGACACCGAGCTCGCTGAAATAGCGGCAAGGGTGAGGATCAGAAGTAATTGTTTCATATGTTCTCCTTTGATACACGAGGTATCTGGGAAGCGGCAGGCACGGATGCCTTTTCTTGCCGTTTCCTTGTGATGCGGTGGGGACTACTTTGCGCCTAAGCGATTTTCCTGACCCGCGATGATCCGCTTGATATTGGACTTATGCTTGTAAATCACAAAAATGCAGGCAACTGCAACAAAAGTAAAAAGCTCGGCCGAGGTTGATAAGTCATGGTCGATAAAGAAGGCAGCGGGCAAAACGAGCGCCGCCGTGATAGACCCGAGCGATATATACCGGGAGACATAAACCACGAGAATGAATACGGGCAGTGCCACGACGACCGCAGTGGTAAAAGCGCCGTCATCACACCGAGTCCGTTGCGACGCCTTTGCCACCTTTGAACTTCAGCCATACGGGAAAAATATGCCCCAGCATACAGGCGAGCGCACCAATCAGGGCATAGCGCTCGAGTTGCATATTGCCTTTGAGCCAGAGATGCAGAATGCCCAGCAGCGGAATAAGCCCTTTGAGAGCGTCAATCAGTAGTACGGTGATTCCCCAGCCTTTGCCCAACAGGCGCATTGCATTGGAGGCGCCGACATTGCCTGAGCCAATAGTTCGGATATCCACGCCTTTAATCAGACGGCCAGCCAGATACGCAGTGGGCAGCGAACCGCACAGATAGCAACCCAATGCGACATAAGTGAGCGTCAGATAGTTCACAGAGTTGAATAGTTAGTCAGAGCACAGCGTCAATTTAAATCTATCGATTCTGCACGGCAGGGCCGTGCAGAATCGATCAATTCACAGCCGAGGTCAAATAGCCCTGGTCGGTCTTGACCACAAGCTGCCCGTTGTTTTCGCTGAGTTCAATCGCGGCGGGTGACTGATCCAGCTGCCAGTAGTGAACGGCTTCGCCGCTCTCGGCCTTGATGAGCGTAATGACGTTGCCCTGTGCCATTGCGATGTACCGCTCCGTCGCCGCCAGGGTGGTGTAGCGGGCAAAGGTATTCATCCAGCTGAGTTCGCCGTTGGCGTCAAATGCCCATAGGGTGCTTGAGTTGCCATCTGCCGTCGGGGTAATTATATTACGCGCGGTCAAAATCGGGCTGTCGGTGGCAACTCCTGAAGTTTCACGCCGCCACATCAGGTCTCCGGTCATCGCATTCAGCGCCATCACGCGCTTCTTATTGGCTATTGCATAGATGTGTTCTCCGCGGCCGTCTGCAACGGGTTCAAGCGCGGTGATTTCTGAATCGGTGTCGATCATGTAATCGATATGCCCGTCAGCGACATTCAGACCGTAGATCTTGCCGTCGGCGCATGCGAGGGTGAGCATGGTATTCTTAATCTGCAGCGGCGACACGTCGACCCGGTCGCTCAGGTTCTGCATCCATAGCATTTGCCCGTTCTGAGCATTAATGAGGTACACGGCGCCCAGCATTGTCGCAACGCTGACATAAATCTTCTCGTTTTCTGTGAAGACTAGCGGTGCGGATGTCGCGGCAATCTCCGGCATTTGCTGTGACCAGAGTACTTTTAAGGATTGCAACTCAATGGCACGCAAAGTGTTGGTAAGGTCGAGAGTTAAATGAAAACCACGCCCGTTCAGCGGCTTAATCTGTTTTTCCCATATGGTTTCAACGCTCACGGGGCTGACCGACTCAACGGCAGTTTTTGCCAGCGAGGGAGAGAGACCAGAGCCTGAAGCAACAAAACCCATGCCGCCGGTTAACAGTGCGGCGCCAAAAATTGCCGGCAGAATCGCCAGCGGTGGAACAAGATTCCGTCTTCTTAAGGAATAAACACGTTCGGCAATTTGATTCGGAGCAAAAAACGCAGCTTCATCGATGGGACGTTCAAGCCGGGCCAGGGCTGCAATCTTCTGCTCCATGCTTTACCTTACAGCAAATGGACAGAATGTCCATAAAAAAGTACAATGCCGCCATTTTTTGGTTCGGAATTCCCCGTTCTGCAGCGGATATTTTCCTGTAGGAAATAAATTATGAGCGAATTAATAGAAGAGCCCCGATCAGTTCAGGGCTTTTCCCTTGACACACAAAATCCGTCACACGCGATGGAGATAAGGGCTGAGCCGATTGGATCTCAGTTTTATGCACCAAACCCCGGTATGGGCGTTTGGAATAAAAAAATCTTAGAGACAGGAGTTTCTGATGAGACAACAGAAAATATCACTAATTGTTCTGGTGCTAAGCACGATCCTTTTCGGTATCGGTTGCGGCAGTGCCAAGGTGGCCGATGATTCTCCGGACATCTTTCCTTCGAGCGTTGAAAAAGCGGATGCAGAGGCTGCAATCGCTGACGCACAGACTGCTTATAACGCACTCGGCGAAGATGGCAGCGCAGAAACCGGAAAAGCGAAAGAGTTTCTGGACAAAGCAAAAGAATATGCAAATGACAAAGAACCAGAAGCAGCATGGGCTGCGGCAATCAAGGCAAAGTCATTCTGCGCACTTTCAAAACTCGCGCGCGAGACACGTGGCGCCGGTTTGAAATAACCTTAAGGAATAAGGAGAATACTCATGAAGAAGATATTAACAGCAATCTTAGCCCTTGCAGTTTTTGCACCAGCATTTGCCGGCGTGATCAAAGAAAGCCAGGCAAAACGTGAAGTCGACGACGCAATCCAGGCACTCGCTGCAATGGATGCGCGCCAGGAACTCTCAACATTCCTGCCACAGAAAGAGGCATATACTGCACGTACCTACTGCAATAAAGCACGCAACTTTTTGAGCGACAGCGAATACGACAAAGCCAGCTTCTACGCCGTGCTTTCCACCAACTATTCCAAAATCAGCGTCCACAAAGGCCTGCTCGCAAAAGCAGAAAAGGATAAACTCGAATCTGCGCTGGCCGGTGCCATTGTTCCGCGCCTGAAGAGCGTCGGCTTTAAGCGCAAAGGCAACACAGGTACTTTCACTGGTGTGTTTGACATGAAAGCCATCTATGCACTGAAACGTGGCAGACCGAAGGTTGACGAGATTCCTCCGATCGGTGAAGAAATGGTCGGTCGTGTTGCTGAACTCGCGGGTGTACTGAACGCACAAAAAGAAATCAAGATTCTTTTCCAGGCGCGCGGTATCAACGAAGACCTCGCGGCAAAATATGCCGACAGCATCAAGACTGCCCTGATTGAAAAGGGCATCGAAGCGGCACGCATCGAAGTCCAGACTAAAAAGAGCAACAAAGACGGCGTTGAGATCACTCTCGATAACGTTAACGTAAAGTAGTTTGCCGTCAAAGCCCCGCGTGGCGCAGCGATGCTGCGGGCCGGGGCTTTTTTATGCCATTCTCAAAACCGTCGCACTTTCGCGCGAACGCGTGACCGCAGTATAAAGCAGGCGATGATCGTCATCCGCAGACTGCGCATGCATGATCACATAAACGTCGTTGTATTCTGAACCCTGGCTCTTATGCACCGTCAGTGCATACGCGCATTCCCAACCGCTGAACTCAAAGGCGCCGATGCGCCGGATTTCTCCCTCTGCTGTGACAAAGACGGCAAAGAGGCCGTCATTCGTTTCGAGTAACAGGCCAGTATCGCCGTTGAAAATATTTAACCGGTAATTGTTCTGCGTCGAGATAATCGGCGTTAGCGTGCGGTTTTTGTCTCCCAGCCTCGTTTCGACATGGTGACTCAGTTGTGAATTGAGCGCCACGCTGCCGGTAAAGCCCTCGCGGCGTTCGGTGAGAATGACCTGGCGACTCAGAAAACGCAGCGCGGCGGTGACACTCTCTGCCGGGTTATTGCCGCTCATAAAACCCTCACGGAGCTCTGAGCGCAATCGCACGGCTTCTGCGCTGCAAAAGCGCTCAGCTGCATATGTCGCGAGAAAGGGCTGCAATTCACGCCGGGTCAAATCCTTGAGGGCGATGCCCGGGGTTGCATTGTCGATCGCGCCGATGCCTGCCGCGGCAATCGCCGCATACGCCGCGGCCTTTTCTGCAGAAAAGCGCCGTACCTTCGTTAGAGCAGTGTTTGCCAGCAGGCCTTCTTCGGCGAGCAGGTTTATGGTTGCGTCGATTGGCATGCCTTCGATTGCCGGCAATTGGTTCAGATCACCCGCGAGTACCAGTTGTGTATGCTGCGGCAGTGCGCTCACGAGCGCTGCAAAGAGACCGAGGTCCACCATCGAAATCTCATCGACGATCAGAATGTCGCACCCCACCGGATTGCGGGCGTCATGGCGAGGTCGCGCACGGTTTTGGCTGATACCCAGCAGGCGGTGTATCGTCGAACATTCGACGATGGCGCCTTCGCCCGCCTGTGTCTGCATATAGCGCGCCGCCGCTTTACCCGTCGGAGCGGCAATCGTAACGCGCAGCGGCCTGCTTGAGGCATTTAGTGCAGATTTCTCGTTTAAAAACTGCTGCAGCACAAAACTTTTTCCGGTACCGGGGCCGCCGGTTAAAAGCAGGTGTTTGCCGGCGTGCATGATTTCAAGGGCAGCCTCCTGCGAATTTGCCGGCGTCGTTATCCCTGTCTGCGAGCGCAGAAAAAAATCCAGCATGCGTTCCAGTTTTTGCGGCACGAGGTAAATCCGCCCCTGTATCTCACGGCTGCGGAAAGCACCCGAGCCAAGACTCTCGCTCAGCTCGACGCTGCCCGAGCGCAGTGAGTCGGCCCGTATTGCGGGGAACCCCGCCGCGATTTTCTGCAGAATTTCGGCGCGCACCGCAGGCGCGGCGCTTACACCCTGCCAGACGGGCTCGTCGCGCAGAAGCTCGCGCCAGAAACCTTTGAGTTCAGCGTCCATAAAAGTCCATAAAGTGTACGCCGACCGATTCACCCGGTTTCAGATAGCGCAGGTACACGAAGTAGCAACCTGCAACGCGTGCGCCGCTCACGGGGTAGCAGGCTTTGAGGTAAGCCGAAAGTGCTTCGGCATAGATTTCTGCCTGCAGGCCATAATGGCTCTGCGTGTACTCTGAAATATTTTCCGGCTCGATGTCGGCGAGAGAATTGCTTTTGTAATCGAGTATGTAGTAATTTTTACCATCCGCCGAAAACACGAGGTCCATGTAACCGTGCATGGTGCGTCTCACCGGCGAATTCTGCCCGTCTGCAGCAAGCACACGGTGGATTTTCTGCGTGCTCCAGAACGGCATTTCACGCCAGAGGTTGTCCGCGCCGAGTTCCGCCAGCGCTACGGTTTTCGCCGCATTCTGCGCGGCCGAGAGAGGTAGAGACGCAGTTGCGCAGGCCTGCACAATTTCGAGAATGCGGCTCGCGACGCTGCGCGCGCGCTCGGGTGCCAGGTCAAACAACTGCTGCACTGCGTTTTCCGTTTCTGCGTGCATGCGATCGAGCGTCGATTGTGCCTGTCCCGCGAACGCCGAAAAATTGCAGCGCTCGAGAATATCGTGCAGCAGTTGCCCTGTCAGAGCGCCGCGCGGCAAAATGTCGTCTGCAAATGCGGTATCTTCACCCGCACTACCCGGTGATTTTCCCGTATCTGCTGCGCTCATGAGCGCGGTAAATGACGTGCGCTGAGCAACGCGTAGTGGAATATCGCCGTGCCGGATTACCGGCACGGGCGGGACCGCAGTCGTCTTTTGCGGCAGCCCTGCGGCCGCATCGCGCGCATCGAAATCCACGATTGTCGCGCCGCAGCTTTTTGCCAGGCCATTCGCAATCCAGGAATGAAGAAAGCGTGCGACCGGGCCGGCGGGTACCGATGCGTAGTTGGGCGTCACCAGGGCGATCAGCTTGTGCTTCGCGCGCGTCAGTGCGACATAGAGCAGGTTGAGCTGTGTGAGCTGCGATTCGGTTTTGCTGGTCATCAGCTTCTCACTGGATTCGTCAAACTGGGTTACGTCAGCCGCAACCACCGCCTGTTTTTCACGGTTATGGAAAAAGGCAAAGTTATTCCAGCGTTTGTCGTGTATGCCGTCTGCGACCACCACCGCATTCCAGTCGAGCCCCTTGGAGCTTTGTACTGTTAAGAGTGTCACCGCACCTTTGCCGCTCAGCATATCGCCCGTCAGCTCGTCGCTGTTCGGTTCGGTACACAGGTCGAAGAGTGCCGAGCGCAGGCTGGCAAGGTCAAATATCGTTTTTCCGCACAGGCCGAGCAATATCTGGAACAGCGTGCGCCAGCTGTGAAAGCGCGCGGCATCGGGGTAATGTTCGAGCAGAAGATGAAGCGGGGTGTGGTGCGCGGCGACCTGTTGCAGCAGGTTCAATATGCGGCCCTGCGCGGCAAAATGGCTGAGCCGCAAATAGTAGGCCGCCGCATCGCCGTGGCCTTTCAGAAACAGCGTCGATGCCGCCAGTGCATAACCTTCGTCGTGCGGCAGCGTGAGTGCTTCGAGCAAAATACGCAGGTGCTCGACTTCGAGGCTTCTGAAATCGGGCTTCTGTTTATAGTAGGCGTAAGGGATGCGGAATTCCTGCAGCACCGCAGCCATGGTAACCAGCGAAGCGTGCCGGTATGCAATCACGGCAATAGTCCAGTCGGGATGCGCGTCCCTGATTTCAGCAATGCGTGCCGCTGCGAGGCGCGCAAATTTTTCTTCGTTCGATTTGGCATATTTCGCCGTATAGTAAAGCTCTGCACCCGTGAAGGCGTCGCCGGTGCTTTGCGTTTTATTTCCCGGGAGCGGAGCAGAATAATCTACCTGCAGGTCATTCCAGATACTGGCAATTTCCGGGACCGAGAAGATTGCATTCTGCACCTCGAGCAGCTCGGGCGCTGAACGGTAGTTTGTACCCAGAACCTCGGTCAATGCGCCCGCTGCAGTGAGTTCAGAACGCGCCTGCAGGTATACAAAGACATCCGCGCCGCGGAATTTATAGATTGCCTGTTTCGGGTCGCCGACCACGATGAGGCGCGCCGCATTTTCCTCAGCGGCGGGTGATAGAAACAATGTGCGGAAAATCTGCCATTGCACAGAGTCCGTGTCCTGGAACTCGTCGATCAGCGCGAAACGGAAGCGCGACCGCGTCTTTTGCGCAAAATCTGCATCGCCGAGCGCATCGGCGAAACCCGTAATCATCCCGGCAAAGGTCATCAGGTTGCGCTGCGAGACAATTTCGCGCATTTTGGCGACGATGCGCTGCAGCGTGTAAGATTTGAACTGCGCACCTGTGGTGATCTTTTGTCCGCTGTGGGCAGCTGGCCAGAGCACTGCACCGGGCGAGGCAAAACAGAACAATGCCTTTTGCCTGAGATCCGTATCGAATGTGCGTTCGCGCCCTCCGGAGCCGAACCTGCATTCGTCGAGCAGCTGCGCGAGTTTTGTGGTGTCAAATTCGGGCCACACGGTGCGATAAACCCACTCGCGTGCCTCTTCGAATATTTCTTCTTCTTTGGCGTTGGCCGCAGCACTCGAGGCGATATTCGCGCGCGGGCTTTCGCTGAGCTGGCGCAGGCAAAATTCATGGATCGTGCCGATCTGGTTTTCTGTAAAATGCGCCAGTGCATTCAACGCCGCGGGGGAATTCACGCTCTGCAATTTTGCGTACACGCGAGCCTTGAGTTCTGACGCCGCTTTTTCCGTGAAGGTGACGCACAGCGTTTGCCCGATTTCTGCGGCGCCGCTGCATATTATCTCAGAAAGAATTTCGACAAGGCGCGTGGTCTTGCCCGAGCCGGCAGACGCCTCAATAAAAACGTGCCGGCCCGAAGCGACGAGCCCGGCTGCACTGCTGTTTTGCCTGTGCTCAGCCACTCTTCTTTCCCTTCTTTTTGGTCTTGCCCGCATCTTCCGCATGCGCGTCGAGCATGGCTACCGGGCGAATGAAGCGGTCGAAAAACTCCGTGCTCTCTTTACCCACTTTGAGGTCGTAAAAGCGACGGATAAACTCGCGCTGTGCACCGTCAAAGCCTGCGGCTTCGGTATCTTCGAGCAGCGCTGCGATCTCACCTTCTTCGGCATCGGCGAAAACCGCTAATTTCTTTTTTGCTGGCAATGCACCCAGGTCAAACCAGAACAGGTTCTCCTGCTGCACCGCGCTAATGATACTACCCAGATATGCGCCTGCATTCTGTATTGAATCGGCCGGGATTGTCGCGACCACGGAATATTCCTGCTGCAGAATATTCTGCTCCGCAGCGGTTTTGCCGATTTGGTACTTGCCGATTTCGATCGCGGCGGGCAACTCAGCGCGTGGTGCTGCCAGGCTGAGCGCAGACATCAGCAGGTGTGCCCGGATGAGCAGGGTGGTGCGCTTCGGGTAGTCGCCGACAGACGTGTCGAGTAAAAACAGGTTGGGAAAACCATGTCTTTCCAGGAGTGAAGCCGATCGCCCCGTGATCGTGCAGCCATCGACCACGACCGCGGGCAGGTAGCGGCGTTCGAGGCGCTCTGTCTCTCTGACAGCAAAGGCGGATTTCACCTTTTCATGGAAGATGTATTCGATAAGACGTGTCGTATTTTTCTCTGCTGCCGCGGTTTCTGCGAGGCGGCGGTTGTTGTCGTTGGCAATGAGCAGGGCTTTTGCATGGTCGAAGCCGTCGGGTGCGCCGCTGCCGCTCATCTGCTTCTGAACAACCACAGAAAGCGGGTCAGGCACAATGGTGGCGTCGGCCGAATTTAATACGCTATGCAGGTATTCTTCGCAGAATTTGAGACGCGAGCCGGTACTGACACTGAGGCCCGGTTCTTCACGCCGGAAATCCACTGGTTCTTCGGGCACCACACCGAGCTGCGCCAGTCTTGCGACAGCCGGGTTGGCAAGAAAACGTTCGAGGTCTGAAAGCGAAAACAGCTGCCGCGCCAACGCGGTTGCCGGCGAAAATTCTGGCGCGAGACCGTTTCTCTCGCTCAGCCTGTTTAGCGCAATGCGCCGCGCAGTCTCTGCGTCGCCTGCCGATGACAGCGGTGGATCCTCGGCACCATCTTTTTGTATCACTGTCTGTGAAAAATCGCTTCGCCGTATGACCGGTAACTGTGCCGCCGCGAGCGCCGACAATAGTTCTTCGATTTGCCGCGCGGGATATTTGTCGGCCCCGGTGGCGGGTTCGGTCAGTGAAAAGGCAAGCAACAATTCGCGGCAACCGCTCATCAGCGCGCTTGCGAAAATAATTTTGAGTTGCTCATCGGCGCCGAGCCTCGTTGCAGAAACGGCGTATTCAGGCAATTGGCCGATGGGATCATTCTCTCTCGCTTCGAGATCTTCATTGACGTCGAAAATGCAGAGGTGCGGTTTCACAAAACTCGCGGCGCTCAGCGGCGAAAGCGAAATGCCCTCGTTTGGCTGCGAATGCAGAAGTCCCATACCCGGCGCATATTCCCTGAGATAAGCAGTGAGCTGCGGTGCCGTGAGTTCTTCAGGTTCGCCTGCAACCGATAGCCGGCTTAGCAGTTCGAGCACCTGCCTGAGCGATTCATCCCCCGAAAACGGACCGTCGGCAAAGAGCGCGCGCAGCGTTGCAGTGAGTTCCTGGCCGCGTGTACCGGCAAGCCGCCTCGAGCCGTTCAGCAGAAAATTCGTGCAGCGTGCGAAGAGATCGGCAGTTTCCTGAGAGTCAAACTCCGGTATGACGGCATGGCCGGGCACACCCGTTAGAATTTGCCCGCGGCCATCGATCAGGCTGCCGCGAAATATGCGGCGCAGCGCCGCGTCGAAATTGAATTCTGCCTGGCTTTCGGGATAATCGTCGCGGTAGGCATGCGCTATTTCGAACGCGCCGGCAAACAGCTGCACCAGCTCGGGAGTCAGGTTGTATGCGCGCCTGACCGCGGCATTTTCGAGATAGTCGATGAGTTGAGCGCGATTCAGCCCACCCAGTGCCGCTTCGGAGAAAATGCGCACGAGTTCGACGAACGGCTGTGGTTTCTGCATCGTCTTGTGCTTTGTGTAGATGCTCAATTCGCGTTTGTTGCCTGCGAGTTCAAACGCTGCCAGCTGACCCTCGGCATCCGACAGCGCCACGGCGATATCTTCCTGCCGCAGCTGTGGATCTTCTGCGAGTAAACGATGCCAATGGTCGGCGAGAATTTCTGCTGCACGCCATTTACCCGGCAGACCCCAGAGTTCGACATGGGGTAAAATGGGTGCCGCTGCTAACGAAGGCACATGCTGCGCGACAAACCTGACCTTCTGCGCCGTCGCCTCTGCGGCAAGGGTCTTTGGTAGCGCTCGTAGCGCAACTGAACCGGTGCAATGAAGTTTTGGGCAAAGGTACTTCCGCCCGGCGGCGCAAAACCGTAAAAGTGCACGTCGCAAAAAGTGGCAATCGCCGTGAGTAATTGAATATGGTAGGCTGACAACAGGGGCATGCCGAAGAGATACAAGCGCGCTGCCTGCTCTGGGTTATTTTTTTGGGCCGCAATGAGCTTTTCGGCGAATTCGGGTTTTAAGAGTGGCGATGTGAGATTGCGCTTTTCCAGTTCGGCCGCAAGTGCCTGCCACAGCGCGGCGAGGGGTGCGCTTTTCCCTGTGGTCTTTTCTCCCGCAGGAGTTGCATCGCGCGCGGTGCATGCAGCAGGTGTTCGCGCAGCGTGCCAGCCAGGTTACGTGCAAGTGCGAGGCGTTGCAGCGGGGACAGTTCATGAATGCTAAAGCCCAGGTTCGTAAAAGATTTTTCCTGTGTTTTGTCGCCGAGCATGCGCAGCAAAATAATTTCGATCTCAGGCATTCCCGCGAAGATGGTTTTGGCCGCAGTTGCCGCGGGCGCCGAAAACCAGCTTTCGCTGGCCGAAGGTTCAAGTTTTTCCGCGAGGCGCAGAATGAAATTCCCAATCGCGGCTTCAAGAAACGGAAAATTGACACTCATCAGTATCTGGTCTGCCTCGAGGAATTTTTTTTGCAGCCAGGCTTCAGTGTCGAGGTTGCCGACGATGATGGTCTGCGGCGTTTGTGGCCTGAGTTTTTCGCGTTCGGTGTGCACCTGACGGTAGAGCGGTTCAAACAGGTCGTCGAGCTTCGGCGCCGTATGGTAGAAAAGTGCCATCAGGCGAGCGCCCGGCTGAGTTCGGCTTCAAATGCGCTGCGCTCAATCTCGTAAGCACCGAAAGTCCCAGCAATTTCCGAATGTACCTGAAAATCAAACAATCGCACACCTTCGCCGACCAGGTCATTGTACATAAAAACGAAAGCCTCTTTGCCGGCATTGTTCTCGAGGTGAAAGGTCGATTCGAGAAAAGCGACGTGGTTGAGCACAACGCCGTAGAGTCCGCCGATGAGCCGGTTTCCTGCCCAGGTTTCCCATGAGTGCGCCCAGCCGAGTTCATGCAGGCGAACATACGCCTGCTCCATTTCAGGGGTAATCCAGGTCTCCGAACGGGTCTGCGCGCAATGCCGAATCACTTCGCGAAACGCGCGGTCTTTACTGAGCGTGTGTGTCGAGCGGCGCAGCACCTTGCGCATAGTGCGGTTGATGTGTATTTCACCTGTGCGCAATACCATGCGCAAAGGCGGCGAGCACCACAATATTGGTTTCTCTTCGTACCATGGGAAAAAACCATGACTATACGCGTAGAGTAGGGTATCGACTTCGAGGTCTGCGCCGGCACCGAGATACATTCCCTCTCCGAGCGCTTCGGTAGACGGGAAGGCGTAGCGGCTGGTGAAGCGTTTTACATCGGTAGTCATATTTCTGATCTGGCTCAGTTGAGTTGGCGCGTCTGCCGAACGATATTAAGATTAAGCGTGTCACTGAAAGTAAAATATTATGGCGTGCGGGGTTCCCTGCCCGTGAGCGGTGTCGATTTTTCCGTTTTTGGTGGCAATACAACCTGTTGTTACATCCAGCATAAAGACACCAAGATCGTCATCGATGCCGGTACTGGCATTCGCATTCTCGGTCTCGACCTGATGCGCAGCGAGCTGCCGAAAACCGGCGGTCATATCCATATGCTGTTCACTCATACGCACTGGGATCACATCCAGGGTTTCCCGTTTTTTATTCCCGCTTTTCTGCCCAACGTGACGCTCGACATCTACGGCGAAACCAAGACCGTACCAGGCCTCGACGGCTCGGACGAAGAATGGACGATTGAAAAGGTGCTCAAAATGCAGCAGCACTTTATCTATTTCCCCGTCGGCACCAAGTACATGTCTTCGAATAAAACGTTCCGTGAAATTACTCCTGCTTCAAAGCTGCGCATCGGCGAGGTGGATGTAGAGTGTTTCGCCTTACATCACCCAAATTCAACCCTGGCCTTCCGTTTTACTGCAGGAGGTAAATCCTTTGTGTTCTCCACCGACGTAGAACACAACGACGATATGCTCGAGCGCCTCGCGCAGTTTTCCTTTGGGGCAGATGTACTCGCGTATGATTGCCAGTATACCATGGCAGAATACCACGCCGGCAAGGTTGGCTGGGGTCATTCCACATATGAAAGTGGTATCAGTATCTGCCAGAAGGGCAATGTCAAAAACCTGCATATGATTCACCATGATCCGCTGCACTCCGACAATACCCTCAAACAGATGGAAGGCGACGCAAAAAAGCTGTTCCCTTCGGCGCATATGATTCCCGAAGGCTACGAGTTTTCACTGTGAGTCGGTTTCCGATTCCTGCCGTCCATGACGCTCCGCCATCTGTTAAGCCAATTGGTCGCCGCCGCAGCAGAAAAGCTCGCGCATGAGAGCGGCGCTGACTTACCCGAGAACTTCCACCCGCGCATCGACTACACACCCGACCTGAAATTCGGCCACTATGCCACGCCCGCAGCGATGGAACTCGCTAAGGTGCTCAAACAAAATCCGCGCGCGATTGCCGAAAAACTCATTCAGCACATCGATGCATCGCGTTTCGAAAAGATCGAAATCGCTGGCGCAGGTTTCATCAACTTCACGCTGAATAATGCAACGATTGCCGCATCGCTTTCTTTTACATCGGTCGCAGGCTGGCTCGAATCGGTGAAAAACGAAACAGTGCCCGATAAAATCATTTTCGAATATGTTTCGGCAAACCCCACCGGGCCGATGAATATTGTCTCTGCGCGGGCCGCTTCCGTCGGCGACAGCATCACCCGTGTTCTCAAGGCTGCGGGGCATGAAGTGCACCGCGAATATTATGTGAACGACTATGGCAACCAGGTCGAACTGCTGGGGCTATCGTTTGCCTACCGCTACCTGCAGAAATTTGTACAGGTCGAGTTGCCCGAAAACTGCTACCAGGGCGAATATATTGTTTCGTACCTCGAGAAAATGATTTCATCCGGTGTAATTCCCGCAGATCTTTTGCTCGATGCGGGTAAAGCCGCGCAGCTGAACCGGGAAGACTGGCTTTCGCGCGCAGCAAAATTTTTCTCGCCGCTGGGCATCCGCAGCATTCTTTCAGACCAGCAGGCAGATCTCAAAAATTTTCGCACCGAGTTCGACGCATTTTTTTCCGAAGCGACGCTGCATGAAAAAGGCGCGGTGCTCGCGGTGGGCGAAAAGCTGAAGCAAAAAGGCAAAGTACGCACGGACGAAGGTGCGCAGGTCTTTGTCAGCACCGAATATGGTGACGACAAAGACCGCGTGATCGTGCGCTCAGACGGCCGCCCGACATACCTTTTGGCCGACATCGCCTACCACGCAGATAAAATCAGCCGTGGCTATAAAAGCATTATCGATATCTGGGGTCCCGACCACCACGGCTATATCGCGCGCCTCTCGGGTGCTCTGCAAGCGCTCGGGTTTGGTGATAAAGCGGGGGAGTCTTTTAAGGTAATCATCGCACAACAGGTCAACCTGCTCGAAAACGGCGAGCCAGTGGTGATGTCGAAGCGCCTCGGCAAGTTCCAGACGATGCGCGACCTGATCGAAAAAATTCCGGTGGATGTCTGCCGTTACTTCTTTGTCACACGCGCCCTCAGCACGCACCTCGATTTTGACCTGACCTTGGCGCTCGACCAGTCCAAAAAGAACCCGGTCTACTATGTACAATATGCCAATGCACGTATCCACTCCATATTCAGAGAAGCCGGCTTTGATGCGGATAAGCAGACGCTGAATTCAGCGCATTTAGCCCATGAATTAATTCATGGGCTAAATGCGCCTGCCGAACGAAAGGCTTTATTCTTCTACCTGCTGCGCTTTCCCGAACTCGTGCACGACATTGCGCGCAACAGTGAAATACAGCGCCTGCCTGAATATCTCTACCAGCTTTCGACGCTGTTCACATCGTTCTATCATGGCAAGAACAACCGTATCAAGGATTTGCTCTCGTCTGCCCCGCAGGAGGCCGATGCGCTGCTCAATCTGTGCCTGTTAACAACGCAGGTATTGGAGCAGGGGCTTGCGCTTCTGGGCATCACCGCCCCGCGCGAAATGCACCGGGATGAAGAATAGCGCAAAGCAGTTCGCAGCGTAGCTGCGAACTGCTTTGCGCATAAAAAAGGCGGCCGAAGCCGCCTTTGCGAAAATAGAATCAGTTAAGATTATTTCGCGAGTTCGCCCATGGCGAGTTCGCAATCTTTCTTGATGCCTTTCTTTTCGATTTCCATAATCACTTTGCAACCCATCAGTTCGCCGTCAGGTTTGCAGTTTGATTTTTTTACTTTCGCGCCTTTGATGCGGCCTGCGAGATCTTTGCCGATTGCTGAGCCAGCGAGCTGGTTGTTCTCAACAGTTGCAGCTGCCTGGATGTTTGCACCACGGCATACTTCGATCACTTTTGACATCGCGTCCATGCGCGCAGCTTCTTTCGCTGTGCCTTCTTTCTGCAGTTGTGTTTTCACACCTTCTTTAGAAACGCCAACACCTTTAACGATCAGCTTGTCTTCGCCGACAAAGCCGCCTTCCATTTCATCCACTGAGCCTTCGCCCTGGCTGATATTGTCAATGGCCTTTGCGCCACCGCAGTATGTTGCGAGGAATGCGACCGCAAAAAGAGCTAAGTAACCTGATTTCTTCATATGTTCTCCTGTCATTTTTTTCTCCCGGGTTCGCCTCTTGGGTGAGCCCGAAAGTTGTCCCGTTGGGATTGCCCCGTATAGCGTGGCCGCTTCACGGGTCAAGCCGAAAGGGATCTTTCGTCCACAATTAGACGTCCGGGTATCGATAAAGGGTCAGATTTTTTTCCCGTCAGGTGTATATGCCGAGCAACGAGAACAATCCTCATTTTCTGCGCCGCCAAAAAATGGGTAGATTTTCTCATTTACATTTCGGTCTGCCGCGCCAGAGGCGCCTATGAAGTACGCGCGGATATCTCTCTCTGCCATGGCCGTTCTTGCGCTCGTGGCGATTCCCTCCCTCAGCACACAGGATGCGAACGATATGAAACAGCGCATCGACAGTAAATTCAATGAGGTCAAGGCCGGCAACGATGCAAAACTGAAAAAGCTGCAAGATGAAATCAATAGCATGCGCGAAGAAGTGAAAAAGAAGGGCCTGACCTTTCAGGTTGATATCACCGAGCAGATGAAAATGAAAATTGCCGATATTACTGGCAGCAAACCACCACCAAAACCAACGCCGACCCCCGCGCCACCGGTAACTCCCGACACGCCGCCTGCACCCGTGCCGTCGGGTGATGTGCGCGCGAAATGCAATCCGTCTGCCGAAGCCTTTGACTGGCGCGACCACGGCATTGTTTCCCCTGTGCGTAATCAGGGCAGCTGCGGCGACTGTTATCTTTTTGCCGCGATGGGCGCCTATGAGTCGGCGTACGTGATCCATAATAAACAATCCCCCGACCTCGCCGAACAATTCATGCTCAACTGCAGCAAACAATTCGGCTGCAACGGCGGCTGGCACGGCACCGTGTGGAACGAGATGAAAAAAACCAAAGTCGACATTGAGCCGAACTATCCTTACCAGGCCAAAAAGGGCGTCTGTAAATTCAGCCAGGTTCCCGGTGACTACCGCGTGCAGGAACTGGGGTATGTAAAGGCCGAGAAGAATGGCATTCCCGATCCGCAGGCGATCAAGAACGCGCTGTGCAGCTATGGCGTGCTGGCGACGAGTGTTCTCGTGACGCGGATGTTCTCCGGTTATAAGAGCGGCGTCTTTAATGAAGGTGCCCGCGGCACAACCAACCACGCGATCAACATCGTCGGCTGGGATAACTCGAAGCGCGCGTGGCTGATTCGCAACTCATGGGGCGAATGGTGGGGCGACAAAGGTTATATGTGGATAGAATGGGGTTCCAACTCGGTCGGCAGCGGCACGATGTGGGTCGAACCGGTTAAACAATAATAATTAAAACATGGCGTAGTCATGTTTTAATTATTATCACGATTGGTTGTCCGGCTGTCTAAGGTCTGATTTGAGACGCCATGCTGCTGGTAGATCGTGAAGGCACCGCCGCCGAGGCGAAGAAACTCGGACTTAAAGACGGCGAGTTCGAGTTAATCGTAGGCCATCTGGGCCGCACACCCACCTTCACCGAGCTCGCGATGTTTTCCGGCATGTGGTCGGAACACTGCTCTTACAAGAACTCCATCCTCCTGTTAAAGAAACTCTATTCAGAATCAGATCGCCTGCTGGCAAAGCCGGGCGAAGAAAACGCCGGCTCGCTGAAGATCAATGACAAGCAGGCCGTAGTTTTCAAAGTCGAATCGCACAACCACCCGTCGGCGGTTGAGCCCTACCAGGGCGCCGCGACTGGCGTCGGCGGCATCATGCGTGATGTGTTCACCATGGGCGCGCGGCCGATTGCGACTCTTAACTCCCTCCGCTTTGGACATCCCGCCAAAGACGCGCGAACAAGATACCTGTTGCGCCGCGTGGTCAAAGGTATCGGCGACTACGGCAACAGCCTCGGTATCGCCAACACGGGTGGAGAGATCTTTTTCCACGAGAGCTACACGCGTAATCCACTGGTGAACGCGATGACCGTGGGTGTCGCCGACATCGACAAGATGGCGACGGCAAAAATTCCGGGCCCCGGCAAGTGGGTGGTCTACGTCGGTGCGAAGACCGGCCGCGACGGCATACACGGTGCGAGCTTCGCCTCGAAGAACCTCAGTAAAGAGTCTGAAGAAGAGCGCAGTGCGGTGCAGGTGGGCGATCCTTTTCTCGAAAAGCTGGTGATGGAAGCCACCATTGAGTGCATCCAGAAAAAACTCGTGCTCGCAATCCAGGATATGGGCGCTGCGGGCCTTGTCAGTTCGTCTTCAGAGATGGCGGCATCGGGCAATGTTGGCGTGCGCCTCGATCTGGAAAAAGTTCCCGCGCGCGAAACCGGCATGGTGCCGTTTGAATTCATGCTCTCAGAAAGCCAGGAGCGCATGCTCATGGTGATTGAACCCGCGAGCTGGGAAAAGGTTAAGGCCGTCTTCGACAAGTGGGAGCTCGACGCCGCTGTGATTGGTGAAACGACCGAAGGCAAAAACCTGCAGATCTTTATGGACGGCAAATGCTACGCCGACCTCACCGCCGAAATTCTCACCAAGAAGGCCCCGCGCTACGAACGTGAAACCAAAGCCGTTGCGATGAAGCAGGGAGCAGCTGACCTCGACCAGCTGCAGAAGTTACTCGATAACTCCGATGCAGCGGGGGTGACAAAACTTTTTGCGAAATTACTGTCTCACCCGAATCTCTGTTCGCGCCAACCCATCTACCGGCAGTACGACACCGACATCGGGCTGCGCCGCGTGATCGGCCCGGGGCAGAATGGCTGTGTCGTGCGCGTGCCTGATTCAGATTCGGCGCTCGCTGTAACGATCGACGGCAACGGCTACTATATCGCGATTGATCCTTATAAAGGTGCGCAGCACACTGTTGCCGAAGCCGTGCGCAATGTCGCGGCGACCGGCGCTGAACCTTTGGGGCTCACCAACTGTCTCAATTTCGCGAACCCGTACATTCCCGAGAATTACTGGTTCTTCTCGCAGGCGGTGACCGGCATGTCTGACGCGTGCCGCGAATTTAAGGTGCCGATTGTCAGCGGCAACGTCTCGTTCTACAATGAATCTGAAGACGGCCCGGTGCTGCCGACGCCGACTCTCGGTGTCGTGGGCCTCATCGAAAAGGCAAATTTGGCAGTGCCTGCGGCCCCTGCGGATTTATCCGCGAAACTAAACCTTTATCTTTGCGGAAAATTTGCGCCGTCTCAACAGGCAAGCCAGTACCACTATGCAGAAGGTAAGGCGCTGGGCGGCCCATTGCCGGCATTGGATCTCACGGCTGAAATTACCGGCGCGCAAAAAATGGTCAGACTCGCAAAAGCGGGTGTGCTCTCATCGGCAATCGATCTCTCCGCCGGCGGCCTCATGCGAGCAGCCTGCCGCATTGCTTTCGCCGAGTTTGAATCGAGCGGCAAGATGCCGTCGCTCACACTCGACGTCGCCGCTCTCGGCAAAGGCCTCGCAGACACACAGCTGCTCGGCGAAACCGCGCACTGCTATCTCGTGGCGGTCACCGACACGAATGCCGCTCAGCTTGAAAAAGAAAAATCCACCGAATTCCCGGTGCTGAAGCTGGGTAGCATTACCTCAGGCGGTGGCACGTTGGCGTTGGGAAAAACAGATTTGCAACTCGATGCGTTGTACTCAGCCTGGGCCGGCGGCTTAAAAGAATTTTTCCGTTAGGAAAAATACCCCTCTCCAACCCCTCCCCTTGACAAGGGGAGGGGCGCGGGGTGGGGCACCCCTGGTTTTTGCCGTGTTCACATAAAAATAATTGCCGTAATGACGGCAAAACCATAGCCTTGTGGTATGCGGACTAAAACCACGCTCGAGCTTGAAGCCCCTGTTTATCGCAAGCTGAAGGTAATGGCCGGTAAAGAAGGCAAGACTCTAAAAAAGCTGATGGATGAGCTGATTGTTCTGGGGCTAAGGGGAAAAGAGTTAGCGGGCAAAAACCGGTTTGTCTGGCCCGGTGCAGTTGACCTGGCGCCTAAAATCGATATCAGCGATGAGAAGCTGTTGCAGCAGATTCTCGATCAGGAAGAGCATGTATTCGATTGATGCGAATATTTTCATCTATGCGGCGATCAAGGGAGATGAGCGGCAGGCGGCTGCGGAGGAGTTTCTCAATCACATACTTTCGACACAAGAACCCTGTTTGTTGTGCTGGGAGACACTACATGCGTTTATCAGAATCGTGACCAACCCAGCCATTTTTACGAAACCGATGTCATTCACCAGAGCGTGCACCTTTGCCCAAACGATTATTCAGCTTGGACAAGTAGAAATGTTGTCTCCGACGGCTGAGTCATTTCGCATCTTCTCCAACTACGCGGAAATCATGCCGCTAAAAGAGAAAATCGTCAGTGATGCCATTATCGCCTCTCAGCTCGAAGCCGCCGGTGTGCGCACAATTTATACGAACGATCGGGATTTTAACAAGTTTCCCGCACTCAAACCAAAGAACCCGTTTACAGCCAGATAGTTCTGTCGCCGCAATGCAATAATTTGGTTATTATGTGAACCATAAATGCGCACCCCCGACTATCCCGTAGACTCCCAATTCACCGAGCGGTGGTCACCGCGCGGCTTTGATCCGTCGCATCGGCTCACCGAGCAAGAACTCAAAACCCTCTTCGAAGCCGCGCGTTGGGCTCCCTCATGTGCCAATGAGCAGTCGTGGCTGTTTTACCACGCGAAAGACGATGCCTCGCGCGATCTATTTCTCAGCTTCTTGAACGAAGCGAACCAATACTGGGCGAAGAATGCAAGCCACATCATCATCGTCTGCGCGCGCAAGACCTTTGCCGCGAGCGGTAAACCCAATGCGCATTCGTGGTACGATGCCGGCGCCGCGTGGATGTCGCTCGCATTGCAGGCGCGCAAGATGGGCTACCACGCGCACTGCATGGCAGGCTTTCAACACGCAGTCATTGCTGAAAAGCTGAAAATCGATACCTCGGCAGTCGACATCGTGACAGCCATCGCCGTCGGCAAACAGGGTGATGCGTCGCACCTGAATGACAGGCATAAGGCTCAGGAAAATCCGAATGCGCGCAAGCCGCAGAGCGAATTTGTGATCCCGGTTTGATTCATGGTGCTGTCAGCTGAAATCCGAAAACTCATCGCCGAGCTCAAACTTGTCGAACACCCCGAAGGCGGCTGGTACCGTGAAACGTACCGCTCGCCCGTGCAACTTGACACCGCCCTCGGAAAACGTAACCTCGCAACCCTGATCTACTATCTGCTGCCTGCCGGCATTGAGTCGCGCATCCATAAAGTTTCGTGGGATGAAATCTGGCTCTGGCAGGGAGGGGGACCCGGTAGGGCCGTGCTCGATGTACGAACTTATGGGGTCGATACAATCCACGGCGCTGAAAAATATGAATCCCACCTGTTAGGCCATGGTGCAGGCGCAATGCCACAGCACCTGATGCCCGCCGGAACCTGGTTCAATGCAGTCGTCACCGAAGGCGACTACGTGCTCGCTGCCTGCATGGTCGCGCCAGGGTTTGATTTCATTGATTTAACTTTCCGTTAGCGCTGCGCGGTAACGGAAAGTTTCTGTAGCGATCGCTACAATAAAAGTTGACGTCGGGTTCGTTTTTGCCTATATTGCGGTATGGTCAAGCGCTTACCCCGGCTGATTCCGTTCACCGACGAACACAATGCATTCCGCAAGATGGCGGCCGACTTTTTTGCCAAAGAGTGCACTCCGCGCATTGAAGAATGGGAGGCTGCGGGTGAAGTCACCCGCGACGTGTGGGAGAAGGCCGGCTCGCTCGGCATGATATGCCCGAACTTTCCCGAAGAGTACGGTGGCCTCGGCCTTGATTTCTACTACAACGTGATCGTCAACGAAGAGCAGGCGAAGGCGGATGTATCGGGTTTTGGCCTGCCGTTGCACGCCGATGTGGTGGCACCCTATATTCTGCATTTCGCTTCAGACGAGCAAAAGAAGCGCTGGTTGCCCGAAGTGATCCAGGGCAAAAAGATTCTCGCGATTGCGATGACTGAACCGGGCACAGGTTCAGATCTCGCCGCGGTGACGACGCGCGCGGGCGATCACGGCGATCATTTTATTCTCAATGGTTCCAAGACATTCATCTCGAACGGCCAGCTCTGCGATCTCTGCATTGTTGTCGCGCGCACGGGCGAAGGGCAGGGCGGTATCTCTCTGCTCGTCGTCGAGCGCGGCATGCCGGGCTTCGAACGCGGGCGCAAACTCAAGAAAATCGGCATGCACTCACAGGATACATCTGAACTGCACTTCAACGATGTCAAAGTACCCAAGGCAAACCTGCTCGGCAGGCAGAATGCCGCGTTTCGCTACCTGATGCAGGCGCTCGCGCAAGAGCGGCTCGTTGTCGCGATGGCGAACATGGTTTCTGCAGAGCGTGTGCTCGACCAGACTGTCAAATACTGCAACGAGCGGCGCGCGTTCGGCAAATCGATTGGTGCGTTCCAGAACACGCGCTTCAAACTCGTCGACATGTACGTTGAACAAGAAGCGGCGCGCAGTTATCTTGACCGTGTACTCATGATGCACGCCGCAGGAGAAAAAACGACTGCCGAAGCGTCGGCCGCAAAATTGCAATGTTCAGAGCTGCTGCAAAAACATGCATCCGCCTGCCTGCAGTTTTTCGGCGGCTATGGTTTCATGATGGAATATCCGATCGCGCGTGCCTACACCGACAGCCGCGTGCAGACGATCTATGCCGGCACGTCGGAGATCATGCGCGAAATTGTTTCTAAAAACCTGGGGTTAACAGCATGAAAGACACAAAAGAATTTATGGCCGCAGAGGCGGTCAAAATGAACGGTGCGACTGTAGGAATTCCGACGCGCAACCTGCAGTTTAAACACCCCGAAGAGGTGCCGCGCTATTTTGCCTACAATGGCAGCGTCGTCGGTACGGCGCTCAAAGCCGTGTTCTCGGCAATCTTTCCGCCCGGTGAGCGCTTCTTTGTCGAATCGGTGCGCCATTTTCGCGATCAGGTCAAAGACCCCGTACTCAAAGCAAAGATCACCGGCTTCATCGGGCAGGAGTCGATGCACGGGCGCGAACACGAAAGCCTCAACGAGTGGTTCGAAAAGCGCGGCTTCGACATGGCTTTTCCCGAAGCGCAGATCAAATTCAGCCTGTGGCTGTGCGAACGTTTCTCGCCCGCGCAACAGCTCGCAATCACGACTCTCGCCGAACATTTTACCGCGCACCTCGCCGAAGAATGGCTGACACACGAAGAGTTCCGCGGCACAACGCACGCGGAGATGCTCAAACTGTGGACATGGCATGGTATCGAAGAGTTGGAGCACAAAGAGGTTGCGTACGACCTCTTGCAACAGGTCAGTGAAGACGAACACCTCGAGCGCATTCTGGCCGTGCCGATCATTGTGACCTGCATGCTGCCGGGCATTGTCGCGTCCTGGGCATACCTCATCGCGCGCGAGGGCAAGCTGTTCGATCTGCAGCGCAACCTAAGCGACCTGTGGGCACTCTTCAAGCCGGGTGGTTTCCTGACGAACGTGCTCGTGCAGATGCCGCAATTTCTGATGAAGGATTTCCACCCCAACCAGCACGATACCAGCGCGCTGGTGGAGCGTTATCGTGAAGAGTATTTTTCGGAGAAGGGGGTAGTGGTGGAGGAATTTAAGAATCGTAGGGCGGTGGCTGGATAGCTAAGAATATTAGATCAGCCTGCAAAAGCCGCAAGAAAATCCAACGAATATTAGACCACCCTGCAAGCGCCGCCAAGAAAACGAAAACGCTAAGTTGCCCTTCGGGCAACTCACGCCAAAGCGGCGTGCATCGCCGCGGGGCCGGCGGCGCTTTGGCCGACGGCGAACGCTTCGCGGTTTTCGTTTTCTTGTTTGTGCCTGACGGCACAAATGCGCGGCGGTTTCGGGCGGTCTCAAGGTTTGTAAGCTTCGCTTACAAACCCATGACCATACCGCCATCCACCCGCAGAATCACACCTGTAATAAAATCCGCATCAGACGAGGCGAGAAAGCGCACAGCTTTCGCAATGTCGGCAGGCTCGCCGCGCTTCGGCAGTGGCGTCTGTTTGATGACTTCTTCTTTCCACTTGTCGGGCAGGTTGCTGGTCATGTCGGTCAGAATAAAACCAGGGCACACTGCATTCACCGTGATGTTGCGTGACGCGTATTCGCGCGCTGCAGTTTTCGTGATCGCAATCACTCCGGCCTTCGCCGAACCATAGTTTGCCTGGCCGGCGCTGCCGACGAGACCCGCAACCGAAGAGATATTCACGATCTTGCCATACTTGGCCTTCATCATCACCTTGGTCGCAGCCTGAATACCAAAGAACACACCCTTGAGGTTCACGTTCTGCACGAGATCCCAATCTTCTTCTGACATGCGCAACAGCAGGTCGTCGCGAATCGCGCCCGCATTGTTGACCCAGATGTCGAGGCGACCGAGTTTTTCAACCGCAGCGTTGGCGAGCGCAGTCTGCTCGTCTTTTTTCGTGACGTTGCAACCGACACCGATTGCTTTCACGCCATATTTCGCGGCGATCTCATCGGCAGTCTTCTGCGCGCCCTCGGCATTGATATCCGAGATAACAATGTTGCACTGCCTTTCAGCGAGTGACTCTGCAATTGCGCGGCCAATACCGCGCTGTGAACCCGTAATAACGGCGACTCTGTCTTTAAACATAGGTCGAAATCTATCGACGCGTTATGTGGTAAAGTATTCTTGTAGCGCTTGCTACAAGATGTTTTGTTGCGATCAGGATTAAAAGGTGCATTGGCTTAGCCGCGATCAGGCAACAGCAAGGTAGCCTTCGTGTGCTGAACCTATGAATATCCGTATTCGCTCCGCATTGTCCAGGAGAATGCTTTCCATCTGGGTTCGGGATAAATTACCCCGAACCAAGTGGATTACTTTTGGTGGAAAACTACGAAATTCGGAAAGGTGCTGAAAATCGTCGTCGCACGTTACAATTACCAAATTATGCTCTAAGGCATAAAGCCAGATTATGTGGTCACCAGACATGTCTAGTTTTGCGGATTTGACGTGAATCGTACCCGGAAACTCGACCTGTAATGCAGATACGATCTTATCCGAAAGGTTTTGGTCAAGAAGCAGCATGCGTTAGCAAAACAGCCCGACGCCGTTCTGTATCGGCAGCATATTCAAGGCAGGCAAGAATATCTTCGCGGCGGAGTTCGGGGTAATCAGCTAGAATCTCTTCATGCGTCAAGCCGCTGGCCAGCCAGCCGAGCACATCGGCCACTGTAATACGCATGCCGCGAATACAGGGCTTTCCGTTACGCTTTCCCGGTTCGATTGTGATTACGCCCTGCCAAGCCATAACTAATTATGTTACCGACTATGCGGGGTGTCAAGACAATATGAGCAAATCCTGAAAAATCGTTCGTAGGCTCTCAATGCTTTTCACCCTGAATAAGAATCACGTCTTACCCCATGGCGACGAAGGAACTCGGCTCTCTTTATAATCCGCAGGGGCTGCAGGAAAAATGGTACCCGGTGTGGGAAAAAGAAGGCTACTTCGACTACCACAAGAATACCGGCAAGAAGGATTCAGAACTCAAACCGGAAGATTGCTACAGCATCGTCATACCTCCCCCTAACGTCACCGGCTCTCTGCACCTGGGCCATGCTCTCAACCACACCCTGCAGGATATCTTAACCCGCCACCAGCGCATGCTGGGCAAGGCCGCGCTGTGGGTGCCAGGCACAGATCATGCAGGCATTGCAACGCAGAACGTTGTCGAGCGCCTGCTCGCGAAAGAAGGCCTGCGCCGCGAAGACATGGGCCGCGAAAAATTCGAAGAGCGCGTTTGGCAGTGGAAGGCCGAGTCGGGCGGCATGATCACGCACCAGCAGCGCCAGCTGGGTGAAAGCGTGAACTGGGAAATGGAACGCTTCACGATGGACGAGGGACTCTCGCACATCGTGCGCCGTGTGTTCGTGCAGCTCTATAACGAGGGACTGATCTACCGCGGCGAGCGCATGATCAACTGGTGCCCGAAAGACCAGACGGCGCTCTCGAACATTGAGGTCGAATATAAAGAGATCAATGGTCATCTCTATTACGTGCGCTATCCTCTCGAAGGCGCAGAGCACGAAGATAAAAAATACCTGATCGTTGCCACAACGCGCCCTGAGACGATTCTCGGCGACGAAGCGCTCGCGGTGCACCCTGACGATGAAAGGTATAAGCACCTCAAAGGTGCCAAGGCCAAAGTACCGTTCATCAACAAACTGATCCCAATTGTATTTGACGATTCAGTCGATAAGGAATTCGGAACGGGTGTTGTCAAAATTACCCCGGCGCATGACTTCAACGACTTCGCGACCGGCACGCGCCACAAGCTGCCGCTGACCAATGTGATGACCGACTCGGCACACATGAACGCCTAGCAGGGCCGTATAGGGTTAAGCCGTGAAGCGTGCCGCAAAAAAATCGTCGAAGATCTCGAAGCCGCAGAAATGATCGAAAAAATCGACGCGCACAAGCACAGCGTCGGTCACTCATACCGTTCGGGCGCGGTCGTCGAACCGCGCCTGTCCCTGCAGTGGTTCGTCAAAATCCGCCCGCTCGCCGACAAGGCCGTGAGCGCCGTAACCTCAGGCGCCACCCAATTCTATCCCAAGCGCTGGGAAAACCTGTTCTTCGATTGGATGCAGAAGATTGAAGACTGGTGCATCAGCCGCCAGCTGTGGTGGGGCCACCAGGTACCTGCCTGGTACTGCAATGACTGCGAAGGCGTCACCGTCAGCATCAGCGATGCAACCGAATGCTCGCACTGCAAATCGAAAAATATCAAACGCGACAAAGATGTGCTCGATACCTGGTTCTCGTCGGCGCTGTGGCCGTTCTCGACCCTCATGCCGCAGGAGATCAGCAAGATCGACGCGATCTGGCCCGAAGGCAAGGTGCCGCAGAGTGACGTGCTGAAGAATTTCTACCCAACCTCAACGCTCGTCACGGGCTTCGACATCATCTTCTTCTGGGTGTCGCGCATGCTGATGATGGGCATGCACTTTATGGGTCAAACCCCCTTCGACAAAGTTATCATCCACTCACTCGTGCGCGACGCCAACCGGCAGAAGATGTCCAAATCGAAAGGCAACGTGGTCAACCCGCTCGAAAAGATGGACGAGTATGGTACTGATGCGTTCCGCTTCTTCTTAATCAGCATCATGCCCGACGGCAAAGACATTATCTATGACGAAGCGCGCCTCAAGGGCTACCAGGCGTTCTGCAATAAAATCTGGAACACCGCGCGCTTCATCATGATGAACACGCCCGAGGATTACGAGTTGCCAAAGACCGCGCCCAAACTTTCGGCGATCGACGAATACGTGCTGCGCGAACTCAACAGTGCGATTGATAAATGCAATACCGCGCTCGCAGGTTTTCACTTCTCTGACTACGCGCTCGCAATTTATGACTTCCTGTGGAAAACCTTCTGCGACCAGTATCTCGAAATGAGCAAGGTCGCGATGAAAGACGAGACGATGAAGCCCGGTGCGCTCTACACCCTCTACACCGTCTTCGGCGCGGCATTAAAACTGCTGCACCCCGCGATGCCCTACATCACTGAAGAGCTCGCGAGCTACCTGCCGGGTTATGACGGCAAACTGCTGATCGTGTCTGAGTGGCCCACAGCGCATGCCGTCGCGCAAAAAACCGACAACCACACTGCTGTCATGCTCGAAATTGCGGCGAAGATCCGCCAGGTGCGCGCAGAACTCTCCGTCGAGCCAGGTGCCAAAATCACTGTCCATGTGGCGCTCGAAAACAGCGCCGAAGCGGATTTCGTGCGTTCTCACTCCGCCTTTCTCATGAGCCTCGCAAGGCTCGGCGAAGTGAAAATGGACAAGCCGGCAACCAAGATGATCCATGCCGTTCTGCGCAAAGGCGTCGAAGTCTATCTCGACCTGGCAGCTTCGATCGATATCGAGCGCGAAAAAGTGCGTCTCGAGAAAGAGATCACTACGATTGAAAAAGGCAAGCAGGCTGCACAGGCGAAGCTCGACAGCCCGCAATTTGCCGACCGCGCACCTGCCGAACTGGTAGAGGCCGAAAAGCAGAAGCTCGTCGACTACAATACCCGCCTTGACAGAGTACGGGACATGCTGTCTTCGCTCTCCTGACATGTCAGTGTTTAAAGAGCGCGCGGAGCGCAAGTACCAGATTATAGAAGACCCGGCCAAGATACAGGGCATGCTGCGCCAGTATGCCGCGGGCAAAGTGTATTTTCTCAAAGGCTTCTTTGAAAAAATCGAGGTGAAAATCCTCGATTTCAAAGAACCAAATGTGATCGTTCTCGATTCGCTGCGCGAGCTCGAAGGCCCGCAGACTCTTTACCACACCTTCAACAAGCAACTCGAAATAGAAGGCGAAGTTGCCGATAAGCTTATCAACACGCAGTATAAATTTGCCGTCTCACGCGTGCGAATCGCAACAAACGAACGCAAATCCACGCGCCACAAGATGACCACTGACCAGGTCGTGATCAGCAATATCCGTGCCGCCCGCAATACGATCAACGCCTCGCTCTTTAACGTTCCCACCTCGGTCAAAATTCACCTCGAAAAATTCCAGCAGCGCCTGAAAGATTTTGCCGACGAAGTGAAAGTAAAAATCTTCGAGAAAGACGATGAAAAAACCGAGTTGGTGCGCAAGACGATGAAAATCCTCATGCTGTCTGATACACAGGATATCATGTCTTACATACCCGAAGATCCCGAGGGCTTTGTCGACTACCGTGAACACCTCAACACCGAAGTCGGCACCGTCATGGAAGACTACCGCAAACGCAAGATTGTCTCTGAAATGATCGTGCCCATCATCTACCTGGCACACGACGGCTCATCTGTTCCGCTCGGCTTCATTCAGCTCATTTCACACGAAAAAAAACTCGGTATGGATACCGCGCTCGAACTCAAAATGCTGGCGTTCGAAATGGTCGACCAGATGCGTGACTCGAATACGATGCTCATCAACAAACGCCAGGCAGTCGGCGATATTTCGCGCGGCGGCATGCGCCTCATCTTCACCGATCCCGAACTCAAAAAATTTCTCGTGCACCAGAAAGGCTTTAGCTTCGACGTCATCTTCAAACTACAACAACCCATCACAGTATTTACGGAAATCGTGTACCAGGCCACCACGCCCGAAAACGACTTAGCCATCGGTGTCAGCATCAAGGGCTTTTCGTCGCGCAAGGGCGAAACTGATCGCTACCATCAATATATTGACAGCCTGAATAAGCAGGGCTAGACACAACCATGGGTGTCTTCGATATTGTCAAAACCAAGGCTGATCCGATGCCTGTCATCAAACAGTCCGAGAGTGTGCTTGCGGCAGTCAAAAAAATGCTCGCACTGCATGAAACCGGCCTGTTGATTCTCACCCCCGGCGGCGAACTTGTCGGCATCATCACCGAAAAAGACGTCATGCGCCTCATCGCCGAGCGCTATACCCAACTCGACAAAGTGGAAGTGTGGGAGGTCATGTCGAAAAGCCTGACAACCATACCCAGTACAGCCAGCGTCGACCAGGCGCTTGCCCTCATGACCGAAAAATCTATCCACCACCTGCCGATCCTCGAAGGCCAGAAGGCCGTCGGCATGATTTCGCTCGACGACATCATCTCCGCGCGCCTGCGCAAAACCGAAGACGAGGCAAACCAACTCAAAGCATTTATCTCGCAACAGTAAAAGAAACGCGCGCAATGATGGGGTGCGAAGCACCCCATCATTGCGCGCTCAAAAAAATGCCTAAGGAAATAACACACTGCATTCTCGCCGAAAGGGCGGCACATACCATGGCCGCGTCTGCCAATAGCCGCAAAAAAGCCGTCGGCCAGGAAATCTATTTCCTCTTTGAAAAACACCCCGAACTTCTGTACTTCGGCTCAATCTCCCCCGACATCTTCTTCTACGATATCAAACTGCCGTGGGAATTTGGCGTTAAACACCGCGGCCTCGTCTGGGGCGATGTCATCCATGGCACCGACGGCGAAAACACACTCAAACACGTGTTCGGCATGCTCCACATCCTGCAATCCGCCGATCTGCAGCAACAACTCACGCCGGGCCGCGCACTCACCCACGAAGAAAAAAATGGCCTGACCCTCTTCGTGCTGGGCTACCTCACACATGTCGCGCTCGACACCGTCATGCACCCGCTCGTCTACTATTTCTCCGGCAACTACTATGCACACGAGCACCGCGAACGCCTGCGGGCCGAAGCACGCCACCGTGCGATCGAAACCGTGCTAGACCTCTATAACCTGGCATCCATCAACAGCGACCTCAAACAATACCGTGCGATGAAAAAAATGGCGCTACCCAAAAAATGGCGCGACCTCGTTCTCTCCCTCTATACCCTCGCGCTCCGCCGCGCATGGCCCGAACTCACCGAACGCCAGTTCGGCAACGTCGCCGCAAAAACCGCGCGCGAACACCCGCTCTTCACCGTCGCGCTGCGCGGCTACAAAAAAGAAATCCTCTTCAACCGCATTTTCCAAAACCCGCGCCTTGCACGCCTCGGATTGTGGTATAACAAAAAAAAGCACGACGCGCTGCACACACACTCAAGCCTCCTATACCCCGCGCAATCCTACCACGAGTACCGCGACCTCGACAACGACAATCAACTACTGTCGTTCGCCGCGCTCAAAACCTACCGCGATCCCGTCGATGATCGCGAAAAAAACGTGAACGCACAGCACCTCACCAAAAAAGCCATCGCGCGCTCGCACGCCTTCTTCAGAGCCGCATGGCTCTACGCACAAGGCCACATCACCGAAGACGCCGCCGCGCGCACACTCAAAGGCTACAGCCTCAACCACGGCCGCCTCAACACACGCACCGACGCCATGCGCCACTTCAACCCAATACCCGTGAATGGAAATTTTGAACTAACGAGAGACACACCATGAAAATTATCCTCGGCACCAGCGCCTCGGTCGCAATCTACAAAGCGTGCGACATCTGCCGCGAACTCACCAAAGCCGGCCACGACGTGCATGTCGTCTTGACCCGCACCGCCGCCTCGTGGATCAACCCCGTCCTCTTCGAAGCGCTCAGCAACAACCCCGTCATCACTGACGCAACCGCTTCCGGAATGGCACACATCGACATCCGCACCAACGCCGACCTCATGCTCGTCGCCCCCGCATCCGCCGACCTCATCGCGCGCGCCGCACAGGGCAGGGCAGATGACATTCTCACCGCAACACTCCTCGCCTTCACCGGCCCGCGCTTCCTCACGCCCGCCATGAACCCCAGCATGTACGCGCACCCAGCCACGCAAAAAAATCTCGAAACCTGCAAAAGCTACGGCTACCACATTCTCGATTCCGCAAACGGCGAAGCCGTCTGCGGCGACGTCGGCCAGGGTAAAATGATGTCTGTGTCGGATGTGCTCGCTGCAGTGACAGGCACCGCTAAAACAAAATAAATTCTTCCCTACAATGGGCTGCGCACATTTTGCAATGTCCGCTTCGCGACGCCCGTGTAGATCGTCGTCGTCTGGATATTCTTGTGCCCCAAAAGTTTCTGTATAACCCGCAGGTCGGTACCACCCTCCAACAAATGTGTCGCGAAACTATGCCGCATGCTATGGCAAGATACCGGCTTGTCTATTCGCGCCCGGCGCCGTGCTTGCGCAAAAACATTCTGCAGTGTGCGCGCACTCACCGCTTTGCCCGGCCTCTGGTTAGAGAAAAATAACGCTTCGCTGCCGCCGCGTCCCTCTGACAGCTCCTGTAACGCCGGAATTATGGACTCGGAAAAAATAGAATACCGGTCTTTCTTTCCCTTCGCCATCCTGATGCGCAATGTCAAATTATCAAAATTAATATCCTCTATCCGCGCTTGATCACTTCCGACACGCGCAACCCGAACCGTACATCACCGCCAGCATCGCCCGGTGCTTCAGATTTGTCGTCAGCCTGATCATGCGTGTCACTTCTTCTCTCGTCAAAACTTTCGGCAAAGCATGCCGCTTGCGTATGCCCGCCAGCATCGGCAGTAATCTCGGCATCCCCACGACTTCAGAAAAATAGGCATGCAGCGCCGCCTTAAATACCCTCAAATAAATGGAAGAAACCTGCTTGTCTGCAACCAATTGATCCGCATATTCAAAGATCCGACTGTCACCCACCCCCCGCAACTTCTCACCAAACTGGCCTAACCATTGCGCAAATTTGTCCAACAGACCCACATAACTCGAAATGGTCGCTTGCGAATAATCCTTAATCCGCAAAGCCTTCTGCAGCTGCGCGGATTCCCAAAGTACCCCACTATCGCCCTCAAAATTCCGCTTCTCTACAATACCCACCGGCTGCGCCGCCGACTTCCCCTCTACAGCCGGCTCATTCAAACCAGGCTTC
The DNA here is from genome assembly GCA_046346945.1 of Turneriella sp. GTDB lineage: Bacteria > Spirochaetota > Leptospiria > Turneriellales > Turneriellaceae > Turneriella. The sequence goes on from JAXMHE010000007.1 coordinate 150,296, forward strand.
TCCGCAGCCAAAACAACCTCTCCGCGCCGCACCCTCTTAAAAATAGACCGATAACAATCGGGTCGACTGTAAAATTTCTCCAGCTCCAAAAACTCCGCCGAATCAACCGCAATCCCATGCCGCGCCAAAAACCGCTCCAAAAAAACATTCGAAACAAATTTCAAATCCCCAAAAAACTCCTCCCGCAACCTATCCACACCACCCATTTACGCCATACACCAGAACAAAAGTAGAACAACAAACATTTTACCATCTTTCACCTCCACCCAAACAAATTCCGCCATTTTATTGCGTCTTAACATACCACCACCCAAATCCCCACAAAAACCGCTTGCCCAGCCACAATAAACGCAATGCAGGGAATATACGTTGTGTGAAATTGTCGCGCTACTCAAATCCACGCGCCTCGTGCGCGTGCCCTGTGCCTATTCCTTTAATTTCCCAGCACAAATCTTACCCTCTAAAAAATATCCCTGTCCAAGCCAGGAAGGCCAATCGTCTTTGCTGAATTTCGATAAATCTCGAATTTGCAATCTTGGTATTTTCTGGCCTTGCTCGGTTGTGCAAGTATCCGTCGCTAACCTGGCCTGAAAGGGACCCTTGTGGGTCGCAATAATTCTAGATTCCGAAGGGCATGCGTGCGGGGTAAATCGCTCCTGAATTGAATCAAAACTTACCGTTTTTCCATCTGAACTCACAGTGCCCTCAAAAACGAGCTCTTGTTTACCGGCCTCTTGCAACTCATTCCGGACAGTAATTTTGCGGCATTTATTCGCGTGATTGGCGTCAGGATTCACGTACTTGAGCTTTAGGCGCTGGCCGGCCATTCTTAGATGCCAAACAGATACAGAAATATGGCAGGCGCAAACATCGCTATCCATCAGGCCAACAAAATGGCGATTCTGCGCATTAAGGGCAATAGTAATCTGGAGAGTAAATAAGAGACCAATTGTGCGTTTCAAAATCATATCGTTTGTACGATTGCTATCCGTACGTCTGGTAAAGCAATTTACACAGGCTTTCTGCATCAGTCTATGTAAAGGCCCGATTGGCCTCCATGCCAATCGGGCCAGCGCGACAACTTCACACAACAAGATTTACGAGCTGCGCTCCCTGCGGTGCCGTGGCTCCTCGGGTGCTCGGCCCTACGTGCCAAAGATGCCCTGCGCCCGCCGGCCAATGGGCCTGCATTGGCGGGCTCGGGCAGGCACTGCGGGCAAATTTTGGCGGCTAAATATGCTTTTTCCGTATTAAATAATCTCACCGAAAGGCGATTTTATTCTTGGCGTTTCAAATTCTGGCTTAGATAAGTACGCATTTTGGCTTCTCACATCAGATGGCAGGTTAATCGACGCTGTGGAGCATGATAGGTATGCCGTGAAGTACTGCAATTACTCAATTACCGTTAACAGAACATGGATAGCATTAAAGCAATTTGATCCGAAGTTCACGTACCGTGATGGTAAGCTTGTCGACATAGAAGGCCAGTTATGCTCTGGCACGAAAAGCTCCATTCTTACTGAACAAACCAGGGATAAGCTCAATAAAAATGAATTGCGAAAAAAAGCTGACGAATTATGGGACCAAGTTTATGAACTTCGGAACAAGGATTTAGTAGGCAACGCAACGAAGAAACTAATAATCAAGAATTTGAAAAATATTCCCACCGGTGTTTGTGGCTCAAATCTTGTCTATGAAGACTACAATGGTAGAGGTGGTTGGGTTCTCTACTCAGAAAGTGGTCTCTTTGCCCCTAACACTGAAGGAGAGTGCCGCTGAACATTTTTGCCATCGCACAACAAAATTTACCTGCTGCGCTCGCTGCGGTGCCGTGGCTCCTCGCGTGCTCGGCCCTACGCGCCAAAGATGCCTTCGTCGCACAAGCGGGACGCTTGTTTTGTGCTCCTCAGGCAGGCGCTTCGGGCACATTTGGTGACGCAAATAGGCTTTACAATTTGAATTAATGACACAAGCGTCACCAAACGTCAGGTAAATTCCGCGTTCTCTGAAATGCCTTGCCGGCCTTGTACTGCCAGCCTTCCATGGCTGGCAATTTCCAAAGGTGAGTAGATGTTTAGCCAAATGAAAAAAGTAATATCTATATTAACATATTTTTTCATTGTGAGTGGCCTTACTGCCTCTGCCTTCAAGATTGAGGATTTGCAATCAGGCACACTTCTTGGCTCACGCATGGAGATTTACGAAGACAAAGCAGGCAATGCAACATTAGCTGATGTCTTGATCGGGAAGCACAAAGCTGATTTTAAGACGCAGGGAAAAAGCGTGCCGAATTTTGGTTCGACCCAATCTACTATCTACGCTTTCGTGGATTTGACTTTTCCGGCCGTAAATCGTGGTCATGATGTCAGGGCACCCATACAATATCTTTTAGAACTGTCTCATCCGATTCTTGATTATGTAGATTTTGCAATTCAGGATTTGAAAACGGGTAAGATATTGCACTCTTGGAAGACTGGCGATTTAAGAGCCTTTAATTCGCGGCCTATTAATCATCGGAATTTTCTGTTTCCGATTGAACTCCCTCAGCAAACGAATCTATCCACAGAAATTGACAATAAGAAAGTCCGTTATGATGCCTCGGGCACAACGACACTGCGCTTTGTACTTAAACTGAATTCCGAAAGCACAATGATGATTCCATTGAAATTTTGGGCAAAGAAAGATTTCGACGAATCTGAGGCAATGGTCAACGGTTTTCTCGGCTTCTTCTACGGGCTTCTGGTCGTTATGTCATTGTATAACATCATAATGGCTTCGGCATTTAAGTCATTAAGTGGCTACTTGTACGCTTTATATCTTTTTTCTGCAATTCCCACTATTATGGCGATAGATGGACTGCTATATCAGTTATTTCCAGGCATGCAATACTTGGCAAATCTTGGCATTACCTTTTTCGGAAATTTGCCGTGGATACTTGTCGTCATTTTTCAGAAACAATATCTAGGGATTACACGAGCGCAGCGTATCAAATTCTACTGTTTGGCGGTGGTAGCGATCTATGCTTCTGTCGTTATTTTCGTGTCAGTTTTTGCTGGTTATCGCGTGGCTGTACGAACTCAATTCTTTTTGGGCATATTAGGCCCGATGCTTATTCTCTATGTTGCAATTCAAAGAGCAATTGAAGGCTATCGGCCAGCAATATTCTTCATCATTGGCTATATAATACTAATCATTGCCACTGTTCTTTTTACATTAAACCGATTTGGCATCATCGGCGGACAAAACTTTCTTACCCAGTATTCGCAGCATCTTGGCATAGCCCTAGAATCGATACTTTTGTCTTTTGGTCTGGCAGACCGAATTCGCCTCATCCAGAGGGAAAAGGAACTTGCACAGGCTACAACGATAGAACAGCAACGAATATTGAATGAAGCGTTTGCGCGCTTTGTGCCCACGACCTTTCTTGAAATACTTGGAAAAAAATCTATTCCTGAAGTCATTCTTGGTGATTATACAGAACGCGAAATGACAATTCTTTTTGCCGATATCCGATCTTTTACAACTATCTCCGAAAAGCTTACGCCAAAAGAAACGTTCGATTTCATAAACAATTATCTACAAGGCTCTGGTCCTGTAATACGAAACAATGGGGGCTTTATCGACAAATACATGGGTGATGGCATAATGGCACTTTTTGAGAACCGCGAAGATGCCATAGCAGCGGCGTTGAGGCTACAGTCACGCAATTCTCGTCTTAATAGGGTCTTGGAGGGGCGCCTTGTGGCGCCTCTCAAAGTTGGCATTGGCATACATACTGGTCATCTTATGCTTGGGACGATAGGTGAGCCACAACGCATGGACGGGACGGTTATATCGGATGCAGTCAACTTGGCCTCAAGGGTTGAGTCCTTAACCAAGCAGTATGGTCTTGATATTTTAGTGACGAAAGAAACTCTCGCAGACATGCGCCTTGGGACGTCCGAGAGGCCTTGGCTAAGGCGATTTATAGATAGAATAGCAGTCAAAGGCAAAACTACGCCAGCCACCCTATACGAGGTCTTTCCAGCTAAGGAAGGCACACCCCAGAAGTATACGGTGGATTGGTTGCAGCGCTGGGTTAATAGTCTAAAAATCTATTATAATCGCGATTTTCAAACAGCTGTGGAACAATTTCACTCGCTAAGTGTGGAAAATCCGAATGATAAGGTTGCTGATATCTTCGTAGAGCGGTGCAAATTTTTTATCGCGAATCCTCCGGCTCCAAACTGGAATGGAGTTGCCATTGCATTAAATAAGTAAATGTCCGCGCCTCGCCATCCGTGGCTTCGGCGCTCTATTGCCGGCAAGGCACTTCAGAGAACAAGATTTACCTGCTGCGCTCGCTGCGGTGCCGTAGCTCCTC
>JAXMHE010000008.1:0-149811 GCA_046346945.1 Turneriella sp.
TCCTGCTCATGGCGTATGAAGAAATACGCGTCTCTCGTTTTCTTTTTTGTTCTATTACCTCTTGCTGCGGCTCCCAAAACCGAACTTTACATCGGAACGGTGCTGGCGGTTGACGAAGACTATTGCGGTCGCTCGGCGGATTACCTTTTGCGCATGACGCTCGTTTCTGGCAGCGGAGTCAATGTTGTCCTCGTGCTCGCACCGAAGTGGTATCTGCACACGCGCAAGATCGAAATACGCACCGGTGATAAAGCCGAGGTTCGCGCACTGCGATCGGCGGACGAGGGCACACTCGACGTCATCACGATTAAAATTGGCGGTAAAACGCACACGCTGCGCGACGCAAAAGGGAAGGCGCTGTGGAAACCCGAACCGGGCAGCGAAGATCTGATACGCAATATCTGCAGGGTCACTACGCCTGGTAAACCCGGCGGCTGAGAAAAAAAATGGACAGTGATGGACCAAAATCTTATTTTAAACGTAGTTTAAAATAAGATTTTGTATAACTTAAGGAGATTCCATGTTAATGATTGGTGAAAAAGCCCCCGAATTCAAAGCGACAGCGCTGGTGGGCAAAGATTTTAAAGATATTTCTCTCAGCGACTATAAAGGCAAGTACGTGGTACTGTTCTTTTACCCGCTCGACTTCACTTTCGTCTGCCCGACAGAAATTATCGCTTTCTCTGATAAGGCTGCGGAATTTGAAAAACTCGGCGCGCAGGTAATCGGCTGCTCGGTTGACAGTAAATTCAGCCACCTGGCGTGGACAGAAGTTTCGCGCGACAAAGGCGGCATCGGCGAGATCAAGTATCCGCTGATGGCCGATATTACGAAAGACATCGCGCGCAGCTATGGAGTGCTGATCGAGCAAGCAGGTATCAGCCTGCGTGGTGTGTTTATCATCGACGGTAAGGGTGTGCTGAAATCGGCAACGATTAACAACAACAACGTCGGCCGCAACATCGACGAAGTACTGCGCACGGTGCAGGCAGATCAGTTTGCCGAATCGCACCCCGGCGAAGTTTGCCCCGCAAACTGGACACCTGGTGCCGCTTCGATGAAGGCCGATACAAAAGGTTCGAAAGAATACTTCTCGAAGCACGGTAAATAATTCGCAAAGAATCGGGTCTGAGACCCGATCTCGAGTGACCGTATATCAGCATCTGCGTCATCGACCAGATGCTGTTTTTTTTGAGGCACCCATAAATGTTCCGATATAAAGATAACTCATTGCAATGGAACGGCGTCGATATGCCGCAAATGCTGGCTGAATGTGCCAAGCGGTTGCAAACGGATTTTCAGTACCGCGGTCCGTTCTGGCTCTACCAGGAAAATATCCTCAGTGCGCGCCTGTCGCTTCTCGAGCAGGGGTTGCCGGGTTGCAGTTTTTATTACTCCGTCAAATCGCAGTCGAATCTCAGCATCCTCTCGCGCATCGCCGCGCACAGCCGTTTTGGCGCCGACGTCGTCTCGGGCGGCGAGCTGTACCGGGCTCTCAAGGCCGGCTTCAAACCGGAAAAAATCGTCTTTGCGGGTGTTGGCAAGACCGAGGTTGAAATCACTGCCGCGCTCGATTTCGGCATACGCAGCCTGCACGTCGAGAGTGTGTCAGAACTGAGAGACATCCACCGCATCGCAGAATCGAAGGGATTAATTGCGCGCGTGACGCCGAGATCGAACCCTGATGTCGAGGTCGACACACACCGCCATATCACCACAGGCAAAGAAGAAAATAAATTCGGACTCAGCGAAAAAGATTTCCACGAAGCACTGGCGATTATCGCAAATTCTGAGTTCCTGAATCTCGTCGGGTTGCAGGCGCATATTGGCTCGCAGATATTTGACGTTGCACCCTATATCAAGACTGCACAGTTCCTGGGCGACAAGATGGCGGTGGTGCAGATGGCACTCAAGACCAGACTTGAATACATTTCGCTGGGCGGCGGTTTCGGGGTAAACTACCAGCAGCTCGAGGGCGATGCGGTGAATTTCGATTTTGCGTCGCTTTCAACCGAGGTGAAGAAAATCTTCGGTGACACTATCGAAATACATTTTGAGCCTGGGCGTTTTGTTTCGGCGCCGCTGGGTATTCTCGCAACGCGTGTTCGGCACCTGAAGAACCGTACCGGCAAAGTGATTGCCATCATCGACGCGGCGATGAATGACCTGATTCGCCCGATGCTTTATGAAGCCTACCACCCGATTCTCCCGGTTAACCGCCGCGCAGGCGAAGGGAATTATGACGTGGTTGGCCCCGTTTGCGAATCGACGGATACATTCGCCAGCGCGCGCAAGTTGCCCGAACTGGCGGAAACCGACTGGCTGGCGATTGGTTATGCGGGCGCGTATGGTTCGTGCATGAGTTCGAATTTTAATTCGCGACCGCTGATACCTGAACTTCTTGTAGCCCCCGACGGGAAAATACAGACGATTCGCCGGCCGCAGACGTTCGAGCAGATGCTGGCACCGGAAATCATCTGATTACTTGCCCACGAATTAATTCGCGGGCAAGTAATCAGAAATACGCCTTTTCAGCTGCGGCACGACATCGGCCTCAAACCACGGGTTCTGCTTTAGCCAGAGTTTATTGCGGGGAGAAGGATGTACCAGCGGCAAATACACTGCACGTTTGAAATCCGCCTTGAGAAGCACATCACGCACCTGTAGTTTTGCCGAATGGGGCAGGTAGTGGCGCACGGCGTAAGAACCGATCAGCAGCGTCAGCCTGAGATTTGGCAGCATCGAGCGCACACGCAGGTGCCACAGCGGCGCGCATTCGTGGCGGGGTGGCAAATCGCCAGAGCGCCATCCGTGGCGACGATTTGCCCTGGCGCCTCCGTGCGCTACGGCCAGATCGCTCGAAGAGCCTTTACCCGGGTAGCAGAAGCCCATCGGCATGATTGCAAACAGTTTCTCATTGTAGAAGGTATCGCGGTCGACACCGAGCCACGCGCGCAGTTTGTCACCGCTCTGGTCGTTCCAGGGTATGCCGGTGGCATGCACTTTGGTGCCGGGCGCCTGGCCGATCAGCAGAATGCGCGCATCGGCGTGCAGGCGCACGATAGGGTTCGGCGCGTAGGGCAGGTGCGATGCGCACACGCGGCAGTCGCGGATGGATTGCAGCAGGTGAGCAAATCCGTCGGTCAAGGCAAGCCTATTTGTTGATGGTGTCGAGGTACTCGGTGATTTTTTCGAGCATCGACGGCGGAATTTTGATGTCCTGCTCTTTGAGCCGGGAAACGTATTTGTTGAACGACATGCGGTGGCTCGACGAACGCGTGAATTCGATCAGCGCCTCGGTCAGGTGATTTTCGATACGCTTAAACAGTTCTTTGTTGCCTGAAATGGCCTGTTCATATTTGCGGATCGGCAGCTTGTTCACGCCACGGCAAATCGTGCGGTAGAACACAAAACGCGCGAGAATATCGTCGTCGAAGCCGGGTTCATGATCGCGCGGTCGAGGCGGCGCAGGTTGATAAAATCTACAATCTGTAGTTTGAACGGATTATGGCTGATCTCTTTGAGGATCGTGGCAAAAAAAAGCGATTCGTAGATGCGTAGCATTGGCGTGTTGTCGTAGCGCGCTTCTTCGTCGTGACCGCAGTCGATATACATCACGATATCGACATCTGAGCTCTCTACAGCCATGCCGAAATTTACGGATCCCAGGAGGTCGAAAGATATTTTTTCGCCGGTCGATTGAATGAGCCTTGCTGCACGCGCCAGTTCGCGCGTGCGCTGCATTGTTTCTTTCGTGGTGAAGTTGCGGAAATAATCTTTTAAACCCAGAAACTTTTTAAACGTCTCGTTTTCCGGGAATGGATTACGCATATTCAGAGCAGAAATTTACCCATCGTGGCATATTCAGCCGGATCAGTCACGGTTTCTGTCGCTCGCTGTTTCTTGTCGATTTTCACGGTGCAGATCTCGCGCACCCGGCCTTCAACGAGGCGCGACCATACGACCTCGCGCAGAAATTTTTGTCCGTCTATATCGACCTGCAAGGTAAACCGCGCAAAATAACCGCCGGCCTGGTGCCCTTCAATCGTTTCGACACCGCCAAAGTTCGAAGGGTTCAGAAAATACGAATGGCCCAGTTTCAGCAGACCAAAGTGTTCGTGCACATGCCCTGAAAGCACCAACCGGGGCTCGATTTCATCGACGGCCTCGCGCAGTCCGTGTGAACCACAATGACCGAAGCGCGGCAGCTTGTCGAGTGTACCGTAGGCCGGGTTGTGCATGACGAAGACATCGGCTTGCTCGCGCAGCATGAAGTCTCGTGGACGGCTTGCCAGTTTTGTACCACTGCCGCTTTCTTCGAAGGGGGCTGCCAGCTCTTCGGGAATACCCGGCGTGAAGACCGGCGCGCTGCCATAACCTGCGAACTTGATGCCTTCGAGTGTGAGAGTATTTTCATGGATGCTGTAGTCGGCCACGGCGGTTCCCGAGAGCGGCAGATCATAATTGCCGGGGATCATGATCACTTTTTTCCCGGTGGGAGCTATTGCCTTTTTGAGAGTCTGGTACTTGCGCAGCAGTTCTTGTTTGGCCTGTGCGGCAAGGCGCAGGTATTCTGCACCTTCGTCAGCACTCAGAGATTCGGTGGCTAATCCGCCTTGTGCCTGTTCTGCGAGGTGCAGCGTCGCGCCCGCATCAGGATTTCGGCCGGCGAGCATGCGGATTTTTTCCTGCAATTCGATGAAGCGGAACAGAGCCTGATCGTCGGTACCAAAAGCATGGTATGTGAGATCGCCCGAAAGCACATAAAGATCGGCCGTCGTATTATTGAGTACGGTGCTGACACCGGCAAAGTTATCGTGGATATCCGTAAGGTAAACGACGTTCATGGTTTGAATAATTGATCACCAACCATGTTTCGCGTTCAGAGCAGCGTCCCCATGGCAAATTCGGTGTCGGTCTGGGCCGTGTGGTCAGATGGCCCGCGGCTGCACATGCACATGTGGCGACCGGTAGATTTCACGCGCACACCTTTGGCTTTACCCGAGGTCATAATCTCTTCTGCGATCTGTTTCACCATGTCTTCCTGGATCTGGAAACGGCGCGAGTAGGCCTGCACCAGCCGCGGAAATTTGCCTAGACCGATGATAATGCCGCCTGGCTCATACTGGATGTCAACCTTTCCGAAGAACGGCAGGAAATGGTGCGCGCACATCGAAAAATAATTAATATCGCGCACGGTCACGGTTCCGGTGAACTTCTCGTCTTTCCCGATTTCGCGCGTCGTTTTCAGTAAGGTAGAAGGATCAATCTTATATCCACTGAGGATTTCCTGATAGGCCTTGCGTATACGCGGTTCGGCTTCGGCCTCGTCGAACCACTCCAGTGCGCGTGCATCGTTGGTAATATTAGCCGACAGCCAGTCTCGAATGAGCATGCGTCGCAATTGCAGTTTTAGTCAATCTGACAATGAATCCGGCTAAAAGGCTGCAGACGCGGAGCGTCTGCAGCCTTTTAGCCGCTATTTTCTTGACGCTGTGTCAAAATTGCCGTTTGCAATTTTCAGCCAGAGGCAGTGGTCTCTGGTTCTATCGCGGGCTGTGGCGCAGTGGTAGCGCACACGCCTGGGGGGCGTGGGGTCGCTGGTTCAAATCCAGTCAGCCCGACACACGAGGTGTCGGGCCTCGCCGCGCCATGGATGGCGCAGCGGCGAGGCAAGAAACCGGAAAATGATTGTTGTTAAACTCCAAAATACCCTGACCCGCACCAAAGAGCCCGTCGAGGGCTCTCCGGTGCGCATCTACTCTTGCGGCCCGACTGTTTACAATTACGCACACATCGGCAACTTTCGCAGCTACCTGTTTGCCGACGTGCTGAATCGTTCGCTGCGCCTTGCCGGTTATCAGGTGCAGCATGCAATGAACCTGACGGACGTCGATGATAAGACAATCAAGGGCGCGATTGAGCTGACTAAAAAAGAACCCGGCAAGTATGCCGATCTCAAGGCGGCTCTCGGTGCCTATACGGCGCCCTACACTGAAGCCTTTTTTGCCGACCTCAAAACTCTCAATGTCAGCAAGTTTGATTTTCACCCGCGCGCAACTGATTTTATTCCCGCGATGCTCGACCTTGTCGATCGCCTGATCGCGAAGGGCGTGGCGTACGAGCAGGACGGCTCAGTCTATTACCGCATTAGCGAAAAAAAAGATTATGGCAAGCTGTCGCGCGTCGACCTCGAAAAGAACAAAACCGGTACGCGCTATAATACCGACGAGTATGACAAAGACGACGTGCGCGACTTTGTACTGTGGAAAGCAGAATCGAAAGACGGGGTGCACTGGCATTCGGAACATGGCGACGGCCGCCCGGGTTGGCACCTCGAATGTTCGGCGATGATCCACGATATCTTTAAAGGCGCTATCGACATCCATACCGGCGGTGTCGACCTGATCTTTCCGCACCACGAAAACGAAATCGCACAGAGCGAATCGGGTTATGGTGATGGTTTTGTGAAGCACTGGGTGCACTGCGAGCACCTGCTGGTCGATAACCGCAAGATGTCAAAATCGGCCGGTAACTTTTACACGCTGCGCGACCTGCTGGCACAGGGCAAGCGCCCTGAAGTGATTCGCTATTTTCTGCTCTCTGCACACTACAGCCAGAAAGTGAACTACACAGATGAGGCCCTGCACCAGGCAGAAATGGGTGTAGATAAGTTTTACGGTGTACTGCAACGGCTCAGTCGCATTCAGAAGAACGGCGTTGCGCATGCCGGTTTTGCAAAAACCTCTGCCGAAGCCCGCGAAAAATTTACTGCAGAGCTCTCGGATGACCTGAACACTCCGCGTGCACTGGCCGTGATGCACGAATACATCCGCGCAGCGAACGCGCTGATCGATGCCGCAAATGAGAATATTGCAAGTGCCGATGCGGTTGAAATGGAGAAAACGCTGCGGCACTTCGACGCGGTGCTCGGTCTCATCGATCTGATGCCGCAGACCGGAGTCAGCGCCGATCTGCAAAAGCTACTCGATGAGCGCAACGCCGCGCGTGCCGCAAAAGACTTTAAACGCGCCGACGCGCTGCGCGACGAGCTGCTCAAAGCAGGTTATAAAATTCTGGATACAAAAACCGGGTCACATCTTGAAAAAATCTAAAGCACAATCCAACAGATTGCTGCGCAATCTGTTGGATTGTGCTAAAAAACTGCGTTGTCAGTGCGGCACAGTGGGTGCCGTGTGGTAATCGTTGGTTTTCACGCAGTCTCTGACCTTGTTGAAAAATCCGGCTTTTTGCCCGGCGATAAGCTGATCGTGGCTCGGCAGGCGAATGATGACAGAATGCAGAGACTGCTTGGGAAAGCGGAGCGCGCGAAGGTGCAGATTATCCGTAAGAATTACGGCGAATTGAATACCTCTGCCGGCACCAAGAACCACCAGGGCATCATTCTCGAGCGTGCGGGTGAGCTCGAACTCAAGTCATTTACCAAACAGGATTTTGTAGCGGCAGAGAGCGGTCTCTATCTCGCGCTCGATGGCGTGCAGGATCCGCAGAACCTCGGCGCGATCATTCGCAGTGCCGTGGGCCTGGGCGTTGCCGGAATATTTCTGCCACAAAAAGACAGCGCGCCTGCCGGTGCTACCGCAATGAAGGCTTCGGCGGGCACCTTGCCCGAAATGCCATTATGCTTCACTGGTAGCATTGCTTCGCTGATGCAGTTTATCGACGACAAGCGTCCTGAAGTTCCGTTGATTGCACTCGATCGTTCGGGTGAGTTGTTGTCGCCTGCGGATGCAGAGCTCTGCCGTGCGGGGACCCCGGTATTGCTGGTTGTGGGTTCGGAACAGGGAATCAGCCGGCTGGCGCTCGAGCGCGCGACGCACCGCCGCAGTTTGCGTATCGGTGAAAAACTCGAAAGTTATAATGTGTCAGTGGCCGTTGCTCTGGCTCTTTACGAACTCACCCGACCATAGGGTATTATTTGCTTGCGGCTATGCCGCAAGCAAATAATAATAAATCAAGCTGGTTTGCGCTTCATCCACGTGATGGCAATCATCACGAGGCTCACCGCAGTCAAAACTTCAGCCCAGAAGAAAATCAACACATCGAGCGTTGTACCAAATGTAGGTACGCTCGGTTGTGAATTGCGCATGCTCACAAAAACGAACAATGTGGCGCCAATCCATGTCAGCTGGCCGAATTCGACCTTGCGGCCACCGATAACGACGAGGTATGTAACGCCCACAACGGCAATGGCGAGGAAAGCAATGATGCCATTGATGAAATAGCAGAACATGCGGACTTCAAGAGTGCGGGCAATTTTCGTATTCAGCACAAGATAACCTTGTTTCTGGCTTTCTTCGTCGATGCCAGGATCGCTGTCCATGCCAGAGAGTTTGTCTTTATAGCGGTATACAACCGGCACATTAGCACCTGTCGGATCAGCCAGAACGGCGTAGATTTGCGTCGTGTAGTGATCATGCGGATAAGCGGCAATTTCACCTTCGACATCAACATCGACTTCGACGGATTTCGGTTTCTGGCCGGCTTTGATTACCTGCTCTTGTTTTTTTGGATCGTTGTCGGGTACGTTGAGCGTGAACGCCATTGCTGGGTAACCCGTTTGTGGATTTGCATATTTACCCTGCGGAACAAAATCAAGTTTGAATCGAATCAGGTCTTTCACTGTGTCGATGCTCGCCGGGCTCATAAAGACCACGACGTGGTCTTTAGGAACTTCTTTTTCGAGGAGAAAATCCTCAGATTTGTCATGGCCTTCGGAACCGTGGAGGATAAATGTACCCACCCACAAGCCCGCGAATACCAGGACCGCAATGCCTATTTTGACTATTTTCATAGGCGGGCATTGAATATCATGCGCGTGGTATGGCGAGAAAAAGACGGCCGGAGATTGCAGTCATGCATGGGACGAATGTCCCATGCTGTGTACTATAAGATGTCTGCCCAGATTAACGCACAGCCTGCCATGCCGGTCGTCGTCGCAATAAAACTTAGCACGCTGCAGACCCCAAATGGGCTCAAGGGCGTTTTGGCGACATCGGGTTTTATCGCCATCACAAGAAATAGCAGTGGGTTCGTTATCGATCCGACTGTGGTCGCATATGCGACAATCGGGGGAAAATCGCGCCCGGAAAGTGCGAAAACAAAAAGGAGGATTGCCATCAGAACATAGTCGATGTGTGCCTGCAGCAGGGCTTTTTCAGAGCGAATAAAACGCAACAGCGGCATATCGGGCATGCCTTTCATCATGCTCAAAAGCCAGGCGAGCAGTAGCGAAAAGCACAGCAATAGCGCGGCGGTCAAAATGAAGATTTGCACGGTAAACCCTGCGCGGTGATCCCGGCTGAGCGACAACTGCAAAAGCAGAACACACCCGACCCGTTTAGGTTGTCGCTCGCCATGGCTTTTTATCCTTAGCAATCGGCGGGACTTGTGCGAAAGCTGAACTGGCGCATTTTACAGAGTATTATTAATCCCGGTTATGAGTTGTCTGCCGATGCAGGGCGCATCAACAAGCGATGGCTCTACCGGCAGGCATTTGTACTGAGCCTAGGCAGTTCATTTCTGACGCTGCTTTTTTTCCCCCTTTACCATTACCTGACACTGCGCGCGGGGGAAACGATTTTTGCGGGGCACCCGCACCGCATTGCCGTTATTGCGATAGCCGCATTGAGCGCATTCATTCCACTGTTCTCCAAAACATTGCGCAAGCATGTCGAATATTTTTCGTTCGCAAATCTGGTGATGCTGTTTTTGTGCATCGCGATCGATATCTCATTTAGCGAGCGGCAAAGGCGGTATTCGACAATCGGCCTGGTGCCATTGTTCGGCAGTACGTTTGTATTCACGAACATACGCGTGATGACGACCGCGTATGTTGCATCGGGGCTTTTATTTAATGCCATCAGCATCTACCGCGATCGCGCCGTCGAAATTATTGTCATTTATTCGATCGCCTATTCTATCGCATGGTGGATGGCGATGATACGTATACGCAGCCTGCACCGCATCAGCTTCGACCAGGCGCGGATGTATGACCGCAGGGTCTATGACCAGAGGGTGAGACTCGCGCGCAATTTACACGATTCTTTGGGCGGAGATTTGATTCAACTTTCCTTGCAACTTAAGGGCTCAACCTCGCGCGAAGAGATGCTCGATCTCGCACAGGAGATTTTGGCCAAAACGCGTAACCTGGTCTATACGCTCGAACCGGGAAATGCCAACGAAAACTTTGCCGGGTTTATCCGCTCTTATGTTGAACGTCTAAAGCACACCGGAAAATTCAAATTAACAATGCATCTTGACCCGTTATGGCCCGTGATTCGCGTCGATCAATCACTGAATTTACAGGCAATTTTCACCGAATGGATGACGAATATGATCAGGCACTCTCAGGCGACAGAAATTACCATCACGCTGCGCCGCCGCGCAAAAGATTTTGCACTGGCAGTCAGCGATAATGGACGCGGCTTTCGGTGGAACGGTTCGCGCGCGGGTTCGGGGCTCAGAAATATTGCTTTGCGTGCCGGACTCATGAATGCAAGGGTCTTTGTGCGCCGTCGCCACGCAGACCACGGTGCGATCTTCTATTTGCGCGGCAGGTTGCTCGATGATTGATCTGATATTTATCGAAGATAATGGCCACATGGCCGGCCGGCTGCACACGGTCATCGACGCGGCTGAAGATATGCGCATAATTGGCGGTTACCCTGACCTGAAATCAGCCTTGTCAGCGAACCCGATTTCACTGCCGCAGATGATCATTCTCGACCTGATGCTGCCTGACGTGCAGGGCACAGGTGCAATTCTGGCAATGCAGACCAAATATCCCGCGGCGCGCATAGTCATGTATACAGCCTATGAAAATGAATCGGATATCATCGATTGCATGCTGGCCGGTGCGGCGGGCTATATACTGAAAGATACACCGGATGATCGTCTGCTCTCCGAATTGCGTGTTGTGGCGCAGGGTGGGTCTACGCTGACGCCGCGTGTGGCCGAAAAACTGATGAAGCAACTGGCACCCGCGAAAACCGCGGATTCTCTGCTGAGCAAGCGCGAAATTGAGGTGCTGAATTTTATCTCTTTGGGTCTCAAATACGAAGACATCGCCGACGAGCTCGATATCAGTGTGCACACGGTTCGACACCATATTGAGAAGATTTACAAGAAGCTGGGTGTTAATAGCCGAGGGCAGGCCGTTGCACAGGCGGTGCGCTCAGGAATTATTAAGCTGGATTAAACCTTCTTGGGATAAAATCACTCTGACAAATTCAAAACTCCCGTTTGTATGCCCTTAAGAATCGCCTGTGAGCGGGTATTGACGTTCAGTTTGCGGTAAATGTTCTCTATATGCCGCCTGACCGTATGCAGGCTGATATCCAACTCTTCTGCAATATCAGCATATAAGAGCCCCAGCGATACCAGGTTCAGCACCTCGAGCTCCCGCTGCGACAGATCGATTTTTTTGGCATCCTGATGGAAAGGCCTGAAGTTCTTAATAATCTTGTGCGCGACGCGCGGCGTGAGGGTTGAACCGCCAAGACTGATGACCTTCAGTTCTGCAAGAAAAAGATCTTCAGGCGTGTCTTTGGTGATGTAGCCATGCACACCGTTCTCGATCGCCTGCAGAATTGTTTCTTCATTTTCGAATACCGTATATGCCATAACCCTGAGCTGCGGCAACAAAGCGAAAAGTTCTGGCAGGGCTGCTTCGCCGCGCATACCCGGCAGGCCGAGATCGAGAATCAGCATGTCTGGCTTATCGGCCGCCATCTGCGCGATAGCCGATTCGGCGGTAGTGTAAGTTTTCAGATACTGGAAAGAACTGTCGCGCGCAAGTGTTCGTTCGATGCGTTCTGCAATTTCCGGCTCATCTTCGATAATTGCAATGCGGATTTTTCTCTCTTCTGTTGTCATGTGTTATATTTTTCCTCTTATGCCGCCGTGCTGTTTTCCCTTGCTTTAAGGAAAAATAAAGTTCCGCTTTCTTTGGCCGATTTCCATTTTCGCGAGAATGCCCTGCCTCTCATGTAGTGTACGCGATCGGCAATATTGCCCAACCCCGAATACACGGATTTGCCATTCCAGCGGAATCCATTGCCATTATCGCAGATCAGCAGATAGTGCAAATCGTGCCGCGATAGGAGCTGGATATGGATCTCTGTCGGTTTTGAATGCCGCAGCGTATTGCTCATCCATTCGGTGAAAATCCGCCGAAAATGCACATTCATTTTGACATCTGTGGGTGAATTGTAGCCGGTCGATTGCAGAGTGGTGACAAATTTGCCCGTAAAATTCAGGCGTTCGACATATTCGGAGACGAATGTGCCGATATTCTCTTCGTTGCCTGCATCGCCCTGTAGAAACGATACTACGTCCTTCATCTTTTCAAAAACGCGCTTCGCTAACTGATGCGCGTATAAAACTTCACCGGATTTTGCACCGCTGGTGTGTAGAATCAGGTTCGTCAGATCGGAACCGACAGAATCGTGCACATCGCGCGCAATTCGTATGCGCTGTTGCGCCAGCTCTCTTTCATAGTCGCGCTGCTGTGAGATCTGCAACCGCCGCAGGCTCTGGATGCGCAGAAACGACATCACTCCCGAAATGACAAAGGCATTCAGGCAGATGGCAATAGCGACAAAATCGGGCACGCTCATCGGCCGCCGCCACCAGTTATAAATTATCTGGAAGGCGAAGGCGATGCTGTAAGATGCTACCGTTGTCGAGACGCGCGTGTAGGGCAAAGTGCTGCCAAATATCGCCAGCAAACCGGCCGCGATATAGATGTAATGGTTTTTACTGTCGACAATCAGCTGCGCGACAGAAATCAAGAGGCCTGTGACCACGATAAAAGAGAAGAACTCCGAATAGCTGCGCAATGGCTTGAAAACATACGCCAGCCCCAGAGAAAACGCGGCGAGCACCGCGACGACAATGCGCGAAAGCAATGAGTCTTCGGTGATTTCCGGTAACAACTTCAGCACGAAGTGAAAAGCCGGATGTATCACAATAATGAGTGCGCAGGCCCCGGCAAGCATAACAAATGCCTGGCGGTTCAGCCATTCGCGTGTGGAGAGCAGGCCACTGTTGCCCATTTTGTTCGCCTATCGCCCGGCGGCGCTGCGTAAACCAAAATGTCCGGCAGCGGATTTGGGTGAACAAAAAGGGTAAGCCCATGGTGCATATATCCTATTGACTATTCACAAAAAAAGGGGTAAAAAAACCGGTTGTTCTAATGAAGATTTTACGGCGCGCGCGCCCTCGGCGCGCGGCGTTTTTTGCAAGAGCGACAAAATCCGTAAGGATACACGTAATTTAAAGGAGAAAACATGAGAAAATTGATTTCAGTTCTCGCTGCTCTGGCCCTCGTCGGTTCACTTGCAGCACAAAAAGGCAAAAAAGCCCCAGCTAAGGCAGCGGCTCCGGCGGTGGCAGCACCCAAAGCCCCAGCAATGCCAGCAGCAGTGACTGCAGCACCAGCGGCGGCGAAAAGTGGCAAAGGGATGGGGCTGTTCATCGAAGGTTTTGGTCTTTATGCTCTTGGCAATGGAACAAGCACCAGCACAGCAGATGGTGATGTTGCTGCTTCTTCTGTAAACTACAAGCTCTCTGGCTCAGCTGGTTTCGGCGGTGGCGGTGCAATCGGTTACCAGATCCTGGAAAACCTGGGAATTGTTGCTTCTTTTCAGTATCGCAGTATTAAGACTCGCGAATGGAGTCAGACAAACCAATCCGTAGCTGCTCTTGCTAACGGTGGTTCAACAACTACCGCGCAGTACAACGCAACAGGCCTTACAGCACAAACCGGCGCCGTGACAATTAACAACACCAAGAACACGATGATTGTAGGCTTGGGTCTTCGCCCGACAGTTAATGCAGGCCCCGGCGCATTTTACGCGGGTGCTGGTGTGGCGCTTGTTCTCCCTTATGATGACAAAACAACGACAACATTCTCAGGTACAGGTGGCGCATCAACAATCTCAACCGGTACTGGCGAAAAAACACAGTCATTCAATCTCGCCATTGGCGGGTATGCAGAACTCGGTTATATGTTCTCTGTAACTGATAATCTGTACATCGGCATCGGTGGCCGCATGGTCGTCGCAACAGCGAACGATAGTGGTAAAGATACTGTCTACAAGATTACTGGCAGCAACAGCACCAACAATGTAACGATCAACACAACGACTACAGGTGCAGAGTCAGTACCTACAGCAAACGCAGGTACCGCAACGGGCGCAGTTACTTCAGGCACTAGCACAACCTCGACAACAACTGGGGTTAAAACAGCCTACGCGTCACAAGGCATTACCGACATTGCAGCAACTGTAACTGTCGGTTTCCGCTTCTAATCTTTTCAAAAAGACGAAGCACCTAACCCCGGTTCGCCGGGGTTTTTTATGCGCTTTGCCCCATATAATTCAGACAGTTGTGCTGTCTGAATTATATGGGGCAAGTGAAAAACTCTTGCCGCTGCGCCCTGTCTGCGTTAGCCTGCTCGACTATGAAAATCAAAACCATACTCCTGATCTCCACTCTCGCGCTGGGTGCGAGTTTCTGTAAAAAAGGGGCCGCTGGTGGCGCCGGTGCAAACGCCGGCACTGACTGCGGCGATCTCGATGCGATGAGCGCACGCATGCGCTGCGAAAAAAATAACGTCGAATTCTGTTCGTCTTATTCCAAGTACAACTGGATGGAAACACAGAAGTGCCCGGCCGACAAAACCTGTTTCATTTCACCCGACGGTAAATCGGGCGGCTGTAAGTAGCTTGTTGTAGGGGTCAACGACCCCTACAACAAGCCCAAAGCTAAACTCAGGCCGAGCAGCGAGACACCGGCGGCGACGAAGATCTCGACCGCGCGGATAGATATTTTCTTTAACAGTAAATTGCCCGCAACGGCTCCCGCAAAAGCTGCGGCAGTTGCGAACACAACTGTCGTCGTATGCGCACGCCAGTCGAGGCCGGCGGAAACCGGGTTATAGACCGCAAGCCGCGTGAGATCCACAATGCAGGCAATCGCGATACCTGTCGCGATGAACATTTCTTTTGTCAGACCCGCGCGAATCAGAAAAGCACTGCGCAGAGCACCCTGGTGGCCCGAAAGGCCCCCGAAGAAGCCGCTGATAAAACCACCGAGATAGATTTTGTTTTCACCGAACCGCAATTCTTTGAGCCGCGGAATGCCCTCAAACAGGGTGAAGAAGACCATCAATATTCCGATCGTCAGTTTTACCGGTGTGATCGCTGCACTGCGTGAGCCAAGGGTATAGTTTAGCCAGATTTTTTCTGTTGGCAAAAAGTGCAGCAGCGCGGCGCCGAGCAGGGCACCGATGGCCGCGGGTGCACCGAAGCGCAGTACCGTACGCCAGTCGATGTGGTGTCGCGTCAGCGCATATTTGAACAGGTTGTTCAACAGGTGCACAACCGCGGTGAGCGCAATTGCCGTTTGCAGCGGAAAATAGACAAGCATCACCGGGGTCAGTACGGTGGCCAGGCCAAAGCCCGTAAAAAACGTCGCGAGCGAAGCGAGCGCGGCTGTTCCTGAAATGAGCGCGAGTTCCATTTCATTATCTCATAGCCCGGCCCTAAAGGGCCGGGCTATGAGAAGTCTTATTTATGTTTTTCGATCAACGCGTAGGCTGAGTGATTGTGTATTGATTCAAAGTTTTCCGCTTCTGCCACGTAATGGCTGATGCGCTGGTCGTTGTTCAGGCGGTGAGCCACGTCACGCACGAGATCCTCCACGAACTTGGGGTTCTCATAGGCTTTTTCAGTGACGTATTTTTCGTCAGGGCGCTTGAGCAAACCGAAAAGTTCGCACGAAGCACTCTCTTCGGCGATGCGGATCAGGTCTTCTATCCACAGTACATTTGCGCCTTCGGCAAATTCGCTGAGCTTCGCGGTGATGGTGATGTGGCTGCGCTGGTTGTGTGCGCCGTATTGTGAAATCTCTTTAGAGCAGGGGCAAAGGCTTGTTACCGGCACGACGACTTTGATCTGTAAATCGGTTACGCCATTTTCGCATTTACCGATGAAAGTGACGTCATAATCCATGAGACTTTGCACGCCACTCACCGGCGCCGCCTTGTTAACGAAATACGTGAAGCGCATTTCGATCTGGCCGACATGCGACTCGAGGCGCTCGAGCATTTCTGGAAGCATCGCCTTGAATGATGGCACATCGAGATGCTTCTTGCGCTCCAGTATTTCTACGAACCGCGACATGTGCGTGCCCTTAAAGTCATGCGGCAGGTAGACATACATGTTCAGATCAGCGACCGTGTTTTGCACGTCGCCCGATTTGTCGCGTATTTGTATCGGGTAGCGTATGCCTTTTATGCCAACCTTGTCGATGGCGATGCGCCGCGTGTCGGCGCTCGATTGCACGTCAACCAGTGGGGACGTGATGGATACTGATGCCATAGAGTCAGTATAGCAAAAACATACCGAATCAGCCATGTTTTAGCAGCTAAATACCCCCTGAATTTGCTCGATACTTAAATCTTGACTTTGTAGCTTTCCCCTGCAGATTGCTGAATGCACCGCCTCCGTTCAAACCTGCTGCTGTTACTGGCCCTTTCGCCTCTCATGGCGCTCGATGTCGACGACGTCCGTAAATCGTCTTCACAGAAGACCGAGGCGGTCATTGCGGAAAGTACGCAAAAGCGCGAAAAGATACTGCGCCGTTTTGCGGAATTTCGCAACGACATGGAAAAGATCAAGCCAGGCCTTAACCTGAACCTGCCGGTTGAGCCAAACCAACCCGCGAAAATGCGTATTATCGATCACAATACCCTGCCTGGTTTGCCCGAGTTTCGAAAAGTTTATGCCATCGTCACGCAGGATACGCGTCTCAAATCATGGCATTCGGCAACCGATTCGCAGAATCTCGACACAGTGCATGCAGGCGATCGCGTTGAAGTGGTCATGGTTTTTAATTTCAGGGACATCGAAGCGGGTGCGATGGCATGGGCACTTGTGCGCACGACCTCAGGTAGCGAAGGATATATCCCGCAGGCAAATCTGAAAAACGTACCCGAAGAAGTCACACCCGTGATTTCAAACAAGAAAGAAAAGAAATATGTCTATATCTCCGACGGTTTGCGCATGCGTTCAGAGCCATCTGTTTCCGGAGAGATGATTGTGCTCGTGCCCTATAACGCCGAGGTGATGGTTGTCGGATATTCCGGAAAAAAAGATACGATCGATGCACGTACCGATTACTGGGCTAACATCGAATATGCAGGCCAGAAGGGCTGGGTGTTCAATGCATACCTGCGCCCGGTGTCGGCGAAGCCGCCGGTCGAGCCGCCGCAGGTAAACCCCAGCGGTTTTGCGATGCCGATCCAGGGTCGACTTACATCAAAGTATGGTCCGCGCATTGACCCTGTGACAAAAAAAGCCGGGGATTTTCACCGTGGCATCGACATCGCCGCAGCCCAGGGCGAACCGATCAAGGCGGCGAAAGCAGGCACTGTATACGAAAATAGTTCGAATAAGTGGTGGGGCAATTTCATCGTTATCGATCACGGCGGCAATGTGATGACTCTCTACTGCCATCAATCGCGCACAGCTTCCCGCAAGGGACAGAAGGTGACGCAATCAGATGTAATTGGTTACGTGGGTAAAACAGGAAAAGTCACCGGGCCACACCTGCATTTTGAAGTCTGGGTGGGTGGTTACCAGAAAAACACCGATCCGTTGCAGTATTTGCCTAAATAAGCGCGCGGGCTCAGCGCCTGCGCTCTGCTAAATTGATGTCATGGTACAGATCCATCAGCGCGGCGTAGCAGCGATCGTCACGCCGCAGCCGCGCGCGGGAAACTGCGTCGCCGCCTGCTTCGAAAATATCAATCCTGCTCAGCGTTTCGCTTTTTAAAGATGTGATATCACTTCGTTTCGCCAAAACACTGCTGCGCGGTTCAATGGCGCAGCACGTCGTCGTGCGCACCTTGCGGTCATATTCAATCAACCACGCGATAGAGTCGCGCTCGCGGGAGTTCATGCCTGTAAAGTCGGTGCGCTGCAGACATGCATTGATATCGGCCTCAGACAATTGCGCCGATTTGCAGTTGCCCATAAGCAGGATTGCACACGCGGCAAAAAGGGCTGCCGCAAAAACATGCGGTGCTTTAGCTCTCATGGCTATCCCCGTTGGCGATAAACTTCAAACGTGCATTTTTCAGCACCGGTAGCTGCACAGCTGATCTCTTTCACAAATTTTTCACCGGAGACCTGGCTTGTAACCGGCAATAATACCGGCATAAAAATGGCAGACGGGTTCTTGGCTGCCGCGAAACCAGTGGGCTTCCTGCGAGTTCGTGAGCGTGACGCGCATGGGTTTTGAAGAAAATTGAAAATCAAGATGCCCCCAGCCGCCCTCGTCGGTGATGAGTTTCGAAACCATGTTCATCGTCACTTCCATGAAGCGTGCGAGCTGCGGGTCTGACTCGATGTCGTCGAGAATGGTCTTGTTGACAATGAGCGGCACGAGCACCTCGGGCACCCAGCGGTTGTGCCTGAGGGATTCTGAAAACTCCCAGCGGCAGAGCTTTTCACCGAATCCATAGAGCGTGGCCTGTTTTTCCTCTTCAGCAAGTTTTTCACCCAGCGTCGTGTGCAGCAGCTCTATGATTTTTGCGCCGGCCATAATCTCTTCGACCCCACCGATACCGATGCGGCCCCTCTTCAGATCCACGTCGTGGATTTCGAATGCCGTTGCGCCGAGGTAGGCACGCAGCAGCACTGGCATGTGCTCTGCAATCAGTGGCAGGTTCGCGAGCGGGCGGGTAAACGGCGCCAATAAGGACGCATGTTTCTCCATGAATTCCATGACGGGCAAAAGTAATGAAATCTGCAGTTTTTTGGTGTCCATAAAATCCCCCTGTTCGGCCGGCCAGAATCGAAAAACGAGACGGGGCTGCACCCGAACCGTTTTGCCGAGTAATTCAGTTTACGCCGCGACTAAAACCGCGGACGCAACTGTATGTTTCCGGGGACTAAGGTTCTGAAAGCGCTGTTATTTGCGCCATTGTTGCTTGCGCAGGCAAGCTGGCCGGCGACGGTGTTGAACGACGTCGTTGCAGTGGTGGCCAATCTGCCTATCACGAGCGTGGACCTTGCGCATGAAATTGATCGCATGCAGAAGCGGCGTGGCTTTAAGCGTGAAAAGCGCGGCCTGCAGGCGCAAGCCCTCGATACCCTGATTGGCCGAGCTATTATCGATGTCATTGCCCGCGAAGAGTCGGTCACAATTTCACCGGAGCGTATCGCAAATTCACTGAAAAAAGAAATGGATATGCGCGGTATTCTGCGTGAAGCGGATTTCATAAAATCGATCAAGCGCGATACGGGCCTCGAATATGAAGATTATAAAGAAGAACTTTCGCGGCAGCTGAAGACGCAACAGGTTATGCAGTTGCGCGTTTCGGTACCAAATCCCACGCCTTCGCAGGTAGAAGAATGGTACCGCCAGAATAAAAGCCGCGTCGGTAAAAAGTACAATTTCCGCATGATCTATATGCCTGTCGTTGGTAATGAATTACAGGTCAGTAACAATATGAAAGCAGCGCGGGCGATCGGCGCCTCATCGAGTGCCGGCTTTGCCAGTGCTGCAGCGAAATATTCGCAGCATTCGACGCGCGGTCGCGGCGGACTCATGGTTGACCAGCGCCTCGACCAGGTAGCGCAGATTGATCCGATTCTCGCGGGCGCCGTTAACGGCACGCCGCCGGGAACTACGTCGCAGATTTTTGTCGGTGCTAACGGCGGTTATTACTGCATACGGGTTGAGAGTGCGCGGGCGATCGGCCTGGACGAAGTCTATGATAACGTGCGTGCAATTCTCTACAGCCAGAATGAACAGATTGAATATGGCCGTTGGCTGAAAGAACAGCGCAAAAAAGTTGCTGTGACCATTTACATGAAGAACTACCAGGAATGACGGACAGCGTACTGCTGATACATATCTCGGCCGCGGAGTCCGCGGCACTGACAGATTTGCTCGGACATCCGCAGGTCTTGCCCGGTGTTGAGGCAAGTTCATTGCTTGATGCTTTTTGTGACAAGTTGACGAATTATAAAGAAATATTCCTTTGTATAGAGAAGGATCAATTACGTAATGCGCTTGAACAACGCCTGTCTCAGACCAAAAATCTCAGCTGGCAGTCAGAGATTGCCGCAGTGCGCGGCATATTTGCAGGTAAGTTGCAGGCGCATATCGCGCTGGCGAATGCGGTCTCTCCGCTGCTCGACCTGGCGGTGACAGAAAAACTTTATGGCATACATTCCGAGTACCGCGCCGATATCAGTTACGCCGAGAACATGCCGCCCGGTATGGCGCTTAGCTTTATCAGCAGAGATTTACTCGAATCGCTCGATATCATGGAAGCGAAAGACGGAGATCTTTCTTCTGGTATCCGGCCTTTTGTCGAAAAGAATATCAACCAGTTCCATGCTGAGGTCCATTACGAAGAGCCGGATTTACGGCTGCTTAGGCTCGATTTTTCGCTGGCGTCAAGGCGGTCATTGGTAAAAACTGCGGCGTTTCTGAATAAGCTAAAAGAAAAGTCCGCTGGTCAGTCGCTGGAAAATCCTTATTCCCAGTTGCAGTCTTTGCTGCAGGCTTCTCCGGAACTGCTGCATACGTTTCCTTCTTACATTGAAATAGAATTTTCAGCGAATGCCGAAGCAAAAAGCTATTTCTCTCCGTTATCCGTGATTGAACAACCTGCGGCAAAGTTAAGTCGCCCGCATTTTCAAAAGATTCGGGATTATATTGCTACTGGATACGGCGATACGGCGGTTTGTGCCTCTGGTCTAGGCGAACCGCTAGAGCATCCCGAGGCCGTTGAATTCCTGCGGGCGCTTCTGGAAGAGCAAAGCATTCGCCATGTTTTCGTCGAAACAAATGGGATTCATCTGGAAAAGTTAAGACCACTTGCGGGTCATGTTTCGGCGGATAAGCTGCGCATCATTGTCATGTTGAATTCTCTCGAACGCTACGAAGAGCTTTCCGGGTCACCTAAGGCATCTCTGGCAGTGGTGAAAAGAGGCATGCAAAGCCTCGTGGCAGATTTGAACGCCGCCGGCAAAAACGCTGCAGAAGTGATATACTTACAGGCCTTAAAGGTCGAAGAAAACGAAGCTGAAATCGATTCCTTATACGCCCTTGCAGAGGAGTTGGGAGTCTCTTTTCTGCTGCAAAAATATAATCGCTATGCCGGTCTTTTGCCAGAACGCCGCGTCTCAGACATGACCCCGCTTGAGCGGTATTCCTGCTGGCACCTGCGCCGTGACCTGTTCATACGTGCCAACGGAGACGTCGCCTTCTGCAAGCAGACTGTTGACCCCAAAAAGCCTATTACCCGCGGCAATCTTTCCAACGACTCCCTGCCGGATATTTGGGCCGCGCAGAAGGCCGATTTTGTCCTGAATTATCAGGGTAAATACCCGGCACACCTGCCGTGCGCAAATTGCGACGAGTATTTTACCTTTAATTATTGATGAGCGCGTAAGCCGGGTAGTTGGTTCTGCTCTTTTCGGGAATTTGGGAGTTGGGTATCAGATTGCGTTGCATTCCGGTGGCGGCCACGGAAGAATCTGAGTTTGTTCGGTGAAATTCAGCGTAATTCCGTCATTCTTCTCCGTTACGGCATTATAGCTAATAACAAAGTCTTCCCTATGAAGGCGCAAGGCATATTTTGCCCTCCAGATCGCGGCATCTCGC
This sequence comes from Turneriella sp., assembly GCA_046346945.1. Classification (GTDB taxonomy): domain Bacteria; phylum Spirochaetota; class Leptospiria; order Turneriellales; family Turneriellaceae; genus Turneriella. The sequence goes on from JAXMHE010000008.1 coordinate 21,715, forward strand.
TTATCGCGCCCATGGTAGTCAAAGCGAAGCCAATACTCCAGCACGCGCGGCAGATAATTCGCAATCGCAAAATCCATTAGCCGCGAAAGGGCAATCCCCGAATGATGGCATCGCGCCCACGCAGCGCTGCGCAGTGCCTCTGTCGTGAAGAAAGGTACGATTTCATAAGGCCCTATGCGCTTGTTATATTTCTTATTCCGGCCCGCAATGCGCCTGCGACCCCGCCACAGCTTCAGCGCGATGCGCAGGCATTCGCGCATCAGGCGCTGCTCTGAGAATTCGATATTGCTCTGCGCCAGTCTCGCCCGGACGTTGCTTAATGCTTGGCGAGAGCTCGTTCTGATCGTCACAGAAGTCAGGCGCGTATCACTGCGATCAATGTGTATCATCTACATATTAAATACCAGAAAAATGCGGTTTTTTCTCAGTCGGCAGAAAAAAATTCAGGGTTTAAGTCTTTTTGCCAGCGCGACTATATCTCGGCTCTCGAGCAACTTTTGCGGGGCTCCTTCACGGGCCAGGTGTAACATCACCTTGCCCAGATCTTCCGTGGTGGTCACGGAATTGGGTGCCAGGAATTTAATGAAAGGCATAAATGGCCAGAAAACGCGGTATAAAACCCGGTAAAGGCGGGTGCGCGAAGTGATGCCGTGCAACGGTTGAATAAATGCGGGGCGGATTGCATAAACAGATTTGATATTCATCGCAAACAGAGCATTCTCCGTTTTGCCTTTGATGCGTGCCCACATAATGCGGCCTTGTTCGCTGCTATCTGCGCCGGCGCCGGAGATAAAGATGAATGTGAGCTTAGGATTTATTTTGAGCAGAGTTTTTGCCGCGGCACGCGCATAGTCACATGTAATCTTCTTATATTCCTCTTCAGATAAACCGGCAGAAGCGATGCCGAGGCAATAGAAACAGACATCAGTTCCTTTAAACTGTTTTGCCAAAGCTGAAAAATCGAGAAAATCTGCATGGACAAGGTTGCGTAATTTGGGGTGCGTAAGATGCATGGGACTGCGACTGACGGCAGTAACAGCGGAAATCCCCCCATCGAGCAGGCATTCGCGCAACACGCTTTGACCGACCATGCCGGTGGCACCAAAGATGACGGCATTTAAGCCCTTTGCTGGCTTAGCCCTGCGCTCTGTTGCTTTTTTGGTCTTCCGCATTTAGTTCTCCTCCACTTGCGTGGATTGAATCGGGTGCTCCCGCGCGGTCTGCCATGAAACATGCGGCCACCATTTTTCCTGCGGTGGCTTCATTGGCTCAAAACTTTGGCCGGGCAGCGGTGTTGCGATTTTAACTTTCATGCGCTCTGCCTCTTTACTGACTCGCTCGACAGGTTCAGTCCAGCTGTGCGCGGCGAGCACGAAGAGACCCCAATGCACCGGCAGCATCACGCGCCCGCGCACCCAACGGTGCGCCTTCACTGCCTGTTCCGGGCCGATATGCCAGTCGGGCCAGCTGCGGTTATATTGGCCGACTTCGATCATCGTGAGATCGAATGGCCCGAGTTTTTCACCAATCTGTTTCATCGCCGGGAAAAGACCGGTATCGCCCGAATAATAGACGCGGTGTTTGTTGCCGACGAGCGCGAAGCCTGCCCATAGTTTGCTGTTGTTATCCACGAGCCAACGGCCAGACGCGTGCCGGGCAGGCGTCAGCACAATTTTGAATCCGCCTTTTTCTGAGAATGTTTTCTGTTGCCACCAGTCGAGTTCAATGATGCGGCTTTCAGGAATGCCCCAGTATGCAAGGTGTGCGCCCATGCCGAGCGGCACGACAAATACCGTGCGCCAATTTTGCATTGCGCGTATGGTCTTCATGTCGAGGTGATCGTAATGGTCGTGCGAGATGACGACTGCATCGATTTCGGGCAGGTCGGCGAGCGCAATGGGCGGTGCATACCAGCGCTTTGGGCCGATAAAGCCAAAGGGCGAAACACGGTCGCTGAACACGGGGTCGGTCAAAATGCGAAAGCCGTCGATTTCCACGAGGGTCGACGAATGCCCGAACCAGGTAACGCGCAGCCCTGATGCGGGCACGGTCTCGTAACTTGCCTTCGCAGTGTTGACGACCGGCAATGTGCCTGCGGGTGCGACGAATTTACTGCCGCTCGCCATGGCTCCCAGTGCGCCGAGAAAGTCGTTCTTCAGGGGCTGCGGATTTTCAAAATGCGAACCATGCCATTCGGGTGAAGCCGCTATTCTTTGTTTCCGCTCACCTGCTGCTTTCTTGCCGAAAGCTTGCCAGCCATTGATGACAAGACCGGCAAACCCCGCGAGAATGACCACCCCGGAAAGTCGAAGGAATTTTCTTATCATGCGCAGCCTTCGCCGCATTTTCCGAAAGCTGCCTTTCGGAAAATGCGGCTATTTGTAATTTTTCATCTCGCGCTCGATATCGCGGCGGATATCTTTTTCGCGGATTGTCGAGCGTTTGTCGTGCGTCTTTTTACCCTTGCCGAGACCGATCAGCACTTTCACGAAGCGGCCTTTGAAATACATTTTCAGCGGCAGCAGCGCATAGCCGCGCTCATGCATCTTACCGCGCAGGCGATCGATTTCCTTGTGCTTAAGCAAAAGATTGCGTGGTCTGAGCGGGTCGTGGTTCATAATATTGCCCTGCTCATAGGGTTCGATGCGGCAGTTAATCAACTGCACAGCATCGTCGCGAATCAGCACATAACCGTCTGAAATATTGACCTTTTTCTGGCGGAGTGATTTAACCTCGGTGCCTGTGAGCGCAATACCGGCCTCAAAATCTTCGACGATTTCGTAGTTAAAGCGGGCCTTGCGGTTGACGGCGATTTCCACAGCGGGTAATTGCCGCAGATGCAGACAGCGTGAAAACCAATGTTAAAGGCGCGGATGCCTGGAGCTACGCCCCGGACAGGCGATGCCTTAAATCCGTTATTATGCTGGACAGCCTGAGAGTGATGAGGCGTATTCAGGTCGAACCGCGAATTTAGAATGATTACGATCTTTAGTTGTCTTTGAATAAAGCTTAACTACCTTTCCGCTCATTTACGATCAGGTTTAATTTTCTGTAGTGCCAGTTACTCTAATAAGGTAATCTGTCGGTGCAGATTGAAAGAAAAGAGGATATATGAACATTTATGTAGGAAACTTAGCTTACTCAGTTACCGATCAGGACCTGATGCAGGCATTTTCAGAATTTGGCAACGTGAGATCAGCAAAGATCATTATGGACCGCGACACTGGCAGAGCAAAAGGCTTTGCGTTTGTCGAAATGGAAGACAAATCAGCGGGCATCAAGGCGATTGCCGGCCTGAATGGCCGCGAAATCAACAACCGTGCAATCGTCGTAAACGAAGCGCGCCCGCGTGAAGAACGCAGCGGCGGCGGCGGTGGTGGCGGCGGCCGTGGTGGCAACCGCGGCGGCGGCGACTACAATCGCCGCTGGTAACAGCTAACTCACTGAGCTAGCTGCTCCAAAAGCCGGGCCGGGTAACCGCCCGGCTTTTTTATTCCTTCCACTTGTGGCTGCATTTGAGGCACACCCAGCGCCCGGCCTTCAGCGGCACAAACGGTGCACCTAAAAAAAGTATCAGTGCGCTAACTGGGTGGTATTTCTGGTATGACAGCATATCTGAACCGCATTGCGGGCAGGTTTTCGGCTGCCAGTCTTTGCCATCAAACTGTGTGATCTCCTCGTGGCGCGCGAGCAGAGTACGCGCCGCTTCGAGTTCGCGCTCGTGCACATACAGCTTCACACCACCGACCGCGTACGAGTAACTAAATTTCGTCGCTCCAATCACCTCGTCGCGAATCTCGGCAAAAATGCCATTGTCGATCAAAAGGCCCCTCACGATATTTGCTTCAACATCTGATTCAAACGCAGCCAGCAGCACCGTCTGCCCTTCGCTATAGTACCCATTTTCGATTTTTTTCTGCAAGTCGGATGGATAACCTTGCCCGTTACTCTCTTCCTGTTGTGAAGCCGGCGCCGTTTTGCCCCGGATCTTTCGGCCAATAAAGACAAGCAATGGCACCAGCGCCACGAACAAAAATATTTCCTTAGAATCGAATGGCATAGTTATTGACCCTGCAATTTATCAGGGGGCGGAGCCCCCAGATAAATTGCAGGGATAAAATATTGACGCTTTGTTCATGATTGTCCAGCCGCTGCTATGGGACAAGCCGCCGCAACGCCGACAACCAAATACCCGAGCCGCTTTCGCGAACCTTCAGAGAATAAAGACTTCTTTCTTGCGCTGACCGAAAAGCTGTTCATCCGCCGTAAGGTCACCGCGGAAGAAATTGCTCGTTATGGCCAATACCTGTGGCAGGGCGACAATCTTGCCGACCGACTGGCTCACAAGTTCCACGAAATCGGCATGCAACCGGCGATGAAAATGCTCGGCGAAGCATTGGGTGGCAGAATATCTAAAGAAGCACCCGCAGAACTCAAAGCCCTGATGCAGCAGGTCGAAACAGAACCGCTGTGGCTGAACAAGACCCTGCTCGAAACCGGCGCGCGGCTGACACAGCGCTCTGGCATGCTCGGCGAATATGTGCTCTCGTGCGTGAGTCTCATGGGCGGTTATCGATCCGGCGCAGCCAACAAGCCGATTGCATTTACGGGACAGCTCGACTACATGGCTTCGCGCCGCCTCGCCGAAACGGCGAAATTTAGTTTCGATGTGACGCGTTCGGGTGGCCTCGAACGCGGTGCAGCTGGATATAAGGCAGCGATCAGAGTGCGCATGATGCACGCGCATGTGCGCATGATGCTCGACCGTTCGCCCAAGTGGCGGCACGCTGAGTGGGGCCTGCCGATCAACCAGGCAGACCTCGTGGCGACCAATGTGCTTTTCTCCGCCGTATACCTCGGTGGCCTGCGCGTGCTGGGCCTGCAGATTTCAGACAAAGAGTCGCAGGGGGTGATGCATCTGTGGCGCTACATCGGCTGGCTGATGGGCGTTAACGAAAACCTGCTTCCCATCACCGAAGAAGAAGGCACACGCACTGCCTGGCTTGCGGGCGTAACGCAGCCGCCTGCCGACGAAGATTCTCGCCTCTTGGGACAAGCACTGATGAATGTGCCACTCGAGCGTGCAGAAACACCGATTGAAAAAGCCGCTGCGTGGTTTGAAATACAGCTGCGCTCAGGTTTCAGCCGCATGGTGCTGGGCGATAAAGCGGGCGATGATTTAGGCCTGCCAAATAACCCGCTCAAGTATGCCATTGCACTGACAACGCCGGTCGTTTTCGCGGCAGAGACAGTGAGGCGTATGGTGCCTGGGTTAACACACCTTGCGGTGCTGATGGGTGACCGCTGGCAGCGCGCCGCAGTGGAAAAGCCACTGGCGGGTAAGCCAGCAGCATTTGTTCCACCGCAGGAACTGAAGCGTGAATCAGCGTATACCTGATGCGGTTGCGCGCTGCGGGCTTAGCGTATAATACCCGCTGAGCTTGAGCAGCGCGAATACGTGCAGCGACAGGGCAAGGGGCACCATAAAAACGGGCAGCAGGTAAAAAGGAAACAGCGCTGGAGTAACCAGCGGGGCATCGAACGCAAATGCCTGCCGTGGCGTGGGTAAACTCAGAATTGCCGTGGCAACAGTGTTCAGCAGAACCGCAATACCCACCACATTCCATGCGACCAGCCAGCGGCGAGCCGCGGCGCCGGGTTCGCGGTTTCGCATCCAAAGATAGATCAGCAGCGCCGATATCGGCACGAGCAAATCATAGTTACGCCCGGTGATCGTCATGACCGCAGGCATGGCTTTTTCGCGCTCGAGCCAGAGGATCAGCAATTCGGCGAGAAAGCGAAAGCATTGCAGACCTATAATCGACCGCAGCGCAATGCTGCGCCAAAGATCGTGCGTACCGGGGTAAAACAGCAGGGCAAGCGCAGCGAACATTGCACCAAAAACCATCAGCAGAATACGGGCTGGAAATGGCTCAAAGACAAGGAAGGCGCCCCTTGCGGCGAAAAATCCCACAGCCAAAAAATAGCCGCCCATAAACAGGGTGATCATATAAAAAATGTGCAAAGAACGATTCTGCAATTTGAGCTGCCGCCTGAGATGCAACACGATCGCAGTGAATAAAAAAACGGCAGCCGAGAGTGCGTAGATTTTAACCCCAAGGCTTGTCTGCGGTATGGCATATGGATTCGACATAATTCTCCTTGTCGCAGAGGTCATTGCTTTAAAACTTCTGCCGACCCGGTGAACTTAGCACTGAATCTATCGCATAGCAATAGTCGCTACGTCACGATTCGACGATTAAGCAGTGACAGGCGTCATGTTTTGAGGCGGTTCAGGTACACTGTCAGACGTTGTAATTTGTCTTTGTCGTCTGGCAGTGATTTGCCTTCGGGGTTGATGGTCTTTGCATAGATTTTCTGCAGATGGTTGCGCAGGGTGCCGTCGGCGATGTTGAGAAAAATGAGGATGTCGGAGCGCGAATAGCCTTCGTGGATCAGCTCGCAGATTCTACGCTCCTGTTTAGAAAGTCCCATTTGTTCCAGATTCGGCAGCATCGGTGCAGAAACGGGCTTTAGCAAGTGACGATACACAAACAGTGTGGCCACGCTCATCAGTGCACCGACGGGTAGCGCTGCCCAGGTGCCGAGCCCGTGCAACAGGAACAATCCTACCGCACCCGCTACGATTGCACTCGTGGCAATTGTCAGTAGCGATGTGAAGCGTGACCAGGTGCCTGATGCCACGTCGTTGCGGTGCAGGTAGGCGGACAGCACGACGGACACGATTGCATCGATGGCGCTACCAATCGGGTAAACCGCGAAGCCCGCGAGTGGCAAGGCGTTCAGCATGATACCGGGCCACCAAGCGGCGAAAAGCAGCACGAGCATGGGGTAATTCAAGAAGCGGATTTTTTCCTTCGGCTTCAGGAGCCAACTCAGCGAGATGGCGTAGCTGCCGAGAAACAGAGCGCCCAGGATGCCGAGTGCCATCGGTTGCAGCAGAGGGAAAATTCCCCACGCGCGCAGCAGCATGGTTTTGACGAGTAATGGGCTGCCGGTTACGTAGGTAAAATCGGCGAGGAAAATCGCCGCTATGGCAATGAAGGCCTGGAGCAAAACCCATGGATGAGTTGGCTTGCGGCCGGTGAGTGCGGCGGCCAGCAAGCACAGCGCCACGGGAAAGAAGAACAAGAAATGGCGCAGCACGAAAAGCCAGAACATCGCGCGATCGGTATCGTGCGCCGTGAGCATCAGCGCAGTGCTGAGGTTGATGCCGATCAGGAGAAGGTAGACTGGCAACAGCACGCGGTTGACGCGGTGCGGCCGCGGCAGGTTGGTGAGTAGCAGTACGGCATTGGAGAACGCTGCCGCGAGGGGAATGAGGAAGAAGCTGTTCTCGCCAGGAAATGACATGTCGGGCTAGTTGCTGTGGACATTACCGTCGGCGTCGTGGCCGGCAAGCATTTCAAGACTATTATCGATAGCTCTGGAATTCCATAGCTGATCGGCGCGAATTATGTCACATCTTTCCGCCAAAAAAAGCAGAAATATTTGCCGCTAATGTGTATATGCACATATATTCTCGCCGAAAGGTTTTTGCAGGCCCTGCGGCCCGCTCAGGAGGCATATGAAAGTCGAAAAAGAAATCATCATCGCAGCCCCGCTGCGCACGCCGTTTGCGCAAATAGGCAAGGCGCTCGCGAAATACCCGGCGCACCATCTGGGTAAGCTCGTCGCCGAAAAGATGTTCGAGAAGTTCAAAATTGATAAGAACGACATCGACACTGTCATTGTCGGTGAAGGATTTGCCAATGCGCCCAATTCGGCGCGCGTGATAGCAAACCTGCTGGGTTTGCGCGATGAAATTCCGGCCCTGACGGTGGCGAACAACTGTGTCTCGGGCATGGATGCGATTGCCGAAGCCACGCGCCGCATCGTGCTCGGTGAGGCATCGGCAATTCTCGTTCTCGGCGAAGAGTCGCAGACGTCGATGCCGATGATCGTCAAAGGCGCGCGTCTTGACAAGAAGACCGCGACGCTCGATAAACTCAAAGCGCTGCTTCCCGATAAGTTACCCGACGGTGTTGAACTGCGCGATACCCTTGAGGATGGCCTCGGTGACGGCGAGAATAGCTATGGCATGCAGGCGACCGCCGAAATTCTGTCCCAGAACTACAACCTGTCGCGCGCGATCAACGACAAGGTAGCATTCCAGAGTTTTAAGCGCGCGTATGACGCGTCCGAGAAAGGTCTCTACAAAGATTATATCATTCCCATGCCCGATGAAGAGGGCGGAGTGCTCGATTGGGACGAGGCTGTAGTCTTGCGCAAAGGTTTGGTCGAGAATCCGGACCGCATGGGCCGCGCAATGCTGCTCTTTGATAATCCGCAATTCAAGTTTGAGCAATTTAAAGAGAAGTATGGCAAAGATCTGAAAGAAATGCATGGTCCAACGGTCGGCACAAAGACGGACGTCCTCCCCGGTGCCGACCGGGGCCTTCCTGGCCCAACGGTTTCCATCTTCAATGCGAGCCCGCGCTCTGACGGCGCGGCAGGGTTGATAGTCACCACGCGCGAAAAGGCAAAGCAGATGGGGCTCGTGCCCATCATGAAGGTGAGCGGCTTTCGCATGAAAGGGGTGCATCCTAACCTGATGGGTCTCGGCCAGGCCGAAGCGACGCTTGCGCTGCTCGATGAGCTGGGTCTCAAAATCACTGACCTCGACTATGTCGAGATACACGAGGCGTTCGCTGCGACGGCCATTGCCGCGCTCGAAGAGATCAAAAAACGCGCGGGTGGTTGGGATTGGGAGAAGCAGTTTGATGCGTTGAAAATTAATCCGCACGGCGGTTCGATCGCGACCGGCCATCCGTTTGGTGCGACGGGGGTGCGCCTCGCGCTCAATGCCGCGATGGACTTTGCGGTCGATGCGAACGCAAAAAAGGTGCTGACCACGGCGTGCGCGCACGGCGGTGTGGCGGGTGCAATAGTGTACGAGCGCGCCTGACACAGGGCCGCGAGAGCATGACAGCCTGACTCGCGGCCGAACCTTAGTAGCCATGCAAGAATACCTGGCGCCGACTGAAACGATCGATTCAGACAATGCGGATGTCAGGCGTTTTGCTCTCGAAACCGTAGCGGGTAAAACAACCGACATCGACAAGGCGGTGGCGCTGTATTATAAGGTGCGCGACCTCGTGATGTATGACATGATGGTCGAGCATTTTACGCGCGAAATTTTCAAGGCGAGTTACTGCCTGCACGCGAAGCGCAGTTTTTGTATTCCCAAGGCGATTCTGCTCGCGGCCGGCGCGCGTGCGGTTGGTATTCCCGCGCGGCTCGGTTTTGCCGATGTGACGAACCACCTTGCGACGCCGAAGATGCTCGAGATGCTGGGCGGCGATTACTTTGCCTTTCACGGCTACACCGATCTATACCTCGATGGAAAATGGGTGAAGGCGACGCCTGCGTTCAACGAACGCCTGTGCCGTTTTTTCAAGATCAAGCCACTCGACTTCGACGGCCGGCACGATTCGGTCTTTCATGAGTTTTCGGCCGACGGCAAGAAGCACATGGAATACCTCAAAGACCATGGCACGTTTGCCGACATGCCATTCGATCTGATGGTGGCGACCTTTCGCGAGCACTACCCCCACTGGTTTGAGGGTAATGGTTCGCTGGCGCACGCTTTCTGAAAGATCCAGGATTCCTGTGGGTGGCTTAATTTAGATAAAAAGATAGTAATATCTCTTTACGGGCTGAGTGGATTGCCGATTCGGGGGTGTGGGCGTGATTTGGCGCTATCGCTTCTGGCACATTGCGGGCTTGGCTCTCTTTGCGCTGCAGCTTGCCGACGTCCCCGCGATAGCAGCTGACGTCGCAATCACGAAGTACCGCATATGCCCGCACACCAAGGCGCGTTTTCTGCGTGGTGACCCCTGTCCGTGTGGGCATAGCCATACCAAGAAGAACCAGGCTCCCCGGTTTGTGAGCGAGCACGGTGACTGCGATTCTGGCGACGATTCAGAGCGCCTGCGCGCTCCCGGCTTTGAGGCGTTTGTTTTTACATTTGAGAGCGCATTTCTCGAGATGCGCGAGATTTCTGCCGCTGCGTTATTCACCAATTTAACCGTTCCCACGGGGCTCTTTTCTGATCCTCCCGATCTTCCTTCGTAGCGCCACTCCGGTGAATCCGGCATCACCCATGATTGTGTCGCTCGAGCGACCTGTCATGCCCTGACTGTTCCAAAATCCCTGGTGTGCCAGAAGCACGCCGCGGCGGATTTCTGAGCCGGTGGAACAATTTTATTGTGGGGAGCAAAATGCGCAGAGCAATTACAATATTCATCTGTCTGGCAGTTGTGCCTGTTTTTTCGGGCATACCGGCAAACATAGTAACACTCAGGGACCTGCCGCGTCTCGCGGAGGTAAATCCGCCTTTGCCCTCTTTTGCCGGCAGACCGTTACTGATTGTGCTTTGGGCTGTGTGGTGCGAGCCGTGCGCTGCTGAGTTGCCGCAGATTGAAACGTTGCGAAAAGAAGTCAGTGCCTCACCGCTGGGTATCGCTGGCATCGCCGTAGCGAGTCCCGATGGGCAGGCACGCACTTTTATTTCGCGCGCGAAGACCACGTTTCCCCATTACCTCGATTCTAATTCAGAATTCGCCGACGCTCTCGGTGTCGCAGGTGTGCCTGCGGTGATACTGCTCCATGCGGATGGCAGCATTGCTTTTATGCAGAGCGGCTATGAAAATTCACCGGCGCCGGAGTTGCGCGAAAAAATCCGCAGCATCATAAAACTTAAAGGAAACAATGACCATGAAAAAAATCATCAACCATAAATTACCTGTGCTCGTCATGAGCGCTTTCGTTCTGGCAATGCTCACAAACTGTGTGCAGAATGCAGGTGATGCAGCTACAGCTTCCACTGCTTCCTCTGCCACGACTTATACGGCTGCTCTTGTCGGCAGTCCAAGCCTCAATGTTGGTAAATCGGTGTTCCAGGTGAAACTGACCGATTCGACGGGAGCCGGCAAAGCTGGGCTCAATCCGCTGATTGTACCCACAATGGATATGGGGACGATGGTGCATACAACACCAGTCGATACGATCGTCGATAACGGCAGCGGCAACTATACGGTTACCGCATATTTCATCATGGCTTCGATGGGTGGAACCTGGTATTTGAAGTTTTACGACTCTACAGGGGCAAACCAGATTGCTTCGGCGCTGACGATCACGGTCGGTGGTATGAGTTCTGCACGCATCTCTGCCAGCGAGGCGACAGATCAGTACAATCAAATGGGCACTGCGACGAATCGCCCGTATTTTCTGTTCATCGATACTGTGACCGGCACGACCGGCAATCATACGGTAAATATTTTTGCCGCAACGCGCAAGACGCTCATGTCGCATCCGGCACTCGTCACCGGTCTCACGTTGACGCCGTTTACCGGGGCCGACTGGAACGTAACGACGCTCGCACTGACAATTTCAACCGATGGTGGTACAACCTATACTGCGCTGACAAATAACGGCAGTGGCAAGTTTTCGCTCTCAGGCATCGCAGGTCTCACGAGCGGCAACAGTGTCACCATGCGCTTCAAGACGACCGTCAACGGTACGGTGAAGAACGTTGGTGTGAATGACTATGGCACGCTGACCGTCACGATGCCTTAAGGTAAAATGCGCAATCTATTGCAACGGGTGCCTTCGGGCACCTGGTTAATGGCGCTGGCGTTTGTTCTCATCGGTGTACGCCGCATAGACGCCGGCTCGTGTTGTGGCGGCGGCACGGCGTCGGCGCTGCTGATGCCGAAGTCTGCGAAGCTGCTGCTCGCGGCGAGCGGCGATTTCGAAAAATATTCGGGCTATTTTGATCGCAATGGCCGTCACCTGAACGATCCGCCGGGCTCTGACCTCAGGCAGTACCGCCTCAGCGGGGGCGTCGCCTATCGGTTGGCATCGCGCTGGCAGGCAGGGCTTTCTTCAGGCTATGTGTTCAATGCAAACCAGTATAGCGGTCTGGTGTCGCGCACCAGTGGTCCGGCCGACAGTGTTGCCTCAGTGACCTATGAAACTTTCGACAACATTCGCTGCGTCTGGAAGGTGCGCAAATGGGAAGATATTATCCCGGCTGTCTATCTTGCTTCGCAGTTAACCATGCCGACGGGAATCTCGCCTTATGATAATGTGCAGTCGAGTTTCGACATTACCGGGCGTGGATTTTACCGCCTCGAGGGTAAGGCGATCGTGGAAAAGACAGTGTATCCCTTTACGCTGGCGGTGACGGTTCTTTACGGTGCGCATTTCGCGCGCCCGGTGAACCGCGATTACGGTGTCTATGTTGAGCCATACCGCAAACAGTTAGGCGATAGGTTTCAAACCGTCACCGCGCTCAGCTACACCTATTTTGCCGACTCGATGGCAAGCCTGACCGCCACTGTTACTTACACTTACCTGAGCGAAGCCGATGCGACGATCAATGGCACTATTGATCCCACGTCGGGATTTCGGCGGCACATTGTTGGTGCCTCGTTGGCCTGGGCGAACGCCGGCCGCGACCTGATCTACAGTTTAAGTTATAATCCTGCCCTCGTCGAGCCTGGGCTGGGGAAAAATTTTCCCGCGACACATGTCATTTCACTGGGGGTGAACTATGTTATACGTTAATATTATGCGGATGTTCTTCTGTACTGCGGTTCTTTTTCTGCCGAGCGCGTGTTCGAACCTGATGCCCGACGGCCGCGACCTGCGCTCGGAGAATTCGACCGGCCGCGGCGGCCTCTCGGTCGGCGACAAAGCGCCGGATTTTACGCTCACCGACAGCGACGGCAATGCAGGTAATCTCTATACAACGCTGAGTGGCCGCCCCGGGGTGGTAATCTATTTTACCATGTGGTGCTCGATCTGCACAGCGCATACCGACGAGATGCTCACTACTGCCATGGTGCAGTTTCCCACGACAAAATTTCTGCTCGTCGACTATGTTTCGGGTTCGGTTCAGGATATGCGCACTCTAAAGACATCGAGCGGTTATGATGGCACGGGCTATACGGTACTTTCTGATGGCAATCAGGCGGTGATGAACAGCTATGCAGGAACAATGGGATTTACGGTGGTTATCGATAGTAACCGTACAATTCGAATGAACGAAGAATACAAGAAAACGCGGCTGCTGGCAGTCCTGGGCGGGCTCTGATGCTGCGGTACTTAGCGGTATGCCTGTTCGCCGTATCTGGCATTGTCGCCGACAAAGCGCTGTTTGAAACAAAGTGCGTCGGCTGCCATGCCTTACCCGATCCGCTCAGTCTGAATGATAAACAATGGGTGGCTGTGCTCAACACAATGCAGCAGCGCATGCGCGAAGCGGGTAAGCCCGCGCTCAGCGAAGAGCAGCTGAAAAAAATCCGCTGCTATTTGAACACTGAAGCGGGTAGACCATGTTCCTGATCAGCGGCCAATAAAGTTATTCGATTTGCTCAAGGTGAAATAGACTATCCCTTCATTGATAATTTCACCGGTAACAATGCGCGACGGCCGGTTGCGCTGAGTGTAATTGATATCGAAATCCCATCCCGACGCGATGCCACGCAATGACATACCCGCGACCCAGCCTGTATTGTTGAAAATCGTACCAGAAAGGTTGGCATAGTTATGCTCAGCGCCCCCCCGCAGCGACAGCCAGTTGGTCAGCCAGAATTCCAGCACGGGAATAATGCGCGCGTTGTAATAGTTGCGATCCTGGTAGAATTCGTTGATCTCTTTCAGTGCCAGGAAGATCCGTTTACCGAACAGGCCGAAGGTTAGCGTGTTTTCATTGTAGATAGGTGCCCGCACGGAGCTACCCACAGTCATACTGGCCGGATTCAGCAGGAAAGTGCTCTGCGTTGAATAACCAACCAGCGTATCGAAGACCACCGTGCCTGCCGTGTTTTTCAGCAGCATACCGAGAGAAAAACCGAACTCGGTGCCGCGAATGATATCGGTTGCGTCGCCGCTAGCGCCGCTGACGGTTCCGGAGGTGCTCCATTGCTGTCGCTTCACCTGTTGGTAAACCGCCAGCGCAAAGCCGAACGAGACATTTTCTGAAGGTGCATAGCTGAGGGAACCGATGCCGCCAAAATTATCCGGGTTGGTCAAAATATTGTTAGTCTGCCCCGTCGCTGCGCTGGAGCTATTGGTCAGTTGAATTTCGTCTTTGTAATGGAAGAATATACCCTCAAAACCAACACCCCATTTTTTCCCGATTGGTGCCTGGTAGCCGATATTCATGCGGATGTCCTGTTCGATGACATTGCGGTCGACACTTTTCAGGCGTGTTACGTTTTCCTGCAGATTCACCACGGCGGCCGAGAGAAAAAAACGGTCCTGCCGCATGAGCCCCAGCGACGCCGGGTTGGTATTCGGGAAATATTCGTTCGATATAGTGCGGAATTTCGCGGTGTTGACGACAAGCTTGCGCAGGTATGCCACAATCGCGTCATTACGCGGGTCTAGTTGTTTTGCCTGGTCGAGCTGTTTACGGGCTTCATCTGTTTCATTGCGGTCAACCGCATCAATCGCCGTCGAGAACTTCAGCGGCACGCCCTCGGCTTTTTCTGCCACAGATTCCTGTTTGGCACGCACCGCGGCGGGCACGACCAGATTCAGCTTGGTGAGAATACGCGCGGCAATCTGTGCCGAGACAGAGTCATACTGAGCCAGTTTCCCCGTCACTTTATCCTGCCAGATCACGCGCGTGCTGCGCGTTTCAATGATGCGCACGGTGATCGAAAGCTGGTTATTGATATCGTAGATACTGCCGAGCACGATATATTCCGCGGTCAAAAGCTTGCCCGCTTCTATCTGTGCCTTTTCATCGACCAGGCCCGTCTGGCTGAGTTCGATTTCCCGGATTGCATCGAGGCGTTTTTCGCGTTCGATGAGTTCGATCGCATCGGATTTCAAAAGTTCAATGGATACAAACTCGGCAAAACCTTTTCCTAGAAATTTGTAGGCCGGGTTGGCCGATTGCACCTGAAAGTCGCTGACCGTGATGCGAGCGGCAGAAAGCGTCGGCAGCGCAAAAAACGATGCAACGAATATTGCATAGCGGGCATATAAGGTAAGGGGCATAGCTGAAGCTGTCTATAGTGGACTAATTTGTCAAGTATTCGCCACCCCCTGTAATCAAGTTCCGGCGACCGACTGCAATTGTGGGCGCGAATCAGCGTTTCAGGGCGGGGAAATAATGGTGCCCGGTGTCTTCGAGCGGTTTCACTGATGGCACCATGCGTGCTTCAATTGCCTGCAGGTTAACAGGGGTGGATTTCAGCGCCTGAGTGAGAGCTGTCTTTAATTTGATAAATCCGCCTTTATTCGAAGCGCCATTCACCGAGCGCAGAATATATTCATTGATGAGTGTAATGAAAAATTCACTTTCTTTGCCGTCCAGAAAGCACGCAGTCATGGTAATCACCAGCTGCTTCTCAGGTATCGTCACAATATATTGCCCGCGCCAGCCCGAAGCCATGAGCGATGTCGCGTCGTTGTAAAAATAGGGATGCCAGAAGTAATAGCCGTAGTTCGCGCGCGATTCGCTGGCTGCGGATTTGATGACGGGTTCATACACAAGATCGATCCATTCTTTGGAAAGCAGGCGCTTGCCATCGAACACACCTTTATCGAGGTACAGAATACCGAACTTTTGCATGTCAATCGGACGCATGCGCAGGCCATAGGCGCCGAGGTCGAGGGCGCTCTGGTCGGGGTGCATCCACTCTACGTTGATGAAACCCATCGGATCAAACAGGTTTTCGCGCGCGAACTCCCAGCTGTTTTTTCCGGAGGCCGCAGCCACCATGCCGATCGCGAGCGAAGGTGTGATGTCTTGATACTGAAAGTCGGTACCGATCTGTGGCAGAAGGTTTTGCGACAGTGCGAAGCGCGCGCGGTTGGGTGCGGCATGAAAGTCGCGGTTGCGCTGTTCAGCCTCTGCTGTCTGCTGGTGTGGCGGCACCAGCGCATCTAAGGCCGACATCGCGAGCACGTCGCGTATAGATACCGCCGCAAAACGCTTCTGCGCGGCCGGTGTAGAAAAGGCCTCTACGGGAAAAACTTCTGACACTGGCTGGTTCACTGATTTCAGGAAACCCTTATCGATCGCAAGGCCGGCGAGCGTGGCGGTGAAGCTCTTGGTCACAGACATGACATAGTGGCTGTGGTTGCGCGACAGGTTATGCGTGTACATTTCATACACAAGCGTGCCGCGGCGGGAAATCAATAGGGAGAAGACGGGCGATTTCTTTTTGACGATGAAGTTGGTCATGTCCGCGAGCACGCGCGAGTCCATGCCATGCTGTTCGGGGATTTCGCTCTCTTGCCCCGCTGCAATTATGGCCGCAGGCACAGAGAGACAGAGCAAAATCGAAAGCAAGCCGCCTTTTTTTTCCATATTACTGCACTAAAACTTCTACGCCATGCGCTGAAGCAGCCAGGGCAAGTTCTTCATCAAATGTCGCGATGCAAACAGGTTCTTTGAGGCTTTCTGACAACTGCATCGCCGTTGCCAAGTGCATCGCATCGAGCGAACCCAAGGGTAAGAAAAATGCTCCGGCCGCCCGGGAGAGAATTGCCGGGGTCAGATCGATGATGTTGATGGCTTCATGGTATTGCCCCAGTTGCTGGCTAATCTGTGCAAACTCAGTTTCGCCGAGCAGGCGGCGCTTCAAGTGCCTGTCAATAGTGCGGCGGCATTCAATATTGAGTAAAACACTCGAATAGACGCTCGTCCCCGCGCGCAAAGGTTTCACTGTTGATTGTTTCAGCAGTGCGCGTAACAGCCACGAACTATCCAGATAGACGTTCATTGCCTGTCTTTTTGCCTCTCTTCGAGCAAGATGGCAATCGGATCGCCTTTCATTTCTACCACGGGTTTGAGCAGTTTGAAGTTCTTATTGGTTTTGCGCTGAAAAGTCAGCGGCGTATTTTCTGCAATCGGCAGCAGTCGCGCGACTGCCACGTCTCTCTGTACAATCTGCACTCCGCCATTTTTCTTCAGTTTCTTGATTTCGGCTGAAAGATGTGCTTTCAGCTGTGAGACTGTGATCTCTTGCATGACCAATTGTGACCATATATGGTCATGACGTCAAGTTTATTGCCCGCGCTCCGCTTGGGCGTGCTTTGTGGGCAATCGCCTTAAACACTTGCAAACGATTTACGTTTGCATGTGTTTAAGGCCAAACCCTGCTACAAAATGCACGCCATGCGTTATCGCGTCTTGGCGAGCGTCGTCGACAGGTATTGTTGAATATCCGGGTCGTTGTCTTTTGTCAGCTGCCAGAATGAAAAACCAGCAACGTTACTCTTCTGCAAAAGATTCATTTTTTCCGCGAACGCGGTGCGGTCCATGAAGAACGCCACGCGTTTACATCCGCCGTTGCTATACCAAAGCGACGGGTCTTCATAAATTTTTTCGTCGTGGACATCGCGGAATTTTTTCAGGTTCGTCCATGACTTGGCGCCTTTTTCGGTGTCGAGAATTTTGTTGATATCGGTTGGCTGCTGCAGCTTGTGTTCTTTCGCGCGAATGCGCTGCACATCGCTGTAATACACCGCCTTGATCGGCGCCTTGCAGTTGAGACCCCAGTCATAGCCATAGGTCGGTATTGCCATGTAGAGCTTCTCGGCAGGTATCTTGTCGCGCGCATATTCGATGATCTCGGCTAGCCAGGTTCCGGGCGCCTGTGGACCAGGGCCGGGGTTGCGGTACTTGCGCGGGTGCAGCTCATACGCCATGATCTTCACCATGTCGGCATGCTTGCCGAGGAACGCGTAATCATGCGTCAGCGGGCCGCGCCAGTTTTCGCGAAAATCCATCACGATCGGGTTCTTGAGGCCCGAGCAGCGCTGCTTCTTGACTTTTTCGCCGTCGAACGGAGTTTTCGGATGCACCGCGACGGAGAGCAATTTGCCTTTCTGGTGCAGGCGCTGCGAGAGCAGCACGATAAATTGTTCAAATTTTTCTTTTTTGCCGCAGCTCATGCCTTCATAGTCAATGTCGATGCCGTCATAGCCATAGGTCTCGACCTCGTGCATGATCTTGTCGATATGCTGGTCGCGAATGTCGTTGCGCCCGCCCATGCCGATCACTTCGTTAATTTTTTCGCCCGGGTTCTCCCAGCGGAAAATGGTCGGGATAATTTTGATTTTGGGGTTCTTGGCTCTGAGTGCCTTCACACGTTCGAGTTTCTGCGTATGGCCCCAGCCCGAAGCAAGCTCAGGCGGGTTATGTGCACGGCCTTTGATAGAATAGATGAACGGATGCAACTCGTCATAGAGTTCTGCATATTGCAGCATGACTTTGTAATCCGACGACCAGGTCGACGCCCTGATCGGGCCGGTGCGCGTGGTTTGCTGCACCGCGATGGTCGGCTGGTCGGTCGGTTTGTCGATGTGAGGTTGCGGCGCGGGCATTGCGAGGCGCATCGCGAAAGGTGTCGCGGCGATGAGCGCGATGCCGCTCGCAGCGAGTGCGATACGATAGCGTTTCCACCAGGGTTGCGGGGCGGCTTCAGGGGTAGGATTTTCTGCTTCGGAAACGGGGGCTTCTTTGGGGGCGGGCTCTACGGCTTTTTTTCGGCTCATGTCTTACTTAATTAACGGATAAAGCCGCGGTATCCGGGCATCTTTTTCAGCAAAAACACGAACATTTTGAGCTGGGGCCCACTGTGCGTCAGCGGCCTGCAAACGGGCCAATGCCACAGTCACAGGTGGATCTTCACCGCGGCAAAAAATCGAACTTTTGAACAGGTCATGTTGTCTAAGGCACATGAAATACCTCCACACCCTATTGTGTATGACCGCCTCAATCGCGCTCGCCCTGCCAGCTTCCGCTGCCAATATCCAGGATGCCTCGAAAGATCTGGCTGGCTTTTTTACCAGGAACCCCGGGAAAACCGTGGCGGTGCTGGCGTTCAGGCATTCAGAATTGCCGGTCGCGAAACCCGGCGCGGCGAAAAAATCCGATGGTGCGACGATCGCTGAAAAAGAGGCAGCCGCGGTGCAAGACCGTTTCGTCGAACACCTCGTTGCTTCGGGAACAGTGACGGTGATCGAGCGCGACCGCATCGAACAGGTGCTGCGCGAACACCAGATCGACCAGTCGGGGGCAACCGAGAAGACGCGTATCGGCAAGCTCTTGCAGGCGGATTATATTCTGACGGGCAGCATTCTTGCGAAGAAGGGCAATAAGCTCGAAATTTCGACGCGGCTCGTTGATGTCACCACCGCCAGAATTGCGGCGACCGCGCGCGCCGATGTTACGCGCAGCGATGTTGGTGGTAACATCGTCGTCACTCAGCGGGGTGGAACCTACCTGGGCGAACCGCTGGTGCAGATTGCGATCCTCATCGATACCTCCAGCAGCATGGACGGACTGATCGACCAGGCGCGCACACAGATCTGGAAAATTGTCAACACGCTCGCAGGTTCAAACCGCGAAGGCAAAAAGCCGCGTATCGAGTTGGCGCTCTATGAATATGGCAACAGTACGCTCAGTGCCTCCGACAACTATATCCGCATGGTTTTGCCATTCACCTCGAGTCTCGACAAGGTATCGGAAAAACTGTTCGAGCTCAAAACCAATGGCGGCGAAGAGTATTGCGGTGCTGTGATTCAGCGCGCGCTGCAGGAGCTTGCGTGGAAAAAATACGACGATGTCTACCGCGTGATCTTTATTGCCGGCAACGAGCCGTTCACACAGGGCCCGGTCGATTTCAGACCGGTGATTGAGAGCGCGAAGGCTCAGGGTGTGTTCGTGAATACCATCTTCTGCGGCAACCGCCAGGAAGGCATTGCGACGCAGTGGCTCGCCGGCGCGCAGCTGGCGCAGGGCGATTTTCACGTCATCAATCAGGATCGCATGGTACAGGTGATGGCGACCCCATACGATGAAGAAATACAGCGACTGGGGTCGGAATACAATTCTACTGTCATACCGATGGGACGTGTGGGCAAGGACGAAGAAGCGCGCATGCAGACGCAGGATCAGAGAATCGCCGCATCGGCGCCGGCCAGCGGGGCATCGGTCGAGCGCGCTGCGGCGAAAGCCAGCGAGCAATATTCTGACAGCAATGGTTGGGATCTGACCAGTCTCTTTCGCAAGAAAAAGTCGGTGGCGTCAGTCAGCAAAGAAGAGCTGCCACCGGAACTTAAAGACAAAAGCGAAAAGGAAATCGAACAGATAGTGGCGGAAAAGAACGCAAAACGCGGCAAAATTCAGGCGCGCATGGACGAGCTCAACCGCAAGCGGAATGAGTATATTTCGCGCGAAAGTGCAAAAAGCACCAAAGGCGCCAATCTGGGTAGCGCGATGGAAGCGTCGGTAAAAACGCAGGGGAAGAAGACTGGTTTGGCGTTTTGAGTTACCATTGACAAGCCGTGCTTGCGCCCGGCTTGTCAATGGTTGGAGAAATTATGAAATACAAAATCTATTTAGCACTCTTGTTATCTGCACTGCTGCCTTTGGCGGCAGTGCAAAAAGTCACCGGCCAGGTCGATGCGGTGACGATCTTCACCGACCGCGCGCTGGTGAAGCGCGTGCAGACCGTCGAAGGCAACGAGAAGACCGGCACGCTGCGTTTCACAGCGTTGCCACAATCGATGGTCTCTGATTCGGTGCGCGCCTCGGGCAAGGGTGTCAGCGTCACCGGCGTGGCGATGCGCTATGTCGAAAAGGTGGCGGGTGACGAATGGATCGACCATCCGCTCAAAAAGAGAATGGTGAAGCTCGAGATGCAGATTCGCGAAGAGGGCGATATGTTGAGTAACTACCGCGAGCAGCTGCGCGTTATCGACTCGATGATGAAGCTGACGACGTCGCAGTCAGACAAAGAGGCGCGCGCCAATGCGCTCAACGTTGATTCATGGGAGAGGGCGCTCAGCTTTCTCGAAAGTAAACGCACTGCATACCATGAGAAAATCCGCAGAGCCGACGAAAGAATCGAAAAGTTACGGAAAGAGCTGAACCGTATTTCACTACAGTTTAATGCAGAAACACAGGTGGCGAAGACTGCGAGCACGGAAGTTGAGGTTTCTTATGTTAAGACATCCGAAGGAGGAAAAATTGAAATCGAATACCTCGTCACGAATGTCTCGTGGACCAGCGTCTATGATCTGCGCGGTTCGGCCGAGGGCAGCGAGTTTCAGCTGGCTTCGCATGCAATCATCAGACAGAATACCGGGGAGAACTGGAAGAGTGCTACTGTGACTCTTTCTACGGCGCGGCCATCAACCGCGATCTCGCCCGGTATTCTGACACCATGGCGCGTGTCGGGCACTTCGGTGTTTCCCGGCAGGCCGGAAAAGGGTGCGTCGGGTAAAGTTGGTAACAACATGAACAGCCGGGACGAGGGCGGCGATTCGCCTTCAGAGCCCAATTCAATGTCTGACACATCTGACACGACCACCGTATCGATCACGCTGCCCGGACGCGAAAACATCATGAGCGACAATTCAGACCACCGCGTGACGCTTTCGACGGCGCCACTCAAGGGCACGTTAACGCATGTTGCGGTGCCATCGCTGTCGAACTATGTATTTCTGAAGGCGCGCCTCAAGAACACCAGCGCGGCTCCCGTGCAGGGCACGATGAATGCATTTTTGGACGGTGGTTTTGTCGGCGCGGTGACGCTGAAAAACCCGGCAGCCGTCGGTGAAGAGTTCGATGTGTTCCTCGGCCCAGACCAGCGCATGCAGCTCAAACGGTTGCTCAAACGCGGCGACGTGGAAAAGAGCGGTCTCTTCGGAGGTAAAGTCGAGGTGGTGAACCAGTGGGAGATCGAGGTTTCAAACTTTACCAAAAAACCACGCCAGATTGCGGTCTATGACCAGTTTCCGATCAGCGCAGATCCTTCAGTTTCGACGAAATACATCGGTGCAAGTCGTGCCGAATCGCAAAAAGACGCCAATGGCATTCTGACATGGAAACTCGATGTGAAATCGGGTGAGAAAATCAAATTTGATTTTAGCTACTCGCTCACATTCCCTAAAGAGACATGGGAAAGTTTTACGCGCAGTTATGACGACAAAAATGCCGTCAACGAAGAACAGTATTATGATCAATTGTCAAACAAGCCAGCCGCTGCACCGGCACCGCAGCGCCAGTACAATCTCGAGAAGATGTTACAGAAAATGAGATAACAAGTCCATAACGGCGCGCACGCGCGCCATTATGGACTGAGAATACGAACGTTGTCGAGCGCCTCAAGAAAGTGCGCGTTTGTAGGGTGGCCGAAAATCGCTTGGCGGTAAAGGGATATGAACGGGTTTTTTGACAAAGGGAATGGTTTATCCGGCGTGCGCACCGGGTTCGCGTAAGAGCGCAGTGCCTTGTAATGCGGGCTCGCGGCGATGCGTTCACGCGACAAAAATCCGTTACCGACGGTAATTCTCTCTTTACTTAGATGCAGCTCGAGTTCAAGATGGAAAACGCCGATGCCGAGCGCGGTTTCAATTACGCCCTCGGCCCCGTTTAAATGCTCCAGGTGGACGAAATGCCGGCGCTTGCCTGCGATCACCCGGTGCGATTTCACCGGTCCATACAGAAATTGCGCGAGATCGACGAGGTGCGTTGTGTCATGGAGCAGCACACCTTCGTCAGCTATTCGCTTATCGGCGTAAAGGCTTCGGCCGCCGGCGGCGAAGAAAGCCCGGTATGAACCAGGTCGCTTTTCTTTTGCCAACTGTGCCTTCAGGCGGATGTATTTCGGATGATAACGCCTTTCATAGTTGGGCAGTATGACGCTCTGAGTCTGAGACAATAATTTTCTTAAGCTGCGTGCCTCGCGCTGTGAAAATGCAACAGGCTTTTCGAGCACGATGCGCGGAATGTTCTGCTCCAGCGCCCTTTTCAGCAATGGAAAATGCGCGTCTGTACTTGCTGCGATAACCAGGAGATCGGGCTGTGTTGCGAGCGCTTCATCTGGCTTCTTGGTGGCGATCTTAGCGGGAGCAGACAAAAAAACAGCCGCGGCTTTAGCCCTGTCGGTGTCTTTGTCGCACAGCGACACGACCTGGATTCTGCGGTTTTTCTGTTGCCAGTGTTTTATCGCTCCGAGGTGCGTGCAGGGTTTGTAGCGCAGCGGATCTTGTTCGAGCTGCCACGCTATGCGGCCACAGCCGATTAGGGAAATTTTAAACACGTTCGCGGGGCACGAAAAGCAGCGCCATGAAATTGCCGCCGATAAAGCACAGCAGAGCGAGTTGCGGCAGCTGCGCGACAGAAAAAGACGGTAACAGCGCAGAGAAGAAATTCATAAAGGTGCCAAGCGGTGAACGTGTGGCAAAGAAGAAAACTGCGATGAGCAGTGCAACAGCCGTAAGACGCAAAATCCTGCGCGGCAGGGCAGCCCGCGAAAAGCCCGAAAGGAGTGTGAGCACCAGCATGCCGAACACCGCGATGAGCGGATTTACAAACACTGTGCCCGCGACAAGCAGCCAGACAAGAAGATGCAGTCCGGCGCGGTTCAGTTCTGCGCGCAACACAGAGCGCTGCAGCAAGCGTACAGGAATGTAGATTGCCGGAAGCAGAGCCAGTGCAACACCCACCGCTGCCGCATCGGCTTTGATGAAGCGCAACGCCAGTTTCAGCAGAGCGAAGTAACCGAAAAAAGCGAGGCCATACAAGGTCGATGAAGTCAGCGCCGAAGATAAATCGATGCGTTCTTTGAAAGTGCCGATTGCATTAAAAAATGGAATCAGGCTGAATAAGGATAAGAGCACCAGAAGCGCGATGAATCCGCCTTTATGCAGCTGAGTGTCTTTGCCCAGGTAGAGGGCTGTTTCACCCGTGAGCGCTACAGGCTGTACGCGGGAAAAAACCGGGTGATGCGCAAGCGCATTGTCTTTTAACATTGCTTCAGTGCCAGTTGCCCAAACGGTTTTAACCGGTAGCGCCAGATATCCGCTGCCCTCAGTGCTCAGCATTGCGAGTAAGTCGGCCCACAGCGTGCGCTCGCGCGTTAGGAATGCGCTTTCAAAATAACGGCGCAGCTTCAGATCGCGCAGGTGAAAAATACGCTGGTAAGAACTGTCGCCTTCGCCTGTAATGAGCGCCACCGGAATTTCCACGGAGCCGTCGGCAAATTGTGCGATTGCCGGTTTCGTGTCGCAATTTTTGCCGCCGAGCACCAGCATGGCATCGACAGAGGTTTCAGCATTTGCCACCGGCGCCCTGTCGAGAAATGTCAGCAAAGCAAAAGCGGCCTGGCTTTTTTCGCCTTCCACATGTGCGGCCACGCCATAGGGAGTCGATGAACCGCGGCGCAGGCGCAGGGTTTTGCAACCGGCCAGGGCAGTCTCGCGCACTTTGTAACCGTGCTTCTTTTCGAGCTTCTGCGCGTAGCTGAGCAGGATTTCGGGCTGCGACTCGGCGTCAGAGTCGCGCAGCTCGTAAAACAATCCGTCGGCGAAGCCGTTAACAGCTGTCGGCATCGCCGCGGGAGATTCTGTTGGTATGCGTTCGACGGAAGTGAAAAACGTCACCGAGAGAATCACGATGGCAACGACACCCCAGACAGCATAGAGTTGCGCCCACGGCGGCATCTTATGGCGGCGATTGTAAAAAACTTTCTTCGTCTTGCCGCGCGCCATTGAACGACAGTCGCCCGTGCGAAAATGTAGGGAAAAGCAAAATAACCCTCTTTTCCTGTCGCCCCGGTGCGAAACTTCTTTCCAACCTCAGTCTTTTATTAGAGCATGAGCGGTGCTATCCATTCTTGCCGGAATTTTACTTTTGGGAGCCTGTGTTTTTTTCCATGAACTGGGCCACTTTCTTATAGGCAAAGCCGTGGGCGTACGGCCGCGCGTATTCTCGATCGGCTATGGTCGGGGTCTGTTTTTTCGCCGGCGCAAAGGCACAATCTACCAGATAACCGCGATACCCCTCGGTGGATACGTGCAGTTTTACGGCGACGATCCTTCTGACCAGTCACGCAAGGGCCGCAAAGGCGATTTCTTCTCAGTCGGCCCCTGGCGGCGCATTGCACTGGCCTTTGGCGGACCGTTCTTTTCGATTCTTTTGGGTTTCCTGGTCGTTTTTTTCCTGCTGCAGACCGGGTATCGCCCGATGGATAATGTCGTGCGCGTCGATGCGAAGTCTGCGCTCTACAAAGCGGGTCTGCGTGACGGTGACCGCGTGATGCAGGTCGATGGCAGCGCCACACCCTCGTTCGACCGCATTATCTACGAGGTTGGCTTTGCCAAAGCCGAATCCGTTGAGGCCGTCGTCGAGCGCGCAGGTAAACCATTGCAGCTGCAATTGCCGGTAGTGCGCAGCGAGCCCGGTACCCCCGGGATGTTCGTCGGAGCGCGGCCATTGTCGCGACTAACTATGACCGAAGCCGGCCCGAAGGGTGTCGATCTTCGCCGCGGCGACGAAATTCTGCGCGCGAACGGTGAAGATCTGTATTCGATCGAAGACCTGATTCGCGTGCTCAACGCGCGCGACGAAGACACGGCAGAGATTGAAATCCACCGCCCCGACAGTAAAGGCGGATTTACCCCGCTTAAACAGACAGTACCGCTTAAAAAAGTGCCTCGCGTGGTGCTGAAGAATGTCATCGATGCGCAGACAGAAAAGAGCGTCGGGGATATTATTCTCGAAGAAGGCGGCGGTAAAGAGTTCCAGAATATTTTTGTGAATGGTGAAAGTTTTGCGACTTTTTCCGAAATGCGCGCTGCTATCGAAAAGGCTAATGCCGAAACTCTCAAGCTGCGTATCGGCCCGGTGGCGATCAAGGCCGATGTTAATCTCGGCTTTCGTCGCCAGATTGGTATCCGTCCGGCGGAAAAGCATATCAGCGGCATGACGCATATTTCATTTTTCAAAAAAATTGCGCTGAGTTTTGATGAAACCGTGTTCATTACGCAATCCACCTTCACAGGCCTGTATCGCATTATCCAGGGCAAACTGTCTTTTAACAAAAGTGTGTCGGGCCCCGTCAAGATGGTGGCCATCGCCGCCAAGACGGTCGAGCTGGGCTGGCAGACATACTTTTTGCTCATGGCGCAAATCACGATCATTCTCGGTGTGATGAACCTGTTGCCAATACCGGTACTCGATGGTGGGCATATTCTTTTCTACCTGATCGAGGCGATCTACAAACCGTTGTCGTTCAAGGTGCAGGCGACTGCAACGCGTATTGGTATGGCTGTGATGCTCGCGATGGGTATTTATGTGATTGGACTTGATATTATCGACGTGTTTTTTCGCAAGATTTTCGGGTAAAAGAACAAGGATTCCGTCACCACACCGGCAAACTGGCTCCAGTTGCAGACAAATGCATCATAGTTAGTCACGCAATTGTTCTGTTTGTATCGGCGTACAGGTTTGTTCCACAATAATATAATCTTAAAAATTAAGGACGAAACACTCACACGCAGCGAAGAAGCGACGAAATGAAGCGTGTCATACTCTGCTTCGGTAAAACGCGTCGTCACTATTTGAAACTCACCCCTATCCCGGTTATAAATCCGCTTAACACCACGGCGCACGGGCTTTTGCCGCATAGTTAGTCGCAACGTTCTGATCGCCATTTTCATGATTCGGCGCTGATTTTTTCGCCACAGCGCTGCGGCATTTGTTGGCAAACTGACACTGGTCGTTAACATATAGATCCCTCTATATATTAAATACCACAAAACCGCGATTTTTTCTCACTTTGAACAAAAATAGTTAGTCACGCTTCTGCTTCCTAATTTGTCTTCCCGAAGCCAGGCCCAGAAACAACCACACCGATAACAATCCACCATAAAGCGCCAGCGACAACCACTGATTCAGCCCCGTTACAATAAACGGCGTGATGAGCGTCAAAATCCCACCCGCAATAAATGGCTGCGTGATCGCCGAACTTTCGGCAAACACACGCGCAGCCGGAGTCTTGAACTTGGGGTCAACCATCTTGAGCAACATCAGCCCCGTGGCGGCGGTGCCATTCAGCATGCCGAAGTTGATGAGCCCGATCTCAAAACTGTATGGCACCGGCAGAATCTTCGGCCGCAAATAGAAGTGGCAGAAAACGTTCCAGATGAAACCCAGCGCAAACACCGATAACAGCGGTACGAGGCTATGCCCCAGCAGGCGCACGTCGATAATTGCAATGCCGGCAAAAATCAGTATTTCGAGAAATACATCCGCCAGCAGCGTGACGATGTGATTTTCGATCCAGTGTTCCAGACCCGCAAATTTTAGCAGATGGCGGATAGAGAATCCCGCGACAAGAGTGTACGCGAAAAGCGGCAAGCTCAGGTTTTTCATGCGGTTGGCATCGACAACGCGCGGCAGAAGCTCGCGCTCGAGCATGCCCTTTAGAAAAAGACCGAGCCAGTAGGCTGCACCGATGAGCGCCATGGTCATTAGCAGCGAGTGCAGGTTAATTTCCGCGGTGGGGATTTCTGTCTCTGTTGCGCCGGTATGTGTGAGTGTGCGGCGTCTGTGGTTGTGATGGATCAGCCACACACCGCCGGCGATGCCAAGCATCAGCCCGACTGTCGCGCTGAACAGGCCGTATTCGAGGCCCGCTGGAATGCCATTTTGCACGAGCATCGGGCCCATTGCAACGGCGGTGCCGTGCCCACCGGCAAAACCGGTTTCGAGCACCGAGGTGAATGCCATAGCTTCGCCAAAGAAGGGTTTATAGATTAAGATCGTGCAGACGAGACTGATCAATACTTGCCCCATGACTGACACCCAGACGAGTGAGGTTTGCGCGAAGACATCGATGAACCGGCGTTTGGAGGCAGAACCGGGTTCTGAGCGCTGTAAAAAGAAGCAGGCATAAACGAGTGCTATAAACTCGGAAGGTAATGATTTCAGGTGCGTGAAAAATCCACCGGCCTTTTCCGCAGGCAGGGCCGTGAAGAAGAGCAGCAGCAAAATGCCCGTGGTTAATGAAGGAGGAATACGAAACCGGTCAAGCCAGCCGACGCGTTTGCCTGCGAGCGAACCGGCACCGAGAATCAGAAGAACGAGTAGGAAATACGACATGGCTACTCCCGTATTGTCATATATCAAACGGGAGTTGCCACGTATGCCGCAGGATTATTTCACGGCGAGGCGTCAGGATGCTTTGGTGGATTGTATTTCTGAAAATTGGCGCCGGTACCCTTGAGGAATTCGCCGAAGATCCACGTTTCATCGTTTCCACAAAGTAATTCAGCTTTGGTGCCGTCTACAGAGATTGCCGCGTTGGTGGCCTTCACCTTGTACCAATAGTTCGTCCAGGATTGTACTTTTTCCGGTGCCTTTGTTGCATCGAGTACTTCAAAAACGGCACCAGCGGGTGCACTGGTTACTTCTTTCCCATAACGCCAGTTGTCGCCTTTTTCGTCTTTCCAACCTTTTGGTAGCAGTTTTTCAGAATTGGGTTGGCCAACGCTGGATAATAAACACTCTACTTGTTTCGCACTCGTCGAAGGCTTTGAGCGAATTGCTGCACCTTCGGTGACGATGGCAAACTGGCCTTTAGAGAGCGGGCCTTCGGCAGCGGCTGCGGGTTGGCTTGCAGCCGTAGTTGCGGTCGGAGCAGGTTGCTTTTCGCAGTGGGCGGCCATTAGGGCTACCAAACCGAGAAGCAACGCGCGGAAACGTTTTTGCATTATTTTTTGCATCGGGACTTCTGGCAGATGACAGGTCTATAGGTCAACCGGTATTCCTGCAGCCCATGCCGGGCTTCGTTCAAGGCAGAAATTATTTGCGCGCCGATGTCTGCGGCTTCGCGGCGGCGTGCGGCTTTAGCCAGCGTTTGAGATACTCACCCGTCAGCGATTTTTTGTTCGCCGCGATCTCTTCCGGCGTTCCGGTTGCAATGACTTCGCCGCCCTTCACGCCGCCTTCGGGGCCCATATCGATCAGGTAGTCGGCGCACTTGATTACATCCATGTTGTGCTCGATGACGACGACAGTATTCCCCTCGTCGACGAAGCGCTGCAGAATATTCATCAGCAGGCGTATGTCTTCGAAGTGCAGGCCGGTCGTCGGTTCATCGAGAATATACAGCGTTTTGCCGGTCGAGCGGCGCGCGAGTTCGGTCGCGAGTTTCACACGCTGCGCTTCGCCGCCCGAGAGTGTCGTCGCGGCCTGCCCGAGTTTGACATAACCCAGGCCGACATCGAAGAGTGCCTTGAGCTTCGTGTGCACGGCCGGCACTGCGGCGAAGAAATCCACTGCTTCTTCGACCGGCATCTCGAGCACTTCGTAGATATTCTTGTTCTTGAAGCGCACTTCGAGAGTTTCCTGGTTATAGCGTTTGCCCTGGCACACTTCGCAGCGCACGTACACATCGCTCAAAAAGTGCATCTCAATCTTTTTCACGCCGTCACCCGTGCAGGCTTCGCAGCGGCCGCCTTCGACGTTAAAAGAAAAACGACCGGCCTTATAGCCACGCATCTGGCTCGCGGGCAAAGCGGCGAACAGGTCGCGAATCGGGCCGAATGCCCCGGTGTAGGTTGCGGGGTTCGAGCGTGGTGTGCGCCCGATCGGGCTCTGGTCGATGTTGATGATCTTGTCGATGTGTTCGATGCCTGTGATCGCCTTGTGTTTGCCCGGCAAATCCGAAGCACCCATGAGCTTTTTGTTGATGCCCTTAAATAAAATTTCATTCACCAGCGAGCTTTTGCCACTGCCCGAAAGGCCGGTCACCACTGTGAGCACCGACAGCGGAAAATCCACATCAATATTCTTGAGGTTGTTTTCCTGTGCCCCGGTAATGCGGATTGTTACTTTCGCGGGCTTACGTCGCTCACGGGGAATCTCGATTTTTTTTCTGCCGGTCAGGTAATCAGCAGTGAGCGAATTTTTTGCGTTCTTCAGCTCTTTGTATGTGCCAGCGAAAACAACCTGGCCACCATGACGGCCGGCACCGGGCCCCATGTCGACCACGTAGTCAGCTTCCTGCATCGTCTCTTCATCGTGTTCGACGACGACAATGGTGTTGCCCAGGTCGCGCAGGCCCTTGAGCGTCGAGATGAGTTTGGCGTTGTCAGACTGGTGCAGGCCGATCGAAGGTTCGTCGAGCACATAGAGCACACCCATCAGCGCAGAACCGATCTGCGTTGCGAGGCGAATGCGCTGCGCTTCACCGCCCGAGAGCGAACCGGCGATGCGGTCGAGAGTTAAATAACCGACGCCGACGCTGTTCAAAAAGCCCAGCCGGTCAAAGATCTCTTTCATCGCCTGCTTCGCGATTTCGGTTTCAGTTTTATTGAACTGGATCTTCTTGAAATAATCCTGCGCGGCTTCGAGCGTCATAGCCGTCGTTTCGGCAATGTTCTTGCCCTTGAGCTTCACTGCGAGCGCGACGGGCTTGAGGCGTTTGCCCTTGCAGTTGGGGCAGGGCATTTGCTCCATGTACTGCTCCATCTTTTGCCGCATGCCTTCAGACTGTGTCTGCATGTAGCGGCGATGCAGGTTGGGTATAATGCCCTCGTAGCCGCGCGAGAATTGGTATGTGCTGTCCGAGCCCTTCCATTCATAGTTGAGCTTCAGCGTTTTGTCGCCATAGAGTATCAGGTCGAAGATCTTTTTGGGCAGTTTCTTCCAGGGTACATTGGGATCAAATGCCACCTTTTTGCGCAACGCGTCGATTGAGGCCTTATACCAGTAAGCATCACCGGCAAAGCCCAGCCCGTCACCGAGCCCGTCAGACACGGTCTGCTTATCGTCGCGAATCAGCCGGTCGGGGTGAAACTCGAGCGTATGCCCGAGCCCACTGCAGTGCTCGCAGGCACCGTCGGGTGAATTGAATGAGAACAGCCGGTGCGTGATCTCGGGAAAGCTCAGATCGCACGCCGAACAATAGAGTTTGGCCGAAAAACTCTCTTCGCTGGTTTTGCCGTCTTCTGTCTCGAACAGAATGCTGGCCTGCCCGCCGCCCGTCGCCTGCTTCAGCGCCAGTTCGAGTGAACCCGCAAGGTGCATGCGCTGAGACTGCATCGTGTCTTTTTCGAGCACGAGGCGGTCCTCGACGATGTCGATGTCGTGCTTTTGGTTCTTCTTAAGTTCTATCTCTTCGTCGAGGCTGCGGATCTGCCCGTTGACGCGCACGCGCACGAAGCCATCGCGCTGAATGCGCTCGAATTCATGCTTAAATTCGCCCTTCTTGCTGCGCGCGATGGGTGACAAAATCTGTGCGCGAATCGATTGTGCCTGGGGCATGCGCTCGAACACGCCGAACACATGCGCAACCATCGTGTCAATCGACTGTGCTTCGAGTTTGGCTCCGCATTCGGGGCAGTGCGGTTCGCCGAGGCGAGCAAACAGCAGGCGCAGATAGTCATAAATTTCGGTGACTGTGCCCACTGTCGAACGCGGGTTCCGTGCAGTGGTTTTCTGTTCGATCGAAATGGCGGGTGATAGGCCTTCAATCGAATCGACGTCGGGTTTTTCGAGCTGGCCCAGAAACTGGCGCGCATAGGCAGAAAGCGATTCGACATAGCGGCGCTGGCCCTCGGCGTAGATTGTATCAAACGCCAGCGAGCTCTTGCCGCTACCAGATAGGCCCGTGATCACCACGAGCTTTTCGCGCGGAATCTCGAGCGATATGTTCTTAAGGTTGTGTTCGCGCGCGCCGGTGATTTTAATCGATTTCATGATACAGTGTCATGCCCGTGAAAACGGGCACTTTTTTTATTAAGCGGGAAACTCCACGTATTTGCCCATAAAACTCATGAATGTCGCCGACGCTCGTTGCGGGCGTGCCTTTGACAGCGACACAATCAGCTGCTCGTCGCGCATCGCAAGTAACAGTTTGCCATTGTGCAGAACATCCTGCCTGAAATAGTAGCGTATCTTATCCACGCGCTCAATCCATGTCATGATCTGTAATGTACGCCCCGCGGGAATTTCGGCAAAAAAATTGCAGATGCTGCCCATGTAAAAAGACGTCGTGTCCATCTCGACGATGCGCTCATATGTCAGGCCGGTCTTTTCGGCAAACATCCAGCGACCTTCTTCGAAAATTTTCCAGTAGCTGGCGACGTTAAACCGGCCGGCAAAGTCGCGGTCTGAGTAGGGCATCGTGTAGTGGTTCACCACGCGCTCATTATTGCCCGACCAAGGTGCGAGATCAGAGTAGAGGATTTCAAAATTTTCCGCAGTCTCGATCCCCTCGAGCGCCATCGGTTCGCCAGCTTTCGTTGTGCGCGTCTCGAGCTGCAGATGGCAGACCAGCTCACCCGCCGCGTCTCGGATCTTCTGATCCCAGTGGATTATACCTTTGGCGCCGTGCCCTGCGGGCACTGCGCCAAAGGTTTCCACTTTTAGTTGCACGCCGGGAAACTGCTGGCGATGGAATTTCGAATAGCCGCGTACCGCTTCGAGATAGATCTGCTCGTTCTGTATGCGTTCCTGGTTATAGCCGAGTTTCGCGAGCACCTGGTAGCGACCCTCGAGCGCGAACTGTTCATATGTGCGGCTCGTGACGTGGCGCTGCGTATCGAGATCGGCAAAGCGCGTTACGGCAAAATATTCGTGGTGCATTCGCTCTCCTTAATATTATGCAGTTTTAGCTGGTTCGTCTGCAAGATAGATATCGAGTATCGTGATCTCGAGCCGGGTGCCGACCCTGAGCGGTGCACCCCAATAACCGGTGCCGTCGTTCACGTAGATCAGCATGCCGCCGAAACGGTAGAGGCCGCTCGCGAAACGGTACACGAGATGCACGACCCACGACCAGGGAATATATTGCCCGCCATGCGTGTGGCCTGAGAGCATCATGTCATAGTTTTTCTGCTCGGCGCTGCGCGCAAAGATCGGCTGATGTGCGAGCAGGATCGCGAGATCTGATTCGCCGCGGTCAGGAATTTTCGGCAGGTCTTCGGCAAAGCGCGCGGCCGTCGGGTCGCTGGTGCCTGCGATGAACAGTTGCCCGGCATCTGTTTTGATGGTCTCACCACGGTTGATGACACTCTTGAAACCGAGTTTCTTAAACTCGGCGAGCCAGGTCTGCATGCCCCAATAGTATTCGTGGTTGCCGGGAATGTAATACGTGCCGTGTTTGGTGCGGATGTCTGCGAGCGGAGATGCATCCTCCCTGAGCGTCGCGATATTGCCGTCACCGATGTCGCCGGTGAAGCACGCCACGTCGGCATTTTGCGCTGAAATCATTTTCGCCACGCGCTCAACATAATCTTTTTTGATTGCGCGACCGATGTGCAGATCGCTCACCTGCGCAATGCGGATTCTCCGCGTGGCGTGCTTATGTTTGCGAAAGCGCGGCCGGCGTCTTTTTTTTCCGGGTAACGGAAACACCACTTTGACATGGCGGTAACGCGGGCCGATTGCCACGGTAATACGACCCCAGAAAAAGAAGAAGAGTGAAAGCGTAGCGATCGCGAGGGCGAACGCGGCTTCGAGGTTAATGCTCCGCGGCAAGGCCAGAACAACAGACGCAGTCCACGCTTCGGGTGCGGTGTTGAGCGCAAGCCGCGCAAATTCGCTGAGCGCTGTAAACAGCAGCAGCAGGCTCAGGAAACCCATCAGGTTGTAGGCGCTCGCCTCGAGCCAGCGCGTTGCTGCCCCTGTCAGCTGCGTGCCCGACTGGCGCTGCCAGCGTTTGAAAGGCAGCCACAGCAGGTTAGCAATCATGGCCCCGAGTATAATCCACAGGGTAATGCGCGCTGCCAGCGGCAGTGAAGGCACAATCAGGCGGCTGCCGAGGTAAATGAAGCCCAATAAAACTAAAATGGACGCGGTGATGAGAAAACGGTACATTGCTTTTGTGTAGTTAATCCACGTTTGCTTCACCACACGGCCCACAGCGCCGCGGAGCCAACGTGAATTAACTCCCGTTTAATAAGGGAGACATGGTGGAAACGAGTAATTCAGAAGAAACCCGGGACAAACTGTTGCAGGCTTTTCTCGCCAGCGAGAAGTTACCCGACAAGGTATTGCCGGCGCTGAATGTCGCGCTGACGCACAAAAGCTACAGTAACGAAGTCAGACAGGGTTTTGACCCGGGCCTCGATAAACACAACCAGCGGCTCGAATTTTTGGGTGATTCGGTACTAGGTCTCGTCATTGCGCACCACTTCTATGCATCCAAGCGAAAGACCGCAGAAGGCGGGCTCACCCGGCTCAAGGCAATGACCGTCTGCGAGTCGGCGCTCAAGCGCGTCGCCGACACACTGGCCTTGGGCAAGATGCTGCGCATGGGCAAAGGTGAAGTGGCGACCGGCGGCCTGACGCGCACCTCGAACCTCGCCGATGCCATGGAAGCCGTGATTGGTGCCATCTTTCTGTCGGCCGGCTTCGAAGCCGCGCAACAATTCGTGGTGCGCCATTTTAAGGAAATTCTCGATAACCCTGAGACGGTCGAAGGCAGCCGCGACTTCAAGTCATCGCTGCAGGAAATTCTCGCCAAGCACCACCAGCGTCCCGAATACCAGCTCGTGGCCGCAGAAGGTCCCGACCACGACAAAGAATTCACCATCGCGCTTGTGATCGGCGGCGAAAAAAAATCGCAAGGCGTTGCGCGCACGCGCAAACAGGCCGAGCAGAACGCCGCGCAGGCTTATCTCGAGAGCATGCAGAAGCGCGCAGCCGTGCGTTAGACTCTCTCGCAACCAATTATTCCGGTGCCGGAAGGTTGCGTTGGCGTTGCTTCTCCCTGCGAGAGAATCTGGATTAGTTTACGTTGCTTAGGCTGCGCAGCAAAAAGCAACGTTCGTAGCGTCACTTCTTAGTACCAGTGAATGTGCCCGAGGCGACTTGATTGCCAACAGCAAACCCAAGGCCTGTACAACCTGCGGGGGCAAGTGATATCTTAGTAACCCATGTGCCTGATACCGCAGTGCTCGCAAGAGTCAATCCTGCGGTGGTTGTTACGTAGTCTGTGCACTGGCAGCCAGAAACAGCGCTGATACAAGTCTTTTGTACGCCGGCTGCGTTAGCCAAGCCCTTGGTTGTCGCGTCCAGATTTGCGTTAAAGTCTGCATCGCAGCTGAAAGAGCAAGTGCCCAAAGATTTTATGTGCGCAGCTATGGAAACATCCGCGTTGGCATAGAAATTCCAGACCCCGTTGACTGCTGTCCCGCCCAAAGCTGGAATGAGATTTCCAGAAAAAGTGCCTTCAAAGTTGCGGACTAAAGTCGTTGAGGTTTGTTTATTGCCGATAATCGTGTAACCGGTTGAAATTCCGGCAATTGTCAGTGTCGCGCTATTGATCGTACCTGTCACTGAAATTACGATCTGCACAGCAAACGTCACAATGGGACATGGAGCCTTGGTGTTGGAACTAAAATTCAATGTGTATGGCCCGGTGCCTGTGACAGAGCCCGTTATCTTGTCGGTGCACTCGGAGCCGCCGGTTGGCGTGTATTTGTAATCAAACGTAGGTAAAGCGCCACTGTTGCCGTTATCATAATCGAGAATCCATGATCCGCTGGAACCGGTAAGGACTCCCTTATATAGCCCTTTGTTGCTGCTATCGAGAGCTGCATTCGCCGTATTTGTTTCGGTTTGGGTGTTTGTAGTCGACGCAGTAGAAGTCGAACTGTCACCTGATTTCGAGCAGTTCATGGTTAGAAGTGTGGTGAGCATGGCAACGAGAATACTTTGAGAAAAGAAATTTTGCATAAATATCTCCTTTTTGAACTGCATTTTCATGCAGCTCATTTCAATAGATTTTGTGATTGGGTCACCCGCACCTATAACTTACTTCTGGCTACTTGTCCATACCCTGTTCGGGTGACTCTTGGGCAGGATTTTTTTCTCCTCTCCTTTCACCGAGAATTCGAATTTGGCCAATACTTTTTCTAAGGTGAAGTCGCTGCTGAGGTACCCTCTGCAACAGCTACAAAAAGGCCGTTTCCATAGTTTACACATTGCCAGTTTGACGAACTTGGCAAGGTTCGGGCCGACCATGTTATGCCGTCCGATGAATTTGCCGCCGCAGTGCTGTTTGAAGCTGCGGTCACAAAAACACCGTTCCCGTAAGTGACAGTATGCCAGTTTGATGAGCTCGGCAAAGTTCGAGCCGTCCATGCTATTCCATCGGTCGACGTCGCAGCTTTGGTGCTCGGACCGTTAGCAACTGCCACAAAAACACCGTTTCCGAAGGTCACAGACTCCCAGCTTGCAACGCTCGGCAAAGTTCGAGCTGTCCATGTTATCCCGTCGGGTGAGCTTGCCGCTGAAGAGCTGGTATTGGTGACCGCAACGAAAGCGCCGTTCCCGTATGTAACTGAATACCAGTTGCCAGAGACAGGGAGAGTTCGAGCAGTCCATGTTATCCCATCGGGTGAGCTTGCCGCCGCGGAACTGCTGTTCGCAACTGCTACAAAAACTCCATTACCGTAGGTAACCGATTGCCAGTTGCCACTGGTGGGCAATGTCCTTGCGGTCCAAGTTATGCCGTCAACAGACGTCGCCGCATTTGTTCCATTTGACGCCACGGCGACGAAAATACCGTTTCCATGGGTAACATACTGCCAACTGCCAGAGACCGGCAACGTTCGCGGCGTCCAGGTAATTGCGTCGGGTGAGCTGGCCGCTGAAGTGCTACCGTACGCAATAGCGACATACACGCCATTGCCGTAAGCAATGGAATGCCATAGGGCATTTGGCATGGTACGGGATGTCCAGGGAAACCCCAAAGCCAAGGTCATCTGTGATGCCGGTGCATAGAGCGATTTGTTACCAATCGAATCGCGAACCAAAACCGCAAAATGATATGTTGTTGAAGATGAAAGACCCGCGACCGCTTTCGTTGCGATATTCGTGGTCCAATCCTGGAGAAGATCACCACCGGTTTTTGCATCGACTTCAGCAATCGTGTCGATATTAGTGGCAGCCGTATTATCTTTCACTAGCTTGTACTGAAGGCTGGCTTGCGCCGTTACGGTATCGGAGGCAGCATCCCAATTGACTGTTAAGCTCGAATCTGCCACACTGGAGAATGAAATCGCGCTACCAATGGTTGGCGCCGTATCCATCGCTGTGGATGCTTGTGCATCAGATTCACCGGCGCTTTTATTGCCACAGGCGGCAAAGGCGCAGAGAATCCACAAGCGAAAGGCCGCGAGAATTATCTTCCTATTTTTATCCATGGTTTTCTCCTGTTTTGACCTGCATCATTAAGATTTGAGAGGCCGCTGACAGGCGGCCGTGATGCAGTATTCATTTCACAGAAAGCTAACACATTTTCCAAAACCTGACAATACCCCAAGTGGGTTAAGCACAGTGTATCCCGTGACATATGCACGATGTCAGGAGTAATCCGTCAGTTTGCCGAA
Organism: Turneriella sp.; assembly: GCA_046346945.1. Taxonomy (GTDB): domain Bacteria; phylum Spirochaetota; class Leptospiria; order Turneriellales; family Turneriellaceae; genus Turneriella. Next base: position 58,948 of record JAXMHE010000008.1, read on the forward strand.
TCAGGCAGATGGTTTCACCTTCGTGTGAAGGTATTCAGCCTCGTTTCGATACTGGCCAAACGCGATTCCAGCCTCTCTAACCTTGCGATGCGCGCGTCTTTTTTGGCAAGTTCGTCCTTAAGTGCAATGATCTGGGCGTCCTTTTCGCGCTTGAGTTCCTGGATCGCGGCCGTATTGATCGCAATCAAGCCGGAATAGTTCAGGCTCTTGAATCCTTTACCGTTCTGCCTGACTAAATCGGGGAAATGCTTCTCAATATTCTGGGCTATGAACCCAAATTGCCTGCCATCCTCGAAGTTCATATCAGGAAATTCATGCTTACGCCAGCTGTACGCCGATGGAGCGAGAGACATGAAACTTGACCATTGCACGGAAACTGGAACGACATTTTTTTTCCAGCGGGAATCAGAGGTGAGTTGAGTGCTATTGGACCACACTTGACCATTTACGCACAGAGTGGCATTGAGGTTGCAAGTACTTGTGATCGCGTTTGTGCGAATACCTATTCGCCCCGCATTGTATGGGTTTAGAAGCAGATCGTGACCACTACCCTGCACTTCGTCCATCGCTTGCAAGTAAGCTTCGTTGGTAGCGGCGATCGATCCTATGGCGAGCCCCCATGCGCCGTTCGAGCCACGCAGGAAAGCGGTCGCGTTCTGTCGGGCATTGGTAATTCCGGTCGCTCCTGCTGCTGTTGCGTTGACATGCAACTGCGCCCCGGGACTCGTGGCCCCGATACCGACTTTGCCATCGTCTTGAAAAGAGATATTGCTGCCACCGGTGGATTCAATCTTTAGACGACCAGCGCCATCGATGTAGGTATTCCAGTTCGTTGCTCCGGCTGTCAGCCGCAGGCCGTCGTTCGAGGTACCGCCGGTTTGCGTAAGATGGAATTTTGCGCCCGGACTTGTTGTCCCGATACCAATATTGCCATTTTGGGCAATCGTCAGACGCTCAACATAGCTGGTTGATCCTGTGGGTGTCACTAAGAACCCCATATTGGAGCCATGGCCAGAAGCATTCCAATTCTCGGTTGCCCTAGAGACGATGATAGTCGTATTAAAAAACCCGGTGCCATCGTGGCCTCGGGTAATGAAGTAACCGATTTCATCACCACTCTGTAATGCGCTTGGAGCCCCAAATGAACCACGGGCTCGGCGGATACCGACCTGGCCAGGCGAGCCAGCGCTATTATTGTACGTATCAAATAAACCATGCCCGTTCACATGGAACGCGCTTGCGGGACTCACCACTCCTATCCCCACATTGCCCCCGCTGTAGCTTAAATCAGCCCCAGTCTTCGTCCACATCGAATTGTATAGCTCCGTAAAATTCGCGTTCACATCTGCCGCCAAGGCAGGCGTGCCCGAAGTGAAATTGATTTGCGCGGCCCAAAGTTGGCCTGCGGCGATGAGGAGCAACATAGGTGCGGCGGGTATTTTTAGTTTCATGGTTTCTCCCGTATCTTCCGTCGTTTTGGTGTAATCAGGTTGTTTCTTTGCTCTGCATTATTTCCAGTATGCCCAATCCCAACGCTCTGATTTCAGGTCTTGATCGGCCCATTGGAGCTGCGCGTTGTATGTGGCCGTTTTCGCCGGCTCTATTACACCAGCCTTGCTCATGCAGCGAAAGTGAAGGACTCGGGTTCTTTCGGCCAAGGAAGCCGGCTTGGGTACCGTGATGCCAGAAGCAGTATACAAACTCGCCGGGGCGTTTACAGAACTGGGTGGCCCCGGTGCAATTCCCGGCGTGGGACCGTCGATCTTATATCCCATGATATCCGCATTGCTGGCGCAAGCAAGTGTAACATTTGCCGGGAACTCAAAAACGGTGCCCGCAATCTGCGATGGGGTAGTGGTGGGTACGCTGTTATCCAGTCCGATATTGAAAGTGACTTCCTGATCAAGCCCGCTCCCCGCATCTGTCATGCAAATGCGGATTACGGTTGGATTTGTGGTAATTTCAGAACGGTTGATAGTGGTCGACATTTCCGTGAGCAGCGTACCATTATAGACCGGGGCCTGAGGCGGGCTGCTCAACGACGAACCCGAGATAATATTCGTCGCTCCGGAGGCGCAGCTTGTGCCACCCTTCTTGAATTGAAAAGCGACCGGAACCGGATTATTGTTCTTCCAGGTTATTACTGTATTCCCATAACCCGTGCCCGTGCCGCCGTCCAGACCAACAAAACTGTTACTAATGCCAACCGCTCCACCTTGTATCGTAAATTGCGGATTGGTTAATCCGTTACCGGAGAGATCTGTCAACGCACTGAAATTAAAATCGATGGGCCCGAAGCTGGGCGTGCCGGCCATGTTAATCTGATAAGACCGATCAGCGAGTTTCGTCACAGATGCGATACTCATTCCATTGGATCCCGAGCCCACCGGGTTCGGATAGTATGATTTTTTGTCTGCGTTCAGCATCGGTTCTGAAAAGGTCACGACAAAACTCGGCAAAGTGCCGACACCCTGCGGACTGGCATTAGTTATGGTTGATTCGACGCTGGTATCAATGATGCTCGGCTGCTCAGTATCTTTCTTAAAGCATTCGGCCTTGGGATTCAGGCAGTTCGTGTCCTTGTTGATCTTGCAGGCCGCCGGGGGCATTGCCAGTGTTATCGCGGCAGCCAAAGCAAAGGTTGTTTTCGCCCTCATAAATCCTCCTTAAAATCTGTATGCATAGGCAAGGCTCGTTCGCGTGCCGCCCGTCGGCCATGCATCGCGACCCAGTGAAAATTGCAGTGGCAACGCGCTCAATGCACCCGGCTGTGCCACATTGCCCAGATCGGGCGCGATAAAATAGGCATGAACAAAAGCGGCGATGTATACTACTCCAATCATCCCGACGCCGATTAGGGTCATCTGTCCGTATTGATTTCCCAAACTCTCAATGCGGTCAAACTCGGCCTGCGATGCCGCCTCGTCGTAATGTCCCGTACCACCCGCACTGTTGGTATACACGCGCGGTGCATAGTTTGCGTACTTCGTTTTATGGACAATAAATAGTGTCAGCATCGTCGCCGTGAACGCTGTCGTGGCGATCGCCGCACCGCCATAGGTATAACCCCAGCCGCGGCGCTGCTTATAAAAATGTCCCCAGCCGGGAAAAATCAACGATCGCATGAGTGCGCCGCGGTCCGAAGGAACGAAGAGATCTTTGATCTTCTTTGCGAGATTCTCTGATACGAGATTGATCGTTTCAAACATCTCGGCACTTACTGGTGTCGCTCCCTTTTGTTCGTCGACGATTTCGCCGTCGATCACCGAAAAAATTGCGCCCTGTATTTCGAGATTGCCGGCTCTTGAAGTATACTTTCCATAGATCACGCCGTCGGCACCCAGCGCCTTGCCCATCTCACGAATTTTTTTGATATCGTAGAAATCTTTCTGCTCCCATTTATTTTCCGTCGCGTATTTTTTCCATGTGGCGGATGGAATGACGGTATAGCGGTATTTGTCTTTGATCGCGGCATCGACCGCGTCGCCGATCGAGTTCGACAGATACTGCAAATTTGTATCGTTGGATTCGTTGTAGAAGTCGAGAAAGATCAGTTTTTTCGCGGGGCCACCGACCATCTGCGCATCGTCGCCACCGCTGAGTGTGACGAGTTTACCCTTCATGGGGGCGGCGACCAGTGCAAACTGGAGAGCCAATACGGTCAATAAGGTGCCTTTGATTTTCATAAGACCAGGTGGCGCTCTTGAATGAGATCTTTATTTGCGGGCAAAAGTTCTCCCCTCGAGCATTTTCTCGAGCCGAACAAGACGCAGCTCCAGAGATTGCCGCGCGGCTGCTTCCCGCCCCAGTTCGGCTCGCAATAACTTTTCACTCTCTTTCGCTTGCCGCAGATCGCTGTTCAAGGCTATTATTTCTGCGTTCTGGAATTCAATTTTTTGATTTAATTTCTGCACCGAACCGATCAACATGCCATTGACACTGACCTGATCGATGGAAGTGCCGAAGCTATCCATAAAATCAGGATGCACTTCGTCGGCAATGAAGCCAATGTGGAGCTTGGCTTTCTCCCTGTACCCTCTCACTTCGTTTGTGTAACGGAAGCGATGCAATCTTGCGCTGAGAATATGGTTCAGGGAAGCTTCAAGATCGGTGTACGCTGTTATATCCTGCTTGGAATTTCGGGTAGAGACTTGAGTGCCTACGGGCGCGCCAGCGGTATCTGAACCGGGAAGTCCATTATTGTACCTGAATATCTGAGAATCGTCGACCCAAAAGTATGAATTATCGGCAGATCCGGTATTTCCCAGGCGAATGCCGGTTTTGGCATTCGGCAATCCAAGCTGTACTTTTGCAAATCCACCCGGAATCGAGCTCGCGACGGCTTTAATGAGGTAGGCACCGTCTGCTACAGAAGTATTGTATACCTCGAGAGGCGCGCTGGGTGCATTGGTGCCAAAACCCACATTGCCGTTTACCGCGAGCGCCACACCGGCATAGTTAGCATCAGGATAACCGATATTAAATCGTGGATTCGCACCGCCGACAGCTATGCCGTAACTTGACCCTCGCAAATGAACCTGATTGGCGCCAAACGGGCTGAACACCAGGTCGCTATAAACGTTGCTGCCCGTTGATAAGACCAGCGTCGGCCCGCCGCCACTGTTTAGGTTATGGCCAAATAGCAGGCTTGATAAGGATTGTTTTACCTCAAGGGTTGCCCCCGGTGTTGTGGTGCCAATCCCCACATTGCCATTGTGGTCGATGCGCATGCGCTCTGACATCGTCGTACTGCCGTTGGGTGTCGTCTGAAAATTGATGAATGATCCGTGCGCCGTCGGCGTCCACGCTTCATTGGCGTAAAAGCTTATTCCGGCTTGCCGCTGCGTAAATCCTCCGCTGTCGTAGCCTCCACCGATTATGCTCATGAGACCTTCATTCTGAGCAGTCGAAACCGGCGCTGCTTTTGAGCCGCCCGCTGACCGGCCAAAAATAAATCCTCCGTTACCGTCGTACCTCGTAATAACCAATTGATTCCTAAAAGCGGCCAAGGTCGTTGTATCACTGAGAATCTCCTGCAGCCCGGCAGGGCTCGCAATGCCAATGCCCACTTTGCCCGCCGTGTATCCCAAATCAGCTCCGGTCAGTGTCCACTTAGCATTATACAGCTCCGTAAAATTCGCATTCACATCGGCGGCGAGCGCCGGATTGCCTGCTGTGAAGCTGATCTGCGCTGCCGAGAGGTGACCTACGGCGAGAAGAGGCAGTGCATATTTGGCGAGTGTTTTCGGCTTCATGTTCTCTCCCTATTAGACAGTATTTCTGCTAATTTATGCATATCCCAAATGGGCGCCGGCGTAGCTTTGCCTCTGCCAAAGCGTGTCGCGACAGCGCGAGGGGACGCCGCTGCGGACAATCAAGCCTCATTTCTGTGCCCCGTAGCTGACCTTTGCCTCGAGCGCTGCAAGGCGCTGCCCTTGATTTTTTTCCTGGCGCTCGATACGCTGCGCTACCTGCACCAGATGCAGTTTTGCGTCGGCGAGTTCACGCTCGAGGGCAGCCGCACGTGACTCGGCCTTTTGCGCTCGCTGTTCCCCTTGCTTTGATTCGCTCGACAGGCTCAGCAAGCGGAGCTGCAACCGGGAGTTCTGGTCTGCCAGATTCTGAATCGATACATCGTGCTCTTTGATTACACCCAACAAGTACACCGGCAATTGTGAATATTTTACGCCTTCGATCTTACCATCTTTGAAAGACGTCAGTTCGGGGATAATTTGATGAACTTCTTCGGCAATCAGGCCAATATCGTTCTCCGCGCGACCTTTCCACTTAAAAGCAACGGGTCGCAATTCCAGAACTTTTTTCTTCACAATCGCTAAATCACGGATTTTCTCTTTATAGCGTATTGACGAAGAACACGCAGAGATCGTATATTTACCGGGAACCAAGCCTGTGTTATAGCACAGAGTATTCGACGTTGCCGTATATATGCCCGGTAACGCCAGGTAGCCGTCACCGCGAAATATATATGCGCTGGGCCCCGCAGGATATTCTAAATTGAGCGAGCCGCCGGAATCGCTGAATACATTCCACGTAGAACCGCCATCGACAAGGCGCAGTCCGCCCGTATTGAGCCCGGTTCCCGAATTAATTGTGAGCTTGGCCCCCGGCCCCGTCGTGCCAATGCCGACATTACCCCCCCTGAATATTGCAGCGGCACCGCTACCGCTTTGAAAGACATCCAATCCGGCAATTGCTGACGTAACCTGAATGTACGCTTGATCACCAATCATATGGAACTTTGCCGCAGGGCTCGCGGTTCCAATCCCAACGTTGCCATTAGTTTGAATCCGCATTTTCTCGCTGAACCCGGCGTTGAGCGCCGTCATCGTACCAAACCTCAAATTAGTCGTCGAATCCCAGATGAACGCAGGCTGTGTGTCAGGATAAATGCGAATTGCATTGGCCAGGCCCGTGCCAAAGACTGCTTGACCGGGCGCACTCGTGTTGACATGAAAAACCGAGAGTGGCGTCGCAATGCCAATGCCGACGTTACCGCCGCTGTAACTCAGATCGCTCCCCGTGCGCGTCCACTTGGCGTTGTAGAGTTCCGTAAAATTCGCATTCACATCGGCGGCAAGCGCCGGACTGCCTGCGGTGAAAGTGATTTGTGCGGCACCAAGGTGGCCACCTCCGATGAAAAGAAGCGCATATTTCGTAAAAGTCTTCAGTTTCATTATTCGCACATTAGACTAAATTTTTGGCGAATCGTCAATACCCCAAATGGGTGAGGATTATCTCGATCGAAAGAATGTAATCACCCAAACGGGGTATCGACAAGACCAAAATAACATGGTAATCATTGACATGGCGAACTGCCCAGGCCAAGTAACGGACCGACTCCCTCGTCTACCATAATCTATGCGCATAGGAATTATCGACGATGACAGGCAATTTCTCAGGCACGTAGTGGGAGTATTGAAACAGCAGGTGATGGGAAGCGAGGTCTTCATATGGCACTCAACGGAAAAGTTACGACAGCAGTTGGCGGTCGTGCGAGAACTCGATGTGTTGATTGTTGATCTGAATTTGCCTAAGCCCGAGGGCATAAGGCTCATCTACGAAGTAATGGAGCAGGTCCCTGACCTCAACTGCATGATCCTGACTAATCACGCGGATGAATCGAGTATTATGGACGGGCTTTCCGCCGGCGCGGTCGGCTATATTGCCAAATCCGAAGTCGGCGAACTGGGAAAGGCCGTCAAAGATGTTGCAGATGGAAAAGGTTCCATTTCTCCTGTTATTGCCCTGCGGATTTTCACCGTCATGAAACAAAAGGCTCCCGCGCGCAATGCCGAGTTCGAAGGTTTAACGCCGCGCGAGAAAGACATACTGGAAGAACTATCAACCGGAGCCAGCGCCGCGGCGGTCGCAAATAAACTGGGCATCGCGTTTGATACCGTGCGGACGCATATTAAGAATATATACAAGAAATTCGGGGTGCATTCGCGTATCCAGCTGATGAAAAAGTTTAATCTGTAACTGGCCAATCTGGCCTATGAGGTTTCGCCCGGAAATATGCGAAATTCAACATCTATTACCAGGGTCGTCTCTTGCAGAGTATAGCCTACCCTGCCGCCCAAAGCCGCCACGCGGTTTGCGACGCTGGCGGTGCCCAGTCCCCTTTTGTGTTTTGCGGGATTATAATTGCTCTGCGTCGTGATCCGGAGGCGAAACGAACCGGAGTCGCTTCCCCAAGACCACACGGCATCCCCCAGGCCATACTTCAGATCATTTGTCGCGATCTCGCTCACAAGCAAATAAATCTCACGGCGCAGCAACATGTTCTCATCACGTCCGAGCTGAAGCGCGACATTCTCGTCCACGATAAAACGCAAAGTTCGGCCGGCGTTTGCATACCGCCTTAGTAATTGTGCATTGAGGCTACCAAAAAAATCCCTCGTCAGCTCGGCCAGATCTGCCATTGCCTGCAGGCGCTCGCGCAGAATGCGCAGTGCGTACGCGCTCTGCCTCTGCAATTCCTGAACGGCCTCCCGGTCAAACTGGTCGCCCTCGCGCAGTTTGACAGTCATCGCCGAAATATCGGTCAGCAGGCTGCCGAGGTGGTCATGCATATCTTCGTAAACCCGGCGTAAGTATTCACTTTCCGTCGTTTCCAAATCTCTGCGCAAAGTCGCGAGCGTCAGTAGGTTATCGATGCGAAGAAACAGGTCTGCCGTTTCAAACGGCTTTGTCAGATAGTCGTTTGCGCCGGCATTTGCTGCACTCAGAAAGTCCTTGAATTCAGAGCGCGCCGTCAGCATCAAAATCGGCATTACTTTTGCGGCATACTTTTCCCTGAATTCCCGGCAGAGCTGAATGCCCGAGACGTCGGGCAGCATGAGATCGAGAACGACGAGCATTGGGGGTATTTCCGCCTCAAAAAATATTCGCGCCGAAGCACCGTCGTGTGCAGTCGCCACCTCGAATCCGCGCCGGCGCAGGTGCTCTGAAGTGCTGCGTAAAATAAACGGGTCGTCGTCAATAATAAGCACGTATTTCGATCCGACCGGTGCTTTCGGCGACGCGGGGACTGAAAGCCTAATCTCCGGTGGAAACAGCTCGGCCTCTGTACTCTGGGCCGCAGGCAAAGTGAATGTGAATGCCGAGCCGCTGCCTGTTGTCGATTTGACGGTGATTTTTCCGCCGTGCAATTCGACGAGGCTCTTCGTGATTGTGAGACCAAGCCCCGTGCCGGTCGCCTGGTGGCTTTCAATGCGGCCAAATCGCTGAAATATCCCGCCGATTTGGTCGGCTGGAATGCCAGCCCCTGTGTCGCTAACGCAGATTGAAATCGCCCCATTTTCCGCCGTTGCCTGCACGTTGATAGAACCGTGCGCAGTGAACTTCAGCGCATTTCCGATCAGGTTGAAGAGGATTTGTTGTAGACGCTGTTCATCTGCTTGCACGAAGACGGTTCCCATCTGAATGCCATTGCAGATCGGAACTCCTTTGCTCCTCGATGCAAATTCGAGGCTCCGCATAACCTTGTCGACCTGTACGCCCAAATCTAAATCCGCGAGATTCAGGATAATATCTTGTTCTTTCATACGTGAATAATCGAGTATGTCATTTATCAGGTTCGATAATCGGCGTGCACTCTGCATGATGAGACCCGCGTTTTCGCGCGCAGATAGATCTGTAAGATTGGCCAGCAGGCTTTCTGTGAGTCCCATGATTCCCTGTAACGGCGTTCGCAGTTCATGCGATGTGTGGGCCAGAAAGGTGTCCTTAATTGCGTCGGCCTTTTTCAAGCTTTCGACAGCCTGCATTTGGCTCTCCAGAGCTTCACGCTGGGCCTGGGCCTTTTCGGCTTTGATAAGATTGACTCGGTCTGCGAGCGCGAGTGAGAACAGGGAAATTTCGAGCATTGAACCGATGGGGACTGTATGCGTAGTGAGAAAATTGCTGGGTAGAAATCCCCAATTCCGGAGAAGAAGTAGCACAATGCCCATGACCCAGGAGAAAAAAGCGAGAAAGATATAGCGTGCGGAGCGGTGTCCGGTAATCCAGATGTATCCAGAGGAGATTAACACCATCAGACTCGAAACTAATGAAATTGCATCGAAGAACATATCGGCGACGAACGCATCGAGGAATGTGGCCGGTATGGCACAAGCCATCAATACTATGCCGGCGGAATACGTGCGGTACAAGATTCGACTTCTTCGCTTCAAATCCAGAAAGGCACGAATAAAAAGGAAGTTCGTCAGCCAGACCATACCGACCGAAATCGGAATAACATATATGGTGAAAGCCGGCCAATGAGGTATGAACTCTGGCATATATCCGCTCACGCCTAAACTATACAAGCCGATGCTGGCAGAAAATATAATGTAGTACAAATAATTTCTGTCTTTTAAAGTTAAGAATAGGAAGAAATTGTAGAATAGCATAATCGTCAAGACCCCAAATACGAAACCATAGAACATTTTATCGCGAGCATTCGCGAGAAATGATTCGCCCAAGGTGCGCAGAGTTATTGGCAAAAGCAGAGGAAGGCGTGTTTCAACCCGCACAAAAATCATTGCTGGTTTGCCAGCAGTCTGCGGTAGATCGAAAATGAAATTGCGGTTCAAATAGTCTTTCAGAGTAGGATCGCGGTTATGTCCTGTCATCTTATGAAATTTTATAGTTTTGCCATCCAACACAAAAAAATCCACAAGTTCGAGATGCGGCCATTCGAGTTCAAGGACCCATTGTTTTTCTGAATTCAAGGAATAAGGTAGTTTTAACCAGATCGCACTGCGGGTAAAACCAGGCGAGACATTTGCTGAAGGCACGGCTGTGAATTTTGCCTTGCCCGCTACGATATCATCGATGCTGAGCTTTTTGCCGGCATCCTCGAATTTTTCCAATTGTATTTTCAGATCGGCAGACTTTGTCGCATCAGTAATATCCGTCTGCGACCAGATGAAATTCCCGAATAGTAGAAAAACGAGCACGGTCGGCAACATCGGCTTCATAGGGTGCAATCCTGAACCCGTATTGGTATCACGGCAACGATTTTACGTTGACTTGATCTGTTTCAAAAAATCCCGCGCGAAGTCGGGGCCATAGTAAATAAAGCCGGTATAGAGCTGCACGAGATCGGCACCCATGTCGACGCGCACCCTCGCTTCTTCAGGCGAAAAAATGCCACCGCTCGAAATGACGGGAATTTTTCCCTTCGTGACTTTGAGCGTTTCAGACAGGTATGCTCGCGACTTTTCTGCGAGCGCTTTGCCTGACAGGCCACCACCAAAATTTTTCAGATGTGCCGGTACGGGTATTATCCCGTTGTCGGTTGACGCAGAAGATGGCCTGGTGCCATGCGTCAACCCAGCGCCTCCGTGCGCAACGGTTGTATTACATATAATAATACCCTCAGCGCCGCCTTCGAGTGCCGCTGTCAGCGAGGCACGATACGCTTTGAGATCAGAGAAATCCGCAGCGAACTTTACCACCACCGGGCGCGGCGACACTTTCGCGCAGACAGCAACCAGTTTCTTTATCGCAGTGCCTTTTTGCAGAGCGCGTAGGTTGGGCGTGTTTGGTGAACTGACATTGATTGCAATATAAAATAAGAACTCGCTCATCGGGTCTGATTTCAAAACGCCAAGGCAATGCGTGTAGTCATCTGCTGCGCGTTCAACATCAGTCTCTTTTCCTTTACCGAGGCTCAACGCGACCTGGTATGTATGCGGTGCGACGGCGATGCGTGCGCGCAGGTTTTTCCATCCTGCCAAAAAACCAGGGTTGTTGAAACCCATTTTGTTCAGCAACACCTGTTGATCGGGGACTCTTGCAAGGCGCGGCTTCGGGTTACCTGCCTGTGGTTTCGGCGTAAGGCTGCCGCTTTCGACAAAACCGAAACCGAGTTTGTAGAGGTAGAGTGGCGCGTGGCAGAATTTATCGAAGCCTGCGGCGATACCGATCGGCGAATGAATTTTTCTGTCGAAGATAATTTGCGCCGGTCGCTTCTCGATATGCGCGCTTTTTATCGCGGGTGTGATGGCGCGCATGGCGAGCGAAGTGACACCGTGCGCCCGCTCGGGATCGAGCTTAAAGAGCAGGGGTTTGGTGAGGCGGTAAAGTTTCTGCAACAGCGATTTAGTCATGGTACCCTTCGACGGCTCAGGACGACCATGAATTGTTATTGCGTACAACTGTCATGGTGAGCCCGTCGAACCATGACACATGCTTACTGTGGCTTGGGTGCAAGAGGGGGCGCGGCGGCACCCGGAGTAACACCAGGTGCGGCTGCCCCGGGAGTACTGGCTATTTCTGCAGGTACCGGTAAATCGCCGCCCAGTTCGCGCATCTTTTCTGCATCCATCATGTCGTAAGATTTCACCTTGTCCCGGCCGACCTCTTCATTGCGTAGCTTGTGGTCTGCCTGCAGCAGGTCGAGAAAGCTTTTCGATTCTGCATGGTGGCAATTGCATGCAGCGCCACCGACGCCAAGGCGTTTGCCGTTTTTCATAATCGGCTGCGGTATCAGCGTGCCCGTCAGGTTGTCGCTGGTATCGCATTTGGGGTTTATCCACATTCCAGTGAACTTGCAGACGGCGCCTGTTTTCACGGACGGTGGCAATTTTTCATCAAATGGCTCGGCTTGCCTGCCCCGGACTTTATCGACTTCAGCCATGAAAGTGCCCCAAACGGGGGCGACATGCGAACCACCCGAAATGCCACTTCCTAAAGTCATATCCCCGTTATCCATGCCAAACCAGACCACCGCTGCCATATCGGTCGAGAAACCACCGAACCAGACGTCGTTGAAGCTGTTGGTTGTTCCGGTTTTTCCGGCGCCTGGGCCTTTGTAGCCAGCTTCGTTGCGGATAGCATGCGTCGGAGTTCCCGCATTGACGACATTTTCCATCATCTTACGCAGAATAAACGTTGAACCTTCTTCAACGATCTGTATTTGCCCGTTGCGGCGCTTATAGTTGAGCGCCTGAATCACGTCGTTCTCGGGGTGCGCAATCACGTTGCCTTCGCGGTCGGCAATGTACATAATTGCGTGCGGAATGATATCCTGTCCTTTGTTACCGATGATAGCATAGCCGAGTAGAAGTTCGGCAGGTGTCAGTTCTGATGCACCCAGTGAAAGAGATGGGTTAGGTTGAAACCGGGATTCAGGCACCTTCGTCAGGCGACTCGTATAATTGATGATCACATCGGGGCCGACGAGGTCATATACCTGCACCGAGACGAGATTAATAGAGGCAGAAAGGGCTTTATATGCCAGGACGTATCCGGTGAATTCAGAATTAAAATTCGATGGAGCCCACACTTTACCCGTGGGCGTCACATTCATGATGGGTGAATCGATAAAGCCCATCGCATAGTGAATGCCGCGCGCCTCGAGCGCCGAACCGTAAACGAACACTTTCATCGCCGAGCCGGGCTGGCGCCTTGCCATTGTTGCGCGGTTGAACTGGTCGGAAGATTTATATTCGCGTCCGCCGATCATCGCAGTGTAACGGCCTGTCTTCATGTCGAGTGACAGCAGCGCACCCTGCACGTGCAGGTCGCCGCGGTGTTCGCGGTTCGACGACATGAACTCGCTGGAGACTTCGTTTACCGCCGTGGCAGGCAAAACCAGAGAAACAAGTTCGAGTGCGTCTGCCGCTTCTTCTTTCAGCGTACTTCTGAAATCACCGCGCAGCGAATATGCATGGGTGGAGATTGTTCTCTCTGTAATTTTACCGGTTGCCGGATCGAGATATTTCTGTTTAATACCTGCCGGCGAACGGGCATTCTGTGCGCGCGCAATCGGATCCAGTTTAGCTAGTGTCGGGTTCATCGCCCTTTCGGCCGCCTTCTGGTGGTCGAGATCGAGCGTAGTGTAAACCTGCAGGCCTTTCGAGTAGACGACATCTTCACCGTACAGCGCGATCAGTTCCTGTCTCACGTGTTCTGTGAAGTAGGGCGCATTATTCACCTTCTCGCCGAAAATGGTTTTCGACGATGGTGTCGTCACAATTTTTTTCCAGTAAACGGGCCAAAAAGTTTTGTATAGGTTGTCGGCTTCCTGTTTTGAGATAAATCCTACTTCCACAAGGCGGTTCAGCGAGACCTTATTTTTTTTGTACGCTTCGTGCGGCGCCCGGAACGGCGAGTAGTTGTGCGGTGACTTCGGCAACGCCGCAAGAATCGAAGCTTCCATGAAGTTCAGCTTCGATACGGGCTTGTCAAAATAGAACTGCGCAGCGGCAGAAATGCCATAGGCGCCGTGTCCGAAGTATGTCTGGTTGAAATACATCTCGAGAATTTCATCTTTGGTGAACGCCTTCTCGACCTGCAGAGCGAGCACCGCTTCATACACTTTGCGGAACAGCGTGCGTTCACTTTCGGTATAAAGCCCCTTCACGAGCTGCTGCGTGATGGTCGAGCCACCGGCAACCACGCGCCGCGCACGCAGGTTCTTGAACGTCGCGCGCAGAATACCCTTGAAGTCGATACCGAAGTGATCGTAAAAATTCGAGTCTTCGATCGCTAAAAACGCCGCGATCACGGGGCGGGGGATTTCTTCGAGTGAAACCAGCTTGCGCTGGTGGCGAAACAGTTCCGAAATCAGGCGCCCTTTCTGATCATAGAGTCGGGTCGGTATCGTCGGGCGAAAAGACGCAAGGCGGTCGAGATCCCCGGTTTTGGAATGGATGCGAAAGTGCACAAACCCAAGGAAAAAGCCGCCGAACAGCGCCGAGAGAAAGAAGCCATAGAGGGCGATCTTTTCGACCTTTTGCCACCAGGGCATCGTATTTAAGGGGGGATTAAAATCAGGAGCGGGGGATGGCATTTCAGGGGAAGCTTTTGCCGCTGAGTCAGGCCGAAAAGCGCGATTTGGCAAGACGCGCTGCACGCGTCTTGCCAAATGGAAACATGCTTTTCCGCAAAGAAATCACGGGTATGTTGTTGGCTACGGGTATTTCAGCCTGTGCCTCACTGCCCGACAAACCGATCGCCGCCACCATCGAGCTGCAGGGGCACCGCGGGGCGCGCGGGCTTGCCCCTGAGAATACGTGGCCCGCGTTTGAGCAGGCAATCCGCCACGGCATGAATGTGCTCGAACTCGATACCGTAATCACGGCCGACGGCGATCTGGTCATTCACCACGATACCGAAACCAACCCGGCGCTCTGCCGCGGCGCCGATGGGCAACCGGTGAAGAAAGTAGCGATGAGCACACTGACCGTCGCGGAGCTCAAGACCTTCGATTGCGGCTCAGACCGGCATGAGAAATTTCCCGAGCAGCAACCGGTGCCCGGCACGCGCCTTATTACGCTCGATGAATTCTTTGCGAACATCAGGGCGCTCGGGAACAAAGACGCCCATGTTAAAACAATCGCCTTCAACATCGAAGCGAAGTTTCCCAAGGGGCAGCCGACAGAGGCCGAGCTAAAGCGCTTCGCGGATTTACTCGTCGGAAAAATTCGCCGCGCCGGTATGGCAAAGCGTTCGACCGTGCAGTCGTTTGTCCCCGAAGTCCTGCCTTTTGCCCGCGCGCTCGATAAAGACATTCGTACCTCGGCGCTGTTTGAACCTACGAAGTGGCAGGGACTCAAAATGTACTTAGGCCTTGGTAGTGGTGTGCGCGCAGACATACTTGCGCGCGCCGAAGCCGTGAAGGCCGACATCATTTCGCCGTACAAGCTCTACGTCACGGGTGACTTTCTGCGCGAAGCGCATGCAAAAAAGATGCAGGTGATTCCTTGGACAGTGAATGAGTCGGCTGAGATGGCAGCGCTGCTGCAGCTGGGTGTGGATGGAATAATATCGGATTATCCCGATCGGTTGATGAAGGTTGCGGGCGGTCTGCGGTAACTCACCATTAGCCCCCCGCGTTAACTCATCCCCCCGGCCCCCTTCTCTTCCGAAGAGAAGGGGGAGCTCTTCTGCCCCCTCTCTTTTAAAGAGAGGGGGTTAGGGGGTGAGTTACTCCACCGACAAAAAATTCTGTTTTATTTCGTTAAATGACAGAGCACGATTGTAGTTTACTATGTCGTCGACGCATCCATCAATGTTTGCCGAAAATACTTTGACCGGATTAGCATCTGGCGTGTACAATGCCGGCGCAACACCGACTTTTATCAGATCTTCGCCATACTTACCCACATAGTACGAGCCGTTACCGTTCTCAAATGTGAAGACGAAATAATACCAGGTATTCACGGCGGTAGAGCTAATAGAAAGATTTCCCTCATTTCCGCCACCATCTCCAAAATCAATCGGGAAAGCAACGCCAGGATTGACGCGAACTCTGTAGCCTTGCATGGATGTTATTGGGCTACCTTTTTCGATTATGCTGCTGAGTCCTGCCGGTAAGACATTCATTTTCACCCAGATTCCAATGGTTACTGCAGTTGTTCTGAATGTCGCTGAATTGAAATCAAGCTCCACCACGGGTGAGGCCGTGAGGCAAACGGCCTTCCCGCTCTCGCCATTGCGATTCGTTCCGGCCGAATACGCGCCCGTTGCCGTGCCATCCGCACTCCCCACCCGCGATGACAAATTTCCATTCAGCGGATACCACTCATTGAGCCCACTACGCACAATGCGCACATAGTTAGTCGTGGCCTCGTCGTAGATGCCGAAGTTGCCACAGTGTGCTGCGGCAAAGACTGAAACGGCGATAACCAAAGCCTTAACGAAGTTCATCCGCATCTCCTTTTGCGCTGTTGCCATATCAGAACCTCACCCCTGCGCGCAGATTGACCGTGATAAACTGCATATCGGTGCCGGGATAAAACACCTGCTGGTAGCTCGCCGCTGCGCCGACGAAAAGACCGCGCCAGAAATGCCAGCGCAGCTCGGCCTGCGCGCTGGCAATCGGATTAAACGCCTGCTGGGTCACTGTTGTGTCGATATATTTGTATTTTTCGAGCCGGCTATAAATGCCACCGCCCAGAAGCGAAAACTGGAACTCGAGCGAGCGGTAAAAGGGCAATGGCACAATGATCGCAGGGCCTGCCATCGCCGCGTAGTGGCTGAAGGTAAAATCGGGGTCGCCGTCGGCGCGCGTGTGCTTCTGCGTTGTGCCCTGCAGTGCACCGGCAGCGCCCAGCTGAAACAGCCACAGGTTGACGAAGCGGTAGAGCGCATGTACTTCATAGCCAAAGCTCGTGTTGATGCTGTCGCTGCCCGTGCCGACGGGCTTGAGGTAAAAACCGCCACCCGCGACAGAGATGCGGCCCCAGATGCCCGGCTGCTTCATGATCGCGGTCTTCTGCAGGTTTTCTTTCATGCCGCTCGAGGTGACCGCCGATTCGATGGATTTTGCTTTTTCCGCCGCAGGTGCATTCACCGCGTAGCTGATCGTCGCCTTTGGAGCGCCTTCAATCACGGGTTTGAGGCTGACTTTGTTTTCGCTGACGAACACGATCATTGCATTCGTGACTTTCTGTGCCTTGAGCCAGTCGGCGATGGCGTTGTCGTTACGCGCTTTGGCGAGCGTTTCAATCGATTTCTGCTCGGCGACAGGCGTGTTTTTCAATTTGAAGAACTCGAAGATTGTCAGAAACTCTGCCTGGTATCGCTTCTTCAGTTCTTTCTTCTGCACCTCCAGTTCGTTGATCGCCGTTTTCTTCTCCGAATCGTTTGTCCATGTCGGTACGAGCACGAGCAGCCTGATACCCTCAGCCCG
This sequence comes from Turneriella sp., assembly GCA_046346945.1. Classification (GTDB taxonomy): domain Bacteria; phylum Spirochaetota; class Leptospiria; order Turneriellales; family Turneriellaceae; genus Turneriella. Next base: position 76,097 of record JAXMHE010000008.1, read on the forward strand.
TTTGCTGACCGCTTCTTTTTCGCCGAGGTCGAGGCTGAAGCGATAGATGTGTTCGACGATCTTCTTGCTGATCACGTCGATCTTGGTGAACACATCGTTATTGAGTTTTGTCTGCTCGACGACCGAGCCGATAATGCGTTTGCCTTCGCGGTGGTAGACGCTCGCCGAAATGCGCGCGAGTTTAGTTTTCGGATCATAGTTGTAGTCGCCGAAAATCACGATGTCAAAATTATATTGTTTGGCAACTTGACCGATCATTTCGGGCGAAAATTCTTTCGCATAGCCCAGTACCTGGCCTGCGTTTTTTTCGGCCTGCGCCGATTCTGCGCGAAAGAATTCGAAATGCGTCTTCATCGAATCGTTGATCGCGTCGGGCAGGGATTTTTTAACCCAGCCATAATTGGCCTGTCCGGTATTGTCGTTGAATTCGAGAATCGCGACACGTGCCAGGTCCGATGTTTTCTGTGCTTCGGCAGCACCGATGGGCGCGCACAAAAGGAAGGAAAACGCACTCAGCGTAAGATAGATCTTCTTTTTGATGGGCATGGCGTCCAAAAGCTGTGAGGGATTTACGTGTCGCGCGGTCAATTTTGTTTGTCTTTTCAAATCTGAATTTACAGCACCGCTGAAACAGTTTCACCGGTGCATGTATTACGTACGAGCAACGGATAAGGTTGCGATATCCATTGGCTTTTTCCTCTTTGCTCTGGCGCCCACCGCAGCGCTGGTTGCGATTGCCGGGCGGCAAGAGCCCGAAGCTCGTGCACTGCCCGTAAAGTTTTCGCCCGAAAAAGACGTCGCAGTGCATGTCTCGGTGAATAAAGACAAAATTCTGCTGCGCATTAATAAAGAAAAGCCAGTTGAAATCGGCGAACTGGATCCCGGTGCCGGCATGACAGGCAACAAGCCGGTAATCATCGCCGATTTTAATTTCGACGGCTATAGCGATCTCGCGGTGCTCGACGGTATCGGCTACAATGGTGTGAATATGTTCTACCGCATTTACCTATGGGAGAAAGGGCGGTTACGCTTCAAGGAGATCAAAACCGCCATTTCCAAGCCGGTGCTTTATAAAGATTCTTCGCTGATTATCAGCGCGCAGCGTTCAGGGCCGCGCTGGTACCAGACACTGTTCCGCGTGGTGAACGGAGAAGTCTACCGCTACGCCGATGCACAGATGCTCGATACTCCTGAGTTATGGGGATTGGTTTTTCCCGACGAGAGCGGGCAACCCGGAAAGCGCGTCGTTGTCACGGCACAGTGGCTCGACAACCCGGTTGGTGCCGTCCCGGCAGTCGAAGCGAATTATTCTCCTTCTTACTGTAACGGCGAGAAGGTGCCGGCCAAAGGGACTATCGACAAGCTGAAGCGGCGTGTGCAGGTGCTGGACTTTCGCGAGGAAGGTGCTGAAATTCAGATCCAGGTAAGCGGCAAAACTGAGAAGACCTGGGTTGGTGCAAATTGTATTGAAGTAAAGTAGGTGAGGCCTACTTTACCACGAGGTAATTCACGCGGCCGTACACAGGGTGCGTGCGGCTTTTTTTCGTCGCCACTTTCTGCCCGAGTTTACCATCCACCCTGTACAAGAAAGTGTATTCGCCCGGCGGAATAATTTTGCGCAATTCAAAATAGCCGTCTTCACTTTTCGTCAGAAAGTCGCGCTGCGGATTCCAGTGGTTGAAGTCGCCGGCGATGCTGGCGGTTTCTGCCTCACCAGCGGGAATGCGGAACAGTACCTCACGGCCATGGTTCACCGGGGTATCGAGCACGAAGACGCCGGCGCTCGCGGCAAAATGGTCGTGCAGCAGGTGAAAGACCGAAGCAATCATGCCTCCGGAATCTTTTTCATGCTGCTCGTGCGTGTCGTCGACCGTGTAAAGACCGTCGACCCAGAATTTATAGCGGATCTTCTTGGTCGGTGCCGAGTGCACGATTTCGGGGGGGATATAGTAATAGATCCAAACACCGTACTTATTACGGCGCATTGCCTGCACCGGATATCCCGGGATGTCGGCGACGAAGCGCACTTCGCGGGCGGCACGGTTATGGTATGAAAACAAGACTCCGCGGTTGCCCAGGCCCTGGCCATGAGCATATTGGAATGCATCGATGAGTGTTACAAAGCGGGGCTTCTCAGCCTGGCGCATCGTGTCGAGCTGGTAACCATACATCACCGTCTCAGAATTCTCGCGGTTCTGTTCGAGTTGCTCTGATGTCAGATCGAACTCGTTAGCCGCGGCGAGGCCTGCCATGGGTACCGACAAGAGCAGCGCCATAATGCCGATTTTAGTTGCTATTCTGCCTGTTTTGGTAATAGGTGACATAAAATCCCTCAATATATTTTCGGTGTTTCCGATAAATACTTTAGGGAATATTGGGTAGCAATGCCACACGCCGGAGGCGTGTGGCATTGCTACCCATCACGACCATGGCAGAAGAGCAGAAAGAACAGGAAAAAGAACCGGTCGTCTATACGGCCGAAGAACTTGCCACGATCAACGACCTCACCAGCTTTTTCCAGAAAGCTCCGGGGCAGGTTGAGCTCGCGGCAGATGAAGACGAACTCGCGCAGCCTGTGGGTGACGATGATCTCTCGCTGGCCGACGCTGCGCCGCTCGCCGATGCCGCAGCACCCAAACGCCCTATTGCCGACCTCTCGAAATTCGATGATGTTCTCGATATGGACATGGACAACTTCGACGCGCCCAAAGCCGGCGAAGAAATGCAGGATGTCCCCCTTACTGATACACCGCTTGCCGAAGACAAACCGGCGACCCCCGATACGGGGCTCGATTTTGGCCTACCGCCTTCTGATGGCCTGGTAGATGCCGCAGATACCGGCGATTTTGCCCTGCCGGGCATCGAAGACTCTGCAGCACCCATGGATTTTGATGCTGCGCCCGCAGCAGATACCGGCAGCGATTTTAATTTTGACCTGCCCGCGGATACCGCACCTGCCGCAGAAACACCTCCCGCAGGCGATCTCGATTTTGGTGCGCTCGATCTTGCACCCGCGACGTCTGAGCAACCGGCACCAACCGACGACTTTAATTTACCCGAAACTGCACCGGCAGAAAATGCGGATTTTCCCCCTGCCGGGGACATGGACTTCGGTGCCACACCTGATAGTGCGCCTGCAAGCCCTGAATTTGGCCTCGACGATTTTGCGCTCCCCGCAGAAACCCCGGCCGATACCGGTTTTGATTTGCCTGCAGAGCCTGCAGACGCAGGCTTTGATGCTGCCGCACCGGCAGACCTCGGCGATCTCGGCGGCGACACTGGCAGCGATTTCAACTTTGACGCACCGCCTGCTGCAGATGCTGCTCCGGGTTTCGACGACATGGCATTGCCTGCCGCCGACACAACGCCCAGCCTTGACGACTTTTCATCCGCTCCCGCAGCGCAGGACGATTCGTTTAATTTTGATTCTTCGGCACCATCGCTCGACGATCTTTCACCCGAAGTCGCGCTGGGTGCCGGTGCCGGCGCTGGCGCTCTTGCCGGTGCATCGCTTTCTTCAGACCTGAGTTCTCTTGCTGCCGAAGAAGCAGGCACCGTCGACCCTGCGACGCTGCGAAGGGTGCGCGACACACTGCGTTCTTTTCCCGCTCCGCTGCGCCGCCGGTTGAGCAAGGCTTTGCTCGACGAGAACATGAAGCCCGCAGATTCTGCGGAGCTCATGCGCCTGTTGTCAGAGGGCGCATCGGCGCATGAAGTCGGTGCATGGCTCGACCACAAGAATGTCAGCGAAGTTCCTGAAGATGCAGAGGGAAGTGAATCCGGCCCGCGCATCATCATGGCGCGCCCGGAGTACACCGACGAAGGTCTCGCGCGCCAGGAAAAACTCATCAAGCTCACGCGCTTCGGCGCGATTGCGGCCTTTGTCGCGATCACGCTCGTCGGCGGTGTGTACTTTATGCTGCTCAAGCCTATGTTCTACCGGCAGGCCGTGGCGAAAGGCCGCGACATGATTTTACAGCGCGGTGCATCGGCGATACCCGACGCAGAGCGGCAGTTTGAAAAAGCGCTCAGTTATTATGACCGCGATACCTATGCATACCTGCAATATGCGGATGCATACCGTTACAAAGGTCTTTATGCAGATGCATTCTCTAAACTTTTTGCCGAAGTAAAATTACCGGGCAACCTTGGCTCTGTGAAAGCAGGGGATAAAGAAATCCGGTCGAGTGGTGAACTCTTTGGCTCGCTGAAGCGCGTGCCGGTCGTTGCCTATAACGGCGACAGCATGGTGGTGGTGAACGGCACGCCGCTCGCGCTGGTGAAAAAAGGCGCATTCGTCATTTCGCACCTCGACAATAAGAAAGACGAGGCGCAGGTGCTGCTCGCTCTCGGCCAGTTCCATGCGAATCCCTCGCGGCGTTTTGCCCGCGATGCGCTGAAGAATAACTATCTCGGCGCCGACTATTACCGCCGTGTGCTGATGGCGCACCCCGCGGCCCCGGCGTTCAAAAAAGAAGAAATGATGGATCGCGCGGTGATGGGTATCGGCGACATCTTCTATCATGAAAAGGATTATGACCGCGCGCTCGATTATTATAAGAAGATTATCGACAAAGAACCCGACAACGTCACGGCGCACGCAGGCATACTCAAAGCTCTGATCAGGCTCTTCCAGCTCAATAACGATCCGCGCATGGTGATACAACACCATACGGTCATCAAGGGCAAAAAGCTCGAGCACAAGCTGCCGATGTACATCAAGGCGCGCCTGGCTTCTTTCTACACCGACCTGCCGGCCGAAAACGAGCTGCGCGTGAAATACAATATTTCTCCGGCTAACATGCTGACCGGGCAACAGCTCAAGACGCGCACCGACGACCTCTTGACGTCGATCTTCAATTCGTCCGAGACCGACAATTTTGGCGTGAAGCACGAAGGTGCAAAATTCGCCGAAGGCTATTACCAGCGCGCGCGTTCTTACGCAAAAGACAAGAACCAGGTGCGCATGGCGCTCAAGCAGTTTGAATACGCGTACCATTACGATCCGCGCCATTTTATGGCGCTCAACGACCGGGCCGAAATATTGATGCTGTTGAACGATTTTTCCGGTGCGCAGGAATTGCTGAAGATGGCGAAGCAGCTGAGCACGCCCGAAAAACTCGCGGAACTGGGCGAGAACGAGCAGGATGAAACCCTGTCAGAAGCGCCGGTGGGCACAATTGCGTTCAACATGGGCAAGGCGATGTATCTCGACGCGATTCGCGACCTGTCGAATTCAGAGAGCTGGTTTCGCCTGAAAGAAGTGCAGAAATACCGCTCGCACACCGACCAGGGCACGAATGCGCTGCTGGCGCACCTTGACCGCATCGAACTCGAATTTAACGAGGCGCGCACACTGGGCATTGCCGGCACGAAGGCTGAATCAGAACTCATGTATTTCTCAGGCTGGTCAAAATTCGTGCGCAACGACCACCGCGGAGCTCTGAGCGACTGGGAAAAGATCGACCCGGAAAAGACTGCCTCACTGCCGAACCTGAGCCTTGCACAGTCGCACTGCTATTACCGGCTGGCGGTTGAAGAGACTTCGTCCGCGCAGCGCGAAAAATACCTCGACAGCGCCCTGGGCCTCTTATTCTATTCGCAGGATCGCTATAATGCGCGCATGGGCACCATCACGCGCATCGACGCCGGCAATGAAAAGCACGCGCGCCTCGTTTCCAATCTTGCAATTATCGAAAACAACATCGGTGCTATCTATGAACTGCTCGATGACGAGCAGAAATCGCTGATGCACTATTGGAAGTCGGTAGAAAACAGCAAGCGTATCGGCAAAGAAAACGAAATCGCGAATCTGAATATCCGCCTGAGCTTCAAGCGCAAGGCACTGACCGATGGCGAAAACGTGCCTGTCATCATGGACTTTGTTCCGCCTTTAGTCGACTAAATATGTTCTTTCACTGTTTCTACTTCGCCGCGTTCCTCTTTTGAGAAATAATACACGGCAAAGGCAAAAGATAAGAATTGCAGAATCGCGCTCGCAAAGTAGGGCATGCCGGCTTCGAGTGTGTGCAATTTACCCGGTGCATGCGTGAATTCCGAAAGAATGTGCAGGCCAATCACGGGTGCTACAACCTGCATCAGGCTCTGGATCGAGCTTAACGAACCCATCGCAATTCCCTGCTGGTCAGCCGGCACCAGCCGCGAGACATGCGCCTGCAAGGCCGGGCCGGCCGCGTTGGCAAGAATGCAGATGCCGAGAATAATGTAGAGGTAGAAACCTTCCGGTGCAAGGCCGAATAAGACAAATTCGAGCGTGCAGAAAAAAAGACCGATCTTCGCGAGGTTTACCTCGCCAAATTTTTTAATCAGAATACCGAGCAATCCGCCTTGCACGATCGCGGCGGACATGCCTACGCAGAAGAGAGCGATACCGTTATCGGTGGGAGTCCATGCGAAGCGCGTTTCAGTGTAGCGCACCCAGTATGAGTGCATCATGAACTGGCCGAGGTTCACGAGTGCGATTGCAAGCACAAAGATGCCGAGGCCGCGGAAAGTGATGAGGCCTTTGAGCGCAGAGAATGCATTCGCTTTCATGAACGAGAATGGCGTGCGCTTGTCTTTGTGCAGCGATTCGGGCAGTACAAAAAAACCGTAGAGTGCATTTAGCAGCGAAAAGGCCGCCGCAGCAAAGAACGGATATTCCGGACGGATACCACCCAGCACACCACCGATCGCCGGGCCGAGAATAAAGCCGATACCGAACGCCATGCCGATCATGCCGAAACCTTTGGCGCGGTCTTCGACTGTAGTGACGTCGGCGATATACGCGCTGCCGACGGAAAAGCTCGCGCCGGTGATGCCGCCGAGCACGCGTGCCGCGAACAGCACTGGTATCGACCACGCGATGCCCTGCAGCACAAAGTCGATACCGAGGCCGATGACTGAGAGCAGAATCACGGGCCGGCGTCCAAAGCGGTCAGATAGTGCGCCCAGAATCGGTGAAAACAGGAACTGCATGATGCCATAGCTGGCCGACATTACCATGAACCAGTAGTTCGTCTCAATGTCGTTCGATGTGAATTTGGAAACAATCTTGGGCATCACGGGTATGATGAGGCCATAACCGATGACATCGAGTAAGATCGTAATAAAGATGAAAGAAGAGCTTGCGCGCGTTGCGGCCATTGGTCAAAACCGGATTTTGCGACCGCAGGTCGATCCGATCAGGAGCTGCCGGATTGGCTTCCGTTTAAGTTAATACGCCGTATGGTATGTGTAATCAGTGAAATAATCAAAGAACCGGCACAGGCGGACAAAAAGACCATTACAGATGAAAAAATATCATCCAGCAGCTCTGGTTTGATTATCAAAACACCTGCCAGTGTACACATGAGCACCCCGCCGAAAAGTTTTAACGCGCGTCCCTGTTTTTCTTCGAAGCGGCCAATGCGCAGAGTGATTACAACGGTAATGAAGATAATCATCTCGTCCAGTTGGTAAATCAACATGTAGAATACCAGCAACAGAACAAAATCTCCGGTAGAAATATTTTGCGCAGATACCAGATTGGCCCAGAGAACGGGAAAACCGGCCGTGCACGAAAATTCTGCAAGCGACACTCCGGCAGCCAGCAATACCGTAGCGGTAAACATTGGCCAGAATGCATTGGATGCGGCGAGAATATCCCGCATGCGGGCAAATATCCCTGGCTTTTTTTCGGCGGCAATTGTCAGGGATATCCCTTTGCCGAACCAAAAATAATCTTTGATGTTAATGATTCCCATGACCAGGGTTAGTGCAGCCATCGCGATGCGAACGCCCGAGATCAGCCCTACCAGTTGCATGATACTGAATATGCCGGCAATGAAGGCGACATACACAAGCGATGAAACTGTCAGAAACAGGAAACCAATAATGAAAACCTTTCCCCGCGATCCAGTATGGATGATGAGCGCCAGCAGCATTGACAGAACCCAAAGAGAACAAGGGTTAAACCCATCTGCGAATGCTATCAGTGCTGTGTTAGCCCACAGCGAGCCGTGCGAAAGATCGACGCGGCCAAAAACGGGTACTTCGAGATAGACAGGCGAGGCGTCATCGTGTGCGCGGTGGAGTTGCTTGCTACCCGGTTCTTCAGGCCGGGCTGTCTTTTGGGGCAAGACGTATAATGCAGCATCAATGCAGGGTTGAATATGGCAGACTTCCAGGTATTCGGCAATCTGTCCGCCGATTTCGGGAGTATAACCGACCCAGTAGCGGTTACCGGCAAAAATTGCCGGCACCGAACGCGCCTTAAAGCCAAAGTTGTGAGCAAAGCGAATGTATGCCCTTGCGTTTTCTTTGTGACGTGTTACTTCGAGCGAGCGGAGTTCCAGTGACGGCGATCGCGCTGCCAGCGAGGTCAGAAAGAGTTCCGCTTCGGCGCAATGAGGGCAGCCTTCGGCGCGAAAGAAATAGATTATCGTCTTTGAACTTTTTAACTCCGGTGCAGCGGTCAAAGCGAGGGGCGTTAAAGACAGTGCTGCGAGAAACCAGAACCGTGCACCTCGCGATCCCTGCATTAGAACAGATCTGCAAACAGGTCGTCCGCGTAAACCTGTTGGCGGTTACCACCAACTCTCAGCGATGGCGTCCCAGGTATCCGTCAGGCCTTTGTCATAATTCAGCGCCCAGATGCCGATGCCGCCCATTTGCCGCGCTTTCACATAGTCATACTTAAGCTTCAGGCTGTCCTTCGTGTCATACCAGACCTGGTGAAATACGCCGCTCTGTTTATAGAAATAATATGGGTTCTTGATTGTGTTTTCATAGCCCAAAATTGTGTTCACGCCGTCGGGAGAGAGGGATTTCACCAGCGGCAGAATCTGGTAATACATTTTGGTTTTGACGTAGCCCGAACCGAGACTCGTGCCCGGGATCGAAAAGTCTTTCGTCGCATAGTCCTGCATATAATAACCCACGCCACCCAGCAGTTTGCCGGCATTTGCCGAGCCCATTTTGCCGATCCAGTGATTGAAGAAGTACTGGTACGAAAAATTCTGCGCCCACGGCGGCACGGGCGAGTAGAGTTTGTTTGTCGGGCCTGCCTGCGTCGAAGAGCCGTCATGCCCTTCATAGCTCATCACCATCACATAGTCGAGCGAGTTGATGAAGTTGGCGATGTCGTATGCTCCCGACCAGTCGACGGGCATCACCGCCATGTGAATGCGGTAGGGTTGGCCGTCGGGGGCATTGCCCTCGGCGTTGAACGCAGTTCGCAATTCCTGCACAAATGTGGTAAGGCCTGCCTTGGCGGATTTAGGCGGTATCTCGAAGTCCAGGTCTGCACCGTGCGCGCCGCGTGATTTCACCTGGTTCACGATATTGGCAATCATGCGCGCACGATTGGTCGCCGAATTGACCATCGTGGCAATGTCAGAACCTCCGAACAGGCACACGGTCAGCAGCACTTTCACACCATTCGCCTTTGCCGTGGTGACTGCGCTGGTGGTGTCCCAGCCGTGCAGTGACTTGATGCTGCCGTCGGCGTTCGGTTCCATGCAGAAATAGAGCAGGTGCGTCAGCCGGTTCCACTGTATCGACGAGGTCGAGGTAGACCAGTACGTGAGATAACCCTGCACGACGCGGTTCGTGAGCACCACCGCAGTTTCATCGACGAAGTTGACTGTGAGCGTGTACGCGCCTTTTTTCTCGACGCCCGACGAATTGACATAGGTATCGGCGACGAGGTAATATGTACCGGCTTCCAGGGATTGCGTGAGCGTCGTGTCATTGCGCGCGAGTACAGTTAGCGGCGACAGCGACGACAACAGGTGGATGTCGATATCGACACCTGTGATCATACCCGAATGGGTTGCCGTGACTTTGTATTTCTTATTGGCCGGCACTGTGAAGGTATAAACGTATTCGGGCCCCGATTCATTCTGCGCATAACCCGGATAATAGTTGATGCTGTCGGGTGCGCCAGCGGTTGAGGTGTTGTGCGTATTATCGGTGTAGGTATAAGGCAACGTACCGATATTGATGGTGATGTCTGAATTCGCAATTTCGGTCAGCTGCACACTCAGCGTGTAAGGCCCGTTCTTGGGCGCTGCAGCTGCCGGCTTGAAACCATCGACAACGATATAGTAAGTGCCGGCCGGCAGCACGACATAAGAGGCGCTTGCGGGTACAGTGGCATCGTTGCGGTACGCGGCGTCGTTGTTATAGAGCGTCGCCGTGTTAAAGCCGGAAACGGGTGTCGTCGACAGCGAAGTCAGTACGTGCAGGTCGTTGTCCACCGTCGCGCTGAATGCACCTGCAGTCAGCGTTGCTTTGAATTGCACCGATTTGGTGACGGTAAATTTATACACCACTTCATTGCCCGACTCGTCCTGTGTTGCGGGCGCGTATTTGCCGATCAGCGATTGAGTGCTGATCGATGTGTCGGCGCTGTGCGTGTAATTGACCGGCGTCGTTGAGATGGTGCTGGTGTTGATAATGTAGGGCGCCGTGTTGGTGCCGCTCTGCGCCGGGGCAGGGTCTGTGATAAAGACTGTATAACCAGCGCCGTTGTTGTCGCTGAGGGTTAGATCCCCCTCGTCGTCATAAGACAGTAACCGGTAATAATATGTCGTGCCATACGAGGGCAGCGTGATGGTGACAGAGTGTGATGTGCCGGATTGACCCTCGTCGACAATCACGTCGCCGTATTTTGTATCGTTTCCCAGTTCGAGAAAGCCGGTCGCGTCGCGGTCGGTATTCCAGGTGACAGTCAGCGTGCGCGCGCCGGCGTTTGTCGTGGCGTTGATGGCCGTCACTGCGGGGTAAATCCGCACATGAAACCACAGCGCACCGAGGTTGTCGATCTGCGCTTTGAGGTTATTCAGCTTTGTCGTCGATGTGACGCGAAAATGGTATCGGCCTTCGGCAACTCCCGTGAGCGTCACGCTGTGCGATTTCGTGCGCTCGTCTTTGTAGGTTTTGCGGTCGGTGATTTCCTGCGCGCCCCACTCGACGAGCGTATCGGATTCAAACTCGGTTTCCCAGGTGATGGTGACGGTTGTGCCGTTGACGGAGCTCGCAATGTTGCGAATGGAAAAGTCGTAAGCAAGCTCGGGGTTCGTCGCCCAGCCATCGCTTTCGGGGTCGGGCTTGGTGCCCGAGGGGATATCCTGCTTGCCGCGAAAGCATGCGCCGGCGAGACTTATTGCGAGCAATAGAAATGTCAGGCGAAGCGAGGACATAATTGCTCAATATGTAATGATGCCAGTGTCATTAGCAGGGCCAATTATTCTGAATTCTGTTGGCCCGCCTTCAGGTTCGGATCAACGGAAGACAATTTTCACTTCTGTCCCGCCACCGGCACGCGGTTCGATGCCGATGCTGCCATCATGCAGTTCGACAACGAGCTTCACAAATGCAAGACCCAGCCCGGTGCTTTTGCGCTGGGTGTCAGGGCGCTCGAGCGAATAGAATTTTTCGAAAATCTTTTCCCGCGCAAAATCGGGTATGCCTGAACCATGGTCTCTCACAGTGATAATCACTAGAGCAGCCTCGCGCCGCGCGTTGATGTCGATGACTCCGTTCACGGGGCTGAAATCGAGCGCATTCTGCAGCAGGTTGGCGAGCGCCTGGTAGAATAGGAAATAATTGCCCTCGCAGGCGCATCTGGCGTTCAGCACTGACTGACGCCGTGACCGATTTCTGCGAGCTGCGCGGCGAAATCTTCACACAGCTGTTCGAGCAGTTCCGCGACATCGATGCGCTCGGGTTTGGGCACTGCGCGCATGTTTTCTAACGTCGCGATCTGCAGCAATTGTTCGGTGATTGCCGCGATGCGGTTGGCCTCGCGTGTGATGTTGTGCAAAAATTTCTGCCTGTCGCTGTCTGACAAATTGCCCTCGAGAATTTCTGCCGCGCCGATGATGCCCGCCACCGGTGTCTTGAACTCATGTGTCAGCATCTGCACAAAACTTTCGATATATTTTCTGCCGTCGAGTTCGGCGCGCATCAGTTCAAATTCACGGCCGAGAACACCGATCTCGCTGTTGCCGAGCTTCGGCAATGCCTCTTTCCCTCCCGCCCGCAAAACCTTCAGGTAGCGGATCAGCAGATCGAGCGGGCGTGTGATGAGATAGGTAACGAGCACACCGGTAAAAATAAAGGCCGCAAAAACAATCAGCAGCGTGTAAGCGATCTTGTCTTTGGTAGAAGCGATTACCTGTTCGAGCGTCACGGCAGGCTTTGCAGCAGTCAAAACGCCGACAATGCGTCCCTGCGAGCGTATGGGGGCCGCAATGTATTTAATGCTCACATTGGGATAACGTTCGTCGTCGCGGCTCGACCTGGCTCCATATCGCCCCCTGAGCGTCAGGTAGACGTCATTCCATTTGGAGTAATCTTTGCCCAGGCCAAAGCCCGCCGAGTCATAGAGCACCTTGCCTTGAGAGTCGGTGGCATAGACGCGCAGGCTGATCTGCTGTTTTTTGACCCCAAAAATTTCCGCGTCGATGTGCCGTTCGAGCGCCGCCCGTATCACCTTCTGCAGCGCCTGGACCCTTATCGGCTGCCCGGTGCCTGATTCGATTTCGACCGCGGCGGCGAGAATATGCGCGGTCTCGGCGAGGCCGTCTTCGAGAATCTGGAAGTAACGAAACTTGACGTCGTCGCGCAGCCAGTTGCCGAGAAAATAGAAGGCAATACCCGCCGTGAGGAAAAGCGATAATAGCAGGCGCGTGCGTATTTTCACCAGTTCTCCTTCAGCGAATAGCCGAAGCCGCGGTGTGTTTCGATGGCCTCGATGTCGGGCTTTATCTTGCGCAGTTTTGCGCGAATGCTCTTTATATGCGCATCGATCGTGCGGTCGAACGGCGCACTGAGTTCCCCCATCGCATTGTCGATCAGCTGGTCGCGGCTCATGACCCAGCCCGGGCGCCGCGCGAGCGCGCAAAGAATGAAGTATTCATATTTTGAGAGCTCGAGTTTTTCACCGAAGTATTCGACGCGGCTGCGCTTTTCGTCGATGACCAGCGGCGTCTGCGCCTTTGTAGCTTCGGTTGTTTCGTTTTTCGGTTCAGAGCGGCGCAGAATCGCCTTCACCCGCGCAGTCAGTTCGCGCAGGCTGAAGGGTTTCATCAGGTAGTCGTCGCCGCCGATTTCAAGCGCCACGATGCGGTCGATTTCCTCCTGTCTTGCGCTCAAAAACAACACTGGCTGGTTACCGGCTTTGCGTATTGCGCGGCATACGTCAAAGCCCGTCATGTCGGGCAAATTGATGTCGAGAATGAAAAAATCCGCCTGTTCGTTTGTTAGGGTGGCAATTGCGTCGCCGCCTTTGGAAACCCATTTTACAGTAAAGTGCTCTGCCTGCAGCGCAAAGATGATATTTTCGGCGATCGGCCGTTCATCTTCGACGAGTAATATTCTGCGGTTCACCACGGCGGTGCATAAGCGCAAAAGCACCCCGCGCAGTGAAGTATTTTAGCGAACAACCGCCGCAAAAATTCACATAAATTTCACACAATCTTCATGAAATGCGCGTCCGCGCCGTCTATGTTAACCCTGTCAGAGCGGTGAACGCAATTCACGGCCCTGACAGGGGGTTATAATGAGAAAAAGCAAACTGAGTACACAAATTCTGTGGGTGGGATTAATCACGATTCTGCTCACTATTCTGGCGACGATGATATTGCCACTGGTACGCGAACGCAGCCTGCGGCGCGAGAAGGTGCTCGCAGACATGACGCGCATCTGGGGGCAACCGCATTTGATTTCAGGCCCGGTTGCCTATGGTGCGACCGCTGCGGTCGAAATGCAGAAATTCAGAATAGACGGCGATATCAAGACCAGCGTAAGGCGCAAGGGCATCTATCGCTTTCCGTTCTATGCCGCTAGGCTTGGCATTTCTGGCAAACTCACTGGCACGACTTTGCGTCTCGTGATGCTTTCGCGTTCGCGTCTGCAGATCGATACGGCGACGCTGGGCAATCGCGCGGTTATTTTCAGCGAACAAAACGAGAGCGGCATGTATGCTTACCGCGCGGCAGTCACCGGTGTAGCCGGCGACGAGCTAAAAATTGCGCTGAGCTGCGAAGGCCTGCAGAGCCTGTCTTTTGCGCCGACCTCGCCGGCAACCGAAGTGAATCTCAAATCAGACTGGAATGATCCGGGGTTTTTTGGCGATTACCTGCCGGCAGAATATACGATCAGCAAAGGCGGCTTTACCGCGTTATGGAAACTGCAGTTGCCGCGCTACAGGGCACCTGAAGAAAAATATCTGCACCTGCCAGCTGCAACAGAGCCTGAGGCAGACACAAGTGATTCGGCGACACTGCGCAGGGCAGAGGTGTCTGCCCCAGCAGTGGCGCAGATACAACCGGGTCGTTTTGGCGTGAACTTTTACCAGCCTGTCGATATCTATCTTGCAACCGAAAGATCGGTAAAGTATGCAATCCTCTTTATTGCTCTCACGTTTTTGACGCTGGTGTTATTCGAAACGATTAGCAGCGCAGAGATTCACCCGATGCAATACCTGCTCGCTGGAACCGCATTGGTGATTTTTTACCTGCTGCTGCTCGCACTCGCAGAATATACGGGCTTCACAATCGCGTACTGCGCAGCGTCCGCGGCGACCGTGCTGCTCTTGGCGCGCTATAGCGGCAGTTTTCTCCTGAGCCGCAGGCACACGCTGGCTTTCGCCGCAGTGCTGTCGTTGCTCTACGCGCTGCTCTATGTCATTTTGCAGCTCGAAGAGTTTGCGCTGATTGCCGGTGCATCGACGCTGTTTCTCGCGCTGGCGACGACAATGTACCTGACGCGACAACTCGATTGGTATGGCTCCGTGGCAGGTGAGCGGAACAAACCATGAAGGATTTTACCTCCTTGACGTGCTGATAATCAATTCAATAACCTTGCCCACGAATTAATTCGTGGGCAATTGTGTTGAGAAAAGTCTGCCTGTTCTTTTGCTTGTCCGTTCTTCCCCTCGCTGCAGCCAACAAGGTGAATTGGGAAGAGATCGACTGGCAGCTACTCAAGAGCGAGCACTTTGATATCTATTTTCCGAAGGGCTACAACCACCTCGCGCAAAAAACGCTGCAGTATGCCGAAGAAGCAAATATTCACCTGAGCCGACGGCTCAACCACCGCCTGTCTATGGTGACGCCGATCTTTGTATATCCTTCGCATGGCCATTTTCAATCGACCAACATCATACCCTTTGCGATCGACGAGGGCACCGGCGGGTTCACCGAGCGCATCAAGCGCCGCGTGGTCGTGCCTTACCTCGGCAGCAACGACGAGTTTCGCCACGTCGTGGTGCATGAACTGGTGCATGCCTTCCAATATGACATTCTGCTCGGGCAGACAATGGGCAGCACCTTTTCCATTTCATCGGGCGGACAACCACCGCTGTGGTTTGTCGAAGGCATGGCCGAATATTTTTCGTTGGGCTGGGATGCTACCGTCGACATGCAGATGCGCGACGCCGCGCTTACCGATTCGTTGCCAACACTTGAGATGATGACTGAGTACCGTGTGCAGAACGGATTTATCTTTTATAAGGGCGGGCAGTCGATCATGCAGTATATCGCCGATACCTATGGCGAGCACAAGCTCGGCGAAATGCTCAGAGACCTGCGCGACCTGCGCGGTATCGAAGATGCCGTCAAAACGAATCTCGGCATTACCTTTGACGATTTCGATGCCGACTGGCGGCGCTGGGTGAAGCGAAAATATTTTCCTCTGGCGAATAAAAAATACGATGACGAAGAAGGCCCGCTGCTGAGCCGCCACGCTGACGACGAATCGCTGATCAATCTGCACCCGGCGATTTCGCCTGATGGCACGAAGGCAGTCTATCTCACTGCGCGGGGTTTTTACCCTGTGCTCGTTATGCGCGATATCAAGGGCCTCAAAAAGGCGAAAGACTATTCGCTCAATAAACCGAAAGATCCCGCCGACAGCGAAGAGATTCTGCTGAAGAGCTCTGACAACCCGACTTTTTTCCAGTTGCACCTGCTGTCGAACCGCATCACCTTCACGCCCGATTCGAAGCAGATCTTTTTTTCTGCGCGCAGCCAAGGCAAAGACCGGTTGATTCTGTTTGATATAGCCACGCGCAGAATCGTCAAACGCCTGACCCCACCGGTCGATATGGTGCTGCAGCCGCGCCTGTCGTCCGACGGCAAATTTGCGGTATTTGTCGGCGTCACGCTGGGTGTGACCGACGTCTATAAGGTGGATTTAACCACGCAGAAGACGGAAAAACTCACGCACGACAGCTTTTCGGAAAAAGACCCCGCGCTGTCGGGCGACAACCGGCTGCTGATCTATTCGTCGAACGCGAATGCGCAAAATGAAATTGAGAGCGCGGAATTTCACCTTTTTGAGCTCGACCTGGTCACCCGCAAGACACGCCAGCTGACGAGCGATGCGCAGCGGCAGATTTCAGCGCAGTTCTATGAGCGCAAATCGAACGACAAGATTCTGTATGTATCAAACCACACAGGTATCCATAATATCTACCTGCTCGACCGCAAAACGCTGCAGAAAAAGAAATTCACCGACACTGGCGGTGGCGCGCTCGATGCGCAGATCACCGGCGACGATGCAAAATCGCGGCGCATCATCTACACGCAGTTCCGCCAGCAGGGCTATGATATTGCGCTGAGAGACGTGACACCCGGCGACGAGAAGTTCTATACCGACGACGCGACAATTCACACCTACAAAGCTTTCGCGCTGCCGGCGTATAACCCGGTCGGCAAGACCGGCGGCCTTGAACCCTACAGTGCGAAGGTAGGGCCCGACTTCTTGTTTTTTTTGATCGGCTATGGCGCCTATTCGGGGGGCAGCTATTTCGCCGGCATGGTCGCGATGACGGGGTCAGATCTTACCGGCAACCACAGCTTCAGCGTCATTGCGAACTTTCTCACCAACGGTCTCGGCGTATTCAACTTCGACTATGCATACCTCAAGAAGCGGGTCAAGATGCACTGGGGTGCGTATCGCACCACTTTCGCGATCTCACCGGTGAACCTGATCGACCTGACGAGCCTGAACGGTCTTTTTTACTATCCGCCCTATATCGGCTCGGTGCTGAAAATCGGCGGATACTTTGGTCTCGATTATCCGATGACGCCATTCGACTCTTTGCTCGTGCAGGTGAACATGGCTCGCATCGAAGAATCTTTTTTGTTCCCGCGCAGCGTGCCCGACACGCGGCTCAGGCCCGACACCTACACAAACTCGTACAGCGTGCAATATGGCTTTCGGCATAACAATGTGCTCTATTCGGTCATCGGGCCGATTAAGGGCTGGCATGCATCATATGTCGGCGAGCAGAGCATTAATGTCTCCGGTCGGGACTACATCTATAACCGTAACACGGTCGAAGCGCGCTTCTACTGGCACATCTGGCAGCGTTACATTTTTGCCAGCCGTGTCTACGCCGCGACGACGAACGGCCCCGATGCGCAGTATTTTCCGTGGATCATCGGCGGCTTTAACACGCTGCGCAGCTATGACTTTATGTCCCTCAGGGGCCAGCATGCTTTCTTCTTCAGTTTAGAGATGCGTTTTCCTCTTCTCGATGCCCTCGCATTCGGCTTTCCGGCGCCGTGGATTATCCGCGGCTTTTCGATGGTCATGTTTCTCGATGGCGGCGGCGTCTTCGACAACCCCGCGCTGTGGCGCGCATACAATGCAGCCACGAATGAATTGCAGGATCTCAAACTCTCTTACGGCCTCGGTGCGCGTATGATCTTGTTTCCCGGTGTCATGCTCAAGATTGACTGGGGTACACCGTGGACGTGGAAAAATTCACGGCCAATTGGCGATTGGCAGGGTGTGTTCAGTATTGGATATGAGTATTAGGATTCTTTCTAATTTCCATTGGAACTCAAAACTGATCACCGCACCGTTAAACTGATACAGGGCGACCGCGAGCAGTCGGTCTGGCGCAAAGACCAACCCGACTATCTTGTGCATTCTTACACGCAGCTCGTCGCGCTTGCGATGCTCACGTGGAACGGCTATGCAATGCGGCGCCGCGGCCGCGCGCTCATCATTGGTCTCGGCGGGGGTATACTCTGCCGTTTCATGCGCAAACATTTCCCGAATGTGGCGATCGAAGTGGTTGAACCCGATGCGCGGGTCATCGATATTGCGCGCCGTGATTTTGACCTCGACCCGCGTGTGACTGTGCATTGCACAGACGGGCGCAGCCACATGTCGACGCGCACGGGAAAATTCGACATTATTCTACTCGATGCATTCGACAGCACTTACGTGCCCGCCGATATGATGACGGTCGAGTTTCTGCAGCAGGCGAAAAAACGCCTGAATGATAATGGCATTCTTGTGAGCAACACCTGGGTGCTTCGCGATATTACGGTACATGAAGATGCGACATACACTTCGGTCTTTGGCCCCATCTGGGATTTCAGGCGCCGACCCAACACCGACGGAAACCGCATCATACTGGTCGGCGACGCTCCCGATGCAAAAGCCGAAGGAATTCTGGAGATGCTCTATGAGCGCGCGCGCTTCATCGACCAGTCAGAAGGTAATGAGTCGCGCCCTCCAGTGCCGGGTATGCGCCGCACGATGACCTATGCGACCATGGTGGAAAAGCTGCATGTGATGGCGGTCTATGCACCGTTGGGGGGAAAGGTCTTAACGGATGCGAATATCCGCACGATCAGGTCTAAGGCTTCTTTTGAGAATGAGGAATAATCTGCCACGCACTGAGGCAGGCCTGTTTTTTTTCCTCAAAAACGGTTACTGGCACGAGCAAGCGATATTCTTCCAGAAAATCCAGTATTTCACCGATCGAAAGTTTAGCGGATTTTTCCACGTATTCGGCAGATAGCAGCTGCGTCGCCTTCATTGTTTTTGCTCCTTGAGTAATGTCAAAGCGGCAATGTCTCTTAAGTCTTGTTCCCGGTTTACGCGCGATTTCATTTGTATCAGGCTATCGAGACTAAGAGTGGGTATTTTTCCAAAATCTGAATCCACCTCGATGATTTCAAAATCGCGCATGTCGTCGGTGATAATGATGTCGAGACTGTCGCGCATGCGCGTGGGGTGCATAAAATTCCAGGCGACGAGATTACGCTCTTTCTTGTATGCCTCTAGATTGGTGAACAGGTCACCGGCATTAACCGGCAAGATCGATTTCATTCCAATCGACCCCAGAGCCGATTCGATTTTCCGAAAGTTTTCTTCGCTAATCGCCGTGATGATATCGACATCGAACGTACCGCGCGCGACACCATGCATGGCGACTGCGTAACCGCCAACGACGGCGAACGGGATATTGTTCTCACGAAAGAGATTACAAATGCGCGCAATAAACACAGGTTATCTCTGCGGTTCGGCGAACCGGTGATTACCCGCGTGGCGGCTTGTTATGCGGCGTCGAGTGTTTCCTTTGTTCAAAGCAGCGTTCGCACCCAGATGCCGAAGCGGCTGGTGTAACCCACCATCACGTGGCTGATGTTGCCGCTGCCGTCTAATATGTATACGGTCGGATAGCGGTCGATTTTAAAGCGATTCTGCATTTCGCGCGAACCGGCGTAGACTGTCGCCCGTTGTCCTGTTTGAAAAGGTCTGAGCTCCGCCATGTTGTCATAGTCGAGACCGATGGCGACTGCCTGCACACGGCTTGAGCCCTCAAAGAAGTTGAGCGCATCCATGCTGGCCTTGCACACGGTGCACCACGGCGCAAAAAAATACACGATCGTCTTTTTGCCCGTTGCCGTGTTGATCTGTGCCTTTTCGCCGGTGAGCGTCGCGAGCTCGAGCGAGCTGACGGGTGGCATCGCCTTTGTGTCGGGCGACTGGAATTTATTGATGATAGCAGCGATGACAAAAAATGCCGCGAGATAGCCGAGCGCGCGCGCAGCTTTCACTGCAAGCGTCCGAACGTTGAATACTGCCATGGGTACATAGTACTCACAATGCGCGCCGCAGACAAAAAAACGCTCCCTACTGCTTGTGAGAAAATTGAAGTCCAATTTCCCCGCGGAAAAAACTCGCCGCAGTGGGCAGAGGCCAAAATTTGCCGGCTGACATGAAAGCCATAGTTTGCTATAAATACGGCCCACCAGAAGTGCTTCAGCTCGAAGAAGTGGCAAAGCCGGTACCCAAAGATAAGCAGATACTGATCAAGGTGCATGCGACGGCAGTCAACTCTGCAGACTGGCGGTTACGCAAGCCCGACCCTGGCGCGGTGCGGCTGTTTTTCGGTTTTTTCGGGCCACGCAAAAAGATTCTCGGTGGCGTGTTGGCCGGTGTCGTCGAAGCCGTCGGCAGCAAAGTGACGCGCTTCAAGGTTGGCGACCGCGTCTTTGGTTCGGCGGCGATGAGTTTCGGCGCGTATGCAGAATATGTAGCGCTGCCCGAAAAGGCAATTCTCGTGAAAATGCCTGCGAAGCTGAACTATGCAGATGCGGCCGCGCTGCCCTTTGGCGGCCTGACTGCATTGTCCTTTTTGCAAAAGGTGAATATCCAGAAAGGCGACAAGGTACTGATCATCGGTGCTTCTGGTGCCGTGGGCTGCGCGGCGGTGCAGATTGCCAAAGCACTCGGGGCAAAAGTCACCGGCGTGTGCAGCGCGGCCAATGTTGCTCTCGTCAAATCTTTGGGCGCGGACGAAGTTTTAGACTACACCGCACCAGGCTATCGCCTGCCCGATGCGGCATACGACGTGGTCTATGAAACAGTACAAAGCCTGCCATTCGCATCAAAGCTGGCGGCGCTCAAGCCGCGCGGGGCACTGCTCATGAGTGATGCAGGCATCGGCGAGACGTTGCGCGCCCTATGGACTTCATGGTTCAGCCAGCACAAGGTCGCAGTCGGCATGGCGGGGGAAACGATACCCGGCATGCAGACGCTATCGATGCTGAACGCGGCAGGTAAGTTCAGGGCTGTGATTGATCAACGCTTTCCGCTCGAGCGCATGGCCGACGCGCACCGCTACGTCGAAGCAGGCCACAAAAAAGGCAACGTGGTGATTAATGTGGTATCGGGCTGAATTTTATCCAGATCACCGGGCCGCAGAATATTCTTTGTCGAGATACTCGAGTATCACCGACGATTCGAGCAACTGCGCGCCGGTATTCGGGTCTTCAAGGTACGGCACCTGCATGTGACCGGTGCGCGCAAAATGCTCGGCGCGCTTGCCGCCACTGACCGGTTCGTACGTGCCCGGCTTCAGCCGAAACACCGCAGGCCCAATATCTTCCCACTGTTCTTTACCGACATTGTGCAAATGATAAGGAATTTCCAGTTCGCAAAGGCGTTCGCGCACCAATCGCGAAAACGGGCTGCTCTCGAAGCTCCACAGGTGCAGCGGCTCAGCCGGTGCGCGCGACGGCCGTGAGAAAATGCCGGCGCCACCGCGCAGCGCAGTGGCCACGCCGCTCAGTTGGTCTTTGAAAAACGTTTTCTGGTAATAGAGCGGCACTGCCTCGTTCGCATAAGTCTGAAACAGGTGCGTAATGATATCTGCAGACTCATAGAGTAGCAGATTCTGGTTTTCGTCGACGAGCAAGGGAAACTGCATCTTGCCGCCGAGGCGCAATGCTTCACTGCGAAACCGGGTGCCATTTTTGGGGCACGGGTAAATATCTGCGTCGAGATGCAGAGCGGTCAGTGCTTCGCGCACCGCCCGGCAATAGGGGCAGCCTTCAAACTCGAAAAGTTTGAGCGCAATTTTGGGCTTTTTAGCTTCGCGCACGACCATGGTGCCACGCCACGCCGCTACAGAAGAGGCAAGAGTCGAGGTCGTGACATTGAAAAAATGCTGAACAGGGTTAGGCATCGGTTTTGTTTCCTTTTTCGCACAAGGCGGATTATCTCTTTTGCGGCGGTATGTTACGCAGCTGAGCAGAAAATTTTTCGTGCTGTATCTCGTCGACGGGACGGTGCTTCACCACCAGTGTAGCCGGATCTTTGCCGAGATAGTTGCCTGTTCTCCATTCGCGTGCAGGCCTCATCGGCCGCGGGGTAAATCCGCCACCGCAATTGGGGCACACATTGTGCAGCACATGATCGACACAGCGCGCGCAGAATGTGCACTCATAAGAACAGATGCGCGCTTCGGCCGATTCGGGCGGCAAAGGTTTGTTGCAATTCTCGCAGGTGGGGCGCAGTTCTAGCATACACTCACAGGGCTGACTGGTGTAACAGGTCAAGTGCGAATGCGGGCTTCATCGGAGTACCTTTAGTTTAAGAGGTTTGGCCATCAGATCAAAATCGCGATCATTGTGCAATACGGGACACCCGGCGTTGAGCGCATACCATGCAATGAGGCAGTCATTCGATTTGCGGATCGTTATTCCTTGCTGCCTCAGGCTCCGAAAAATATCGGCTGCACCTATCGCGTCTAGGTAAACGTCAGCCTTTTGGAGTTGCTTAGATTCGAGCAGTTCCTTTGTTTGTGAATACTCTGTCTGGTCGCGAATGCCCTGCAGAACCTCTTGAAAAATCAAGGGGCAGACGGTTACCTGATCGTTGTTCAGAAGTTTGTCGAAGAGGTCGACTGCCGGCGTCTTACTATCGCGAAAATATTCGATCCAAATGGAAGTATCAACGAGTACCGCGTCATGGGTCATCTGGTTTTACGCATCGCGTCGAGGTCGCCTTCCCAATGTATCTTGCCCCTGAGATTCAGCAGTGCGCGGCGGCGGTGCTGGTTGATCAGTTCGTGCAACGCAAAATCGACGAGTTCGCGTTTCGTCTTTTTGCCACTGAGCTTCATGGCCTCTTTAACCAGTTTATCGTCGAGAACGATGTTGGTACGCATACACATAAAGTACCGATATTATACACATCGTCAAATATTCTTTGATACTTGCTCTGGCATAGGGAATGGCATTATTCTCTAAAGCCGCGGCCAGCCAAAGACGGCAGCGAGTTCGCAGGCCATCGCGGTTGTACCGAGAATCGAGCCTGCCACCACCTCGGCCAAAGAATGTTCCCGCAGGCGCACGCGGCTCCATGCAGTCAGAATAAGACTCGCGCCACCGACTAACAATCCGACTAAACCAAAAGGATATGCCACAGTGGGCAGCATGCCGCCGATACCTGCGCAGTGCAGGCTCACCTTGAAGCGCAGCGAGATTAGTGCAATGACGACAATGTTGGGCAGGCCAAAGGCGAGCGTTGCGACGACGAGGCGGCCAATCGCGGGGTCGCGCCAGAGTAAAAAGACAGTGATCGCGAAGCATGCGATCAACACCGGAAACAGGTATTTGCGCTGGCGGCGGTCTGACACGTGGAAGTTCTGGAACACGCCCATCTTCATCAGCGCGACTACATAGATCGTGGGCACGACGCACATGACAAAGATCGCGGCGAGCACGGTCGGCGTGGCATCCCAGCGAATGCCCATTTCGGCGACGCCGACTGCGAGCATCACCGGAATACCAATAAAGAGTGGATTGAAAATCGCTGAAACCCAGTAGGCGAAGCGGTCTGCGGTGAGGCGGCGCATTTGCAACGCATCGCGCAGAGCGCGTGTTTCGTCAGCCAAAAAAACGCAGCAAGTGTTGTGCGAAGACTTTCGGCCTTTCGAGGTGTGGGCAGTGGCCGCATTCTTCGATGAGCTCGAGTTCGGCGTTGGGAATATGCCCGTGCGTGATGCGTGCGAAAGTTTCGGGGAACAGCGAGTCTTCGCGACCCCACAGTACCAGCGTTGGCACGGCTAACTTTTTGATCTTGTGATCGAGCGCGTATTGCGTGATGGCGTCTTTTGTTTGCTCTTCGCCGGCGCCGAGAAAACCGTGTGTCAGGTCTTTCATGACTTTGTTAAAACGTTCTGAGTAACGGCGAAAGCGGCGGTACTGGAAAGCCTTGATCGGAAAAGGTACCGCCGAGAGTTTGTAGTAAATCCGGCTGAGAAAACGATTGAAATCAGGCCAGTCTGTGACGTAGAACAGGTTGCTGCCCTGCTGTACCTCTTCATACACGTCGGTAATTTCGTCGCCGACGACGCCCGCGCTGTTGACCGCGGCAAGCGCCTTCACATCTTCGGGATAATGCACCGCGTGCTGCAAGGCAATGCCACCACCGAGAGAATTGCCGGCAAGATAGAACTTTTTTAATCCCAGCTTCGCACAAAATTCGCGAAACCAGGCACCGTAAAAATCCATATTATACGTGACGTGCTCGCGGTAGGTGCGGTCTTCAAATCCCGGCACATCGGGCACAATCAGGTGGTATTTCTGGCGCAGCCAAAACGACGACAGCGCAAATGAATGGCGGCTGTCAGAGAAGCCATGCAGCCACACGAGGGTTTCGCCGTCGGGGTTGCCGCCCTCGAGGTAGAGCGATTCAAGACCGGCAACGTAGGTGCGTTTTGTTTTGAGCCCCGACAGGTTTTCCGCGGCGAAAAGAAACGAGCGGAAGAATGCCGTCTCGAGAGCTTCGGTCACGAAGTTCGGCAGCTTTTGATAGTAGTCGAAGAAGTTGGCTTCGGCCGACAGATATGCTTCTGATGCTACCATAACTCCTCATCATGAAAAATGAACATCGCGTCAAGATTAGCAGCCCCCTAAAAAATCTCCCGGAAGTGGGATTTCAGACGTCTAATACGCATGACAACTTTGCGGTTTTTTATCATCCTCTCGTTCTCCGCCCTGCAACCGCTCGCCGCGCAGGGGAAAAAGGCCGCGGGCGATAACCAGTACTATTGCTACTGGATGGAAAATGTCTCTGGCCGCTTTGAGTGGGTACCTGCCGAAGTCGGCGGCCTCTACCGCGGCGAGGGCTACCAGCGCTGTTTTGAGCTCGATTCGTGCGCCGGCGGCAAGAGTGAATCGGGCGGCGGGTGCTATAAATGGTCACGCTCGGCAAGCACGCTGCCGGTGAGGTGGATTCAGAAAGCGGAAAAATAAAAACTTCGCGCCGTGACGGAAATTTTTCTCGAAACGCAGATCAACGCACCGGTTGAAGTCTGTTTTCGTGCCTCGCTCGACGTCGGTCTGCACCTCGGCTCTGCCGCGTCGACAGGCGAGCGCGTGGTTGCGGGGCGCACTTCAGGCATCTGTGAATTGGGTGACGAAATCACCTGGGCGGCGCGGCACTTTGGCGTGAAGCAGCAACTTTCGGTGCGCATCACCGATCTCGAATTCCCGCGCTTCTTCGCCGACCAAATGACGCGCGGCGCGTTCAAATCGATGCGGCACGAACACTATTTCGAACCACTGCAGGGTGGCTGCCTCATGAAAGACAAGTTTATGTACGAAACACCGTTCTGGATTTTCGGCAAGGTGTTCGATGTACTGTTGCTCAAACGGCACATGCGCGCGTTTTTGCTGCAGAGGAATATGTTTTTGAAGGCGTGGTGTGAGGGGAGGGGGGCTCTATAAAGTAGGTAGGCCTATGCCACACAAATATTCGAATGTGGAGTCGTAATACTCAGACTTACGCGTAGGGTCGTCGGCATTCCCTTCGGGGACGACGATAACCATTCCTTGCCGAGCTCGAGTTAATAGTACGCGGTAGGCATTCTTCAAATAATTTTGCCGTTCGGCCTTGTGGATGCGGCCCCAGCGCTCACCGCGGAATGACCAATGCTCCCAACCGTTTTCTGTATGTCGAAAGTCTGCGTCCCAAGTCACGCATGCCCAATCGAGTTCGAGCCCCTGCGCTTGAAACTCTGTCGCAACATCTTCCAGGTAATAGGAAGATCGGACGTCTTCTTTGCCGTTGAGAAACCAATGGACCGGATCGATTTGTGGCCTTACGTCAATGCCATGCGGTTTTAGACGATAAGCCTGTGAAGAAACCAACATCCCATATCGCTCTGATCCTCGAGCTTGAGCCTTTAGCCATGCCTTGGCCTTCGGTAAGTCACGCGTTAAGACTATCGGATATTTGTGGCTGATTTCTTGCAAAAGGGTGCTCGCTGCGGCTGTCTCTTGATCCAAAAGAGCCTTAACGAGGTGAGATACTTTTTCTGCTCTAAACGACCGCATCGAAACGCTCAAATGCAGGTCGTCGTTCCAGAAAACCCGATCAAGGCCATGTAGTTTTGCAATGTTTTCAATTGCTCGATACTCAGAATCTTGCATCTTGGGAGAGATGTGTATGTCCCAATGTTGAAATTTATCCAGTACAGCCTCGATCCATTCTGAAATTCCAGCTTCACCAGTATTGATTTCTTGGCCACCACCTACTAGGCAAACGACGACCGCCCAATCCGGATGTCTATCAAGGCAGGAAATCAAGAATACGGGTTCAGATTGCTCGAAGTTCAAGACTCCCTTTTTTTGTTTCATGAAGATAGAAGTTTGTTTTAGATCCCACGCACGCTGTGCTTCATCAAATAATGCGACATGTTCACGCGGCGGCGCGGTCATCTCTTGCAGGCAATCATCTCTGAAATGGTGCACATTTTGAATGAAGGCCTTTACCTCGCTCATGACAGAGCTTTTCTTCACTGGATTTCCGCGCGCTTTCTCAGTTGCAACTTTGTCGCGTGTCAGGGCCTCTCTGAGTATGGCTACCAGCGGGCCATTTCCTGAAAGAAATACGCTATAGGTGTCGCCGATACTCTCTGTATGCTGCGTGGCAATATTCAAACCGACGAGGGTCTTGCCGGCGCCGGGCACTCCGGTCAGAAAACAAATGGACTTTCGCTTATTTTCTCTTGAATTATTAATAATATTAGAGATTGCATCAGAGGTTTTTGACAGGCTATTGTTGCTGCTGTCACTGCGTGATATTTCTGCCACATTATGACCGCGATATAAAGCTTGCGCAGCTTCAATAATCGTCGGGGTCGGACTATAGCGTCCTTGCAGCCATGATTCGGTATTTAGGGAACTGCTCTCAAATAGGCTCTTGCACTTATCCAATACTAACCGGAGTTGTTCCGGGGCACAAAAAATAGGGTCTGATATGTTTTCTAAGCTTAAGGAAAAATCGAAACTGTTTTTTTTCACCTCGAGATCGCTCAAAAGAAGAATGGGTACGAGGCAGCGATTATGACTTGGCTCATGAAAGTTCTTAAGATCAAGGGTGTAATCCCAGACTTGGTCGAGATCTGCACGACGTGCTTCGGATTCACCAATCTTAAATTCGATGACAAAGACTATACCGCCGAGAAGCAGTATGGCATCGATGCGGCGCCCCATTCGTGGAATTGTGTATTCTAAGCAGATCTGGCCGTCTAATCCTGCAAGATTATTCTTCAAGATGGGTATCTGGTGTACCCAAGCATCTCGTTGTGTTTTTAAAAGAGAGAATTCATTGGCGGCTGCCAATTTTCCCAAGATGCTGTTTTCATCTTCTTTGAGAAAGTCTGCAATATTGGAAGTGTAATAATACCGCATTATTGGGAGACCGCTTTATCTCCCATGCCATATTTGCTTACAGAGAGGCAATAAAATCGCGAATGTCTTGATCGACCTCGGCATTCATGTCTGCTTCGTCCAAGCCGTGAAACTCGAGCCACGTATGGTCCAAATCAGGATCCAATAAATCCGGGTAATCAAACGGCATTGGAGCTTGACTCTGCTCGAAATATTCACCGGATATGAGGCGCTGTTTTATGTCTTTGGTAAGTTGCTCGACGGAAATGCCGTTGCGGTTAGGAAAAACAACCTCGAACCAGTGCTTATAATTACCCCCATCGCGATAGAGGTACGTCATCTTAATATTCATCCCCTGGCTGAACCCCACCGTGTGAGTCGTCAATAAAATTCAGTAATTGCCATCACCCTCGCACCCGCTTCATCTTCCGCACCCTCGCATTCTCTTTCCGCGCTGCGATCTGTGCGAGATATTCATCGAGCGCTTCTTGTGTGATCACCCAGTTGCGCCTGAGCTTCACCGCGCCAATGCGTCCCTTGCGTGCGAGCAGCGAGAGATATTCAAATGAATATTCGGTTTGCTTAGCCGCTTCTTTCAGAGAGATAAATCCGCGTTTTTCAGCCTGCTTGCCCGTCGACACCGCATTGAGCCAGATCGCGAGCGAACGATCAACCGCGCGCGCGACGAAGGCGTTAAAATTTTTCCGACGACCCGCGTCGGCTTCGCGCAGCACGCGGTAATATTTCTTGCGATCGACGTGCAGAATCACCGCGGGCGGGTAACCCTTTTGCAGCAGCACCAGGTTCATGAGTAGCCGGGCTGTGCGGCCATTGCCGTCGGCAAAAGGATGGATATGCGCGATCTGGAAATGCACGGTGGAGGCGATGAGCCACGCCGGCAGTTTTTTTTCGTGCGCGTAGTACCAGTCGACAAGGTCGTCGATGAGCTTTTCGATCTTGAGATAGTTTGGGGGGATGTGGGGAGTTCCGAGAATGCGCACATGCGTGCGCCTGAACAGCCCCGCATCAGGGTCGATTTCACGCATGATCTCGCGGTGCAGGTTCAAGATCAGTTCTTTCGAAAATTTTTCGCGTTTGGCGATAACATTACGTATAAAGAGGATTGCCTTTTCGTGGTTGCGTGCCTCGAAGTGCTCTCTGAGCGTCTTGTTGCCGATGGTGATGCCGCGGCGCAGCACCATGTCGGTTTCGTGCAGCGTCAGCGTATTGCCTTCGATCGCATTGCTGTTGAATGTCATTTCGAGATTGAAGTCTGCCTCGAGGCGCTGCACTGCAGTCGGTGAAAGCGGGCGCAGCCGGTCGAGCACCCGTTTTTTGCCCTCAATCGCGCGGGTTTGTTCTGCCATATCGTCGATATCTATTTGTATCGGATATATCATGATTCAAAGTATCCGATAGAAATTGCGGCGTCTACCACATTTTATCGGATATAACTAAATTATCAATATCCGATACTGTATGCAGATTTTGCGTGCTTTTCATTGACTTGTTATCAGTGCATTGTGCAGTGCGTCATGCTCAGCTTTCTCGCCGGTATGGCTTATGGTAACGCGGGTGAATGGATCATGCACAAGTATGTGCTGCACGAAATTGGGCGCAAGCGCGACAGTTTCTGGAGCTTCCACTGGAAAGACCACCACAAGAACGTGCGCCGCAATGGCTTTCGCGACCCCGACTATGACGCGGGCTTCAAGCTCGATTCGACGCTGACGAAAGAGGCAGCGCTGCTATTGGGAGCTGCCGTGGCGCACGCTCCGCTGTTTCCGCTGGCGCCGGGTTTTACGCTCGGCGTGTGGACGCACATTGCGCTCTATTTTGCGATCCACACGAAGTCGCACCTCGACCCCGAGTGGGCGAAGAAGTACGTGCCATGGCACTATGACCACCACATGGGCAAAGACCAGGATGCGAACTGGTGTATCACATACCCGCTTGCAGACTATGTCATGGGCACGCGCATTGAATACCTGCAGCAGGCAGAGGCGGATGTCAGACTAGCCGGGTAGTTTTTCTGTGCGCGCGGCCGCGTGCCGCGCAGATATTTTCAGAGCCTGCTCAATTCTTCTGCGCAGGTGAATTCTGCAGAAACACCACGAAATCCTGTGCGGGCACTGGTTTGTGGAACAGGTACCCCTGACCCAGATTGCAGCCCTGTTGCAATAAATAATCCCGTTGCGCCTCGGTCTCGATGCCCTCGGCGATAATCTGTAGATTGAGACTATTGCACATCGCGATGATCGCATTGACCATTGCGCGAGTCTGCGCGTTTTCAATCAGGTCGTGGATAAAAGACCGGTCGATTTTGAGCAGGTCAAACGAAAACTGGCGCAGGTTTAACAGCGACGAATAGCCGGTGCCGAAGTCGTCCATCGCGACGCCGATTCCCATCTGCTTGATTTCGTTGAGTATTTCGACCGGGTTATCGTGAGATTGCAGCAGCAGACCTTCGGTGACCTCGAGCTTGATTTTGCCGGGGTTGAGCTGCACGCGCGAAAGAATGCAGTTCAGGTCTTCGACGATTTTGCCACGCCTAAACTGCCGCGGCGAGATATTGATGCTCATCTGGAAAGTCGGGTGCACTATCGGCAACCAGCTCTGCACCTGCCTGAACGCGGTTTCAAGTACATATTTGCCAATGCTTTCGATGAGCCCTGTCTGTTCTGCGATTGGAATAAAATCGTTGGGCGAAACCGCACTGAGCCGCGGGTTTTGCCAGCGCAGCAGCGCCTCGGCGCCGACAATCGCACCGCTGGTTAAATCGATGAAGGGCTGGTAATGCACCTCGAATTGGTTCTGTTCGAGAGCGCCGCGCAATTCGCGTTCGATCAGGAAACGGTTCTTGGCGGTGTCGCTGATCGTGGCGTTGAAAAAATGGAAGGTGTTTCTGCCCCGCTCTTTTGAGTGATACATCGCCGAATCGGCGTATCGTATCAGTTCATCAGGGTCGTTGCCATCGGCTGGCGATGCCGATATGCCGCTGCTGACGGTGACAAAAATTTCATTCTCGTCTACTTTGAAGGGAGTCAGAAAAGACTGGTGAATTTTTTCGATGGTCATTTGTGAATCTTTCAGGTCGGCGATGCCGTCGAGGATGATTAAAAATTCATCGCCGCCGAAGCGCGCCAGCGTGTCCTGTGGGCTCAGAATCGCCGACAGACGCCCCGCGGTTTCAATCAGAATCAGGTCGCCGGTGCGGTGTCCGAGATTGTCGTTGATATTCTTAAAATTATCCAGGTCGAGAAAGAGCACGACGGTGTTCAGACCGGTCGTGCGCGAATTTTGCAAGCTTTCCCTGAGCTTTTCCATACCCAGGAAACGATTCGGCGCACCGGTCAGCTGGTCATAGCGCGCCTGGTAGTGCAGCTCGCGTTCTTTTTCGCGTATTTCCGTAATGTCCTGCGAGATCGACATGAAATGCGTCGCATTGCCGTTTTGATCGCGCACGAAAGATATGTGCTCGCGCGCCCAGTAGAGTGAGCCGTCCCTGCGTTTATTGCACACGTCGAATTTCCATTCGTGGAACCTTTCGAGGTTCTGCCAAAGATCCCGGTAAAATGACTCTGGCATTTCCCCTGATTTCAGAATGGCGGGTGATTTGCCCAGGTATTCTGCGCGCGTATAACCGTTTAGCTGTTCAAATTTCCGATTCGCATATTCGATTTTGCCGCTCAGGTCGGTGATAAAGATCGAGTTGGGCGATTGCTCCACCACATAAGAGAGCTTGTTGATCTGCTCTTGTGCAAGTACACGCTCGGTGATATCGAGAATGTTTGCGACCAGCGCGGGTTTGCCCTGGAAGTTGGTGAGCTGTACCCGTACTTCAACGTCGTAGAGTGTCTGGTCTTTGCGCCGGTGCACCGTCTGCAGCGTGAGATTATGAACTTGCCGTTTCTGCAACGCGCGAATCTCGCTCATTATTTTTGCTTTGTCGCGGCGCGGAATGATGTCGAGCGGCGTCATCTCGCTGAGTTCGGTCAGCGTATAGCCGAGATTTGCCTGGCCGGCCTTGTTGGCGTACCTGAAGCGCAGCGTCTGCGCATCGACCACGTAAATTTCGTTTAACGATTCTTCGATAATTTGGCCGAGGTTGGCCTCGGATTTTTTGGCGCGCTGCTGTTCGGTCAGGTCTTCGACAATCGAAAAAATGTATTCTTCGCCACTGGGGTCGATGGTCTTCACACCCTTCAGCATCACCGGAATATAGGTGCCGTTTTTGTGGATGTATTCTTTATAATAAGGGCCGTACGCGCCATGCGTTTTGAGTTGTTGCAGTGCTGCCTGTTCCTGCACTTCGTATTTTTGCGGCGTAATGTCCCAGTAAGACAGGCGCATAAATTCGTCCTTCGAATAGCCGACGATGTCGAACAGCGCCTGGTTACCCTGCAGAAATTCGCCGTTGGAAAGCCGGTTCAGTGCGAAGCCAATCGGGCAAATATCGAAAAGCGAGCGAAAATTGAGTTCGTTGGCAATTTTTTCGTAGAGCGAATCAGACATGGTCTTAGGTCAATTTTCTGCATTTTTCATGCAGCAAAACCGGGGATATTACCCCGGAGCAGGGGCAGGGGTGTCAACTAAACTTGAACAAGCGTTCTTTCTTTTTGCCCGTAGTGGCGCAGTTTGGGGGGATTATCCCCCCGGAAAAGCGGCTTGGAAGCCGACGACAAATGCGTTGTAAACGAACGAATTGCGCCGCGTGGGCTGGTTGTTGCCCCGCACCGCATTGAAATAGTTACCCATGTCTTTCACGAGCGCTTCGCCGGCTTTTTCCACGACATAAAAATAGAAGCCAGAAGCGATCTTCCATCGCAGTATAAATATCGATCCCACTGCGCTTGCGCAATTAATTTACGCAGGGCAGATTTTTGATTAATATAAACCAGAGAATGACCGCAAAACGGCGCAATATGGCGGTGTATGCCGTGAAACTGATGACCGCTGTTTTGCTGTGCTACCTGCTCTCGCTGTGGGTTAGCCGCATCGACTACATTTGGGCGCTCATTTCTGCTGTGCTCGTGATGTCGCCCGAGGGTAAAGACGCGCAGGATCTCTCGCTCACACGCATCAAGGGTAATATCATCGGCTGCCTCGTGGGTGTGCTGTTTCTTTTTGCCGCGCTCGAAAATCCCGTGAACATTATTGCGGGCGCATTTGTGTCGCTGATGCTATGTTACGCCTTTAACCTCGTTGCCGGTGCGCGTTCTACCCTGGTGGCGCTCATCATCACCCTCATGCACACCGAGAGCATCGATTACTGGGGCGCTGCCGCGACGCGTGTTGCTGCGGTCGTGGCCGGCTGTGCGATTGCGCTGTTAGTGACGAACTTCTTTCATAGTTTTCTGCGTTTGGAATATACCGAGTCAAACAGCTGAGACTGGCGCCGGCAAACCGGCGCGCGGACTTCTTACTTGACCACGGCTTAAGCAGTTACTGCATTTACCGATGAAGGCAGTCATACTGGCCGCAGGCTATGGCAACCGTATGCGGCCGCTCACCGACCAGGTGCACAAGACCCTGCTGAAGGTCGCCGGTGAGACGATCATCGATCGCATTCTTTCTGGTTTGTCTCAAAACCGGGTTTCCGAAGTGGTGCTCGTCACCGGTCACCGCGCATCTGAACTGGAAGCGCACGTCATTAGCTGTCACCCGCACCTGCATTTCACGTTTGTGCGTAACCAGCGCTTTCGCGAGACCAATAACATCTATTCGATGGCGCTTGCCTTTGAGCAGGCTGACATGGACGATGATATTCTACTCATTGAATCTGACCTGGTCTATGAGCCGAGTGTCATAAGCCGCATTATTGCCTCTGCGCACGAAAATGTCGCACTCGTCGACAGGTATCGTACCGGCATGGATGGTACGGTGGTGTCCCTCGCGGGTGACCGGATCGTATCAGTGATACCCGCGCATCTGCAGGACGAAAATTTTTCATTTGCCGATAAATACAAAACGCTGAATATCTATAAGTTTTCGAAAGAATTCTGCAGGACAAAGTTCAGCAAGATACTCACATACTATGCCAAGGTTATCGACGACAACTGTTATTACGAACTGATTCTCGGGGTGCTGATCTATATGCAGCAGGCGTCGATCAATGCGGAAATCATCGGCGATGAAAAATGGGCCGAGGTCGACGATGCGAACGATCTGCGCGTCGCCGAGTATGTGTTTTCTCCGCAAAGCCGGCAGTCGCTGCTCGAGAAATCGATGGGCGGTTACTGGGCGGTCGATACGGTCGATTTCTGTTTTATCCGCAATATGTATTTTCCCAATGCATCGATGCTGTCAGAAATGAAGAATAACCTGCCGAAGCTGCTGCATAACTACGGGTCAACACAGAAGATACTCAACGAAAAAATGGCGTTCTTTTTGTTATGCGAAAGCAGGTACGTTACAGCGCTGAACGGCCTGTCGCAGATTTATCCGCTGCTCAGGGCCCGGTTTGCCGGCAAAACGGTGCTGATTCCTGAGCCTACTTTCGGCGAATACCTGCGCATCGCGGAAAAAAGAATCACTTATAAAGACCAGTTCGGCATAGATCTCGACGCATTGGCGTCCAAAATCCAGCAGGCCGACGTCGTGGTTGTGGTGAATCCGAATAATCCGTCAGGCAGCAGCGTCGATTCAAAGCGTATCCTGCAACTGGCGAAAAAGCATGCTGATAAGATATTTATCGTCGATGAATCGTTCATCGAGTTCTCGGGCGAAATTTCCCTGCAGCATTTGCTGGCGACGGAATCGATCGCCAATGTACTCGTGCTGTGCAGTCTCAGCAAATCGCTGGGAGTGCCCGGCTTGCGGCTCGGTTATGTTTACACTTATGATCTGGAATTTAATGACTGGCTGAATCAACAAATCCCGGTATGGAACATGAATTCCTTGGCAGAGAACTTTCTCGAAATCGTTCTCAAGCACCGAAAAAGCCTCGCAGATTCAATACAGACGACTATCGCCGATCGCACGCAATTTGTTTTCGGGCTGAAACAACTGGGTTGCTTCGAGCAGGTTGCCGATAGCCGCGCCAATTTTGTGCTGGTTTCGATGCCCGATAAAGAATCGGCGCGAAAGACAACAATGCATCTTCTCGCTGCGGAAAATATTTTCGTGAAAGACGTCTCCGCGAAGTTCGCCGGGCCGCAGGGGTTTCTGCGCTTTGCGGTCAGAACCCCCGCAGAAAATACGCGGCTCATTGCTGCGCTGCAACAGATGCGAAAATCGCCCGGGCTGTAGGCTCTGCTATGTGCTGCGTGACTATTTTGCCGTCGCGAGCCGCAGAACTTCTTTATACCCCCGCGGCGCATGAATCCTGTCGAACACGCCCCTTTCTTTCAGCAGGCGATGCAGCTCTGGCAAACGGTATGACGGCACAGCCATCATGAAGTGGTGCTCCATGTGATAGTTCACATGGCATGGGGCGAACGTGAGACGTTCCCAGAAGCTCACTTCGGTCGTACGCGTGTTCTGGAACATGTCGGCGACGCGCGGCAGCATGCCGTGTTCGGCGATCGAACGCACGCGCGTGAAGAACTGGAATGTCGTGAGCTGTGACACCGGCCACAGCAAAAACAGCCACGCATTCCCTGTGAGCCACAGTACCGAAAAAATCACCGCATTAGACAGCACAAAGGGAAACAACCTGCCCGCGCCGAAGACAATCCAACCGAGCCATGAACGCTGCGGTTGTGGTAAGCGTTCGACACGACCGCTAAGGTCATAGCGTATAATGCCGAGTTTCATCGCGATGAGACCGAGGTAGAGGCGGGGCCCCGAGCGAAAGGTCAGATCGCGCACCAGCCATTTAATGAGGCTCTTTTTGGAGATCGGGTAATTGCGCGTCAGAATGATGTCGGGGTCGCCTTTGCCGTGCTGGTAGTCTTGCCCGGTGTATTTATGGTGCTGCAGGTGATATTGACGGTAGCCTTCGAGGTCGAGCAGCGATGGTGCGGCGGCAAACCACTTGCCGGAAAACTCATTGAGCCATTTTGTTTTGAATACCGCGTGGTGGCCCGCGTCATGCACGAGAATTGCCAGAGCGAGATGGCGGTTCCCGAGCAGCACCCACGCAAGCAGCAGCGGAATAAAAATAGTCGGTAGATGCGGCCAGACTGCGACGCCCGCAAACGCCACGGCAATGAGTCCCCATGTCGTGAATATTTCGATAGCACCCCTTAGGTCGGATTTTCGCAGCAACGCATCCATTTCCTGCTGGCTGAGCAGGTCACGCGGTTTCATGCGTCTTTGGCCCGGTCGCCGGTTGGCCCGGCAACGATATTATTGCCGCCGCATACCTACCCCCGAGGGTTGAGTATGCGGCAGATATTGTCGATATTGCATAAGTAGGCCCGTCTTATATGCTGTCCATGCGCTCACTCATCCACCGGTTTTTTGCCGTTTTGCTCCCGCTGGCACTGGTTGCCCCGGCGTCTGCGACGTTGAATTTTTCAGCGCTCACAGGCTCATACCTGACGCAGGCGCAGAAATACGACGCCAATTATACGCAGTATGCACAATCGCTTTCGCACTATTACGGCGATGCGATGGCATTTGCTTCGAATCTGTCAGCGCCGATTGCACGCGATAACCTCGGTAAATTTCCCTCGCTCTATGTCGGTGTCGGCATGGGTATTTCGTTCGGCAAAGTCAACAGCATGAAGAGCGAAGTCGATTCATCGATACAGAGCAGTGTGCCGTCTTATCTCGCGGCACCGGCCATTGGTTTTAATTTCGGCATGGGCTTTACGCGCCAATGGGATCTGCGTTTTTCCTTCTTCCCGAATGTGCCGATTGCGCTGAGTTCAGGTGCGCTGGGCAGCAACACGAGCGCCGAAATTAAATTCGGTACGTACCGTGCGCGATTGGGCTACCATATTCTCGAAGGCGGATTTCTGAAACCGGGGCTGACTCTCGCCGGGTTTGCGTCTTATTCGACGGGCGCCCTGTCTTTGACCCAGACCGGATTAAACTCTTCAACAAGTGATTCGACCGGAACGGTTGCTTTCTCCGGCACGTCTAAAATCGGTACCTCGTGGCAATACCTGGGCATCGGCCCGGAACTGCGTGCCTGGTACGATCTCAAGTTTTTCCATCCTTTTATCGGCTATTCGCTTGGGTTACAGGTCGGGCAGTACACGACAGGCATCAATGTCACCGGCACCATGACAGTGACACCGACATCGCTCGCACCCGTGGTCGATACCGGTTCGCTCGACATTTCTGAGCGCTATGCAGCGCGCATCATCACGCACCGGTTGATGCTCGGTTTTGAAATTAATCTCTTTATTCTCGACATCGGCGTCGAGGCTCAGGTCGACCTGGTGAACGGCCTGGTCGGCGGCGCCTTCGGTACTGCGTTGCGGTTTTAACGGTTTCCGCAGATTGCTAATTCTTCAGCGCGCGCAGCAGGTAGTAAGGCTGCTTACCGGCCTCTTCGTGCTGCGCAGTCAGGCCGCTGTAATCGACTAGTTTGCGAAAATCAGGCAGGCTGATGCGGCGCGACGGGGGCACGTAGATGTCGACCAGCGGGTGTGTTTTTTCCGGATCCCATTCGACGAAGAGAAAATTCGTGCCGCTCGGCACTTGTCTGACGATTTGCGGCAGACCGATATCTGGATGCTCAAGAGCTGAAATACTGAAAGAACAAAAGACATAATCGGGTGCTGGCAGCCAACCCGGCAGATAGATTTGCGAAAAGTTGGGCAGGTGAAAGGCCGTCACATTCTGCAGCCCCCGCTGCGCAATGCGCCCCCACAGCACATCAAGGCATTCTTCATCGGTGTCGCATGCATAGACGCGTATTCCGGCGAGCGGCAACTGCGCCACCTGGATAGCGACATAGCCGTGTCCGCAGCCAAAATCGAGCACATTGAGATTCTCGCGCGGGTCTTTTGCGAGCAGGTTATTATAGATCTGCGGGTTGATCAGTTTCTCCCTCTGGTCAGAGATGAGAAACTTCTGATACTCGACAAATTCTTCAGAATGTTGCATTTATTTTGTGGCCGCAGAAGCAGCCGCAAAAGGCAAAAAAAACGCTAAACATGTCCGACTGCGTCGGGCATGTTTAGCGGCATATTTTTTTTTGCCGCTCATGGCTGATTATTCTGTTTCAATGACGCGCGGAACCACAAAAAAACCCGCTTCGAATTTCGGGGCAAATGCGCGGATGTCGTCCTGCGCGATAGAGGCCTGCGGTACGTCTTCGCGTTGCGCATTGGTATGACCCAATGGATGGTCGATTGCGGGTGCGTTATTGGTGTCGGCCTCTTTGATCTGCGCCACGAAATCGAGAATGCCGTTAAAATCATGCGCCAGCTTTTCAAGTTCGCTGCCCTCGAGCCGTAATTTACTGAGGTGCGCTATCTTTGAAACTTCTGCAGTGCTGATCGCCATGGGGTAAAGGCGCGCCGTAAGGACAGCGCGGAAAGTAGAAAAGGCACCGAGCTGTTTGCCGGTGAGCGATCAAAGCCTCGTACGCGACTTTGACCACTCGCCGGCATCCATTTATTAACTTACCCGCGCATCCACGCGCACGAGCCACCAGAGAAAACCGCAGTAATAGGCCAGATTTGGCACGATGCGCAGTGCATGGCCGGCTTCAATGCCGTTCAGAATCAGTATGTCAGACAACGACCACAGCCCGTAGAACACGAAAACCGGTAACGAGGCGCGGCGCAAAAAACCGGTTTCTTTTTCGGGAATATTCTTTTGCGGCAGCACGACGTAGATCCACAGCAGGGTAAGGATAAAAAAGATCAGCTCATAGGCCAGGAACTTATTGCGTGCAGCATCCAATAGGCCTGGCTTTGCAAAATTCAGCGCCGATACCAGCAGTGTCGGAAACAGCGTAAAAATCAGAGTAGGCCGCAATACATCGCCTGTGAGCCGAAAGGCCCTGAGTTCCGCGAGCGGCTTCTGCGCGTAGAGCAAAAAGGAAAGCAGCAGAATATACCGCAGGTCGCCGATCAGCACGAAGATGTATTCGAGTGGGGTACGCAGGCGTTCATCGCCCAGCGGCAGAATTTTACCGGCGACAAGAATGTCGGCGAGCGTGGTGAGCGAAAAAATAACCAGGTATTTCTTCATTGCGGGGCGCCGCAGCAGAGCGTAGATAAAGAGCGCAGCGTTTGCCGCGATTGCGGGATAAACTTTCAGCCAGACATTCTGGTCGATGTTCGTCAATGCCATTAGCGGGTGAACCTCTCTCGTAGTTTGTCGCCCAGGTTATTAAAAGTGATGACTGTCTGAAAAATCAGCAGGCCGGGAAACAGGGTCATCCACCAGGCGATGTCGGGAAAATCCTGCGCGGTTTTGAGCACATCGCCCCACGACGGCTCGGGAATCGGCACCCCGATGCCTAAAAAGCTGAGCGCCGATTCGGTGAGCACCGCTTCGGCGACGTCGAAGGCTGCGGTCACCGACAGGGGGCCGATCGTTGCCGGCAGTACATGAATAAAAATAATACGCCAGTTCGAAGCCCCCATCGCGCGTGCGCTCTGCACATAGTCGAAGTTGCGCACTTTCATGACCTCACCGCGCACGAGGCGCGCAATGCCTGTCCAGCTGGTCAGGCCGATGACGATCATGAGGTTCAGCAAAGAGGGTTTTTTGAGCGCCATGACAGCGATGATCAGAATGAGTTTAGGAAAGCAGATCACAACTTCGATGAAGCGGCTGATCACAATATCGACCCAGCCGCCGAAATAACCGGCCGCTGCGCCGATTATGACTCCAATCACCAGCGCAAGCCCGACGGCGACGAGGGAGACCAGCAAAGAATTGCGTGTACCGCGAATCAACCGCGCAGCAACGTCGCGGCCGGTTTCGTCTGTACCCAGATAATGCTTGAAGCGTTTGCCAAAAAATTCGGGGGGCTTCAGGTAGTTTTCAAGTTCGGCCTCGTAGGGAGAGTAGGGCACCAGAGTGAATACTGCACCAATCTCGCCTTTTTCGACCATTTTGCGGTATTCAATTTTTTCTGCCTTGGCATCGGTATTAAACAGCGAATACAAAAGAGGCGAACGTTTGAGTTCAATGCCGTGCTTTTGTTCATAGCCGGCTTTGTCGTAGATGAACAGCGGCTGCGAAGAAGCTAAAAAGGGCGCAAACGCACCGACAAAAACGAATGCTGCGAGAAACCACAGCGTCTTATCAGAAAAGCTTCTTTGCCGGCTGTTCTGGGCTCCCAGCCGGGAAAACCAGGTGAGCACAGCGTCGATTACGGATTGCTTCTTCACGAATCTTTTTTCTCCAGGCCAAAGCGGATTCGTGGGTCAACAAGCATGTAAGCAACGTCGCTCAGGAAAATGCCTACCATCGTGAGAACAGAAGAGATCGAGACAACTGCAATGATGACCGTGTCGTCATTTGCATAAAAGCTGTCGTATGCCAGTTTGCCCATGCCGGGTATCGAAAAGATGCGCTCGAGAATTACGGAGCCGCCGATAAGCGATGGCAAAAGGCCGCCGAGCAGGGTGACGAGCGGAATCAGCGAGTTCCTCAGCGCATGCACGTAGATGATGGTTCTGCTGTTGAGGCCCTTTGCACGCGCCGTGCGTACATAGTCAGAGCGCAGCGCCTCAAGCACAGAGGATTTCATATACCGGCTTAAGAAGGCAAATGAACCGTAGACCATGATAAAAACGGGCAGTGCGATATGCCAGAGCAGGTCACCGAATTTACCGAACGCCGACAGGTGCTGGTAATAGGGACTCACGAGACCACCGAGCGGAAACATGTCGAGATGTTCCGCAGAGCCGAAATATTTGAGCACCATCAGCGACACCCACGATGCGGGCATCGCATAGAGAATGTACAGAATGCCCGTAATTATCTTCTCCCGTCGGGTATTGTCGTGTACCGCCATATAAACCCCGAGCGGTATCGAAATGCTATAGACGAGAAAGACCGTAATCAGGTTAAAGAACAGCGTGATGGGCAGTGCCTCGCCGATTTTGGCGAGTACCGGCCGGTGGTCGATGCGGCTTTCTGAGAAGTTCAGCGTCAGGATATTTTTCCATAGTCGCAGGTATTGCACATGCAGCGGCTGGTCGAGGCCATAGTAGGCGCGCATTTTCTGCTGGAATTCGTCGAGACCGCTCGACTCTTTCATGCCGTCGGGCCCCATAGAAGCCGTTGTGAGCGCATCGGGGCGCAGTTTGGTGAGAAAAAATGTGATGGTAATGATGCCGATAAAGGTCGGCACCATCAGCAAAAACCGCTTCAGAGCATAGCGCACGTGCGGGCGAAGACAGTGCAAAGAGAGCGAGAGTCAACCATTTAGCGGTTTCGCTAAATGATTTCGCTGTGCGGTGCGCGCTTCTCTGCGACAATGGCGCGGAGAAAAAAGGAAAATTATCCCGTGCGTCGCCTGCTGAAATTTCTGAGCTTAATCCTTCTTTTATCGTCGCTCACGCTCGGCGCGGCGCTGTTCTGGCTGTCTTCGCGCTCGCGCGGCAAAATCTTTCGTCCGGGTGGCGAATCACCGCACCCGGCGCAGGTTGCGCTGATACCCGGCGCGAGTGTTTTGCCGAGCAAGCAGCCGTCGAACACGCTGCTCAACCGCCTGCGTGCGGGCATCGAACTCTATAACCGGCAGGTGGTGCCGAAGCTTCTGCTCTCCGGCGATAATACGCGGCGTTTTTACGATGAAGTGCACACTATGCGCGACTATTGCCTGCGCCACGGCGTGAAAGGCGAAGACATCTTTCTCGACCATGCCGGCGTGCGCACTTTTGATACCATGTCGCGCGCGAGGGGCACTTTTGCCGTCAAAACCGCGATTGTCGTGAGCCAGGATATCTATCTGCCGCGGGCGCTGTTTCTCGCAGAGAAGCAGGGTATCAAGGCCGAGGGTTTTGTCGCCGAGTCCTCGTCATTTGACAACACATGGCAGGCGCAGGGGCGTGAATATCTCGCGAGGCTCAAATCCATACTCGACGTTTATTTTCTGAAACCGCCTGTGGGTCAGGACGGGCCGATGCCGGTGACGGGCGACGGACGCGCCAGCTGGAACAAAAAAGCACCGTAAAAACTCTCGGGGGTATTGCACGTCGTACCGGCGCGCCCTTTGCGCGAGAGAATCAATTGACACTGCAAAAAGAATTGGGCCTCAGGAAGCAGATGCTGACCGACAAGCTCAAAAACATTGAGTTGCCGCCGATGCCGCAGGTTGCGGCGCGTGTTATGCAGATCGACGAGAGCCAGATCAGCGTTTCTGCGGAGCAGATCAAAAATATCATCCAGGCCGATCCCGCGCTTTCGACGAAAATCCTCAAACTGGCGAATTCGGCGTTTTATGCGCGCGGCAACCGCATTACCAACCTTTCGCAGGCAATCGCCTTATTAGGATTCAAAACGGTAAAGGGCCTTTCGCTGCTGGTCTCGGCGGCTTCGATAATTCCTAAAACCGGCAATTTTAAGATCATGAAAGAGCTGTGGATGCGCTCGGTGCTCACTGCTCTGATTTCAAAGATCATCGCAGAGCGCGTCGGCAAAGACAAACAAAAAGACGAAATTTTTATGATCGGCCTGTTGCGCCAGATCGGCAAATCGATCATGGCAAACCAGTTTCCCGAGGAGTATGCAATCTGCTACCAAATGTCAGCAGAGGCGGCAGACGAAGAAAAGCTGCACCAGCTCGAAAACATGAAATGGCAGTTTACCTCTGCGCAGGTTTCGGGTTACGCAATGCAGAACTGGAATTTTCCCCCCGAACTGGTGCAGTCGGGCGAAGTGATGCGCTACAAAATTACCGATGCCGTTGCGCTCGAGGCCGAGCAGCCGATGCTGTTACCCGTCATTCTCGCCGAATACGTGGTGTTGCTGTCGGGTTACACCGAAACGCTGAAGCTCGATGGAAAACTGCGCGAAAAGCTGCTGGCCGAATTTGGCAAAATCACGCAGGTCTATGGCTTCGACGACCAAAAGAAAAAGTATTACCTCGAAGACCTGCGCCAGGTCATCACGAAAGATTCGTTCTATTCGTTTTGTGGGGAACTGTTTACTAACTAAGATCCACGGGCAATAGCCCGGGGAATATTATTTAACTGTTTCCGCAGAAGCCTGCTCCGCAGGCTTCGTGCCATAGTCACCCGTCTTTTGCAGCAAATTGAGCGCTTCCATGCGAGTGCGTGCGCGTCCCGCGGCATCGGAGCCCGGGTCGATCTGGTTGAGTTCCTTGTAGATGTTCACTGCAGCCGCTTCATCGCCGGCGATTTCATAGAGGCGTGCGGCTTCGAGATGGTATGCAAGGCCGAGCGGGCTCACGCCGAGCTCGCGGTACAGTGCCTCATATTGCTGAATCGCTTTTTCATAGCGCTGGCGTTTTTCATAGATGCGCGCCATGCTCTCGCGCGCCTCGCGCAAACGCGCTCATCGGGTAGAGGCGCACAAATTCCTGGTAGGTTTCGACGCCTCGCGCAGTTTTTCACGCGCGAGCGAAGTATTGCATTGATGGTGAGGTACCTGTTCTGCTTCAAGCGGGGTGACAGAGTCAGCCATTTCCACAGCGGGGGATTGAGACTGCGGAAAAACCTGTGTCGCCGAAAACAAACAGGCCACCAGGTACAGAACAGAGACAATCCTACCCATATTATGTCTCATCGGCACAAACCCGATTTCCCTTAAGCAGAATTCCGGAGGCATTCTGCTTAAGGGAAATCATTCTTTTGGCCTTTCCGCTGCGTCTGCAGCCATTAACTTGTATACAGTGGTGAGCCCGTTGCGTTCTATTTTACAGAAAACTGTCGAAAATTTTGGGCTTGCCGATGCCGAAAAAAACTTCCGTAATACTTTTATTGAAAAGAACCGCGGTAAGCCGCTGTTTCTCATGCTGGTTGAGAATCTCAAGGGCATGCGCATCGACCAGTTTTTGAAAAAAATCCCCGACTTCATCAGCCGTGTGAACACAGAGCAGAACCAGGCGGTACAGATGTATGTGCTGGGCGACGAACACCGTTTCTATGTCGGTATCGTGCCCGCAGACGAGGCGCCGGGTTTTCTGCCGAACATCGACGGCGCAATGGGTAAGTTCCACGGCGAGGTGCCCAAGCATACCGACGGCAGCTTCGATTTCGGCATCGGTCGCACGCAATGCAATTACATTTCTGACGCGCAGGAAATTTTCGACGAGCTTGTGCAGGCCGCGCACAAGAACCTGAAAGACAATCTTGTGCGT
Organism: Turneriella sp.; assembly: GCA_046346945.1. Taxonomy (GTDB): domain Bacteria; phylum Spirochaetota; class Leptospiria; order Turneriellales; family Turneriellaceae; genus Turneriella. Next base: position 119,555 of record JAXMHE010000008.1, read on the forward strand.
TGGAGCTGGACATACCTCAACCGCGCAAACGACTATTTCGCCAACGTCGAGGCCAATGCGGTGATACAGCCAATTATCCATTTCGACGCAAAAAAAGAAACCTACTCGGTCAAGGGCGGCGAGGTCTTCGTCGGCGGCGAACTCTATGCGAGTTATGCCGAACTGTTGCGCGATATTCCCAATGATCAGGATATCAACCGTGTCGAACTATTGATTCTCGAAAAAATCGTCATGGCCTGCCATGAGGCACCGGGGCTCTTGAAATTCAACGTGTCGCCACAGACACTGATCGACACCTTTCCGTCGGCAGAAAAGGTGTTTCGCTTCAACGAGCTTTTAACCCGGCAAAAACTCAATCCGCATAATGTGCGGCTGGAGCTGGTCGAGAAGCCCTATGAAGAGAAAGAGATCAAGCTCAAAGACGTCTGCCGCTATTTTTTTCAGTTTGGCATTTCTTTCGCAGCCGACGACTTCGGCGTCAAAAGCCAGAGCCACCAGGTGATTCTGGATTTGGGCGAGATGATTAAAGAGTTTAAGCTCGATCCGATCAGTTTCAAATTCAAGCCCGAAGAAGACCAGACCAAGTTTCTCGACAACCTCGCTTTTATCGACTACTGCATCAGGCTGGCGGATAACCGCGAAGCGATAATCACTGCCGAAGCTGTTGACGACTATGACACGATGCGGTTTCTGATCGCGCACCAGGTGTTCTATTTTCAGAGCCATATATTCTGCCGCAAGTTGCCACTGGCATACTTTAAAGAGAATTTCCACCGCATGCAGAATCTGCCTGAAAGTGCGGTGCGCAAGATTTTGTCTGAAGACGAGCTGATTCAGCGGCAAAAAGAAGTCGGCAATATTTTTGAGCTGGCCCGGGAACTGAAGTTATATTGAGCGCATCGTAGCCCCGGGTTTAAACCCGGGGCCACGATGCGCAATCAGCAACTACATAAATTCTGTACCCGCTGTCGGCGGGTCAGAATGTGCCTCGTGAGCTCCGCGCGCGCTAAGGGAGTGTTGGTCTTCTCCGACGGTACTTTTTTTACCGGTCAGATTTTCGGCGCAGCACCGAGGCTTCCGGGCTTTCGGCGAGGCAGTCTTCCAGACAGCCATGTCAGGCTACGGGAAATCCTTACCGATCCCAGCTACCGCGGCCAGATTGTCTGTTTTACTTATCCCTCGTTCGGCAACTATGGCGTAAACCGCGAAGATTATGAGTCCGCGAAAGCTTGGCTATCTGGCGTCGTGGTGCGCGACCTGTGTGAGATCCCCTCGAACTTCCGGTCGCAGGCAACCGTCGATGCGTTTCTCGCAGAACAGCGCATTTCAGGCATTACCGGCGTCGATACACGCGCGGTGGTGCGCAAAATACGCGAGGGCGGGGCACAGACTGCCGGCATCTTCAGTTACACGGGCGAAACGCCCGATGTGAAGGCACTCGCAGCAAAAGTCGCCGCACTTCCTTCTATGGACGGGCAAAACCTGGTCCGCGATTTTGATCCCACCCCGGCGCGCGAATTTGTCGCAGCGTATCTCATAGAAAAAAAGGTCGATGCTGCAAAACTGAAGCCCATCGCTGTACTCGACTTTGGTATCAAATACAACATCCTGCGCGAACTGATCCACCAGGGGTTTCATCCGCATGTCTTTGCGGGTGACACGCCGCTCAATGCGCAGCAGGGCTTCAAGGCAGACGACTACCTTGGCTTCTTTTTCAGCAATGGCCCGGGAGATCCGGCTGTCGTCGAACATGGCATTGCGAATATCCGGTCGCTGACTGAGACCGGTAAACCTTGCCTCGGCATTTGCCTGGGCCACCAGATGCTCGCACTGTCGCTCGGCGCAAAGACCTACAAACTCAAATTTGGCCACCATGGCGGCAACCAGCCGGTAAAGGCCGACTACCGCAAACAGGTCATTATCACCTCGCAGAACCATGGTTTTGCGGTCGATGAGGCATCGCTTAAGGGCCTTGCCGGTTCTGACGCCCACTTCGAAATCAATGCAAACGATCTGAGCGCAGAAGGATTTCGGATTGTGAACGGCAGGCAAAAGATACTCAGCGTGCAATACCATCCTGAGGCGGCACCTGGCCCCCGCGACGCGTCGATTGTTTTCTCTGAATTCCGGCAGCTATTCTAGCTTTTATCCGATTCGCGGCTTTGGAGGGGCAGCCCTCCCAAAAGCCGCAATAGCAAAAAGCGCCATATTCTGGCGCTTTTTGCTTTACAGCAAAGCTTAACAGCGCGCCCGGTAACTATGTCTCTCAGTGAAGCGCAGAAAACAGAACTACTGACGCTGCAAAAGCTTGCCCGCCAGTACGAAGGCATCATTCGCACTTCCCGCAACGCAGACCAGCAGAATAAAGCAAAAATCGAACTGAAGAAGATCCGCGATAAGATTGAATCGATTGCTCCGGGCGGTGCGGCAGACCAGTTTCTGCAGAGCAATCCCACGGTGACGACATACGGCAAAAAGAAGAGCCTCGAAGATATTGGCCAGAACTACCCGACGCTCGCGAAGATGCCGATGAACCGCATTGCGCCTAATTCCGACGAACTCGAGGTCAATATCTTAGGCAGCGTTCTCGTCGCATGGGAAAGCACCTTTTATCCGGCACTCGGTAAGATCAAACTCGACTTTGCTCTTTCTGCAGAACGCGACAGCCATTTTACATTGCTCGAAAGCCTCAAGCGCCAGATGAAAATTCTCGCCGAGACGATCGAAGATTATACAAAAGCCGTACGTGAAGATTCGAAAGCGCAGCTGAGAGACATGCGCACACGCCAGCAGCGCCAGTTCATGTTCGACGGCGGTACGTTTCTGAAAAAAATCTATGAATTCTGGAAGAACGTCTACGAAGACATCCAGGCGAACGGGCCCAAGTGCTTCAATAAAGACGACACCATTCAGGTCGATTCGCGCCTCGAAGCTTCGAACTATTTTCAAGGGAAGAGCATCCGTGAAACCTCGCGCTTCACCGTGATGTTTCTGCACGAAGCAATCGAGGCACTGAACCTGCCCGATCTGCCTTCAGACAAAAAACAAGGAGCGCGTTAATATGGCGGCTGCAAAGAAAGCAAAAAAAAGTGCGGTAGTGAAAAAAACGGCGCCCGCACGCGCCGTGGCAGTCGCTGGCGAACAGGTTGATATCATCCAATTCGGAAAAGCATGGGATTACGCTGAGAGCATCGAATCGTCTTCGATCGTGAAACTCGCGCCCAAATACAATCTTTTTATCAACGGAAAATTCGTCGCACCGCAGAGCGGAAAGTATTTCCCCACGATCAATCCGGCTACCGAGCAAAAGATCGCCGACGTAGCCGAAGCGGGCGAAAAAGACGTCGATGCCGCAGTGAAGGCGGCGCGCGGTGCATATAACAAAGTCTGGTCGAAGATGCCGGGCAAAGAGCGGGCTAAATATATTTACCGCATTGCGCGGCTGATACAGGATCGCGCGCGCGAGCTCGCGGTGCTCGAATCGATCGACGGCGGCAAACCGATTCGCGAATCGCGCGACGTGGATGTTCCGCTCGCTGCGGCACATTTTTTCTATTACGCGGGCTGGGCCGATAAGCTCGACTACGCTTTCCCGGGTCGCAACCTGAAACCGCTGGGTGTTGCCGGGCAGGTAATCCCGTGGAACTTTCCGCTTTTGATGGCCGCGTGGAAACTTGCACCGGCACTCGCATGCGGCAACACAGTCGTACTCAAACCTGCAGAAACGACGCCTTTAACTTCTCTCTTTCTCGCGCAGATTCTGCAAGAGGCAGAGTTGCCCGACGGTGTGGTGAATATCGTCACGGGGGCAGGGGCCACCGGTGCGGCGGTCGTTTCACACAGCGACGTGAACAAGGTGGCATTCACCGGTTCGACGCTCGTCGGCAAAAAGATACAGCAGGCGCTCGCAGGTTCGGGCAAAAAGATGACTCTCGAGCTCGGCGGCAAAGCTGCTAATATCATCTTTGAAGACGCCGCGCTCGACCAGGCAGTCGAAGGCATCGTCAATGGCATCTATTTCAATCAGGGCCATGTCTGCTGTGCGGGTAGTCGCCTTTTGGTGCAGGAGTCCATACATGACACCGTGGTGAAAAAGCTGTTCCGTCGTTTACAGACCCTGCGCGTGGGCAATCCGCTTGATAAGAATACCGACATCGGTGCGATCAACTCAAAGATGCAGCTGAATAAGATCTGCGAACTGGCAGATTCAGGTGTTGCCGAAGGTGCGGTGATGCACCAGAAGGCCGGCAAACTGCCCGACAAAGGCTTCTGGTTTCAACCGACATTCTTTACCAATGTGACACAGTCGAGCCGCATCGCCCGCGAAGAGATTTTCGGGCCAGTACTTTCTGTGATGACCTTCCGCACTCCCGAAGAGGCGATTGAAAAAGCGAACAACACGCAATACGGTCTTTCTGCCGGTATCTGGACTGATAAAGGTTCTAAGGCGATGAAGATGGCAAACGCAGTGCGCGCCGGTGTCGTGTGGATAAATACATTCAATAAGTTTGATCCGTCGTCGCCCTTCGGCGGCTATAAAGAGTCAGGCTATGGCCGCGAGGGTGGCAAGCAAGGTCTGCTCGATTACTGCAAAATCGATTGATAGCTCTTTAGCGCACCCAGAGGGTGCGCTAAAGAAATATTATTTCTCGTTGTATTCTCCCGCGAAGGTTTGCACACACATAATGCCGTAAACTTTGTGCGGTCCGCACGCAATGCCTGCGCGTTGAAATTTTGCTTCGAAAATGTTATCCCGGTGGCCGCGTTTTGGCAATCCGTCATCGACGATCAGTTGAATGACGACGGAGCGGCCGGTTTTCATGCCATAGCTGATATTTTCTGCAATGCGGATATCCCATTTGCCGTGGCGGTTCAGGCGCGTTTCGATGTCGCTCCCATTCGTACCGACATGGCCTACCTGTCCCGTTGGACCTTGGTCACGTACGTGATCCTTCGCTGCTTTCGACATTCCCTTTGAAGGTCTTAATGCTCCCAACGCCTCTTGCTTTTTCAGAAAGCCAATAGCCTCATCAACGGCACTGGTGCCTTCATTGGTTTGCAGATCCGGCTGGCCCGGGCGCTTAACAAGGTTTCCTTCAAAAGTATTGCGATAATCTTCGAGCAGTTTCGCATAGGTTTGCGGCGCCGTGCGCGCAAGGTTCATTTCCTGCAGAATTTCATTTTCGAGTTTACTGAGATAGGTCGCCCGGTCTTGCCTCAGAGTGCGCGCCGAGAGGGCGATTATACCCGAGAGGGTTATCGCCAAAAGCAGGATGGTTTTTTTATTCATGGCCGACGACCAAGGCGGGCAAATGTTCCGTCAAGGAGAATGGAAAAGAACCCCGATTCTTTTTTGTGCGAATCGGTTGCCATCGCCGACGAATACACAATTGAGGACACCTCGAAAGAAGCCGCCAGAAAATCGGAAACTCCGATTTTCTGCGCTGCTGTACCAGCATCGTTCGCGGCTTTTTTCGAGGTGTCCCTTAGGAGATTTGCCATGCCGCTGAACCGAACGTTATTATTCGCTGCCTGCCTGTTTTTTCCCGCGATGGTTTCGGCGCGCACGCTCTCTCTTGAACCCGGTGTGGAGCAGTACGCGCTCGAATCGGTGGTCGGCTACCATGAAGACAGATCGGGTAACCTGCAGTTTGCGGATATCTCGGCGCTGCCAGAGCGTGCGTGGGTTGTGGGCCAGAAGAAAACCCTCAACTTTGGTTTTACCGAATCGGCATACTGGTTCAGGCTGGTATTCCATGCAAAAACAGAAACCGGTGAACGCTGGCTGCTGAAAATTGCGTACCCGCATCTCGATAGTATTGATGTCTTTCTGCGCGACGCCGGTGGAAATCTCACCGTGATGAGCGGCGGAGATCTTTATCCGTTTAGTACGCGTTATGTTCAGCACCGGCATTTTCTTTTCCCGCTGCAACTGCCCGCAGACCGCGAACAGGTAGTGCTGATCAGGGTGCGCTCTGAAAGCGCCTTTAATGTGCCGTTGTCTCTCGTCCGGGAATCGGTACACCTGCACAACGCAGCGAATGAGCAGTTTGGGTTCGGTATTTATTACGGCATCATTCTGGTGATGATTCTCTATAACCTGTTTCTCTATCTCAGTGCGCGCGATGCCGGTTATCTGCTCTATGTGTTCTTCCTGATTGCCGTGGGTCTCATGAACCTGTCGCTTAATGGTTATCTGCCCCAATATTTTACCGGCAACATGGTGCGGTTAACCAATTCGGCGCCGCCGCTCTTCACCGAGTTCTCGATAGCAACCGGTATTCTATTTTCCTATTTTTTTCTCGAAATTGGCAAATCGAAGCGGTTTTTCCATTTTGCGTTCGTGACCGTGTTTGCCGCGACGGTCATTGCCGTTATAGCGCATGCCTTCATTCCGTATAAAGCCGCGATTATCACCTCAAATATCCTGACGCTTTTTGGCCTGCCGCTGATGATTGCCGGCGGCATCTATTCGCTCGCGCGCGGCTATAAGCCTGCGCGATTCTACCTGCTGTCTTGGACGCTGCTTTTAGTCGGCGGTGCGGTGTTCTCGCTGCGTAATTTCGGCTGGCTGCCCGACGGCACACTTGCGCAATACGGGCTGCAGATCGGTTCTGCGGCCGAGATGATTTTGCTGTCGCTCGCACTCGGTGACCGTTTGCGCCAGCTGAAAGAAGAGCGTGAAAAGGCGCTCACGCAGTTTGTTGAAGAACAGAAGCGCGCGTTGGCGAAACAGCAGGCGATGTCTGCCTCGTTCGCCCGCTTTGTGCCGCAGCAGTTTCTCACACACCTTGGCAAAGAGCATATCGAAGACGTTGTGCTGGGCGATGCGGTCGAGCGACAGATGGCGGTATTGTTCTCCGATATCCGTTCGTTCACGGCACTCTCCAGAAAGTATGTCGCCCGCGCAAATTTTGCGTTCTGAATTCATATCTCAGCCGGGTCAGGCCGATCGTACGCAATCATGCGGGCTTCATCGATAAGTATATCGGCGATGCAGTGATGGCGCTTTTTCCCGAGAAGGCGGCAGATGCGCTCGACGCGGCGGTGGATATGCAGCGCGAGCTGCGCGAATTTAACCACCACCGCATAAAAAAGAATTTTGAGCCGGTAAAGATCGGCGTCGGTCTGCATTCGGGTTCGCTATACCTGGGCACGATTGGCGAAGCCGAGCGAATGGACAGCACCGTGATATCCGATACCGTGAATGTGGCGTCGCGCATCGAGCATCTGACAAAAACGGTTGGTGCATCGGTACTGGTGAGCGGCGCAATGTTTTCACAGATTGCTGATAGCGGGCGTTTCCATGCACGCTTGCTCGGGCGCATTCCACTGCGCGGTAAAAAAGAGAAAATGGAGATTTTTGAAATTTTCGACGGGCAGAGCGATTATCTGCTCGATTTGTTTGTGCAGACAATTGCGGATTTTAACAAGGGTGTGGCGGCGTTTTACGCGCACGATTTTCAAACTGCCACTGCCGCTTTTGTGCGCGTGCTGGCATTGAACCCGGCTGATCGGGTCTCACAGCTCTACCAGACGAGGGCGTCGCAGCGTCTGGCGTAAAGCTATGGCAGAGACACAGCAGTCACCGGGCGCTGCGGTGTGCATGCGCGACAAAGTTTCATGCAGTGCCTGCTGCGGGATATTCAATCTGCGCATGACCGACAGCGAGCGCATGGCCTGGGTGCAGAAGAATACCGACATGTTTCTCGCCCTGGACATCAGCGAAGCCGCGCACATCGTTGCCTACCGAAAAGACCGAGAGGGTGAAACCCTGCCGCGGCGTATTCGCGACGATATCTATACCTGCCCGTTCGTCGGCTTCGTCGATGCCGGGCGCACTGGCTCGCGCACAGAGCAACCTCGTGTCGCGCGCGAGCCTGGCACCTCCGTGCGCACTGGCTGTCTTTTGCACCCCCAGGGTTCGCCGCACCCGCAGATCGGGCTTTGGCAGCACCCGCAGAATTTTTCCTTTTACGGCGAAGGCATCTGCCTCGCATACGACTGCCTCGCAAAAGAGCGCCGGGTATACCGCGCGGATTTTTTTCGGTGGGCTGAGACCGTTTCGGCATTGAAGTATGGCCGTCTGGCATCAGACCATACTTTACACCGCACGCTCGCGGCGCTGCATTTAGGTGAGACTGACCTTACGGAATTCTACACCCTGCTCGCCGAACTCTATGAAACAAACCAGGTCGTCACAACCTCGTTTGAAGATGTGGAAAAATTGCTGCCCGAAACCATGGAAGAATTATGTCGCTTTCTGGCGATGCGCATTGCCCCGGCCCAAGCACCGCAAATTATCGCCGATTTATCCTTTGTGTGGCGCAGCCATACAGAGGATAAATCGGCATCTTAACATGCTTTGCGCCCTGTCTTAAATCCACACTTTTTCCCATGATCGATTTTCAACTGCTGAAGTCTGAAGAGGGCCTCGCGCGCGTGCTGACGAGCCTCAGACGACGCGGTGACACCACTACCTCTGCCGATCTCAAGAGCATCGCGGAAAAACGCAGCGCGACGATACGCGAAGTGGAGGCATTGTCGAACGAACGCAATGTGCAGTCGAAAAAACTCGGCGAACTGAAAGCACAGGGTCAACAGGCCGAGTTTGACGCGCTGCGCGAGATGATGAAAGACGTGGCCGACAGACTCAAGGTGCTCAAAGAGCAAGAGGCAGAAGTCGAAGAAAAATTCCGCTACGTGCTCGACCGGCTTCCGAATATTCTCGATGAAAAAGTTCCCGACGGCAAAGACGAGGCCGAAAATGTTGTTCTGCGTACAGTGGGTGAAATTCCGAAATTCGGCTTCGCAGTGAAGCCGCACTTTGAAATCGCCGAATCCCTGTCGCTGGTCGATTTCGAACGCGGCGTAAAAATTTCGGGCGCGCGGTTTTATGTATATAACGAACAGATTGCGAAACTCGAGCGCCGCCTCACCGATTTTATGCTGTCGAGCCACGAAAAGGTCGGTTATAAAGAAAGAACCATTCCGCTGCTGGTGAAAGATGAATGCATGTATGGCACTGGTCAGTTCCCCAAGTTTGCCGACGAATATTACCGCATGGATAAAGACGGACTGTCGCTTATACCGACCGCCGAAGTGCCGCTGACAAATATTTATGCCGATGAAATTTTAACCGCCGAGCAGCTGCCTATCAAGCTGACCGCGCTGACGCCTTGCTTTCGGCGCGAGGCGGGCAGCGCCGGTAAAGACACGCGGGGGCTGATTCGCGTGCACCAGTTCTACAAGGTTGAACTGGTAAAATTTGTGAAGCCAGAAGAGTCAGAGAAAGAATGGCTCGCGCTCACCGCTGATGCAGAACGCATTCTGCAAAAGCTGGGATTGACTTACCGGGTGGTGAGCCTGTGCTCTGGTGACATGGGCTTTACCTCGTCGGTGACTTATGACCTAGAAGTGTGGATGCCTGGCTTAAATCGTTGGCTCGAAATTTCTTCGTGCTCCAACTTCAAAGATTTCCAGGCGCGCCGCGCGAAAATCCGCTATAAAAACGATGCGGGTAAGAATGAGTACATCCACACCATTAACGGTTCGGGAGTTGCGGCAGGTCGCCTGATCGCCGCACTGCTCGAATACCACCAGACTTCTGAAGGTGGAGTCGAGTGGGCTGCGATTGATGCAAAACTTGCAGGCGCATGATCGCTAACCTCCATTTAGCAACCGCGAGGTTAAACCATGGCCAGCTACACTCTTAAGACTGGCAATGAGCTGAAAGACCAGCGGCTCGACAAAGTCGTGCATGCGCTGCTCAATGAAAAAGTGCCGGGCGGCATCTCGAAATCCATGGCGAGAAAACTCGTGATGGTGGGTGCCGCTTACCTCAACGGCAGTCGTTGCCGCATCGCATCGAAGCCCGTCTTTAAGGGCAGCGAGGTGCGCGTCGAATACAATCCTGAAAAGCTGCGGCCGATTCAGCTCGAATTTCCGAGTCTGACGCAAAAAGACATCCTTTTTAACGAAGGCGGATTAATCGTCGTGAACAAACCGGCCAATATGCCGACGGTGGCAACACTCGATAATGCGCGGGACAACCTGGTCGCGGCGCTCAAGACTTTGCTGGGTCGCCTTAAAGATCAACCCGTCTCGCGACCGCTCGACCCAACGGCTGTTGATGGGCGACCAGACGCGCCTCACGGGCATGGAGGCCCCGAGTCGGCGGCGCGCACGACGCGCTCTTCGTCGCCGACCGTGTACATTGGAATTCATCACCGGCTCGATGCGCCGACTTCGGGATGTATTCTGTTCACGCTCGACGAAAAAATGAATCCGTTTGTCGCAGAACTTTTTCGCGAAAGCCTGATTCAAAAAGAGTACCTGGCCGTCTGCAAAGTGATAAATCCACCCCCGGCGCAGGAATGGGAAATTAAAAACCAGCTCGAGCGCGCAGAGAAGAAACGCAACATTTACCGCTCAACCAAGGGCGAAGGTGATTTTGCTTATAGCCGCTTTGAGCTGCTGCAAACCAGGGGAGATCTGGCGCTCATCAAAGCGATGCCGATCACCGGCCGTACGCACCAGCTACGGGTGCATCTGTCAGAACGGGCCTGCCGATTATGGGGGATAAGGCGTACCGGTAGCACGCGAGGTGCTCATAGGTGCGAGCTGGCACGGATGGCATCCGGGCGAACACGGGAACGCAGGTGGTGCGCCTGATGCTCCATGCAACTCAACTTTCGTCTGCCCGACGGACGCGATGTAGTAGTCGAAGCGCCAATACCCGACGAATTCAAAAGACTGTTCGGCCTGTGAGTATTTTGTTAGATTGCACCCGATGAAAGATTATATTCGTAATCAGATCAAAGATTCGATCGACGTGAAGCAAAAGTACCTGTCCGATGAAAAAAATATCGAGCTGCTCGATCGCATTGCCGCAGACCTCATTGCCGCATACCGGGCAGGCAAAAAGACGCTGATCGCGGGTAACGGTGGCAGCGCCGCCGATGCGCAGCACATTGCGGCCGAGTTTGTCAGCCGGTTTTATTTTGACCGCCCGGCGCTGGCATCCATTGCACTGACGACAGATACTTCGGCGCTCACGGCAATCGGCAACGATTATGGTTATGAGCTGTTGTTCTCCCGCCAACTCGAGGCCAACGGCCAGAGCGGTGATATCTATATCGCGATTTCGACATCCGGTAACTCGAAGAATGTGTTAAAGTCTCTGGAATCTGCGAAAAAAATGGGCATCAAAACAGTGGGGCTCACTGGGGCAAGTGGCGGTAAAATGAAAGAGATGGTCGATTACTGCATTACGGTACCTTCAAACGAAACCCCGCGCATTCAGGAATGCCACATTCTGATCGGGCATATTTTGTGTGCCGCGGTCGAAAAAGAATTGTTTGAGAAAGAATACCGGAAATAGACCGATATCTGTGGCCGAAACGCCAGGCGGCTAACCTCTTGACTCACTATGTCGCTTTGCGGCAGGGTCGCCCTGCATGCTCGATAAAAGCAAGGGACTGACTTACACGATTGCAGACGAAAATGGCGTTGCGATTGTCAATCTCGCGGGAGACCTCAATATGTTTTCTGCGCCCGACCTGCGGTCGAATCTGGTAAAGAAATTCGAGAGCGGTGTCAACCTGTTCATTTTTAACCTGACAGATCTGGCTTTTGTCGATTCGTCGGGTATTGGCGTACTCGTGAGTTTTGTCAGCCTGGCGAGAAAACGTTCTGGCGCAAAGGTTGTACTTTGCGGGCTCAATGCACAGATCAGAAATATTTTCGAAGTGACGCGGCTGCTGTCTGTTTTTACCGTTGTTGACGACCTTGATGCGGCGCGTGAAGGCGTGCGGGCGTGACGTGGAACAAAAACCGATACGGGGAATACAAGTCACATTTTTTGCTGCTATGGAAGAAACACTGAAAAAAGCACTGCGTACAGGAATAGAAACGCTCGTTTCTGTAACCGAAGAGGTGCGCCATGGCCTGACAGTGCTTGACCGTGATATTCAGGCGCTGAACCGCCGTATCTCCGAATCGAGAACCGCAGAGGCCACAAACCAGAAGGTCGATGAGCTGATTGACAAAGCGGTTGTGGCGATCAAAGATTACGAACAGCGCGCTACCGAGCTCAGCCGCACAATTCAGGGCCATCTCGAGCAGGTCGATCCCATGGCCCGGCAGAGTGTGCAGGAGCTTGCCGATAAGCTCAACGCACTGGCAAAAAGCCTCAAAAACCGCGACTGAACGGTCGATATTGTCCCAGATAGGGGCGTCTAATCCAATATGAAAATCAGGCAGTGCATGCACGCAATAGGCGTGTTTTCGACCATTTTTGCCTTCGGCGCAGGACTTTCTGCGCAGAACCAGAAGAGCAGCAGCAAGGAGCTCGCCGCCGAGGTCGACAAACTGAACTGGGAGGGCATCGATCTCTCGAACGATTCACGCTACCTGGACGCCGCCGATAAATTCCAGCGTGCGATCACCCTCGACGACACGCGTGCCGCACGCTCTTACCATAATATTGCATACACATACGAACTGGCCGGGGATAAAAATAAAGCGCTCGAAAATTACCAGAAAGCAGTCGCGCGAAATCCGCGGCAGGTAATCTCATGGGCGAGCCTCGGCAAAACGCAGTACTCGATGGGGCTGTATAAAGATGCTGTTATCTCGGGTGAGACCGTACTCAAACTCGATTCGCGCAACTCTTCAGTGCAGAAATGGTTGCCCGACGCCTACGCCAAACTTGCCGAACAGAAAATGTACGATGCGCGCAATGATTTGAGCGGCGATCCCACATCCAACCCGAACTGCGAAGCAAGGCCCGACACGATTGCCGAGGTGGGGGTGTGGGCTTCTGTCATCGGCGCGATCGATAAACAATCCACGGCATTTAACATGTACAAACCTGCGGGCATTTTCCAGACGCCTGCCGGCGCATACGCGGAATTTAATCCGCTACGCGAGCTGACATTTCGCCTCAACGGCAAAACGCCCTATTACGGTATTTTACAGCCGACTTTTTATGCCGGTTCGGAAAATATCGAGATGCAGTACAACTTCAAGTACTTCTTCTTCGGTGGTGGTATATTGTTCAGCCAGCTGAATGTTTCGAACAGTACGGTACCGCCTTCGACGGCGACGTATATCCAGAATACCGACTATACTTCGATTTCTGATACCAAGTTTGGTCTCTTCATGGGGGGCCGCGACGAGCTGAACTATTTTCGCCTGAGAATATACCCGCGATACCTGTTCCGCGACGATACTGCAGGTGCCAAGAGCATATCTTTCGACGTGGTGAAGATGGATCTCGAATACCGCCGCAACCTGCGCCTTAGCCTGGGTTCGGTGATCGACGAAAAACAGCCGGCAAGCAAGGGACCGTTTACAGACCTCATCGTCAAAGTCGATATCGATGAGATCTATATCACAGAATACAAGCCGGTTACAGGTACAGATGCGGTCGGCCATTATTTCGGAACTTATGATTTCTCAATAGGTATGGAATTTGGCCGCCTGCAGAAAGAGTTTGATAAGATTGGCTTCACGTACGGCTTCCTGCTCACCGAACGTCTCTACTTCCAGGATACGAACAACACCAACCTGACGGCATTCGGTAACGGTCAGGGCTATTTCGGCTTTAACACCACCGGGGCAACAACGGGCAATGCATTTTCTTCATACCGTAACAATTCATTCATCGTGACGCTGTTTTCAGCGCAGATGTTTAAAAATCGTTACGTTTTGCGCGAGCGCCTGTTCTTCGAAGCCACACCGGGGTCTGAGCGCAATCATGCGATCGGCCTGCAGGTATCTTTCGGCGTCAGATTCTGATGCAAAGGACTATGCGATGAAACATATCCAAACGCTGTGCGTTTGGATATGTTTCATGGTTATCCCATTCGCGCTGCATGCGCAGCCGGTTTCCGCCGAAGATTTTCTCGAACGTGCGCGGGAGCATTTTGAGCGCCGCCGTTATCTGAATGCGCTCGAGTCGCTGCGCGTCACGCTGCAGATGACCGAAGAAAAAGACGCGCGCGAATACCGCCCCAAGCTCGAAGCAGAAATTCTCGCAGCAGAATGCCTCGCCGCGCTCGGGCGCCATGAAGAGGCCGCGAACATGTACGAACGCGCGCTCTCGCATGGCTATGCGGAAAAGAAAGTGCAGGCGTACCTCGCGCAGCACTTCGATGCGCGCAAACTCTATGACCGGGCAGCTCCTTATTTCGAGCAGTATTATGCTGCGGACAAAGCTGATTCTGCCACGCATATACGCTTTGCCAAAATGCTCGGCCGGCGCAAAAACCGGGAGAGGGCTCGGCAGGTGCTCGAATCTCTCGAACCACAACCGGCAAAGGAACAGCCTGAGGACTGCGAACGCCTCGAACGGCGGCACAAGTTGCGCGAGGCATATGGTTGCGTAACGGCGCTGCGCAATGCTCGCCCCGATAAAGAGCAATATTACCTGTCCCGTTACCGGCTTGCGGTGGCGCAGAAGCAGCCGCAGCTGGTGACCGAGTGCGCCGAAGACCTGTATTTTCTCTTCGGCAACGATAGCCGTTACATTTGGCCTCTGATCGAGGCGCGCATTGCAAACCGTAAATTTTACGACGCGCGAATCCTGCTGGAAAAGTGGTGCCATCAACGGTAATGATTCTGAAGCGAAGCAGCCGCTTTTAGCCAACCTGAAGAACGATGCGCCGAACGCGGTTGAAAAACCCTTTCGCGCGACACCGAAAGAAATGCAGTTCCTGGAAATGGGAAAATAGGCGAGGCGCTAGCTTCGGCTTAAGGCTCTACGCTTCGGCGGTTTTATCGTTAAACGGGTTTTGTTTACCGCGCTCGGCAAACAGCAGGTAAAAACGTGCGCCCCCCTCGTTGGGAAAAGCCGCGAGATGAATTGCAAAGGGTTGAATCGTTACCATTTGGCCGGGATAGACATCGACGATGTCTTCTTCGATGATGAGGCGCACCGTGCCTTCGAGGACGAGTATTGTTTCGGCGTGTGCATGAGCATGGTAAGGCACCAGCGTGCCCTGTTCATTCTGCATCTCATAGATTTTATAATCTTTGATCAGTAGTGATTTCAGAAACTTCATCAGCTCCACTTCGCTGCCGAAGATGCGTCTCGAATCCTGGATATCGTAATACTGAGCAGACATATGGCTCCCCTTACATGATCCTCATTCTACCACTATAGGACGGTTTTTTTCCTCAATTATCGCCAATTTTTCGCGAATTTCTGCGCGGCGTTCTTCGATCGTCTGTGTGCGCAGTTTTTTCTGCAGTTGCATGATTGCCTCGAGTATCGCCTCGGGGCGCGGCGGACAGCCGGGCACGTAAACGTCGACCGGCAAAATGCGGTCGATACCCTGCAGCACCGCATAGGTGTGAAACATGCCACCCGAAGAGGCGCAAGCACCGACAGACACGACATAGCGCGGGTCGGCGAGTTGCTCGTAAATGTTGCGCAGGACGGGAGCCATCTTGTAGGTAATTGTGCCCAGTACGAGAATCATGTCTGCCTGGCGGGGCGAAAACGACGGGCGTTCTGCACCGAAGCGCGCAATATCAAAATCCGATGCACTGACGGCCATGTATTCGATACCGCAGCAGGCCGTGGCAAATGGGAATGGCCACAGCGAGTATGACTGTCCCCAGGTGATAAAATCATCCAGAGCGCCGACAATGAAGCTTTGGTCGAACTGGCCTTTTTGAGGGCCTGGGTTTGTTGTGGGGTTCGTAAATCGATTGGGTATTTTTTCAGTGATCAATTCGGGTCCTCCCAGTTCAGGGCACCTTTGCGCAGAATGTAATAATAGCCTATGAAGAGTACCACTAAAAACACCACAAGCTCGCCGAGCATCAGCAGGCCAAAGCCGGCGTCTTTAAAGGAACGGAAGGATACGGCCCAGGGCATCAGGAACACGGCCTCAACATCAAAAATGATGAAGACCATCGCGACAAGATAGAATTTAACGTTAAACAACCCGCGCGCATCGTCCGCATAGGGGATGCCGCACTCGAAAGTATCGGGGTGAGACTCTGCCGGCTTTGACATGCGCGGGCGAATTTTGTGTGCCAGCAAAAGAATCAGCGCCGCGAATCCCGCGCCAAAAATCAGCTGAATGAGGGCGGGCCAGACTGAGGCCGGAACGGCCGAATTGTGCATGTAATCGCATTGGCAATGCTCAATCCGGCGGGAAGTAAAAAACACAATTGGCAGGCACACTTGTGCACCGTAAAAAAGACTGCTGGAATTGATTCTCAGATTCTTTAGTTTACGTTTTAATGGGGGGATGTAAAGTTGAGAATGCCGGCTCTTTATCCCAACTACTATTTTATCGGGGCGCTACTCACGTTACTTTTTTTGATATACGTCACCTTTTTGCTGATTAAGATTCCAGACCGTTCTCCCGCAAGTACGCACCTCGCGATAGGTATGATCTTCACCGGATTATTTAATCTGGCGTACGTGGTCTCGCATGGTTTCTATGAACTACCGACGTATATTACTCGCCTGATCAATTTTTATACCCCAATGGGTGCCGCATTGCACCTTGTCGTTTTCTTCAGATCATTCCCGACCATCCGGTCACCACGGACGATCAGGATTATTCTCATTGCCGGTCACACGATTATACTCTTAGTCATGGTATATCTTGCACTCGAGATGGCACGTTCGCCGCTATACTATCTCATCAACAGCCATTTCTGGGATTCGGATTCGTTACCTGCACAAAAGTACGTGAGCGTTGTGATTTTGCTTTCTTTCCTGCACTTCACCGGCACCGGATTGTGGCGTGGCTTCAAAGAACAAGGCCTCGAGCGCTGGGGTATCTGGTTGTTTTCTGCGGGGTTTATTGTTGCGACGATTCCTCCCGGCATAATTCAGGTGCTAAGCCGGGATAACTTGATTCCGCGTTCGACCTTTATGACGGCGACAGTCATTTGTAACCTCATTGGTTATTTTGTTTCGCTGGTAACCCTCATCAATATCACCAAAGACCGTACATCGGTACTTGGCCGCATAACCGGCATAGCACTGCTTTCAGTGCTGCTGATATTCCAGGCTGTTGCCTATTACTGGATGCATGACGCGGAAAAGAGCTTCGATACGGTTATGTATGGGCGCGCGCGTGAGGGCTATGTCATGGGCAGGTTGCCGGAAAAAGCCTCTGCAGTCTACATATATGATTATGGTAAACAGAAGATCTATACGCCTGTTCCGGAAAGTTATGCACCGAACAGCGCTATCGCACAGCAGGCGCAGGCCACTTTACTCATGAGCGACCTCCTGTTGCTTAAGGCAAAGCCAGCGGAGATAAAACCGATGGCACAAAAAATTATTTCCGAAGCAGCGATCTATTCTCCAATACAGGTTGCCTATCTTTCACGCCTGGTGAACGAGACCGAATTTGGCTCGGGCACAGATGTCGCAATGCAGATTTATAGTCTTAGAAACCAACAACTTTACCAGATTGCCAAATTACGCCAGATGACGCATAGGGAACTCGGAACCAAACTCAATGATTTTGTTCTTTCGTTGGATAAAAAATTCCACGGGGTTAGGGAAGCACTTCAGGCGCAGGGCGCGAACCTTACTCCCGAAGAAAAACGAGACCGCCTGATCGCAGGCCTGACGCCGTGGCGATTTCAGGGTGATCGCCTGTATCGCGGTGATCTCTATTACGACGGTAAATTGCCGGAGCATTTTGTTGCGTACCAGTTTATTGATCCGGCGCAAAAGCGGGTTATCGAAGTCGCCTTCCCTTATCTCTTTTACCGGCAATCGATTGCTGCTTCTGCCTGGCCGCTGGTGGCGATTATCATGGCGGCTTTTTTTCTCATCCTGTTCGGTTTCCTGATATTTTTTCGCGGGTCATTAATGAAACCAATCGAAGCAATTGTGACCGGCCTAAAAGAAATCAATAACGACAACTTCGATGCGCGGGTGAAAATTCATGTTGAGGATGAATTTGGCTTTATGGCGAAATCATTCAATAAAATGGCGCGCTCGATTAAAGCAGGCCGAATGCGCCTGCAGCAGTACGCTCAGCAGCTCGAAGAAAAAGTTAAAGAGCGTACTGCTGAATTGCAGACGACATTGAAAGACGTGCAGGCGCTCAAATCGCAACAAGACGGGGATTATTTCCTCACAACGCTGCTCTTGAAACCGCTGGGAGTGAACGAGGTTAACAGTGACCTCATCGGTGTGGAGTCATTCGTCAGGCAAAAGAAGAAATTTGAGTTTCGCCATTGGAATAAAGATATCGGCGGAGATATCAATATTTCTCACATCATACAACTCGAAGGTAAACGTTACGTCGCCTTTATCAACGGCGATGCGATGGGCAAATCAATTCAGGGCGCCGGCGGTGCGCTTGTGCTCGGTTCGGTGTTTCACACGATTATCGAACGAACCCAGGCAACACATGCCATGCAGCAGTTGGCGCCTGAACGCTGGCTGAAGAATGCGTTTATTGAGCTGCACCGGGTTTTCGAGAGTTTTGATGGTTCAATGCTGGTTTCAGGCTTTTTCGGCCTGATCGACGAACACACGGGATTGATGTACCATATTCTGGCCGAGCATCCGCAGGCAGTGCTTTTACGCAATGGGAAGGCCAAATTCGTCGATAACGACAAAATGCTGCGCAAGCTGGGAACTTCGGGGGTCGAAGGTACACTGCAGATAGCTACCACGCAGCTCGAGCCCGGTGACGTGCTTGTCGTGGGCTCAGACGGTCGAGATGACCTTATTCTCGGCTATGACCAGCACGGCGGGCGTATCATCAACGAAGACGAAACGTTGTTTCTCAGGGCCGTCGAAGAGACGGGAGCTGATCTCGTTAAACTTGTGGAAAAGCTCGAGGCAACGGGCGAAATTATGGACGACCTTTCGATCATGCGCATCGAGCGTTTCAAAGAAGCGCACCACACGCACGTCGCTTACGATTACAGCGGTGTACTCGATGGGGTGAAGCGGGATCTGAAATCGGGGGCAACCGACAAGGCAATTGCGCGCATCGAGGCATACCTCAAGCAAGATGCATTTTATCCCGAAGCAGTGAAAAATCTGGCCCAGATTTATTACCAGGCGAAAGACTATGAGAAAGCGGCGAGCTATGCGCAGGATTACCTGTGGCTCAAGCCATCGGACGCACATTTCGTGTATTTTGCGAGTCTCTGCTTCAGGCGCATAAAGGACTTCCGGAAGTCGATCGACCTGTCAGAGCGCCTGCGGCTGCGTGAAATACCGCTGGCGAAAAATCTCGCTCTGCTTACCGATCTGCATATCAGAATGGGCAACCTGAAGCGCGCAGAAGCGATGCTCACCGAACTCATTGAACTCGAACCGGATTTCGGAAGTATCAGCCTGTTGCAGAAGAAGATCGAAGAGTTGAAAGCCAGGCAGGCCGTTTAAGGTTTTGCAGAACCACGGCCGGCTGGCCGTGGTTCATCCGTAGCTTCTGACGATCTCGTACGTGAGAAGAGTCCAGCCGTCGACGAGCACAAAGAGAATAATCTTAAAGGGCAATGAGATCATGACGGGGGGCAACATCATCATGCCCATGGACATGAGCACGCTCGCAACCACCATGTCGATGATCAGAAACGGGATAAACAGGTAGATGCCGATAATGAAGGCTTTTTTGATTTCGGTCAGCATAAACGCCGGAATCAGCACCTGCATCGACACATCATTGATGCTCTTGGGGCGCTCTGATTTGCTCAGCCGCACAAACAATGCGATCTCCTTAACGCCTTCTTTGCCGATCTGTCTTACCATAAACTTTCTGAGCGGCGCTGCTGCTTCTTTAAAAAAATTCGTATTGCTGATTTTACCGTCGAGGTAGGGCGTGATTGCCTTCTTATTCATCTCGTCGAAAGTCGGCGCCATGATGAAAAATGTCACAAAAAGCGCCAGAGATACCATTACCTGGTTGGGCGGCATATTCTGCAGGCTGAGCGCACGCTTCATGAAGTCAAAAACGATGATGATCTTGGTAAACGACGTTAGCATCAGGATAATCGCGGGTGCCAGCGACAGTATTGTCAGCAGCAGCAAAATTTGCAGAGAGAGTGCGACCTGTTGCGGATTTTTTGCCTGCGTGATATTAAAATCGACCCGCGGAATCGGCACTTGCTGCGCGTAGAGAGAATGTGCCACAAAGAGTACACCAAGCACAACCGCTAAGCGAATCAAAATCTTCACAGTTTATCCCGCCAGTCCATTTTTTCCGATTTCAGGCGGCGCAGGCGCTGCATCGAATTTTCGCGCTGCGCTTCAAGCGTATCGGCAGAGTTCTCGACAGCTGCGCTGAAGTTCGAGGAATTTTTTTTGCCGATGCGTTCGGCGATGTTGGTCTTGATCGCGCGGGAAAGTTCGGTGAGAAAGTCTGCGCGGGGTTGTTTGCGGTCTTCTGCACAATCGAGTTTGATGCGGTCAACGGTGTATTTGTCTGAGATTTCGCTGATCAGCTGTATCGAGTTCTCGCTGACGCCCAGCACCATCAGCTTGCCGGCCAATTCGATAATCTGCAGTCGCTGGTTCTGGCCGAGCGGATATTCATAAATGCTGCTCACCGCGCTGAAATTCTGTGCCGGCAGCTCGCGCTTGAATTTATAAAGTCTAAAAATGCCGTAAAAAATCCCCAGCAGTACCGCGAGCGTCAACAGCGTGCGGATAAACTGCCACAGCACCGAAGGCTGCTCTGCGGGCACAGCTGAGCGATCGGGGGTGGTTTCGAGTTCTTTCTGCAGCTGCTTCTCAAAATCTTCCAGCGTATCTGCTTTTTTTACGGCCGTATCTGCTTTACCCTCAGCTGCTTTTTCGCCGGGCGCTTTGGCCTCGCCGGTTGGTGCTGCTTTTCCGTTTTTTTCCGGCACGGTATCCTGCGAAAACGCTGCAGGTGCTACCGCGAAAAGAGTGAAGAGTAAAGTGCAGATCCCCCGGCGCATATGGATATTCCCGTGATGTGACATAATTCAGAATACGGCGACAAGTAGAAAATCGGTCAGGATGCCGCAGCGATCAGCGAGTTGCGAACACTGCGGCGGCCAGTAACAGCTGCGACAGAATGCGCCGCAAATCAGCTGCCAACGATGCCTTCAACAACATTGTTCCAGCCAAGACCGATATTTGTTAGGTTGTAACCGCCGCCGCCGAGGGCGAGCAGTCTGCCATGCGCATATTTCTGAGCGAGCGCGGCGAGGTCTTTGCCGGCGCGCAAAAAAGACGCGGGCGAATATTCCATGCCGGTCAATGGATCGCCGGCAATCGAGTCAGCGCCGCACTGCAGAATAATGAACTCGGGTTTAGCGGCGCTGAGATGGCTGAGCACATCCGCCCACGCGCGTTCAAAATCGCGGTCATCAGAGCCTGCACGCATCGGTATATTTAGCTTTGCGCCGACGGCTTCACCGACACCCGTTTCATCGGCGTCACCCGTGCCGGGGTAGATGTATTGTTGGTGCATGTCGGCAAAGATGATGTGCGGATTTTCCTCGAACTCGTAATAGACACCGTCGCCATGGTGTGCATCGATGTCGACATAGGCAATGCGCTTTAGCTGGTGCTTCTTTTGCAGCCGCTCGATCACGATACCGGCGTCATTAAAAATACAAAAGCCACCGGCCGTGTTGCGGCGTGCGTGGTGCAGTCCCGCGATCGGAACAAACGCAGCGTCGGTTTCGCCCGCCATGATGGCTTCGCTTGCGGCTAGCGCCGTCGCGCAGACGGTGAGCGCGGCCTCAAAGCAACCGGGAAATGCCGGTGTATCGCCGCGGTCGAGCAGGCCCCGCCCTGCGCGCGACGAACGTTCCACAAGGTCAATGTAGGCCTGAGTATGAAAGTACCGCAGAATTTCAGGGTCACCAGAGGTCGCATCAATCACTGCGGTGCGCTTTGGCAGTTCGCGTTTGAGAAACTCATCGTAGAAGGCGCCGAAGCGATGTGTGCTGAACGGGTGGCCGCCGGGAAATCCGTATCGGGCCAGGGCTTCGCCGGCATAGACCTGGGTAAGCATGGTGCAAGGTCGCAGAGCACGGACTAACTTGCAAGCGGTATGCAGGCAGCCTTAAGTGGTCTGTATTGAGGTCGGTGCATCCAATCGGGCACGCCGCTTTATTCTCTTAAGGCACGTATCTTCGCTTCGGTCAAGCCGGGACCGCCCAGATTCGGGCATTTATTCTTATCAAGGTGGCGGAACGTATATGTAAAGTTCAGTGCCTAGCGCAATGGTGGTAGCAGTGAAGATTAAGTAGCCGCCAAAGGCCGTGAGATTTGCCGGTGAGGACGAACCGCCACCACTTTCAATATTGCCAACCATAGTTGTGCCCGCATCGGTTGCGTCGGTACGCCACAATTCAACGCCATTTGTACCGTCTGTCGCAGAGAAGTACGCAAAACTGCCGAGCTGGCGAAATCCAGCAGGCGCAGAAGCACCACTTCCCGGATTGATATCCTTAACCAAAGTAGCGTTCCCAATCGTGCCATCACTTTTGTACAATTCCGCATTTAATCCAGTATTTTGATTACCCCGAAATAACAAGGTTGAACCCAATTTCCCGACTGTATCGGCAGAGCTTGCACAACCAGTATTACTGCCAGGATAAAGGTCTATCATGAGCGATGTGGTTGTGCCATCTGTGCGGCGGAGTTCGTACCCTTCGCCTGATGCAGTGGCGCAAAAATACACATATCCACCCATGGCCGTAAACGAGTGTGGAAACGAACCTGTACTGGCTGTTGTATGAATATTGGTAACCATCACCGTGCCAGCTCCCGTGCCATCGCTTTTCCAAAGTTCTGAACCGTTGGTTCCATCGTCTGCTTGAAAGTAGACGTTCCCACCCATAGTCGTAAAGTATTGTGGTGTGCTGCTGGTACTGCCAGCGACATTAATATCCTTTACAAGTGTGAAATTACCCGCGTTGCCATTGCTTTTGTAAACCTCGGCCGCCATCACACCGGTTTGCGTTGCTTGAAAAACAATTTCGTTACCTAGTGTCGCCAGGAATGTTGGATCGGAATCCGTGCCACCCAGAAAAATATTTGCCACGAGCTGCGTGCCTGCCACAGTACCATCAGATTTCCATAGTTCATTTCCGTTTGTTGCATCGCTGCCGGATAAGTAAAGAACGCCATTCATCACAGTCATGCTTTGTGTCGTCGGCGAAATGCCCGACGAGGCTCCCGCAACAAAATCTTTGAATAGCACTGTGCCGTTTGGTGTTCCGTCGGTCCGCCATAACTCGGTACCGCTAACTCCATCGTTGGCTGCGAAGTAAACATAGCCATTGAAATTCGTTAGTGCATACGGATTTGAACCCGTCGCCCCTGAACGAATATCCTTTAATAGAGCAACTCCGTAGCCTGAGCCTGATAGATTCAACACATAATTACCGCTTTCAGCGTTTGATGCAATCGAGAGATTTGCGCTGCGGGTGAGGACGTGTTGTGGTGTCACCTGAAAACTAAAGCCTATTTGTCCACCAGCATTCAGAGTCTGGGATGTGGGCTGGGTTACGACTATGTCAGCCGCGTGACTACCGCCCACGGTGATTTGCGGAACAGCTGCAAAAGTAACCGGTGAGGAACCTGGATTTTTTACGATTCCGGAAACCGTCAGGCTCCCCTTCGTATCGGCATACCCCCAATCATAGGTATCCCCTGATTTGTACGTTGTACCATTGATGACAACCTCGAGCCTGGATCCCTCGAAATCGAGCTCCAGTCCCGGAGATTTCTGGCAATGCAGAAAAACTGCCATTGCAAGGATCAACGATTGTATCGGCGGCTTTTTCATTCTCAAAACCTCCACCCACTGCTTAGGCTCGCACCCAGGTTTGCCGAGGCGCCTTGGCCGTTAAAAAACCATATTGAAGTAACTCCCAGGCTGACAAACAAGCTGCGGCTCAGATCGAAAGAGAAATCAATTCCTGCGTTGGCCGTGGGGCCATAGAAGAGGAGTACCGACGAAGCTGTTTTCGTACCATCTTTCTGAGTCGGTAAACGGGAAAAATTGGCATAACTGATTGTAGTCTGACCAACAAAGTAACCGCCGCCCAGCCAAGGGGTCATATGGAATCGCTTATTCAAATCCAGAGTGTAGCCAAGCCCCCCTGTTGCATTACCACCCAGCATCGTCTGCGGAACGGACGTTCCAGATTGCTGGCTTGTGAGTGCTGTATTGGCATAGAAGCATACGCCTTGAACATACCAATCCAGCTTTCTCCAGACAGAGCTCTGAAAACGCAACCCCCCACCATAACTGAGCGGAATACGGGATTGAGTTATGTACAGGCTCGTTTCGTCCAATTGTTTAGGCCCGAGAAGCGTCATGAAATACGCCTCAGAAACCAGACGCAATGAGGATGTGCTCACATCAAAATCGTCTTTATTTTTCTCGTAAAAATCCTTTCCCGGCAAGACCGACTCGGCCGATTTCGCGAGCTGGTTTGCGAGCTCATCAACTTTGCTGAACATGTCGCCCGTAAGCGGCATGTTTTTCTCCACAGTGCCGATAATCTTCTTGTTTGGCACGTCTATGATAAACAGCGTTGCCCGCATCTGCTGCTGGCCTTTGATCACGACAACTTTAAATCCCCCGCTGATCGCGATATCCTGCCGCATGCGGATTCCCAGGGTCATGGCAAAGGTTTTCGTATACGATTCGTCTTCGAAAAAGAGATCATTTTTCTGAGCGGCACTCTGCCAATCTGCCTTGGGGGTCTCTTTGAACGCGAAGTTTGTCTTCAGTTTTTCGGTGAGGGCGTCGGTTATGGAGCCAACCAGGTAATCATAGTTCGTGTTTTTATCTATATTGACGACATCGAGTATTAATACTTTTTTCAGGCGATTTGCCGAAAGCGGTACCATGGCGATACATCCAAGCAAAAGCGCAAACCCCGGGCTTAGATTACGACGCATAGCACTCCTATAGAGCATATTCGCGAAAAAGTCAATAATGCATATGTATTATGTGCGTGGCAGGTCGGGTCTGATTAAACATTTTTTTGTCGCTGCCGTTCGTGACTTTTGCGTAATGCATTTGCGCCATTGACTTTCGGCTGCCGACGGAGTATAAAACCGGATATGGGAACCGATTCCATGGCCGGAGGAGGAAAAGGCAGGGCGAAATATTCTGCCTGTCTGGTGTTTGCTATAGAATATTTCTCATGCGAGTAGCGGATACCGGGCAGCTTTATTCATGGCCGGCAGAATTTGAGCCATGCGCGTGCCAGTGTGGGAGAATAGTATGTTAGAAATCAGAATGCAATGGAAAATCATAATATGCCTCAATATTCTAATCAGTAATATTACTGCCGGCCCGAACGCAGTTCGCAACATCATTGATGGTGACCTGACTATAACCAGCGAAAACCAGGATCTCTGCAAAGAAATCAAAACCATAACCGGCAGTCTCACGATCAGCAAAGGCCTAACGGTTGAAGCTCCCCTTTTAAACAATGTTGGTGAACTTGTGATATATGAAGGCTCAAGCATTGCAGTGCCCGCATTAAACAAAGTTCCGGGTCGCTTGTTGCTCCGCGCAGGTAGCACGCTGGTTGCTCCGAATTTAACTGAGGTATCTTCACTTTTGAGAATTGAGAGCAATGTAACTTTGTTAGCGCAGAAATTAATTAAGGTTCATGAACTCAGCGTTGATGCCGGGGCGACCCTCAAAATGGTCGCTTTAGTCGATGCAGCTTCGATACTGCTTGATGAAGGCGCGAGTCTGGAAGCGCCAGAACTATCAAAATCCGCCGGATATTTTGACCAATTTGAAAAAAAAATAGTGGGTGGTTTGTTTATCAAGGGCGGAGCGCTAACTGCTCCCAAGCTTACGCAAGTTCATGACATAACTGTTAATTATGGAGCGATAAAACCGCCTTTTGTGAAACTGGATTTTCCGGTATTGAAGAAAACTTCCGGCGGAATCACTATTAGCGACGGAGTTCTGACGGCACCATTGCTCACTCATATAAAAGGTGAACTGGTTGTTTACAAAGGCGGCGAAGTTATTGCACCTGAATTGCTAAAGGTCGGTAAAATCAGTAATGGTGACGGCGGCAAGCTGAGTGCACCGAAGCTAAGGAAGAAATAGACCACCGGCATCAAAGAAATTGTTACCCATCAAGGCGCTACAGCCTCGATTTTTTTATGTTCGAGAACCGGGTATCGAAATAGAGTGCGGGGCTACAGAATCATAGAACGAAGAAAAACCTTATTTGCAAGATTTTGCCGAAGTCTTATCGAAGCTAAAATTCTCGCCTAAGGCGACCTCTGATATGCATGTGTCGTTGTGCTGAATCACCGGCTTAAGCGGTCAATTAGGTCTCCGTGCGGCATGTAGGTTTCGAGCGGGGATAGCCAGTGAACATCAGATGCTGGCCCTTTAACTTACGCCAGTACGCGCCGGGTTACAGACCTGCCCGGCCGAAGACGTGCCCCACGTTTTCTGCTTTGCTTTTTGAGTATGACGGGGCCCGCTGTTTCGTGGCGACCTTCTCGGAGCAATTCGATGCCGAGCGCAGGGCCGGCGTCCGCCGTACGGCACTCCTTGTTGCTTTTGGTTCCATATCTTTTGCGTTGGTGGATCCCATTTTCAACCCCGAAAGTCTTGCGCGGCTCTTAGTTGTACGCGCCGGCTTAGCAGTTTTGTCTTTGGGCATATGGGGCTTGACGCTGATCGAGTTCTTGTGTCGTTCCGGCCTCTTGAAGGTATATGGTTACGCGCTTGCATTCTTTGCGGCGGTCGGTGTGGCGCTGTTCACGCTTTTCACTGGAGGTTCTAAGAGTCCATATTGGGCCATGGAGTTAGTTGTGCTTTTTGGCACCTCATTTCTTCTTCGCTTCACGTTGAAAGAGGCGGCCATCAGTGGTGCGGTCACACTCGCCATATACGATATCCTTATGCTTGTGAGCGGCGAAGCAGTATTCACCATCAGCTTCATTGCCAGCAATGCAGGTATCGCGCTCGGTGCCATCGTCAGCGCGGTTGCCGCAGGATATATGCACTCGCTGTTGCAGAAGGAGTTTCATGCCCGACAGAGTCTTGCAGCGGCAAATGCCGAACTTGAAAAGAGCGTCAGTGAGCTCGCGTTCAAGAAAGAACAGGCAGAAGTGAAATTTCTACAGGACAAGCTCTGGTTGGCGCACGACCTGCACGATACGGTGGGTTCACAACTTGCGCAAATGAGCTTGTTGGCCGGCAAAACGGATCCCCGTTCAACCGTGCATCTTGCCGAACTCGCGAAAGGCACGCTCGAAAGTGTACGCAATTTCGCACACATACTCAAAGGCGAGCAGCGCGTAGACGATTTGAGTGCACAGCTTTGGAAGCTCGAACAAAGCTTTCGGGCGTTGGGCCGCTATGAAGTCAGTTATGTTGCTGAAGAATTTCCTGCACGGGTTTCTGACCTGGCCCTATTGCA
Source organism: Turneriella sp. (assembly GCA_046346945.1). Lineage (GTDB taxonomy): Bacteria > Spirochaetota > Leptospiria > Turneriellales > Turneriellaceae > Turneriella. The sequence goes on from JAXMHE010000008.1 coordinate 146,966, forward strand.
TATTGACCGCATTTTGTCTGAATGGACCGCGAATGTCATCAGGCATTCCGGTGCCGATAAGGTTTCCTTTGGCACAAGATCACGAAATGGCCGTGTGTGCATCTGGTTTTATCAGAATTCGGGCGGATTTACCTGGCACGGCAAAGCAGCGCAGGGTGGACTGCGTAGCATCGCACTGCGTGCACAGAACATCGGCGCTCAGGTGACGGTTCGGCGTCGCGGCCAGGGGGCTTATTTCATGGTGATACTGAAGGCAGCTTCATGACAAACAAAACGAATATTGTGATTGTCGAAGACCGGCCTGTCGTTCAACAGCGGCTGACCGATCTGTTCAAGGAGCAAAGCGATTTTTGCATTGGAGCGCTGTGCAGTTCAGCTGAGGAAGTTATGTCCCGGCTTGAACAGATCGCTTGTGACGTGCTTATTGCAGATCTTGAGTTACCCGGAATGAATGGCGAGGAGCTGATACCACTGGTACGCGCCAAATATCCGTTCATGAAAATAGTCATCTTTACTGTTTTTGAGGACCAGGCCCGCATTGTCAGGTTGCTGCGCCTTGGAGTAAATGGCTATTTGCTTAAAGACACCACCGATGAACTGCTAATTGCAGAACTCAAGGTCATCTTGCTGGGGGGAGCACCCTTAAGTCCCAGGGTGGCGCGCAAGATACTCGACGACGAGCGCGATCATGCGGGATCTCAGGATAATCCATTGTCTGAGCGTGAAACCGAAATATTGAATCTCATCGCTCTTGGCATGAGTTATCGCTCCATTGCGGACGACCTTGAGATTAGCCCCAATACGGTGCGAGTGCATATCCGTCATATTTATGAGAAGCTCGCGACCTCGTGCAAAGTCGAGGCATTAAACAGGGCGCGCCAGCTTGGCATCATATCGTAAAGGCTCCGTCGATCTTGTTTTTCGTTGCCAAAGACAATGAAAAACGGATTGAAGGCAATGCATCCCGTCCTCATTATCCAGGGCTTTCTGGCCCCCACGCTGACTAACTATTTGCTCAAGAACCGCCTGCAGCGTGCGGGCTTCACCGCCGAAGATGTGCCGATCGAAGGCCTCAACGCGGGGGATATCCGCGAATCGGCGCGTGTGGTTGAAATGGCGGTCAATGCCATGCGCGTGCGCACCGGCGCAAAGCAGGTTGATCTGATCGGCATCAGCATGGGCGGGCTCATTGGCCTTCACTACCTGCGCAAGCTCGGCGGCGACGATTTTGTGCGCCGGTTCATTGCAATCGGCACACCGTTTAACGGCACGCACTTTGCGCGCCTGATGAAGGCCTTGACCTTTGGGCGTGCACCGGGCGCCGAGCAGATGATTCCCGGGTCGGATTTTTTGCGTGACCTGCACGACCACGGTGATGCGCACAAGGCTGAAATTTACAGCCTGCACACGTCGGCCGATGCATTCGTTTCAGAACAGGCCGCCACGATGGAAAATGTGAAGCTGGTCAAGTCTCCGCACGGAGCGTGGCCGATCGGGCATTACACCCCCTTGTTTCTGAAGGAAGACTTTGCGATTATCAAAGACATACTCACACACTGACACGAAGGAGAATCGATGAAACTGGTAAGAGCAGGCAGCGCGGAAAATCCTCCTGTTGTTTTTTTGCATGGTTATGGAGCACATCCCGAATTATACCGGGAATTTGTCGATCGCCTGGCGCGCGAATACCATGTACACATTCCTGAAATTTTTGGTCTGAACGGTGTTTGTCGGCGCGATTTTTCAGAGAACCTCGCAGTGCTCGCTGCTTTCATGCGCAAACATGAGCTTGCAGAGAGTACTGTGATCGGGCATTCGTATGGCGCGCTCGCGGCAATGCACCTGGCTTCTGAGTTCCCGACACTCAGGCGTGCCATCGCCGTTAATCCGCTTTTGCCAGAGCTCTTTAACGGCAACAAATTACGCCTGCAGCTTGCAAACCTGCAGCGCGACTTAAAATACGCGACGGGAGAGCTGCGCGGCATGCTGTTCAATCCGAAAGTTGGTTTAGCGTACGGCATGAACGTGCTGTCTGATCCATTGGGTTATGTTGCCGGCGCGGTGAAAGCCGTGATCAGCGCACTGCCGCAGAAGCGGTCAGAGGTGCCCGTTGAAATTCTGTACGCGGACCTCGATACGCTGTTCCATATCGAAGACGGCGATCTCTCCAAGTGGCGCGAGGTATTGCCGCGGCTGACATTCCGGCCGGTTGCAGATTACAGCCACAATTGGCTTATCTACCATGGTGCTTATGCATTTGAGAAAATGTTACTCGGCGAGAAGGCAGGGTGAGGTGTGAATAAATTTATCCGAAAATGGCGGGATAAATTACCTTCGGCGTCGCGTGTTGCGGGCGCCATTCAGGGGGTTATCGGTGACAAGCTGCCGAAGAGTATGCAGATCGAAATGCAGTTTGTGGCAGAGGGCAGGCCGGTTGCAGACCCCGTCGTCAGCCGGCAGCACGTCTGTATTTTTGTGCATGGCAGTGCTGACACAGAGGCCGGCTGGTCGGTCAAAGCGCCGCACCTGAATTTCGGTCAGCAACTCTTGGTCGAGTTCGGCGCAGCACCGCTCTACATCCGCTACAATTCTGGACTAGCCGTCAGCGACAACGGTGAAAACTTCGCGAAACTCATGCAGGAATTTCTCGCGCGGCATAAATCGGTGCGCAAAGTCACGCTGATTGGCCACAGCATGGGCGGGCTCGTGATCCACTCCGCGGTCTATCATGCCCGCGCGCAAAATCTTGCGTGGATCAAAAAAGTACACCAGGTATTTTTGCTCGGTACCCCGCATGCAGGTGCGCCGCTCGCAAAACTGGCGGAGAAGGGCGAGCAGGTTCTGCA
>JAXMHE010000009.1:0-120814 GCA_046346945.1 Turneriella sp.
CCAACTCGTTAATGATGCGAGCCATATTTTCAATGCCATCCGCCGTCCATGTAGCACCTGCGGCGGTACATGAGGCACGCGTTTCATAAGCAGAATTCGAACAATTTGTATTTGTCCAGTTTGGGAGCCCGCCGGGGCAAGTTGCGAGCGTACCATACTGTGGCTTTGAACAATAGACGTTGCCAGTGAGACCTGCCATAACTGCAGTGATATTGGATAAATTTGTGGTATTGTTAATGATTACTGCGAGATCCCGCATGTCCTTGGTATTATTGACCAGTCGAATCAATTTCGCATTACCCGATGCCGAAAAAACACCCGCTGCAGTCCATGACCCGCCACCTGCCGAGCAAGAACCAGCTGTTGTATATTGTGGTAAAGAGCATCGCGGGGAAGCAAGGTCGTTTACCAACGTTGGCATTACGCTCAAAGATTCGTTAAGTAACGAGAGCATCAAGCCCAGACGAGCCGTCGGATTATTGAAAGAAATTCCGTTCGGATCATTAAAGCGCGGCGTGGTATCTGTGAGTCCGTGAACTATATTCTTGATGCCTTCCATACCAGCCAAAGTCACGTTATTAACCATGTTAACCATTTTGCCTAACGTGTCCGTGCCAAAGGAGCCTTGCTGCTGGCATGCGTCGTCGAGCTTGTTCAGAAGATCCAAGACCTCAAGTGCTGTCAGCTTTTTTGAGTTCAAGCCATCAGACATGAGCGACACCAACTTACCGGGTCCGGTAATGCCGTTAATCATCTGTGACATATTTGAAATGCCGACACCGTAGGTGAGCAGGTTGAGGTTGTCTGCACCGATTCCAGCAACAAGCTGATCATATTGCGCCGAACCAATTGCAGACCTCAATTGGTCTTCGGTATACGTTTGCCCGGCTTCGGCTATCTTATTTTTCGCGAACTCCGTCTCTTTGCGCTTGGGAGCACACGCAATCAACAGAGCCAAAAGCCCCATCGCAATCCAGATCTTCCCTTTCTGCAGACTCTTCATGTTTCCCTCTGTTTCTTTTGGGACAGGCCCGCCCACACCGAGGGCGTATTCATGCCTATCCACCAGAGTAATATGCGTGTTAGGATAGTTCAGGGGCCAAAAAAACCAAAAAGGTAAACAGTCGTTGTGTATTTGAATTATGTCACATCATAACGAAAAACAGCACAATGCGTCAGGGATGCACTTCGACAAGCTCAGTGTAAACTCCGGCCATGGGGCAGGCTAAAAAGTCGTCCGCGCCTATAGTGCGCGACGCACAATTTTTAGACTGCCCCGAAGCGCAGCACTTCGACAAGCTCAGTGTGAACTCGCCCGGAGCAGCCCGGCCCCGCTGGCGGGGCGACGCCCTGACTAACTATTCGAAAAGACTTGCAGGGATCACCGAGCTATACACCATGAGCTATGTGGTCAAAAATCAAAACCTATATGTTCGCGCATTTTCTCGGGCTGGTATTTATGGTGATCGGCTGGGCGCTGAGCATTAATTTTATCGCGCTCGACCGCGGATCTTTCAAGTTCGCAGCCGGTGGCGTGACGGAGCGCAGCCTTTTCCAGACCCCGACCTTCATCGGGCTCGGATTGATCATCATCGGCGCATATTTTCCAGAGATCTGGATTGCGATTAAGAATCGTGGTAAAAAAACGCCTTAGCGCGTCGTAATAAAGAGGTTTCCCTCGTCGCTCAATATATATGGCCGATAAGAAAAGAGTACTGATCGTCGACGATTCCGGTTACATGCGCCAGGTAATTCGCCGGCACCTTGAATCCAAAGGGTTCGAAGTGATCGGTGAAGCATCAGATGGCAGCGAAGTGATGGCACTGGCAGAAAGCCTGAAGCCCGACCTGATTACCATGGATTTATCGATGAAAAACCTGGGCGGCATCGACGCCACAAAACTGGTGAAGAAGGCCCTGCCCGACACCAAAGTGATTGTTGTTTCTGCACTAGGCGAAAGCCGCTTCATTAAAGAAGCTGTTGCTGCTGGTGCGCATGACTTTATCATCAAACCTTTCACAGAAGACCGCTTAATTTCGTCCGTCAAAAGCGCGCTCAAAATGACCTGACGATTCCCCGGGCGGAAGAAACATGGCTGCAGATCCGCTCAATGTCGTGACTCCGTCGGCGTCGCCGGCAGCCGCCGAACCTCTGGCAGATACGCGTTTTTTTCTCTATGGAGAAAGCACGGCCGTCGGCAATGCGCTGGCGCACTATCTTGCGCAGCGCGGCGCGCAGGTCACCGCCGTAACAAGACTCGGCGAACTGACTCCTGCCGAAGAATTCGATAACGTCGTGCTCGTGCATATTTCCGCAGAGCAAGGGCTCGCGCGCCGCCTGCTCGAACTGAAGACTGCCTTTCCGGCAACACGCATTTTACTGCTGCACGAGTTTTCAGACCGCGGCAAAATCGATGCGGATATTCTCGCTTCTGCCGACCAGCTCCTGGAAAAACCTTTCACCCGCGCACACCTTGAAAAAGCCCTGTCTCGTTTTCGCTTTCACCCCCTGATGGGTCGCACGGTATTCTGTGTGGCGGTGAAAACGAAGCGGACGAAGGCACGCTGAAACGCCTCGGCCTGACTGTACTCCGCCGGTTACCGGAAAACGCCGGCCGAGTTGCTTTTGATCTCGGAGTTTTTTCTCCCGCTGCGCTCGACGAAACATTTCGTGCAGCGCTAAAAACTTTCCGCGCGGCGTATGCGGATGTACCGGTTTTTCTTCTCTATGATCCGCAGGTGCCGGGCGTGCTCGATTCTGCGGTACTGAATGAGGTTGCATACTGGTGCAGCGCCCGGTGCGCCGCGATGTGTTGAGGCAAAAGCTGATTGCCTATTTTGAGCAGCCGCAGCAAGACCGCCGCAAGAATCCGCGCAAGCAGGGTATCAGCCAGCTGTGGATTTCCGCTTATAATACGGAACTCGGCACGACAGAACTCTTTGAATCCCCGTTTCTGATTGATATTTCACGCAGCGGTTTATCTTTCCAGTCGCACGTTGAATATCCTGAACAGCAAATCATGGCGGTGTGGATTGTTTCAGAAGATTATCCGGACCGGATTATCGATCTGCGCGGGCATGTCAGGTGGCGGCGGCAGGACGCGGGCGCAGAGGCAGCCGGCACGCAAATGTACAAATATGGCGTGGAATTTATTGCGGATGAATCAGAGGGCTTTCTCAATTTCGCGAAGATGATTGCAATGCATTCAGGTTAGAAGACACGTCACCCTGACGGCTGATGTGCCTTTCGGAAATACTTATTCCACCAGACTTTGAAAGAAAACTCCGCGAGGCGGGTCAGCGAGAAGTACAGCGCGCCCGCCAGCATGAGTATGTCTGCTGCGTAAGCGGCGAACCAGGGGGCGAAGACCCGTTTTTCCACCGAAAAAGTTTCAGCAGAGAGAAACAATCCAAAATAAATGAAAATGAAGATCACCGAAATGCCGAGCCCCATGCCCTTGCCGCTGCGGCGGTTAACGACAGCGAGCGGAAAGCCAACGAGCACAAAAACGATGACCGAAAACGCCAACGCAAAACGCTTGTGAATCTCGAGCTCGGCTTTGCGCGTGAGCTTCTCTGCCTGTGGATATTGCTTGATACTATCGAAGCTGCCGATGAGCTGCGGCAAGGTCAGCGAGCCCATATCTTCGATGCGCTTGAGTTTTTTGATCTTTTCGGGTTCCTGGATGTTAAGATCGAACATGCCATTGGAAAAATCGACGCGCTGGAACGTGCCATCGGCACCTGTGCTGAAAACGTAGCCTTTTGTTAAACGCAGGGCCTTGACCCATTCACCCTGCGGCGTCTGTTTCAGTACCTTTCGGCCTTCCTGTGCGATGACAATTTCGGAAAGCTGCTTGATGTCGCCCACGGTACTGATTTTGCGTACCTGGATATTCTCGAGCAGCTCACCTTTTGTCTGCGGATTGCGCCACGATTTTTCGATATAGATCTTACGGACAAAATTTTCGCGCTTATCAAGGGTGATGAATTGTCCCGGCTGAATTGCCGCAATCGGGTCGGTCGTCAGGATAAAATTGCGCATATTCTCCATGTTGTCAGCAAATGCCGGAACGACAAAATTGGAAAACCACACCAGGAAACCAAAAAGTACAACTGCCACAAAAATAAATGGCCTGAGTATGCGGGGGTAAGTAATGCCGCCGGCCCGCATGGCAATAATTTCGGAATCGGAATTAAGACCACCGACCGTCAGAATTGTGGACAGCAGAAACGCCATGGGTATCGTCAGCGTCAGCGTCCAGCCAAGCGCATACCAGCACAGCTGCAGCACGACGGTAAAATCAAGATTTTTTTCGACCGCATGCTTGATGGTTTCTTTCAGGAAAAAAACCAGAACGATGAACGTAAAAAAGCCGCATGCGACGCCCAACGAGGGCAGGAAATGTTTCAGCAGATAAAGATCGAGAGTGAAGATCTGTAGGCGGCGGCGCATCGTGATTAGCCCGCGGCGCTGATTGCCAGGTAGAGACCTTTGAGCGTGAGATTTTTGTCGACCGCGTCGAAAAATTCAGCGGCAAAATCGAGTGACTCGGAAATACCACCGGTGGCGACGACGGTGTGTTTAGCGCCGCCGTCGGGCAACTCGCGCTTGATTTCGTTCAGAATTTCGCGCACCACCCCGCGCCATCCGATATAGGCGCCGATTTCGATGGCTTCGACGGTCGATTTGCCAATGCCGTGCGAGGTCTTGTGGAAAACAATTTTGGGTAATTTTGCCGTCGAACTGAAGAGAGCCTCAAGCGAAGAGGTAATTCCCGGAGCGATCACTCCACCGTGAAAAACATTATTGGTGAGCACAGAAAACGTGATCGCCGTACCAAAATCGACGACGATACAATTTTTGCCAAAATAGTGCGAACCGGCAACCAGATCCGCAATGCGGTCTGATCCCAGCGTCTGCTTTTGCGGGTAATCGAATGTGAAATTGAGCTTACTTTCCGATGACAGCCACAACGGGCTTTTGACACCCAGCGCGGCAACGGCTTCGCTGAGCGCTGCGCTCGCCGCAGGCACGACAGAACAGAACGAAGCCTGCGAAATTGTCGCGTTGTGCCCGACAGAAGCCAGCCAAGCCGACAAGAAGATACGCCACTCATCGGCAGTGCGGCGCGATTCTGTCGATAGCCTGAGAGTGTGCTGCAGCTCGCCGCTTTTCCACAAACCGACAACGGTGTGCGAGTTACCGACGTCGGTTGTGAGAATCACTATTGCTGCTGTTGAGGTGCCTCGGCAACTCTCACAGTAACGGTCATTTCTTTGCCCTGCCTTATGAGACGTACTTCGATTTCGGCACCTACGCCTTTTTGCAGAACGGCTGCTTTCAGGACAGAAAATTTCTCTGCCGCTTTACCGTCGATATGAGTGATAAAGTCGTTTGCGGCAATGCCTGCCTTGAATGCAGGTGAGCCGATGACTACCTGTGCCACGATCAAACCGCTCTTGCCTGAAACGCCGAGCAGCTTCAATTTCTCTTCGGTAACCTCAGGATCAACAGATACGCCAATGTATCCCTGCCGTATTTTTTTGCCGGCTTTTAATTTTTCAATGACGTGTTTTGCATGGTTTATAGGGATCGCGAAGCCGATACCAACGCTGCCACCAGACTGAGAATAAATCATCTGGTTGATGCCAATCACTTCACCGCGCACATTCAAGAGCGGTCCGCCAGAATTGCCCGGGTTAATAGATGCGTCGGTCTGGATGCGGCTCACGCCGTCGGCCGAATTGACATCTTGCCCTTTCGATGAAACGATGCCAGTCGTCAGCGTGGATTGCAGACCGAAAGGGTTACCGATCGCCAGCGCAAAGTCACCCACTTCGATTTTATCAGAATCGCCGAGATGCGCAGTCTTCAGGTTTTTTGCGCCTTCAATCTTAATGAGCGCAATATCTGAATTGGGGTCGGAGCCTATCAGCTTAGCGGAGTATTCTTTTCCGTTGGTCAGCTTCACGGTAATCTTATCCACTTTTTGTACAACATGGTGGTTGGTAACAGCAAAGCCATCACTCGAGATGACAAAACCGGAACCGAGTCCAGCGCGTTTCTGTTTTTGCTGGCCTTCGGGCACCTGGAAGAAACGGCGGAACATTGGATCATTGAAGAAAGGATGATTCACTTCGACCGTTTGCTCGGTTTCAATGCGAATCACCGCCGGGTTAACTTCTTTATAAATTTCGCGGATTGCATCCTGAAACTTCAGCGCATACTGGACAGATTCAGACTTCAGCAATGGATTATCCGTTGCCGCCTCGGCGATCGAACCACCGCCGCACGTACCGGCAAAGGGCGAAAAGGCGACACCGATCAGAAAGACGAACAGCGTCAGATTTGCAACACCCAGCGTCGAGAACCGGAATTTTCTCTGGTTAAGCTTTTTAAACATTATCTACCTCTGTGGCTTAATAAATCTTGTGAATTGCCGCAATGCCGTTATTGTATAAAAAACCGGAAAAAACTGCAAAAAAACTGATCACCAGCACCAGGAAGGCGATGGCAAACCGCACACCATAGCTCACCGGGAATACCTTTACCCGGGTCTCTGCGCCGGCCTGCGGCTCGGCAAAGAAGACGGGCTTCAACACACGGATATAGGCAAACATGGAAATGGCACTTGCCAGCGCCGCCACGGCTGCCAGAAGCAGGTTATTGGACAGCGCGAGATAGCGGAAAAGATGGAACTTACCCATAAAGCCCGCCAGGGGTGGCATGCCCATGAACGATAGTACTGCAATAGCCAGTGCCCACGCCGCGAGCGGATCGCGGCGATGCAGGTTAGCCAGCGATGACAGGGTGATAATTTCCCGCTGGCCTGAAGAAATTTCCAGATAGGCGACTGTGGCAAACGCCAGCAGAGCCGAAAATGCATAACCGGTAACGTAAAGATACAAACCCGATCCCGCATCCTGCTTGAGCATACCCATGATTCCCGGGTCTGCCGAAGCGGGAACAATAAGAAAACAGACAAGATAACCTGCATGACCAATGGATGAATACGCAAGAATCCGTTTCAAATTCATTGCCGCAAGGGAAGCAAAGGAACCATAGAGCATCGAACCGACTGCTGCGACCGTCAGGATAGGTGCAAAATATTGCCGGTAACCGTCATGCATGCCCAGACTGACCTTGAGCATCAGCAGCACCGAGGCCGCTTTCGAAACCGAGGCGAGAAGACCCGTAAAAATTGTCGCCGCACCTTGATAGACATCGGCAACATATGCCTGCATGGGAAAAGCGGCGATCTTAAAGAAGAAACCGACAAAAACAAAGGTATAGCCCAGCATCACGACGCGGGTTTTGAGAAAATGCGGGCCAAGGTCTTTCAGCTCTTTAAGCTTCACTGTTGCATTGCTGCCGTAGAGCAGGGCAATACCGAGCAACATAAAGGCAATGGCAAATGCCGAGAGCAGCATGTACTTCACCGCAGCCTCGTTTGCCACACGGTCGCTGCGGTTCATACCCACGAGCACCAGCAATGGCAGGGAACCCAGTTCGATGCCGACAAACAGAGTCACGAGATCTTCAGCACAAATTGCATAGCTGTAGCCAGCAAGACTCATCAGCAGCAAAAAATAGTTCTCGGCGAAATGGATTTCAGCTGCAACCAAAACCCGTCGCATCAAAAGCAAAGCGACCAGCGCCAGAGATACGAGCAGCAAAACTGCATTCGCACTAAACACCGAATAGCGGAAAGAACCGCTCATTGCCCAGACGACGTCTGTGCCTTTAAACGCTCTCGGCAGAACGGTGGCGACACCTGACGCATCGCTCAAACCAAAGAGAACAACAACCAGGGCGCTGGTCAGCGTGATCAGAGTAATCTGCCAGCCCATGGCTGCGCGCCCGCTCTTCATCAGCATTTGCGCGACAAGAACTGAGAGACCACCGATTACTAGAATCAGCTGCGGTGCCATCGAGAGAAAATCATTCAGCTGCAGGCCCATCAGCGGATCACCCCGGCAACACCGTGCGCAATCAGGCGCGCGGTCGTCTGTGCATATTCAGCAAGAAAAGACGGAAACAAACCGAACCAGATGATCGGTATTGCAATCAGGGCCATGCTGAATTTTTCGAGCCAGCTCATTCGAAAGGCTGTGTCAGCGGGACGCGAACGCACCTTGTGGAACAGGCGCAGCATATAGGTCGCGCTCAACACAAGGGTCATCGCGGCAAAAAGAGCAATCCACCAGGATTGGAAAGAAAGCCCGTAGAGAATCATAACTTCCCCTGTAAAACCGATCGTTCCGGGCACTCCGATCGCGGAGAACATTGCCAGTGAGAAAAAGGCCCAGTATGAAAATCCCGCCGGCGCCTGCATGTCGTCGAGCGAGTCGGATTTATTGCGTGCCAGGTTTACACAAACTACCATGAACAAAAGCGCGTTAGCGAGACTGTGGCCTACGTTCTGCAACATGGCGCCCGCAACGGCGTGCTCCTGGCGGCTTAGTGCACCGGAAAGAATGAGCCCCATGTGTGCGAGCGAAGAATAGGCGATCACAAAACGGAACGACTTCTGCCGGTAAGCCGCAAAGGCACCGTAGAACATCGAAAAAATTCCGAGCCACATGAAGACGCTGCCCCAGTCGATGAGTACACCATTGAAATTGGGCGTCACAAAACGCAGCACACCATAAGAGCCAAGCTTAAGAAAGAGCCCCGAAAGCAGTAACGTCCCAAGGGGAGCCTGTGTGTGCGTCAGTGGCAGCCACGCGTGAAACGGGAAAAGCGGCATTTTAACCAGAAAACCCACCATAAAGAACAGAAACAGCAATTTCTGTTTATCTGCGGGCATGTTTGCCATTTCGGTATTGAAGACCGATTTAAAATCAAAATCTCCACCGACTCGCGGTACATGATAAACGATCGCCACGAAGGCGGCAATCATAAACGCAGAAGATGCGAATGTGTAAATGAAGAAGCTGATTGCAGCTTTTTGCCGCTCCTCGAGGCCATAGCGCCAAAGCAGAATCACCAGCGGAATCAGGAATAGCTCCCAGAGAGCGAAAAAGACGATGAAGTTATACGCAGAAAACACGCCCAGCACAATCGCCTCGAGCAAAAGAAACATGCTCCAGAAAATGCGCGTACCTTCGGCCATCCCACCCGATTGTTGCAACCGCATTGTGTTCAGCGAAAATAACGCAGCGACAAAGAACAGCAGGCAAGCCGTGAGGAAGAGAGGCATGGAAATACCATCGACCGCAAACGAAAGGTTAATGCCTGAGCCACCGCTGGTCCACAACACTTCGCGCAACTGGCTTTCAGCATAGTTCGCAGCAAAACGCCGCTGCATCACGATGGCCGACACAAACGAAGCAAGAGTCGCGGCCACGGCGAGAGCTGCGTTTCGTTTCGCGGCTGCTGAACCTTTGCCACCGTCGCGCAGCAAAAAAATAATCAGTGCCGCAAACAGGGGAGCAAGTATTGAAACGCTGATCATTTTACACCGTACCCAGAAGAATCAGAAGCAAAAACAGAATGCCGGCAAACGAATATGCAGCATAGTGCGCCAGCGCGCCCGTCTGCAGGCGTGCAAAGACCAGACCAACAGCCTGTACAAGATATCCCACCCCGTCGGACATCGCGGGGATGATCCGGAAATCCGCATCGCTGACTTTATCCGCAATTTTGCGGTAATTATTCACAAAGACCACCTGGTAAATTTCATCGATGTAAAGCTTGTTGAGACTCAGCCGGCTGAGCATACCATGGTATGCTCCCTCAGCAACGGGGCGACGGCGCATCAGACCATACCATGCGATAGCAGCGATGACGCCGATCAGCGCAGCGGCGGTTCCGGCAGCCACGACCATCATCTCTGCATGGTGTGCCAGGTGCCACTGCACCTGTGAAACAAACTCATAGGGCGCTATAGGAAGATTATGATTGAAATATGAAAAGAACCGCGATTCGTAACCGGTGAACAATTCCGGCAGACCAAACCAACCCGCTGCAACAGCGGGGCCTGCGAGCAGAATGAGCGGCAGATAAAAGGTCACCGATGGCTCCGCTGCGTGTTCATGCTCATTATGAGAATCATGCGTATCGGCGCCGGATGGTTTACCGTGGATAACAATGATACCCAGACGAAAGCTGTAAAACGCGGTAAGCAATGAAACCAGAATGGCCATCGAACCGATGATCATTCCACCGCTCTTGAGCGCAAAGGCGGCACCGAGAATATGGTCTTTCGAGAAAAAGCCAGAAAGCCCCGGCAGACCGGCAAGTGCCGCAAGTGCTAACCAGAACAGCAACGCCAGCATTGGCCGTGAGCGCACCAGGCCGCCCATACGCCGGATATTCTGTTCATGGTGCTTGAACGTTATCACTGCACCGGCAGAAAGAAACAGCATTGCCTTGAAAAAAGCATGCGTAAAAAGGTGAAAAAAAGCCGCGGCATAAGCACCGCTACCCACTGCCAGCACCATGAGTCCCAGCTGCGACACGGTAGAAAATGCCAATACTTTCTTTATATCGGTCTGCGCCACAGCGATAAACGCCGCGACGAGGGCTGTGAGCGCACCAGTCCAGGCAACAATCATCGATGCCTGCGGTGCCAGCACAAAGACTGGCTCGAGGCGCAGCATCAGAAAAATACCGGCAGTCACCATCGTCGCAGCATGGATCAGCGCTGAAACAGGAGTGGGGCCGGTCATCGCATCGGGCAGCCAGGTGTAGAGCGGCAACTGCGCCGACTTCGCAGCTGCGGCAATAAAGATCATCAGTGCGATAAAATTTGCATGGCTGGCGGCGATGCTGCCTTTCGAAAAGGCAAGCGCAATCTCGCGAAAATCCGCCGTGTTGGCGACCCGGAAAATGGCGAACATGCCGATTAGCAGCGCCGCGTCGCCGATGCGGTTAATAATAAATGCCTTTTTGCCGGCGCGCTGTGCCGCGTCCTTTTCGACATAGAATGAAATCAGCTTGTACGAAGACAATCCGACCGCTTCCCAGCCGAGAAAAAAAACAAACAGATTGCCCGCCACAACGAGCAACAGCATACTGAACATGAAGAAACTCAGCCAGGCGTAATAGCGGGCATAGTCATTGCGGCGATCAGACAGATAACCGATGCTGAAAATCTGCACCATCAGGCCGATGAACAAAACCACAGCGACCATGATACTGGTGAGCGCATCAAAACGGAATGCCCAATCGAGGCGCAGCGGGTAATTGAGGGTGAGCCATGTACCCGGTGTAATAATCGTTGCCGAACCTTCACCGATGAGTGAAGGATGAAGATGAATAACGGAAAAGTGCGCCGCCAGCCCCAATATGACCGCCGCGATAGAGATAAGGATTGTCCAGTATTGTGCGCGTGCAGAAGTGCGCCGCCATGCAACTGCATAGATGGCAGCGTTCAGCACGGCAGCAATGAGCGGCAATAACGGCACCGCTACGATCAGGTACGGAATCCAATCTTGCTTCATGTATCCTTCAGTTTATCCATATCGTCGGTCATAACACTGTGTGTGTTGCGGAACAAGGCAATGACAAGCGCCAGGCCAACGGCCGCCTCGGCGGCAGCAATGGCCATGACAAAAAGCACCATCAGTTGGCCAGTCGTATCATTGAAACCGCGCGAAAATGTGACGAACAGCAGGTTCACTGCGTTCAGCATGATTTCGACAGACATGAGAATAACAATCAGGTTGCGCCGGGTGATGACACCGAGGGCACCTATGGCAAAAAGCACGATACCCAGCCCCACAATCTCGCGTACCGATAGCAGATCCAGCATGCTATTCCATACTGCGGCGATCGCGCTTGGCAATCATCACCGCCCCCACGACTGCAACAAGCAGCAGCAGTGAAATTAACTCGAAAGCCAGAAGGTAATCGCGAAAAAGATTCACCGACAGCACCTGCGACGCTTCGTTCAGTTGTTTGCCTGCCTGAATTGCTGTTGCCGGCTGCGCAACCGGATTCAGATCATTTCGCCCGTTGCGGATCTGGAGCAGCAAAAACAATTGAATCGTGAACGCGATGCTGAGCGCACCAATAATAGCTGCACGGCCGATATTGCTGAGCGGACTTTCAAAATTTTCTTCGCGTACCGCGATCAGCATAATGACAAAAAGAAACAGCACCATGATCGCGCCGACATAGACCAACACCTGCAGCGTCGCGAGAATTTCGGCGCCGATCAGCGCATAGGTCGCGGCCAGAGAAACAAAAAAACTGATAAGAAAGAGAGCAGATTTAACCGGGTTGCGATGGAACACCACACCAAGCGCAGAGCCGGTGAGCACGAAGGCGAAGCAATAAAAGAGGGTTTGCCTGAGGCTTATTTCCTCCATTGCGTGCTATGTTAAAAAGCCGGGTTCGGCGGAAAGAGAAAAACAAATGGCAGAAACCTTGCCGTCTGCCATAAGAGTTGACCGGTCACGGCGCTCTGTTTTCATCGCGGCCGCAGATGAGCAAATACCGCGTCTTCTATGACCTTTTCACCCGGGCGGCCGCCGAGAGCCCGGATTTAGAATCATTTAAAATCCGCAAAAAGAACGGCCAGATTCAGGGTCGCACTTTCGCGGAACTGCATAAACTGGTAAGCGAGCTGGCCGCCGGGCTCAGCGCCTCGGGCATACAGGCCGGGGACCGCATCACGCTGCTCTGCGACAGCTCGCCCAACTGGATTATCGCCGATGCCGGAATCATTGCTGCGGGTGCCGTGAGTGTGCCCCGCGGCACCGACGTGACCGACGACGATATTCTCTACATCATCGGCCACAGCGAAAGCCGCTGGGCAATCGTGCAGCAGAAAAAAGACCGGGAACGCCTGCTGAAGTTTCAGAAAGAGCTTCCCAAACTCGAAAAAATCTTTGTGCTTGAAGATGGGGATTTTAATCTTGCGCAGGGTGAAAACGCCATCGCAGAAATTTTCACTGCAGGGGAGAAAGCCCTCAAAACAAATCCCGGGCTCGTCGACGACATCGCCCGCAAGGCAGACCCTAATCAAATGGCCACCATCATCTATACCAGTGGTACCACCGGCGCCCCCAAGGGTGTGATGCTTAACCAAACCGGCTGGATCAATGCGCTCGACCGCGCGCTGAGCATGAACATCATCGTCAAAAGTGATACGGCGCTTTCGCTCTTACCCCCATGGCATGCATTCGAACGTGCGGTGGAATACGGCGTCGTGATGGCGCAATGCCAGTTCATGATTTCGGGTATCACAAACCTCAGGCAAGACCTTGCCGAGTTCAAACCAACCAGCTTCCCCTCAGTGCCGCGCATATGGGAATCGCTATACAATGGAATTTTGCAGAAACTGGAAAAAGAACCACCACTTAAAAAAGCTGTCTTCAATTTCTTTCTCGAGGTCGGCGCACAGTACTCGAAATTCGACGCGATTCTCAACGGTTACGACCTGCAGGTAAAACCCAAAGCCCCGCTCGAAGAAGCGTGGGAAAAGCTCACCGCAGCGGGTGCGATGGCATTCCTGTTTCCTCTTAAACTCGCATCGGGTCCAATCTTCGCTCCTATCCACAAGGCAATGGGCGGCAATGTGCGCAAATCGGTGTCGGGCGGTTCTGCTCTGCCGCAGATGGTCGATAAGTTTCTCACCGCGATCGGCATCAAGGTACTCGAAGGCTATGGCATGACGGAAACCTCTGCACTCATCAGCCTGCGTGACATCGCCAAACCGGTGAGCGGTACAGTCGGCCGCCCTTTCCCGGGTTATAAGATTAAACTCAAAGATGAAGCCGGCCGTGAAGTGCCGGTGGTGGCGGGTTCGAAGGGCACGCTGTGGGTGCAATCGAACCAGCTTTTGCTTGGGTATTACAAACGACCCGAACTCAACGCAGTGGTGTTTGATAAAGAAGGTTTCTTCGACACCGGCGACATCATGGTCTATACCTCACAGGGCGACCTGATGTTTGCCGGCCGCAGTAAAGAGACGCTCGCATTGGCAGGCGGCGAAAACATCGAACCGGTGCCGATTGAAGACAAGCTGCTGGCGTCTGAATTCATCGATCAGGTCATGGTTGTCGGCGATGACAAGAAGACTCTCGGCGCAATCATTGTACCGCACTACGACAAAGTGCGCGCGCACACAGGACTCAAGGATCTGCCCGAAGCAGAGTGGAACAGCAACGCGAAGATCCGCGAGATCTTTAAGGATGAAATCGGTAAGCGAATTTCTAACAAGACCGGATTTAAGAGCTTTGAACTGATTCCCAAGAACACCTTCTACATTTCACCCAAACCGTTTGAAGCCGGCGTCGAACTGACGCGCACCTTTAAGCTGCGGCGGACGGTGATTAAAGAGAAGTTTGCAGAACAGATTAACGGGATGTATAACTAAGAAACATCATTTGTGCAGCTGCGCTGCACAAATGCTGTTTTGATTACCAGCGATTTTTCAAAATCAATTTCACATACACGTTCAGCTTCTTTTTTTCGCGGCCGTTCGCTGGCACCTGCACATGCAGTTTCACGTTATCGAGATCAATGCGCTCTTGCTTCACGTCGGTCGAATATGACTTCTCGCGTATTTCGTCGCGTTCGCCGCTCTCTTCTTTAACTTCGATATCGTCGATCACCCACTCGCCGCCCGGGTGCTCAACCATAGTGAGCGCAACTGCAGAGTCTTTAAAATTCTCGATCTGGTAACGGATCGTCTGGTGGTAGTTCTTAATCGGCAGTTTGACAATTTCTTCTTTCTTCTTTACTATACTGCGCTTAACCTTCACTTCTTTCGCCTGTCCCAATTTGAGCTCGAGTTTCTGGCCGGCGCCGGTTTCCTGCGTCCAGTCTTCGCCCAAAAACGCCTCTGAGCCCTGCGAATCTTCCTGGTAAACGCGCGCCTTTCCCGGCGGCAGCATCAGCTCGGGCATGCCTGACGATTTTTCGTTTTTGACTTCGTACAGCAGTGCTACCTGGTCGGATTGATTATGGTCAAAGTGGAATTTTTTCGTGAAGCGCACATCCGCTGCAGAAAAAGCCTGGATCTTTTTCGATTCGGACTGCTGCAGGCCACCGTTGTACGGTTTACCGATCACACTGATGAGTTCGGCTGAGGCAAAGTTTTCACCTGAGCCATTCTGCACCATCGTGTGGCCTTTGAGGTTCAGCGTCTTTTCATCTTTGGACACCACCGCTTCAAATGCAGTCGAACGATGGATGTTCGAAATCAGGTAAGAGATGCGGAACACACCGGGGCCGGCCTTGTCGGAATAGACCTCCCAAAAAAGGGCATTCTCATTCGGCGGATAGTTCACGTTGATGACTCGCACTGAGCCGGGCGTCTTGATCGGCCTGAACTGGATACTGTTGATATCGACGGTCACGCCAGAGAAGGCATATTCGACCTGGTTCGTGCCCTGCTGCAGGTTGACTGTACGCTCTTCTTCGACAATCGTCTGGTTCGGATTTTTCATGTCGATGCGGGTATATTCGCGCTGCGGCATCGTGACTAGCTTTGTGCGGGCCGCTACGCTGCCCGCACAAAGCGTAAATGCGGTGATAGCTATTATTACTTTCTTCATCTGTTACTCCTTGTGCTCAATCTTGATAGAATACGGGATTTTCTTTTTTTCCCGTGCATCGGCTTCCGGAAAAAACTTGATCGTGGCAGAATCGACTTTTTCATATTTGAACGGCACTTTGCCGGGTTCAAAAGTACCGGGAAAGGTGCGCTCAATTTCAACGCTCACTGAGCGGCTGAGTGTGTTCTCGAGTTCATGCTCGTAGAAATATTCATCCATCCACTCTTTCACGTAGTGCGACTTGTCATAGCGTGCCTCGGTGGTGAAACCGTAGCGCTTGAAGTCGCGGACGAAGGTACGCAGCACGACTTCACGCGTTTCTCCCGCATCGAGTTTCACTTTGTCGCCGGTCGCGACGTATTTCATGTAGATACCACCCTGATAAGACAGGTTGTTCTTCGCATCTTCGGAGAAGATGTGCACTGTGCCGTCGGGCAGCGGCGACACACCGAGGCTGGTCTTGGGGTCTTGCCCCTTCTCTTTCACGTTGCGGAATTCGTAGAACTTGTGCACGCTGCCGCCGGTCAACCGGTCAGAAGCCCGGTAGATCACTTTGACATCCACATCTTTCGCGCTGAATGCTTTTAATCGCTTCTGCCAGCCATTCGGAATCTGTTCTTTGCCTTCGACGGTGAAGAGAAAATATTCTGATAAACCTTCTTTCACAATTTCTTTTGGCTGCGCAGCCCCCGCCATCGGTGCCGACGGCGCGGGCATCGCATCCATCATCGGTGCTGATTTGGCGGCTTCGGCCCGTTTCATTTTTTTCTTGAAGCCATTGCGCACACGGTCACGCTTCTCAGTGTCGAGGTCAGCGTAGCGCCACTTGCCCTGTGCGAGACCGGCAATGTCTTCGACAAGGTTCACTGTGCCGACTACCAGCCGCACCTCCGCCGCCGGGTAATCTTCGCCTGAATTATTGATCACGCGAATAAAGCCATCGACGTTCATCCGGTTTTCCTGGCTGTTGGTGATTGCGGTGTAATCGGCACTCCATGAAATGCCGGATGTAAAATAGTTGATCTCGACGCGCGCAGAACCCGACATCTCGCTGTCGATATTCCATTGCAGCGCGTCGGTGCGGCCCGGCGGGAAAGATGTATCGCGCAGCGTCAGTTTGTCTTTGTTGTTGAGAAAGGTCAGCCTGAGCGAAGTCGGATCGATCAGCGTGCCCGCCCACGAAAACTGGATGGTATTGACCCCAGGCTTGAACGTGAGCTCACGCGATTCTTTCACCATCGTCAGGTCGGCGCTGTTATAGATGGTCAGTTGCACCGATTGGCTCTTGGGTACTGTTACCAGCTCGATGTGGGCCTGGAGACTCGTTACCGTAATGATGGCAACCAGCATTAGGGCTCGTAGGGGTAGACTTAAGTCTACCCCTACGAAGCGGCGCAAGGATTTCCCTTTCATATACAGATTCGACGTCGCGGAGTTCATAAGGTTCATTTTATTTTGCCCCATGGGGTCTGCAAGCGAATCAGCGCCAATGACAATCGACATGTAAACCATTGACGGCCAATGGCAGCGTTTTCAGCTGAACGATATGAACATTCAGAAGATAGCCTATTTCATCTCAGCGCTGGCATTGCTCGCGTGCGGCAAACCCAAGCTTAGCGAAGCCAAGGCGCAGCAGTTTGCTCAAAGCGTGATGCGTGAAGTGCTACCAGACCTGGTGCTGGCACTGCAGCAAAAAGTGAGCGAAAGCGGCACTGCCGCGGCGGTGCCATTCTGCAACGAATTCGCGCCGCGATACGGAAAGCTCAAAATCGAACGCTGGGCTCCCAAAGCCGTAAATGAACTCGGCGCAAAATCCTTCCGTTTCAAGCGTATCTCCGCCCGCAACCGCAACCCCAATAATGCACCCAGTGCTGCGCAGGCGCGTGTGCTCGCGAGCTGGGAGCAAGGATCAAACAAGGCAGCATTCTTTGAGGAAGGCGGTAAGTTCTACACAATGCACCCAATCAAGATATCACAACCGCTGTGCCTCGGCTGCCATGGCAGCACAACAGACATCGACGCCAAAACGGCGGCGGCAATCAGCAAGCTGTATCCGCAAGACAAAGCGACCGGCTACAAGATGGGCGACCTGCGCGGCGCGTTTGTGACGGAGATGGATTTCAATCAGTGAATATTGACGCGCGCTTCGCTGCCCGCTTCTTTAGTGAAGCGGCCAATGACGTGCATTCGGTCTGTCATACCCTGTTCGTCAAAAACTGCCTGCAGCGCGTCGAGAGCCGCGGGTTGAAAGGCAATGAGCAATCCGCCTGAAGTCTGCGGGTCACAGACGATCGACCTGCTGAACTGCTCATCGATACCCGAAATCTGCGCACCAAAACTATTGAAGTTGCGACCCGTGCCCCCTGGCACGGCGCCTGCTGCAATGTAGTCGGCGAGGCCTGGCAAAAGAGGCAGGCGCGCAAAATCGATTTCAGCGGTGAGTTTATGCGGCGTGACCATTTCGAGCAAATGCCCGCCGAGGCCGAAGCCGGTGACGTCGGTAATCGCATGCACGCCGGGAGTTTCTGCCGCGAAGTGACCAATCTTATTCAGCATCGTCATCTCTTTCACGGCAATACCCTCGTGCTCTGTCTTAAAGAGGGATTTCTTCATCGCCGTCGTATGAATGCCGATGCCGAGCGGTTTGGTGAGAACCAACAGGTCACCGGGTTCGGGCGTCGAATTGCGTTTCAGATGCTGCGCCGACACAAGACCGTTCACCGACAGACCAAAAATCGGCTCCTGCGAATCGATGCTGTGGCCGCCCGCAATGCTAATTCCCGCTTCAGCGGCGATCTCGCGCGCGCCCTGCATGACCTCGTTTGCGAGCGCGGCGTCGAGCTTGTCGATTGGCCAGCCTAAAATCGCGAGTGCAAGAATCGGCCGGCCACCCATCGCATAGATGTCGGATATAGCGTTGGCCGCAGCAATGCGTCCGAAGTCGCGGGCATCGTCGACGACCGGCATAAAAAAATCTGTCGTTGAGAGCAGTACCTGGTTTTGATCAAGCAAATATGCCGCGCTGTCGTCGCGGTCGTTGTTACCCACAATCAGGTTCGCAGTTGGATGCGCGAGGTTATTTTTGAGGATGTCACCCAGCAGAGCCGGTGAAATTTTACAGCCACAGCCTGCACCGTGGCTGAATTGGGTAAGTCTGGTACTCATGATATTTTCCTCAGAATTTCTTCGACTGCCGTTTCACCCGGTAAATGACTTATTGTTTGCGGCTCTCTCTGTGATAAGCCATAGCCATATGCCCGATCGTAATAGTCGAGTATGATGCGACAGATTTCGGCGCGGTCACCGCCATCGAGCGCTTCGAGCGCATGCTTGTGCCGCTCGGGCCCAAGACGTTTGCGTATTGCATTCAGGTTGTCGCGAATCGTATCGGCCGGCGCCTGGTACTCCTGGCACAGAAAGGACACACGATCTTCGAGCGACCAATCGAGCACGTAAACCTGGCAAGAACGCATCTGCAGCCAGAACGGCTGTGGAATATGCATGCGCCCGATGAGCCGGCTCTCGTCTTCCACTAATAGGGGCTTATCTGCCGCCATCTGCATCAGGCGAATCCCTAATTCATTTTCAAACTGTTCCTGCGTGGGTTGCCAGGCAGAAGGTGCGTAACCGAATGCAGAACCGCGGTGGTTCGCGAGACCTTCTAGATCGATCACCTGCGCGCCTTTCGCCGCAAGTTCAAGCAGTATCCTGGTCTTCTGCGAACCGGTTTTACCACCAATGACAATCAACTTGCGCGGTGCCGCAAAGGCTGCGCGGCAATGGCGGCGAAACGCCTTGTAGCCACCGGTAAGCACCGAGACATCAAGGCCCACGCGCTCAAACAGCCACGCAACAGACCCCGAACGCATGCCACCCCGCCAGCAGTGCACGGCAATTTTTCCGCCCGGTGCGAGTTCCAGCGCGCGCGCCGCCATTTCACTCATACGCGCCCCGGCAAACTGCAGGCCTTTGAGAATCGCGACGCGCTGCCCCTGTTGTTTATAGAGCGTACCCACTTCGGCGCGCTCGGCATTGTTGAAGAGGGGCATAGGAATCGCACCGGGAATATGCCCGGCGGCAAATTCGCCCTCGGACCGCACGTCGACAATGGGCACGCCGGCGCCGAGAGAGAGAAAATTCTGCGCTTCGAGTTTTGCGGCCATCAGGCAGTCCGCATTTCCCGGATTGTCATTTTAGAGCACGTTCGACACACTGTTGTACCGGATTCGGATTCTCCGTTTTAAATGCCTCGAAATCTTTTCGCAGGGCAGCATCCGCAGCCGAAAGAGGTGCATCGCTGAAGATGCGATTGAGCAGATTGGCGAGACGAATACCAGCGCGCAAAAGTTGCCGGTTCAGCAATTCACGATTCTGTTCGACATAAGCGAACTCGAGGTTCGCCGAAAAATCCTGAGCATCCTGGCTGCATGCACCGAACACGGTAGTTTCGGTTTTGCATTTCCCTTTTGTCGCGCAGCACCCGTCTTTTGCGAGGCAGGTGTAGAGCTGTGCGCGCAGCGCCTGAGACTCTGCTGCCCAATCGAGATAGGTCGAAGCTTCGAGACGGCTTATGGTCTTGGCGTCAATCTTGTCGAGCTGCTCGGCATATTCGCTGAAGCTCAGATCTTCGTGGTTTATGAACTGCGAATCCCATACTTTGTGCAGATTGGATTTTGTTTTGAACCAGTTGACCTTGACCGAATTGCCGCCCCGGTCGCATGACCTGCCGACATGCAGTGGTTGGTGGATGTCACCCACGAGGTGCACCAGCCACTTGAGTGCATTGGTGCGCGCGGCCTTGCTGTTTTTTTTGTCGCGCATGGTATCTTCAAAATAGACAAGCGCGCGAACAATATCGCCATCCGTGCTTTTCTCGGATTTCAGATACGTATCTGCATCTTCAATGCTGGCATAATGCAGCGGCGCGGCGCACTTCCATTTGGCATCAGAACGATAGCTGTCGGCTTCGTTGGCGACCTTGGTGAGTGTATCTTCACCCAGCAATTCTTTCACTTTGCTGCGCGCAGCTTCACTCAGGTGGTTCTCCGCAATGCGCGCCACAATGCGATGGCCCCGCAGCCCCCAGGCAGACAGGGCGTGGGATGTTAAAATCAGGACAAAAAAGAATTTCAACATGTGTCAATGTAGAGACGCGATTACTCGCGTCTCTACGAAATCGGAATAAATCCCCCCTTATGTCTGCGCAAAGACCGGCATCGTGCCGGGCGCAGACTATGAACATCCTGTTCTTAATAATTGACATGCCGTTCAGGGACAATATTCATAACCATGGCCAACGAACCGCAAGACCCGAAGAAAGACGACAAGAACTGGAAACCTGCTTTTCCCGGGGGAGCGGGTGGTGCCTCACCGGGGCCCGCTGGCGGGGGGCTGAGCGGCGACGCCTATGACCGAGTCGAAGATGCGGGCACTTTCCAGATGCTGTGGGATTGCAAATACTGCAATACCAAAAAACTACTGGGGGTGAACCACAAGTTCTGCCCCAACTGCGGCGCCGCACAAGACACGAATGCACGTTACTTTCCCTCTGATGAAGAGGCGATTGCGGTCGAAGACCACGAATATACGGGTGCCGACAAGAAGTGCGGCAACTGCGGCACCGCCAATGCGGCGAAGGCCGAGTTCTGCACACAGTGCGGATCGCCGATGAAAGATGCGAAAACCGTAGCGCTGCGCAGCGAACAGGTCACTGCCGGAGCCTTCGGCGCCGAAACCAAAGCCAATGCCAAGACCGATTTTGATGCGCAAAGAGGTGGCGGCATCGCGGCAGCCGCTGAACCGCCAAAATCCAACAAAAAATGGTATATCATCGGTGGTGTTGCGGGCGCTGCAGTCATCGGCCTGATCGCGATGTTCTTCATGTCGCGTTCAATCGATGTCAGAATCGACAACCATGTATGGGAAAAGACCGTCAAAATAGAGTCCTATAAAGGAAGATCGCAGACCAGCTGGTGCGACAGCATGCCATTCGACGCATACCTCGTGATCCATAAGCAAGAGGTACGCTCGACAAACAAGGTCGCCGATGGCGAAACCTGCGAAATGGCACGCGTCGACAAAGGCAATGGCACGTTCAAGAAAGAGCGCCGCTGCAAAACCAAGTACAAAGACCAGCCGGTCTATGGTGATAAATGCTATTACCGCGTGAATCGCTGGGGCCATGAGCGCGACATCAAGGCGACGGGTGGTTTGGCGCAACAGCCTGCATGGCCTATGGTCAATATCCGCAGCGGCAGCTGCCTCGGCTGCGAGCGCGAGGCAGGCCGGTCAGAGGCATATATCCTGCTTATGACCGACGTGAAAAAAGCAGATAAGAAATATGACTGCGCAGTACCGAAGCGCAGTGGCGCTCGATTGCCGACGGCGCAGTGAAGAAGATGAAAGTCCGCCTCACTGGCGGCGCGAAGTGTGAAACGTTAGGTTGATTGCAATATTGGGGGCAAAGCCCCCAATATTGCAGGTTATGCAGAAACAGCCCTGGATTCACTCCGCCTTCGTTGATGGCGTCTTCATTATCGGTACCCCGTTTCTTGTTGTTGCGGCAACTCTGATTTTTGCTGGCTACTTCGGTCAGCCCGATTCGATGACCTTCGTCAGCTGGGCGATTCTCGTCATGGGTGTCGATGTCTCGCACGTCTATAGCACCATCTACCGCACTTACCTCGACCGAGAGACAATGCAAAGCCACGGTCTGTTTCTTTTTTTGTTACCCTTTGCTGTGTTGATTGCCTGCATCGTACTCTACTCGTTTGGAGCCCTGGTGTTCTGGCGCGTGATGGCGTATGTCGCAGTCTTCCACTTCGTACGCCAGCAATACGGTTTCCTGCGCGTCTATGCCCGCCATGAGCAGCAGACCGCGTGGCAGCGCCGCATCGACGCCACGGCAATCTACACAGCGACACTGTATCCGATCGTCGACTGGCATTTGGCGGGGCAGAAGAATTTCAATTGGTTCATGAAGGGTGATTTTGTCTATCTGAACCAAGGGGGATTGAAAACGGCGGTGACGACGGCCTTTATTGCGGTGATGGCGGTCTATGTTGTTAAGGAACTACACCAGCTATGGAAATCCAGGGCACAGAAGCGGCGCACGCAGCTCGGGAATTCCATAGCAACAAATGCGCTGCCAGGATCTGCTGCGGCCCCCAGGTTTAACATACCACGTAACGGCATTCTTTTGGGCACACTACTCTCGTGGTACGTCGGCATCGTCCATTTCAACTCGGATCTTGCCTTCACTGCCATCAACGTTATGTCGCATGGCATTCCATACATCGCGTTGGTATGGATTTACGGAAATAAAAAGCACAGCCCGCAGAGAAGTGTCGGTTCTGCATGGGCTGCGCTATTTCGACCTCGTTATGTCGCATTGTTTGTAGTTTCGTTGCTAATCCTCGCCTTTCTGGAAGAGGGTTTATGGGACGCCTGGGTGTGGCACAATGAAGATCACAGGTCTCTATTTGCGCCATTCCATGCAGTTTTAGGCGGGGCGGGTCCGGATTCTGGCTGGTTGAAGTTGCTTGTTCCGCTTCTATCAGTGCCACAGATCACGCACTATGTGATCGATGGTTTCATTTGGAAGATAAAGCGCGATAAATTTGGCTGGCGACAAACTACGCTTTCATGACGATTTGCTCTGGCAAATCGCCATGAAAGCATTCAAGATCTACATCCGCCTTACCGATATTACAAACAGTAAATTAGGCTTTTCAGGAAGTTTTAATACAACCTGTTGGGCAAAAAAGGGATATGGGGGAACTTATGGAAGGCAGTGGTAAAAAAGTACTGCTCGTCACAGCACTGGCTGTAACATTCATTGGTGCTGCGCTGATTGCGCAGGATGCGGCCAATGTTAAAGGCAACAAGAAGGCAGACGTACAAGACGTCTTGCTGAACGATTTTGAGACTTCGGAAGACTGGCGCGCCTTCTCGACAACGCCCCTCGGCATCACCAAGGTCCGCAAGACAATCCAGCTCGGCCCGATTGAAGATGTGTTCAATCCGAAAGAGCTTTCTGAAGAAGAAAAAACCCGTTTCAAAGACGGATTAAAAGACCCCAAGACCGCCAACAACGTGTTGGGTGTAAAAACTTTCTTCAAAGAAAAGGGCTTCGACCGAGTTGAAATCAAACCCCCGCATGAATACCTGATCAAAGGTCTCGGTCGCCAGTTCTCAGTCTGGGTGCTTGGCCGCAACTACCGGCACACGCTGTTTATCAAACTGCGCGACTACAAAGGCAACCTGCACAAACTGAAAATGGGCAAGCTCGATTATTTCGGCTGGCGCAAACACACAGTGACTGTGCCAGGCTGGCTGCCACAGAGCACACGCCATGCGCTACTCGACAAGAACCTGCACTTCGTATCTCTTTATGTTGAATGCGATCCGCACGAAACATGGGGCGACTTCTACTTCTACGTGGATGACCTGCGCGTCAAAACAGACTTGAGCGACAGTGAATATCCCGGTAGCAAGATTAAGGACAACTGGTAAGATCAGGGAGGATCAAAATGCGTAATACACTTAAAATCACTACGCTGGCACTGATCCCGATACTGTATTCATTTACAGCAATCTCGGGCAAGAGTGCCATCAAAACACTCAACGGTGATGACACCGACGGCATGGAACTCAAATCTGTGCAGGTTGAAGGCTTCGAATCAGAAGCCTGGACCGCGGTCGTAACGCCAGGTGACCCGGAAGCGATTCCGGCTGTTGTCGATGCAAACGGCGCACCTAACCAGGGCGAAAAATGGAACTCACCCGAAGTCGGCCTGAAAGGCGAAGGCAACAAACCCTGCCGCCCACAGAACCTCGCGAACGATGAGACCAACAAGAAATGCCTTGGTCTGCGTTTCAAGTTCATTTACCCAGGCAAGAACGTTGTTGCCCTGATGCCACCGGCATCGCGCAAGATTTACCGCACGCTCGACGAGCTTGACCATAACAACAAGCCGAAGATTCAGGAAACGCCTGGTATCAAGCTGCCAGGAAAAGTGAAAGCGCTTTCAGTTTGGGTACTGGGCCGTGGCAATGACTACACACTCGAAGCATGGGTACAGGATTGGAAAGGTTCAACCCACGTACTCAAGATGGGTTCAGTGAACTTTGTTGGCTGGCGTCCGTTGTCTGCGAAAGTGCCCGTGGGCGTTCCGCAGGATATCGACACCTATCCGCAAACAAAGAACCTCGTGCTGACCAAACTCGTGTTGCGCTCGAAACCAACAGCGAACACAGAAAAAGTTGTCATCTTCTTTGATTCTGTGAAGGTACTCACCGACGTGTATGATGTACACTTCGACGGCGCTGACGTGGATTTTGACGAGAACGATAAGAAAGAAAAGGCCGAGGCGAAAGAATACGCTAAGAACCTGAAGAAATACACCGAAGGTGGAAAATAGGAGTCTTCCCTTATAGTTTTGCGCTGCGCGCAAAACTATAAGGGAACTCAATAATCTTTTCGGTTGACGCAGCCGCGTCAACCCTCCAATCAACGTTATGGCGCTAGCGGATCTCCGCAACATGGACATGCAAGAACTGAAGCGCCGCGCGCTGCAGATTCGCGAACTCGCGTCAGGCCTGGCCGCACGCGTGCGCTACAGCCGCACCTGGTGGTATTCGGGTGCCGCGGTTCTGCTGGGCCTATCTCTCGCCCGCTTTGGGCATTCGGTCACGCTCTATATGGTGAGCAAATCCACACCACTGCCACCACCCCGCCAAGCGGTCGCACAATCTAATTCGAGCGAGCAAATGTTTTCAGATCCGACGATCACTGTTGGTGGTGCTCTATTCCAGCGCGCCGGCGAAGGCACGACTGCGGCAAACGCCGCGGCGGTCGTTGAGCAACCTGCAAAGCCGTTCAAATTGACGGCTACACTCGAAGGCAGCCCCGAATTTGCACGCGCGCTGATTGAAGTGCAGGGCGAAGGCATTCGCGAATACTGTGCCGCATCGCGTGCCTGCAGCAAGAAAGAGAAAGACTGCGAGTGCACAGTGCAAAATGCAACAATCATTTCGATCGCGCAGGAGCACATCTGGATCAAGCTCAACCAAAATCGCTATAAACTGAAAATCGGGCAATCAACGACAGATCTTGCGCAGCAGGCTGCCGCAGCGCCTGCAACGCCTGGCCAGCCAGCAGTTGCGACCTCTGGCGGCACTGTTATATCGAAAGTGATTTCGCGCGAAGAGGTAAACAAGAACATCCTAGGTAACCCGGCAAAAATATACGAAGGCGCACAGTTCGGCCCTCACCTCGTGAATGGCAAGATTGAAGGTTATAAAATCGCGCGTGTTAACGACGACCACGTGTTCGCGAAGCTGGGTGCCAAGAGCGGCGATATCATTCGCAAGGTGAATGGTTACGGTCTCAATGACACAGAGCGGATGCTCGATTTGTGGAAGGCGATTCGTACCGCGCCAGAAGTGAAGATTGAACTCGAACGCGACGGCAAAGTGATCACATACGATTTTCAGATACGGAACTAATTTTCCCACTGAGCCCACCGCTATAGCGGTGGGCTAGTTGCGCAAATTCCAAAAATGGTTCACCGGCCCGTGGCCGTGGCCGAGTTTCACTGCATTTTGCAGCGCCCCGGTGAGGTATTCCTTTGCGCTTCGGCAGGCTTCGAGCGGCGATAAACCCAAGGTAAGATATGCAGCAATTGCGGCAGAAAGCGTGCAGCCGGTACCGTGCGTCGAGGTGGTTACCACGCGCTCTGCATTGAGTTCAAAGAAATCTTCCCCGTCATAGAACACATCTGTTGCGACGGCGTGTTCGAGATGGCCGCCTTTCACGAGCACATGCTGTGCCCCGAGCGCGTGTAACTTCACTGCTGCCTCGCGCATCGCTGCGAGGTTAGCAATCTTCATTCCCGTAAGCACCTCGGCTTCAGGCAGGTTGGGCGTAACAATAAATGCCACCGGCAGAAGTACATTGCGCATTGCGGCTTCTGCCTGCGGTTCGAGCAAGCGATGATTGCTCTTCGAGACCATGACTGTATCGACAATGAGTTTTTTTATGCCGTGCGCCCGCACGGCTGCAGCAACTGCCGCGATAATATCGGTATTTGCCAGCATACCGGTTTTTGCCGCAGCAACGGGAAAATCCGACGCGACAGCAGCGATCTGTTTACTCACGATATCTGCGCTGAGCGTCTCAACCGCTTCGACGCCCATCGTATTCTGCGCGGTGATTGCTGTGATCGCACTGGTACCAAAGACCCCCAGCGCCGAAAAGGTTTTCAGATCAGCCTGTATGCCTGCGCCGCCACCGGAGTCGCTCCCAGCGATGGTGAGTGCAACTTTCATTGTGAGCTCCCTACCGCGCCCGTCGGTGCCAGTAAATAAATTTTCCCTGACATGAGTTCGGCAATGACAAGTTCTTTGTTACGCAGCCTGCCGAAGCTCGAATACAATCCCGGCGCCTGGATGAGTACATCCGCCTTCGCTGAGGCAGACTGGTAATCGATCGCAAAAATTCTGCCGGCAACGGAGTCAGCGAAAATGTATTTATTCCTAAACTGCGGCAGCGCCGTGCCCTCATAAACATAACCGCCGAGAATCGACTGGCCGACACCGTGGTCGTATTCATAAAATGGTAATTTCAGACCCGACTGCCCGCAATTCTTGCGCGGCTTGAAACAATGAAAACCTTCCATGGTGTTCCAGCCCATGTTATCGCCGCGCGCGACAAAACTCAGTTCTTCATAGTCATCCTGCCCCACGTCGGCAACGAGCAGGCGACCGCCGGGCGTGAAGCTGAAACGCCACGGATTTCTGAGTCCCCAGGCAAAAATCTCCGGGCGCTCGCTGAACGCATCATTCTTCGAATTTGCAAATGGGTTATCGGGGGGGATTGCGTACGCGGAAGAATTTTGCACGCCGATGCGCAGAATTTTTCCGAGGTGCGAACGCAGGTTCTGCGCATAGCCGCGCGGATCGCCGCCCGAACCGCCGTCACCGACACCGATGTAGAGATAACCATCGGGGCCAAACTCGAGCATACCGCCGTTGTGGTTGCTGAAGGGCTGCCGAATCGAGATAAGTTCCTGTACCTGGCCGCCGCCCGGGGCTGAGATACTCTGCATCGTAACGCGCGCGACGATGGTACGCCGAGGCTTCGCGGCAGAGTAATAAACATAGTAACTTTGGCTCGCCTCAAAATCGGGAGGGAATGCCAGGCCCAAGAGTCCTTCTTCGAGGGTTGGATCACTCACTCTCTCGCGCAGGTCTATGAGCGTGGCGCCGCATTTTTTCTCCGGGCTTTCAAGCCGAATCGTGCCAGGTTTCTCGACGATAGCATAAGCATCGGGACAATGCGCGAGCTTTGCGGGGTATGGGGTTACATAGACAGGTTGTTTGAAAGTCCTCTTGAAAAAGGGACGCAGTTCGACTTTCGAGGTTTTACTGAACAGAGCAGCAGCAGAAATGCCTGTGCTCCATAGAGATAGAACAAACAAGACCAACGCACTTTTCACGCGGGTAATTTACCTATTACAGGCGCCAGAGTCCAGCAAACGCTGCATCTTCAGCAGTAGCGCCGGATTATTTTCTGTGTTGCCGCATTGATGTATGTGGATTGCATGGTCGATGAACAAAAAAATCCAAATCGTTTTGGCCGCCGCTCTCCTGGCGATAGCCTGCAAAGAAAAACCTGCGGCACCCGCCCCGGCAACGGCTCCCGCGGTCGAAGAGAACAAAATCCAGTCCGGCATATATATGGGACCGGCAAAAGGCTCATGCCTCTGCGTGAATGTGGAAAAAGGAATGGCGGCCCTCTCCAATACTCTGGCTTCAATGGGTACCAGTCTTGGCAATGAAGTGGCGGGCCGCAGCGACGACATGAAAGCCGCACTCAAAGAAAATTTTTCCAGGCTGAAATTTGTCAGCAAAGACCAGATTGTGGACTCTGACGGCGGTGCAAAATATACGCGTGTGCAAAAGGCAAATGACTGCGAACTGCTAAATACCAGCGCTGCGGCCCCCGTGGGCTACCAGGATTACTGCCTTGAGGGCAAGGCTGTAGCAAAAGAGAAAGAATTCTGAGCTTAGTGCATCGCCTAAAAAATAGTGAATTTTGCTTTACGCGTGGTGCGGCGCACAAATTCTATCCGCAGAAAGTTTAATTTCCGGATGCGGAAAGGCAGGACACCCTGTCCGCCGCCTCCGATTACATTGTGTAATACAGGAGAAACAAATGGAACAGCAAATTCAACAAATCGTTAACTTCGCAATCGGTACCGTAAAAGGTCTCGGCGATGCGGCAAAGAGCACAATCACTAATCTCGAAGCAGAAGTGAAGGCAATGGTCGACAAAGGTGCAGCAGCAAGCGACGAAAACGCACAAAAACTGCGCGCTAACGCGACCGACCTCGCTAACCGGGTTTCAACTATCGTCAACACAGCAGTGAACAACCTGAACGAAGTAACCGGCCAGGCACAGAAAATGGTTCAGGACGCAATCGCGAAAGTTAAACCAGAAAATAAAGCTTAAGAATTTTTAATGCATGGCAGGCTGCGCCTGCCATGCATTAGCCTCGTTTATCTGCCGCGACAAACGGTCTGAGTGTTGCACCGTTATAAATCTGCCGCGGCCGGCCGATCTTGGCCGACGGATTCTCAATCATTTCTTTCCACTGCGCAATCCAGCCCGGCATACGGCCGAGCGCGAACATTACGGTGAACATCTCAGTCGGAATGCCAATCGCGCGGTAGATCAGGCCGCTGTAAAAATCCACATTGGGATAAAGCTTGCGTTCGACAAAGTAATCGTCTTTGAGCGCCGTTTCTTCGAGCTGAATCGCAATTTCCAGCAGCGCGTCTTTTACACCGAGCTTCGACAGCACTTCCATGCACGTCTTTTTGATGATCTTCGCACGCGGGTCGAAATTCTTGTACACGCGGTGGCCAAAACCCATGAGTCTGAAAGAGGAACTCTTGTCTTTAGCCATTTCAACAAACTTCTTAATATTACCGCCCTCTGATTGTATATGCTGCAACATTTCGATGACAGCCTGGTTTGCACCACCGTGCAAAGGCCCCCAGAGCGCGTTCACCCCGCTCGAAATCGCGGCAAACACGTTCGCGCGTGAAGACCCCACCATGCGCACAGTAGAGGTCGAACAATTTTGCTCGTGATCTGCATGCAGAATGAGCAGAAGATCGAGAGCTTTTTCCACGACCGGATCAACTTCGTAATTTTCGGCAGGCACTGAAAACATCATCTGGATAAAGTTACCGACATAGCTCAGTGAATTCTTGGGATACATGAAAGGCTGACCGACGGATTTTTTGTGAGAGAACGCTGCAATCGTCGGCGACTTCGCCAGCAGGCGATGGATAGAGAGTTCGCGGCCCATGGGGTCGAGCGGGTCAGCGGCTTCTCTGACATAATAGCCAGAGAGTGTGTTGATCATCGAACCCAGCGTCGCCATCGGATGCGAATCTTTGGGGAAACCATCGTAGAGGCGCTTGAGGTCTTCGTGGATCATCGTATGCCGCGTGATTGATTGGCGGAAACTTTCAAACTCGTGCGCGCGCGGCAGGTTGCCGTAAATCAGGAGGTATGCAACTTCCAGGAATGTGGATTTTTCCGCGAGCTCTGCAATGTCGTAACCACGGTAGCGCAAAATACCCTGTTCGCCGTCGAGAAAAGTAATCGCACTCAGGGTTGATCCGGTATTGACATAGCCGTCGTCGAGAGTGACGAGCCCCGATTGCGCACGTAGTTTAGAGATATCGATTGCGAGTTCGTTTTCTGTGCCCTTTACAACGGGCAGTTCATATTCCTTGCCCTCGAAGATGAGTTTTGCAGTTGCGGCCATGCAGTCAATGTACGAAAAACACAGAGAATTTCAAGGAATTGTTCAATCTGCCTTCCCGCTGGTAGAAGGCGGATTATCCGCGCCGGAAAAATATTTACATTCAGAAGCAAAGTTGAACAATTGTTCACAATGAAAAAACAACTATTTACAGCATCTATTGCTGTCTTCGCATTGATCGGTGCACAGGCAGCAACCGCCGCACCCGCGGCAAAAGACACCGCGGCTAAACCCGCAGTAACAACACCGGTTGCGCAACCGGCCAGCACCGAGCGCAACCAGAACCCGCAAATGGACGCCACGGCATTCGGCATGGGTACCGGAACGTACGGCAACTATGGTTTCCTCGGCGGTCATTTGCAGATAGGCGTCGCCGACTGGTTGCGCCTTTCGGGCGCCATTACCGGCTCTCTGCCAGGCGACCAGCCATCCGGTTCATTTGCGATGTCGAACTATGCATTCCTCTGGCATTTTTCCGGTGGCCTGATGTTCACCTCGACGAAGATCTACAAGAATATCGCACGTCCCTACACGATGCTTGAACTGACCTATTTCTATGATGCGCGCATGAAAGCCGGTGGCATCAACGGTTCGTTCCGCATCGGCGTCGATCTTTACATGACACAAGATTACAGCATCTACGTTGAAGCTGGCGTGAATGCACCATTTGTGCGCGATCTTTTGGCACCGCAACTCACAGGTGGCGTTGTCGGCATCGGCGCACGCGCATTTTTTTGATTTAGTTTATATCACGGTATGACCTTGCGGTCATACCGTGAAGAATTTATTGCAAAAGTCTGACACTGAGGCGTTGTGGTTTAATACCAAAGTCGGATTAATCACGCTGCTGTTTGCATTTCCTCCATACGGAATAGTCAACCACCTCTACTATGACCGTCCCGCCGTGAATCTGGCGATTCCGGTCGACAACTGGCTGCCTTTCAACCACTACTGGATTCTCGTCTATGCCTGGGTCTACGTTTTTTTATTTCTGCCGGTCTTTGTCGTCAAAGGTAAAGAGAGTTTCAAGTTTGTCGCCAAAGCGTTTATTCTCGTGAACCTGATTTCCGTCGCTATTTTCGTGTTGATGCCGGCGCGTTATCCACGGCCTGCAATACCGACACAGGATGAATTTCTCTGGTGGGGCACCGCGCTTAATTACCTGCTCGACAAACCCGTGAATTGTTTTCCGAGTCTGCATGTCAGCAACGCCTTTCTCGCCTCAATGATTGCGTTCCATTACCGCAACCGAGTCGGGGTCACCGCCTGGTCGCTCGCGGCACTCATATCTGTTTCCACGCTTTATATGAAGCAGCACTTCGTCGCAGACATTGCGATGGGTTTCGCCCTCGCGTTCGCTATTTACCGTTTTTATTTCAAACCGCGGGCATACAAAGTGGGTGACCAGACGCCGATGCCCGAATGGATGAGCCTCGGGGTCGTGGGTATTTACCTGTTTTTTGTCGGTTCGATGTATGCGATGTTCGCATCCGGGGTCAAACTGCCGCTGGATAAAATTGTGCGTTAACGGAATTAATCCGGCTATTCGACGTCGGCCTCGACATAGTTATCGAACTGCGCGCGGTCGATTTTGTATGTGGCCATAATTCCCCCAAGCCCTGAAACTCTACCCCCTGTTCAGGGGGGTAGCAATGCTGAATGGCCCTAGACAGACGGTCTGTCGGACACTGAGCATGCTGCTGAATGAGATTCAGTACCTTTAAAGAACTGACGCAGGCGCAGGTAGTCGATCTCGCAAGCCGATTATTTGTTGCACTCGGAGCTGATCCGAACCACGAACAAAACAGGAACGGCGATTGGAGAGACGACAGTCTGAAAGGTATCTCTCCAATCTATGAAATATCACATGGCTTTCGTCTCGGCAAACCCGGCGAAGACATGGCGGTTACGGTAACCGAGAAATGGAACAACCATGAAAATACCGATGCCCCGATAGCGCACGCGCTGGATATTCACACCTCAGGACAGATCGATCTTTCCGTACGCTATCGCCATGGCCAGCTGCGCTGCACTTTTAATGCGCCGGAGGAACGGGAAAAGAGCTGCCTCGACATTCTCGACAGCATATAACCGACGCAACCCTGGAACGACGGGC
The DNA here is from genome assembly GCA_046346945.1 of Turneriella sp. GTDB lineage: Bacteria > Spirochaetota > Leptospiria > Turneriellales > Turneriellaceae > Turneriella. The sequence continues at coordinate 32,475 of JAXMHE010000009.1, forward strand.
GCTCTTCGGAGACTTATTCAAACGCGCTGCAATCCACAGACCTGATTATAGAGATCGATCTGTTTTTTGCGTAATACAATCTCGCCAGAGTTTATGAGCTCGCGCACGAACTTCTGCACATCGACGAGATGGCTTCTCAACTGAATCTCTATCTTGCGATCTTCAATCGCGATATGCGATAATAGCCATTCGCGCAGATCGTGCACGAGTTTAATCGCGGCCTGAGTATCACCCTGGCGAAACTCCAGAGCCCGGCGCGCCACAAACTCCTTGAAGGCCTGGTGTTGGCGCAGGTGCCCTGGCAGACCGGAGAATTTGAATTTCTCCATGATGCGCTCTTCGGCCGCGAAATGCTCATGCGCATATTGCGTCGCCCCCTGCACCACGCGCTGGAAAATCTTCTCACGCGCAGCGGTGCCCATATTGCGGCTGCGGCTCGCGAGATCGAGTTCGACAATCAGGCTGATCAGCCACAGGTGCTGCAGGTCGATGATCGGAATCTGGATACTGAGATTATTGGAATTCCAAATCTTGATCACATTCGACGTGATATTTTCGTTCACGATCTCGCGCACTTCGTCCGATTCGGAAACGAGTTTATAGACTGCAACCTGCCCGCGGTCTATCGTGAGAGCATGCTTCTCAATCTGGTGTTGAAAATATTGTTTCAGGTTAATGCCGCTGTCGCGGTAAAAATCCGCATATTGTTTATCGTCTCTCAATATGTGCATGGTTAACCAGTCTTTGAGAAAAGAAACTAGTACCTTTACCGATTCGAATTTACCTTCCTTCAGCTCGTTGGCCCGTTCTGACAGAAACTGCACAAAATGCCGGTGCTTATCACCATGCTCGAGTGCATCGCTGGTCTCAAACGCCAGGAAGAGATCTTCTTCCAAACTAAAATGCTCGGCTGCAAAGCTGAGCAGGTCGCCCATAATCTTGCGGATTTTCTCCTCCGGAAACTCGCCACCCACCGAACTGAGCATCTCGTTTTCGAGTTCCATGATCAGATATACCAACCAGATATGTTGCAGGTCGATAACGGGAATATCCAGCTTGAGATTGTTCTTCAGCCAAAACTGTCTGAGGTTTTCCTGAAAATCGGCGCCGATACCGAGCGCCTCGAGGGTTCCTGTTGCAGCCATAGCCCATTTCAAATCGGAAAAACAGTGCGTCGAGCAAATAATGGATAACCGTGTCTTTTATTACATTGCTGAATCCGTATCGCTCCGCTTCGGCGGCACGTTTAGTTTTCGCCTGACGAGCAATTTCATGCTGGGTGCGGGTTTTGACTTCTAACCCCCTGTTCGGGGGGATTGGAGAATTTATTAACTATTGACCGCCAGCTCGATGGGCATACCAGAAACCATGCACATTGGCATCGTTGAGAATGATTCGGCTTTTCGTGACGACATACTTGTCACGCTGAAAAGGCTGATGCCAACCGCGAAACTCGACTGGTGGCAAAGCGCTGAAAATCTGCTGAAAGAAAATATCGATGACCTGCCAGACATCCTGCTGCTCGACGTGATGCTGCCCGGTATGACGGGAATAGACCTGACCGGCGAACTGAACCACCGCGGTTATGGCGGCAAAATCGTCATTCTGACAAACATGAACTCCGACGAGCTGATACTTGAAGCCATCGAAAACGGCGCGGTGGGCTATGTGCTCAAATCGGACCGCCGGGAGCTTAAATCGATTATCGATACTGTCGTGGCGGGTGGTGCAATTCTCACACCGACAATTGCGCTGCGCGTGATGACTGCGGTAAGGGAGCGCCGCGCCGAGTCTCCCGATTTTGGCCTGTCAGAAAGATTGCAGCAGGTGCTCGAGCTGATGGTGGCCGGTAAGACTATACCGCAGGTGGCCAAAGTTCTGCGCCTGAGTCCGGCAACGGTGCACGGTTATGTGAAAGACATTTACAAAAAACTGAACGTGCATAACCGCGCAGAGCTGGTCGGCCGCGTTCGCAATTTCGGTTGAAGGTTACGGCACAATAGCAAATCCGCCATGTGCGGATTTTTTTCCCGGTTGTTTTTTTCAACTTACTGCTCCTCTGTCTGCTCAGCGGTACAAGCATAGGTGCGGCAGATGAGTCTGCCTCACTCAATCTCGATCAGACCCATATCCTCGGTCTCGACCAGATACCGTGGCAATTTTACTGGCAGAAATTTCTGACCACCGACGATCTGCGGCAACACAAACACAGCCCCGACCTGATATTAATACCGCCTTCGATCTGGAACGGGCAAATTGTCCGCGGCGTAAGGCTGTCTTCATTTGGCTATGCTACTTACGCCGCTAAATTCCATGCAGGCGTAACAGGCCAGAGACTTGCACTCAGGCTGCCGCCACCGCTGACGAGTTACAGAATTTTCATCAACGGCGAACTCGTGAGTGAAGTGGGTCAGCCTGCATCGTCTGAAGAGCATTATATCCCCAGAAGAAAATCCGCGCTGATCTATTTCACCCCCACAGAAAATGAAATTGAAATTATTATACACGTGGCAAATTACCTGACCTATAAGGGGGGGCTGCGCAGCAAAATCGAACTGGGGCGCGCGGAGCAGATGCAGTCGTTTGGCATGCGTTATCTCGCAATCGATCTTTTTTCGATTGGCCTCATTTTCGCGATCATGCTCTACCATTTACTGATCTTTGTTCTGACACGCCGCTATTTGCCGACGCTCATTTTCGCGATACTGGCGCTCGATTATTTCTTGCTGGCATTTTTCTTCGGCGAGCAATCGATCGCGCTTTTTTTCCCCGAATTTCCGCTGCCGGTGCATGTGCGCGTCGCGTCTTTTTTTACCTATGTCTTACCACCGCTGGTACTCGAATTCACCGGCCGGCTCTACCCGGGTACTGTTAACAGCAAAATCTTGCGTCTTTACTGGGTCGTCGCCTTTGCATTTATTCTGATGCTGATATTGCCGCCAATCTATTTCATGAGGATGAATATCTATTATTACGGAGTTGTTGCCTTCTCCGCCGGCCTTGTTTGTCTCTGGGGGGTTTTTCAGGCCGTGCGGCAAAAACAACCTGGTGCGCGTATATTGCTCGTCGGATTGCTTTTCCTGGTGGCACTCACTCTCTATGCCGCATTTCTTTACTTCACGCATTCGGTAGCGGGAAGCTTTCTTTCGATCGGCTTCACCCTGTTTGCCCTTTTCCAGTCGGGTTCGCTGGCGCATACGCACGCAGCTCTCGACAGGGAAAATATCCTGATGCAGGAAAGGCTTGAGCGAAGCCGCAATGCACTGGAGAACCAGCGCAAACAGATTGAGGCCAACCTGCACGACAGCCTCGGCGGCAATCTGACAGACATCAAACTTGGTCTCGAAGCACTGGAAAAACAGCCCGCAGCCCGCAGCATCGCAGATGACATACGGCGGCTCGACCACCAGGTTTCGGGCACTATTGCGTCGTTGCGCACCGAGCTTCTGTTCCTGGAAGACATGCAACTGGCGATGAAAGACTTTGTTTCAGGGATCAACCTGATTCTCCTGCGCCGCTACCAGATGGCAAAGCGGCCTGTCGAAATCGAAATTTCTTCCGAAACCCGCGAGCGGGGCAAACTTTTGCAAAAATCCGGTGTGTTGAGCGATGAACGCATTCCTGAACTTTGCATGGTTGTGCAGGAACTCTGCAACAACAGCCTGAAATACGCAGCGGGCACCACGCACTGGAAAATCGAAGCAGACGCTTCTCACCTGCGTATCAGCGTGCAGGCAAAAAGCCGCAGCAAGAAAATTACGGGTGGGTTTGGCAGAGATACGCTGCGGCACCGGACGGAAAAGCTGCAGGCCTCTTTTTCCCACTCAGTCGAGAATGGCACCTACCGTGCTTTCGTCGAACTGCTGTGATAGTTGCTGCTCAGCCTTAAACGACAGAGACGGCAGCAGCGCTACCGGTTTTTACAGACGGCCCCTGCGCGGCTTCCATCAAACCGCCAACCTTAAACAAGGCGTATTTCTCTTCACCGAGAAGCTGGCTAACGTCTTTGAGCAGAGACTTGTCGTAGCGCACGCAGAAACTCGAGTGCGCCTTGATCGATTGCAGCGGCCCGCCTTCTGCCTCTCGCCAGTAGAGATATACAGGATTGTTACCTGAATATTTCCGCAGCGTGGTCTTAACCTTGCCGATCATCGCTTCCAGATCCGTCGCAGTCTTGACGTTGAGATACAAGTGCAGCGACTTTTCCACGCGGTCGGTGAATTTTGCCTCGGGCACAATGCCGGCGAGTGCATAGTTCATCGTCGTGACTTCTTCTTCGCGGAATGCCTGAACGCGAATATCAAAGATGGCGCAACTGTTCTCATTGATGAAAGGCTTCACCTGCTCGAACATGTTCTGGAAGATGCGCACTTCGATCTGGCCGGTCTTATCGGTAATTTTCAGAAGATAGAATGCGCCACGCTTAGAGGTTACTGTGCGCAATGAGTCGACGACACCCATGACAGACACACGCCGCTCTTTGGAAACACCGTCGTCCAGGTCTGCAATTTTGGTCAGCCGCATGTGCTCGCCCATTTCGTCGAAGCGGTCCAGCGGGTGGGATGTCAGGTATAGCCCGAGAGTCTGTTTCTCTTTGAGCAATTTTTCTTCATCGGAGAACTCTTGCACATTCTGGATCTGCAGTCGTGCCGCTTCTTCTTCGACGCCGCCAAAGAGCGACACCTGGCCCGAAGATTTATCGAGCTGCGCCGATGCGGAAAATTTGAGAATTTCATCTGCCGCGTGAACGATTGCTGCTCGCGTAAAACCTAGCGAATCGGTCGCACCGGCAAACGCCAGCGCATCGAGCAGGCGGCGATTCAGTGTTTTGGTATCGAGCGATTCGGCAAAATCGGCGAGGGATTTGAACCGGCCACCGAGTTGCGCACGCGCTTCGACAATCGCTTTCGCCGGCGCTTCGCCCAAACCTTTAATGCCAAGCAGGCCGAAGCGCAGGCGTGTGTCGTCGAGAATCGTAAAGTAGACATCCGATTCATTGACGTCGGGGGGCAGCACCTCGATGCCCAGCTCTTTCGCATGGTTGATGTAGCCGATGATTTTGTCGGTGTCGCCGATATCGGCATCCATCGAGGCCTTGAGAAATTCAATCGTATAATTCGTTTTAAGATATGCAGTCTGGTAGGTGATGAGTCCGTACGCAGCGGAGTGCGACTTGTTAAAACCGTATTTCGCGAACTCGGCCATGTTGTCGAACAGCTCAGAAGCCCATTTTTCCTGGTAGGTCTTGAGTTTTGCCCCGTCGACAAACTTGGCCTTCATTTTCGCCATCTCTTCGGCGTTCTTTTTCCCCATCGCCTTTCTGAGCGTGTCCGCTTCGGCGAGTGTGAAGCCACCGATAATCTGCGACGCCAGCATGATCTGTTCCTGGTACACAAATGTGCCATAGGTATCGCGCAGAATCGGCTCAAGCGACATATGCGGATATTCGAGTTTCATCTCGCCGTTTTTGCGCTTCACATAACTTTCGGTCATGCCTGACTCGAGCGGGCCCGGGCGGTAGAGGGCGATAATTGCAACAATATCTTCAAATGCCTTGGGTTTTGCCTGCATCAGCAGTTTCGTAATACCGGTACTTTCGACCTGGAACACGCCGCGTGTTCTTCCTTGCGTCAGCAGCTGGTAGGTCTTCAAATCGTCGAGCGGCAGGCGTGTCATATCGAGATCGAGATCGTGGCGGCGCTTGATCTCTTTCACGCAGGTCTGAATGACCGTCAGGTTCTTGAGACCCAGAAAGTCCATCTTCACCAGACCGACTTTAGGCAACAGCGTCATGTCATACTGCGTGACTATCGAGTCGGTCTTTGAGTCTTTCGCGAGCGGTACAATTTCATCGAGCGGCCGGGGGGCAATCACCACACCCGCGGCATGTTTGCCCGAGTTGCGCGGCATACCTTCGAGCGTCTGGGCGATGGCATAGAGCTGTTTTTCCTTTTCACCCTGCTCGAAGTATTTTTTGACCTCGGGGGCGGCCGCAACCGCATCCTTGAGCGAGATTCCCGGTGTGTCCGGCAGGTTTTTTGACAGCGCGTTGATCAGCTGAAAGTCAATACCGAGCACACGCGCGACGTCTTTGATCACGGCCTTGGCCGACAGGGTACCGAACGTGATAATCTGCGACACATGGTCTTCGCCATATTTGTCGACCACGTAACGTATCACTTCTTCTCGGCGATCACGGCAGAAGTCGACGTCGATATCGGGCATTTCTTTGCGCGATGGGTTGAGAAAACGTTCAAACAGCAGGTCATATTTGAGCGGGTCGAGATCGGTAATGCCGAGCGAATAGGCGACGAGCGAACCAACCGCAGAACCGCGGCCGGGCCCAACCGGAATATCACTGCGCTTTGCATAATTAATGAAATCCGCGACGATGAGAAAATAACCTTCGAAGCCCATGTTCTTGATGACGTCGAGTTCGTATTGCAGGCGCTCGCGGTGCTTTGCCGAAACGTTGCCGTCGAAGCGGCGCGAAAGACCCGCAACCGCTTCGGCAACGAGATAATCACCCAGCGACATACCCGGCGGAATTTTGAAATCCGGCAAAAGCGGCGCGCCAAATTCGAAATCGAAATTGCACATGTCGGCAATTTCGAGAGTGTTATAGAATGCCTGCGGCAGCTCGGGAAACAGGCCGAACATTTCTGCTGGTGATTTGACGTAGAACTCGTCGTTGAAACCGAACTCGAGAGGATCAGAGATCTTCTTGTTCATCTGTATCCGCAGCATCACTTCCTGCGCTTTCTGGTCTTTGCGTGTCAGAAAGTGCGAGTCATTGGTCAGCGCCAAAGGAATGTTGAGCGCACGCGATATATCCGCCGCACCGCGCGCCACTTCGATCTGTTCGGGAATGCCGTGGTTCTGTATCTCGAGAAAAAAATTGCCCTGGCCAAAAATTTCATTCAGGCGACCCGAAAGCTCTTTTGCCTTCGCCATGTCTTGCCGGTAAATCAGGCGGTTGACTTCGCCCGCGAGGCAGGCAGTCAGACCAACCAGCCCCTCGGAATGCTGCGCGAGCAATTCATAATCTATGCGCGGTTTATAATAGAGGCCTTCGGTATATGCCTTCGATGCCAGCTTCGTCAGGTTCTTATAGCCTTGCTTGTTTTTTGCGAGCAGAATCAGGTGGTATGCGCGGCCATCGACGAGATCTTCCTGGTTGCGTTTTTCAAAACGGTTGCCCGGCGCGACATAGGCTTCGTAGCCGATAATCGGCTTCACGCCCTCTTTTTTTGCGGCCTCGTAAAACTCGATCGCGCCGAACATGTTGCCGTGATCGGTGACGGCGACCGATTTCATGCCGAGTTCTTTGACTTTTTTGACCAGGTCCGATGGCCGAATCGCACCATCGAGCAGCGAATACGTCGAATGCAGGTGCAGGTGGGCAAAGTCATGGGCTGAACGATTTACGGGAGCTTGCTCAGTCTGTGCACTGCCAGACTCTGGCGCAGGCACGGCAGCAGGGGGGGATGTATCAAGGTTCTGAGCCATTTACTCTAAATTATGAATCGGCACCGAACTGACCGCCACTGAGCACAGAGGAAGATTTTCCCCGAAGTCAGCGGCGCGCTGGCAGGGAAAAACCCCGAGGCACCTGACGGACTTTTTTCAGGATGGGACATAACGTCAGCCAAAAAAGCTTTTTGCAGATTTCTGGCTGGTTTTTTAGCCATTTCGGCCTGTTTCGGGTGAATTTTAATGGGGTAGAAACAGCGTCCCGAGCCCCAGCGCAAAAACCCATTCGGCAAATACACGATAATTTGCCCTAAAAAAAGCGTACTTTTGCAGCCATAGAACAGCACCCGGCACAACCACGAGAAACAGGACAAAGCTCCCAGCGGCCCTGAGCGAAACCGACAGGCCCGAACGGGCTTCTGGAATCGACCACAGCGCCGGTATCGCCATAGCCGCGAGCGCCGAGATTCCCAGAACGAAAGAGCGCAATGTGCGGTGCGGTAGAACCGCTGTGGCAAAGGTTTGCCCCTCTGCATGGTCGAGATCATATTCGATAATCGAATTCATGAACAGGTTCTGCAGCGCGGCGATGACAAAAACCGCCACTGCCGCAATCAGAAAGACGGGGAGTTCGTTCGTGCGATTTGCGACCGGGGCATACCACACGCCAAAGGTATAAATTACAGCAACCGACACCTCTTTGCCAATGCGCACCTTTCCCCAGAAGGCGAGTACCAGATGCATTAAAGCAAACGCCCCGACGAGCAGACCGCCGAACACAACGAGTTCACGCAAATACACTATCGCACCCAGGAACGCAGCAAGGGCTGCAATTGCCGCCAAAACCACCAGCAGGTAAAAATTTTCATGGTGAAAGCGGTGCCGCGCATTCACGGCATTGCCGCGCAGTTTCCACGCGTCAAAAAGATGATCCGCCGTATAGATCACCCACACAGAAAGCGGCAGAATCCACCACCATGCCTGCTTCATGCGCGCACGGCAAATGGTCTGCGCGACCGCACCGGAACCCATCGCTCCGATGCACACGTCGAGACTCAGCATCTCGGCGTAATATTGCCCGCGCGCGAAAAATTTCAGCATGGCATACTATTATTCTGTAAAGCGGCGGTCTTTGCCGTCAAACGGCGGGTAAAAAGACACAGAGAGGATAGAATATTCTTTACCGGTATTTTCTGCCCAGTGCAGCGTGCCTTTTTCTACCCTGACCGGCTTGTCACGTTCGAGCTCTTGCACCCGATCGGCGAAGTGCAGGCGATTGCTGCCTTTGACCAACAAGACCTCAAAACTATGTTTGTCGTGAAAGTGGGGCTTTTCCGCGCCATTCATCAGAATGATATGCGAACTTTTGTCGTTGTCGCGGTAGACTTCTTTGATCACCAGTGGTTGTTTTTTGTCTTCTTCAGAGAAAAACTTGTCGGGGAATTTTTGGCAACCGACGGCAATCAATGCCGCAACGAAAACCGCGGCCAAAACTCGGATTTTTGCCATACGCCGCTGCAAACAAACAACTGGCAGGCGTCAATCGATTACGGTGACCCGAAGGCCATGCGCCACTGCACGACGACCATGTCTGCCGAGCGCACCGTCGCGGTACCCACCGAAACGGGATACACCACCGCCGGTACACTCTGGTACAAGACGGCGAACCGACCAAAAACGCCGCTATGAAATTCGACCCCCAGCGCGGCTGAAAGAATTGCCATCGCGCCCGCAGGAGATGCGGCATTGTAGGTGGAACCATCGGGGGCATCGAGCGTGATTGCAGCATGCGTGTGCCTTACGCCGACACCAAGTTTACCTATCAGCGCAAAACAATCGTTCACAGCATAGCTGTAGGTCAGTGAAACCACCGCGAGCGTCTGCGCAATGTTGCGGTACCGCACCACCGAACCCGCAGGGTATTGCTGCGAAAATGTCGGTACAAAATTCTGCCGTTCGGCCATGGTGGGCAACGTGCGCGATACACCAAGCTCCCAGCCGAGCGAGTGCGCGCCTATGAGCGGTGCCTCGCGGCCGGCAACGATGCCCAGCGCGAGGCTCGCGGGAGCCGTCGCGTAAATGTCGTTGATGAGGCCAAAGAAATAAGGCTGCGTGTACGCGGCACTACCACCCAGGTACCAAAAAGCGCGCGGCGGATTTATGCCTTCGGAAAATAGCGGGGCCGAAAGCAACAGCGACGCCGCAACTGCAACGCAATAAATCCGCCTTACCATATATACCTGTATTGCAATGAGAGTTGCGCGAAGTACGGCAAGACGATGTGGTTGCGCACAGTCTCGGGATACACCATCGGCGGATTCAGACTGAAGAACATGCCGATGCCATGGCAGCCGTCGGCGACGTATTCCAGGCCTGCCGCAATGTCGGCGGTGAGCACCGCATAGGTGTCTTCGCGCGTGGGATTATTCGCCGGATAAAGCTGTGTTCCCGCCGTTAGATTCTGCGGCTGCGCATCCAGCGTGCGCCTCACAATGTGGTCGGCGATACCAAGCCGGTAAGTAAGGTTCCAACTCACCGCGAGTTGTTGTGTGAGACGCAGGCTCAGCCGCGGAACATGGTGTGTGAGCGTTGCGGTTTCCTGGATTTGCACGGCGACAGAACCCACCTGCTGCGCGGTGTTAATCGTGCGTGATGCGGGCGGTACAAAACTGTAAGCCGCTTCAACACCAAAACGGTACTTCGCCGGCAATGTATCGTCGAAACCCATTTGCAGCGAAGCACCCGGCTTAAGACCAAAATCGTAGCGCACCGCGCGATACCATTCAACGCTTGCGTCGTACGTATAGACCGAATCGGTGAACCAGAAATAGGGCAAAGTCAGATCGGCGCCCGCGCCGATGAAATACTGGCGGTCGGGGCCTGCGAATACCTGTGGCGCGAAGGCCGCAGTGAACAGCAAAGCAAAAGATGCAAAAAGAAGGCGACCCAGAATTTTTTCCGGACAGTTTATTTGATCTTGTGGTGCGGAAAATTCGGACTTTCCGGATTCACGGTCACTGTGCGCGACAGTGGATGCACCACCAAGTCCATATCTTCCATTGGCACGGCGCCCAGTAAAGGTTCGTCGCCCATAACCAGGGCGCCGACAAAACAGAGTCTTTCGCCGAACATGACTTTTACCGGACCGACATAGGGCACCTTATGTGAGCGACCGCCGGCTGTAGAAACGTCCCGTGTGCCATTTTCTTCGAGAGCCAGTTGACTGACAAGATGTTCGGGCAAGCAGAGCATCACAGCCCCGGTATCGACGAGGCTCTGCACCTCGATGCTTTTTAATTCAGGCCTGCGAGGATTACTCAGAGTGATGTTGGCGTAAACCAGACCCATGCTCATTGCTACTCTGCAGACATGGATTGTCGACTAAAATAGTTCAACATCATGCGGATGGCGCCCTGAGAAGCTGCATCAGCTCCGCATTAAACCCTTGGCCATTGCGCAGCGGAGCAAAAAACTCCCGGTCACACTTTTCCACCGCGTTCACCGCCGGCTTCACGAGCTTTTTTCCCTTCTCGGTCAGCACCACAGTTTTCGCGCGCGTGTCTGTTGCATGTTCGGCGCGCGTGACGATGCCCTTGGTCGCGAGCGTGCGCAAAACCTGCGAGGTCGTCATCGGATCGATTTTCGAATGCTCTGAGAGCACAATTTGCGTCACATCTTTTTTGAGCAGCGTGAGCCAGTGGATGCTCGCGAGCAAAACAAATTGCGAGTGGGTGAGATCAAATGGCTGCAACGCCTTTTTGATCTCACGCTGCCACAGGCTGGTGACTTGCCACAGCAGAAAACCGGAGCTATCTTCGGCCTTGGCGACGGAAAAGGGGCTATCGGCTGATTTCATGTGTGAGCATCTGTGAGCGAATCAGGTCAAAATCCCCCTGCGGGATTTCGAGTAAACCAAAACAGACTCAGTATGCAGCGGCGGCGGTGATTTGCCGTGCGGTCTCTTCGGGCAACGTTGCAACGATATCCTGTGCGACAATCTTGCGCCACAGAAAACCCAGCGGCCCGGTCACGCGCATCGTCGTGGTGATCTTCAATCCTTCTTTGCTTTCTTCGAAGCGGTGCTCACCGGTCATGCGTGCACCCGGAAATTTTGTTAAATCGACAAACTTGCGGTTCGGCTCTGTTTCGATCAGCTCGATCTTGACCTTCGGCCCTTTCTTCACCTTGATGAAAAAATGGTTACCGCGCTCAAATTCGCCGCTCAGCTGCGCATATTCGATCTGCGTATCCCATTGATGCCAGTTGTTCACGTCGGCAAACAGCCGCCACATCTGCGCGGCCGAGACCGCCTTCGTTGTTGTTGAATAAGTTTTTTCCCACATACATCCCTCTTTATTTTGTACGTATACATATTATATATACATATATCATGTCAAGCCGGATTGGCCTTTTAGACAAAGGCTGGCACCGTTCAATTGTATTGACACTTGGCCAGAAGTCTCAGGCGTTATATCTTCAACGACTGGCATGAAAAAAATGCAACCCCACCAACACTGCCACTTCTGCGGCACCGCTTACACCGATCTCGGCGGCTACCCACGCACCTGCCCGGCGTGCGGTGAAATGTTCTGGTCAAACCCGATACCCGTGGCAGTCGTCGCGGTAAAAATGGAAGACGGTGTGCTGATTATCCAGCGCGGCATCGAACCTGCTAAGGGCCATTGGGCGCTGCCGGGGGGCTTTCTCGAAACCGGCGAAACCTGGCAGCAGGGCGCTTGCCGCGAAGTTCTCGAAGAGACGGGCTTTGAGCTGCCGGTGAGCGAAATCGAACTGGTCTATGCGCTGAGCGCCGCGCAGACCCGGCAGTTGATTTTGTTCTGTACTACCAGAAGCCGCTTCGGTCTTGCCGATTTTACTTTTGCCCCGTCAGAAGAATCCCTGGATTTTCGCGTGATGTCGGCACCCGAACAGCTGGCATTTCCCGCCCACGCCGAATTCGCCGCCCGGTATTTTGTTTAAAGTTTAAAATGGTCGAGGATTTGCTGCGCCTCTGTGCCGGGCCCGACATTCGTGACTTTTGCGCCTTGCTCAGAAAACAGGGTGACTGTGATTTTGTTCTCGGGGCAGACATCGAGACAGGAGACATCCACAGCGCGCACTTTCTTCTTTATACCTTTGGCCGCAATCAGCGCCTTGAGCTGAACGCGCAGGCGGGTTTTATCACCCTCCATCGCCTTCACCTTGCGGGCGCATTTGCTGCACACCGCAAGACAATTCTGCCACGGGGCTTCAGAACCTTCAATGCTCTTGTCGTGGTGTTTTGTGCGGCGTTTAAAGATCATATTCCCTTTGCATTCAAGCTGTGTCAGCTTAGCAGAATTCAAACACGTCGCCAATAAAAAGGCGGATTTTCCCCGAATTGGGGAGTGCTAATTCTCTGCAGCAGAGCGGCAAAATATAGCACTCGAGAGTACAGCGGAATCTGTTTTTATTGACGGTCATGTCTGCCGAACATAATATATCCCCATGTTCGACTTCACAAACCGCGTTAAAAAAATCATCAACGAATACGCTCCGCGCGAGGCAAAACGCCTCGGCCATGAGTTTTTGGGGCCCGAACATATTTTGCTGGGCCTGTTAAAAGCGCAGGACTCGGTCGCGGTCAAGATGCTCATGAACCTTGGAATCGACCTCGGTGAACTCAAAAAAGAAATCGAGAAACGGAGCGAACAAGACAGCTCCACGATGGTGATCGATCCCACCAGCAAAGACAAAGTACAACGTATACTCGAACTGTCGCGCGACGAAGCGCGCAAAATGCGCCACAGCTATATCGGCTCTGAGCATGTTTTACTCGCACTGCTGCGTGATACGAACGGCGTCGTTGCCGCGGCGCTGCAGACGTTCCAGGTCAATTACCAGGTCATTCGCAATGAGCTGAATGCGACCCTGGGCCTGCCGCAGGCCACCAGCACGCAGAAGACAACAACTGCCTCACAACCCAAGAAAGAGACATCTAAAACCCCGATGCTCGACGAGTTTGCGCGCAACCTGTCACGCATGGCCGAAGAGAAACTCACTGATCCGGTGATTGGCCGCGACCATGAAATCGAACGCGTGATACAGATTCTTTCGCGCAAGACCAAAAATAATCCGATTCTGATCGGCGAAGCCGGCGTGGGTAAAACAGCCATTGCCGAAGGTTTGGCGCAGCGCATCGCACAGAAGCGCGTGCCAGAACCGATGTTCAACCGCCAGGTCTATTCGCTCGACGTTGCGGCGCTGATTGCCGGCACCAAGTACCGGGGCGAGTTCGAAGACCGCATTAAGAAGATCATGAAAGAGATTCGCACCAATAAAGAAGTGATTCTCTTCATCGATGAAGTGCACACCATTATCGGCGCCGGCGCTGCCGAAGGTGCGGTTGACGCCGCCAATATTCTGAAACCTGCGCTTGCGCGCGGCGAGATACAGTGTATCGGTGCCACCACGCTGCGGGAATACAAACGCTACATCGAAAGAGACTCTGCGCTCGAACGCCGGTTCCAGTCCGTCATGGTAGAAGAACCTTCGGTAGAAGATGCAATCCGCATTCTCGCAGGCCTGCGCCATGCATATGAAAAGCACCATGCCGTCAGCTTCAGCAAAGAAGCGATTGTAGCAGCGGTCAAACTTTCGCACCGTTATATCAAAGACCGTTTTTTACCAGACAAGGCGATCGACATCATTGACGAAGCGGGCTCACATGCGCGCCTCAAGTCTGCAGTAATTCCTGAAGAAATCAAAGAGATCGAAAAAGAAATCCAGCAGCTGACGCGCGATAAGAACGAAATGGTGCGCCAGCAGGAATATGAAAAGGCGGCCAAACTGCGCGACCAGATCGGCGAGGCAAATGCGCGGCTCGCTGACGCAATGGCCTCATGGCGCCGTAGCCAGAAAGAGGCGAAGGTCGAAATTACCGCTGAAGATATTTCTAAGGTTATTGCCGACTGGACTGGCATTCCGCTCCAGCAGCTCGCGGAGAGCGAAAACGAGCGCCTGCTGAAGATGAACGAAGAGCTGGCTGAACGCGTCGTCGGCCAGCGGGCCGCAATCGACCAGATTTCGCGCGCGGTAAGGCGTGCACGCATGGGACTCAAATCGGTGCGCAAGCCTATCGGCAGCTTCATATTCCTTGGACCCACCGGTGTCGGCAAAACCGAACTCGCCAAAGCCCTCGCCGAATTTATGTTCGGGGAAGAAGAGGCGCTGATTCGCTTCGATATGAGCGAATACATGGAAATGCATTCGGTCTCAAAATTCATCGGCTCCCCTCCGGGTTATGTAGGCCACGAAGATGGCGGGCAGCTGACCGAAGCGATTCGCCGCCACCCGCACTCGGTGCTGCTGTTTGATGAAATTGAAAAGGCACACCCTGAGATCCAGAATATTCTGTTGCAGGTGCTCGACGAAGGCGAGCTCACCGATAACGCGGGCCACCACGTCGATTTCAAGGAAACGATTATCATTCTGACGTCGAATATCGGCGCGCGCTTTCTGCAGAAGGGTGGTAAGCTCGGTTTCAGCGGCGAATCTGAGAACCGCCAGGAGTCGAAGCGCGAACAGGTGACCGAAGAGCTGCGCAAGCACTTCTCGCCCGAGTTTCTGAACCGTATCGATGACGTGATCATCTTTGATCCGCTCACCAAAGAAGAAATTCAGGATATTGTCGAACTGACAATTGACGAAATCAACTATAACGCGCTGGTCAAGAACATGTTCCTGACTCTCAAAGAGGATGCGCGCGTATACCTTGCGGACAAGGGTTACAGTGAAAAATATGGGGCGCGGCCACTGAAGCGTCTTGTACAGCGCGAGATCGAAGACGAGCTGGCGATGATGCTGCTGGAAAAGAAAATCACTGAACCGGTCGAAATCAAGATCGGGCTCGAAGAAAAGGACGGCACAAAAAAGCTCTCGTTTGAATTCGAAAATATCGGCGCCGGCAAATTTGCCGAAATCAAGAGCGAATATTTTGAAGACGAAGCCTCAATCGACGAAATTTGGGAAAACTCTCTGCACGAAGCGACGGAAAGCGAGAGTGAACCGCAGATTGAACCTGAGGTAACGCCTAAATAGATTCAGCAAAAAAGCCCTTTCACCACAGCATTCTCGTCGATGCTGTGGTTGAAGCGGCCGCGTGCATCAACGCACTGCCTGGTGAGCAGCGCGTCATCTGGGATGGCACGGCGGGCCTTGCAGGGCATGCGATGGCACTCAGCCGCGCCTATCCCGGCGCACGGGTTCTGGCGTCTGACGCCGACGCCGAAATGCTGGCGCTGGCACGCGAAAATCCTGCGGCAGCCGCAATTGAGCTCAGACAAGGAAATTTTTCCGCGAATCCTTTTGCCGATTGTGCGCCATTCGGTTTCGTTCTGCTCGACCTAGGTATTTCTTCAGCACATTTCGACTATTTTGACCGCGGTTTCAGCTTTCGCTTCGAGCAACCGCTCGACATGCGCATGGACACCTCGCGCGGGCGCACTGCTGCCGACCTGGTAAACAGCTTGCCTGAAGATGAACTCGCCTCGGTTTTTTTCCGCTATGGAGAAGAAAAACTTTCGCGGCGCATTGCAAGACTGATCTGCGAGCAGCGCAAGAGGAAGCCTTTTGCAACGACGGGGGAAATCAGCGAAATCTGCGCACAGGTGTACCCCCCAAAACACCGCGCGAAAGGACATGCACAGAAGCACCCTTCGACCCGCGTTTTTCAGGCGTTGCGCATTGCAGTAAACGGCGAACTCGACGCGCTGCAATCCGCACTCGACACGATACCCGATTTGCTGTGCATCAATGGCCGGTTCGCCATTATCACGTTTCATTCATTGGAAGATCGCATGGTAAAGCTCGCCTTCCGTGACCGCACACAGATAGCGCAGACAGACCCTTCGGCGCGCAGCAATTTCCTGCCCGGCGATTTCGAACTGATCGCACCAGGCGGCATCACCCCGTCTGAAGAAGAAATCGCCGTAAACCCCCGGGCGCGCTCTGCACGGCTCAGAATTTTAAAGCGCGTACGCTGACGGCTTCCATGCGGTTTCGGTAATCTGCCGGTACAGGGGTGGATATCAGGATGCTGGTTGCAGTTCTTTGTAGAGGGTCACTGAGTTACCCTTCTCATTATAGGTCACTTTAGTCATATTCACGCGGGAGATAAAAATGCCGCGGCCGTTGAGGCGTTCGAGATTTTCTGACGCGTGCGGGTTAGGTACCTTACTGACATCAAAGCCTTTGCCTTCGTCGTCGATGGTAAAAGTCAGGGATTTGGTATCGTAGGTGTAAGAGACGCGGACTTTGCGGTTCGCAAATGGTTCTTCACTGGCGCGTTCTTGCAGAAAGCGCTGATAATCGGCAACTTCTTCGAGCAGATTTTTCTTCATCTCGTAGTTAATTTCGAGATTGCCGTGTTCCATCGCATTGACCAGCATTTCATAGAGCGAAAGGCGAATCGTCAGTGTGGTCTTTTTGTCCACCCCGGTAAAACGGGAAATAATATGCATGATCTCAGACATAAAGGTCGAGATAATAGAAAAATCGGTCGGCAATTCAAAAGTGCGCGATTCGGCGATGATACTCGAATAGATGTCGTAGTCGGCCTCGCGGTTTGCCGTCAGTGAAAAGAATTTCTCAACAATGCGCGCGATATCGTCGATCTCGAACGGTTTCTTCAGAAAATCGAGCGCTCCGTTTCTGAGCGCGGTAACGGCGTTTTCAACCGTCGCGTTGTCGGTGATAACGATAAACTGGGTATTGGTTTTGCTTTTTTTGGTGCGTTCGATATATTGTATCGCATCCTCGCCCGGTAAGACGAGATCGATAAAAATGAGGTGCGGATCTTCACCGCCCATGACCGCCTTGCTTTCTTCGATGCTGTTTGCTGTAAAAATGCGGAACCGATTTTTGAGAATTTCCCCAAGAATTTCCTGCAGGGCAACGTCGGGATCAATGATGAGAACCGGGGATTTTTGCATTTATGCCTGTCAGCGAATTTATGGAAAAAGATTGCCTGTCAACACAAAGGAATACCCCCCCCTGCGACAAATATGCCACAAGGGGGAGAATCTACTGAATAATCAGTCTTTAGTAACTTCTTGCATTTTTTTGAGCGCAGCAGCTACGTCAGCGTCTGCGGCATAGTTTTTCAATGCTTCTGGCATTTGGTCGCCGAGGGCCTTTGAGGCAGCCATGAATGCGTCAAGTTTTGGTTTCAGTTCAGCAGGAACTTCGTCGCCTTTCATTTTCAGGTTGTGCTTCTTATCGAGAGCATCGCCTTTCGCTTTCATTTCATTCATTGCATCAGCAAATTTGTTAATTGCGGCCGCCACTGCTTTACCATCTTTTGCTTCTTTCAATTCGGCAGATACTTCGGTAACTTTTTTCGTTGCGTTGTCCATTGCCTCGCCATACTCTTTCAATGCCGCTGCTCTGCCACCGCATGCAGCAAATACGAGCGCCGCAGCGACTATCGCTAATCCTGTTTTTTTCATCTGATTTTCTCCTGAATCTGACACCTGAATTTATTAACCGATCACCAGAGGTGCGTCTTTTACCTGCCATACTCTGACAGGCCAAAGACGCCCCTGTGACAACCCGCCTGAGGTGCGGCGGCAAATACGACAAGCCTCAGAGGGGCGTCAAGCGGTTACAGGCACGGGTTTAACCCGCTTCGGCAGACGGCGGCAGTACACGGCAAGACCCCTTGCTCACTGTTTCACCGCGATGGTTTGACCATACAATCTGCATCTCGATTATTTTCATGCGGTCGATTTTTTTCGAGACTGTGACCGCGCTGGTAACCGTATCGCCAAAGTAGACTGGGTTGCGGAATTTTTGTGTCACTTCGAGTGCCACTGTGCCGAGACCTGGCAGCTTCATACCAAGCACATTGGCCAAAAGCGACGCGGCCAGGCCACCATGAGCAATGCGTGTTTTGAACGGGGATTGTTTCGCGTACTCTTCATTGACATGCAGCGGATTAAAATCCCCGCTGATGCCGGCAAACAGGTAGACGTCCGTTTCTGTAATGGTTTTGGAAAAGCTGGCCGTATCACCGACCACGATGTCTTCAAAAGTTTTTCCCTTAGCGTACATGGGTGATGTTTTGTCTGATCGGCGCTGCGTCGACTAAATACATTTATTCTTGCGCAGGTCTGAAATTTCTGCACCCGAATAGCCTGCCGCCGCCAGTATCTCATCGGTATGCGCACCCTGCGCCGGCGGCGCTGTGCGATAAGTCACCGGCGTATCGGAAAAGTGGAATGGTGAACCAATGACCGGTACCTTGCCGAGGTGCGGATGGTCGATTTCGAGAATTGTGCCGCGGTCGCGCAGATGCTGGTCTTGCATCACCTCTGCCATCGAACTCAGGCCTGAAAAACAACTGTCTTCGTTTTCAAACAGCGGAGCCCATTCGGCATAGGTTTTCTGTTTAAAGATTTTTTCGAGCTCTGCCGTGACCGCTGTAAAGCCCGCCTCATCGCGGCTCATGTTTTTCAGAAGATCTTCGCGATCGATCTGGCGCAGAAAATTCTGGAAAAACTTTTCTTCGAGCGCCGCTAGCATCACGTATTTGCCATCTTTGGTTTCGTATATCCGGTAGTTGGGCAGCATTCCCGAAAGCGCTTCGTTGCCGCGCTCAGGTTCTTTACCGCTCGCGATGTATTCGCCCATGTAGAGCGCGAGAAACGGCGTGGCGCCGTCCTGCATCGAGATGTCGAGAAACTGGCCGCGGCCGGTCTTTTCGCGCGCATAGAGCGCGGCAAGAATTGCAGCCAGCGCCGTCAGCGTTCCGCCGCCGATGTCGGCCACCTGGAAACCGGGCACGATCGGCGGCCCGCCTTTGACACCGTTGAGCGCGAGCAAACCCGCACGGGCAATATAATTCGCATCGTGACCTGCATGCTGTTTATAATGGCCGGTCGCACCGTAACCTGAAATGGCACAGTAGATCAGTCGCGGAAATTTTTCTTTCAGCTGTTCATAGCCAATGCCGAGTTCGTTCAGCGTGTCAGGCCTGAACCCCTCAAGCAGAATATCGCAGTCTTTGAGCAAGCGCAGAATGACGTCGCGGCCCGCATCGCGCTTGATGTTGACACAGATTGATTTTTTGTTCCGGTTGAGCTGCAGAAAAAAGCCCGTCTCCGCATGTTCACCCTTCGTTACCTTGGTGCCCATGTAGCGGGTCAGGTCGCCGAGGCGCGGATTTTCCACTTTGATGACTTCGGCACCCATATCGGCGAGATGCTGCGAGCACAGCGGCCCGGGCAATAGCAGTGAGAGATCCAATACCTTAACTCCGGTAAGCGGACCGTTTTCCATTTTCATTACCGATCGTTTTTATTTCTCAGCGCAGGCGAAAAGAAAAAAGTGAATCATTGTTCACTTAATTTCGGCGCGCAGCGATTCAGCGTTTGTTCCAGATCATGTAAGTCGGGGTAGCGACGATTCTGTTCGAGCTCCCGAATCACACGCGGTAAATCCTTCGCGCGGTCGAGATCGGCGACCCTGCCGCTGATAACCGGCTTGAGTCCCGCTGATTGCAGCGCCCTGATCTGGTCTTTGCCGGTATGCACGGTGCTCCAGCGGATGCGTTCAAAAATAGTCTTAGAGAAATTTTCCGCGGCGATCGAAACGAATGCATAACCCCCGTCGCGCGCGGGAGTGATGACGCTCTGCGGAAAGAGCGCAATGGCCTGTCTTTCGATCCCGTTCGGTAAACAGGGGATATCCGCCCCCCATACGAGTGCCAGGTCGTGGTCACGCAGTACATCCGCACACGCTTGCGCAAGCCGCAAGCCCAGGTCGCCGTCGCATTGTGGTCGAAACCGCAGCTTAAGCCCTTTGAGATCGGGAGAGAATGCATAACGCGCCTTCAGGCGATGCACCTGCGGCGCGTAATAAACATAATGGGAAAAATGATTCTGCCGGTCGGGCAACTCATTGAAGACGCGCGACTGCACACGCAAAAGCCAGCGATAAATTTCGTATGCGGAGTCCTGATCGAGATCGGCCGCTAGCCTGCTTTTAACCGCCCCGCGCTCGGGCACACGGGCAAACAGCAGCCGGGCAATGCGCAAATCAGCTCAACCCTGTGCGGGTTTCAGTCCTTTACTGTCGGCTAACTGCAGATAGGCCTTCTCAACCACCGCGCGTATGCCGGCCATTTTTTCGCGTTCGCTGAGTTTGCTGTTCGGGTTAGCAGGGTGCAGCTCATTGTCGGGCATGATCGGGTCGAGCACCTGGATCGCAATGCGGTGTGGAAACAACAGCACGTTGCTGTGCATTGGACGCGTCTCCTGTGTACCGTAGAGCACGACCGGAAAAATCGGGAAAATGCCCTTTTCAGCCACCTGGAAAGCGCCGGCCTTGAACGGCAGCAGTTTGCGCGCATCGGTGCTGCGTGTGCCCTCGGGATAAATCAGCACGCGGTTATTTTCGCGGATGCGGGCCTCAACCACCTCGAGCGAACGCGCCGCCTGCCGCGGGTTAGAGCGGTTCACCGGAATGTAGCCCAGCTTCGTCATGGCCAGGCCGACCAATGGAATCTTGAACACCTCAGCCTTGGATAGAAACAAAAAATCCATTGGGTAAAAACCAACGCCCGCAAGAATATCAAAGAGGGATTGATGATTGCTAATGATGATGCCCGGGTTATTATGCGCTTTTTCCCTGCCGTAAACGTATACCGGGCAGAAAGTGAGCCTGATACCCAGCCACCCCCATGCTTCTGCCACATGGCGCAGTTTTCTGCTGTGCTTGCGCGGCCAGAAAGGCGCAAGCAGAATGACAATGACGGCCGCGAGAATCGTCACTGGAAGAAAGGTCGCCAGAAACCAGACATAAAAGGCAAACCCGAACGGTATCAACAGATAGCGCATGGGGGGCGCTCCCTTTTCCGAATATAATGTCAATGGTTTTTGATGACCTTTCGGTCATGTGAACGTCCCAGGGAAAAACCGGACAATTTATTGGTTGACCGCAAGCTACGTTGCGTAATTTCGCAGCAGATGCACCGGGGCATACTCGAAACTGTGTTCTGTTCGGGAGTCCATGGAAGCTCCGATGACTTCAGGCAATGGGCGCAAATGTACCGCCTGCTCTCCGCAAAGCCCCTACCGCAAAACCTGAGCGAGTTCCAGGCAGATCTCGACAAACAAGTGGGCGGCTCGCAGAATCATACGGCAGTCGAGCTGAGCGATGACTTTATGCAGCGCGAAATTACGCGCCTTTTTGATGCGGGTGCGACAGAGGTGATTCTGCCCTACAGCGAGTTGCGCTGGCGCAACCACTCCGAATGGGTATTCCACAACGATAATTCCGAAAGTTTTTTTGTCGCCAACGATATTCAGCTTTCACCGCTGCAATACATACGGTCAAGGGTGCAGAATTTCTGCGACGATAAGGGTGTCATCTCGTCGCACAGGGATGAAATTGTCATTTCGGTAACCGAGGCCGCAGAAAATGCGATCAAATATTCGAATGTGCTGCCCGTCTATATTCACCACGGTATTGAAAACGAAGAGTATTTCATACGCGCCATCAATTCGGTGAACGATCTCAACCTGAAAGACGAAATTTCACGGGGCAAATTCTCCGAAGATGTATCGCTGATGCGCGGTGTTTTGGTGATGTCAAAGCTTCTCGATTTTCTCGACATCGTGCGCGATGTCGAAAAGAAGCGCGTCGAATTCGTGGGGCGTAAAAAGATTACGCTGAAACCAGCCAAGCTGGCTGCGGTCTAATTTTTTTCAGCGCGCCGCAAGGGCGCAATAGAATACCCTCAGGTGCCGATCGGGTGCCAGATTGTTTTGTATTCCTGAAAGTCAGTGATGAAGTCGAGTTTTTCACCATATTCGCCATAGAGATCATTCGCGGTTTTCCACGGCTTCAGGCGAATGCGTTTCAGGTTTTCTGTACCCGCGTGCTCGGCAGTCTGGCGCAGCTCTTCAGATACGCCGGCGAGATCAAGCGCATTGACGTCCATGTGCTGTGCGAGGCCTGGAATCAGTTCTTTATGGAAACCAGTGAGCACGTTCACAACGCCATGAGGCAGGTCTGAGGTGGCGAGCACTTCGGCGAGGCTCGACACGACGGCAGGATTTTCTTCAGAGCAGAGTGCGATCACCGAATTGCCGCCGGCGAGAATGGGCGCAATTTGAGAAATAAAGCCGAGCACCGGCGAGTGGCTCGGGCAAACCGCGACAACCACGCCCATCGGTTCGAGCACAGTGAAATCGAAATAAGAACCTGAAACCGGATTGTGGTTGCCGGCGAGCTGCTGAAACTTATCGCACCAGCCTGAGTACCAAACGAGACGATCGACCGATGCTTCGACTTCTTTGGTGGCAGCGGCGGAGCTCACTCCCGAAACAAGACTGATCTCGGCGGCGATTTCGCTGGCTCGTGCTTCGAGCATCTCAGCCATGCGATATAAAATTTGCCCGCGATTGAAAGCTGTTTTTTTTGCCCAACTGGTGGCACCCTTGCGTGCGCTCTCGACGGCATTGCGCGCATCTTTTTTGCTGGCATGCGCGATGTTGGCGTAGAATTTACCGTTTTTCGCATTCAGGGCAAAAGAACGTCCCGATTCAGAACGGGGGAACTCACCGCCGATATAGAGTTTCTTGGTCTTGGCGACAGCCAAGCGAACGGATTTTTCTACAACCTCTTCTGCCATACTTGGGGTTTTTGCGTTACCGCTGTCGCTGTCAAATCTTTTGTCGAACAGATCTCATGGGAGCAGGTTATTTACACACCGCTGCGGCCCCTGCAGGGTCTGCTTCGTGGCCGAACCAACCCACGGCATAACCGCGATAGATGCCGACACCAAATGCATTCCACGCCTTGTTCCACATGCCGCCGTTCACAATAACAGCATTGTGTCCCGACGACCCTTGCCAGACCCTGAGGGCTGTTGCTGCGTCTATCGCACCGCCGCTCGAACCCGCAGAAATCTCGAAGCCGTTACCTTTGTACGTGCTTAGCTCCGAAGGTTTTTTCCACATGCACGCGGCCTTCGCGTGGTCTGAAGTGTAGCAGCAAGCTGACCATTTGCCTTTTGACGACCAACTGTGCATATTGCACGCGCCCGACGCCGGGGTATTTTCCGCGAGGTCTTTTGCATGCGTTTGAGCCACCTGCACCATCGAGCGTGTAGCTGTCAGCGCCGGTAATCCTTTGCCGCGGCGGTAGTTGTTGATCAGCTCAAGCAGCTTTTTTTCTTCTGCGGTCATGCAGGCAGCAGCCCCGTTCTCGGCAGGCTGGGCTGGGGCTGCAGGTTTTGTGACGGGCTTACTGCCCTCGGGAGCCTTTGGCAAGTTCGGCGAGCCGGGCCGCTTATATTCCGGTACACTCGGCATATTCACGCTGCTCAATGACAGCGGAATCATAAAGGCGAAAAGAACTGTGATTTTTAGCATCCGCACACTTCAACCGAAGCCGCAGAAGCGGCAAGGAATTTTGCGTCGGACAAACCCCTACTGTACTCAGAAATCCACGCAGGCTTTTTCGAGCACCGCAAAACTCTGGAACACGGTTTCTGACAGCGTCGGGTGCGGCATCACCGCGTGCAGAAAATCCTCCGCGAGAAGCTCTGAACCCATTGCGAGCGAAACCTGGCCAATGAGCTCGGCCGCGTGTTCGCCGACAATCTGCGCTCCCAATATTTCACCGGTCTTTTTGTCGGCGAAGACGCGCGTAAAACCGCTCTGCTCTGCCGCTGCGAGTGCCATGCCCGATGCGAGCCATGGAAATTCGGCCAGCGCAAACTCGCGCTTCTGTTCGGTGAGTTGTTTTTCGGTCAGGCCAATTGTCGCCACCTGCGGGGATGTATAGATGCAGCCGGGAATTTCTCCCGGAAAACGCGGCTGCTTACCCGCGATGAGTTCTGCGACATAGATTCCCTGGTGCGCAGCCCGGTGCGCCAGCAGTTTACCGGCAGTCACATCGCCGATGGCGTAGATGTTTTTTTTGCCAGTGCGGCAGTTTTCATCGATGCGGATAAACTTTTTATCATCGGTGAGCCCGAGTTCTGCCGCGCCGAGATCTTCGGTATTTGGCTGCACACCGATTGCCACGAGCATCGCAGTCGCGGCGAGCGGTTCGCTTTTCCCGTCGTTGGTCTTGAGCGACATCGTCACACCCGCTGCGCTCTCTGCTACCGCGGTTATCTGCGCGGCTTCATAGATTGCCATACCGCGCTGCTCGAGCGCCTTACGGAGGGCCGTGGCAACCTTCAAGTCGTCGTTCGGCAGAATGTGCGGCGCCATTTCGACCAGCGTGACTTTGCTGCCGAGGCACTGGTAAAAATCGGCGAACTCGAGGCCGATCGCTCCGCCGCCGACGACGATTAGACTCTCAGGCAGATTCTTCTGCACGAGCGCATCACGGTATTGCCACACCTTCGGGGAAAACGGCAGCTGCGGCAACGCACGTGCACGAGCGCCGGTCGCGATGCAGAGGTTCTTATATTGAATAGTGATCGTGCCTGAGGCTGTCTTTACCTCGAGTGCATCGCCTGCAAGACGGGCATTGCCTTCGATCAGCGTCACTCCGTATTTTTTAAAAAGCGATTTTACGCCTGTCTGCAGGCGGGCCGCGACATTGCGCGAACGGTCAATGATGTCGCCGAGGTTCGCCACAGCCTTGCCCTCGATTGAAATCCCCAGCTTGCCGGCCTGAATTTTGTGGTACAGATGCGCTGAGGTCAGCAGCGCTTTTGTCGGAATACAACCCCAGTTGAGACACACGCCACCCGCATTCTCGCGCTCAATGACTGCGGTCTTCAGCCCCAGCTGCGCCGCGCGGTTTGCCGAACTATAACCACCGGGGCCTGCACCAATCACGACATAATCATAAGTTTCTGCCATAGTACATGGATGTACATGGGTCGACGGCGACAAGGAGGTTAAGGCCGTCGAGCATGGTGCACGGATGCACCGGGGTCGGCGCTGACAAGGATGTTAAGGTAGTTGCCGCACTGTTCTGCCCTCACGCGCTGCCGCGTGTGGCTCATCGACCTCGATAAGCAGATCTTCAAATTCCTGACGCTGTATTGCAATCCGCCGTGGCTCTCTGCCCTTTGCGAGAAAATCGGCGATCTGTCGACATACACCATTCCCGTCATTGTATTTGCTGTGCTCTATTACTGGCTCAACAGCCCGCGCTTTCTGCGCTTTCTTGTGACGGTAGTAATTCTGCTGCTAATTAGCGAAGGCACCGCGTACCTGCTGAAGCTCGTGATTGCGCGCCCGCGGCCTGCGGTGGAGTGGCTCATCTACGTCGACCCCAAGGCGCTGTGCTTTCCATCCGCCCATGCCGTGAACTCGATGGCGCTAGCTATGCTGCTCTCACGCTGGTTCCGTAAATCGCTGCTCTGGTATCTGCCTCTGCCGCTGTTCATCGGCGCCTCGCGTGTGCTGGCGAACTACCACTATCCGCTCGACGTTTTAGGTGGATGGACGATTGGTTTTGTGGCGGCCTCGCTGCTTTGGCCATGGCTTCGAAAGCTGGACCTGAATCACCTGCCCGACTAACTATTTCACGCCCACCTCTTAGCTATGGAATTCCATGGCCATGGCCCAGGAACGGCTTTTTTGGTCGTTGCGGGCTGCAAAAACCATTTTTATGCTATACACCATGTGCGCCGCACAAAAGTTGTGCACAGAGACATTGCTCCGCAAGAGCAATGCAAATCGCCCGGGCAACCGGGCCCAAGATACCCGTGTATCAAAGGAGCCAAAGATGGAACAAGGTGTGAACAAAGTAGTTAGCTTCGGAATCGGAGCACTCGAATCAGCTCGTGCAAGCGCAGAAACTCTGCTGAAGAATCTCGAAACAGAAATCAATGCACTGATCGCTAACGGCGAATCAGTACAGAGCGAAAACGCTGTAAAAGTACGCAGCGCAGTCACTGACGCGTCAAAGCGTGTTTCTACGATCCTCGACCAGGCGAAAGCCCAGTACACAGACCTGAGCGCAAAAGCCCAAAAGGCATATGCAGACCTTTCGGCAAAAGCCAGCGAACTCGCTGCGAAACTGCCAATCAACAAAGGTCAGGCGGCTTAATAGCCCTAAGCTGATAGCTAAAAGCTCAGTCGGATTTAGATTCGATTGTGCAGGCCCTTCCGGAAACGGAGGGGCTTTTTTTTGTACAAAATCGGGGTTAGCTTTTTCGGGTTTACGAGAGCCCAATGATCGCGTTGGCGGCATGGCCTTTCCAGGTCATCGGAATCACCAGCGTCGGTTCTGCCAGTTGGAATTTGATTTCTTCGGGAAAACCAATCACCACCGTCGGTACAGAAATATCGAAACCGCTGCCAAAATGCACGCGCGCGTTACCGGCAATTGTGTTCGCCACTTCGGCAATCATGCCTTCGAGGTCGTCGATGCTGGAATCTTCGGCACCGAGGACAATGTGTAAAACTTCCTGCACCATTTCTTTGGCGCAGGTAATGACCATGCCACCCTTATGGCTGCCGGTAATACCGATGTGACCAGTGTATTCGTAGAGCGGCTGTTTCTGTGTTTTGGTATCGAGATTATAGGGCACGCCAAAATCGGGCTTTGGCGCATTGATCGAAGTGAAGTACTGCGCAATGCAATCAAGCAGTGCGCTGACGTCTTCTGTCTTGATTTTCACTAATCAATCCCCACCACCAGATATGCCTGATGGCCTTTCCAGTTGATCGGCAGTACAACCACCGGCGTGCGGAGCACGATGCGGAAATTACTGGGTTTCCCTTTGAATATCGTCGGAACGGAAATATTGAATTCGGAGCCAAACGAGGTGCGCGCATTGCCGGCAATCGTATTGGCAATTTCACCGATCATGTCAAAAACAGATTGGTCATCCACTTCGTCGGTAAGCAGAATCTTGCGCGTGATTTCTTCGAGCATCGGCCTTGTGCATGTGATATAGAGACCGCCCTTACGGCTTCCGGAGATGCCGATATGGCCGGAATAATCGAGCAGCACCTGTTCGGCACCTTTGGTATAGGGAATATCGAGCTCCGCCTTGACGCCGGTTACTTCTTCAAAGTAACTGATCGTGCCGCGAATGAAAACCTGTATTTCGTCTTGTTTCATGATCGGTATTGGCCGACAGCTATAACTTAATCCGCGACGACCTGGTCGAATGCCTCTTTAATGCTTTCGGGAGTAAAGGGTTTACCTAAAAAACTACGCGCTCCTTTTTTCAGTGCCTCAAGGGCAGTCGACTCGTCTTTGAGCGCCGAGACAACCATCACTTTCACATCGGGCTTGATTTTCAACAGCTCTTCGAGGCATTCAAGGCCGTCCATTTCGGGCATCGTAATATCGAGGGTCACGACATCGGGAAGAGTTGTTTTAAAGAGTTCGATTGCCTGCTTGCCATCGCCAGCAGTACCCACAATTTCAATATCTGCGCCAGAGAGGTATTTCTCAATCGCTTTGCGCATGATACTCGAATCATCGACAATCATCAATTTCATAGGTTCACCTTGAAGCTTTGACCGCGGCGTCACGTGTTTTTCCCACGTGGAGGTTTACAATGATGAACGGATGTTTTGCTGGTACATTCTCTTGTCTGTCGCTTATTCTTGCCACGGCGGTTTTTCGCTAGAGAGTGACCGATGAGCCTCAGCAATGAAGAAAAATCCGCCTTTGGAATTCTCGCAAACCTGATCGGTACATGGGAAGGGGACAAAGGCCTCGATATTTCCCCGGAAAAAGTGGGTGAAGAAAAGTCTCCTTACTTTGAAACCCTGACGATTGAACCTGTCGGCGATGCAACCAATGCGGGCGAGCAGACACTGATGGTGCTGAGCTACAAGCAGATCGTCAGCCGCATTTCAGACGGTAAGGTATTCCACCACCAGACAGGCTATTGGTACTGGGATAAATCCAACAACGACATACTTTATTCACTCACTATACCCCGCGCCGTGTCCGTATTGGCACGCGGCAAAGGTCAGGCGAAAGGCAGCAAGCAGGAGTTTGCAGTGCGTGCTACTGCGCAGGACAAAAATTACGGAATCATTGAATCGGCATTTATGACATCCAAGGCTTCAACGCGGGAATTTGAAATGGATCTTTCTGTCGAGGGCGACAGCATGCAATACACAATGAAAACAAAGCTGCATATCTATGGCCGCGATTTTCTGCATACTGATATTAACACACTGACACGCAAGAAATAAGCACACCTCAGTGCCGTACGCAAAAACCCTTTGCGAACGGCGCAGCTTACCCTCGTCATTGCAGGTTCGCATTTTTTGGCCACACCGCCTCAACAGAGTTAGATTGAATCAGACCTGTTCGATTATGAATCTTGGTTTTATTTGTGGATAACCGTTTGACGGACGCATTCCGCACCTAATGCAAAGACTCATGGCCTGCAGGTTTGGCCGGCTTGACAGCCGGTACTAAACTTTTCGAGGTAAACATGAAAAAATCATTAGTTTTTGCTATTGCCGCAGCTGCGGCAATGGTGGCGTGCGAAAAACCGCCAACAGCCCAGGCAGCGGGCGCGAGCGACGTCTTTACGGTGTCTAAAGCCGTCGGTAAAGAATATAAAATCGACACAGCTGCAAGCTCCATCACCTGGATCGGTACAAAAGTTACGGGCCGCCATAACGGCACCATCAACATCAAAGACGGCTCCATCGTCGCGAAAGACGGTGTCGTTGTTGCCGGCAAAGTCGTGGCAGACATGGCGACAATCGACGACAAAGACCTGAGCGGTGAGTACCACGCAAAGCTCAACAAACACCTGCGCAGCGAAGATTTCTTTGACGCGGCAAAATATCCAGAAGGCGTGTTTGAAATCAGCTCAGTGGAAAAATCGGCAGCAGGTTACACTGTGAAAGGCAACCTGACACTCAAGGGCGTGACCCACGGCATCACGTTCGACGCAGACATCATTTCTGACAAAGGCGCTCCGGTGTCGGCCAAGGCCAACTTCAACATCGATCGTAAGAAATGGGGTATTGTATATCCAGGTAAACCAGACGACCTGATCTCTGATACTGTCAATCTCGCTCTCGACCTGAAGATTAAGAAGTAAACAGGTCTTCCGGCGGCAGCGCCGCCGGAAGTTCACTACCGTACGATCAGTTCATCGAGGGAGAAGATCTCAATTTCCTGCAGCTTTCCCCGTACACCCGAATGTTCAACCTTGCGGCACTTGATGAGATTGCCGAGCCTGTGGCGAGTATTGCCGTCGATCAGGATATCGACTTTCGCGTCTTTCGTCATCGATTCGAGGCGGCTTGCAAGGTTTACCGGGTCGCCTAACACCGTATATTCCATACGTCGCACAGAGCCGATATTACCGGCAAAAACTTTGCCGGTAGCGATACCCATACCAACTTTAATTGGTTCGACAATGTAATCAGGACGCACGTCGTTAAACATCTCCAGGTGATTACGAATTTGCAGGGCGCATTTCGCGGCATTGAGCACGTCATGTTCCGAAGGCACAGGGCATCCGAAGGTCGACATAATGCCATCCCCGAGAAGCTTATTTACTGAGCCGTGGTTGCCATAGACGAGATCCATGATATCGGTGAAAAATTCACTGAGAAACTCGGCGAAAACGAGCGGCTCGAGGTTTTCCGCAATCGTTGTCGAACGGCGCACGTCGAAAAACATGATCGTCGCTTCCTGGTGGCGACCGCTCAGGCTATTTGCGTGCTCGTCCTGCAAAATGCCTTCGACGATGTCTTCTGAGAAATACTTGGTGAGCAAGCGGCGGTCGTTTTTCAGCCGCTGCTTCATCCATTCGAGCTCAAGCTTGGCGCGCTTGAGTTCAAGCAAACCGTTCAGGCGGTGTGCAATTTCTGAATTGCCCTGATCCGTGCGCACCACGTCGTCATAAAAAGCCGTGTCGACCGAGCCGCCGCCGCTCAGTAAAACAAAGCTCGCGCCAAACATATGGCTGGCTTTTTTTAACTCGTCGATGCTTTCAGTCTTATCGGCAAATTCGCCGGAGACAAAAACGAAATCGGGCTTGGTTTCATTTGCCTTTTGCAATGCGGCGATCAGGTCGCGAACGATAACGAGTTCGGCATTTGCACCTTCAAGCAAGGGTCTGATCAGGTCAGACTCATGCTTATCGCTCTCAACGAGCAAAATCACCGTCTTGTGCGTTTCGGCTTCCGTTGTCATTTTTGCCCCGCTGATTCAGGCAGAAAAATCCTGAATTCACAGTATTTTCCACTTTCAAATCCCAGTTCGACTTTGCCGCCGATAGAATTGATTTTTTCCTGAATGATATCCATGCCGATGCCTCGGCCCGCATTCATCGTGGTCTGGTCAGCTGTGCTGATGCCGGGAATAAATATGACCCCCGCAACTCGGCCCGCATCCCACTTGGCGACCTCATCGGCAGTGTATTTACCCGACTCGATCGCCTTCTTGCGCAGCTTATCGATTTGCAAACCGCGACCATCGTCCCGGAACAGCACTTCGGTACCGCTGCCGGTTTTCCGGGTCGTCAGTATGATCTTGCCTGTTTCATCCTTGCCTGCCGCTTTGCGGTCTGCCGGCGCTTCTATACCATGAGACATCGAGTTGCGTGTGAGCTGAATCAGAATATCTTTCATCAACTTACGGTGCGCAGCGGGAATATGCTCTGGATTGAACTGGTCAAAATTCAGGTCTGTTTTTTTACCCAGCTCGGTCGCCAGTTTTTGGACGTTTGAGTCGACCGCGCGCACGAGTAAATCCACGTTCTTCTTTTCGCCCGAGAATGTTGCCTGAAACTGCGTGATCCGCTGGATCAGCGACTTGACCTCGCGCAGCGTTTCGATCATCTCGTTGAGCTTGAGTACAAGCGGCAGAAAATCCTGACCGCTCAGGTCTGCCTTCTTCTGCAGTTCGCCGACCTTCTCTTCGTATTCATGCGCTTTGCCGGCGAAAAACTTGAGATTCAGAATCGAAGCGTTTCCTTTGATGGTGTGCATCGCCCGGTAGATGGTCGCGAGTTTTTCGGCCAGCGGCAGGTTCGCGCCGCCGGGTTTCAGAGTCTCGTTGATCAGCGTGATATCTTCTTCCATGTCTGAGATAAATTCGCTCAGCATGCGCGGCTCGACGTGCAGAATACCGAACAGCATTTCCATCTGGCCGGCGTTCTTTTCTTCCGTTTCTTTCAATTTTCTGTCGAGCAAGACCTGCTTGGTAACGTCGGTTACAGTGGCCATCAGGTGCTTAATTGCCCCCTCTGCCATGATGCGCTGAAACTTAAACTGCAGAAATTTCTGCTTACCCCCTGCGCCGGCCGTCTCAAAGTTGATTTCGGTTTCGCGCAGAGGATTGATGTTGTTCATCACCGCCTCTTTGATTTCGGGTTTGAACATCAGCTCAAGATAGTCGGAGGTCTTCTTCATTGACGCTTCGGGCAAGCCCTTGCGCAGAACCGCAAGAATGTCTTTGCCGCCCAGACCTGCGCCCGCAAACATTTCTTCGAGCGCCTTAGAATACTGGCTGCCGATACGGTATTCGTTCCCTTCTTTTGCACGAGAAACAAACCCTGGCCGACGGTATTCATGATACGGTCGGTTTCATCTTTCGCGGCGGTCAGCGCGCCGTTAGCGGCCGATAATTCAGCGGTACGTTCACGCACCTTTTCTTCCAGATTTTCAGCGTATTCTTTGAGTTCTTTTTGCGCGTCGCGGAATGCAATACGCAGCGAATCAAACATATCGGAAAGAAATCCGATCTCATCCTTCGACGTCGCGATAATCTGGTGCTCAAGGTTACCCTGCTTCACCTGTTCGACGTCTTTCACAAGGTGGTTCACCGACCGCGTCAGGCCGCGCGAGAAGAATATCGCCATAAAGATGGCGAAAATCAGGCCACCCACACCGGTAATGATAATGATAAACTCAATGCGGTAAAGCAGCGCGAGCTGTTTGTCTTTTGAAGACGCAATCACGTAACCCGAATCGGGCACATTTTCAATGGCGCCGGCGATCGCGAGGTATGACTCACCGCCTACTTTCAGTGAAAAAGTCTGCGAGTGTTTGCCTTTGCCTTCGCCGGTTTCCTGCTGCATTTTTTCGCGCACTGTCGCCAGCTGCTTTTCGAGATCTGCGGCCAGCTCTTTGGAAAATGCGGAAGCCACCACCTTATCTTTCGTAAAAAATGTTATCTGGTTGCGGCTGAGTTCATCGATTTTGTAGGCAAACTTATCGCCGATCTCGTTGCCCGCAAGCAGCACAGCATCAGAGCCCAACAGTGGCAATGCAACCAGCTGATAAAGTTTTCCATTCTCGCCCCACATGCCGAGATAGCGACCGTTCTCAACAGTTTTCTGCAGGATTTCCTGGTACTGCGGAGGCACATTTTTGCCCAGGTTTTCCGGGTGCAGGCTGTCGATGAGCACCTTGCCGGTGAAATTGACCGCCATCAGAAAATCATAGTCGGTAATCTTTTTAAATCCGGCGGCGATCTTGGGCCCTGTGCCCGGTGCCGCGCGAAAGTCGCGCTGGAACACGGGATTCTGGATAAAGAATTGCGTGCGTGAGAGGACCTGTTCTAATTTCGCATCGTTGAGTTCAATGTAGGCGGTTGCGGCGGCATCGAGCTGCGTGAGAATATTTTTCTCCACCTGGCGCCTGACGCCCTGGTCGATGAAGAGCAGTGTGACAGATGAGAGAATGAGTACGATCGTGACGATCGCAATGAGAATCTTACGGCTGAGGCTGGCCTGCGAAAGAGATTCCATGAAAGATTTGCGCTCAGAGGCACCTCCTGTGCCGCGCAAACCCGAGACCTCCGTGTCCTGTGATTTAATATTCTTTGTCATATGCGCGGCCGTACTTGTTCTTGTGCTTGATGCTGAAAACGCTCTCTTCCACTTCAAAGTTGATCTGGATCGTTTTGCCATCAACAACCGCGATACCGCGGCGTTCTGACGCACCGGTTGGTTGCCACGCTACGAAAGTATATTTTCCCGCAGGAATGTTATTGATTTTGAATTTGCCGTCTTTGCCAGTTTTGGCGAAATAGGGGTTGGGCACAACGAGCACATCCGCCACCATGTTCGAGTGGATGTTGCAATAGACGCGCACTGCACCTGATTTCGCGAAACGCACATTCTTGGATTTGCCTGTGCCATAGTAATCGAGGTCGAACTTATATTCAGGTGTCGGAGAAAAAACGTTATGGTTGAACGGGTCTTCGTTAGGAAACTCCACAAGACCACCCATCACGATCGGCAGCACACGCGGATAAAACTGCTTACCCTTTTGTACGATCTGTGCCTTACCGTTTGGGTTAGGCATCTGCAGCTCTTCGAGGAAAATAACAACGTTCGAAGCATCGCCTTTGGCTCCGTCCTTTCCAAACAGGCCTTTTGATTTAACGGTAACAGTGCCCTCGATAGACCCGCCCGCATGGACTGCGCCACCGAGTATTGTCATGGCTGCGAAGATTAGTACCAGCTTTTTGAAATGAAACATGTGCCCTCCGGCTCAGTGAATAGTGGGACAGCTTGGTTTTGCGTGTTTGCGGTTACAATCTTTTTTTATGGTCAGGCGGCGTAAAATTTGGCCCTTGCGCGATAGCCAGACATGGTCAATATACTCCACAGGTTATATTCCCGTGTTCAGACTGACTCAGTCATCGCACAAGGCGTCCATGTCCGGGCATCGCATTCAGCACCCGAAGAACCTCTGCGGCACAGGGCTCAGACCCAAACACTATTCCTATGTCAGTGAAAATCCCACGCAGATGGGATTTTTCGAAATCATATCCGAAAACTATATGGATAGCGAAGGCAGACCGCGCGCGGTTCTGCGCCAGCTGCGCGAAACATACCCCATCTGCATGCACGGCGTCTCGATGTCGCTCGGCTCTGCGCATGGCCTGCGCAAAGACTACCTAAAGAGGCTGAAAGCCCTTGCCGACGAAACTGAACCGTTTTTAGTTTCAGACCACCTGTGCTTCACGCAGACGAGTGCACACAATTCACATGATCTTTTGCCGCTGCCTTTCACGCGCGCCATGGCCAAAATCGTTGCGCAGAATATCGATATGGCGCAGACGACACTCAGGCGCACGATTGCCGTCGAGAACGTGTCGAGCTATCTCACGTGGCGCGAGAGTGAGATGAGTGAGTGGGATTTTCTGCGTGAAGTGGTCTCTCTCTCTGGCTGCAAAATTTTATTCGATATCAACAACGTGTACGTCAACGCGTCGAACCATGGCTACAGCGCAATGGAGTCTCTAAACGCGATCGACGCGAAAGACGTCGCCGAGATTCACATGGCAGGTTTCACCGACATGGGCGATTACCTGTTCGACACGCACTCCAAGCCCGTACACAAGGCCGTCTGGAAGCTTTTCGAAGCTGTCGCAATCAAATTCTCCGCAGTTCCAGCAATGATCGAACGCGACGACGATATACCCGCGTTTCCGGTGCTTGAAAAAGAGGTCATGCGTATGGCACAGATCCGGGAGCAGGCTTCTGGCCCCGGGCTACCTGTGGTGCGACGAGCGCGAGCGAGTCTCCGCTTGCGGAGCGCAGTCAAACCGTAGCCCGTGGCTATCGAACATATGAAAAAATCGCCCGCACCAAAAAAAATCCTCACCCTGCAAAAGAACCTGCTCAGCGACGTGCGAGACGGCAAAACGAACCTTGCGGGTCAGATTGTCCCGGGCGGTAAACTCACTGCACAGAAGGCAATCCGCGTCTACCAGCAGGGCTACCGGGTGCGGCTGACCGATGCAATCGCCGCGAACTACGAGGCACTGTGGTATGCACTGGGCGATAAAAAGTTCTTCAAACTATGCGATGATTATCGCGCAGTACATCCTTCCACAACCTATAACCTGAACGCATATGGCGACGAGCTGCCCGCTTTTGTAGCGAAAAAATTTCCAAAATTACCTTATCTGCACCACCTCACCCGTTTCGAGTGGCTGCTGTTTGAGGTGTTCAACGCGGCTGAAGCCGAAGCGAGCGTAAATCTGGCCCAGGTGGATGCAGAAAAAGATGCGTTTGTATTTCAGCACTCTGTCAGGCTGTTCAGCAGCCCGTTTCGCACCTACGATGCCTGGAAAAACCGAAAGCGCCTGCCGAAAGGCTACGTGCCGAAGAACTTCACGAGCGACGAATATATACTGTTTTACAAGCACCGGCACAGGCACTATTTCTCCGTGTTGACTCAAGGGCAATTTGCAATTATGCGATTGCTACTGAAAGGGAATACTATCTCCAGGGCAATTATGGCGGCCGGGAAATCGATCGAAATTTCGGAACGAGAAGTGTCACGCCTGTTTTCGCTGATTGCCGAACCTGGGGTGGTACAGTCGGCCCATCGACGCCGCTGAAAAAGACCTGCGAACTAAGAACAGTTAACCGGCAGCCCGTATTTTTCAGCCAGGTAACACGATATCCGTGTTCGGTCGGCGTCTGAAAGTGCTGCGCTATAGAAAATAAATTCCGCGAGATCGCCGTCGAACACGCGGTCCCCGGCGCCGGCATTATGGTCATAGTTACCGAGCATGAACTTACTAATCGCCGGCAGCGTCTGCGAGGCAATCAACTGATCAAAGGTGTTGCTACCGTCGAAATACTGCTGCGAACGTGAAGTGGCTGCATCATAGCGCATCGCCAGCAGATGGAAAGAAGAGGTGTCGGTAAAATCGGGACTCGAAGTCACATAATAGGTGTTGCATGGCCGGTTCACGAGCAAGGTTCCTGTGGCCCCGGCCTGAATGGTCTGCGTCAGTGCCGTTCCGCTGCAGCCCGCGCTGCCGTCATTGGCATAGAAAATAAATTGCTCCTGCGCATTGTATGCAGTGCGGCGAAAGACGATGAAATAGGTGAAGGAGCTGCCTGAAAACCCGGTCACAGAATTGCTGTAAATACCATCGGTGGTGCCGACACGTGTGAAGCGGCCGACGGGCTTACCATTCACGATACCCGTTTTCATCACGGGCTTGGTGCCATAGGTTAGCCCCAGGTGGTTGGCATTGGCACTCGAATCACTCCACGTCGCGATGGTCGCACCGTCGGCATAGGCCTGCGCATCGGCCTTATACCAGGCCGAAAGACCCGCCACCAGCCGCGGGGCCAGCACCACGACGAGGTAATCGCGCGTTGAACCGTCGGTCGCGGTAACCGTATAGGTAATCGGCGCGGAAAAGTCATTCACCGTAGCGCCGCTGACCTGCACGACACCGTTTACCTGAACACTCGAGCCAGTCGTGCTAAAAGTCGCCGCCTGCGCTGCGAGGGTCGTGGCCGACTCGGCATACAAGGTAACTGTCGACGCATAGATTTTACCGGTCAGCCCCGAGGCGGGAAGCGCAAAAAACGTTAGATCTTTCGTATTCGAGCGCGTATCCCAGAATTTACCCCAGCTGGTGCACGACAGAAAGCACAGAGGAGCAAAACAGATAAGTCTTGCAGAACAGGAAAAAGAAACCATACCCGACGGCGAACATTTTCGGAAAGTGCAACATATCGACAAATCATCTCATCAGGGAGTGTGGACAGTTTTGCCACAATCGCGCACAACCAAACAGTTTACGATAAAAGCATTTTCACCGCGCCGCTGAGGCCCGCGCTGGCGTATGATCCAGAGTAACTACTTCAAAGACAACGCCGACCTGCAGCAACAGTTTAACGAAATTGTCGAGTGGCCAGACCTCGTGAACCTCTACGAAAACGGGTTTTCCGACGCTGCCGAATTCCAGAAAACCAAAAATCCGCGCTATGAAATGGCGCCCTCGTCGGTCGAAGAGGCCGTGCAGTACTATTCTGAGATTCTGAACTCGGCGGGCGAGATCGCCGGCATGCATGTCTCGCAGGCCGCACAGGCAATCGACCGCGAGGGTCTCAAGTACACCGACAACAACGTCATTCACCCGCAGAAAATGATGGAGGTCATCCAGAAATACCGCGACGCAGGGTTGCCACCGATTGCGTTTCGCCGCAAGTATGGCGGTCTCGGTCTGCCGGGCGTCGCGAAAGCCATGGCATCGGAGCTCATGTACCGCGCCGACACCTCGACCACAATTGCGATGGGCTCGATGGGCCTCGCGGGCATTCTCGAAAAGCATGCCTCTGACGAAGCGAAAGAGAAATGGATTCCGAAACTGATCTCAGAAAACTACTGCGTGGCAATGGGCCTGTCAGAACCCGACTTTGGATCAGACCTGCCCTCGGTGCGCACCAAAGCTGTCGAGCGCGACGGCAAATGGTACCTCACCGGAACTAAACGCTTCCAGACAGTCGCCTGCGGTCTGAACGGCGGCCCGGCAATCATGCTCGCTCTCGCGCGCACCGGCCAGGGTTCGACTGGAGCGAAGGGCCTGTCATTTTTCATCGTGGAACGCAAAGACTACAAGGTCACGGGCATTGAAAAGAAACTCGGGCTCAAAGCCTCGGCAACCTGCGAAGTTGCACTAGAAGACTCACCCGGCGAACTCGTCGGCAAAGAGAGTTATGGCCTCGTGCGTTATGTCATTGGCATGCTGAACGGCGCACGCATGGGCATCGCCTCGCAGGGCGTTGGCCTCGCGACAGCGGGCTACATGGAAGCGAAAAAATATGCCGCCGAGCGCATCCAGTTCGGTAAACCGATCGGCGAAATCCCCGCCGTGGCGCGCATGCTCAGCCGCATGGAGCGCGAGATCGCCGCGATGCGCTGCCTGATGATCGAAGGCGCCACGATCGTCGACCGCTACCAGTGCCCCGAGTTCAATGGCGTCGTCAGCGATGAAGCGCGCTACTGGGAAAAAATCGCCAACACGATCACGCCCATCTCGAAGTATTATAACTCCGAAATGTGCAATGAGCTCATCGACGACGCGCTGCAGGTGTTCGGCGGCTCGGGTTATACCGAAGACTATGACCTCGCGCGCCTCTACCGCGATGCGCGCATCACCAACATCTACGACGGCACGACACAGATTCAGGTGAATGCTGCGATTGGCGGCGTGATTGCCGGCATGGCGCCCACCGGCGCGTGGCGGATGTACCTCGACTCGCTGACCAAACTCGTGGGCAAGAATGACGCGATTGCCGAGACAAGGGCACGCTTTGAAGACTGCGTCGAAGCCTGGCGCAAGTTTGAAGACCGCGAGCTGAAGGAAGGCCTATCTTTCGAAGTCGTCGAATCCGCCGCGCGGCTGGTCAACAGCCTACTCATGGAAAAAGCCACTCTGCGCGCGAGCGATAAAACCGCGCGGATGAAGCTCAACCATGCCTACCATACCGATTCACTCGCGGTCGTGACGGGGAATCTGATTCGGTTGAAAGCGAGCTAGAATGGATTGTTCTCATCCTAGCTATGGGCTTAAGCCCATAGCTAGGATGAGTTTTTCGATCTCTTGCGCAATTGACTCATCTCACCCCGGTAGTCCATAGCTTCGTGGTGCTTCTTTTGGTTATCAATGTATTTCCGAACTTCAGGCAAAATCTCCTCATGCAATGTGAAGGCAGAATAACCGATTTGCCAGTGGATTTCGGGAATCAGGCGCGATGAATAACCTTTTAATTGACCAATGACTTCGCTCAGCTTCTGCGCAGGTGAAAGGCGCAGCAGCACATGCACGTGATCGACATAGCCATTCGCGGCAAGTATCTCCAAATCCAAAGCACGAGCCTTTACGGCCATCGCGGCAAAAATGGCGGGCATATTCTCGTCTGTCAAAAACGGAGCGCGCCGCTTTGTTGCAAAAACCACATGATACAAGAGCTTCGTGTGCGAGTGCGCGCCCATAGCTAAGGGCTTAAGCCCGTAGCTATCGGGAGAGACGTCAAATCTTTTGGAAAGCACTGGACTCTTTCTGGATTTCCAGCTATGGGCTTAAGCCCTAGCTGGAAGCTTACGACAAACAGCAGTTGTTACAAACGAATAGATATTTCCCGAAATCAATGCCGAAGGCAAGCTGGCGCATTCAATTCCCCTATAGCTACGGGCTTAAGCCCGTAGCTATAGGGAGAGACGTCAAATCTTTTGGAATGCACTGGACTCTTTCCGGATTTCCAGCTAGGGCTTAAGCCCTAGCTGGAAGCATGCGAACAGGGGGGCATTGGCGTAAGCCAATGGAAAGACGAAACTCTTAATAGCTACATTCCGGGGTTGGATTGGCACATGGTGCGGTGACACCGGAAGGCCGCGTAGTAAGGGAGCTTGACAGGGCTTCACCCTCAAGCGCCTTAAGAAAGGTAACGAGGTCTTCCATCTCTTCATTGGTCATCTTCCGCGTTGTCAGGATTGTATCCTTCGTTCCAGGAAAATTACCAGCGTTTCCGGCAAAATTGTAAAAATTGACTACGTCCCAAAGACTATCAAATGTTCCATTATGAAAATATGGCGGTGTAAGATTGATAGAGCGCAAAGTCGGGGTCTTAAATGCACCCACATCTGCCGAGGTCGCCGCCAGACCTGATACGCGATTAGTGGAACCGTCATTGTAAGCGGAAGCCGTATTAAAATATCCGTTATCGGCTGCCGTATCTAGCAATTTTGTTATGCCTGCTGAACGACCATTATCTGATCCGTTGGCATAACCACCGGTCTGCGGCACGCCTAAATTATGAAATTTGCCATCGCTAAAATTGGATCCGCTATGACAACGCACGCAATTGCCTTTGTTAATAAAGACCTTTAGGCCCCGTTTCTGAGCCACGGACATCGCATTTTCATTTCCAGCTGCCCATTGATCAAATGCTGAGTTTTTTGATACGATCTTCCGTTCATAGGCTGCAATTGCCTTTGCAAAATTTGCAAAAATCCTGTCAGCATTTGCCTTTCCGGTAGTCATTGAAGTATAGCAAGTATCGCTCACTTTGCCATATTTTCTGCTACCAGCAGTTGTCTGATCGCACGCATTATAAGCCGCCAAGATTTCTGTAGTTGCAGTCCCGCCAGTAGTACCGCAAACGGAACCGGCTCCGGTTGTGAATGAACCGGTGGTCAGCACGCCATCGTCAAAAACGCTGTCGTATTCCGATGCATAGTTATTACAAATAACTGCGGCTGCACCGAGGCGCCCGAAATTATGTGGCCCGCCTTCAATAGGTGCCCTAATTAATGCCCACGGTGAATCGGCAGAACCATCCCACAAAGAGTAGCTATTGAAAACGCTGTTCAATATTGTGGGGGTATTCCTTGTTGTAAAATTTGCCCCTAAAGAAGTATCATTTGGTTTCGTGCTACCATCGGCCCAGCCAAATGACGGATTATGGCATGTTGCACAGCTAATCTTGTTTGCCGTATTCAGAGGAACAAGACTTGTACTTCGAAATCCAGTCGCTAACGTTTCTCCAGAGAAACGCGGATCCCAAAAAAACTTTTGGCCGAGCGTTGCCGCTGCGCTATTCTGATCATAGTTACTCGTCGGATCATCCGGCGGATCACTATACACTAACGTCTTAATTATCTCCTTCTCCGTATCCGAAAACAGCACGTCGGCGTCGTCCTGTGTGGCACAGGCGGTGAACATTACTGTCGCCAGAAAAAGGGCAACGAATCGCCCCTTAGCCCACGAATTAATTCGTGGGCTAAGGGGATGGTTTTCACGCTTAGTTTCCATATTCATCCCCCTTAAAATTTCGCCACCAGCGATGAGTTGAAAATGTTATTGTTGAAAGCATAATCTTTGATGTAGCCAACTTCAAGGTTTATCGAATATTCGGCCTTGAAGATGATATTTTCGGTGATATCGACGCGCACGCCCGGTGTGATCTGGGCGACGTCGACGATAAACACGTATTTGGGATCGATCTCCGTCGCGGTGCGGCGGCTGTAGCGCGTGTAGACAGCGAACGTGTTCACGAGATCGAACAGCCCGGGAAACGAATACATGCCTTCGACATACCAGGCCTCGGCGATATAGTTCTTGGCGTCGTTGATGCCGCCGCCGTCGGTGTTGACCTTGAACCACTGGCCGCGAATCTGCAGCGCTTTCCACGCGAGTTGCAGGTCGGGGCCGTAGTCCCATTGTTTCAGGTTATTCGAAATCTGGCCGTCCTGCGGCCCCCACGAACCCGAGAGCCCGAGTTCAAGCAGCGTGATCGGCCCGACAGCAAAATCATAGCTCACGCGGCCCGAATAGGTTTTGCCCGAATTGCTTTCGACGGTTTCGAAGATGCGCGTGTCGTTGGTGAACGAGTTGCCGTTCGTCACGCCGATGTTCCAGACAAAACGTTTGTCGAAATGTTTGCCGCGCACTTTCACCCCGATCGGGTTACCGTCCATGTAACGGCCGACGAGAGTCGGCGTCACAGTCCAGCGGTCGGGTGCCCGGCGCCAGCGGTATTCGATACCGGTGATGCCGATGAACTTGCCCGCAGTCACGGTGATGTCATACTGCGAAAAGGGCTTATAGTCGAGAAACGCCATGTCGAGGTTCACGAAGCTGCCGAGGCCTGTCTGGTTCTGCACAACCGGGGCGCGCGGCAGAAATTCTGTGCTCAC
This sequence comes from Turneriella sp., assembly GCA_046346945.1. GTDB lineage: Bacteria > Spirochaetota > Leptospiria > Turneriellales > Turneriellaceae > Turneriella. The sequence goes on from JAXMHE010000009.1 coordinate 74,369, forward strand.
CTGCAGGCGTACCTTTTCGTGTATTTCGGCAATCATGTCGATCGTGGCGCTGTTGATCGTGCCCATCGGGTTGCCCTTCCCCTGCATCATGTCGAACATCAGCGGAAAATTGCTGGCCTCGCCAAAATCGTGCGCCTCGTGACGGGTATTCATATAGGTCGATGCCGGGTCGCCGACAAACACGGCGGTCTTATCGGCAAATTGCTGAAAGTTGTTACCGACGTCTTTTTTATAACCGACACCCTTGTTCTGCGCGAACGAGAAGCCCATGTCGACGAAACCGGTGATTAAGAAAGAAGGGGCGGATTTAGCCTGTGCCCCGGGAGTTTCGCTCTCGGCGACAACATTGGTTCCACTGCCTGGAATAATTTCATTCGCAGCGGCAGGGGCTGCCGTCACTGCTGCGGGGGCTGCGGCCTTCACTGCAGGTTCTGCCGGTGTCGACTCTTCTGTTTCTTTTTCGGCTGGCTGCTCTACTTTCTTTGCCTTGGCGCGCGCGCGCCGGCGCCGCGCTGCAGAAAGCGCAGATTCGCCGATAAACACGGCAAGCAGGGATACCAACAGTATCCCCCGGGTAATTCTGAACAACGACTGAAGTGACATATTATTTCGCTACGGGCCTCTTTATAGTATCGACGAAGATGTATGCACACATAACCGTTACCGATAACGCAAGCAATCCGCCACTAAAGCGCAGCATCATGGCGAAGGCATCTTTGTGCATGAAGAACAGGCCAAAGGTATGCGCGATAATTGAAAAAGCCAGCAGCACGCCCCACAGAATTTTCATCTTCTCTGAAGCCGTGCTTATCAGAAAGAGCACCATCAGCGAGAAATAGATCAGGCTCTGGCCATTGAGGTGAGTATGGCCGAGCTTAAAGTTCTCATAGATGAACCAGTCGAGGGTTTTCACCTTCACGGTGGCTTCGCTGTCTGGCTCGACAATGACACCCGATGACTGCCCGTCGTCGGGCTTCGCTGCGGCTTTTGCCGCGGCTGCGTCGTCGAGTTTGGGTGCAGGCGCTGCAACACTCTTCTTTTCAATTGCCTTTTCTGTTACGAGGCCATGGTGCCACGAACTGAGTGCGAGCGCGACGACGAGTACACTTCCCATGAGCATAGTGTAGATCGCGATCAGCACTCTTGCGGACACAGGAAAATTACGGATGTTGGGCCAGTTCATTAGAGCAGGCGCAGAGCCATCGTCTCAATGGACAACAACTTTTTCAAAACAGAAATCCCCCTGTTTAGGGGGTAGGGTAACTACTCGGTTTTTACAATTTTTGCCAGAATGTTCACTTCACCCGCGCTGAGTTCATCGACCGAACGACCGCGCGTGAAATCTTTGATCGCTTCGGCAGACTGCTTCAGCCTGCCGCGCAGTGCGGCCGCCAGCGACTCTTCTGTATGTTCTGAAGCCTTGCGCCTGATATTGCGCGCCATCCAGATCGTGCTCACGGTGACGATGAAGGTGTTGATCGCCACCTGTACCCAATAGGGCATCAGGTTGATGTTCGGGCGGCCCGCAAAAAGGTAGAACGTGTTGATGGTCGTCCATGCGCAGATAATCAGCATGTGGTGGCGAATCTCTGCCTGCGTCAGTTGCGGTCTGAATGCGCGCGCGACGACGCCGTAGATCCACTCAATAATGCACCAGAATACATATGCCGCGAGCACGCAGGCAAACATAGCGAGAGGCGCCGCGAGAATTTTGGGTATCGGGTACGAAACACCGGCGATGAAAAAACCCGGATTCATCAGCTGGTTCAACTGCGCATTTTCTTCATGCGTCCAGGCGCCGGAAAAGTAGTAATCCCAACCGCCGCTGTACAGGTAGTAATAGCCATAGAACATCAGTACCATACCAAAATAACCATAGTACGTGAAACGCACACCCGGCCTCTGGTAGGTTTCCCAATAGCTGCGTTCGAGATCGATGTCGGGGCAAGGCGCGGCACACGCGACGCAGACACTTTGGTCACCGCCCGCGGCAGGTTTGCGGCACATAGATTGGCTCACGGCCTGCTTCGGCGTGTGCGCGCGGCTTTCAAGCACACCGCGCGGGGATGTATAAATTTTCTGGATCGTGGCAATCGGGCAGAAATAATTACACCAGGTTTTGCCGCCGTAGAAAATACCGGTGATGAACGCCATCGAAATAATAGCGATAAAAAAGAAAGCCAGCATCGTGCGGTCAGAATTGATAAACAGCAGGCGGGCAGTCACCCCGCTGGTTAAGAACATAAACTGGATCGGCAAATTATAGCGTGCGACGAATGAGTCTGGGCCGAACACATGGGCCTTGCGCTCAACGCGACCCGTCTGCCGGTTGAACGTCTTGCGCAGCCACTGGAAACCGAGATAATAGGGAATGCGCGACGACAGCGAAAGGGGGCAAATGCGCCGCCACGCTTCGTGGCCGAACAGCATCATGAAGAGCGGCACGCAGGGCAACACCATAGTCCAGAACATGCGCGCACCCATCGCATAGGGCTTTTGAACCAAAACCTGACCCTGCACAGCGACGGGAGTATCTTTGATGTGGAAAGGTGTCCCGCTGTCGGGCTGCGTCAGCGATGGCGTCAACGGATCCCAGAAGAGCGAAACGATCAACACGATCCATGCGGTGAGCAGAATCAACCGCACAGAAATCATGCGGCTCTCAGGGGCTTTTGCAAACATCAGACTTCAATCTCCACGTAGCTTTTAGGCCGGGACACGCAGGTAAGAATATATCCGGCTTCTCTGTCGGCATCGGTCAGACCCGGCGTGTCGTCGCACTCGACCTCGCCTTTGATTTTCATCGCGCGGCAGGTACCACAGGTCCCTGACCGGCAAGACGCGGGTAACTCAACCCCGACCTCTTCGGCGAGGTCGAGAATAGGAACATCCATATCGCCGCCAAACACCTCGAGCCCCGAGAGAGAAAAGTGCACAACCTGGTCGCTGCTGGCAGGCACTTTCGGTGCGGCGGATTGCGTGCGCGGAATAACCGGCCCAGGTGTGGCAGCAGGCGCTGTAGTGGCAGTCGCGGCGGCAGGCGCTTTTGCCGCCGGAGCAGCGCCAAAGCTTTCCTGTCTGAAACGCTCTTTGATCGGAAAGTTGTTCTTCTCAAGTATTAACCGCACATTCTTCATGAATGAATCGGGACCGCAACTGAAGATCATTCTTTCTTTGTAGTCAGGGGCAATCTGCAGCAGCTTTTCTTCGTTAAAGCGGCCTTTGATACCCGGCCAATTGGCAGGCAGAGTGGTTGAGGTGAACGACGTGACATAGTGGAAGTTGCGGTTCGCCGACGTAAAGGTCAGCATGTCTTCGGCAAAAACGGCATCTTCGGGTTCGCGCACCGAATGGAAGAAGATCACGTCAGGGTGTGCCCCGGTGTCGTGCCACCAGCGCGCCATCGACAGCATCGGGGTAACGCCGCTGCCTGCGGCGAGAAACAGGTATTTATCCGTAACGGTATCAAAGCAGTGGAATTTGCCCCCAGGCGGCTTCATGATGATGGTATCACCGATATTCAGTTTATCATGCAGGTAGTTTGAGACCAGCCCGTTTTTGACGCGCTTAACCGAAATTTCAATCAGGTGCGGACGCGAGGGACTGGAAGAAATTGTATAAGAGCGCAGCGCACGCTTACCGTCAATCATCAACTCGAGGGTAACAAACTGGCCGGGCTTATAAAAGAACAGCGTCGGTTCTTCTGACATGAACTGGAAACTCTTGAAATCATGGCTGCGATCAATGATGCCGATGCAGCGCATGGGGCGCGAACCCTTAGTCCAGAATTGCAGCTTCTCGGGGTCCACGGCATCGTGCTCGCTCCACGGTACCATTTTAAGTACGGGTATAACACCCTGCGCGCTTTCAAAGACCGTTTCGGTCATCTGTCCATGCGCCACCGTGGGCTCAGCCACGGCTATGCTTGCAGGTTTAGTTTCGGTGACCGCGACCGCCGGCTTTGAGGCAGGCGCCGGTTCGTGTTGTACGGGCGCGGGGGTAGCAGCCTTGAGCCGCGTTTCGTAAAACCGGCTTTTCTGGTAAAAATCCTGCAAGGCCTTGAGCGCAGAATCGTCGCGGCCCAAAAGCTTCAGCAGGGCTTCTGACAAACCCTGCGCAGACTTACGTTTCGCAGAAGGCGCAACGCGGTGCAATGCATTGAGCAGCCGGGTGATACTCCCGCGCAGCTCGTCTTCAATGCCATGTGTCAGCAGGCTCAGTTCGAGCGGCGGTGGCGGGCCCAGCTTTACGTATTCGCGCCACAGTTTGGGATACGTCTGCAACAGTTCGGTGCGCAGGGCTGCGCCAAAAGAGGCGTCGTCAACCTCGAGCAGCCTGAAAAACTCTTCCGCTTCAGCCGCGGAAATTTCACGCAATAAATCTGTCTGCCAGACAAAAAATGCAAATACCACCTGCGGTAATTTCGAGTGCTGCGAATTCTCGGGCATTGTACCATATCAGCTGCCTCGATTAAAGGATAGCGTGTCAATGGCGAAAAGCAGGGAATTCCGACACAACATGCAACAGCCACGCAGAAGCCCGGATCAAAAATGGTTGTGCAGACATTCCTGTCCGCGCGATAGACCGGCTTCCCGCACCGGTGCATGAAATGGCAATCGCATCTCCGCTACGCATCTCGTACAATGGCAAAGGCGGGGAGTTTTTTGTTCTGCTGATCAAAAACTTCTTTCTCGTGATGATCACGCTCGGCATCTACAACTTCTGGGCGCGTGTTAACGCACAGCGGTATATGTATGAACATGCGACTCTTGCGGGCGGCCGTTTCGGCTGGCACGCAACCGGCAAAGAACGTTTCATCGGCTTTTTGAAAGCGGTCGTGATCTTCGCTGCGATTCTCGGCATCAACGCGCTGCTCGGAAAAATCTCTCCTTACCTCGGTTTGATTCTGCCTGTCGCAATCATTGTGCTCTTGCCCGCAATCATCATCGCAATGTACCGCTTCCGATTGTCGCGCACTTCGTTCAACCAGGTGCGGTTCCGCTTTAACGGCCGGGCCGGTAACCTCGCCGCAGTCACGCTTAAAGGAGGATTGCTCACCGTGGTGACGTTTGGCTTTTATGCGCCATGGTTTGCCGTCGAAGTACGCCGTTTTCTTTACCGGCATACATTCATCGGTAGCTCAACCTTTGACTATGACGGTGATGGCGGCGACCTGTTCATGGTCTACCTGAAAGGCATTCTGCTCACAATGATCACATTCGGTATCTGGCAGAGCTGGCTCACAGCCGATGTGACTAACTACCACACGAACCACACCATCTTCCAGGGCAACCGCCTGAGAGGCGACATCGACGGCGCCGACGTGTTTGTCACAAACTTCGTCGGTAAACTTTTGATCTTTCTCACGCTCGGCATCTACGCGCCGTGGTGGATGATTAAGCTGCAGAAGGTGATGCTCGAGGGCACGAGCCTCAGCGCGGAGCCCGATTTTTCACAGATGCACGGCGAAGTCGATACCGGGGCGAGCGCCCTCGCCGACGGCCTCGCAGACGCCGCCAGCCTGCTCGATAATATCGCGGATTTTCTGGCATAATGGTACACCAGGCAAAAGCAATCTTTCTCGATGGGGTAAATCCGCATGCGCGTGCCGGGCGCCTCGTTTACGACGCGGTACACCAGGAGCTGCATTTTTACGAAAAACCAGCCGACGAAACGCAAGGCGAATTCTTTGCTTTTTCGGTCGATAAGAACCACGTCTTTGAAATCCGCCGGCGCGGCCACGAACACGTGATCGAATGGCGCAGCGGACCGGGCAATTACACGAGCGCCATGTTCGTCGTTTCTGATCTCGCCTTCATTCGCCTCGTGCGCGATAAATTCTTATCCCATAAGAACCTGTTCTGGCGTTACGCGACCCTGGTCTGGTCAGAATCGCTGTCGCGGGTGATTCTCGCGCTGATGATCGGCACCTGCATCACCGGCTTTGGTGCCTACACGTTCATGCAGAACAGCTATCACATCGTACCGCAGGCATGGGATCAGCGCGTCGGCGACCAGGCGGAAGCGGGCCTCAAAGAATTCGGCGTGGTCTGTTCGTCGCCGCAGGTGGTCGCCGATCTCAAAAAGCTGATTCCCTATTTCCGGGAGCACGGGACACCATACAAATATGAAATCCAGGTGGTGAAATCGCCGGTCGAAAACGCGTTTGCGCTGCCCGGCGGCAAGATCACCGTTTTTTCAGAGACGATCCGCAAGGCGGCAAATTACGAAGAGCTTGCAGGCATTCTCGCGCATGAAATCGGCCACGTCGAACGCCGCCACGGCATGCAGCAACTGAGCCAGTACATGACGATACGCGTGATTCTTGCGCTCGCCTTTGGCATGACCGACGATGGCACCACGATGGCGCTCGCGGCCGATGCGGGTGCACTCTTGCTTTTACTCAAAAACTCGCGCGACCACGAACGCGACGCCGATGCATACGCTGCGCGCAAGCTTGCTGAGGCCGGCATCTCCAGCCAGGCTATACGCAAATTTTTCCAGCGCCTGAACGAAGAGCATAAAGAAGCGATCGATAAGGTTCCGGATTTTGTGCTCACGCACCCCTCAGACGCAGACCGCATCCAGTTTTTTGAACGCTATGAGAATAAACACAAAGGCCGCATGCTGTCAGCAGCCGCGCGCCTCGACGAGGATATCCGCCTCATGCTACCCCGCAAACCGGTGGTGAGCGCAGAGTGCATCGCCCCCCAGGACGAGGAAGCCGAAGAAGAAGACTAGCCGCGGGGCCTAGGGTAAAAAAAACCCGGGGCCGAATGCGCCACCGGGGATATTTCAGTGAGACAACATGAATGGTGCACCCCAATGGTGCCACCACACATGCCCTATAGCAGCAAGCATTGTGCCAATATGAAGATAGTTGCAGTCGGCTTCTTGGGGCTGCAGGTCTTTAGACTCGACACAGCGTTCATTTTCCCAATTTAGACGGCATGTCTTCTGAGCCATCCAGCGAACTGCGCACCCGTATCACAAAACAATTCGTGGGATTACTAACACGTTTTGCTTTTAATGAAGCAACGCCGCTCACGACGCTGCGCACTTTGGTGAACCAGTTTGGCCGCATTGTCGCACCGCCCGCAGGCGTTGAATTACAGGAAGGCGAAGTCGATGGCATACCGTATGACTTCTGGACACCCGAAAATCTCGACCCCGGCCGCATCATGCTCTACAGCCATGGTGGCGGATATACCATGTTCTCGCGCCGCACGCACCGTTCTCTTGCGGCACGTCTTTCTAAAGAACTCGCGGCGCAGGCAATTGTGTACGATTACCGGCTGGCACCCGAGCACAAGTTTCCCGCCGCGATTGAAGATGCGCTGATGGTTTACAAATATGTTCTGCGTGCAGGTTATGATCCGAAAAAAATTATTTTTGCCGGCGATTCTGCGGGGGGTGGAATTACCTTTGCCCTGATGCTCGCTGCGCGCCATGAAGGCCTGCCATTGCCGGGTCTGGCAATCGGCCTTTCGCCGTGGGTAGATATGACTCTGTCCGGAACCAGTATGCGCGAAAATGCTGACACCGATGTCATGTTAAAGCCTGAGGTGGTAGAACACTTCCGGGAAAAGTATCTTGGTTCGGGTGATCCAAAACATCCTTATGTGTCCCCTCTCTTTGCTGATCTGAAAGGTTTACCACCGGTGATGCTGCAGGCGGCGGGAGATGAAATACTACGTGACGACTCTGTCAGTTTTGCCGCCGCATTAAGAACTGCGGGTGTCAAAGTTGAACTCGATGTCTGGCCGGGCCTGTTTCATGTTTTTGAACTCGCATGGCGCTGGTTACCCGAGAGCGAAGAAGCAATTATCAAAATCGGTGATTTCGTTCGCCGGCATTTTGCTCTAAGTCAATAGTTTACTTTTTCGGCACTCTTCAGAGTCCATGTATGCATAATCCGACATGGCTCCGCCGATTTTTGCTTGTACGGCCAATGTGAGTTTGGTTTCGGTATCGGGTGAAGGAAACCACGGCGCTCACACAGCCCGATACATTCATAGAACACTATGAACGAAAAATTCACAGCCAAAAGCAGCTGATCGAGCTGTCTAAGGCGCTCAACTCAAACCTCGATCTGCGCTCACTCATCGATTCAATTCTCAATGTCAGTATCGCGCAGAGCCGTTGCCTGCAGGCAGGCATCTATCTGGTACCCGAAATTGATCACCACGGACTGGTGCTCAACGAAAATGTCGTTGGTTTTGAAATCGACGATCCTGCTAACTTTGTCATTCCTTATAAAAGCGACATCGTCAAATTACTTTCAGAATACCCGACGCTGCTGACCCTTACCGAAATCAAAAATATCGCCGCAGCGACAGACCATTCGAGCCTCGCACAGGTCAGCTACCGTGACGCGATCAAGCAATTATCGAAACTCAATGAAGGCTTGTTATTAGTTCCTCTGAAAGCGAAAGGCCGCATCAACGGCATCCTGGTGATGGGGCCTAAATCGGACGGCGAAGCGTACCTCGCGGAAGAAAAGGCCTTTCTCTCTGACCTTGCTTCACTCGCGGCCATTGCGGTCGAGAATGCGCGCCTCTACGAACTGGCCACCGTCGACATGATGACGAAGCTCAAGATTCATCATTTCTTCCAGACGCGCCTGCGCGAAGAGATGGAGCTTGCCCGCGAAACCGGTCAACCATTGTCGCTGCTGCTCACAGACATCGACCATTTCAAGAAATTCAACGACACGTACGGCCACCAGATCGGCGACCTGGTTCTGAAAGAAGTGGCAAAGGTTTTGATCACCACGGCAAAAGGCAAAGATCTCGCGGCCCGTTACGGCGGTGAAGAATTTTCCCTCATTGCGCCGGGCCGCGATCTGGAAACTGCTCTGGCAATCGCCGAAAAATACCGCGAGAGAATTGAAAAACTGAACGTAAAAAATCCGACTGATAAAGGGGACAAAATCCTCAAGGTGACGGTCTCGGTGGGTGTCGCGACATTTGATCCCAAAACAGACAGCGACAATAAATATCTGATTGAGCGTACCGACCAGGCGCTTTACGCAGCAAAGCACGCTGGCCGCAACCGCGTCGAATCAAAATAAACCGCTTTCGACCGCCCGTGGCTTTGACTTGACGGCCACTTTTGAATCCTGATTTCAGCGCATGGCTGAACTCAGCAAAGACATCTTAGGCCGCAAAATGGATCCGTTCACCTTTACGGTCGAGCGCGGCAAAGTCAAAGAATTTCTGCAGGCAATCGGCGAAACCAACCCGATTTACCACGATATCAATGCCGCAAAAGCGGCAGGTTACACTGACACGCCCGTGCCACTGACTTTCCAGACTGCTTTTACATTCTGGGGCTATGGCGATAAATTCTGGAGCGACCTCGAAGCATTCGGCATCGACACCAAGCGCCTGCTGCACATGAAAGAAGAGTATACATACCTTGCGCCGATTTATCCCGGTACCACTGTGACCTGCCAGGTTGAAGTGATCGACGTAAAAGTCGGCAAGATGAACATGGTAACTTTTAAAAACAGTTACACAGATGGCAAAGGCAAGGTATTTATCGAAGCCGAAATGGCGATCGTGATTCGCCCGGAGGGCATGTAATATGAATAAGATTCAATTCTCAGCCTGGACCGAAGGTCAGGATATTCCCGAACTGCGCGTCGGCCCCATCAAGCAGATGGATCTCGTGCGTTACGCAGGTGCATCGGGCGACTTTAACCCGATCCATAACGACGTCGAATTTGCGAAATCTGCCGGCCTGCCGGGCACGATTGCTCACGGCATGTACATCATGGCGCTCATGGGCCGCCTGGTCACCAACTGGGCTCCACCGCAGCAGGTGAAATACTTCGGCGTTAAATTCAAGGGCATGAGCCTGCCAGGCGAGACCATGGTTCTCACGGGCAAGATCAAAAAGAAAAAAGAGGAGAACGGCGAAAAACTTATCATGGTGTCCCTGACTGCCGCAAACGAAAAGGGCGAAATCAAAGTCGGTGGGGATTTAACCGTCAAAGCTGAATAGTTTCGTCTAAACATATATGGACATAGCATTCGCAGATATCGGCAACCACAAGGTCGTCAAGGTCATGGGCGACGTGGACCTCTACAACGTCGGTGATCTCAAGCGTTCTGTATTTGAACTCATCGACGAAGGCGAATTGGAATCGCTGATCATCGACATGAGTGCAGTAAACTATATCGACTCTTCAGGCGTTGGCACTCTGGTCGCGGCACAAAAAAAGATGAAAACGCAGGGCGGAAAATTCGGCCTGCTCGGCCTGACCGAAGACGTGCTGAATATTTTGAAACTTGCCACTCTCGACCAATTCTTCAAGATTTACGAAACCGAAGCCCAGCTGCCGCAGTAATCGCGACGCAGCCTGGGCTGCTTTTATTTCCAGGAAAATAATTCGATGAAAACTGTAGCTCTCATTTATGGCGGCCAATCGGGGGAACACGAAGTTTCCTGCGTCTCGGCAACCTATCTCGAACAAACTATCGCAGCAGCCGGATTTAATCCCGTGCCGGTTTATGTTGCGCGCGACGGCATCTGGCACTGGCAGAAGAATGTCGGCAAACTACCGGCAGACAATGCCGTGAACCCCGCGGCTTTTGAACGCATCGCAAACGGCGTTGTGTTGCGCTCAGCAACGAATGCGGTGAAGATCGACTTTGCATTCCCCATCGTGCATGGCACTGCAGGCGAAGACGGTTCATTGCAGGGCTATTTTGAAGTCATGGGTGTTCCCTACGCCGGAGCAGGTGTGGCAACCTCGGCCGTCTGCATGGACAAGGCGCTGATGCGCGCGATGTTTGCGGTGAATGGCATTCCGCAGGTACGCTATTTTGTCATTTCGGGCTCTGAAACAAAAGATATTGCACAGATCGATGAGCGCATCCGCTCGGGGTTCGGCTATCCTGTTTTTATCAAACCCTGCAACATGGGCAGCTCAGTCGGTGTGCACAAGGTTACCTCAAAGGGTGAGCTTTCGGCGGCAATTGCCGATGCGGCCCGATTTGACGACCACCTGCTCTGCGAGCAGGGCCTCGAAGTGCGCGAACTCGAAATCGCCATCGCGGGCAACTTTCCCGATTACATCACTTCAGGCGTGGGCGAGATCCAGGTCAACCATGAATTCTATTCTTATGAAGCCAAGTACCTCGACCCCAACGGAGCATCGCTGTTTTTGAAAGCCCCGATACCCGAAGGGCTTGAGCATTCGATCAGGCAATTGGCGACCGAAGCCTTTGCCGCGGTGCGCGGTGACGGATTCGCACGCATCGATTTTTTTCTCGATAAGAAAAACGGTGCGCTGTTTTTGAATGAGATCAATACACTGCCGGGCTTTACGCCAATCAGTATGTTCCCGCAGCTGTTTCAGGCAGCAGGTGAAAGCGGCGCCGAGATCACGAAAAAAATCATCGAATGGGGTACAGTGCGTTTCGAGCGCCTGGTAGCGCTGCGTTCGGCAGGCCGCAGCTAAGCCAGTGCAGGGTTCATTCACACTTTCGTACCATTACTTCACCCCAAAGGATTCCCGTAACCATCTCGAACTTTTTCTCGATATCGACGGTGAATCCCTCCTGGAAACCTGGCGCTGCTTTGAAAATCCGGGCCAGAACAAAACACGGCAGGCCAGACGCTTTTCATCAGCCCCACCGCACCGCCGCATCTACCTCGAATTTGCCGGCAAAATCGCGGGCAACCGGGGCAAACTCAGAATTCTGCGCCGGGGTAAATTTATTGACTACAGGGCAAGGAAGCCCGAAGTTCGCACTGCACACGAGGTGCATCCTCGTGCGAACCGAAGGACAAGGATGTCCGAGGTCTGCGCGGTACAGGAAGTGCAGCTTGGCGCAGACGACAGGGCACGGAAGCCCGAAAACTGTTATATTAAAGTAACTCTATGAGCGAATCGCGCATACCCGACGTTCCCCTGCCGCGCCCTTACCTGAGGGTACTCGAAGAAGACCGCACCACGCGCGACGATCTCGAGCGCGTGCGCAAGACGATGCAACAGTCGATCGATGCGCTGCAGGCTGAACTGAACCGCGAACGAGAACTCGCCAAAAAATTTGAAAAGTCAGGTAACGTATTGCAGCAAATTCTCGAAGCACCGGATTTCAGGGCGCTCAGCATGAAGACAACACAGACCGCGGGCGCGGGCCCCGCCGCAGTCCAGGCTACGGGTGTAGCACACGTCGATGAACCCCCGGTCGAATACGTTGCCGTTGCGGAAATCGAGCTGACGGAAGCAATCGTCACTGAAAAAGACCTGCAGGCCATCGGATCGAAATGAAAAAACACTCGCTGCTCTTTATAATCTGCGCTTCGCTTTGCCTGACCGCAGTGCACGCAGTCGACGAAACACCTGCCGACGAGGCCGCAGACGACGGCTTTTTGGGCATTGAAGCCAGCGGCGGTTTCAACACCGCGACCAATTCAAATTACTGGCGGGCGCCATTATTTTTTATCGGCGGTTCGGCGGAGCGTGAAATCACCACGCGCCTGCTGGTGCTCTCTGATATTGCGCACAGCAGCGAATACTTTTCGGGCGATAACTCATTCCTCAAAAACAAAGCACTCTACATGTATAACTTTGGCCTGCTCGACGTGGACTATATTTCGTGGAAAGGGAAGATCTGGGCGGCAGGCCTCGGTGGGGGATTAGCGCACCAGGGATTTCTCGTGTCGGGGGCGGAGAAATCGTCGCACGCAATCACGGGCCGTCTTCGGGGGCAATTTTTCCTGTTCTGGTGGGATTACCTGGCGACGCAGGCCGTTGTCACTTTGCCGATTGCATTTTACCAGAGCTCTACCGACGAGTTTCGCATGCTGCACACCGAGCTGAACTTTTTGTTCGACTTTAAGGGAAGAGTGCGCAAGCCAGAGCCACAGTCATTTTTATTTTCCGTTTCTTTGCACTATGACTACATTCACTTGAACCATGCCCTGCGCACTTACTCATACCACGATTTTACGCCGATGTTTAAAGCCACGGTACTTTACTGATGTCCGCATATTCTGATCAGCTGATTGTCGCGCTCGATGTCGATAGCGCGGCGAAGGCCTTGCAGCTCGTGGACGCACTGGGTGACAGCACCACCTTCTATAAGGTCGGCATGCAGCTTTATTTCGCCGAAGGCAATGCATTCATCCGCGAGTTGCAGGCGCGCCATAAAAAGATCTTTCTCGATCTGAAGATCAACGATATTCCTGAAACGGTCGCCAAGGCGGTCGGTTCGGTGGTCACACTGGGCGTGCAATACCTGACACTCTTCACACAACCGGCGCAGATCAAAGCGGCACGTGCAACAATCACCGAACGCGGCAGCGACCTCAAACTGCTGAATGTCACGGTGCTCACCAGCGAGCCAAGCACTTTTGAGCAGGTAAAGGCACGGGCTGCGCTTTCGCTCGAAGCCGGCGCCGATGGGCTGATCTGCTCGGGGCATGAAACCGCCGGCCTGCGCGAGGTATTCGGCAAAGATGCGATCCTCGTGAATCCGGGAATTCGGCCCGCTACGGCAGACAAAAACGACCAGGTGCGCATTGTCACGCCAGCGCAGGCGATTGCAGCGGGTGCGACCAATCTCGTGGTCGGCCGCCCGATTACCGCAGCGGCAGACCCTGCAGCGGTCGCACGGGCAATTCTCGCGGAAATCGAAACGGCGCACCACGCAAGAAAATAACATGCGCACGCTGATCGATAAAATCGGCCCGTCGAAACTGGTACTCTCACCGATGGCGGGAATTTCCGATTCGCCCTTCCGCAAGCTGTGCCGCGAAATGGGTTCGGCAATCAGCATCACTGAATTCGTTTCTACCGCGCACCTGTTTATTTCTCACCCCGGTGCAATAAAACTGTTCCGCTACGACGAAGCCGAACGGCCGGTCGTGTTCCAGATTTTTGGCAACGATCCTGAAATTATCCTGCGCGGCATTTCGCGCGTGCTGCACCTGCGCCCCGACGGTATCGACCTCAATATGGGCTGCTCGGTAAAAAATGTTTCCGGCAAAGGTTCGGGGGCAGGTCTTCTGCGCTGCCCCGATAAGGCACAGACCATCATACGCCGGCTGATCTCTGAAACCGGGCTTCCGATTTCGGCGAAAATCCGCCTTGGCTGGGATCACGATTCGCTCAACTACATGGAAATGACAGAAATGCTCGAGGCCGAAGGTGTGTGGGCAATTGCTGTGCACGGGCGCACCCGGCAGATGGCCTATACCGGTAAGGCGGATTGGGAGCGTATCGGCGAGATTGCACGCGCACGCAAGATTCCGATTTTTGGTAATGGCGATGTCACGACCCCGGCCGATGCCGAAGAAAAAATTGCGAAGTACGGCGTGGCCGGTATCTACATCGGCCGCGGTGCGATCGGCAATCCATGGATATTCAGCAAAATCGACAAAGCCTCATTGGGATTCCAGGAGAGGTTGCCGGTGATTCTCAGGCACATCCAGGACATGAAAGTATTCTATGGCGACAGGCTCGCCGGTGTGCTGATGCGGAAATTTCTGACACAATATCTGCGTGATCTGCCCGAATGGCCGCTGCTCAAACCAAGGGTATATCATTTCGAGTCGGCTGATGAGCTGGCAAATTTTCTGGCGACTGGCGCGAGCCAGTCGCTAGAAGAAGAGCGAAACACTCGCGTGGCTTCTTGATATTCTCGCCCACGGCTATAGCCGTGGGCCAGCAAACAACTACAGGGCCACTTCTTCGGCTTCTTCGACGCCTTCGACAGTCATCATCTCTTTCAGAATATTATGCAGGTGTTCATCGCTATCGACCTCTATCACGAATTTATCGCGAATATGTCCGCCCTCTGAAGTGGTGGCCGACGCTTCGATGATGTTCGCGCCGCTCTGCGCCAGCTGCTTCACAATATCGAGGTAGATCTGCGGCCGGTCAACGCCCTGTATTTCAATGGTCGCATGCCGGCCGCTGTTATGGCCCACCCATTTGAGCGGAATCAGCCTTTCGGCCTGGTCGGGATTTTCGCTCAAATCGACGAGTGAGGGGCAGCCCTTCTTATGCACTGAGATTACACCGAGGCGCGAAATAAAACCGGCGATGCTGTCAGGCGGTGCCGGATTGCAGCACTGCGCATACTTGACCTCCATCTGCGTCTCGCCCTTCCATTCGATCTTACGCAGACCGGGCTCTGCAGTGACGGTTGTGCCGAGCTTCTCCGCCTTGGCAGGACGCGGCGGGCGGACTTCGGGTGCACCCTTCTTTTCGTTTTCTACCAGCTTTTCGGCTATCGAAGTATCCTGCTTGCGGAAAAAGCCTTTGAGCTTCGCGCGCGCATGCGGCGTGCGCAGAAAATTTAACCAGTTCAGTGATGGCTTAACACTGCTGTTGGTGATAATTTCGATCTGGTCGCCGTTCTTGAGCGGAGTGCGGATACTGACAAGGCGGTCGCCGATCTTGGCGCCGGCGCAACGCAGACCAATATCGGTGTGAATACGGAACGCAAAATCGAGCACCGTCGAGTTTTCGGGCATGGTAAAAATTTTTCCCTTTGGAGAAATGACATAGACCTCGTTGGTCTGGCTTAGATTCGAGACGAGCTCCTGGTAGAATTCGCCCGAATCGGCCTCTTCGTCTGAAATCGCCATGTTCTGCAGATCGAGAAACTGCGATTCGAATGTTTTGCTGCTGCCCGGTTTTTCTTTGTATGCCCAATGCGAAGCGATTCCAAACTCTGAAACGCGGTGCATCTGGAATGTGCGTATCTGTACCTCAACCGGCTGACCGCCAGGCCCAATCACGGTCGTGTGCAGACTCTGGTAACCGTTCGATTTCGGTACTGAGATGTAATCTTTGAAGCGGCCCGGAAACGGAGTCCACAGCGTGTGCACGAGACCGAGTACAGTATAACAATCCGACACTTCATTCACCAGCACCCGCACGCCGGTGAGGTCATAGATATCTTCAAAGGATTTCTTCTGTTCCTGCATCTTGTTGTAGATGGAGAAGAAGTGCTTTGAGCGGCCTTCGACCGTCGCCTTGATCTTGGAGTCTTTGAGGTGCTGGCTCAGCTGCGACATGACCATCGCGACACGACCATCGCGCTGGCCTTTTTTTTCCGCGACCTTGTCTTTGATCATCGCATACGTAGTGCGGTCGAGATGATAAAGCGCGAGGTCTTCAAGCTCTGATTTGATCTTATAGATACCGAGACGGCCGGCGAGCGGTGCATATATTTCAAGCACCTCGCGGGCAATCTGCATACCCTTATTCGTCGAGTGGAAGCCGAGCGTGCGCATATTGTGCAGCTTGTCGGCGAGCTTGATGAGAATGACCCGGCTGTCGCGTATTGTGGCCATAATCATCTTACGGATGTTGATCGCCTGTTTGTTCTCCGCCGTCTGCGTCTTTAAGACGGATATTTTTGTGACCGATTCGACGAGGTATGTAATGGTCTCGCCGAACTCCTGCCGCATGTATTCGGGCTTGATGGAGGTATCTTCGAGAACGTCGTGTAACAACCCGGCACAGATCACCTCGTGATCGAGCCCGAGGTCGGCCAGGGTGTGCGCGACCGCCAGAGGGTGGATAATATACGGTTCTCCCGAAAGCCGCTTCTGGAATTTGTGTGCGTCTTCGGCCAGCAGAAAGGCTTTTTTCACCAGCGCCTTCTGCGCGCGCGTGACATACGAAGGCATATGCGCCAGAAGCGTATTAATGGTCTGCACTTCGGCAGCCGGCGCGGAGCGTAATAATGAGGGCATTGCCATCCATGGACAAAGTAATTAACCGGGCGGATAAAATCAATAAAATTCGTGTTGGTCTGGCAAGTCACGTGTTTCACGTGACTTGCCGGACCAAAATGTTATGCTTTACGGTCTGCATTTTCGGCCGATATTAAAGAAGGGCATGCTCTACCTTATTGTACTCAGTATTTTTGTGCTCGCAGGGCTGCTCGCGTGGCTGCTGACGCTTAGAAAGAGCAATCCGTTCCACCTGGTCCAAAAGCTGATGGATGAGGGAAAATACGACGATGCGGTCATCAAACTGACCGCGATGAGCGAAGACGTCGATCTGGCACCCCGGTCATATATTTATCTCGCTGAATGCCATGAACAGCTCGGGGCTCGCGAGCTGGCGCGCACCTGCTACCGGAAGGCGATCGACGCCGGCGCTTTCGACGACAAAGACCGTGAAATTGAAATCTTCAAGAAAATCAGCGAAATCTACCGTTCAGAGGGCGACATCGAGGGGTTTTTCGAGACCTGCCTCGAAATTCTGCGCCTGAACCCAAACGACGAGCTCGCCAACCAGGAAGTCGGATTGATCGCGCTGGGTGACAGCCATTATTCCATTGCAGAAATATACCTCAAGGCCGCAATGCAGGCGAGCGACGAACCGCAGCTGGTGCTCGCCTATGCGGTAACGCAGTGGCAGCTGGGCGAGCGCGAGAGCGCCATGTCGGTAATGGAGAAATTACTGGCAGAAAACGATTCTGACCCGACACACAACCTGCTGTATGTCACGATGGCGATCTACGCGCCGCATCTTTCCCGCGGCAAACAGGTGGCGCTGAAGCTGATCGAACAGAGTACCGACCAGAGCATTCGCCAATTGCTGTTTAATATCTACCTGTTTCAGTGCTACCAGGGCAAAGCGCTGCGCGAGGCCCTCGATTTTCTGAAGCGCCACCATGAAGCCAATACACTGCCTACGGAAAAAAAGAAAGAATACCAGTACCTGTTGCTGATCCTGTTTCTCAACGATGAAATGTTTCTGGAAGCTTCACGGCTCTACCGCGAACTCGATGACGGTGAACAAAGCTACCGGGATATGAAACATCTCAAGGTATTCATAGACCAGATCGATCTGAATCCGCATGCGGAAAACCTCAAGCCGTTCAAACAAATCCTGAAGGATAACTTTGACCCGTTACTGATTCCCGACCTGACGTTCGCCATTTCTGGCTTTCGCAAAAACCGCGGAGTCGATATCGGAAAATATTTCGATACAACAGGCGGTAAGCCGGTGTTGCGCATTGAGTACGATGTGATGACGGCCGAGAAGGGAGCGGATCTCTTCATGCAGATGATGCCTGAAGATTTTCAGCGCTTCGTGCTCTATATCATCACTAACCTGGAATATAACGAACCGGTCAAAGAGGCTTCAGGAGAAAAAGACCTGGTTCTTTATTCGGCAATATCTTCAAAAAGCAAATCCATCCGCGCGTTGTTTGCTTTTTATCGCCTGCGCACCGGCGCGCATATCAGCGATATTTCGATTCGCAACCTGCAGACAAAAATGCAGGCATTGAAGGCCGACAAAACTTATATTATTTCAAGTGCACAACTGACTGAAGGGGCGCTGAATGTGCTGGCGGCCGAACCATCTCTTAAACAGTACGACGCAGAGCACCTCGCGGAATGGTTGCACGACTTTTACAAATCGCGCCGTTGAAAACTCAATCTGTAAGATAAGAATCGCCGTTACGCAGGCCGACAGCGGCGCGCAGACGAATCACAATGCGCAGCGCACCGTACGCAAAAAAAGGTGCAACGATGACATCCACGGTGTAATGCACGCGCTGGAACAGCAGGCAAGCCGCCATCACAAGCGCACCGATGAATGCCAGCTTGCGGTAAATACCCGGTGGTAGCATCAGGTACAGCAGGTACATAGTTGCGGTGTGCCCGGAGAAAAACAAATCTTTGTTCACCTGTTTTCCGGTGTACATGAAACTTAAGACAGGATCAACCAGCGGTATCAAACCGTGCGGCGGTTCCAGAGGAACCAGCGACATGGTTGTCATGCGCAGAATTACGAAGAGCGCATAGGCTTCAAAACCAATCACCAACCGTTCGGGCGAAGGCAGCAGAAAGATCACTCCTAAGAGCAGCGCAGAATACAGAATATAAAATATCGGGCTGCTCAGGTCGTGCGCCGGCAGGTAGTTAAAGATCGGATCTTGCAATTGTACACCGGGACGGTGTTCAATCTGCGTCAAAAACGGCACGGAGCTCAGCATGACAATTGTCAGCACGACTGCAGCGAAAATGAATTCGTAGCGCTGGTCGGGTTCTCGCCAGAAATTAAGCCAACTGCCTTTGATACGTGACATTAGAATTCAACCAGTAACCGGGAGGGTATTCCGTGCCAATAACTGATTTTTTTTGATTTCAGCAAGCAGAAATTCAAAGTGCGTATGTAACTCATTGTGCGCGCCATAGTTTGCGATAGGTGGGAGAACGGGCTAAAAGCGTCCGGTGGTTGCCGCGCGCTTCAATGCCCCCCTTCTTCAACACCAGTATTTCATCGGCATGCGTTACCGTTGTGAGGCGGTGCGTTATGATTATGACAATGCGATTCTTTTTCAATCGCTTCAGGTGCTGCCGAATCCGCTGCTCGCTCAGCGTATCGAGATGCGCAGTCGCTTCATCGAGTACAAGAATCGGTGCCCTGCGCGCAATGGCCCGTGCGAGTGTCAGCCGGGTTTTTTGTCCGCCCGAGAGACGAAACCCGCGCTCACCGATCACGGTCGCCAGACCTTGCGGTAATTCGCGAATAAAGTCGGCAGCATCGGCAGCCGCCAGCACCTCGCGCAATGCGCGTCCGGGCGCCCCTGTTTCTCCGGCAAAGAGATTCTCGCGCACCGTGCCATCGAACAATATCGCATCCTGCGTCACAATCGCAATGAGCCGCCGGTATTCGTCGAGATCGTATTCACGAATATCCCTGCCATTGAGGCGAATTGCCCCTGCCTGAGGAGTGTAGAAGCGGCAAAGCAGGTCGATCAGGGTGGTTTTGCCGATGCCACTTTCACCCACAATCGCGTAGATGCGCGAAGGCCGCATATCGACCGAGATGTTCTTCAGAACCGACTGGCCTTCGCGGTAGGCGAAAGTAAGGCGATCGACTGTCAGATGATCGATGACTTGGGGTACACGTTCGCTCCCGGTATTTTCTTCGCGGCTGAGCCCCAGCATTTCCAGCACACGATCGAGCGAAGCGAGGGATTTCTGGATCTGACTCAGTGAAAACACCATGCGCCAGACGGGGTAGAGCAGCATGCCGCTGTACATCTGGAATGCGACGAGGTCACCGATCGTGGTTTCGCCGCGCAGATAAAACCCCGCCGAAGACCATGATCAAAAGCGATGTCGCCGGAATCAGAAAATTCCAGATCGCATCGACACCTGATTCTTTCAGCGCCGCAAAGACGTTCTTACGGAACATCAGCGCCTGCACAAGATTGTAACGACGCTTTTCCAGCGGTTGCAGTTCAAAGGCCTTGATGGCACGAATACCGCCGAACACCTCGCTCGTACGGGCATCCTGCGCCGAACGGTCGTTGCTAATCGACCGATAAATCGGCCGCACCTTCAATATGTAGATGAGGCTGATGTAAACCAACGGGGGGATGAACCCCGAAGCAACGAGCGCGAGCGGTAAATGCCAATGCACCAGGATACCGAACGTAATAACAATTCGCAAAAATGCCACGCCAGGAGAAATGAGCGCCATCTGCAGAATGCCTGTCAGATTCTCCGCGTCGCTCGTCAGGCGCGAGACAATGCCACCCGTCTTCAGTTCATGGATCTTGCCGAGCGGCAGATTCATCAGGTGCGTGAAGAGCCGCAGTCTCAGCGTGCGCACAAAGCGGCCATTGACCAGCACCGTGTAAATCCGCCGCCAGAAATCGATGGCCTGGCCGGCAATTAAAATCACGAATAGCAGCGCGCCAATCTGGAATAGCTGCGTTCTGCGGCTTGCGACCGGAGTGGTAGCATTCATAATCACGCCATCGATCATGTACCGCGTGGCGACCGGGACCGCGAGATAAAGAATTTCGGTCAGGCACGCGGCGAAAAAGATATACACGAACGCCCGGCGGTAAGACCCCAGCAGCTCCAGATAGACCCGCAGGTTCAGTTTTGATCCGCCCTTTTTTTCCCCGGAGTCTTCGTCGCGGCGACCGATAGGTGATGCGAGAAATTTGCTAAAATTTCTGCGCGATGAATCAAGCGCCATTTGTACAAAATACTGGAAGATGGCACCTTTGACGAAAAAAGGCCTCCGCACTCAACGGCAAATTTTGTCTGGCCAGACGTGGTTTTTTTTAATAGATTTCGGCTCCATGGTTTCGTATAATCCCAACGCCTGGTTTGCGTTCATTTTCAACTTTCACAAGGCAGATACATTCCGGAAATTACTGCCGGCTATCGCTGGTATCGCGGCATACTGTGCTGCTGTCATTTATTTAGAAACAGATTTCTGGAAAATCCCGGAAACCAGTCATGTCAAGAACCTGACCGTGATGCACAGCCTGCTGGGGTTTGTCATTTCGATGCTGCTGGTTTTCCGCACGAACACTGCTTACGAACGCTGGTGGGAAGGACGAAAGCTGTGGGGCGAGCTCGTGAACAACAGCCGCACCTTTGCCGTGAAAATGTCGGCCTTCATCAGCGACGCCCGGGAACAGAAGTTTTTTGCAGATCTGCTGGGTCTTTATGCACGCACGCTCAGAAATCACCTGCAAGGACAGGAACACGACCTGCAAGAACTCGCCGGCCACGGTATCAAGGCGGAGTTTATAAACCACGTGCCGAACCTCGTAGCAAAGACGATCGCAGGCCGCATCGCACGGCTTTACAAAGCCAAAAAAATATCCGGGGAGCAATTGCTCGCGCTGAATGGTGAACTGCAGGCTTTCACCGCAATTTGCGGTGGCTGTGAGCGCATCAAAAACACCCCCATTCCTTATTCATACAGCGCATTCATCAAAAAGTTTATTTTCTTTTATACGATGACAATGCCGTTCGGCCATGCATTCACCCTCGGCTACCTGACGATTCCGGTGGTGATTTTCATTTTCTATGTACTGGCGAGTCTCGAACTCATTGCTGAAGAAATAGAAGATCCGTTTGGCACAGATCCCAACGATCTGCCATTGACACAGATCAGCACGAACATCCAGAACAACACGGCAGAGATTCTGACAACCTGAGCCGGGGCAACTGGCTTTAAGGAGTTATAGTGGTTCGGTTTTTTCGAGCTCTTCTTTGATGAATTTTTCCACGCGCTTCGTCGCATCATTGGAGAGCGTGGTAAACAAGACGCCGCAGCCGTACTTTGTCTCTGTTTCGAGGCTGCGCGTGCACCAGCGCACAATGCCCTGGCAGATAAACCGCAGTGACTTTCCGGGCAGATAGACGTTCATATTAATCAGCGTATTCTTCGGCAGCATGCGATCGGTGAACATTTTCATTCCGACGGCGCTGAGGTCGGTGAGCGTCGCTTCGTAACGACCCGGTTCTGTCCACAGGTTATAACCGATACCGAGGTCGAGCCTGAGACGGGGTGATTTGCGGATTGTGCTTTTATAAATTTTCGTCGGTTTTACAATCGAGATTATGTCGCCTGCGCCGTTCGGTTCAATCGCCGAATCGAAATGAAAACGGAAATTGGCCATCGTGAATTCAACACGCAGCAATTCTGAAGGCGGAGCCTCGCGGTACGAGGGGTCCATGCGCACCTGAATATAGCGGTCTTCGAGGGTCTCGAGGATTCCCTGGTATTTTTTTCCTTCGGGATTTTCATCCGCAGGAATAATCTGCAGCGCAAGACTTTGGCGTAGTATAGACATGCTCGGCCTCCGGGACTGTCTGCGTGGCATGAGCATGGCGATGCCGTCAATCGGATTTCAAGCGCGGCAAAATACTTGACTATATGCATTCATTGCCATGTTTGCGGCGAGTGTATTTACTACGAAACAGGCGCGCAGGCGTGCGCGGGGGAATATAACAGTGGAGCCGCTGAAAGAACTCACACACAAGATTACTGAATTACCGCGCGGCGGCTATCTCGTGCAGACACCCGGGGGTTATTTCCAGTTCGGCGCGCCCCCTGAAACGATCAAAGACACGATGTTTTTGCCCGAAGGCGTGCCGACTGTTTTTGTTTTACCCAAACAATTTTTCAACTGGCGCAAAGGTATCAGCGTTGCCGAACTCGAATTCCCGATCTACTACAATTTCTTCCTAAAAAAACGCAAAACCATCCTCATTTGTACGCAGGAACAATTCGTACGTTTCAAGACTGTTTTTAACGAAGCCGTTTTCGGCCCTCGCAATCTCGATGTCTCAAAAGACTATCTCGAAGGCCTCGAAGTGCCCGCGCTGAAGCGTGAAATGAAATTCTTTAGCAGCACATTCAAATTTTCAGACATGGTGGGCTTTGGTCTGTTCAATGAAAGGGGCCGCTTCACTTACAAGGGCATTACCGTTAGCCAGGATTCCGAAGGTAACTTCGCGGTAAATCAGGGCAGCGAACATCTCGCGGATATTCCCGGTAAAATTGAATATAAGAAATTCTACCAGATCGGTAGTCGTCTGCATGAACCGTTTGTGCCGCCGCTCTTCGGCGTTACCTGCCTCGGCCCCAGCCATGGTTTTGACCCGCATGAAAATACTTCGGGTTTTATCATCTGGCTGAATCACAGCGGTATCATGGTCGATCCACCGGTGAACACCACCGAATGGCTCGAAGATTCAAACGTGAATCCGAAATTTATCGACAGTATTATTCTCACGCATTGCCATGCCGACCACGACGCAGGCACATTCCAGAAAATCCTCGAAGAAGGCAAAGTCACGATCTACACCACCGACACGGTGATGAACAGCTTTCTCACCAAATATTCAGCTGCGGCGAATATCGACGAAAGCTATATGCGCCGCCTGTTTGATTTTAAGGCAATCAAGGTCGGGCAGCCGTTTTTCATTCACGGTGGTCGCTTCGAAATCTTCTATACGCTGCACTCGATTCCAGCGATCGGCTTCACGCTCAAATTTCAGGATCAGTCATTCGTGTATTCGTCTGACCACAACAACGACCCTGAAATCCACGAGAAGCTGCGCGAAATGCAGATCATCAGTGAATCGCGCTACAATGCGCTGCGCAACTTTCCGTGGCACAGCAACGTCATCTACCATGAATCGGGCATTGCACCGCTGCACACACCAATCAAATACCTCGACTCTCTGCCAGACGACGTGAGAAAACGCATCGTCGTCTACCACATCAGCGAAAAGGATTTCCCGAAAGAAACACACCTGACGCTTGCGAAGTTTGGTATCGAAAATACTCTCTACTTCAACGCCGCGGCACCCGAGAACGTGAAGGCATCGCAAATTTTGAGCACGCTCAAGCAGCTCGACTTTTTTGAAGATATGCCGATCTCGCGCGCGCAGGAATTCATCGACATCGTCGAGATTGAGAAATATAAAAAAGGCGATACAATCATTCGTCAGGGCACCGCCGGTGATCGCTTCTACATCATCTATTTTGGTTCGGTTTCGGTGCGCACGCAGGATTTACAGTCGCGGAAAATTTATGGCGCGTACGACTACTTCGGTGAAGTCGCGCTGGTGACAGACCAGCTGCGCACGGCTGATGTCGTTGCCGAAACAGAGGTAACCCTCTTTACCGTCGAAAAAGATAAATTCCTGAATTTTATTTCGGGATCTGAATTCGAAAGAATTCTGCTCAGGCTCGCCAAGGTGCGCGACGCTGAAACCTGGAACGTCATTTCACAAAGCCGGCACCTGGACTTTTTGACATCGACGCAGAAAACATGGCTCGAATCGATGCTGGTGCCGGTCGAATTCACCGAACCGGGCGCGATTTACCCCGAAGGCGTGGCTCCACAATATTTCTACATCATACGCTCAGGCGAAGTGGCGGTAACCAGTAACGGTGTGCGCGTCGGCGAACTGAGTCGCGGTGACGTTGTCATACACAACGAACTGCTGAAATCAGGCCGCGAGAGTTTCACCTATTCCTTTTCCAACACCGGCGCAGCCTCGCTCTATGCAGTCAGCCGCGATGATGCGCTGAAATTTTTCGACCGCAACCCCGGCGTGAAGATGAAACTGCAGTACGAGTTCTAAACCGTTGCCAAAGACAACCATCCGGTTTCCGTTTCACGCGACGCAGTCAGAGCAGCGCATTCTGCGGGATCTGATCGGTATCGCAGCAATCAGAGAACAAAAAGAGGCGGATGAAAAGTTTGCCACGAGCCTTTTAGCGCGACTCGGGTCTGCCACCGATGCGAATGCTGCGATCAGCTCACTGCAGCAACGTCTGTTTCCTCACGAGGCTGAGCTACGGCAGAGGCGCGCTGAATTTCTGCAACCATTGCAAAGCAGAGCCTCTCGCGTGCATTTCGATCAGACTCTCGAAACGGATGAAATCGGCATCGCTGTGAAAATCCGAAACGCTGAGGATTTTGCGGCGCTCAAAAGAGCGATCGACAATTTTGATTATGCTGCCTGGCAACGGCACTGCGAAGGCGAACGCATCAATGCGGATTAACACCCTCTATCTCGAAGCAGCGGCCGAGGCGCATGCGGCAACACAGCGGATTCTGGGGAACCTCGAGCCCCAGACTGTAGAACGCGTCAAAGACTTTCAGGATGTTTTTTCGCGGCGCAAGGTGCCTTACCTCGTAAAGCGCGACGAGCGGAACATTATCCTTGCGGTGAAGCGCGGTGCGCTTGTGCGCGAGGCACCACCAGCCTATGGTTATGGCAGCAGCGACCTGCACTATTATTATATCCATGCATATAACTGTGTCTATGAATGCGAATATTGTTATCTGCAAGGCTACTTCAGCTCACCCGACCTGGTCTTCTTTGTGAACCACGATGAAATTCTCGAAGAGATGCAACGGCTGGTTCATGCGCATGGCAATCAGACCATCTGGTTTCACGCCGGTGAATTCAGCGATTCGCTTGCGCTGTCGCATATTACGGGCGAATTACCACAGTACTGGAATTTTTTCCGGGCCAATTCGCAGGCGCGGCCTGAACTAAGAACGAAGTCGAATAACCTGACGGCACTAAGGCCGCTCGAACCGCTGCAGAATGTCACGGTGAGCTTCTCACTTTCAGTGGATTCGCAGGCAGAACAATATGACCGCGAGGCGCCTTCCATCGACGCGCGTCTTGCTGCAATGCGGCGCCTGCGCGACCTGGGGTTCAGGCTTGCGATCCACTTCGATCCGATTATATGGCAAGAGACTTTTGCGGGTGAATTCGATGCGCTCTGCGCACGCATTGCGGCTGAAATCGGTTTTACCACGATCGATTATATCTCAGTCGGTGCGGTGCGCTTTGCCAAGGATGTATTTCGTGAGGCCAGGGCCAATTACCCGCAGTCGGGCATGTTTGCTCGTAACTTCATCCAGGGCACAGACCAGAAGATGCGCTACATTAGACCGCTCAGACTGGCTCTGCTCGAAAAGGCAAGTGACATTCTGAAAAAGCATGGTTGCCCTGAAGATATAATTTACTTTTGCATGGAATGAATGCGCGCTATATTGTTGCTCTGACCGGTGCATCGGGAGCTCATTTCGGCCTGCGCCTCGTCTGGCAGCTGAGTTTTGTCGAGGGCGAAACCGACCTGATTCTTTCACCGGGTTTCGCGCAGGTGCTCGAAGCCGAAGAAAGCGACAGAAATCCTGGTACGACGCTCGAAGACCTGTTTGCACTCATCGGCGATCTCTACGGCCCGATCGGGGATAAACACCGTTTCGATCTTTGCGGGTATCACGATATCTCGGCGCGTGCTGCAAGCGGTTCGGCAACGTACCGCGCCATGGTTGTTGCCCCCTGCAGCATGAAGACTCTGGCGGCAATCACTCATGGTCTCAGCCAGAATCTCATTGAGCGCGCGGCAGATGTTTGCCTCAAGGAACGGCGGACACTGATTCTCTGCCCGCGCGAAACCCCGCTGAGTGCAATCCACCTTGAGAACATGCTGACGCTCACACGAGCCGGTGCGGTCGTCATGCCACTCATGCCCGGTTATTACAACCGGCCGCAAACCATGGACGACCTCGCCGACTTCATGGTAGACCGCGTTTTTCAGCATGTGGGAATCGCGAAACGCACGACGCGGCCCTGGCGAGCGTGAAACTTTTTTTTCCCTTTTTGTTTTTTTCCGGGGCACTTTCCGCCATCGCCGTCGAATACGACCTCGATCGTCCGCTCGACTTCAAACTTGGCTGGATTTTTCTGCGGACAGACGATATCTACCTTCAGCACCAGTGTAGCGCTGCCACCGCAGCACGCCACCAGCGCCATGCAGTCGAATATATTGCGACGATGCGGGAGAAACTGAATGTCACGGCGACCCCAGAGGTTTTGCAGATACGCCTGCACGCAAACGCACAACTCTACCGGAACCGCATGAAGTTTTCGCGCGAACGCGAAGGACATTACAACTCCAGCCTGAACATACTGACCAGCCATTGCAGTGCGCCGGAGGCGATTATCGAACAGCAACTGATTTTACATATCCTGCGCGATGAACCTCTGCGCAAATGGCAGAAAATTTTCATCGCCGAGGTTTTGCCGGGAAATGCGGGTAGGCCGTTTTTTCGTTCATCGGCAAAGGCCGTGCCATCGCCACTTTACCGGGTTTTGCTGGCGAACCACACACCGGAAAAGCCCGAACTCGCGACTCTTGCGAGCCTCGCCCGGTATCTTCAGAAAATGGGCAAATTGGAAGAATTCGCGCTTACTCTCGCGCGCGATCGCGGTTTCGACGACACGGGCATGGAAATTCTGGAAAGACTGTGTGGCGAACGAATCGCTGCGCTTGAGGCCAGGCTGATCGATAAAGCCGCGGCTGCGAAGCGCAATAACACTTTACGCAAACTCAAACGATAACAGGTTAATCCGTAATGTACAATGCCGTTCTCATCTTTGCAGCCAGCGTCAGCGCCCTCAGCTGCGTGTTGTGCATTGTGCAGATAGCGAAAAAGCTGAAGGGCCCGCAGATCTCTTCCGGGGCTGCCGAACCGGCACCGCAGCCTACCGGTTATGCAAGGTACCTGCACCGCGTGCTGATTCTCTCACTTGGTCTCTACATCGGAGTCGCTGCGTTTGGCTATTATCTCGAATACCTGCGCCACGGTCTGGCTGATACTGCGCTGCTTTCGGTCAGCATCGGCGGATTTATCCTGTTTCTGCTCATTGCCGCGCTGTCAGAATCGCTACACACGCACATGCAGCAGCGGGTGTTGTTATTGCAGAAGGCAACGATGAGCCGTTTGTTCCGGCATTTTCTGTATGCGGGGGCTTTGCTGGGCCTCGGCGCGACGCTTTTTGCCCTGCTCTACCTCATGCTTACAGAGCGGTTGAATGCGATGTCACTCGAACTGGTGCTGCTGCCTGCGTATGGCGCAGCACTGGTACTCTACTGGCTGCGCTTTAACGTATCGCTGATTGCGCGGGCGAGCGATTATGCCTACGAACTCATGGGCAGGCAGGAATCTGTCATTCCGCTGATCGGTGCCTCGAACCCGTTATGGCGCCTGCGCCAGAATCTGGCCGCGGTGAACCGGTTTTTCTTCTATCACCTGGAATACCTGACGCTCTGCATCGTGGTGCTGCTCATCGCGACACAGATTGAGGCGCAGGCGCGCATCGCGGTAAAAGGCCGGTTCTCGATTGCGCTGATCGTCTTTGCGATTGGAATCGTATCCGCTATCCCGGCATTTTTTATCATGCGCGTGCGCGATAAGACATCCCCCGAAACTTTCTTGTGGAATATCCGCATCGGTTACATTGCCGCCATTAGCATCCAGGCTGTTCTCACCTACTTCATTCTGGTGGTGCTGGCGCAGGCACATATTAAATATTTCTGGATTATTTTCCTGGGTTCAATTACCGCCCTATTACTGAATTTCTATTCTGCGGTTTTTGTGGCGGAAAACCACAAAACAGCGCGCAGCCTGATCGCCGCAGCGGCGAGCTCCGTTTCGACGGTAATCCACCGCGGCATCGCCTCTGGCATGCGCGGCGCCGCCATACCAGCGCTGATCATCGCCTTAATGATGTCGCTCGTGTACCTGCTGGGTGTGATTGAAGAGCGCGGTGAAAACCGCTTTACGCACGGCTTATTCGCGCTGTCGCTCGCGCTGACATCGATGGTGTCTTTGTTTACCGTTGCGCAGGCAACGGCGATCATTATGCCGCTCGCTTCAACGGCCGTTGCGCGCGTGAAGCTGACGGCGCGCAAGGGAGAAAAGAACGAGCTGCTCGAAAAATTCCGCAACTTGCGCAGCGTGTCGGTACCTAGCTATGTGCTGCACGGCAAAATTATGTTTTCATCGCTGGCAATTCTGATATTTCTTGTCTATGCGCAGGTACTGAGCGAGGCGGGCGCTGCCTCGCTATTTAAGCACCTGACGCAAACAGCGATGCTCTTGATCGGCGCCATTGCATCTTATTTTTTGTCGGCCCGCGTCAACGAACTAGTACTCAACCTCGGCCCGCTTCTCGTGCGTGAGACCAGCCGGCAGTTTCGCGAGCTGTCAGGTCTCAGCGCCGCAGAAGTCGAACCGGACCTCAAGAGTCTTTGGCACATCGCCGTGAAATACCTCACGCGCAAGGTGCTGCCGCTATTCTTAGGTACTATGGCGCTACCGGCAACTGCCTGCCTCTTGAGTGGTACCTATGGCCTTGCCGGCTATCTCGTGGGTTTTGGTTTTTTCAGTTTTCTCAACGGTAACAGCTGGCTCACCACTGGCGCCGCATGGTCGAGTGCCCGGCATGCCGCCGAGGCAGACGCGCAGCTCAACCGCCACACAGCGCAGCTCGAAGCGCTGGTGCAGGCAGACATTGTCGGTGACTCGATGCACGAGGCGGCTGCCCCGACAATTTCGGGCGCACTGCTTGCGACCATTATTGGGGCATTACTTTTTACTCCCGCAACGCTTGAGCTGCATGAAAAACTGCGCGAATTCGTGAAGACCGTGCTGTAAGCAGCGCGGAAAGAGGGAGTTGTCTTAAATCACCAACAGGCGATAAGAGGGGTGATGCGGACAATTCTCCTGATACTAATAGTAGGCCTGGCTGGCATAGCCTGCAAATCAAAGTCAGAAAGAGATTCCGTTGGCAAATCCATTCAAAACCCCAAATTCATTCAGGGAGCCTGGTATTTGTATGACGCAGAGAGTAATTCTTTGATGGGCAAAGGCCCGCTATTTGAAATGGCGGCACAGCAAAGATTTATTGATTCCGCTGAGATTCTTTGCCATTTTAGCAAGCTCAAAACCGGGGATCTCTTAGACTTAATACGTCGCCATTCTGATTCCAACCCTAATGGTGAGAAGCTGAAGAATTGCCCCGATTATTCTTATCAAGGTGACATTTTAGGAATTCGAGTATACGACTCTCCCGAACGCAACGAAGCAGCAGTTGTTACGATCAAATTTGCCGACATGAAGAAAAGAACCAGACTGCAGAATGGCCAATATGGTCAGCTGTACTACCTTTACGTAGAAATGCAGGGTGCATCTCGCATAATGGGGTCAATGCTATTCTCGCCAGATAAGGCGCAGATTAACCGGGTTCCTGTTATTCTAATTCGGTCGCCGTAATATGTTAATGACTTCACACAACAAGCTTTACAAGCCGCGCGCGACTCCACTTCGTTAGCTCGCGGTCTCACACACCTGAAAACCGCAAAAGCGATTACGCTAGCCCAATTTCAGCTACCTGCCATTATCTCGGCATTCGAATGGATGTGATACCCCGGTGCCGCGTTTGTTGCCGTTTGCAGCATGAACGCGGCGAGGTGCCTGGCCGGTGTCGGTTGCACAGAGCTCAGGCCGGGTAATTTGAACAAGGGCGACATAACTTTCGCAGCGGCAGTGGCAAAACCTTCGCCCGCTCGGTGCTCTTTTCTGTCACCGATCAAAAGCGAAGGCCGGTAAATATGCACCGAGGGCAGCCCGACATTGCGCAAAGTTTCTTCGATTTCACCTTTGACCCTGTTATAGAATATCATCGAATTCTTCGCGGCACCGTGGGCAGTGACCACATGCAACGAGGTGGCCCCCAGTGCCTTTGCGACCTCGGCAAAGCGCAATACAAAATCGTAGTCAACCCTGCGGAATGCTTCCTGGCTGCCCGCCTGTTTAATGGTGGTACCCAGCGTGCAGAATGCAACCGGCGATTTTGGCTTCGCGGCAAATTTGGGTTCGCCCTGAAAATCATAGCTGATATTTTTCACGCGCTGGTCTGCAGCTTCGACGGCCCGCCGACCCAAAAGCCAGATGTTACCGGTTTCGGCAGACGCCAGAAGTTGTGAAACAAGTTCAGAACCAACGAGACCGGTTGCACCGGCGATGAGATATTCCTTTGCCATGATAAATCCCCCTTTTTTTTCTGGCCTCTTGTCTGCGGCGACAATGGCTTTTATTCCATAAAACGTGCGCGCAGCGCCGGCGTCGGCACATAGCAGGCTTCTTTTTTGCCAAACCAGCGGTAGCGGTTGCGCGCGATAAACCGATAGAGCGGATTTCTCAGGAAGCGCGGCATAAGATAACCCAGGTAACCCATGACCCGCCACGGTTGTTTCAGATAGCGGCTGATGTGCAGAACAGCATCGGACTCAGTGTAAAAAATGCCCGCCTCTAAAAAAATAATGCTGTCAGGAACTTCGCCTGACATTTTCGCCGCGCGCCGCCGAAAAGTTATGCTCTGCAAAGCGGCAAATTTCAATTGCGAATTTTTTTCCCGGCGCAAAATGAACTGCACGGCTCCGTTACAGAGATTGCAGACGCCGTCGAAAAAGACGATAGCTTCAGCAGAAGCGGCAGCCGAACTTACCGGCTCAGGTGTGCGCGTTGATCCAGCCAACAATGTCGCTCAACACCTGGCGGCGGTCTGACAGAGGTTCGTTCATCGTCTCATGGTAAAAACCGGGATACAGTTTAATCGTTTTGTCCTGCGAGCTCACACCCTGGAAAAAGGCCTTGCTGCCCTCTGCCTGTGCGATGCCGTCGGCGTCGCCGTGGATGACAAGAATGGGCAACGTAATTTTACCTGCCTGTTCAATCAGCATTTCGCCTGTGGCGAAGAGATCAACGCCCATCTTCATCGAAATTTTTCCATGCACGAGCGGGTCATTACTGTATGCCTGCACCACATTGTCGTCGCGCGAAATGAGTCTGACGTCGAGGCCTGCGGGCACCGTCATCGCCGGGGCGATTTTAGCCATCATTGTACCTACGGCTTTTTTGATCGCCTGCGTGGTATCGAGAGCCGGCTTAAAAGCACCGCTCGACACGATTAAACCTTTGAGTTCTTTTGACACTTCGGGTTTCAGCGCCGCCAAAGTTGCAATGAGACCGCCCATCGAATGCCCGAGCAAAATCATCGGCAACGAAGGATTTTCTGCGCGCGCCTTTGCCACAAGTACCGCAAGGTCAGATGCATACAGGTTGAAGTCGTCGATATGGCCGCGTTTGCCCGGCGTTTTGCCGTGGCCGCGCGCATCGAGCGCATAGACCGCAGTATTTTC
The DNA here is from genome assembly GCA_046346945.1 of Turneriella sp. Lineage (GTDB taxonomy): Bacteria > Spirochaetota > Leptospiria > Turneriellales > Turneriellaceae > Turneriella. Next base: position 106,710 of record JAXMHE010000009.1, read on the forward strand.
ATTTTCGAGCGCCGCGACCAGATTGCCATAGCGGCCAGAATGCTCGCCAAAGCCGTGCTGCACTACCAAGACTTTCTTGATGGCCTTTGGCTTCCATGTCTGGACGTAAAATTCGAAATTGTCGGCCGGGTTCCGCACCGTCGAAGCGTTCTGCTGCATGGGCCATTGGGCGAGTTTGCTTTGGGCGGGCAAACTCAATTCAACGAATGATCTTACCCGAAAACATCGTTGGCAGGTCGCTGAACCCCACCCATTTGTTAAACCAGATGCGATAATAAACGAAAAACGAACAACAATACAGAATCAATATAACCAGCATGACGGCGGTTTTGCGGTATTTGAATGTTTTGCCCAGCTCGACGACATAGCCGAGAACTGCGTTGGTCATCTGTTCAATATAAGCCAGAAGAAAATAAAACAGCAACACCACAAGCAGCATGCCCATGAGAGTCACAAAAGCGGGGGAGATATATTTTTGCAGGCCAATGATCTGTAAATTGACGATCTGTACGACAAGATCTATGACCAGAAGCGCCAGAATGCGAAAGGCGACACGAATCACCTTGACCTGCCATGAGACCCCTGCTTTCGTCATGGCTTACCCTGCGCAGTCGCCGACTTCGACGACCATAACAAACGATTTTCCCGTTCGGTTTTTTTCTGCATCAGCTTGTTCATATTCTGCGCCATCGCCATATTGATGCGCTGCCCCTCGGGTGAGTTGAACACTTTGAACTTAGTCAAAGTATCGCGCATACTCTTGTACAGGTCGTCAGCGACGAAATCACCCTCAGAACTGAGACCGTCGATTGTACGCCAGATATCCACTGCACGCTTCGCCACACCCGCCAACATCCGGTTACCCGGGTCAGACATGGCGCTTTCCCAGAAAACGCGACCTTTCGCGAATGTAGCATCTTTCACGCGGTAGCCACCTGGCGTTGTCTCCGCGAGGTAATCGAGAATTTCGGTGCGTTTGAGAAAATAGTGCTGCAGCGCATCGCGGTCGTTCTTAATGCCCTTCTTTTCCGCAAGCGGCAGGTACCGCTTCACAACTTTATCGAGCGTCTGCACGCGTATATTATCACGTCCGTTTGCGGGCAATGAGTCAATATGGCGCTTCACTTCAAACAGCAGCTTCAGCGCACGGCCCTGGATCTCATAGATATTTTCAATCGCGAACAGAATTTCAGTGGCATACTTCGTGCCCTTTTTACGCGAAACCACGTCGAGAGCCTTGCGTAAGAATTCTTCTTTGTTGAGCGCCTCGTGAAAATAATCGATTGCGAGATAAGTCATGTCGGGATGGAAAGAAGATGCCACACGCTGCAAGTTCTCAAAGTAAAGGTCGCGGATCGCACGCGGCAAATCGCCGTCGTTGGGGTCGTACGCACCGTAGTCTTTCAAAAAACGATCGAGTTGTTTTTCTTTTGGGTCAGAAAGCGTCTGATCAAAATATTTGCGGCGCGCAGCGTCGTCAAAAGCGAGTTTGCCCGCGGTGCCCTGGTTCGGCCGGTTGATCACCACCTTCGATCTCTTTCTGTGGGGGATTGCCTTCCCTTCGCGCCACAGCCGGTAATTCTCGATGACCTCGTTGCGCTCTTCCATGCGTTCGAGTTCCTGCGGAGCTTCTTTTATTTCGTCACGAAACGGCTTCTCAATGGTTTTCAGAGTGGGAAAAATATCTTTGGCTATAATGTTGCGGTAATCGCGCTTGCGCTTGCGGTATTCTTCGGGAACGCTCTGGTTAACCTGTGCGCCGTCATCTTTGGTGCCGAAGTTTTCATTCAGCTGCTCGCCTTCTTCGGTGCGTTCGAGCTGTTCTTTCCATTTGCCGCCGGGAATACCGAACTCTTCGGCAAAGTCGCCCTTGCCGCTTTTGCCCGAGTCGGCCATCGGCCCGTGTTCAAAACCGCCACTCTCGTCTGGACTGCCCTCTTCACCGGGCTGCCCTTGTTTCGGCGGCACAACCTGCGCCGAAAGCTGTATCATCGGCTGATTGCAGATCTCAAGGTCTTTGGCGAGTGTGCCTTTAATGACCAGGTGCGTAAAAAAAGACAGGTGTATCAGTGCAGAAAGCCACAGAAACAACGCCCAGCGCTGCCGGTGCATGAACTGGAAAAATCCGCCAAAAAACTCAGATGCCATCGCCTTTCAGAACTCGGTCGCCGCCGATTGCACAGTGACGCTGCAACACATTCGCTTGCCTTGCAAGTCGGCGCGCCTTGTCAACGAGATTGAAAACTCGTGCATCACGGAAATGTATAGGTGGCATCACAACCGCTGCCACTCGGATTCTGTACACAACTTAAATTAATTCGGGTAACGCGACCATTGTAGACAGAGGTGATATATAAATAATCATTTCGGGTTCCTTTCTGCGTTTGCGTCACAACGGCAACGCCCTGCGGTTCAGCGTAGTAATCCGCCGGGTAATAGGAAAAGCCAGCGTAGGGATCTGTCGTCGGCGCTGAAGCCGTCATTTCCCAACCAATACGGCCATGGCCAATCCAACCACTGAAATTCCCTGTGGCAATATTCCAACGGCTGATGCGGTTATTTCCTGTGTCCGCCACATATAAGTAGGTACCATCCGTACCCAATGCAGCTGGTTTGCGAAAATCCGTGATCACGGAAGACCCCGTCGTACCAGCGGCAGGGAATACCATTTGCCAGCCATCAACACCGTTACCGAGCCATGCGGTCCAGACGCCCGACGAATTGATGCGAACAATGCGGTTATTGAGTTCATCCGCAACGTACAGATTTCCACCTGTAAGAACAATACCACGCGGTTCGCGCAAGTATCCTGCAGAGCTGCCAAATGAATTGCTTGGAATGGGACTTGTTGTACTCCAACCATTATAGCCGTTGCCCGCAAAATCGACGAAAGCTCCCGTTGCTTTGTTTCGGCGCAAGATGCGCCGACCACCATAGTCCAGAACATATAAGTAAGTGTTGTCGCTGGTTATCGACCATGGAACCACAAACATTTTTGGGTTATCACTTTGCGAGGCAATATAGTTATTACTATCAAGCGTCACTCCACTGACAACAGTTCCGGCCACCTGCCAAACGTCATTACCTGCGCCTGAATTTCCGAGCCAGGCTACAAAATTGCCCGCCGAATCATATTGCACCAGGCGACGATTGTTTGAGTCTGCAACATAAATACAGCCAAAAGTCAGAGAGGCCGTTCCCGTAGCACCCGCATTCTGATCCAAAGTGATACTGCTTCCGTCGACTATGGAAGCGATCTTGGTGCCAACGGCAACGTTAGCACCACTGACGCAGTGCCCGACTGCTAAATCTGTCGTCGAACTCAACCCCGTAACGGAAATACTTCCGCTTGTTGTGGCAGCATTTCGCGGTGCCACAATATCTGTATGCACACCCTGGGGCGCATCAAAGTTATTTGCGCAATAACCGTTTATGTAACGGTTTGTCAGGGTATCCCAGCCAGTTCCTGTAGTCGGGCAAGAGGCTGAAGTACTGCCAACTCTCCCGAGGGCCGCCCCAGTATCCATATTGATTTTTTGTAAACTCTGATTATTATAGTCCAGAACGAAAAGAAAATTGTTTGGATATCCGGATGCAGAGGCAGCGATACCACCCGGTCGATAATATACACCGTTCTGATTATTTCCCCATGTAGCCCCGGTACCGGCTTGCCATTCGAAATCAGGAGTCGGTTGTGTGCCAAATGAATTCGCACCGATCCACTTGCTATGGTTCCGCTTTCGAATAAGTGTATTATCTACTTGCCTACAGCTGCCGCTCTTATTCGGATTGAGTACAATTATCTGGATATAGTCGTTATTGATGCCATCAGCCACCCAGGTATAACTCGTGCCCAAGCTCGCAAACGGCAGTGTATCACCCGCATTGTACGATCTTAACAGAATTGTTGATGGCGGACTGCCTGATGCCAAAGAATTTTCTGTGCGCAGGTTTATTATGTATTTCAAAGGTAACTCGCCTTGCTCTGCGCCAGTACCTGCAATATCGCTGGTTAGCTTATCACTACCATCATGCATATACCGGAAAATCATATAAGAGTTAGGTTTTAGCCCATAGGTACCATCAGCGCATTTAGGCGCCTCGAAGTTATAAGGAATAACATTCGGGTATTTGGATTTAACAGTGGTACCATTCACCGTGGAAGCTGAATTACCAATTTGCACGTTGTCCATGCTGTAGTTCAACTGTGAGGCCGGGCCGTTGTTCCAGCCGTTCGTCGCGTCTATCGGAATTCCTAGCAGCATCAGATAATGCGTGATGACGAAGTCATTGTAAAAACTGGCGAAAGTTGAACCTGGAATATATTTTTGAATAAGCGTATCGATACCCGCAATGGTCTGATCTTGGGTCGTCATTAACTCAGCCAGCATCGCGCCGCTGCAATGAAAGTCCGCTGCCGCTGTACAGCTAGCTGCTTGCATTTCGACTCGATGCCGGAAATAATTGAAGAAAAGGTTGCTTTGTAGATAACCAACGACCTTCGGTGCCCATGTGATAAAATCTGTAAGTTGTGGCGCATTTTGATAATAGGCGATCGTCGAAGGCGAAGCAAGCTGTGTTAGTCGCAACTGTTCGACGCTCGCAGTCTGTATCGTCTGATGCGGAGCATTTTCCGCAATACCTTCCGCAATCCACAGGTCGTGATTCAAAAGCCGTTGTTTCACAACACGCTTGCTATATGTAAACAAGTGAGATAACTCGTGTATGACGATGTCATTTACCTGCGAGGGGTTTCCTGAATAACCTGGATTCAGGTCATAGTTGATAATGCTCATCTCATTGCTATAGCCGCCGAGCTGACCGATGTAATTCGAGTACTGTTGCAGAGCGACCGGGTCAGTGTAGAGCTTCTGCGTAAAGTCGGTTGAGTAAAGATCTCTGGGTGAAAAGTAGCCACCGACATAGTTACCAGTGGTACCATAGTCGTCGAGAATGTCATACACCAGGATTACGATACGAGCGCCGTTATTTGCATAAGGATGTTCGCCCGCACCGTATACGCTTTTGAGATTCGCATACGCTGTTTCCATGATCGCGAGCACGCTCGATGCCTGCAGTGGTGACATCGTTGATGTTGTGGCATCGCGGTATAAGACAAAATTGGTTGAAACAGCAAGACGGTCGGCGGTAAGTTTATAAAACGGCGCAAAACTCCCGAGCATCGCATCACTGGCTGCCGTGCGGCTTTTCACCCAAAAGTCCCAGCTTGCGGGCCCCCCTGAAGTGCCCATGCCGGGCTTTGTCACACCGGGCACCACCTGCTGTGCGGGCAGCAAATTCTGCTCGCTCATCGTGACCGCGGCCTCGCCGAGGCGGGCACAGTTTATTGCCAGGGCAGTGAGCGCAAAAGCGAGAAGCTTTGCAGGGCGGAGGGTTGGTCGGTAATGTGACATAATTTGTGGAGAACAACTATTCACTGTTCTCTATCCTTATATGTCGTCTTAGACGGTCGGCAAGCCAAATTTAAGACGTTCCTGAACTGCCATGGATTTCCATAACTACCGGCCAAAGGCCAGGAAGGGTTTCGGTTAACGCCCCTTCTTAAACCACTCGAGCACTTCGACGGGCAGCGCCAGCACTACCGTGTTCGACGCAGTCGGCCCCAACCCATCCAGCGTCTGCAGCGTGCGCAGCTGCATCGCACCTTTTGAGCGTTCCATCATTTTTGCCGCATCAGCGAGGTTTTTGGCTGCTTCTTTATCGCCCTCGCTCTTGATGATGTTCGCGCGTTTTTCCCGCTCTGCGGCAGCCTGTCGGCTCATGATGCGTTTCAGATCATCGGGTACTTCGATATCCTGAATCTTGATCGCCTTAACGTCAAGGCCCCAACCCTCGGTTTCGTTATCTACCAACTTTTTGATCGCATCGCCGATTTCCTGACGCTCGACAAGCAGCGTATCAAGAGTTTTGCCACCGATAATATCGCGCAAGGCTGTCTGGCCATATTGTGTAATGGCGTAAGCGTAGTCCTGCACTTTGATGATCGCCTGCTCGGGGTTTTCCACTTTGAAAAATATGGCGGCATTGACATGCACGGGCACGTTGTCTTTCGTCATGATCTGTTGCTTCATGACATCCAGCGTGCGGATGCGCATGTCCACGCGCACCATGCGCTGCAATATAGGGATGACGAACCTTAATCCCGGTTGCTTGTTGCCGGTGAACTTGCCGAGCGTGAAAACCAGCCCCTGCTCATATTGATTAATGACCTTGAAGCCCAGAAAGAGGATTAACAGGCCAAAAGTGATGAGAAATATTTTGAGTTCCATGGCGTGAACGTCTGCGCACCGCCAGTACTGTCAATGAAATTGAGCTTCTGTTAGCCCGGGCGTTAAGGCCCGGGCTAAGAGAGAGTATTAAGCGATATTTGCGTGGCGAATATCAAAGCTTTCCGCGAGGCGGAAGGCCTGCTGGTTGCGCACCATAAATTCAGGCACGTTGCTCAGCTCGTCTTCTTGCCACATTGAATCACCAACGACGTTGATAATGCCCTTGGCATTGGGTTCAAGCGCAGCGCCGATCGCCCGGACGAGGTCTTTGTCTTCGGTGCCGCGGTAAGGCGCTGTGAAGTACTGGGCTAGATCCGACTTTTCATAACCGTGCGCAAACTGCGTGAAGTAATCGCTGAAACTGAGGCCCGAAGCCTTCCAATCGGTCTTGAGCTGCGTCGAGCCCGGGAAGTTTTCTTTCTGCACGCCGCGCTGAATCAGCAGGCAGATGCCGCGCAGCGATTTCGATGGGAACAACCCGGCACGCACAATGCGAATGTGGTTCGGATTTTCGACTGCGAGTTTTTCGAGCGCATACTTGGCGAATGCCATCGAACCATAAGCGATCTCGAGCGAACGCAGCCAGTAGTAGCTTGAAAAGCCGATCGTGAGACCGGGGTTAAGTTCGTCGATCAACGACAACACCGGGCGCACGGAGAAATCGAAACAGGCTTCGACGTCGGCGATCGGCGCAAGTTCTGCGGGATATCCCACCATGCCAAATGCCGGGCAGAAGACGAGTACATCGACCGGGGCAGTGAGCGCAGGTTTGATGTTGCGGATCGTTTCTGGTTTTGCGAGGTCGACGCCAGTGATGAAATTGCCGGTCGGTTCTGCAGCGGCTGATTTGGAAGTCGTCAGCGTGATGCGCGCGTCGGGATCTTTCAGCTTTATCGCTTCAATCGCCTTTTGGCCGGCGACGCTCGATGCGCCGACGACGAGATAGTGTTTTGGTTTCATTTTTTTCTCCTTTTTGGTGCGTAAGCTATCTGCGGCTTCGCCGCAAATAGCTTACGTATAATAAATGACCACTCATTCATTTCCCAGCTCCGAAACTCCATAGCAGGCAACTGTGAGCTGTGTTTTTCCATAGCTGGTTATGCCATCGCCAGTTTTTGCATGAAAAACTGTTCGAGTATTTCAATTGGTCGCGTGCTGCGCGACGTTTTCGCGCGCAGGATCGCACCTTCGGTGCTGTTCAAAATTATCTCCGCGAGCATTTCGGGGTCTTCGTTTTTCGCGAGAGCCCCGTTTGCCTGTGCGTCTTTCAGCGCCTCAGCCAGGTAGGATTGCATGCGCCGGAAAACTTTTTCGGTCTGTGCGGCGAATTTTTCACTGACTCCGGAAAGTTCCTGCGCGAAATTGCCGACGAGCGAACCCTGCGTGTAGTGCATGGACGACGCCATCTCTTTCATCTTCGCAAAGTAGTTATGGAATTGTGCGCGGGTATTCTGTTTCTTTTCGCGAAAAATCGCGAGGACATTGGTTTCCCATTTTGCCGCGTACGAATCGAGCACCGCGCCGACAAACTCCTCTTTGCTTTTGAAGTAATTGTAAAACGAGCCCTTGAGGATTGCCGCTTTTTCGGCGATATCAGACATGCTGGTACCGTTCACGCCATTGCGCCAGATGAGCGCGAGGCAATCATCGATAATCTTTTCGCGAGTGGTTTTTGCCTGCACCAATCCTGATATGAACATATGGTCATATTGTAAAGCCCGTTTCGAGCGATTGGGCCAAACGACCCGGAAAATTGCTAATTCTTCATTTTGATAAATTCGCCAAAGACCCAAACGCCGCCGTATGGCAAGCTCTTCTGCGGTTCTCCAAAAGTACAATTTGGGCCTGCGTCTACGAAATACCAATAATTATTCCAATTTCCCACTTTCATCTTTTCTACTGTGCGCCCATAAACGGCAACGCCGTCGTTCTTCTGCAAAACTTCTACAGGTGGCCCGGCGTCGCTATAGCATTTTCCTGCCTGAGAGGTCGCGTCAGGCGCCTGGCGAAATTTTACGACCGTGGTTGTGTAAGCGCTCGCCCGATTCAAAAATACCAAGGGCACGGAGTCAATTTCCGTTTGTGAATTCTTTGCGATAGAAGGTGCCTTGTTGGTGTACACTTCTTCACCGCAGACTATCTGGTTATTATAGATTTTCTCACTGCCGTCGATTTTGATTGTGCAGGGGCTTTCCAATAGCGAAATCGGGCAATAGCCTACATCACCGTCCTTAGATTTTTCCACTTTGGTGACGCGTATCGTATCGGAGCCCTCGACGACATAAGAAAAATCAATGTTGCACATGCAACCCGGCCCCTGACAAGATGCGTTGCCTTTCGTGGAATTTTTGAACAGCAGCGTCTTTGACTCGCCATGCGTATACGGAGTCTTCTTGATTAAGTCTGCTGACAGGCTCATTCCTGTTACGCAGAACAAGATGAGGAAAAATTTTGTCGTGTGCTTCATTTTGTCTTTACGGGTTCGGGTTTTGCTGCTTCTGCTTTCGGAGGTTCGACTTTCGCTGGTTCTTTTTTTCCTGGATCTGCTTTCGCCGCCTCGGCTTTGGCTGCTTCTGCTTTATCAGCCTCGGCCTTTTCTGCGGCAGCTTTTTCTTCTTCCTGTTTTTCGCGCTCGTGCTCGATGCGCATCTGCTCTTCGAGCAGTTGCTGCTGCCGCTGTTGCTCTTTGCGCCGCGCTTCGCGGTCGGTCATCTTGCGCAGCAAGTTTATCACGTCTGAGGCATGGCGCGATTCGGCGATGTGCAGGGCGGTCTGCCCCGCGTTGTTTGTGGCATTCACATCGACATTGCCGTGGAACAATGCTTGCGCACAGCCTTTCTTATCCTGTTCTGCGGCTTTCATCAGCGCCGTTTCGCCGTTCTTGTCTTTCGCGTTCAGATCTGCTTTTGCCTCGATTAACATGAACATGATACGCACGCCTTCGTCTGATGATTGCGGAAAGCTCGACGTTTCACACATGCGCGCAGCCTTCATCAGCGCGGTCTCGCCCTTGTTATCTTTTGCATTGACGTCGGCTTTGGCGCTGATCAGAAACTGCACCGATTCAGGATACTGTCGCGAAGCGGCGACAATGAGCGGTGTTCTACCTTTGTAATCGCGCGAATTGACGTCTTGCCCGGCGGCGAGCATTTTCCGGAGTTCATCGACTCTTCCCGAACCTGCGGCTTCGTAGATGTCGTAAGTTTTACAGGCCTGCGCGAGCGCAATAATGAGAATAGATAAGATAAACTGCTTCATGCACCGCGTGTAGGTTCGGCCACTCAGCCGGTCAAGTATTCACGTTGTAACAGCGAATGCGCATAGCTCAAGCGAAAGTATTTATTTATTTCCAGTTCTGATCGCAATTTTCAGTCTGGAAAACCCGCGCCGTGCCAGGATAGTGAACAAACGAATATGCTAGAACGCGCTGATTTCAGAATTCTCGTCATGGACGACGATGAGCTGCACATTGAAGTTACTCAGGCGCTGCTCGGCACATCGTACACCGTCCAGAGCACGCAGGATGGCCCGCATGGAGTTGAACTTGCGGCCGATTTCAAGCCACACCTTATTCTTATTGATGTTAACATGCCTGTTCAGGATGGCTTTGCGTCCGTAAGACTAATGAAAGAACGCGGGGTCGCCGAACAGGCCAGGGTAATCTTTATCTCCGCTTCAAAGACCCTGGACGAACGGTTGAGCGCGTACGGCCTGGGAGCCGATGATTTTATTTTGAAGCCGTTTGACCACCAGGAGCTGCGCGCTAAGGTTGAAATATTCTATCAACTCGTCCGGATGCAGGTTGACCTGCAACAGCGCAACGAGATGCTCAACCAGGCTGTGCGTGAACAGATTGATTCGCTTCACCTGCAAAGCATCATGGATGCCACGACTGGACTCGGCAACCGAAACAAACTTTACCAGGATCTCGGTGCATATTTTTCCGGCGAGGACAAGGGATTGCAGCCTACCAATTTGCTTGTCATAAACATCTGCGATTTCCGCAAGATCAATCTTGCCTATGGAATGGAAATCGGTGATGCCGTAATTCGGGAAGTTTCAGAAATTATCAAGGGCCTTTCAACCCTTGCAGGCCAAAAGCTGTATCGCTCAGCCACGGATGAGTTCACTATCATTGACTTCAGCGAGGGTATGACCGGCGAGAACCTCGCCGATCCTTACCTGACGGTTCTCACAGTGGGCGCACTGGAACTCGCGCACGGCGAAAAGCACATCTACGTCAACGTGAATGTCAACATGGGACACCTCGCGCTCGGCAGTAGAAAAACACCCGTCGATCGGGCGTTACAGAATTTAACAATTGCCCTCGATATGGCCCGGAAAAAAGGCAAAGGCCGCAGCGAGACATACCACGAAGACTGGGATCACGAGCAACGATATCAGGAAAATATTTTCTGGTCAGGGAAAGTTGCAGCGGCAATCGCTCACAAGGGATTCTTGCCCTACTTTCAACCCATTCGCTGCAATACCAGCAAGAGCATCAACAAATACGAATGCCTCGTGCGAATGCTGGATAACGGTAACGTCATCGGGCCGGCAAAGTTTCTCGGGAGCGCCGAAGATTCTTCCCGAATGGTGGAGATCAGGCGAATACTTTTCGACCAGGGCCTTGCACTGTTCTCGGCTCTGCCACAGGAAATATCTTTCAACCTGCACGAACAGGATCTGACAGACCCGGGGCTCGTCAGATCCCTGATGTTTACCTGTAACAAGCATAAAGTCGATCCACGGCGCATTACGCTTGAGTTGCTCGAATCCATCGATACCGAATCCGGCAACCAATTTGTCCAATGCATCAATGAGCTAAAGGCACATGGGTTCAAGATCGCGCTCGATGATTTTGGTATCCACTATTCCAACTTTCACAAACTATTCATTATCAAACCCGATTTTATCAAAATCGATGGTACTTTTATCAAGAACCTTGATACAGATGAAACCAGTTACAAGATTACGAACATGATCACGTTACTGGCGCTCGATCTGGGAGCTCAGGTGGTTGCGGAATTCGTGCATTCAGACCCTGTTCAGAAAAAGGTCGAAGAGCTTGGGATCCAATTTTCACAGGGATACCTCTTCGGAGCACCTCTGCCGTTTGCCGAGCTTGCGTAAGCAGCTGCTGCAGAAAGTTAGGAGCGATCGGATGGGATTGACGATGCAGCAAGCCAGCAAACTCATGGTTCCATGAAAACTTTCAGTAAATTTATTCTTGGAATCGCAACGGCGGTGGCGCTCATCGCCATGCCTTCATTGGCAGCCGCCGAGAAAATTGTTACCACAAAAACTCTCTCTGCAATTCCCAAATCATTCTGGGGAAAGTATTGCCCCGAAGGCTTCAAGAGTTGCGAACCGCGGGAGTTTTACGTCAGCGCCAACTCTGTCTGGTCAGAAAGTGACGGCGGTTGCGCGCAGGTGGTCCAAGTGGAAAAAACGGGCGATGCTCTGAACCTCAAATGCCAGGAAGCCCCCAACGTCACGTTACAACCGCTGTCGAAGGGAAAAATCCGCTTTGAGATTACGGGTGAAGCCCCAAAGGTAATACAGAAAGTCAAATAGCCGGGGCTATTTGTCTCTTCGGTCAGTTTCGCGCGGATTCGCGAAATTTCACTCGAGTCAATATGGCCTCAAGGGTTCCATTGCTGCCATAGGGCGACGACACAAAGAGATAGTTAAAATCCTTACCGATCAACAGAAAATGATCGAGCCGGCTTTTGCCGGCCTGCCAACGCCAGCGGATAACTCGGTGTTTCCCCAGCGTTACGGCCTCAAGGCCCTTGTTGCTTCCATGTTTGCGCTTATCTTTAGCGAATGCCTTCTCGATTGCCCCTAAAGTCTCTGCTTCGGTCGCAGGGGGCAGAATATGCAGCTCGCAGAGATATCCCCGTTCGGGCCGCATCACCTGCTGCACTTCGGGCGGCTGCGGTTGCCAGACACAGAAATCCACCGTGGTGACCGGTTGCGGCAGATGCTGCCCATATTGTGTCGTGCCGGGTCTTTCGCGTACTGCGAACGGGCCACCGAAGTCGATGCGGATTTCCTCGTTCGAATAGGCGACCGGCACTATCGAAGTCTTACAGAAAACAACAAACAACCCTACCGGCAAGATCGCAGAGAGTAGCCGGCGGCGCAAATGGAGCAGATCCATGTGCGTTTATCGGCGGCATATTGGCCCTGTCGAGCGCTTACCAAATACCGCGTCAGTGAAACCGACTCTAATCTTTAATCTTGACGTTTTGTTCATCTTTATTTCCTTCCCCTGACAAAACCTTACGGAGCTATTATGACCAAAGAAGACATCGCAGAAAACATTAAGGAGATGCTTGTTTCTGAAACGAGCATGGCATACCTCGTAGAATTGCCTGAAAAACACCTGCAGCAATTGCAGACCGACCTGCAAACCTACATGAAGCGGCTCGACGAAAACCAGCGTCCCGTGTTCAAAGCCATCGCGGTTTCCACGAGCTTCATTCCGAATTTTATCATTGCGAAGCTCGCGCACGATTATTTCACACCGTATATCGTCGCACAGGTCTGCGAATACATGGATCCCAAAGCCGCTGCGAAAATCGGCAAGTCGCTGCGCGTTGACTACATGGGTGAAGTTGCCGTGAACGGCGATCCCAAAGTGACGGCGCGCATCGGCGATTGTATGGATGTAGACATTATCGTGAACGTCGTGCGCGAGATGGTCAAACGTTCGTTTTTCATGAAACTGGGTGAACTGGCCGACTTACTTAACGAAAACCAGCTGAAGAATGTCATGCTCAAGATCAACAACGACAATGCTATTTTGCAGGTGGGCATACACATGAAAGACGAGGCCAAGATCATTCGCCTGTCAAAAGCCTGGCCGCAAAGCACTCGCAGTTATATCATTGCCGAGCTGAATAAGATGAATCACCCGTTGGCCGGGAAATTATGAAATTTGTGGTGAGTTTCGCTCACCACACTATTTCAGATTGCGCAGGGGTTTGAGCAACAAGCACGCGAACGCCCCTGTCACAATAAACCATCCTCCTACCTGAAAGGCAAAACCGGGGTTCGTGTATTTAGACAAATGCGAGAGGCCAACTGCCGCGACCGCGACCGACGTCTGGAAAATAATATTGTAGATGCTCATCACCCGGCCGCGCGCATGGTCAACGGTACCTTGTTGGATCGCGGCCGGTAACAATGTGCTCATCAATCCGCCGAAGATGCCAGATGCGCCCAGAGAGATGGCGACCGGTGTTGCAGTTTGAAACTGCGGTATGAGTAGCATCGATATGCCCGACGCCACAGCGCCGAGAATAATCATCAATCCGCGCGGCAAAGCATGGGACAGAAATTGAGCCAGACCGCCGCCGATCAAAAGCCCCACACCGAGGACTGTCATCAGCGCACCGCGCTGCGCTTCATCGAGGTGCAGTTTTGTCTTCGAGAATTCGGGTAGCAGCACCTGTAGTGGGCCGACGAGAAACAGGCCCACAAAGGTCGCTGCGAGTAATGAGATCAGCAGCGGCTGGCCGCGCACATAGCGCAAACCCGCTTTGAGGCTGTGCCACGCCGACTCTGCCGGGTGGTGCGGCTTCGGGCGGGTGCGCAGCGGAATCAAGAGCGTCGTGGCAAAAGCATACATCGTTGCGATCGCAGCAAAGACGATATACCATTCGAAATATTTGCGCAGAAAGCCGACGACAAATGGCGCCAAGCCAAAACCCACCATGATCATAATCTGTATCTTCATGCTTTCGCGCGGAATGTGTTCTTTTTCAAACAGGTCACCCAACAGCGCCATGCGACCGGGTATGATAA